>CAWHCW010000019.1:0-100393 GCA_963827965.1 uncultured Chloroflexia bacterium | reverse complement strand
GCCCGGGCTGGCTCGATACTGGCCGAGCCGGGGGGCGGGGCAGAGGTTGCGGCATGGCGGACCAGGCGGCGGCGGGCGTCGACGAGGTCGGGCGCCCCACGGCGACGCTCCCCACCTGGCAGCTGATCCGGCTCTCGCTCTACTGGCTGGGCCTGACCGCGGTCATGGGCGGGATCGCCGCGATCCTCGAGAACCGCCTCGTGGCGGAGGGGATCGTGCCCCTCAACACGGAGGGCGACGCCCTCTTCCGGATGACCGCGTTCGGCGCCTTCATCGCCATGCTCGTCCAGCCGACGGTGGGCACGATCAGCGACTACACCATCTCGCGCTGGGGCCGCCGCAAGCCCTACATCGTGATCGGCTCGGTCCTCGACGTCGTCTTCCTGCTCGGCATCGCGTCGTCGAACACGGTGCTCGCGATCGCGGTCTTCGTGGTCCTGCTCCAGGTCAGCTCCAACTTCGCCCAGGGACCCTTCCAGGGCTACGTGCCGGACCTCGTGCCTCCCCACCAGGTGGGGATCGCCTCGTCCCTGGTGGGCCTCTTCAGCGTTCTCGGCAACGTGGCCGGGTTCGCCATCGCCGCTCTCGCCCTCGCCCTCTACGCCACCATCCCGTCGGCCTTCTTCGTGGCCACCATGAGCCTGGGCGCCCTGGAGCTGGCCACGATGGTCAGCGTCGTGGTCCGCGTCGACGACGGGCGCGCGCCGCGTGACCGGGGCGGGCGGTCGTGGCTCGCCATCGCGCGGGAGGCCTGGGGGACGGACATCCTGCGCGAGCGGAGCTTCCTCTTCCTGGTCGGCTCGCGCTTCTTCGTCCTCATGGGCGCTGGCGTGCTCGTCAACGGGGCCGTCTTCTTCGTGAAGAAGAGCCTCGCCCTCGACACGACCGCGGCGGGCATCGTGCTGCTGGGCGTGCTCGCCGTGGTCACGGTGGGCAACCTGGTCGCCGTCGTCCCGGCGGCCCGGATCTCCGATCGGATCGGGCGCAAGCCCGTGATCTACGCTGCCTGCGCCCTCGGGCGCGGCGGGCCTGGCGGTCGTCGCGGTCGCCCCCGGCGTGCCGCTCGCCCTCGTCGGGGCCGGGCTCTTCGGAATCGGGAGCGGGACGTTCCTGGCCGTCGACTGGGCGCTCCTGACGGACATCATCCCGAAGGTCGCGGCGGGCCGCTACATGGGGATCAGCAACGTCGCGACGGCCTCGTCGGGCGTGGTGGCGGTCGCGGTGGCCCTCAAGGGGGTGATGGACCCGGTGAGCGTCGCGATCGACCCCGGGACGGGGCCACGGGCGGCGATGGTCGTCGGGATTGCCTGCTACGCGATCGGGGCGCTGCTCCTGCATCCGGTCCGCGAGCCCCGCGCCAGGATCGGCGACAGCCCGCCGCCGGCCGAGCGTCGAGGCTGCTACCCCGGCGTGAGCCCGAAGGCGCGCCGGAGGCGTGTCAGAAGCTCGCCCGGCCGCCGCAGGTCGACCAGCCAGCCGCGCCCCCAGGCGACCCAGGTCGCCGCCCGGAGGTAGCGGGCCGGATCTGCCTGCCGCCAGAGCCACGGGACGAGGCACCAGAGGAAGACGAGGTAGTCGACGCGGGCCGGGCGCGGGAAGGCAAAGAGAACCTGCAGCTGGACCAGCGTTGCATCCAGCGTGAGCAGCGACAGGGCGACCCCGGCCGCCACGAAGCCGACGCCCCAGGCGCGCCCCCGCGGCGCCAGCAGCGGCAGGAAGGCGATCGGCACCCACTTGAGCGAGGTCGCCAGGGCCAGCAGGAAGCCGGCGGTCCGTGGCGCGCTGAACTGGGCGGCCCAGATCATGAAGACCAGGAGCAGGTTGACGTTCCCCGTGTCGAGGTTGGCGATCAAGGGGAAGCCGAGGAGGAGGACGGCCATCGCGGTCGCCAGGGGACGGAGCCGGTAGGCCCACCCGATCGTCCACAGGAGGAGGACGACGTTCGCCGCCCGCCAGGTGAACCAGGCGACGTCCCAGGGGAGGAGGGCCCAGGGCACGAACGCGGGGAGGAGCCACGGCGCGTAGACGTACGGCATGAAGGGCCCGACCGGGTGGTACGGATCGCCGCCGTTGAGCCAGATCCGGACGGCCGCCCAGTAGGCGCGCGCGTCTGCCCCGGCCAGCTCCCCGCGGGCGAAGAGCGCGGCGATCACGAGCCCGCCGGCGATCCCGAGCACGAGGATGGCGGCGATATGGCGCGGCTGCCGGAGCCGGGTTGCCTCGCGCCGGAGCGCGCGCCGCAGGACGCCAGCGCGCGCCCGCGCGCGGGCCGAGCCCTGGACGGTCGCCGAAGAGGACATCGCCGGCCGAGTATCGCACGGGCGCTCCGGGCGCCGGTATACTCCGCGGACCCATGCGAACCGGCCATCTGATCGTGATCGGCGGTGCGGAGGACAAGATCCGCGACCGGGTCATCCTCAGCCGGTTCGTGGCGCTCGCGGGCGGGGCCACGGCGCGCATCGCCGTCGTGGCGACCGCCTCGTCGTTCGCGGCCGAGGTGGGCGAGCGCTACCGGGAGGTCTTCACGGATCTCGGCGCCCTGCGGGTGGACCCGATCCTGGCCCAGGCCCGCCCGGAGGCCAACGACGACGCCCACGCCGTCCTCGTCGACGGGGCGACCGGCATCTTCCTGACCGGCGGGAACCAGCTCCGCCTCTCCTCGACGATCGGCGGCACGCGGCTCTCCCGGGCCATCGAGGAGCGCTTCCACGCGGGGGCCGTTGTCGCCGGCACGAGCGCGGGCGCCGCCGCCCTCTCGACCCACATGATCGCCTTCGGCGCCTCCGGCCTGACCCCCAAGCAGCGGATGGCCCAGATCAGCGCCGGCCTGGGGCTGCTCCCCGGGGTGATCATCGATCAGCACTTCCAGCAGCGAAACCGCCTCGGTCGGCTCCTCGCCCTCGTCGCCCAGAATCCCAGCCTGCTCGGGATCGGCATCGACGAGGACACTGCCGGCGTCGTCACGCCCGACCACGTCTTCGAGGTGATCGGCCGGGGGAGCGTGACCATCGTGGACGGGACGGCCGCCGAGACCGACGCCTGGGAGGTCACCGGCCACCGGCCGCTCATGATCAGCAACGTCGTGATGCACTCGCTGCCGGCGGGCTACCGGTTCGATCTCCGGCGGCGCGCCAGGATCGCCACCCCGGCGCTCCGGTCGCTCGCGGCCGGGGAGGCCGCCTCCGAGTAGCAGGCGAGCGACCGACTCGGCGCAGCAGGTCGAAGGGAGAAGAAGCCGTGGCCCGGACGAGCCGCAGGCGGGACGCGCAGGGGGCGGCCTCCGCGCTCGTCCCCGAGCAGGCCGCAGCGCCATCCCCGGACGAGGTCGCCGGCGCGCTGGCCCGGCCGACGCTCCAGATCGTCGAGAGCCGCGTCCTTCGCGGCCCCAACTACTGGTCCCCCAAGCCCGTGATCCGGATGCTCGTGGACCTCGGGGACCTCGAGCGCTGGCCCTCGAACACGATCCCCCACTTCGCCGACGCCCTCGTCGGGATGCTGCCGACGCTCGACGACCACGCCTGCTCGCTCGGCCGTCGCGGGGGGTTCGTGAGCCGGCTCCGCGACGGGACGTGGATGGGACACGTCGCCGAGCACGTGGCCCTGGAGCTCCAGAACCTGGCCGGGACCGAGGCCCGCCACGGCAAGACCCGCTCGGCGGGGGCCGCGGGCCGCTACCACGTCATCTACGAGTACCGCGAGGAGCAGGTCGGCCTGGAGGCCGGCCGGATGGCCGTCCACCTCGTCAACCACCTCGTCGATCCCGACGACCCCGAGTTCGCCTTCGACCTCGAGGCCGAGATGGAGCGCCTCATCCGGCTGGCCGAGCGGCTGGCCTTCGGGCCGTCCACCCTGGCCCTCGTCGACGAGGCGATCGCCCGCGACATCCCGATCCTGCGCCTGGACCGCCACTCGCTGGTCCAGCTGGGGCAGGGCGTCCACCAGCAGCGGATCCGGGCGACGATGACGAGCAAGACATCGGCCATCGCCGTCGACATCGCGTCGGACAAGGGCCTCACGAACCAGCTCCTCTCGGCCGCCGGCCTCCCCGTCCCGCGGGCGGAGGTCGTGGAGACGGACGACGAAGCGGTCGCGGCGGCCGAGCGCCTGGGCTACCCGGTGGTGGTCAAGCCGCTCGACGGCAACCATGGGCGCGGGGTGGGGCTCAACCTGCGCGACGCCGATGCGGTGCGCGGCCACTTCGGCGAGGCGAAGCGCCAGAGCCGGGCCGGCGACGTGGTCGTCGAGACGTTCATCGCGGGCCACGACTACCGCGTCCTCGTCGTCGGCGGGAAGCTCGCCGCGGTGGCCGAGCGGGTTCCCGCCTCGGTGACCGGCGACGGCGAGCACAGCATCCGCCAGCTCGTCGAGATCGCGAACAGGGACCCCCGGCGGGGGATCGGGCACGAGAAGGTGCTCACCCGGATCACCGTCGACGACGCGGCCGAGGCGATCGTGGCCGCGCAGGGCGTCGGCCTCGACGACGTGCTCCCGCCGGGCACCTGGGTCAAGCTGGCCCTCACCGGCAACCTCTCGACGGGCGGGACCTCGATCGACCGGACCATGGAGGCCCACCCCGACAACGTCGAGATCGCCGAGACGGCGGCCCGCGTCGTCGGCCTCGACATCGCCGGGATCGACTTCATCTGCCCCGACATCAGCGAGCCCGTCCGCGAGACCGGCGGCGGGATCGTGGAGGTCAACGCGGCGCCGGGCTTCCGGATGCACACCCACCCGACCGAGGGCGAGCCGCAGTACGTGGCGAAGCCGGTCCTGGACCTCCTCTTCCCGCCGGGCACCCCGGCGCGGATCCCGATCGTGGCCGTGACGGGCACGAACGGCAAGACGACGACCGTGCGGATGATCGCCCACGTCTTCAAGCTGATGGGCCGGCGCGTCGGGATGACCTCGACCGACGGCATCGTCATCGACGGCCGCCTCACCAAGAAGGGCGACATGTCGGGCCCGCGGTCGGCCCAGATGGTCCTCCAGAACCCGACCGTCGACATGGCCGTCTTCGAGGTGGCCCGCGGCGGGATCGTCCGGGAGGGCCTCGGCTACGACCGCAACGACGTCGCCGTGGTCACGAACGTCACCGGCGACCACCTGGGCCTCGGCGGGATCGACACGATGCGCCAGCTTGCCTCCGTCAAGAGCGTGCTGGTCGACGCGGTGCCCAAGACGGGGACCGCCGTCCTCAACGCCGACGACCCGCTCGTCGCCCGGATGGCCCGCGGTGCCGGCGGCCGGGTCGTCTACTTCAGCATGGCCACCGAGAAGGGAAGCGAAGGCTGGGACCGCGTGGACGTCCACTGCGGGCGCGGCGGCGCGGCCTTCGTGATCCAGGCGGGTCCCGAGGGCGAGATGATGGTCCTCCGCCTCGGCCCCCGCACGATGCCCGTCGTCTATACGCACCTCATCCCGGCCACGTTCGGCGGCAAGGCCCGCATGAACGTGGCCAACGCGCTCGCCGCCGCGGCCGCGGCGTGGTCGGCCGGCGCCCACCTCCACGACATCCGGCAGGGCCTGCGGACGTTCACCACGTCGTTCTTCCAGGCGCCCGGCCGGCTCAACCTGGTGGAGCTGGGCGGGATCCGCTTCATCATCGACTACTGCCACAACGTCGACGGGATGCGCCAGCTGGCCGACTTCGTGCGGCGGATGGTCGCGCCGACGCCGGCGAAGGTCGGCGCCCCGGCCCACCGCGGCCGGGCGATCGGGGTCATCGGGATCCCGGGCGATCGCCGCGACGCGGACCAGCGCGAGTACGGATCCCTCGCCGCGGGGGCGTTCGACGAGATCTACGTCCGCGAGGACCGCCGCCTGCGCGGCCGCCCGCCGGGCGATTCGGCGGGGAACGTCGTGGCCGGGATCCGGGCCGCCCGGGCCAGGGGCGCGGCGCTCACGACCAAGGTCGAACGGATCCTCGACGAGACGGCGGCCGTGCGGGCCGCGATCCGGCGGGCGGCGCCGGGCGACCTCGTCGTCTGCTGCGTGGACGACGCGGTGGGCGTCTACCGGCTCGCCAACGAGCTGCTCGGCGCGCCGGGCGGCGCGACGGCGATCAGCGACCCGGGCGAGCTGGATGCCCCGGCCGGCTAGGCGGGATGGGGGCGCGGTTGTAGACTGCGGACAAGCCTCGGCGACCCGGTGCGGCTGGACCCCCGGGTGCAAGCGAGGTGGAGATGGCCATGGACGCCCCTCCCTTCCCCTCCCTTCCCGGTCGGCCGCTGCACGCCCGCGCCTGGGCGTCGGCCCTCGTCAAGGCCGCCCTGCGTGCCGTGTTCCGCGAGCGTACGCGCGGAGCCGAGGGCGCCCCGCGGCGGGCCTCGCCGCCCTCCCTCCCGTTCGTTCCGGAGCTGCGCGACTACCCGTTTCGCCGAAGACGCTGAGGCGGCTCGTCGGCGCCGCCTGATCGGCCGGCCCCGGAGATTCGCCCGTGGCGCCGACCGCCTACTCCGGGTGCGGGCGCGACGTCGAGGCGGGGGACGAGCTCGCGCAGCGCGGCGGGGGAGTCGACGGGCCGGGCGCCCAGGTCGGCGAGGAGGCGGAAGACGTCGTCGCGCTCGGCGTGGCACATCAGGACGACGACCGCCGGCTGGTCGGGCCGCCCGTGGGCATCCGGCGCGCCGGCCAGCGCCAGCTCGGCCCGCAGGGCGGCCACCTCGGACTCGTAGACGGGGACCGCGGCCGGGTCGATCGCGCCCGGGCGGCCGGCCGCGGCGACCTCCGCCGTGCCCTCGGCGATCCCGGCGCGAAGCGCCTCGATCGTCTCGTGTGCGGTCCCTGCCGCGCAGGTAGTCCGGCGTCTCCTTGATGGCGACCCGCTGCGGCCCGCCTGGCCGCGATCCGCCCGATTCCCCGGATCGTGTCGTCGGGGCGGTCTCCGCCGGTCCCGACGATGAGGGTCACCGGCCAGGTCCGGGCCGCGCCCCCCGCGGCAATGCCGTCGGCCACGTCCAGCAGCGCGTCCAGCCCCGCCTCGTTGTGGGCGAAATCGACGATCACGACGCGCTTCCCATGGCGGAAGAGGTTGAGGCGCCCCGGCGATCGATCCGCCGAGGGTCGGAAGTCGCGCAGCGCGTCCGCGACCTGCCCCAGGGTCGCCCCCAGCGCCCGGGCACCGGCGGCCGCGGCCAGCGCGTTCGCGACGTTGTGGCGGGCCAGCCCGCCCAGCGTCGCCGGGATCTCGTCGATGGCGACGATCGGCCGCGCCTCGCCGGCCTCCACCTCCGCCAGCGTCCCGCGCCGCACGACGTAGGCTCGCCCGCCCCCGTCGACGTGCAGCCGCAGGACCGGCGGCGGCTCGGCCGCCTGCGAGAAGAGGGCGACCGACGAGGAGACGAGGCCCGCGACGGCCGCCACGTGCGGGTCGTCCGCGTTGAGCACCACCCAGCCGCCCGGTTTCGTGATCCGGCAGATCGTGGCCTTCGCTGCCGTCAGCTCCGCGAGCGTGTGCATCCCCTGCAGGTCGAGGTGGTCGGAGCTGACGTTCGTCAGGACGCTGGCCTCGTTGCTCTCGTAGCCGACGCCGCGCAGGAGGATCCCGCCGCGGGCCGTCTCCAGCACGGCCACGTCCACGTCGCCGCGGCCGAGGATCGCCGCCGCTCCGCCGGGGCCGGTCCAGTCGCCCGGCTCCACCATGCGCCCGCCGACCACGATCCCGTCGGACGTCGTCATGCCGACCCGGCGGCCGCCGAGGCCCAGGATGTGGGCGATCATCCGGGCCACCGTGCTCTTGCCGTTCGTGCCGGAGATGGAGACGACCGGGATGCGGCGATCGACGTCGCGGATCATCGTCGGGCCATGGGCCGTGGCGCCGGCGATCCGCCAGGCGGCCGCCACGACGTCGGGGTGGTCGGAAGTGGACACCCTCGGGTTCGAGGCGCTCCTCGCCCGCCAGCTGCCAGGCGGCCTCGGCGAGGGTCCGGGCCCGCTCGGCGCCGCGCCACGGGAACGTGACGATCCAGTGGCCGGGATCGGCGCCGCGATGGACGTGGACCTCGGCGGACGGCCCCTTCCCGGCCTCCACGCGGAGCCGGCCGCACCAGCCTGCCAGGCGGGCAACCTCCGCCGGGCGGCGGCTCGGCGGAACGTTGGCCCAGAGGCGCGTCGCGACGCCCTCGGCCGCATCGCGCTCGCCGTGCCAGGCCTCCTCGACGCCCACGGCGACCTCGACCTTCACCGCCGGCTCGAGGCGGTAGAGGTTGGGCCCTTCCAGGAGGCGGATCTCGACGAGGCGCACGGTGCGCGGAGGATAGCGAACGCCGGGCCTCGCGCGCGGGCGGCACGCGCGGCGGCCGCGGCGCGTGCGCCGGGGATCCGCGGCCCGGCGGTCGCTCGTAGACTGGCAGCCCATGCCGATCCCGCCGGGCGACCACCTCACCGCCGCGGAGCTGGCCGCCCTGCGCGTCCGCGTCGCGGCCGCCGAGCCGGCGTTCCTCGCCGATCTCGAGCGCCTCGTCAACCTGGACTGCGGGAGCTACAGCCGCGACGGCGTCAACGAGGTGGCGACCTGGGCGGCGGCCTTCCTCGTCGCGCCTCGGCGGCGAGGTGACCCGTCACCCGGATCCGGACGCCCTCCTGGGCGACACGGTGGAGGCGGTCTTCCGCGGCGAGCCCGGGGGCCCGCGGGCGCTGCTCATCGGCCACATGGACACGGTCTTCCCGGAGGGCACCGCCGCCGCGCGCCCGTTCGCCGTCCGGGATGGCATCGCCACGGGGCCCCGGCGTCACCGACATGAAGTCGGGCCTCCTCACGCTCCTCCATGGCCTGCAGGCTGCCCTCGCCGCCGGCCCGCTGCCGTTCGAGCGCCTGACCGTGATCGCCAACCCCGACGAGGAGATCGGCTCGCCGGCCTCGACGCCCCACATCGAGCGGGTGGCCCGCGAGAGCGACGTCGCCTTCAGCCTGGAGTGCGCCCGGGCGAACGGCGACATCGTCTCGTCGCGCAAGGGGACCGCAGACTACGTGATCACCGTCAACGGTCGGGCGGCGCACGCCGGCGTGGAGCCGGAGAAGGGGCGCAGCGCGATCCTGGCGGCGGCCCACCTGGTGGTCGGCCTCCACGGCCTGACCGGACGCTGGCCGGGCGTCACCTGCAACGTCGGGGTCGTGGAGGGCGGGATCCGCCCCAACGTGGTGGCCGAGCGGACGGTCCTCCAGGTCGACCTCCGGGCGGTGGACCGGGCGGCGATGGAGGCGGCGGACGCGGCAATCCGGGACCTGGCGGCGAGCGCCGGCGGTCCCCGACGTGACGATCGAGGTCGGACTCCGCCATCGCCACTGGCCGATGGAGAAGCTGCCCCGCTCCGGCCGCCTGGTCGAGCTGGCCCGGGAGCTGGCGGCGAGCCTCGGCTTCGAGGTTCGCGACGCGGCGACGGGCGGGGCCTCGGACGCCAACACGACCGCCGGACTTGGCGTGCCCTCGCTCGATGGCCTCGGCCCGATCGGCGGCATGGACCACTCCCCGGAGGAGTGGCTGGACGTGACGAGCATCGTGCCGCGGACCGCCCTGTTCGCGGGTCTGCTCCTGGCGACGGGGCGCGATCCGGACGTCCGGGGGTGGCGCACGATCGACGCCGGCTGACCGGCGACGCCCGCTGACCGGCGGCGCCCGCTGCACCGGCGACGCCGGCTACGCGATCCCGGTTGCGCGCAGCAGGGCGATCAGGGCCACGGCGACGAAGAGCCCGAGGGCGAGGTTCCGGCGCCAGGCGACGAGCGCGGCGCAGGCGACGACCGCCACCGCCTCCCAGCCGACCTGGAGCGTCGGCCGCCCGTCGGCACCCACCCCGATGAGCACCTCCGCCGCGGCGATCGCGCCGAGGACCGCGGGGCCCACGAGCCGCAGGTACTCGAGGGCCCGCGGCGGCAGCCGCTCGAAGCGCGACGCGAGGAGCGGGATCGCCCGCGCCGGGTAGGTCACCGCGAACATGAGGACGGCCAGGCCAACCAGGTCCACGCTCACGGCAGCATCCCGTCCTCGCTCCGGTCGGGCCGGGCAAAGGTGTCCGGGTCGGCCGGCAGCTCGTCGGCCTCCGGGACGTCCCGGTCGCGGCGCGGCACGGCCAGCCCGACGGCCGGGCCCAGCAGCCCGCCCGCCACGACGCCGACCCGGGGATCGATCGCCAGGCCGGCGGCGAGGGCGATGACGACGCCGGCCCCCAGGGCCACGACCTCGCGGCGACCCGTGGCCAGGCCGACCGCGAGCCCGGCCATCGCCGCGGGGAAGACGACGTCGAGGCCGAGCAGCCGCGGGTCGGGGACGGCCTGCCCGCCGAGGTAGCCCGCCAGCGTGGCCAGGTTCCAGGGAATGAAGACGCCCCCGATCGCCGCCAGCCAGTAGCCGCGCCGGTCGGCGACGCCCAGCCGCCGGAAGTGGACCAGCGAGAGCGCGAAGGCCTCGTCGGTGAGGACGTGCGCCATCAGCGCCCGCTCGGCGCGCGGGCGGCCCCGGAGCCAGGGGGCGAGCGCCGCCGCGTAGAGGGCGTGGCGGGCGTTCACGAGGCCGGTGAGGAGGACGATCGCCGGCCAGGCGAAGCCGGCGGCGACCATGCCCGCCGCCGCGAACTGCGAGGCGCCCGCGAAGACGATCGCCGAGAACGCGGCTGCCTCGATGACGGAGAAGCCGGCGCCGCGCGCCGTCAGCCCGAAGACGAGGCCGAACCCGACGGCCGAGGCGACGATCCCGGCCATGTCGACGAGGAGGCGGCGCCGCGCCTCGCGAAGTCGGCCGGCCGGGACGGGGGCGCCGCCGGGAGCGGCCGTCAGCGGAGGGCCGTCTTGGCGCAGCGGTCGCAGACGGTCACGACCGCGTGCTTCTCCCGGGCGTAGCCAGCCACGTGGAGCGTCCCGCCGCAGCCGCCGTGATGGTAGGTCCACCAGCGGTCGCCCTCGTCGAGCGGCGTCGACTCCGCGGCGAGGGTGGCGTCGAGGCCCTCGTGGGCCGCGAGGATGGCGACGAGCGCCGCGGCGCGCTCGGCCTCGGTCTCGGAGGAGTAGGGGTAGGCCTGGGCGACGTTCGAGGTCACGCGGTCCTCCGGCGAGCTCGTGGGCGGGCGGGTTCCGACGGCCGCGAGTATCGCACGGGCGGGCGCCCCGCGACGGCCGCGACGAGGGAGCAGCCGCCGCCCCGGCGGCGTCAGATCGGCGGCTCGCCCAGGGCCCGCCGCCAGGCTGCCTCCAGCGTCGCGACCGTCGTCGCCGGCAGGTGCTCGCGGACCGCCGCCGCGCAGGCCATGTTCCAGGTGGCGATCACCGCGAGGCGCGGATCCCACGGCGCCACGGCGTCCTCGATGAGCCCGATCGAGGCGTCCTGGAGGCGGCGGCTCTGGCTGGCCGGGAGGAGGGCCTGCGTGAGCGACGCGAAGACGGTCGGCCGGGGCGCGAAGCGCGCCGAGACGCGCTCGACGTCGAGACCGGTGAGCCCGCCCGCGAGGGCGGCCAGGACCGCGGCGAAGAGGTCCTGGAGCTCACGATCCTCCTCGCCCCGCAGACGCGGCCCCTCCCACCAGGCGAACAGGACGCCCTTGTCCACGTGCCGGTGGGCCTTCTCCGCCGCGAGAGCACGGACGGCGGCGTCGAGCGCCCGGAGGTCGTCGATCGAGAGCGTGCGGATCCGACCCAGGAGGGCCGCCCGGGGTCCCGGATAGAGGAAGGGCGGGCGCTCCGTCACCGGCCCGGGCCCTTCCGGCGCGGCTGGCTCACCATGCCGCCGGGAGCCCCGGGGAGCGCGGGTCGGTCGCTGCCGCGAGGGTGCCGCCGCGCGCCGGCCCGCCGTCGACGAGCTCGATCGCGTGGGCGTGGCCCAGCGCGCCGTCGAACGGAGCCCGGACGTCAAGGTGGTGGCCCAGCGCCGCCAGCCCCTCGAGCAGCCCGGGCCGGAAGCGCGGCTCGACCTGCACGATCTCGGGCGGAGCGAAATGCGCCGCCGGAACCGGGGACCAGCGGGGTGCGGCGACGGCCGTCGCCACGTCGACCCCGCCGTCCACCAGGGCCGAGACCACCTGGGCGAAGATCGCGGGCTGGGAGTCGCCGCCCATGCTCCCGTGGACGACCCACGGCCGCCCGTCCCGGAAGAGCATGCCCGGGAGCAGGGTGTGCAGGGTTCGCTTGCCCGGGGCCAGCACGTTCGGGTGGTCCGGGTCCAGGCTGAAGTAGCTGCCACGGTTCTGGTAGGCGATCCCCGTCGCGGGATCCACGACGCCGCTGCCGAAGCCCGCGTAGTTGGACTCGATGAGGCTCACCGCGTTGCCGGCCCCGTCCACGACGCCCAGCCAGATCGTGCCGCCGCCCTTCGGCGCCCGGGAGGGCGGGGGGAGCGTGGCCCGTCCGGGGTCGATCGCGCGGGCCAGGGCCTCGCCGTACGCCGGATCGAGGAGGCGGCCCACCGGGATGTCCACGAAGGCAGGATCCGAGAGGTGGGGGTCGCGGTCGGCCAGGGCGCGCTTCGTGGCCTCGATCCCGAGGTGGGCCCAGCGGAGGTCGGCGCCGGCGGTCGCGCCGCCGTCGCCCGGCACGAACGAGGCAGGATCGGGCGGCTCCAGGGCCCGCAGGATGTTGAGGATCTCGAGGCCGACGAGGCCCGAGCTGTTGGGCGGGTGGGTCGTGGCGAGCGCGCCCCGGTAGTCGAGGGAGAGCGGCGTCTCCCAGGTGGAGGCGTGGGCGGCCAGGTCCGCGGCCGTGATCTCGCTGCCGGCCGCCGCGAGCCCGGCCGCCTGGCGCGCCGCCAGCTCGCCGCTGTAGAAGTCGTGCGCCCCCGCCGCCGCGAGCCGCTCCAGCGTCGCCGCGAGGGCCGGGAGCCGGACCCGCTCGCCGGGGCGCCACGGCCGGCCGTGGGGGCGGTAGGTCGCGGCCCAGCCGCGGGCGCCGTCGCCGAGCTCGCGGGCGAAGACCGATGCCGAGCCTTCGACTGCCCGGGTGAAGTGGTCGTCGGCGGGGAAGCCGCCGCCGGCCAGCTCGATCGCGGGGGCGAGGAGATCCGCCCAGCGGGAGCCGTCCGAAGCGGGCGTGGGCGTCGCCCCACGACGCGACGGCGCCGGGCACCGTGATCGTGAGGGGGCCGCGGAAGGGGAGCGCGGCCAGGCCGCGGGCCCGCAGGGCTGCCGCGTCCGCCGTCGCCGGGGCCCGCCCGGAGCCGTTGAGCGCGACCTGCGCCGCCGCGGCCTCGTCCCAGATGAGCCAGAAGGCGTCGCCGCCGATCCCGCAGGCCTCGCCGAAGACGACGGCCAGGACCGCGTTCGTCGCGATCGCCGCGTCCACCGCGGTCCCGCCGGCGCGCAGGATCCCGAGGCCGGCCGCGGTCGCCAGGTGGTGGGGCGCCACCACGGCGCCGCGCCCGCCGCGGGCGAGAGGAGCGGGAACGAGCGGGCGGGGCGTCTCCACGGTGCCGATTGTAGGTGCCGCGCGGCAGCCCCTCCCGCCGGCCTCGCCGGCCGCGTACCCTGCGCGGGATGGATCGCTCGCTGTGGGCCGTCGTCCTCGGGACGTTCACCCTCCGCTTCAGCACGGGCCTGACGGGCGCCATGCTCGTCTACTACCTCGACGACCTGCCCGCATACGGCGGCGAGCGGGTCGACGCGATCGTGCTGGGCCTCTTCACGGCCTCGTTCTTCGCCGCGGAGCTGGTCCTGTCGCCCGTCTTCGGCACGCTCGCGGACCGCTTCGGCTACCACCGGATCATGGAGCTGGGCCCGGCCTTCGGCGCCGTGGCGGTCGTCCTCACCGGGATCACCACGAGCCTCGTCCTCCTCGGCGCGACGCGCTGGCTGGAGGGCGCCTCGACGGCGGCCAGCGTGCCCGCGATCCTGGGCTTCGTCGCGATCGCCACCGTCGGCGAACGAGGGCCTGCGCGGCCGCGCCGTCGCGCGCTTCGAGGCGGCGACGCTCGCCGGGCTCGGCGGCGGCATCGTGGCCGCGGGCGTCGTCTACACGGCGCTCGGCAACGTCGCCTTCTTCGTCAACGCCGTCCTCTACGGCGTCTCGTGGTGCATCTACCGCTTCGGCATCAGCGACCCGCGCGTCGACCGCGCCGGCCACGAGCACGAGCGGCGGACGACGCTGGCCCGCTACTGGGAGATCCTGCGCGGCGCCCACGTCTGGCTCCTGGCGCCGACCTGGATCGCCATCAACGCGGTCATCGGGCTGTGGACGGCCCAGTCGATCTTCCAGCTGATCCGCGAGCCCACGCCCGAGTTCGCGGACCAGCTCCTCATGCAGGGCTTCACGCCCGCTCGCGGTCAGCGCCGGGCTGGGGGTCGGGATGCTGGTCTTCCTCGCCGGGCTCGTCGTACTGGGGCAACCGGTTCAGGCGGCTGCGGCGGACGACGATCATCGGCTACGGGATCGGCGGCGGCGGCGTCCTCGCCGCGGCTGCGCTGGCCCTCAACCACGGGAGCGGGCTGCCCGGGCTGCTCCTGGGGGGCTTCCTCGTGCTCATCGTGGGGGGCCTCTTCGTCCTCGCCGGCGCCACCCCGGCCGCGCTGGGCCTCCTGGCCGACATGTCCGAGCCGTACCCGCGGGACCGGGGCGCGATCATGGGGCTCTACTCCGTCTTCCTCGCCGTGGGCCAGATCATCGGCAGCCTGGCCGGCGGGATCGCCGCCGACGCCCGCGGGATCGACGGCCTGCTCGTGGCCACGCTGGTGCTCCTCGTCGTGGCCCTCCTGCCACTGTGGCGGCTGCGCGCCTACGAGCACGGCGTCGGTCGCACCGAGGTCGAGGTCGCCCCGCCCGACCTGAGCCGTGCGACCCCTCGGCGGGCCGTATGATCCGCGCGAGGGGCAGCGAGGAGGACCCATGAGCCGTGTCGCGGTCGTCACCGATTCCACGGCGGACCTGGCGCCGGCCCTGGCGGCACCCGCGGGCCTGAGGATCGTGCCGCTCTTCGTCCGCTTCGGCGGCGAGGAGTTCCGGGTCGGCGTCGACCTCTCCACCGAGCAGTTCTGGGACCGGATGCTGGCGCCGGACGCCCCGTTCCCCACGACGGCGGCGCCCTCGCCCGGCACGTTCCAGGAGACGTTCGAGGAGCTGTTCGCCGGGGGGGCGGAGGCGATCGTCTGCCCGACCATCGGCTCGAAGCTGTCCGCCACGTTCCAGAGCGCGACGCTGGCGGCCGAGGCGCTGCCCGGTCGGGAGATCCACGTCATCGACACCATGACGACCTCGATGTCGACGGGCTTCGCGGCCCTCCTGGCCGCCGAGATGGCGGCAGCCGGTGTCGTGGCCGCGGAGATCGCGGCGGCCGTCACGGCGCGCCTGGCGGACATCGACCTCTTCGTCGCCATCGACACCCTGGACTACCTCCGCAAGGGCGGCCGCCTGTCGGCCGCGCGGGCCGCGATCGGGACGGTCCTCTCGGTCAAGCCGATCATCACGGTCGTCGACGGGCTGGTGACGATGGCCGAGAAGCCGCGGACGCGGGTGAAGGCCCGTGAGCGGGTGCTCGAGCTGATCAGCGCGGCTCCCGTCGAGCGGCTCGCCATCCTTCACACGCCGACGAGCCCGCGGGCGGAGGTCGAGGCGTTCCGCGACGCGCTGGTCGCCCGGATCCCCGGTGGCGTCGACCCGGCCCACGTCTCGAGCGGGCTCATCGGCGCCTCGACGGGCCCGCACCTGGGGCCGGGCCTCATGGGTGCCGCGTTCGTGCGGCGGCGCTGAGCGCGGAATCGCAGCTCCGCCCGCGGCCGGGCCGGCCGGCGCGGGCCCGACCGTCCCGTATCATGCGCGGGACCTGTCCGCCGCGCTCCCGGCACCGCCCGGACGGCGAGCGGGGAGTGGAGTGAGGAGGCCCCATGGGGCGCGTCGCCATCATCACCGACTCGACGGCGGACCTGTCCGTGGAGGCCGCCGCGGCGCACGGCATCCGCATCGTCCCCCTCTACGTGCGGTTCGGCGACAGCGAGTTCCAGGCCGGCGTCGACCTCTCCACCGCCGAGTTCTGGGCCCGGATGGTGGCCCCCGACGCACCCTTCCCGACGACGGCCGCAGCCTCGCCGGGAGACTTCCAGGCGGCCTTCGAGGCGGAGTTCGCGGCGGGCGCCGAGGCCATCGTCTGCGTCAGTGTCGGCGCCAAGCTGTCGGCGACCCTCAAGAGCGCCGAGCTTGGTGCGCAGGGCCTTCCGGGGCGCGAGATCCACCTGGTGGACTCCGCCTCGGCTTCGATGGGCGTCGGGCTCCTCACCCTGGTCGCGGCCGAGATGGCGACAGCCGGCATCCCGGCCGCCGAGATCGCGGCCCGGGTCCGCGCCCGCGTCGCCGACATCGACCTCTACGTGGCCCTCGACACGATCGAGTACCTCCGCAAGGGCGGCCGTCTCTCGCCCGCGCGGGCGGCCATCGCCACCGTCCTCTCGATCAAGCCGATCATCACCGTCATCGACGGGCTGGTCGAGACCGCCGACAAGGTTCGGACGCGAGTGAAGGCCCGGGCCCGCACCGTCGAGCTCCTGACCGCGAGGCCGGTGGAGCGGATCGCGTTCCTCCACTCGGGCGCGACCGACCTCGACGCCTTCCGGACGGAGGTGCTGGCGCGCCTGCCCGGCGGCGTCGATCCGGCGCACGTCACGACCGAGGTCATCGGGCCGTCGGTGGGGCCCCACGTCGGCCCCGGCTGCGTCGGCGCCGTGGTGCTCCTGCGGCGGTAGCGCCGGCTCCCGGCCGGACGGGGAGCCAGGGTTGCGGGACGGATACGGGCCGGTGACGGTACCATTGCGCCTGTCCTGCGGGCCGATCCGCCCGGGGGAAGCGTCCCCGTTCGGCCCTATGCGGCGGGGATCGGCCGACTGGATGATCGGCCCGGTGTGAACTCCGTCGCGCTGCGACGGCCCGCCGCGAGCGGGTCGCGCGCCGCGGCCGGCAGCCGTCCCGGAGGCGGCAGCATGGCCGCCCCGCAGGGGCGGACGAAGACGGGGGCACCCCGAAGGGGGCCCCGGCAGGAGGAACCCCTCTCCATGACCACCGAGCAGGCGGCGCCCCCCATCAACGCCTGGGAGGTCGCCCAGCGCCAGTTCGACCTCGCCGCGGAACGCCTCCACCTGGACCCGGGGCTCCGCGCGGTCCTCCGCGAGCCGCGACGCGAGCTGACCGTCCCCTTCCCGGTCAAGATGGACGACGGCACGGTCCGCGTCTTCACCGGCTACCGCGTCCAGCACAACCTGGGCCGCGGCCCCGCCAAGGGCGGCATCCGCTACCACCAGGACGTCACCATCGACGAGGTCAAGGCCCTCGCGATGTGGATGACCTGGAAGTGCGCCGTCGTCGGCATCCCGTACGGCGGCGGCAAGGGCGGCGTCATCGTCGACCCCAAGAAGCTCTCGCTCAAGGAGCTCGAGGGGCTCACCCGGCGCTTCACCACCGAGATCAGCGTCCTCATCGGCCCCGAGCGCGACATCCCGGCCCCGGACGTCAACACCACGCCCCAGATCATGGCCTGGATGATGGACACCTACTCGATGCACGTCGGCTACACGGTCCCGGGCGTCGTCACCGGCAAGCCGATCAGCCTCGGCGGCTCGCGAGGGCCGCAACGAGGCGACCGCGCGCGGCTGCGTCTACACGATCGTCGAGGCGGCCCGGCACCTCGGCATGGACCTCACGAAGCACGACCACCGTCGTCCAGGGCTTCGGCAACGCCGGCTCCATCGCCGCCAGCCTGATGGTCGACGAGGGCGCCACGGTCATCGCCGTCTCCGACACCGGCGGCGCGATCCACAACCCGAACGGGCTCGACATCGACCGCGTCCTCGCCTGGAAGAAGGAGCACGGCACCGTCGTCGGCTTCCCCGGCGCCCGGACGATCACGAACGCCGAGCTCCTCGAGCTCGCCGTGCGACATCCTGATCCCGGCGGCCTTCGAGAACCAGATCACCGACCGCAACGCCGACCGCGTCAAGGCCAAGATCGTCGCCGAGGCCGCCAACGGCCCGACGACCCCCGAGGCCGACGAGATCCTCCGGGAGAAGGGCGTCTTCATGATCCCGGACATCCTCGCCAACGCCGGCGGCGTGACCGTCAGCTACTTCGAGTGGGTCCAGGACCTCAACCGCGACCACTGGAGCGAGGCCGTCGTCAACGCCAAGCTCAAGGAGATCATGGACCGCGCGTTCGGCGAGGTCCTCGCGATGGCCGAGCGCGAGCGGTCGACATGCGGACCGCGGCGTACCTGCTCGCCGTCGAGCGCGTCGCCGACGCGACCGCCCTGCGCGGCCTCTACCCGTAAGCCCCTCGCCGCATTCCGTCGCCGGCTGCACCCCCCGAGCCCCGGCCGTCCGAGCCGGGGCTCGGGGATTCCCGCGGTGTACCATCCGGCCATGCTCGACCACGAAGAGAAGTTCCTGTTCAAGGAGGAGATCCTCCACCTCGCCGGCGCGATGGCCGACTCGGCGGTCCTCGACAACGTCGAGGACCTCCTGACCGACGTCATCACCAGCCCGCGCTTCGACTCCGAGGTCTTCACCCTCGAGCGGTCCCTGCAGGTGATGCTCGGGGCGCGGGCCGGCTCGACCCTGGTCGGGCTCCTGACCGTCGCGCCCGAGGTCTTCGACGAGGTCGCCGAGGTGCGGATCGCCCCCGAGGTGCACGAGCGCCTCGTCGCCTGGCGGGCCCGCTTCGGCCTCGCGATCGACAACGCCCTGAACTTCCTGAACAACCCCGACGGGATCCAGGGCCACAACTTCGCGACCCAGATCGCGCACATGGAGGACCGCCGCGTCCTGCAGGGCCGCCTGACCCTGGTCCGCTACAACAACGAGCCCCAGTTCTTCGTCGCCGACGCCAGCGTCTTCCTCGAGCCTCGTCGGCGACGTCCTCGAGCGGCTGGGCCCCTACCTCGAGCCCGACAGCGTCGACGCCGAGACGATCGGCCGCCTGCGCGAGGCCGTCGCGCTCGTCGAGCGCAAGACGACGCCGCGCTGAGCCGCGCCAGCCGGCTCGCTCCCATCCCGCCGCCGCGCGCCCCCGATGCGCCACCTCTACCTCGCCGCGACCGGCCAGAACCGGGGCAAGACGACCGCCTCGCTGGGGCTCATGGACCGCTTCCTCGGCGAGGGCCTGCGGACCGGCTTCATGAAGCCGGTCGGCCAGCGGACGATCGTCGACGAGACCGGCGTGCCCGCCGACGAGGACGCCGTCCTGATCAAGGCGGTCTTCGACCTCCGCGAGCCGATGACGCTGATGAGCCCGGTCCACATCCCGCGGGGCTTCACCAAGGCCTACATCGCCGGCGAGGTCGTCGAGGACCTCGGGGCGCGGATCGCGGCCGCCCACGCGAGCTTCGTCGACGACAAGGAGGTCCTCCTGATCGAGGGGACCGGGCACGCCGGCGTGGGTGCCGTCATCGGCCTCTCGAACGCCGTCGTCGCGGCGATGCTCCGGGCGCCGGCGGTGATCATCAGCGAGGGCGGCGTCGGGCGGCCGATCGACGAGATCGTGCTGAACGCGAGCCACTTCGCCGCCCACGGCGTCGCCGTCGCCGGGGCGATCGTCAACAAGGTGAACGTCGACGCCCAGCCGGGGATCGCGACGATCCTGGAGAGCGGCCTGGCCCGCCACGGGATCCCGCTCCTCGGGGTGATCCCCTACCGCCCCATCCTCTCGAACCCGTCGCTGGCGATGATCCTGGAGGGGATCCGGGCCGACCTCCTCGTGGCCGGACCGGACCTCGACCTCGTGATCGGCGGCATCAGCGTCGCGGCGATGGAGCCGCACCACGTCCTCCAGCACGTGGTCGGGCGGCGAATCGTCATCGTCGCCGGCGACCGCGAGGACGTGATCATCGCCCTCGCCCGGGCCCACCGGGCGGAGATGCGGCGCCCCGCGGTGATCCGCGGCGAGGTCGAGCCGGCGACGGTCGGCTTCGTCCTGTCGGGCTATCGCCCCCGCCCGGCCGTCGTCGACGAGATCCGGCGGGCCGACCTGTTCGCCTGCTTCCTGGACGAGGACACGTACCGCGTGGCCTCCGATGTTCATGACCTCCTGGTCAAGACGCACGCCGCCGACCGGGGCAAGATCGAGATGATCAAGTCGATCGTTGCGGCGTCCCTCGACGCCGGCCGCATGCTCGCGGCGGCCATCGATGCCGCCTGAACGACCGGAGGTCGGATGAACCTGGACGTCGGCTCCTTCCTCGCGATCCTGATCCCGATCGTCCTGATCCAGCTCGGGCTGCTGGTCCTGGCCCTCTACGACCTGACCCGCCCGACGCGGCGGGTGAAGGGCGACAGCAAGGTGGTCTGGGCCCTCATCATCATCTTCGTCAGCTTCATCGGGCCGATCCTCTACTTCCTCGTCGGCCGCGAGGACGCGTGAGCGCGAGCCGGTGACCAGTGGGCTCGCCATCGAGGCGCGGGGCCTGACCAAGCGCTACGGCGACGTCGTGGCGCTCGACGCGCTCGACCTCGCGGTCCCGACGGGGTCCGTCTTCGGTTTCCTCGGCCCCAACGGCGCCGGCAAGACGACGACCCTGCGCCTGCTGACCGGCCTCGGCCGGGCCACGGCGGGGACCGCGGTCGTGGCCGGCATCGAGGTCGGCCGCGGGGGGACGGCCCTGGCGCGCCGGATCGGCTACCTCGACCAGGACCCGCGCTTCTACGGCTGGATGACCGGCCGCGAGCTGCTCACCTTCGTCGGGCCGGGCCTACGGGCTGGGCGGGGCGGCCCTCCGGTCGCGGGTCGACGAGGTCCTCGAGACCGTCGGGCTCAGCGATGCCGCCCGACGGCGCATCGGCGGGTACTCCGGCGGCATGCGCCAGCGGCTGGGGGTCGGGCAGGCGATGCTGCCCCGGCCGGCCGTCCTCCTCCTCGACGAGCCGGTCAGCGCGCTCGATCCGGGCGGCCGGCGCGACACCCTGGAGCTGATCGGGCGCCTGCGTGGCGAGAGCACCGTCCTCATGAGCACCCACATCCTCACCGACGTCGAGCGGATCTGCGACCGGGTCGCGATCCTCGATCACGGGCGCCTCGTCGCCGAGGCCCCCATGGGCGAGCTGCTGGGCCGCCACGCCCGCCCGATCCTGGAGCTCGACCCGGAGCCCGGCCAGGCCGCCGCGGTGGCGACGCTCGCCGCCGCCCTGCGCGCCGCCGCCTGGACGCGCGAGGTGCGGGAGGACCACGGGGTCCTGCGGGTGATCGTGACCGACGTCGAGCAGGCCGCCGCCGAGGCTCTCCCCCTCGTGGTCGCGGCGGGCGTGCGGCTGGCCCGCTTCGAGCGGGTCCGGCCGACCCTGGAGGACGTCTTCCTCCAGCTCGTCGGCGCCGCCGATCGGCGCGGCGAGCCGCCGGAACCTCCGGCGCCGAACCCTCCGGCGGCCGCTGCCATGAGCGGCTTCGGGCTCCTCCTCCGCAAGGAGATCCGCGAGCAGGCGCGGACGATGCGCCTCGTCGCCGTGGTGGCCGTCTTCGCCGTCCTCGGCCTCGTGTCCCCGGTCTTCGCGCGCTACGTGCGGGAGATCGTCGAGGCCGTCGGCGGCGGGCAGTTCGGGGGGATGATCCCGGAGCCGACGGTCGGCGACGCCGTGGCCCAGTTCACGAAGAACATCGGCCAGTTCGGCGTCCTCATCGCGATCCTCGTCACGATGGGCTCGGTGGCCGCGGAGAAGGAGCGCGGCACCGCCGCGTTCCTCCTGGCCAAGCCGATCGGTCGCGGCGCGTTCGTCACAGCCAAGGTCGTCGCGATCGGGGCCCTGCTCGCCGCGGCGCTCGGCGGGGCCGGTGTCCTCTGCTGGATCTACACGACGATCCTCTTCGAGCCGCTGCCGGTCGCTCGGGTTCGCCGCCATGGTCGCCCTGATGTGGCTCTCGCTGGCGACCTTCGCGGCGCTGACCTTCCTGGCCTCCGTGGTGACGCGGTCGGGGCTGGCGGCCGGCGGGATCGGGTTCGGTGCCTTCGTCGCGACGGGCATCCTCGCGGCGCTGCCGGCGATCGGGCCCTACATGCCTCCGGGCCTGTGGGGCGCGGCGGGTGCCCTGGCGGTCGGCACCGTGCCGGACCCCCTGGCGGGGCCGGTGCTGGCGAACGTCGGCCTCATCCTGGCGACGCTCGGCCTCGCCTGGTGGAGCTTCCGCCGCCAGGAGATCTGCTAGGCGGCGGGCGCCTCCGGCGTCGGGGTGGCTGCCGGCGGGGCCGGGCGCGGTCGGAAGCGGCGGGCGATGAGCCAGGCCACGCCGACGAGGATCCCGAGGATGAGGGCGAGGGGGAGCATGACGATCACGAACCAGATCGCGGCGTTCGCGACGCCCTGGCCCAGCCCGACGAGCGTCGCCGCCGCGCGGTCGACCTCGTTGGCGGGATCCCAGCCCTCCCGGACCTGGGCGACGGCGACCGTGGGCGGCAGGGAGTAGCCGACGGTGAGCGTCGCCATCGCGGCGCGCTCCTCGAGGGACTGCTTCTGGGCGGTCAGCTGCTCGATCTCCTGGCGGACGCCGGTCAGCTGGGACTGGACCTCCAGGATGTCGGGGATCTTCGTCGCCTTGGTCATGATCGCCTGGAGGGCGGACTCGGTCGCCCGCAGGTTGGCCAGGCGGGCGCCCAGGTCGACCACCTGGCTGGTGACCTCCTCGCTGCCCGTCTGCTCGGAGAGGACCTTGACGCCGAGCTTCCGCAGCGCGGCCAGGGTGGCCTCCCAGCGCTCGACCGGGATCCGGTAGGTGACCGAGGCGCCGGCGTTCTCGTCGTCGCCCTGGCGCTGCGATGCCGCGACGTAGCCGCCGGCGGCGGTCACCGCCTGCTCGGCCGCCACGAGCGCGTCGTCGAGGACCGTGACCTCGAGGTTGAGCTGGCCGGTCCGGACGATGAGGGGACCCCTCGCGGTGAGGTCCGCGCTGGCCCGGTAGCGCATCTCGTCGGTATCGCCGGCGGCGGCTGGCGCCGCGGTGGCGGCCGGGATCGGGCCCCCGGCCTCGCTGCCGTCGCCGGGCGCTTCGGCCGGGGCGCCGGCCGGTGAGGACGGACGGCGCCGCTCCCGCCGCAGGCCGCCACGGCGAGCGACAGGATGGCGAGCACGCCGAGGAGGCGAAGGGGGGTGGGTCGGAGAGAGGCGTTCATCGGGGAGACCCCTGGGCACCGACGCGGTCAGGCTCGGCCCGCGTCACGCCCCCGAGACGGCCAGCACGGTCCGCCAGTTCCCGCGTGGCGGAACGGCGCCGTCGACCGCCGGACCCGGCCGGTCAGAGGGCCAGGTTGTCGATGAGGCGCGTCGACCCGAAGCGGACGGCGAGCGAGAGGAGCGCCGGGCCGTCGATCCGCTCGAGCTCGGCGAGCGTCGTATCGTCGGCGAGCGACACGTACTCGACGTCGGCGAGCGGCTCCGTGGCCAGGACCTCCCGGACGGCCGCCCGGATCGCCTCCGCGTCGCGCTCGCCCGGCGTCGCGTCGCGCGCGACCGGCCTGCAGGGCCCGGTGGAGGACCGCCGCGGCTGCCCGCTCGGCGGGCGAGAGGTGGACGTTCCGCGAGCTCATCGCCAGGCCGTCGGGCTCGCGCACGGTGGGGCAGGGGACCACGGTCGCCGAGGGCCAGGTCGGTCGCCATGCGGGCGATGACCCGCAGCTGCTGGGCGTCCTTCATGCCGAAGTAGGCGCGCTCGGGCCGGACCAGCCCGAGGAGGACCGCGACCACCGTCGCCACGCCGTCGAAGTGGCCCGGGCGCGCGGCACCCTCGAGCGGCCCGGAGACCGCGCCGACCCGCACGGTCGTGTCGAACCCGGGCGGGTAGACCTCGGCCGACGGCCGGCGCCCAGACGAGGTCGACGCCCTCCTCGGCGCAGATCGCGAGGTCGCGCGCCTCGTTGCGCGGGTAGCGCTCGATGTCGGCCGGGCTGCCGAACTGGCGGGGGTTGACGAAGATCGAGACGGCGACGGTCGCGTTCTCGGCCCGGGCCCGGGCGATGAGCGAGCGGTGCCCGGCGTGGAGCCAGCCCATCGTCGGGACGAGGCCGAGCGGCCGGGGTGCCCCGGCCAGCGCGGCGGCGAGCTCGCCGCGAGAGCGGACGACGAGCGGCCGGCCGGCCGGCCGGCTCGGCACGCCCGGCGCGGCGACCGCGGTCGCCTCCGGCTCCTCGATCACAGGTCGCGGTCGAGCGGGATCCCCCCGACGATCGAATCCGCGGTCCCGGCCCGGTCGGCGGTCGCCCGGCCGAGCACCTCGTCGAGGACCGTCGTCGTCCATCCGGCGTCGACTCTGCGTCGCCGGGGAAGGTGCCCGCCTCGACGTCGGCGCGATAGGCGGTCGCGGCCGCCAGGATCGTTCCGCGCAGGTCGGCGTACGGGCGGGCGTGGCGCGGGCACGAAGGAGCCCAGGCCGAGGACGTCGGTGATCACCTGGATCTGCCCGCCGCAGCCGGCGCCGGCCCCGATCCCGATCGTCGGGATGCGCAGGCGCTCCGTGATCGCCGCCGCCAGCTGCTCCGGCACGAGCTCGAGGACCACCGCGAAGGCGCCGGCCTCCTGGACGGCGAGCGCGTCGTGCGAGGAGGGCCCGCGCCTGCTCCCGGGTCTTGCCCTGCACCCGGACCTTGCCGATCGCGTTGATCGCCTGGGGGGTGAGGCCGATGTGGCCCATGACCGGGATCCCGGCCTTGACCAGCGTCTCGATGATCCGGGCCGCCCGGACGCCGCCCTCGACCTTGACCGCCTGGGCGCCGGCCTCGCGCAGGAAGCGCCCGGCGTTCGCGAGCGCGTCCTCCGGGCGTCGCGTACGAGAGGAACGGCATGTCGCCGACGACCAGCGCCCGCCGCGTCCCGCGGACCACCGCCTTGGTGTGGTGGAGCATCTCCTCCATCGTCACCCGGACCGTGGTCTCGTAGCCGAGCATCACCTGGCCGAGCGAATCGCCGACCAGGATGGCCGGGATGCCGGCCTCGTCGACGCAGCTGGGCCGTCGGGAAGTCGTAGGCGGTGAGCATCGCGATCCGCTCGCCGTCGGCGTGCATCCGGGCGATGTCGACGACGGTGATGCGGGCGGGGCCGGCCGGGGTGGCGCTCACGGGACGCGGGTCTCCTGCGGGGGCTCGTCCCCGCCAGTCTGCGCCGCCGCGTCGCGGGCGTCCAGCGCGACGGCCACGCGGTCGAGGATCCGCTCGGCGACCTCGCGCTTCGGAAGGAGCGGCAGGGCGACCTCCGTCCCGTCCGCGGCGACCAGGGTCACCCGGTTCGTGTCCGTCCCGAAGCCCGAGCCCGCCTCGGTCACGTCGTTGGCCACGAGCAGGTCGACGCGCTTGCGGGCGAGCTTCTCGGCGGCGCGCGCCGAGGCCGCCGGTCTCGGCGGCGAACCCGACGAGGATCGGGCCGCGGGCGCAGCGGCACGGCGCGCCGGCAGGCCCGCGTCGTCGAGGCCGCGGACCAGCCGCCCGACCTCGGCGAGGAGGTCCGGGTTGGCCACGAGCTCGAGGGTGAGGCCGCCATCCGTGCGCTCGATCTTACGGTCGGCGGGCGCCGACGGACGGAAGTCGGCGACGGCCGCCGCCATGACGAGGGCGTCGAACCCGGGGCCGCCGCCGCGGGGCTCCAGGAGGCGGCGGAGGGCCGCCCGCATCGCGGCGGCGGTCTCGGCCCGGACCACCTCGACGCCGTCCGGGAGGGGGACGCTGACCATGCCGGCGACGAGGGTCACCCGGGCCCCGCGATCGCGGGCAGCCTCGGCGACGGCGACGCCCATCGTCCCGGTGCTGCGGTTGCCGATGAAGCGGACCGGGTCGATCGGCTCGGCCGTGCCGCCGGCCGTGACGACGACGTGGCGGCCCGCGAGGTCGTCGCCGTCGCGCCCGAGCCGGGTGGCCGCGGCACCCGCGAGGCGCGGGGGGCGGTCGGCAGGATCCGGCCGCCGCACGGGACGGTCGCCGATCGCCGCCACGACGGCGTCGACGATCGCGCCGAGGTCCGCCAGCCGGCCGGGGCCGACCTGGCCCGAGGCGAGCGGTCCGCTCTCGGGCTCGACGATGGCGTACCCGAAGCCGTCGCGGAGGATGGCGACGTTCGCCTGCGTGGCCGGGTGGGCGTACATGTCGCCGTCCATCGCCGGGGCCACGACGACCGGCGCGGACGTGGCGAGGCACGTCGCGGTCACGACGTCCGCGGCGAGGCCGTGGGCCATCGCCCCCAGCCAGTGCGCGGTCGCCGGGGCGACGACGATGGCGTCGGCCGCGTCGGCCGTGACGACGTGGCCGATCCGGCCGTCGGGGAGGAGGTCGAGCACCTCCGCGTCGACGTGGCGCCGCGAGAGCGCGGCGAGGGTCAGCGGCGCCACGAAGCGCGTCGCCGACGGCGTCATGAGCACCTGCACGTCGGCCCCCTCCGCGCGGAGGAGGCGGAGCAGGTCGACCGCCTTGAAGGCGGCGATCGAGCCGGTGATCCCGAGGCCGATGAACCGCCCGGCCAGCCGCTCGCCCGCGTCCACCCTCAGGCCTCGCCGGTGCCGGTCACGGCACGGTGGAAGAGGATCAGGCCCCGCAGCGTCAGCTCCGGATCGATCGCGTCGACGCCCTCGATCGTCCGCGCCCAGGGCAGCGCGGAGAGCCCGCCGGTGAGCACGACCCGGACGTCGTGCGGCGCGAGGCCCGCTCCGCCCGCCAGCTCGCGGCGCATCCGCGCCAGGAGCCCCTCGATCATCGCCCGGTGGCCGAGGACGGTCCCCGCCCGGATCGCGGCGGCCGTGTCGCGGCCGATCGGGCCGTCCGGGAGGCGCGGCTCCACGCGCGGCAGGCTGGCGGTCCGGGTCGCGAGCGCCTCGAGGCCCAGGACCAGGCCGGGGGCGATCGCGCCGCCGACGAAGGCCCCGCCCTGGTCGACGGCGTCGAGGGTCGTGGCCGTGCCGCAGTCGACGACGACGGCCGGGGTGCCGTACAGGTGGGCGGCCGCAAAGGCGTTCACGAGCCGGTCCGGCCCCACCTCGGCGGGCCGGTCGACCCGGACCGGGAGCGGAATCGTGACGGCCGACGCCGTGACGCAGGCGATCGTCCGGCGCGCGGCGACCGCCTCGACGGCCACGGTGACGGCGGGCACGGTGGAGGCGAGGGCGATCGACCCGATGTCGTCGAGGCGGAGGCCGTCGAGGCCGAGCAGCGCCGCGAGGAGGACCTCGACCTCGTCCGGCGTGGCCGCGGTCGGGGTGGCGGCCCGGCGGGTGGCGACCAGCGACCCGTCGCGGGCCGTGCCGAGGCGCAGGTTCGTGTTGCCGACATCGATCACGAGGAGCACCCGCCGATGATAGGCCTCCTCGGCCCGCCCGCGGTGCGCTACGATCCCCGCGGCGCCCGTCCCGGCCCTCGCGATGGTCTGCCGCGCGCCCGTCCCGCCCGATCCGGCCCGCGCAGGAGGTGCTCCCATGGCCCGCCCGACGCCCGCCAAGTTCTTCGTCAACAGCGGCATCGTCTCGTCGCGCACGGACATCCACAACCTGCTCCGGCCGCTCATCAAGCAGACGGTCTCGTATCGCTACTTCCGCGGCCGCGACCTGGTGGCCCACGGCACCGGCTGGGTCGAGCGGGTCGTCATCGACGAGCCCGAGACCTCCTCGTACTTCACGCCCGTGTCGATCTGCCTGAACGTCGACTCCTTCGAGCACCTCGAGTTCGAGACCCGGCCCGACCAGCTCATCGTGTACGCCCTGGTCCAGGGCGACGAGCGAGTCGTCCTCGAGTTCGCCCCGCTCGGCGAGGGCGCTGCCCGGGACCCCGAGCAGCTCGCCTTCGACACGACCGGGTTCGTCCAGATGGAGCTGATGGGTCCCGACGTCGACGAGGGCGCCTGAGGGTCCCGGGGACCGCGCCGCCCTCGGCTCGCGAGCGCCAGCCCGCTCCCGGCGCGGCCGCCCGGCGGGGGCTCAGTGGCCGCGCTCGCCCCGCACGTACGGGATCCCGAGGGCTGCCGGCGCCCCGAGGCGCTTGCGGAGCGCCTCGCCCGAGACGGCCACGAGCACGGCGATGATGAGGACGTACGGGATCATCTGCAGGAAGAACGTCAGGTTGTGGTCCTGGAAGAAGGGATTCGGGAACCCGAACAGCTCCGGCGGCCCCTGGATGTCGATGACCATCCGCCGGATCGCGGCGAAGAGGTAGGCCCCCACGGCCGCCCGGATCGGGCTCCACTGGGCGAAGATCACGAGGGCGACGGCGATCCAGCCGGCGCCGTTCACGGTGAGGTCGCCGAACCAGCCCGGCGAGACGGCGAGCGTGATCGTCGCCCCGGCCAGCCCGGCGAAGAGGCCGCCGACGATCACGTAGGCGTAGCGCAGGCGGTAGACGTCCACGCCCAGCGAGTCGGCCGCCGTCGGGCTCTCGCCGACCGCCCGCAGGTGGAGGCCCGGCCGGGTGCGCCCGATCCAGTACCAGGCCAGGGGCACGACCGCGAAGCCGAGCGTAGACGAGCACGCTCTGGTCGGTGAAGAAGATCGGCCCGATGGCGGGCACCTCCGAGAGGAGGGGCACCGTCATCTTCGGCAGGAGCGAGATCGCGCCGGCCTTCGAGAGGTCCTCGCCGAGGACGCGGGCCAGGCCCGAGCCGAGGAAGGTCAGGGCCAGCCCGGAGACGACCTGCTCGGCCTGGAAGCTGATCGTGATGACCGCGTGGAGGACGGAGAGGGCGCCGCCGGCCAGGGTCCCGAGCAGGAGGCCGAGCCACGGGATTCCCGGTCGCCGACGGCCGTCCCGAAGGCGACGACCGCGCCCATGAGCATCATCCCCTCGACGCCCAGGTTCAGGACGCCGGCGCGCTCGGCGAAGATCTCGCCCACGGCCGCGAAGAGGAACACGGTGCCCGAGGCGACGCCGGCGGCGAGGATGATCGTGGGGTCCATCAGCCGTCCCGCCGCTCGAGCCGGATCCGGTAGCGGAGGAAGACCTCGCTGGCGATGAGCGAGAAGAGGATGATCCCCTGGATCATCGCCGGGATCCCGGACGGCTGGATCTCGCGCCCGGCCAGGATGAGCGCCCCGAAGGCGATCGCGGCGGCGATGACGCCGTACGGGTGGAGCTTCGCGATGTAGGCCACGATGATCGCGGTGAAGCCGTAGCCCGGGGAGATGACCTGCTGGACGCGGTGGACCACGCCCGCGACCTCGCTCATGCCGGCGAGGCCGGCGAGCGCGCCCGAGATCGCGAACACGATGATGGTCTTCCGGGTGACGTCGATGCCGGCGTAGCGGGCGGCCCGCGGGCTGTCCCCGATGAGCCGGACCTCGTAGCCCGCTGCGGCTCCGGAAGAGGTAGAAGCGCACGAGGATGGCGGCCACGAGGCCGAAGGCGAGGCCCAGCGTGGACGGTCAGCCCGGCGAACGCCGGGACGGCCTCGGCCGCGTCCGAGAGACGGGGCAGCCAGGCCTCCGGGGGGAAGGGCCGGGACAGCTGGAAGCCGCCCTCGCTCCACGGGCCGAAGACCCAGTACGAGAGCCACAGGAGGGCGACGTAGTTGAGCATCAGGGTGACGATGATCTCGTTCACCCCGCGGACGGCCTTGAGCAGCCCCGGGATCGCGCCGTAGGCGGCGCCGGCGGCCATGGCCGCCACCATCATCAGGGGGAGCGTGACGATCGCCGGCGTGCCGGCCGGCACGATCGGGATGAGCACCACGGCCGACGCCCCCCAGGCCCCCATGAGGAACTGGCCCTCGGCGCCGATGTTCCAGAGGCGCATCCGGAAGGCCAGGGCGCAGGCGAGCCCGGTGAGGATGAGCGGCGTCGCCTTGACCAGCGTGTCCGAGAGGACCCCGAGGCTCCCGAAGGACGAGCGGACGATGTGGGCGTAGATGGCGACCGGGTCGCCGCCGGCGAACCAGAGGACGATCGCCGCTGATGACGAGCGACGCGACGAGCGCGCCGGCCGTGGTGGCGGCGGGCAGCCAGCGGGGGATCTCGAGGCGGCGCTCGAGGCGGAGCGACCAGCCCCGGCGGCCTCCCGCTCGAGCCGGGCGGCTGGTCGGGGCGGTGGCCGTCACGGGGCGCCCGGCGCGGCGGCCGGCTCCGCTGGGGGGGCGGTGCGGCCGCCCGTCATCAGGAGGCCGATCTCGGCGACGTCGGCGTCCGCCGTGTCGAAGAGCCCGACGAGGCGACCCTCGTACATGACGGCCACCCGGTCGGCCACGGCAAGGACCTCGTCGATGTCCTCGCTGATCAGGATGGTCGCCGCCCCGGCCGCGCGCTGGTCCATCAGGAGACGGTGGACGGTCGCGATGGCCCCCACGTCGAGGCCGCGGGTGGGCTGGACGGCGACCATGAGGCGCGGCTCCGACGCGATCTCGCGGGCCAGGATGAGGCGCTGCAGGTTGCCCCCGGAGAGGAGGCGGGCCTCCGTCTCGACCGACGGCGCCGCGATCGAGTACGTCTCCCGGAGCCGGTTCGCGAAGCGACGCACCGCTCCCGTGTCGATCGTCCAGCGCCGCGCCACCGGGGCGTCGCGGTAGCTCTTCATGATCAGGTTGTCGGCCACCGAGAGGTTCGGCGCCGAGCCGACCCCGGTCCGGTCCTCCGGCACGTGGGCCACGTGCTGCAGGATCGCGTCGCGCGGCGTCTTGCCGCCCACCTCCACGCCGTTGACCGTGATCGACCCGCCGCTGCAGGGGCGGAGGCCGGTGAGGACCTGGGCCAGCTCCGACTGGCCGTTGCCGGCGACCCCGGCGACGCCGAGGATCTCGCCCGAGCGGACCTCCAGGGTGATGCCCCGGAGCGCCGGCCGGCCGCGGTCGCCCTCCGCCTCCACGTCCCGCACGGCGAGGACGACGGGGCCGGCTGGCCGCTGGGTCCGCTCGATCGTCTCGAGGACCTCCCGGCCGACCATCAGGCGGGCCAGGGCGGCCGTCGTGGTCTCCGCCGGTCGGGATCCCCGCCGCCACGACCCGACCGCGGCGCATCACCGTGACGCGGTCGGCGATCTGGGCCACCTCGGCCAGCTTGTGGCTGATGAAGACGATCGCGGTCCCCCCGGCGACCATCGAGCGGAGGGTGCGGAAGAGGTCCAGCGCCTCCTGGGGTGCCAGGACGGCCGTCGGCTCGTCGAGGATGAGGACCCGGGCGCCGCGGTAGAGCATCTTGAGGATCTCGACGCGCTGCTGCTCGCCGACCGACAGCTGCCAGATGCGCGCCCGGGGGTCGACGGCGAGGCCGTGGCGGCCGGCGAGGTCGGCGATCTCGTCGTCGTAGCGGCCGGCGTCGAGGCGGAATCGCGGTCGGGGCAGGCCCAGCAGGACGTTCTCGGTCACGGTCTGGGTGGGCACCAGGGTGAAGTGCTGGTGGACCATGCCGAGGCCCGCCGCGATGGCGTCGCGCGGCGAGCGGAACTCGACCGGCTGCCCGAACACGGCGATCGCGCCGGCGTCCGGCCGGTAGAGCCCGTCGAGCACGTTCATCAGCGTGCTCTTGCCGGCGCCGTTCTCGCCGAGCAGCGCGTGGACCTCCCCGGTGCGCAGGTCGAAGTCGACGCCGTCGTTGGCGACGACGCCGGGGAAGCGCTTGACGATCCCCCGCATCTCGACGGCGAGCGGGCGAGGGTCGGGCGGGGCGTCGCTCATGCGATGGACCGGGCTCCGTGGAATGAAGAGGCCCGCGACGAGCGAGTCGTCGCGGGCCTCGATCCAGAGGCTGCTACTTCGGGAGCTCGCCGTTGATGCCTTCGGCGAACCACTGCATGCAGATGCCGGTGCACTCGCGCCGAGCGGCGGCGGGAACTGGTCGAGGTCGGTCTGCACCAGCTTCTCGCCGGCGGCGAGGACCTCGTTGCCCGTGTTGTCCTTGATCGGCCCGGCGAAGACGTCGAAGCGGGTGAACTCGCCCTTGAGCATCTTGGCCAGGGTGTCCTTGACCAGCTGGACGTCGGCGGCCGGCAGGTCCTTGATGCCCAGCCGCGGCGTCTCGCCCTCCATGAAGCCGAGCAGGCCCATCGCCTTCGAGTCGGCGTCGAAGTACTCGTAGCCGGCCTTGTAGGTCCCGGCCTTGACCTGCTCCGCGATGCGCTTGTACTCGGGGCCCCAGATCCAGTACGGGGCGGTCAGGCAGTGCGTCGACCTTGCAGGACGCCGGGTGGTCGTAGGTGACGCCCCACTTGCCCTTCTCCTGGGCCACGTCGGCCACGGCGCCGGTGTCGGCGCCGGTGAAGACGACCTGCGCGCCGGCGTCGAAGAGCGACGCTGCGCCCTCCTTCTCCAGGACCGGGTCGTGCCAGGTGTTGATCCACCGGACGTCCATCGTGCACTCGGGGCAGGTCTTCTTGACGCCCAGCATGATGGCGTTGCCGAGGCGGATCTCCTCCGGGATCTGGAACGTGGCCATGTACCCGATCTTCGGGTTGCCGTCGAGCTTGGCCCGCGATCCGGCGAGCATCCCGGCGAGGTACTTGAAGTCCTCCATGGCGCCGAAGAAGTTGCCGTAGTTGGTGCCGTTCGACTTGTAGCCCGTCAGGTGGAGGTAGGTGATCTTGGGGAACTCCTTGGCCACCGTCTCCATGGGGTCCATGTAGCCGAAGGAGGTGCCGATGATGAAGTTGAAGCCCTTGCGCGAGAGGCTCCGGAAGACCTGCTCGGAGTCGGTCGCCCTCGGGGACGTTCTCGATGTAGGCGACGTGCGAGTCGGGCATGTTCTCGCAGAGGTAGACCAGGCCCTCGTAGTGGGCCTGGCTCCAGCCGCCGTCGTTGTGCGGTCCGATGAGGACCATGGCGACGTTGAACTTGCCTTCGACGATCTCCGGGATCTGGGTCAGGCCGGCGGCGGCACCGGCCTCGCAGGCGGCGGCACCCGACGACGGGCTTGGGCTGCCACCGCCCGAGGAGCAGGCGCTGACGATGAGCGCACCTGCCGCGAGCAGCGACAACGGCTTCATGAGGCGGCTGGCCATCGTGTCCTCTCCTCCAAGCGGTCACCATGCGTTGCGGCGCCGCGGGCCATAGGGCGCGAGGTCGCGGCACATCGACCGGCGATGGGCCCGGGCCCAGGCCGGATCACGCCCCCCAAGAATAGCCCGCGCACTGCCCCGCCGAAGGGCCGTTGGACCCGCATCGGGGGCCGGGATGGTCCCCCGCGGGCCGGCCGCCGGGCCGTCGGCGTTCGTGACGGCGGCGTTTCAGCTACCCTTCCGCCCGATGTTCGAACGCACGGCGCTGCCCGACGGGCCGCGCGTCATCTCCGCGCGGCTGCCCGGGTCCCGGTCGGTCACGATCGAGGCGCACGTCCTGGCGGGCTCGCGCCACGAGGGCGCCGACCAGGCCGGCTGCGCCCACTTCATGGAGCACCTCACCTTCAAGGGGACGCAGGCCTTCCCGACGACGCGGGCGCTCTCCGAGGCCGTGGAGGGGATCGGCGGCACCTTCAACGCCTCGACCGACCGCGAGACGACGGTCTACTACGTCCGCGTGCCGGTCCGCCACGTTGCCACTGGCCATGACCGTGCTCGGCGAGCTCGTCGTCCGGCCCGCTCCTGGACGAGCACGAGATCGAGCAGCGAGCGCGACGTCATCGTCGAGGAGATCCGCTCCTACCTCGACGATCCGGCCGAGCACGTCAGCGTGCTCTTCGACCTGGCCGTCTTCGACGACACGCCCCTCGGCCGGGAGATCGCCGGCACCGAGGAGAGCGTCCGGGCCCTCCCGGCGGAGGCGATCCACCGCTTCTGGGGCACCTACTACCGGCCCGCGAACGTGGTCGTGGCCGCCTCCGGCGACCTGGCCCACGAGGACCTGGTCGCGCCTTGCCGGCGAGGCGTTCGGAACGGGGAACGGCGTGACCCCCGCCTTCGCGCCGGCGCCGGCGATCCCGGCCGGGGAGCGCTTCGTGCGGGCCACCCGCGCCACCACCCAGGCGCAGCTCATCGTGGGCGTGCCGGGCCTGCGGCGCGATCACCCCGACCAGTGGGTGCTCTCCGTCCTCAACGCCGTCCTTGGCGACGGGATGTCGAGCCGCCTCTTCCTCGAGGTGCGCGAAGAGCGCGGCCTGGCCTACGACGTGGGGAGCTCGATCGTCAGCTATGCCGACGCGGGCGTCGTCTCCGTCTACGCCGGCGTCGATCCGGCCAAGATCCGGCCGACGATCGCCGCCGTGCTGGACGAGCTCGCCCGGCTCCGCGACGTGCGGGTGCCCGACGCCGAGATGGACAAGGTCAAGGCCTACCTCGGCGGGCGCCTGGAGCTGCGGCTCGACGAGACGCGCTACCTGGCGTCGTGGATCGGCACGCAGGAGGCGCTCCACGACCGGGTGATGACGCCGGACGAGGCGCTGGCCGCGATCGAGGCGGTCACCGCCGAGCAGGTCGCCGACCTGGCCGGGCGCCTCTTCCACGACGAGGGCCTCCGGCTGGCCGTCGTGGCCCCGGCCGGCAAGGGGCGGGCCCTGGCGCGCGACGCTGCGGATCCCGGCCTCCCGATGAGCAGTCCCGCGACCGATCGGGCGGCGAGCACGCGCGGCGCCGACCTCCGCATCGCCCGGCTGCACCTGCGCGGTGGGTCGCATGCCCTCGCCCGGGCCGAGCTCGAGGCGCTGGCCGGCCGGGACGACCTGGACCGCGATGGGATCCTTGACCTCGCCGAGGTGCGCTGGCGGACCGGCGACCTCGCCGGCGCCGGTGTCGCGGCCGCCGCCTGGCTCGAGGACGGCGATGCCGGCGGCGAATCGGGCGCCCTTGCCCACGTCATCAGCGCCGAGGCCGCCGCGGCCGGGGCGCCCCGGACGCTGCCGCCGCCCACGTGGATGCCGCGGCCGCCCGAATCGGCGACGCCCGATCCCTCGACGCGATCCTGGCCGGAATCGCGGCCCGCGCGGCCTGGCCGTGGGAAGGAGCGGTCGCCCCGGCGCCCGCGGCGGGCGCGGCCACCACGGAGCCCCGGCCGGCGCCGGTCGCGGCGCCACCCGCGGTGCCGCCCGGCCGGTCGCCACCCGCGGTGCCGCCCGCGCCGGCGCAGCCCGCTGCTGGCGGAGCCGCGACGCCGGCGCGTCGCCGCGGGCGCGTCGCTGTCGCCGTCGGCAGCCTCGCTCCTGGCGGCCGGCACGGAGCTCCTCGACGAGGCGCCGGCCCGCGCCGCCATCGTCCTCGCCCTCGCCCTGCGGGCCGACCGCGCGGCCGCCGAGGCGGTGCTGGCGGCCCTCGATGCGGCCACGCCGGAGCCGGACCCGGTCGCCGCCCTCGCCTTCGTGCGGGCCGAGGCGCTGCGGGCCGCGGGGCGCCACGACGAGGCCCGGATCGCCTACGCTTCGGCCGAACGTCTCGCCCTCGGGCCGGCCGAGGCCGGCCCGCAACGGAGTCCCCAGTGACCGAACGCAGCCTCGTCCTGATCAAGCCCGACGGCGTCCAGCGCCTCCTCGTCGGCCGCGTCCTGGCCCGCCTCGAGGACAAGGGCCTCAAGCTCGTCGGCCTCAAGCTCGTCGCGGTGAGCCGCGAGCTCGCGGAGCAGCACTACGCGGTCCACCGCGAGCGACCCTTCTTCGCCGGTCTCGTCGCCTTCATCACCTCGGGCCCGCTGGTCGCGATCGCCGTGGAGGGCCCCAACGCGATCGCCGTCGTGCGCTCCATGGTGGGCCCGACGCGGCCCTGGGAGGCCGCTCCGGGGACGATCCGGGGGGACTTCGCCCTGGAGGTCTCGCAGAACCTGATCCACGCGTCGGACGGGCCGGACACCGCGGCCGCCGAGCTCGCGCTCTGGTTCCCGGAAGGGATCGTGGAGTACGCCCGCGAGGTCGACCGCTGGGTGCTCGCCCCGGAGGGCTGAGCGCGCGACGGGCCGGGCCACCGGCCGTTGGCCTAGGGGGCCGGTGCGGCCGTGCCTGCCGGCTCGAGCGGGACCTCCGGCGAGGGGGTCGGTCCGGCGAGCGACGGCATGTCCGGGGTCGGTGCGGCGGGGATCGCCGCCGGCAGGTCGAGGTCCGCCGCCGCGCTGCGGATGCCGAAGGCCCCGCCGGCGGTCATCAGGGCCAGTCCCGCCAGGAGCACGACGACGAGGGCCCGCAGCGGCGTGCGGTTCATCTCGAGCAGCGGCCGGGCCTCGTGCGAGGCCGCTCGCAGGGTCGCGACGCGTCGCCCCCCGGGCGTGCCGCAGCGCCCGGGCCGCGGCGCGCAGCCCCGCCGGCACGCGCGCCAGCTCGCCGGGAGCGGCGGCGACCCGGGGCGCGAGGCGGCCGAGGCCCGTGCCCAGGACGCGCGCCACGGCGACCGCCGTCCCGAACGCGGCGAAGGTCGCCACGAGGAGGGCGGGACCTCCCGTGGCGGCCCCGAGCGCGGCCAGCCGGGCATCCCAGACCAGCACGCCGGGCCAGCCCACGGTGGCGGCCGCGATCGCGGCGAGCGCCGACGCCGAGCGCCGGCGCCCGGCGAAGCCAGCCCCGGGCCTCGGACAGGCGGGTCGTGCCGAAGGCCGCGCGGAAGGCGATGACCCAGCCGACGAGCCCGGCCCGGCTGGCGACGAAGGGCACGAGCCAGGCCCGGAGCGCATCGCGGCCGGCCGGGTCGAGCGAGGAGAACCCCAGCAGGACGACGCCGGCGTCGAGGACGACCGTGTAGGCGACGATCCGGAGGAGGTCATCCTGGAGGAGCGCGGCGAGCGTCCCGAGGACGAGCGTCGCGAGCCCGACGATCACGAGGAGCGTCCCATCCCAGCCCAGGACCGGTGCCGCGGGCCCCAGCGTGTCGGGGGCCCAGCCCAGGAGCACGACGGCCCAGCCGGCGGGGATCAGGGCGAGGAGCGCCGGCAGGACCGACGCGGGCGCGGCGTCGGACAGGCGGGCGACGCGGGCGTGGAGCGGGATCGCGCCGAAGCGGTGGCCGAGGGCCAGCCCGGCGGCCACCGCGGCCAGCCCGGCGACCTGGGGGTGGACGGCCAGGCCGCCGATCGCCTCGGGCGCCAGGCTCACGGCGACCAGGCCGATCGTCATGGCCAGCGTCGCCCCGCGCGCCTCTCGCGCCAGGGCGCGGACGCGGAGCGGCGTGGCGGGGTGGGCGAGGGCCACCGCGGCAGCCAGCGCCGACGTCGCCCCGATGGCGAGGAGCCCGGGGATGGCGCCGCCGACGCCGAGGGCGACCGTGAGGCCGGCGACGGCGACCAGCAGCGTGGCCGGCGCGGGGGCCTCCCAGGTCGCCAGGCGGCTCACCGTCAGGACGAGAAGCCCGCCGGCGAGCCCGACGCCGAGGAGGACCCGGGCATAGGCAGTCAGCGAGACGGCGCCACCGCCAAGAGAGAGCGTCTCGCCCGGCGCCGTCAGGACGAGCGCGACGAGGGCGGCGGCAACCCCGGCGAACCCGACGAGCGTCCCCGCCCGGCGTCGCCCCCGCAGGAGCGTCGCCAGCACGGCGCCGCTCGTCGCCACGGCGAGGAAGGGGAGAAGGTTCATCGGGGAGCCCTTCAGGCCGGCGGACGGCGCCGCTCGATCGCGTCGCCGGGGATCGCGAGGCCGCCCGTGGCCGTCGCCGCGGTCCCGGCGAGCGTCACGACCGCAGCGGCGAGGGCGACGAGGGCGGCGCCGCCGACGAGCACCTCGATCGTCGCCGGGGTGCCGGCGAGCCCGCTCCGGAGGAGGAGGGCGGCGTTGGCGAGCACCACCAGCGCGGTTCCCATGCGGAAGGCGTCGCGGGCGCGGATCACGGGGGGCAGGGCGACCACGAGGCACGCCAGCCCGGCGGCGACGGCGGCCCCGGGCCCGAATGCCGGGAGGCCGACGGCCGTGGCGCCCAGCCCGGCGGCGAACGCGGCAGCCGCGGCCGCGAGGGTCGCCGGGAGCCCCAGCGGGGATCCGGACTCGTCGCCGGCTCTCCGGCCGGCGACCAGCAGGAGGAAGGCAGCGAGCACCGCCGGCGACGATCCGGAAGAGGGCGGCCGGGATCTCGGGCAGCGGCTCGGCCACGAGGGGTGCGAAGACGAGGCAGGCCAGGGCGCCGACCGCCGCCGCTCGCGCCTGGCGAGCGCCGGTCGCGACGCCCGCGCCGAGGGCCACGAGCGCGCCGGCCGCGACGAGCAGCACCGTCACGGGACGGCCGGGCTCGGCCTCGCGTCGCCGTTCCCGACGGGCGCCGGGTAGGTGGGCGTGGGGAGGACCCCGAGGGCAGAGACCGGCCAGTAGCGGAGCCAGGCGCGGCCGATGATCGTGCTCTGCTCGATGGGCCCGAACGCGCGCGAGTCGGCCGAAGCTGCCCGGTGGTCGCCCATGACGAAGAGCTGGCCCTCGGGGACGACCAGGCGGGCCGGCTCGTCGGCCGCCGTCGTCGGCTGGAGGTCGAAGATGTACGGCTCGTCGAGCTTGACGTCCGTTGATGTAGACCGCGCCGTCGCGGATCTCCACGGTCTCGCCGGGGAGGCCGATGACCCGCTTGATGAACGGCGTCTGGGGGCCGCCCTCGACCCACGCCGGCGGCGGCTCGAAGACGACGATGTCGCCGCGCGTGTAGTCGTCCCAGCGGGGCGTCAGCTTGTCGACCAGCACGTACTGGTCCGGCTCGAGGGTGCGCTCCATCGACTGCTGCTCGACGTGGTACGGCTGGGCGACGAACGTCTGGATGACGAAGAAGATGATGAGGGTGAGGACGAGCGTCTCGACGATCTCGAAGAGGCACCCGAGCGGGCGTCGTGTCACAAGTCCGGCAGTATAGGGGTACGGCGGCGGTTGCCGCCCCGCCCCGTTCGGGAAGCCTGCTCGCCTGCGCAGGGTTGCATAAACGGCGCGATATGCGGGTTTGACCCGCTCTGCGGGCAGTTGATACACTCGCCCACGGCCTGAGCCGTCCCGTCGTCCTGCCCCGAAGGGAGGGGCCGGCGCGACCAGGCGCACCAACGATCCCTCGTCCCGGCGCGATGGTCGCGCCAGCGCGGACGGCTGTGCCTGACAGGGAGGTCGCAGAACCAGCCCATGAGCTCCGATCCGCTCCAGCTGATCATCCTGCCGGCGGGGCTCATCGCCATCGCCTTCGCCCTCTACCTCGCCCGCGACGTGCTGCGTCGCGACACCGGCACCAAGGAGATGGAGGACGTCGCGGCGACGATCTTCGAAGGCGCCGTCGCCTTCATCCGGCGCCAGTACACGACGATCGCGATCCTCGCCGTCGTCGGCGCCGTGGCGATCGGCATCCTCATCTCGATCTTCGAGACGAAGGACGTCGCCGACACGAACATCTTCGGGCCCGAGCTCGGCAGCCGGACCGCGATCGCCTTCCTCGTCGGCGCGGCCTGCTCGATGGCCTCCGGGATCATCGGCATGTACATCAGCGTCAAGGCCAACGTCCGCACCGCCGCCGCCGCGCGCCGCAGCCTCGTCGAGGCGGTCCAGGTCGCCATGCGCGGCGGCGCCGTCTCGGGCTTCCTCGTCGTCGCCCTGTCGCTCCTCGGCGTCTACCTGATCTTCGCCGCCTTCGGCGGCCTGAACGACGACGACGATCCACCAGGCCCCGTTCCTCATCGTCGGCTTCGGCTTCGGGGCCTCCTTCGTGGCCCTCTTCGCCCAGCTCGGCGGCGGCATCTACACCAAGGCCGCGGACGTCGGCTCCGACCTCGTCGGCAAGGTCGAGGCGGGGATCCCCGAGGACGACCCGCGCAACGCGGGCGTCATCGCCGACCTCGTCGGCGACAACGTCGGCGACTGCGCCGGCCGCGGCGCGGACCTCTTCGAGTCCACCGCCGCCGAGAACATCGGCGCGATGATCCTGGGCGTGGGCGTCTACACGATCGCCCAGACGCCGGCTGGCCGAACCCCGAGGCCTGGATCTTCTTCCCGCTCGTCGTCCGCGCCTTCGGCCTGCTGTCCACGATCGTCGCGATGTTCTTCGTCCGCGGTCGCGAGGACGAGAACCCGATGAACATCCTCAACCGCGGCTACTGGGTCACCACGATCCTGTCCGTGGTCGCCCTCGGCTTCGTCACGAACGTGATGATGCAGACCGGCGCCCAGACCGGCGCCAACGGGATCCCGGCCTGGGTCTGGTTCTTCGGCGCCGGCGTCGTCGGCCTGGCCACCAGCGTCGCCTTCGTCTACATCACCCAGTACTACACGGCCGGCTCGTTCCGCCCGGTCCGCGAGATCGCCGAGGCCTCCAAGACCGGCCCCGCGACGAACATCATCAGCGGCACGGCGGTCGGCTTCGAGACGACCTTCGTGACCGCGATCACGATCGGCATCGCGCTCCTCGCCAGCCACTGGCTGGGCGAGCAGGCCGGCCTCGTGGACGGCGAACGGCCGCAACGTCGGCGGCATCTTCGGGACCGCCGTCGCGACCATGGGCATGCTCATGACCACGGCCTACATCCTGGCCATGGACACCTTCGGGCCGATCACCGACAACGCCGGCGGCATCGCCGAGTTCAGCCGGGCCGAGGCGAGCGCCCGCGAGATCACCGACCGCCTCGACGCCGTCGGCAACACGACCAAGGCGCTCACCAAGGGCTACGCGATCGCGTCCGCCTCGCTCGCCGCCTTCCTCCTGTTCAGCGCCTACATCGACAAGGTCAACCTGATCCTGGGACGCCAGATCGAGGCCGGCAAGCCGGGCGTGGAGCTCATGACGTCGGTCAACCTGGCCAACGTCAACGTCTTCGTCGCGGCCCTCATCGGCGCGATGCTCGTCTACTTCTTCAGCTCGCTCGCGATCCGGGCCGTCGGCACGACGGCCCAGGCGATCATCGTCGAGGTGCGCCGCCAGTTCCGCGAGATCCCCGGGATCATGGACTACACCGGCCGCCCGGACTACGCCCGCGTCGTCGACATCACGACCCGCGCCGCCCTGCGCGAGATGGTCGCTCCGGGCCTCGTGGCCGTGGCCACGCCGATCATCGTCGGCGTCCTCCTCGGCTACGAGGCGGTGGCCGGCCTGCTGATGGTCGGCACGATCGCCGGCGTCCTCCTCGCCACCGTCCTCAACAACGGCGGCGGCGCGTGGGACAACGCCAAGAAGTACATCGAGTCGGGCCACCTCAAGGACGCGGCGGGGAACGTCCTCGGCAAGAAGACCGACGCGCACGCCGCGGCGGTCGTCGGCGACACCGTCGGCGATCCGTTCAAGGACACCGCCGGCCCGTCGCTCCACGTCCTCGTCAAGCTCCTGGCGACGATCACCCTGGTCCTCGCGCCGCTCTTCATCCGCTAGGCGAGACCGAGAACGGCGGGCCGCGCCCTCGGGCGCGGTCCGCCGCAGGTTCGATGGACCTCATCCTCCAGGCCCTCGTCATCGGGATCGTGCAGGGGCTCACCGAGTTCCTGCCGATCTCCTCGTCCGGGCACCTCATCGTCGTTCCCTACCTCCTCGGCTGGAACGACCCGTTCCTGACCTCGCTGGCGTTCGGGGTGATGCTCCACATGGGGACGCTCGTCGCGCTGCTCGTCTACTTCTGGCGCGACTGGGCCCGCCTCGTCCCGGCCGGGCTGGCGGCGATTCGCGACCGCTCGTTCGCCGGCGATCCCGATCGGAGGCTGGCCTGGATGATCGCGGCCACGATGCCCCCGGCGATCGCCGCCGGGCTTCTCCTCAACGACTTCTTCGAGCAGGAGGTCCGCCAGCCGGTCCTCGTCGCCGTCATGCTCGTCATCGGGGCCGCGATCCTCTGGATGACCGACCGGCTCGGCCGCCGGACGGCCGGGATGGAGCACCTCGGGTTTGGCGGCGCCTTCTTCGTCGGCTGCGCCCAGGCGCTGGCCCTGGTGCCGGGGATCAGCCGGTCCGGGATCTCCATCAGCGCCGCACTTGCCCTGGGGCTCACCCGCGAGGCCGCGGCGCGCTTCTCCTTCCTGATGGCCGCCCCGATCATCGCGGGGGCCGGCGCCTACGAGATCCGCAAGCTCCTCACCGGCGAGGCGGGCGTCGCGGTCGAGGTGGGCCCGCTCGTCGTCGGGTTCCTCGCCGCGGCGCTCGCCGGGCTCGTGGCCATCGCCGGCCTCCTCCGCTACCTCCGCGGCCACCCGATGACGGTCTTCGTCGGCTATCGCCTGGTCCTCGCGGTGGTGGTCGTCGTCTACTTCCTGAACGCGTAGCGGGGGGCCGCCCGGCGATGGAGGTGATGAAGCAGCTCCGCCAGCGGGCGATCCGCGACCTCGTGGAGCAGCGGCCGATCCGGACCCAGCAGGAGCTCGCCGCCGCGCTCCGCGACCGCGGCTTCCGGACGACGCAGGCGACGATCAGCCGCGACATCGCCGAGCTGCAGCTGGTCAAGGTCCACCGCGATGGGGTCAGCGTCTACGCCCTGCCGCCGCGCCTCGCCGACGCCGACCCGACCGGCGAGGACCGCCTGCGCCGCCTCTTCCGCGACCTGCCGGTCGAGATCCGCGAAGCCGGGCTCGCTGCTCGTGCTGGTCACCCTGCCGGGGTCGGCCCACGCGATCGCGGCCTCGCTGGACCGCGCCCGCTGGCCCGAGGTCGTCGGCTCGATCGCGGGCGACGACACGTGCTTCGTCGCCTGCCCGGATCGCCGCGCCCTGCGCCGCGTCCGCGATCGCCTGGAACGGCTGGCGGCGGGGTAGCGGCACCACGGCCGGCGGGCGCGTGTTCCTGCACCTCGTTCCCGCCGGGCGCCGGGAGGCCTGGCTTCCGGCCGACCCCGCTTTGACACCCCCGCTGGGGCGGGGCTATGATCCCCGCCGGCCGGACTTCGGGCGCGCCTCCAGCGAGGCAGTTGCCCGGGGTTCGTTTCCTTCTCAGCCAGCTCGTCGCCACCCGCCGCGTCGTCGACGCCGGCCGTCGCGGCAGATCACCCTGGGGGCCGCTCCTCCGTGAACAACAAGCCCACCTACCTCTCGCGCGAGGGCGAGGCCGCGCTCCGCCTGGAGCTGGAGCAGCTGGTCAACGTCCGCCGTTTCGAGGTCGCGGCCCGCATCCACGACGCGAAGGAGCACGGGGACCTCTCGGAGAACGCCGAGTACGAGGAGGCCAAGAACGAGCAGGCCTTCGTCGAGGGACGGATCCAGACCCTCGAGGGGATGCTCAAGACCGCCGTGACCATCGAGAACAGCGGCTCCGAGCACGTCGCCCTCGGCTCGTCGGTGACGGTGGAATCGCCCGACGGCGAGGAGACGTTCGCGATCGTGGGCTCCGCCGAGGCTCGACCGGCGGAGGGGCGGATCTCCAACGAGTCGCCGGTCGGCCGCGCCCTCCTCGGCAGGAAGGCCGGCGAGACGGTCGTCGTGAAGCTGCCGAACGGGACCGACTGCGCGTACACGATCATCTCGATCAGCTGATCGCCCGCCCGGAGGGACCGGGTCGGGCGGCCGGAGCCGCCTGTCCGGCCCGGCCCACCGGAGCGGAGGACGCAGGGATGTACTGGGCCGACGAGCTGGCGGCATCGGTCGAGGGACCGCAGGTCGTCAACGACTCGAAGACCCCGTCCGGGACGGTCCACGTGGGGAGCCTGCGGGGCCCGGTGATCCTCGACGTCATCAGCCGCGCCCTGCGCGATCGCGGCCTGCCGACGACGCTCCTCTACGGCGTCGACGACATGGACCCGATGGACGCCCAGGCGCTCCTGACGCCGGATTCGGTCGACCACGAGATGGGCCGCCCGCTGGCGCAGGTCCCCGACCAGGCGGGCGACTGCCACGCTTCGTACGCCCGGCATCACGCCCAGGCATTCATCGACATCTTCGCGGGCCTCGGGATCCTCCCCGACCGCTACTACTGGATGAGCGACATCTACCCGACCGGCGAGGTGGACCCCTTCATCCGCACCGCGCTCGACCGGGCCCAGGTGGTCCGCGACATCTACCGGCACGTCAGCAAGGTGGAGCGGCCCGCGGGATGGCTGCCGGTCCAGGCGATCTGCCCCGTCTGCGGCAAGGTCGGCACGACGATCGCCCTCGACTGGGACGGCGAGACGGTGCGGGTCGAATGCCGTCCCGACTACGTCACCTGGGCCCACGGCTGCGGGTTCGCGGGCCGCGTCTCGCCGTTCGGCGGGAACGCCAAGCTGTACTGGAACCTCGAATGGGCCGCCCAGTGGAGCCTCCTCGGGGTGACGATCGAGCCGTGCGGCAAGGACCTCGCCACGGCCGGCGGCTCGCGCGATCGAGCGGACGCCATCGCCCGCGAGGTGTTCGACCGCGAGCCGCCGCGCAACCTCGCCTACGAGTTCCTCAACATCGGCGGCCGCAAGATGTCGACCTCCAGGGGCCGCGGCGCGTCCGCCCAGCGGATCGCCGAGGTGCTGCCCCCGGAGCCCCTCCGCCTCCTCTTCCTGCGGCCCCGCCCGAGCCAGGCGATCGAGTTCGACCCGGAGGGCACGGACGCGATCCCGCGCCTCTTCGACGAGCTCGACAGGCTGGCCGCGGCCGTCGCCGGCCGCCCCTATCGCGGCGAGCTGCCGCCCGACCACGAGCGCCTCTTCGGCTACGTCCAGCTCGCCGACGCGTCCGCCGCCGAGGCCGCGGCCGCCTACCGGCCCGCCTTCGGGCACCTCGCCCTCCTGGCCCAGATCCCCGGCGTGGAGATCGCCGCCCGCGTGGCGGAGGAGAAGGGCGCGCCCCTCACGCCGCGCGAGGAGCGGACCCTGGCCGAGCGGCTCGCCGCCGCCCGGGCCTGGCTGGACGCCTACGCCCCGGAGAGCGCCGTGGTGCGCGTCCGGCGGGACGCCCTCCCGGCCGAGGCCGCCGCCCTCGGCGAGGACCAGCGGGTCTTCCTGGGCGGCCTCGCCCTCGCCGCCGCGAAGGAGGACCCCCACGGCGGCGACGCCTGGCAGGCGCTCCTCTTCCGGGTCGCCGGGGACGCGGCGCTGCCGGCCGGCCGGGCGTTCGGCGCGGTCTACCTGGCCTTCCTGGGCCGCACCAACGGACCGCGCGCCGGCTGGCTCCTGGCGAGCCTGGATGCGTCGTTCGTGATCGCCCGCCTGCGGGCCGCCGCGGGCTGGCATGATCACGGCGCCAGCGGAGCCCCGAGCGGCGACGCGGCGACGGGCGGCGGCGGCCCGGGCGAGACAGCCACGAGCGGGGAGGAGGCCGGGGCATGAGCGTCGGGCTGCAGCGGCTGCGCGAGGAGCCGGAGGTCATCCGCCAGGGCGCGCTCGACAAGGGCGAGGACCCCTCGCTCGTCGACGTCGCCCTCGAGCTCGATGCCCGCCGCCGGCGCCTCCTGGGCGATGCCGACACGCTCAAGGCCGAGCGGAACGCCGTCTCGAAGCGCGTCGGCGAGGCGATCCGCGGCGGCGCCGCGCCCGATGGCCCGGAGGTCGCCGCCCTGCGGGCCGCCTCGGTCGCGGCCGGCGAGCGGATCGGGGCGCTCGACGCCGAGGCCGCCGACGTCCAGGCCCGGCTCGACGATGCGCTCCTGCGGATCCCGAACCCGGCCGACCCGGGCGTCCCGGTCGGCGACGCCGAGGCGAACGTCGTCGTCCGGACCTGGGGCGAGCTGCTCCCCCGCGTCGTGCCGCTGGTCGGCGAGGTGGGGGCCGACGCCGACCCCGCGGCCGGCACCTGGGAGCGGAAGCCGCACTGGGAGATCGCCGAGGCCCTCGGCATCCTCGACCTCGAGCGCGGCGCGAAGATCACGGGCTCGGGCTTTCCCGTCTACCGCGGCGCCGGCGCCGCGCTCCAGCGCGCCCTCATCGACTTCTTCCTCGGCGTCCACGTCCGGGAGAACGGCTTCACCGAGATCTGGCCGCCGGCCATGGTCAACGCCGCCTCGGCGCGGGGAACGGGCCAGATCCCGGACAAGGAAGACCAGATGTACGTCGTGACCCGCGACGATCTCTACCTGGTCCCCACGGCCGAGGTCCCCGTCACGAACCTCCACCGCGACGAGATCTTCGAGGCCGACGCGCTGCCCGTCCGCTACGCCGCCTACACCCCGTGCTTCCGGCGCGAGGCCGGCGCCGCCGGCAAGGACACCCGCGGGATCCTGCGGGTCCACCAGTTCGACAAGGTGGAGATGGTCCTCTTCGAGCGGCCGGAGGCGTCGAACGAGGCGCTCGAGTGGATGACCGGCCGGGCCGAGGACCTCCTGCGGCGCCTGGGGCTGGCCTACCGCGTGCTCCTCATGGCCACCCGCGACATGGGCTTCGTGCAGGCCAAGAAGTACGACCTGGAGGTCTGGGCGCCGGGCGTGGAGCGCTGGCTGGAGGTCTCCTCCTGCTCCAACTTCCGCGACTACCAGGCCCGCCGGATGGCCATCCGCTACCGGCCCGTTGCCGGCGCCAGGCCGGAGCTCGTGCACACCCTCAACGGGAGCGGCCTGGCCCTGGCCCGCGTCGTCGCGGCGCTCCTGGAGGCCCACCAGCAGCCGGACGGGTCCGTGGTGGTCCCCGAGCCGCTCCGCGCCACGCTCGGCACCGACGTCATCCGCCCGCGCTGATCCAGGCGGGCGGCCCCGAGGCTTCGGCGTGAGTCGGCCCGGCGGGCCTCTCGGCTCCGTGGCGGAGGGCCGCGCAACACGCCGCGCCGCCCGCCCGTCGCAGGGGAGCATGACCGGACCCCTCGCCCGTCGCCTGCTCGCCCTGGCCCTCGTCGTTGGCGTGGCGACGGACCTCCTGTTCCGCGGCAACGCCCTGGGGATCAACGTCGTCCTGGACGTGGCCCTCCTGCTCGCGGCCGGCGCGCTCACCGCGGGACCGACCCGCCTCCGCCGCATCGACCGGCTCGACGCGTGGCTCGCCCCGGTCGCCCTGGTCCTCGCCGCCTTCGCGGCCGTGCGCGCCGACCCGGCGCTGGTCGCCGTCGACGTGCTCGGCGCCGCCATCCTCGGCGGGGCCGTCCTGGCGACGATGGGTGGCAGGCGCCTCATGCGCGCGGATGCAGGCGGCATCGCGGCCAGCGCTGGCGAGATGGCGCTGGCGGCCGTCGTCGGTGCGATCCCGGCGCTGGGGGCGATCCGCCGGGAGCTGGGCGACCGCGGCTGGCGGGGCGGGAGGCCCGGATGGGCGGCCCCCGTGCTCCGCGGTGTGCTGGTGGCGGCACCCCTCCTGGTGGTGTTCGCGGCGCTCTTCGCGGCCGCCGACGCGGTCTTTGCAGCTGCGGCGGGGGAGGTCCTGACCCTTCCCTTCCGACTGCCGTTTGGCGACGTGGTCGACCGTGGGGTGTTCGTCGTCGCCGTCGCCTGGGTGGTCGCCGGCGTGCTCGTCGCCGCGGCCGGGGTTCGCCTGGTCGCCAGGGACGTGGCCGATCACCGGCGGTTCTCGACGCCGTCCCGGCGAGCGTCCCGCTTCGGGATCGGCGGGCTGGAGGCAACCGTCGTGCTGGCGTGCCTCGATGCCCTCTTCGCGGCGTTCGTCGCGTTCCAGGTTGCCTACCTGTTCGGCGGCCGGGACACCCTTGAAGCCGGTGGCCTGACCTACGCCGACTACGCCCGGCGCGGCTTCTTCGAGCTCCTCGCCGCCGCCGGCCTGGCAGCGCTCGTCGTGGCGACCCTCGACGCGCGCGTGCGCCAGCGCAGTCGGGCGTTCGTGGCGGGCGCGATCGTGCTCGTCGGCCTGACGGGCGTGACCCTTGTCTCGTCGTTCCTGCGCCTCCGCCTCTACCAGGACGCCTACGGCTGGACGGAGCTCCGGTTCTGGGTCCTGCTGTCGATCGGCTGGCTCGCGGCCGCTCTCCTCGCCCTTGGCGTGCTCGTTGCGCGCGGCCGCTCCGGTCGCCTGGTTCACGTGCTGGGGGCCCTTGGCATCGCCGCCGTCGTGGTCGCCAACGTCGTGGGACCGCAGGGGTACGTGGCGGGGCGCAACCTGGAGCGCGCGCTCGACCCGGCGCTGGTGCCGCCGGGCGGCCGCGCCGGCCTCGACGGGGCCTACCTCGCGACGCTCGGCGACGATGCCGTCCCCGCGATGGTCGAGGCGCTGCCCGACCTTGGCGGGCCGGACCGGCTGGCCGTCCGGGCGCACCTCGAGGAGCGCCGCCGCGCGCTGGCGACGGATCCCGGCCTCACCGCCTGGCCGGCCTGGAACCTGGCCCGGGAGCACGCCAGGGCCGCGCTCGCGTCGCTCGACCTGGCACCCTGACCTCGTCGAGCGGGCCGGTCGGCCCGGAGGTCGGGCGGAAGGGACCGGTGACGCCTGCGATGCGAGCCGCTACCATCGCCCGGCGACGCGCGCCGGCTGCGCCGCATCGGGGGGTGCCCACCCTCCGCCGGGCATCGTCAACATCCAGTCGGCGTGAGGCCTCATTCGAGGCACAGGGAGGGAACCTCGCATGACCACGCCCCCGCCCAGCTGGCCGACACCGGTCGAGCCCGCGGGTCCCGCACCCGGCGTCCTCTTCGCCGGCCATGGGGCCCGCCTCGGCGCCTACATCCTCGACGCGATCATCGTCGGGGCTCATCACCTCCGTGCTCTTCCTCGTCATCGCCCTTCCGCTGCTCGGCGGGCTGATCGGGACGTCGTCAACAACCCGGACAGCCTGGAGGACCCTTCCACCTGGGCCGGATTCGGCGCCGGGCTGGGCTTCTTCATCCTCGGCGCCCTCGTGATCGGCGTCTTCTCCCTCCTCTACTTCCCGTTCTTCTGGGCGCGCGGCGGCTCGACGCCGGGCATGACGGTGGCCGGGATCCGCGTGGTCAACGACCGCGACGGCAGCCGGATCGGGTGGGGTCCGGCCCTCCTGCGCCTCGTCGGGCTACTGGGTCTCGGGCGCCGTCTTCTACCTCGGCTTCATCTGGATCCTGGTCGACAAGCGGCGCCGCGGCTGGCACGACCTGATCGCCGGCACCTGCGTGATCAGCACCCGCTGACCCCGGCCCACATCGCTCGCGGGTCAGTCCCCGGTCATCACCGTCACCGTCGCCGTCATGTTCCAGCGGAGCCCCTCGGGCGCCGTGGCCGGCTTCACGATCGCCCGGTAGACCACGTCGCCCTGGACCGACGCGCCGAAGAGGGCGACCGACTCGACGGTCCCGTCCACCTGCACGCCCGGCAAGCCGTCGAAGGTGACCCTCACCGCGGCGCCGACGGCGACCCGGGCCACCGTCGTCTCGTCGAGGTCGGTCGTCTCGATCCGCCAGCCGGCCGTGCTGGCCACCCGGACCAGCGCGACCCCCGGCGCGGCTCGCTCGCCCACGCGGGCGTCCAGCGACGCGACCGTTCCCGCGAACGGCGCCGCGATCGTGAGCTGGTCGAGCCCCGCCTGCGCCGCGGCCAGGCCCGCCTTCGCCCGGTCTGCCTCGGCCTGGGCGGCCGTCTCCGCGCCCGCGGCGGCGGTGGCGCTCGCCTTCGCCCCGCGCAGGTTCGCCCGGGCACCCGCGAGGGACGCGCGGGCGGCGTCGATGTTGGCGTCGGCGACGCGCTCCTGGGCGCTCGACGCGGACGAGGGCAGCGCATCCCGGGCCGCGCGGGCCCCGCTCACGCCCGCGGTCGCCTGGTCGGCGGCAGCCGCGGCCGCATCGACCGCCGCGGCTGCCTGCGCCACGCCGGCCTTCGCCCGGGCCATGCCGGCGGCGGCGGCCGCCACGGCGGCGGCGGCAGCGTCCACCTCCGCCTGCGCCGCGGCGGGATCCAGGCGGACCAGCGGAGCCCCGGCGCCCACCTCGTCGCCCTCGGCGACGAGCACCGCCAGGACCGTCCCCGGGACGGCGGCGCCCAGCTCCGCGAATCGCTCCGGCACCACCCGCCCGTCGGCGACGATCTCCGTCGCGGGCGGGACCGGCGGGATCGACGGCGGGGGCGTCGCGGCCGCTCCGCCACCGCCGCCTCGGCCCAGCAGCCACCCGCCGGCGAGGGCGGCGAGGACGACGACGAGCACGACGATGAGGCGGCGCATGGGGCTCCTTCGGGGCTGGGCCGGGTGCGGCGCGAGCGGCACGGCGGGGGAGGCGAGCTGATCGTTCATTCGTAGGCCAGGACCTCACGGACGGCGAGCCGCGAGGCGCGCCAGGCGGGGAGGAGGCTGGCGGCCGCGGCGAGGACGAGGACGATGACGAGCCAGAGGACCACGCCCTCCGGGCTGACGGCGTACGAGAGCGGCCGCGACAGGAAGACCATCCCCAGGGCGTCGGAGAGCGTCTTGCTGATCGGGATCGAGAGGACCGCCCCGATGGCCCAGGAGATCAGGCCGATGAGCACGCCCTCGACGAGGAAGAGCCGCAGGACGGCCCCGTCCGATGCCCCGACCGCCCGGATCACCCCGATCTCGCGGGCCCGCTCCACGACGTTGATGCTCATGGTGCCGGTCAGGCCCAGGCCGCCGACCACGCCCAGGAGGAGCGCCATCATGGAGAGGAAGATCACGAGGACGTCGAAGAGGCGCTCCTGGGTCGTGCGCACCTCGGCGATCGTCGTCGTGGCGGCGACCCGGACGCCCACCGTCTCCAGGTGGTCGGCGGCGGCCTTCCCGACACGATCCTGGGTCGCGGCGTCGCGGGACTCCGTGCGGAGCAGGACCACCGTCGCCCGGCCCACCTCGCGGGCGGCCCGCTCCAGGGGGCCCGCGTTCGTGTAGAGGAAGGGGCGCTGGGTGGGCGACTCCACGATCCCCACCAGCGTCCACGGCGCGTCGCGCCCGTTCACCCGCAGGGTGAGCGTGTCGCCGATCCGGACGTCCGGCTCGTCCTCGCGGATGTTCGCCGTCGCCACGAGCGCGTTGCCGTCGGTCGGGACGAGCCAGCGGCCCTCCTGCAGCTTCGGCCGGACCATCGTCGTCGCCGGCGGCAGCCCGAACGTGACGAAGGAACGGCTCTCCGTGCCGTCGCCCCGGATGCGCTGGATCGACGCGAAGCGCCACGCCTCGGCCGCGGTCACGCCCGGGACGCGCGCCGCCTCGGTCTCCAGGAGCCCGGCCCGGGCCGGCCCCGCCAGCTCCACCTGGACGTCGTAGTCGAAATAGGCGAGGGCATCGTCCAGGGTCCGGTAGAGCGACGAGCGGACCGTGAAGACGGCCATGAAGACGGACGCCCCCAGGGTCAGCGCCGAGAGCGTCAGGAGGAGGCGCGACTTGCGGCGGAAGGTGTTGCGAATCGAGAGGCGGGTCGGGCGGGAGACGCCGCGGACGCGCTGGATCGCCCGGTCGAAGCGGCTCCGCCCGAAGCCGTCGGCGATCCCGGTGCTGCTCACCGCCTCGCGGACGGTCACCCGCACGCCGTGCCAGACGGGCACGAGGGCCGCCAGGAGGGGGACGAGGAGCCCCACCGCGACCTCCAGGGCGAGCACCGCCGGGGGCGCGAAGAAGGTGCTGACGTCGAAGTTCACCAGGTTGGCGGTGAAGACGGTCAGCCCGTACGCACCGAGGGCGCCCAGGGGCAGGGCGACCCCCAGCGAGAGGAGGGCGTACGCCAGGACCATCCCGAGGTAGAGGACGGCCACCTGGCGGTTGCGGGCGCCGACGGCCTTCATGACCCCGATCTGGCGGGTCTGCTGGGCGATGATCGCGTTCACCGTGTTCACCACCAGGAAGCCCGAGGCGAGGAGGGCGAGGAGCCCCAGGAAGCCGAGGACCAGGAAGACGCCGGCGAGGAGGTCGTTCGCGGGATGCTCGCCGGGCGGGGGGACGAAGGTGAAGACCACCGTCACGCCCGTCCGCTCCACCCGCTCGCGGACCGTCTCGGCCACGGCGCGGACCTCCTGGCGGCCCAGTGTCGGATCGTCGACGAGGATCCGCAGCTCGTCGTAGGCCGTGCCGTAGCCGAGGTCGGAGAGCGTCTCGAAGGTGATGTGGCCGTTGAGGCGGCCGATGTAGAACGCCGGAGAGGCTCCGACCTCGTGGGAGAGACCCGCGACGCGGAGGCGGTGGATCGCGCCGTCCACGGTCTGGATCTCGACCTCGCCCGCCGTCGGAACGTCGGCGAGGGTCAGGCTGGAGCGCTCGAGGAGCATCTCGCCCCGCGCCGGTGGCCACGCCGCCCCCGCCTCCGGCGTGACGAAGTCCAGGCGCTGGTCCTCGAAGTCGGAGATCGCCGTCAGCTGCAGCTCCCGGTAGGTCTCGGGTCCCGTGCGCAGGCGGACGGTGACGCTGCGCCGACCCTCGGCGTCGGCGATCCCCGGCATCTCCCGGACGGTCTCCACGAGGTCGTCGCCGAAGGCGGAGGTCGAGAGCGTGGCGCTGGCCGGCCGGCTCGCCAGGTAGGCTTCTCGCGCAGCCCCTCCTGCAGGAGCGCGTTCGACCCGGCGATCGTTCCCACGGCGAAGACGCCCACGGCGATCGAGAGGACGACGAGGACGGTGCGCGTCCGGGCGACGCCCAGGTCGCGCAGCACCTTGCGCCAGCGGACGCTACGCACGGGCGGGCTCGCGCTGGTCCCCGGCGAGGTCGCCCGGGGCCGCCGGGACCGCCGCGGTCGGCTCGTCGGGGAGCATGCCGTCGAGGAGGTGCCCGTCCACCATGTGGACCGTCCGCCGGGCGTGCGCCGCGATCTCCCGGTCGTGGGTCACCATGACGATCGTCTTGCCTGCCCCGACGAGCGCGTCGAAGAGGCGGATCACCGCCTCGGCGGTCGCCGAATCGAGGTTCCCGGTCGGCTCGTCGGCGACGAGGATGGGCGGATCGTTGGCCAGCGCCCGGGCGATCGCCACCCGCTGCTGCTCGCCGCCCGACGTGGCCGAGGGGAGCTTGGCGGCCTGGTCGACCATCTCGACCTGCTCGAGGAGCGCCATCGCCCGCTCCTCGCGCTCCCGCGGCGTCCACAGGCCGGCGAAGTCCATCGGCAGCATCACGTTCTCGGCCACGGTGAGGGTGGGCAGCAGCTGGAAGAACTGGAAGATGACCCCCACCGTCCGCCCCCGCCACTCGGCGGTCCGGCCCTCCGAGAGGTGGTTGAGGTGCGTGCCGCCGACCCACACGTCGCCGGCCGTCGCCCGGTCGATCCCGGTCATCATGTTCATGAGGGTCGACTTTCCCGAGCCGGACTTGCCGACGACCGCGATGAACTCGCCGTCGTCGACCTGGAGGTCGACGCCCCGGAGGGCCCGGAACGACCCCGCGTCGGTCAGGTAGTCCTTGACCACGGCGCGCAGGTCGATGAGGTGGCGGCTGGGGGCGGTCTCGGCGGACGCTCGATCGACCGCGCCGCCCACGAAACGGCGGAGCACGGGGCCTCCGGGTAGCTGGTGCGCGGGCGTCCCCGCGGGTGTCCGCGCCGGTGGCGGATCCCGGGGAACGGTCGTGACCCGCTGATCCTATATCGGACGACGCCGGTCCCCGGATCGACCTCCTGGGGGCCGGGCCGCCCGGACCATGGGGCCAGTCCGCAACGGGACGGTCGGGTCGTGGATCGCGGACCCTCGCGCGCCCATGGTGGGGCCATTCCATGCCAACTTCCCGCTCACGGCGTGTCGCGCTCGGCGCGCTGGCCCTCCTGACCATGCTGGCCGTCGTCGCGCCCGTTGCCGCGCCCGTCGAGGCACGGTCGCCGGTCCGCAAGATCGAGCCCCGCCGGGTGACCCCGTACCGCGTCGGCGGCGCCTTCACGCCGAACACCGACGTCCTGTCCGTCTCGGGCTACGCCGCCTGGATGATCGACGAGGCGCTGGGTCCCACGACGCCCCTGCCGCGGCTGGGCGCCGCGTTCCTGCGCGCCGAGCGCGAGGAGGGGATCAACGCCCGCTACTTCGTCGCCCACGCGATGCTCGAGAGCGGCTGGGGCGGGTCGGACATCGCCCGCCTCAAGCGCAACCTCTTCGGCTTCAACGCCTACGATCGCAACCCGTGGCGCTACGCCTCGCGCTTCCCCAGCCACGCCAGGGGGATCGCCGTCGTGGCGGCCGCCGTCAAGCGGTCCTACCTCACCCCGGGTGGCCGCTGGTGGTATCGCTTCCCGACGCTGCGCGCCATCAACCGCTACTACGCCTCCGACCCGCACTGGGCCGACAAGGTCGCGAATCTCGCCAACGTCATCGACGGCCTGGTCGTCACCCTGCGCGAGCGGGGCCTGCGCTTCGGGCGCCCGGCCGTCGCCGACCAGCCCGTCGTCGGGGAGCGCCTGGCCCTCGACGTCCCGTGGCGCGCCCGGCCGGGGGCCGTCCTGCCCCCCGCCATCCGCTTCGCCGCCCGCTGGACCCCGGTCGCCCTCGTCGAGGCGTCGCCCGACGCCCCGGCGGTGGTCGCGGCCCCGAAATGGACGGCCGTGAAGCGGACCGACCGCCCGGGAGGCGTGGCGCGCCTGGCGCTGACGGCGCCGTCGCAGGCCGGCCTCTGGCGGCTGGACGTGGAGGCGCGCGACAGCGACGGACGGCCCTTGCCGAAGACCGACCGGGCGCCGATCTCCTCGCTCACCGTGCGCGTGGCGGCGGCCGGGGAGGTCGCCATCGCCGTCGCGGCCCTCGGGGATGACCGCCTCGCGGTCACCGTCCGGCTGATCGGGCCGGCAATGGTCCCCGCCGCGACCGCCGACGCCCCCGCCGCTTCGGGCGACAGCGCCGCCGCGACCGCCGACACCCTCGCCGCCTCGGGCGACACCGCACGTGGCACGCCCGGCGACGCCAGCTCCGAAACCGGCGCCGCCCCCGCGACCCTCGAGGCGTGGGCGCTCCCGCTGGATCCAGCGCATGACGCCTATCCGCTGGCGTGGGTGCCGCTCCCGGCCGCCCTGACCCCGGGCTCGCCGTGGACGGTCTCCGTCCGTGCCCCGCTCGAGCCGGCCGTGGTCGTGGCCCGCCTGGCCGGCGGGCCGGCCGTGGTGGGCCGGATGGCGCCCGCGGCCGTGCTGGTCGGGCGCGACGCAGACGGTGGGGTCGCCGTGACCCAGCTGGCCGTCGCGAGCCCCCGGGATGACCTCCTGCTCGGACGCACTCCCGCTGCCGTTCGGGTCGCCCCGCGCCTCCTCGAGGATCCCGGCTCCCTGCAGGTCGCCGTGGCCGCCGGTCGGCAGGCGCCCGCCGTCGGCCACGCCGTGGCGGATGCCGAGGGCGCCCCGGGGCCTCACGCGCTCCTGGTCCGCTCCCTTGCGGCGGAGGCCGGCCGCGAGGCGGCACCGACGAGCACGCTCGTCGTGCTTCCCGGCGCCGGTCCGGGCGCGGTGCACCTCTCGCTCTCCGGGCTTCCCGCTGGCGTCCGTCTCGTGATGGCCGGCCTGGTCCCGCCGGACGGCGGCCCGGTGGATCCGGCAACGCTCTCCCTGGCGTGGATCCCGGTGGCGGCGATCTCGGGGGCCGGGAGCGCCCCGAACTGACGCGGCCCGCCCCGACCTGACGCAGCTCAGCCCGGCTCCCGAATCGGCGAGCGGGCGCATCATGCCGCCACCTGGTCGCCGGCCGCGAGCGCGGTCGGCAGCCGGCGAGCCCGAGCCTGAGGACCCGATGACCAAGATCCCGGAAGACATGCGGGAGCACAACCGCGCCCTGATCGAGGACTTCCGCACCAACGGCGCACCGCAGGATCGGCCGCTGCTGCTGCTGACCACGACGGGCGCCCGGACGGGCGAGCGTCGGACCACGCCGATGATGTACGTGCCCGATGGCGATCGCCTGCTCGTCATCGCCTCCAACGCCGGCGCCGCCCGGCACCCCGCCTGGTATCACAACCTCGCCGTCAACCCCGCGGTCCGCGTCGAGGTGGGCGCCGAGGCCTACGACGCAACTGCCGTCGTGACGACCGGCGAGGAGCGAGAACGCCTCTTCGCCTCGATCGTCGAGCGGTACCCGTTCTTCGCCGACCACCAGGCCGGGATCAGCCGCACGATCCCGGTCGTCGCCCTGGTGCGCATCGCACCCTGACGTCCGGTCGCCTCACGACCTCGACCGCCCGGCGCCCGGCTATGCTCGCCGTGCGCACCGCGGAGAGGTGCCGGAGCGGTTTATCGGAGCGGTCTTGAAAACCGCAGGGCCTTCGCGCCCCGTGGGTTCGAATCCCACCCTCTCCGCCACGATTGGTCGGCGTTCATTGAAGGTGCTGACGAGGACGCGCGCCTCCGATGCGTCCCAAGCGGGAAGGAGACTCCGTTGAAGGGACACACGATCCCGGAGGCCGCCATCACGAGGACCGAGAGCGGCATCAGGGTCGACCTCAAGACGATCTATGCCTACCCGGACGGCCACTTCAACATCGTCTTCGCGGACGGCACGAACCAGCCGCTCAACGACGCGCTGGAGGCGGTCGCCTGGTTCGCCGACAACGTGCTCCGATCCGCGCACAAGCGTGCCGTGAAGGAACACAAGTAGCCAGCAGCCCCTCCACCACTGCGTGCTCGTACTCGTCGGATGGCGTTTGGCGGTTGCGGACAGGAAGCGCTCATGCGCCACTCGCTCGTTGCACTCGCCTTGGTGGCCGGCTTGCTGGTCGCCTGTGGTGGACAGCAGGCAACCTCGACGCCGCTCCCGACCGAGACAGGCTCCCCATCGACGCCTGTGGCCGGCGCGACCACCCCACCGATCGAGCCGCCCGGCGCCGGCCCCGGCGACTTCGTTCCCACGGGGGCCACGGAGGAGGCCCGGGTCGTCCGCGTCGTCGACGGGGACACGATCGTCGTCGACCGGGGCCTCGGCGACGAGCGGTTGCGGTACATCGGGATGGACACGCCCGAAACCGTCAAGCCCGGCAGCTCCGTGGAGTGGATGGGGCGGGAGGCCTCGGCAGCCAATCGGGCGCTCGTCGAGGGGAGAGCCGTCATCTTGGAGAAGGATGTCTCCGAGACCGACCGCTACGGGCGCCTCCTCCGCCACGTGTGGCTGCGCGACGGCATCTGGCGGCTCGTCGACCTCGAACTCATCCGAGACGGCTACGCCCGCGTCTCGACGTATCCGCCGGATGTCAAGTACTCCGATCTCTATCTCGCGGCCCAGGTCGATGCCAGGGAGCACGATCGGGGCCTTTGGGGCGCAGGGCCAGTCAACTTCCTGGCCCCCGAAGACGGGGCGACGGTGACGACGAAGACGATCGTTGTCCGGGGGACTGCGCCCGCCGGGAGCCGGATCGTTCGCGACATCTCGAACGCCCCCGACCAGAGCACCCGCGCCGGGGCAGATGGGACCTGGTCGCTGAAGGTCACGCTGAAGAAGGGGATCAACGCCCTCCGCTTCCGCGTCGAAGACAACAAGGACACGACGCGCATCCTGAGCGTCGTGTACTCACCATGACTCCGACAGGCCCCGGACGCATGCGATGACTGCGGATGTGATGGTCCGCGACAGGTTCAATGCGTTCATCGCGCGACACGAGGCCGCGTGGGAGCTGACCTTCGCTGGCCTGGCGATCCTCTATGTGGTCGCCGGATTCCTTGGGGACGACGCCAGCCCGGAGGCGCGTCCCTGGATCGATGCTCTCGATTGGGCCCTGACCGGCGTGTTCGTCGTGGAGTTCGCGGCCCGGATCTCGGCGACCCGCGATCGCCGCGCCTACCTGCGTGGCCACTGGATTGACCTCGTTGCGCTGATCCCGTCGGTCCGTGGACTCCGGGTCCTGAGGCTCCTGCGCTTGCTCCGGCTTGTTCGCGCGTTCGCGGGCATCGCCCGTGCGCTGTCGACCGTCGAGCGACTGGCGCAGCACAAGGGGCTCATCTGGCTCCTGGCCGCGTGGGTCGGCGTCATGATCCTGTGTTCGCTCGGCTACTACGCCGCCGAGCACGGGATCAACAAGGCAGTTGCCCAGCCGCTGGATGCGCTCTGGTGGGGCATCGTGACGATGACGACGGTCGGCTACGGCGACGTCTACCCCGTGACCGAGGAAGGCCGGCTGGCTGCAGGCATCCTCATGGTCCTCGGCATCGGCCTCTACTCGGCCGTGACTGCCACCGTGACGTCGTTCGTCCTCGCCGGCGATCGGCCCGCCACCGACGCCGCCTCTCGGCTTCGGGCGCTCGACGCGCTTCGTGACGAGGGCCGGCTCAGCGTGGAGGAGTACGAGCGCAAGCGGGCGGAGTTGCTGGAACTACTCTGAGGCGCGTGGCGGCCGCGGCGGCCGCCCCGCCCCGCCCCGCCCCTACATCTGCTTGAAGCGGGGGCCCTCGCCGCCTTCGGGCGGCAGCCAGCGGATGTTCTCCAGGGGGCACTTCACGGCGCAGGTCATGCAGTGGAGGCAGTTCGAGGCGGAGAGGACGATCCGTTCGCCGTCCCAGCGGTAGACCTGCCCCGGGCAGAAGTGGGTGCACGAGTTCGCGTAGTCGGTCGAGCAGGTGATGCACTTCTGGGGATCCAGCACGGTCATGTGCGCCGGCTCGTCCTCGCGGTGGAGGGAGCCCGTGAGGCTGACGAAGGTGGCGCCGTCCATGCCCCCCGGATCGGCCCGCTTGATCCGCGCGCCTCGCTTCGTCCCCCGGAAGTCCGGCTCCATGCCGAGCCGCCCGGGCAGCCAGCTGGAGATGAGGGAGAGCGGTGCACCGGGGTAGATCCCGCGGCGGAACGCCTGGCGGTAGTTGCGGGCGTGGCGAAGGTCCGGGAGGACGCCCCGTCCCTCGAGGCGCGTCCGGTAGCCCGCGAAGGCCGCCTTGCCGGTGTCGTCGGCGGCCAGGGCCTCGACGATCGTGTCGGCCGCCGCCATCCCCGAGAGGATCCCGTAGTTGATCCCCTTGATCTTCTCCATGTTGACGAAGCCGGCCCCGTCGCCCACGACGAGGGCCCCCGGCGCCGTCAGCGTGCCCAGCGCGAAGTAGCCGCCCTCGGGGATCGTCTTGGCGCCGGTGGCGATCGTCACGGAGCCCGCCAGCATCTTGGCGATGAAGGGGTGCGCCCGGTAGCGCTCGAACTCGCGCTGCGGCGTCAGGTCGCCGTGCTTCCAGTCGAGCCCCAGGATCAGGCCGACCGCCGCCGTCTTCTCGCCCAGGCTGTAGATGAAGCCGCCGCCGAAGACGCTGGCCGGGTTGGGGTAGCCCAGGGTGTGGAGAACCCGGTTGTTCCCGAACGGGTTGTCGCCGGCGAACTGGACGACCGCCTTGATGCCGAGGGAGTAGACCTGCGGGTTCTTGCCGCCGCCGAAGCGCTCGTGGAACTGGGTCGAGATCACCCCGTGCGAGCCGTCGGCCAGGACGGTCACGCGGGCCCGGATCTCCTCGGCCGGCCGGAAGTTCGACTTCTCGCCGCCGTGGTTGTCGCGGCCCACGTCGGTCAGGCCGACGCCGGCGACGCGATCGCCCTCGACCAGCAGCGTCCGGGCCGAGTAGCCGTGGTAGAGCTCCACGCCGAGGCGCTCGGCCCTGGTCGCCAGGAAGTCGACCAGTCGCGAGAGGGAGAGGGTGACGTCGCCCTTGTGGTGCATGCGGCCGGGCACCACGAACGCCGGGACCTGGACGGCGCGCTTCCCGGCCAGGAAGTAGAGCTCGTCCCGTTCGACGGGGATGATGTGCTCCATGAAGCGCCGGTCGTCCCGCCAGCCGGGGACCAGCTCGTCGAGGCAGTCGGCCTCGAAGGCGGCTCCCGAGAGGGCGTGGTAGCCGGGTCGCGGCGACTTGTCGATGACGGCGACGGATGCCTCCTGCGAGGCGGCAGCGAGCTGCTGCTTCAGCCGGATCGCGGTGGCGAGGCCGGCCGGGCCGCCGCCGACGACCAGGACGTCGAGCGGCGCGGTCATGCCCGTCCCTCCGTTGCCCGGACCAGCTCGGGGACGACCGTCTCGATGTCGCCGACGACGCCGTAGTCCGCGTAGTTGAAGATCCGGGCCTTGGGATCCTTGTTGATGGCGACCACGATCTCCGAGCCCTGCATGCCGGTGATGTGCTGGACGGCGCCGGAGATCCCGATCGCGACGTAGAGCCGCGGCTGCACCGTCTGGCCCGTCTGGCCCACCTGGTAGTCGTGCGTCGTGAAGCCGTCCTCCACCGCCATCCGGGAGGCGGCCACCTTCGGGCTGGCGCCCAGCAGGCGCCCCAGCCCGTCGGCCAGCGGCTGGAGGTAGGTGTCGAAGTCGGCCCGCGAGCGGAAGCCGTGGCCGCCGGCCACGATGATCTCCGCGTCGCGAATGGAGACCTTGCTGGCGAACGACTCGACCGGCGTCGCCGCCAGCCCGACATCGTCCGAGTCGAGGTCGGCCGTCACGGGCACGATCTCGCCGGCCCGCTCGTGGTCGGGCGGGGACACCTTGAAGACGCCGGGCCGGACGGTGGCCATCTGGGTGGGGGAGTCCTTGGTCATGATCGTGGCCATGACGTTGCCGCCGAGGGCCGGGCGCGTCTGCTTGAGGATCCCGACGAGGTTCACGGCGCCCTTGCTGAAGTCGCCGATCTCCAGGCGGGTGCAGTCGGCGGTCAGCCCGGAGCGGCAGGAGTAGGCGACCCGCGGCGCCAGCTCGCGCCCGAGGGGGCTCGCCCCGAAGAGCATGACCTGCGGCTTGCGCTCCTTCACGAGGTCGGCGATCGCCTTCTTGTGGACGAGCGGATCGAACGTGCCCAGGAGCGGATGCTCGATGACGTAGACCACGTCGGCGCCGGCGGCGATCAGCTGGGCCGGGCGATCGCCCGCGGCGTCGCAGGGGAGGACCGCGCCGACGCGCTCGCCCAGGCTCTTCGCGAGCTGGCGGAGCTTGCCCAGCAGCTCCAGCGAGACCAGGCGGACGCCGTCGCCCTCGCGCTCCGCGAAGACCCACATCTCGCCGTGGTAGGTGGGCTCGCGGTCGCCGAGCTCGTAGCCGTCCTCGGTCTCGACCTCGGCGCCCGGCGCGGCCTGCTGGTAGCGGGCGGCGATCTTCCCGATGAGCTCGGCGGGGTTCTTGATGTACTCGCAGGTCTTGGGCCGGTCCTCCGACGGCGAGAAGAGCCGGTAGACCTGCGTCCACGAGCCCTTGAGGCCGATGCGGGTGGGATCGGCGGCCACCGAGGCCGCGTTCCACTCGTGGATGACGGCGCTCCGCGCGTCGCGCGTCCGCTCGAAGGAGCGGTAGAGCGGGTCCGTGCAGGCGGTGACGGTGATGAGGACCGGCCAGCGGAGCGGCCGGACGTCCTCGATCCCCTCGGCGCCGATGCGGCGCACCAGGATCTCCGGCTCCGTCTCGAGGCCCTTCGCGTAGGCGATGTGGTCGATCCCCAGCTCTTCCGCGATCTGGGGCGGGACCTGCGCGGTGTCGCCGTCGACCGACTGCATCCCGGTGACGATCGCGTAGTCGCGGTCGCCGCCGAAGAGCTCCTTCTCGATCCTCCGGATCGCGCAGGCGAGGGAGTAGGCGGTCGCGCCGGTGTCCGCGCCGGCGAAGGCGCTGTCGGTCAGCAGGATCGCCTCGCCCGGCACGCGGGAGAGGCAGTCGACCAGGACCTCGCGGGCCTGGGGCGGGCCCATGGAGAGGAAGACCGTCCGGGCCTCCGGGTCGCCCCGGGTGAGGAGGTCAGCGAAGGTGAGGGCGTGGAGGTCGAGGGGGTTGAGGACGCTGTCGAGCAGCCCGCGCCGGAGGGTGCCCTTCTCCCTGTCCCAGGCCTCCTCGGGGATGTTCGAGACGTCCGGGACCTGCTTGACAAGGACGATGCACTTCACGGCTTGGACTCTAGCCACGCGCCCCCTGCGCGGGCAGCGGCCGCTTGGCCCCCGATTTGGGCCCAACGGCCCGTCGGGAGGGGGCCGCCTGCCATCCCTCGCGCCGGCGAGGGGCGATGCGTCGCGGCGCGCCGCCGCCCGGCGTGGGCGACCTCCGCGCGTGGGGCCGGCCGCTCGACCGGAGCAGGGGCCGAAACACCCGGGGGCGGGCCAGCGTCTTCAGTTCGGCGGTCGCACGCCACACGAGCGGTGTCGCCTGAGGTGGACCATGGGCCGGGCACGCGCCACGGCGATCATGCGGGCAGGGCTCCTGCTGGCCCTCGTCGTCGGCTGCGGCGACGGGACGTCCGTCGGTCCGACGCCTCCGGGCACCGGCGGCTCCAGCTCGACGCCGCCGGCTCCGAGCCCGACGGCAACGCCGACGCCGGTGCCCAGCGCCTCTCCCGCCCCGACGGCCACCCCGTCGCCCTCGCCGTCGCCCGCGGCCACCGCATCGCCTGCTCCGTCGGCCAGCCCCGCGCGCGTCGCCCCCGCCCGCCCCGCTTCCGGCTGCCCGCGTCGTCCGCGAAGTCCGCGTCAGCGCGAACACCGACCGCCTGGCGTTCCCCTTCGACAACGCGTTCGAGCCGGCGGTCGCCACGCACCCGACGGACCCCCGCCGCCTCGCCGTCGTCTACCAGCGCTACGCTCCGCGGCGGCACCTGCGGCATGGACACGACCCTGCGGATCTCGCACGACGGCGGGGCGACCTGGAAGGACGTGAAGGGTCGTCCGTACGCCCGCTCCGGGCGGGGCCCCAACTTCCACGCCGTGATCGCCTGGGGGCCCGGGCCGCGCCGGGGCTCGGCTCGCCTCTACTGGGTGGACACGACGGTTCCGGGCTGCAACTACGCGAGCCACGCGGTCTCCGTCGCCTACAGCGACGACGAGGGAGCCACCTGGTCGCGGCTCTACGTCGAGCGCCGGACGCCCCCGTGGGTCGGCGGCTTCCCGGAGATCACGGTCGACGGCGATCCGGCCAGCCCGAACTACGGCGCCGTCTACGTCGTCTACAACTGGCTGGCCAGCCGGACCGCGGGACCGGGCATGCACGTGATCGCCTCCGGCGACTACGGGCGGACCTGGCGCGCCGCGGTGGAGATCCCGCCGGCTCGCCGGCCGAGCGGCTGCGCGGCGTCCTGGCGGATCGCCTACCGGGCCCGGACGGCGCCCGACGGGTCCCTCTACGTCTCCGGCTACCAGGCCGACCTCCGTCGCTGGGACGCCGGCCGGATCTTCTCGAAGGGCGGCCCGGCAAACGTCTGCCGGCTCGGGTTCACGGTGACCCGCGTCCGCTTCGACCGGGCGGCGCGGACGCTCACCCGCGGGCCGACCGTGATGGCGGCGCGCGTGAGCCGCAGCTCCCAGGCGGTCTACGGGGCGCCGGCCGTGGGGACGGCCGCGACCTCGATCGACCCGCAGTGGTGCCACGGCCTCGACGTGGACCGCGCCACGGGCACCGTCTACCTGGCCGTGGCGGACTACAGGGCCTCCGCGGCCGCCGGCAAGCCGCGGGGGGTCGTCCGTGTCGGGCGGAGCACGGACCGTGGCCGGACGTGGGCGTGGCGGACGCTGCCGCCCGTCACGTTGCCGGGCTCGGCCGCCAGCGGCGGCGGTCTCGGATCCTCGTTCAAGCCCACCGTCGCCGCCCGCGATGGCGTCGTCTTCGTGGGGTTCCACGTCATCACCGACGTGCGATCGGGTACGGCCTCCACCCGCCGCCCGGTCATCGGGACCTACTTCGCCGTCTCCGTCGACGGTGGACGGACGTACGGACGGCCGGCGCCGGTGACCAGGACCCGCTGGCGGGCCGCCGCGCTGGAGCGCGGGGTGAACGGCCCCGGTCTCCGCGAGCGAGCCGAGTTCACGGCGGACGGGCACGTCTTCTACGTCTACGGCGACGGACGTCGGGCGGCCCCGGCCCCGAGCCGGGCCTGGGGGCGGGGCGCCATCTACGGCGCCCTCGTCTTCCCGGGCGCGGCTTGACGGAGGCGTGAGGTGATCTCCCTCTCGGTCGCCATCGGGCGCGCGAGCCGCCTGGGCTGGCCCGGCCTCCGTCGAGCCGGCCCCGCCGCGGCCGGCGCCGAACTCGAGGTGAGCGCGTCGACGTCGGCCGCCTCCGCGTCGACCCGCGCCGAGACGTTCCGCCCCGACGTCGAGGGCCTCCGCGGCATCGCCATCCTGTTCGTCCTCCTCTTCCATGCCGGTCTGGCGCCCCTCGCCGGCGGCTTCGTCGGCGTCGACGTCTTCTTCGTCATCTCGGGCTTCCTCATCACCGGTCTGCTTCTGCGCGAGCGCGAGCGGACCGGCGGGATCGCGCTCGCCGGCTTCTACGCCCGCCGCGTGCGGCGGCTCCTGCCCGCCGCCCTCGTGGCCGTCGCCGTGATCCTCCCGGCAGCCTCGGCGGTGCTCGCCCCGCTCGACCGCCCGGCCGTCACGCTCGACGGCGCCGCCGCCGCGCTCTCCTTCGCGAACGTCCGGTTCGCCCTGGCGGAGGGCGACTACTTCGCCTCGATGACGAACCCGTCGCCCTTCCTCCACTTCTGGTCGCTCAGCGTCGAGGAGCAGTTCTACCTGGTCTGGCCGGTCCTCCTGCTGCTGGGCGCTCGCAGCCGGAGGCCGCGCCTGGGAGCCGCGATCGCGCTCGGCGCCGTGCTCGTCGCCTCGCTGGCGGTCTCCGTCGTCGCGACCGAGGCCGCGCCCAGCTGGGCCTTCTACATGCTGCCGACCCGCGCCTGGCAGCTCGCCACCGGCGGCCTTCTCGCGATCGGCGCCCTGGCCCTGGCCCGCGTCCCGGGCCCGCCGATGGTGGCCCTGGGGTGGGCCGGCCTCGTCGCCGTCCTCGTCGCGCCGGTCGTCATCGATCCGGCGAGCGCCTACCCGGGGGTGGCGGCGCTGCTGCCGACGCTGGGCGCGGCGGCCTGATCGCCGCGGGAGAGCGCCGCTGGAGCCCGGCCGCGCTGCTCGCCGTCGGCCCGCTCCGCTTCCTCGGGCGGATCAGCTACTCGCTCTACCTGTGGCACTGGCCGATCCTCCTGCTGCCGGCGGTCGCTCTCGGGGCGCCGCTCGAGCCGGCCGCCCGGCTCGGGCTCGTGGTGGCGTCGATCGCCGTGGCGACCGTGAGCTGGGCCTGCGTCGAGGAGCCGTTCCGCCGCGGGAGCTGGCGCTTCGCCCTCCGGCCCGGCCGGACGCTGGCCCTTGCCGGCGCCGCGCTCGCGTTTGTCGTGGCCTTCGCGGGTGGCCTCTCGTACCGCCAGGCGAGCGACCTCGACCTGGTCGGGGTGAGCTCGGCGGGGGAGATCCCCGCGGACGAGGCTGCCGTCGACGACGGGGCCGAGGTGGACTGGACGGCGGACTGGCCCGCCGCGGAGGTGACGGACGACGAGCCGGAGGCGCCGGCCGCGGGCGGTGGGGTCGTGCTTCCCTCGGAGGCGCCGACCGCGAGGCCCGCCGAGTCGCCGAGCCCCGATCGCGACCCCGATCGCGCCCACCGCGGCTGCCACGGCGCGTCCGACGCCGACCCCGCGGGTCAGCTTCGTCCTGCCGCGCGACGTCCGGCCGTCGCTGGCCCGGGCCCGGGACGACGTCGAGCGCCTGCGGCGTGAAGGCTGCCTCGCCTTCGAGCCGGCGACCGCCCCGCCGGACTGCGTCTACGGAAACCGACGGGGGACCTTCACGGTCGCCCTCGTCGGCGACTCGCACGCCTCCCACCTCTTTCCCGCGGTCGAGGCCGTCGCGAAACGGCACGGCTGGCGCGTCGAGGTCTACGTGAAGGTCTCCTGTCCGTTCATCGACCTGCGCGTGCGCAACCTCGCCCTCAAGCGCGAGTACCGGGAGTGCCCGCCGTGGCGGGCCGCGGTCCTGGCCCGCCTGGCCGCGAACCGGCCCGACCTCGTCATCGTCTCCAACAGCCGCTGGACGTTCCCGGTGCGGCCCGAGGACGGCACCGTCGCCCGCCAGGCCGCCGCTCTCACCCGCATGCTCGAGCGCCTTCCCGGGATGGTCGTGGTGGTCGCGGACACGCCGGCCGCGGATCGCGACATCCCCGCCTGCCTCTCGGCCCACGTCAAGGACATCCGACCCTGCGCGGTCCCGCGCTCGAGCGCCTTCTCGGGGGCGATGGTGACGCGGGAGCGGATTGCCGCTCGCGATGCCGGCGCCGGCCTGGTGGACCTCTCGCGGGCCGTCTGCCCATCCGACCCGTGCCCCGCCGTGGTCCGCGGCATGATCACCCTGCGCGACAACCACCACCTCACCGCGACGTTCGCCCGGTCGCTGGCGCCCGCTCTTGACAGGGCCCTGGCGAAGGTCCTGGGGCTCACGCCCGCCCCGAGCCTGCCGCCCTCACCGCTCACCCCCGCCCACGCCTGCGCCGTCGCCTGAGCCCACGCCGGTGCCCTCGCCGGCTCCCTCCCCGGCGCCGGGCGAACCGCTGGCGGCCGGCGCTGAGCGGCCCCGGCGTGGGCGACGGATTCGCGGGCCGTTCACACCCACGGGCGGGCCCGCTTGACCGCCCCTCGGGTGCGGGCCTAGACTCGCGCCCTCAACCGAATACGTGGCTGTGAACGGGACGAGTACCCGTCGCGGCGCCGGCAGAGAGACCCGACGGCTGGTGGAAGTCGGGGCGGCGACGACGGTGAATGGACCCGGGAGCCTCCGGACCGAACGCGAACCGCTCGGTGCCCGAATGCCGGGCCCGCGGCCACCGCCAGTAGGCTCCGGCGCAGAGCGCCAGCGATAGAGGGCAGCGCCGATCGGACGGACCCCCGTCCCGTCGGTCAGGTGAGAGCGGCACACGCCGAAACCGGGTGGCACCGCGGAAGGTCCGACCTTTCGTCCTGGCAGGACGAGAGGTCGTGTTCGTTTCCGGAGGTTTCGCGCAGATGGCCACCCAGCATCCCCTCAGCCTCGGCGAGGTCAAGCGCCTCGCGGGGAACGCGGACACGATCCGCCTGCGGGCGATGCGCGACGCCGACCTCGAGACCCCCATCGGCGCCTTCCTGCGCCTCGACGACGGCACCACCCCCGCCTACCTGCTCGAGTCCGTCGAGGGCGGCGAGCGCCTGGGACGCTACAGCTTCCTGGGCATCGGGCCGCGGCGGCTGCTCGAGGTCCGCGACGGCCGGGCCCGCATCCAGGACCGTCCGGTCGGCGTCGTCGACTACAGCGCCCGACCTGCCGGTCACGGAGCTCCCCGCCGACGATCCGCTCGCCGCGCTCCGCGCGTTCCTGCCGCGCCGCCGCGTCGAGCCGACCGAGGGCATGCCCCGCTTCACCGGCGGCGCCGTCGGCGCCCTCGCCTACGACGCGGTGTCGATCTTCGAGCCCACGGTCCCGCTCCCGGCCGCCGACCCCGTGGGGGTACCCCTCGCCAGCTTCATCGAGACCGACCTCGTCCTCGTCTTCGACCACCTGACCCACACGCTGGCCGCGATCGCCTCGCTCCACACCGACGCGCCGCGCCTGGAGGAGCGCTACCGGATCGCCGAGCGGGCGATCTTCGAGGCCCTCGAGCGGACGGCCCGTCCGAGCGCCGCCGAGATGGCCGGGCCGGCGAGCACGCCCGGCTCCGGCGCCGTCGCCGTGTCCGAGCCGCCCGAGACCTCCCTCGGGCGCGACGCCTACGAGGCCGCGGTCCGCAGCGCCAAGGACGCGATCGCGGCCGGCGAGGCGATCCAGGTCGTCCTCGCCCGCCGCCAGACCATCGCCCTCCCGCGCCGCCCGGACGGCACGCCGCTCGACGGGATCGCCCTCTATCGCGCGCTCCGCCAGGTCAACCCCAGCCCGTACCTCTTCTTCGTCCGGACGCCCGTCGTTCGAGGTCGTCGGCGCCAGCCCCGAGCTCCTCCTCCAGGTCGAGGGCGACCGGATGACGACCCACCCGATCGCCGGCACGCGGCCGCGCGGAGCGACCCCGAAGGAGGACGAGCTGCTCGCCGAGCAGCTCCAGGCCGACCCGAAGGAGCGCGCCGAGCACGTGATGCTCGTCGACCTCGGCCGCAACGACCTGGGGCGGGTGGCCCGGCCGGGCACCGTCCGGGTCTCGAAGTACATGGAGGTCGAGCGCTACAGCCACGTCCTCCACCTCGTGAGCCACGTCGAGGCGAAGCTGGCGCCCGGGCTCGACGCGCTCGACGCCCTGCGCAGCGTCTTCCCGGCCGGCACGCTCTCGGGCGCGCCGAAGGTCCGGGCGATGCAGCTGATCGCGGCCGCCGAGGGCGAGCGGCGCGGCCTCTACGGCGGCGCCGTCGGCTACCTCGGCTACGACGGCAACCTCGACACCGCGATCACGATCCGCAGCGCCGTCCTCAAGGACGGCGTCGCCCACGTCCACACCGGCGCCGGGATCGTGGCCGGCAGCGTGCCCGGAGCGCGAGTTCGAGGAGACCGAGCACAAGGCCGCGGCGCTGCGACGGGCGATCGAGCTGGCGGCCGGAGGCACGGCCGGCCCGCTGGCGGCGTCGACGGCGGAGCGCCCGACGCCGACGGCAGACGGCGGAGACGGCGGCCGAGGCCGGCGTCGGGCGGCCGGCCCCGGGAGCGGCCGATGATCCTCGTGATCGACAACTACGACAGCTTCACCTTCAACCTCGTCCAGGCGCTCCAGGCCGCCGGCGCCGAGGTCCGGGTCGTCCGCAACGACGCGATCGACCGCGGCGGGCTCGAGGCCCTGGCCGACGACCCGGCGGCCGACCTGCGCGGGATCGTCATCTCGCCCGGGCCGTCGGACCCGGAGCACGCCGGGATCTCGATCGAGACCGTCCGCTTCGCGGCGGAGCGGCGGATCCCCCTCCTCGGCGTCTGCCTCGGGATGCAGTCGATGGGCGCGGCGTTCGGGGCGTCGATCGTGCGCGCGCCGACGCTCGTCCACGGCGAGGCGTCGACGGTGGAGCACGACGGCGCGGGCCTGCTCGACGGGATGGCCCGCCGCTTCATGGCCGCCCGCTACCACTCGCTGTGCATCGACCCGGCGACGCTCCCGGCCGAGCTCGTGGTGACCGCCCAGCAGCGCCGGCGACGACGTCCTGATGGGGGTGCGCCACGTCTCCCTGCCGATGGAGGGCGTCCAGTTCCACCCCGAGTCCGTCCTGACCCCGGAGGGGCCGCACCTCCTGGCCAACTTCCTCCGCCTGGCGGGCGAGGGCGAGGCGGCGCTGCTCGACGCGGCCGCCGGGTCCTTCGCGACGCGCGGCCTCGGCGAGGCGGACGAGGCGGACGCCGTGCCGGCACGCGGCGAGCGGCGGCGGGAGGCGCCCGATGAGCGAGGCGGTCCGCGCCGCCCTGGCGGCCATCGTCGACGGGCGCTCGCTCGAGCGCGACGAGGCGCGCGCCGCGATGGGCGCGGTCATGGACGGCGAGGCGACGCCGGCCCAGCTGGCGGCGCTTCCTCGTCGCCCTCCGGATGCGCGGCGAGACGGTCGACGAGCTGGCCGGCTTCGCCGAGGCGATGCGCGAGCGGGTCCTGCGGGTCGAGGCGCCCGAGGGCACGATCGACGTGGTCGGCACCGGCGGCGACCGCAGCGGGACGTTCAACATCTCGACCGCGGCCGCGCTCGTGGTCGCGGCCGCCGGCGTCCCGGTGGCCAAGCACGGCAACCGGGCGATCACGTCGCGGGCCGGGTCGGCCGACGTGCTCGAGGCGCTCGGCGTCCGGATCGACCACGACGCGGATTCGGCCGCGGCCGCGCTCCGCGAGCTCGGCTTCGCCTTCCTCTTCGCCCCGGCCTTCCACCCGGCGATGCGCCACGCCGGCCCGACCCGCCGCGAGATCGGGATCCGGACCGCCTTCAACCTCCTCGGCCCGCTGACGAACCCGGCCGGCGCGACGCGGGCCGTGCTCGGGATCGGGGAGGCCGCCGTCGCCCCGGCCTACGCCGAGGTCGTGCGGCGCTCGGCACCGAGCGGACGCTCGTCGTCCACGGCGCCGGCGTGGACGAGCTGCCGCTCGACGGCAGCGGCGTGATCCACGACGTCTCGCCGGCCGGCGTGACCCGCAGCGAGGTGGACCCGGCCGCGCTCGGCCTGGCCGTCGCGCCGCTCGGCGCGCTCGCCGGCGGCACCGCCGCCGAGAACGCGGCCATGCTCGAGGCGATCCTCGGCGGCGTCGATCGGGGCCCCCGGCGGGACGTCGTCCTCCTCAACGCCGCCGCGGCCTTCGTCGCCGCCGGTCGGACCCCCGACCTGGGGGAGGGCGTCGAGCTGGCCGCCGCGACCATCGACGGCGGCTCCGCGACCGCGCTGCTGGCCCGGCTGCGAGCCGAGAAGGCAGCCGCCGACGGGGCCCGCGCCGCCAGCGCCGAGGTGCGCCGCATGAGCGCCGCCGCTGCGCCCACCCGCCCCGCCGCGCCCGCCCGCCCCGCGTCGCGCCGCCGGGCGGGCGTCCTCGCGGAGATCGCCGCGCGCCGCGCCGCCGACGTCGCCGCCGAGCTTGGCGAGGCGACCTACCGGGACCTCGCCCGCGCTGCGGCCGCCGCCCCTGCGCCCCGCGACGCGACCCTCCGCCTGGCCCGGCCCGGCCTCCACCTCATCGCCGAGGTCAAGCGCTCCTCGCCGTCCGCCGGCGCGATCGACCCGATCGCCGACCCCGTCGCCCGGGCCCGCGCCTACGAGGCCGGCGGCGCGTCCGTCATCTCCGTCCTCTGCGAGCCGCACTGGTTCGGCGGCTCCGTCGCCGACCTGCGGGCGGTCCGGGCCGCGGTCGCCGTCCCGGTCCTGGCCAAGGAGTTCGTCGTCGACCCGCGCCAGCTGCCGCTCCTGCGGGCGGCCGGCGCGGACCTCGTCCTCCTGCTCGCCGTGCTCCACCCGGCCCGCCGCCTCGCCGACCTCGTCGCCCGCGCCCGCGACCTCGGGCTGGAGCCGCTCGTCGAGGTCCACGACGAGCGCGAGCTGCCGGCCGCCCTGGCGACCGGGGCGCGCCTGATCGGGCTCAACACGCGGAACCTGCGGACCCTCGAGGTCGACCCCGACCACCCGATCCGGGTGCGCGCCCTGATCCCCGACGACCGGATCGTCATCGCCGAGTCCGGCGTCCGCGACCCCGCCACGGTCGCCCGCTGGCGGGCCGCCGGCTTCGACGCTGCCCTCGTCGGCGAGGCGCTCGTGCGGGCCGCCGATCCGCGGGCCGCCGCGGCCGCGTTCGTCGCGGCCGGCGCCGTGCCCGACGACGTGGGCGCCGCTCACCGGATCCCGCTCGTGAAGATCTGCGGCGTCGTCGACGATGCCGGGCTCGACGCGGCGCTGGCCGCGCAGGCCGACGCGATCGGCCTCAACCTCGTCCCGGGCACGCCGCGGGCGCTCGACGCTGGCCGAAGGCGCCGCGCTGGCCCGCCGGGCTCGCGCCGCCGGCGGCCGCGCACGCCGCGCTCGTCGCGATCACCGTCGGCGCGGACGACGCGCTGCTCGCGGCGCTGGCGGAGACGTCGAACGTCGACGCGATCCAGCTCGCCGGCGGCGAGCCGCCGGCGCGCGTCGCCGCCTCGCCGCGCCCGGCCTGGAAGGTCCTCCACCTCCCCGCGCAGGCCCCGGCCGATGCCGTCGGCGTGACGCGGCTCGTCGCCGACGCCGTCGCCCGCGCCCGGGCGCTCCTCGACGCCGGCGCCCGGCGGATCCTCCTCGACACGGCCGGCGGCCCGCACCCGGGCGGGACCGGCACCCGGGCCGACCGAGCCTCGCGGCCGCCGTCGCCCGCGAGGTCCCGGTGATCCTCGCCGGCGGCCTCGACTCCGGCCACCGTCGGCCGGCGCGCTCCTCGCCGTCCCCGCGGTCGGCGTCGACGTCGCCTCGGGCGTGGAGGCGCCGCGCGTCCCGGGCGAGCGGCCGCGCAAGGACCCGCTCGCCGTCGCCCTCTTCGCGAAGCGCGCCCGCGCCGCCCGCTTCGACCGCCCGAACGCTGCCGTCCGGCCCGACCCCCGTCCACCCGGGCCTGCTCGAGGCCGACGACCGCGGCCACTGGGGGGTGGAGCGCGACTTCGGCGGCCGCTACGTCCCCGAGACGCTCATCGGCGCGCTCGAGCAGCTCGAGGCCGCCTACGCCGCGCTCCGCCACGACCCCGTCTTCTGGGCCGAGCTGCGCGAGCTCCTCGCCCACTTCGCCGGCCGCCCGACCGCCCTCTACCGGGCCGACCGGCTGGCCGCGGCCGTGCTGGCGGAGGCTGCCCGCCTCGGTCGACCCCCGCCCGCGCCTCCGCCGCCGGCCGCGCCCGCGCCCGCCGTGCCGCGCCGCCCCTCCCGACGCGCCTCCGCCTCTACCTCAAGCGCGAGGACCTCGCCCACACCGGGCGCCCACAAGATCAACAACGCCCTCGGCCAGGCGCTCCTGACCCGCCGCCTCGGGCAAGACCCGGGTCATCGCCGAGACCGGCGCCGGCCAGCACGGCGTCGCGACCGCGACCGCCTGCGCCCTCCTCGGCCTGCCCTGCGTCGTCTACATGGGCGAGGAGGACATCCGGCGCCAGGCCCCGAACGTCCTCCGGATGCGCGCCCTCGGCGCCGAGGTCCGCTCCGTCACGTCCGGCACGGCGACGCTCAAGGACGCGGTCAACGAGGCGATGCGCGACTGGGTGACGAACGTCGAGACGACCCACTACGTCCTCGGCTCGGCGATGGGCCCGCACCCGTACCCGACGATCGTCCGCGACCTCCAGCGCCGGATCGGCGACGAGGCGGCGGCCCAGCTCCTCGCGGTCGAGGGGCGCCTGCCCGGACCTCGCCCTCGCCTGCGTCGGCGGCGGCTCGAACGCGATCGGCCTCCTCGCCCGCTTCATCGGCGAGCCGGAGGTCCGGCTGGCGGTCGCCGAGGCCGCCGGCGACGGGATCGAGACCGGGCGCCACGCGGCGGCGATCCTGGGCGGCACGCCGGGCATCCTCCACGGGTCGCGCTCGCTCATGCTCCAGGATCGCGACGGCCAGGTCGTCGAGGCCGTCAGCGCCTCGGCCGGCCTCGACTACCCGGGGGTCGGGCCGCAGCTCGCCGCCCTCGCCGAGGCCGGCCGGATCGAGGTCGCCAGCGCGACGGACCGCGAGGCGGTCGCGGCGATGAAGGCGGTCACGCCTGACGGAGGGGATCCTGCCGGCGCTCGAGACGGCCCACGCGATCGCCGCCCTGCCGAAGCTGCTGGCGGGGCCGCGGGGCGGGCCGGGCGCGAGGGTCGGCCGCAGCCTGGCCCGACGAGACGCTCGTCCTCGTCGGCTTCTCGGGGCGCGGCGACAAGGACCTCGCCGCCCTCGAGCGGTTCGCCGACGTCGAGCCGTGGGAGGGCGTCCGATGACGACGCTCGAGCACCGCGGGCGCGGCTCGGCTGCCGCCGCGACGGGCTCCACGAACGACACGGCCGGCGCCCGCCGGATCGCCGCGGCCTTCGCCCGCGCCCGCGCCGACGGCCGCGTCGCCCTGATCCCGTACGTCGTCGCCGGCTACCCCGACGCCGAGACGTCGCTCGCGATCGCCCTCGCCGCGATCGACGCCGGGGCCGACCTCCTCGAGGTCGGCCTCCCGTACTCCGACCCGCTCGCCGACGGGGCGACCCTCCAGCGGGCCTCGGCCGGCGCCCTGGCCGCCGGCGCCACGTTCGACGGCTCGCTCGACCTCGTCAGCCGGATCGCCCGCGCCCGCCCGGCGATCCCGCTCGTGCCGATGGGCTACGCCAACCAGCTGATCGGCGGCGGGGACGGCCGGGAGCGCGGCCCGGGCGCTCGCCGCGGCCGGCGCCTCGGGCGCGATCGTCGCCGACCTGACGCCCGACGAGGGCGCGCCGTTCGAGGCCGCGGCCGCCGAGGCCGGCCTCGCCGTCGTCTACCTCGTCGCGCCGACGACGGCGCCGGCCCGCCGTGCGCTCGATCGCCGCCCGGAGCGGCGGCTTCCTCTACTGCGTCTCGCTCGTCGGCGTCACCGGCGCCCGGACCAGCCTCCCGCCCGAGGTCGGCCGCTACGTCCGCGAGGTGAAGGCCCTCGCCCGGTGCCGGTCGCGGTCGGCTTCGGCGTCAGCCGCCCGGCCCACGTCCGCGCCCTCGTGCGGGCCGGCGCGGACGGCGTCATCGTCGCCTCGGCGCTCGTCGACGCCCTCGGTCCCGGACGGCCGCGACGTCGCGGCGCTGGGGCGGCTGGTCGCGCGCTCCGGGGGGCGACGGCGCGGTCCGGGTAGGAGACCACCGGTTCGGCTCCGGAGCTTGCGGCCGCGCTCATGCGCACTTCGTCGACGGTGACCGCCGCGACCGCGCCGAGCCGCCGCCGGCCTGCGGGAGGTGGCGGAAAGGCGGTAACGCCCGGCCCGGGTGCCCTCCGCGAACGCCGTGTCAGGTCGGGTGGCCCCTCGCGCGATCGGCGGTGCGGGTGACTTCCTTCTATCCATTCGGCCGCAGATGGTGCACACTCCCGCGACGGCAGGGGGGCACGGAGCCGTGGGGTTCCACCAGCGCGGCGTCCCAACACGGTCGCCAAACCGACGCACTGGGCCAATGGCGAGACCGACCCTTCCGGCGGGGCAAGCGTGCCCCCAGGAAGGAGCGTCCCGATGCCCAAGTTCATGGACGTCCATCACGGCATGGTCGGGATCACGGCCGAGGCACTCGTCGCGGCACACGCTGGCGACTTGGCCATCCAGGCGGACGAGGGTGTGAACTTCGAGCATGCGTGGGCCGATCCCGAGAGCGGGAACGTGTTCTGCCTCTCAGAGGCGCCGAGCGCGGATGCCGTCCAGCGGATCCACACCCGCAACGGCATCCCGCCCGCCGAGATCTACCCGCTCCCGCTCGAAGTCTGAGGCGCATCCGGCCGCCGCCGCCCCTGGACACACCGCGGCCCCCGGCTCCGCTCGCGACACCCGCTCCGCTTCGGCGGGATGGGACCCATCGGTTGTCAGAGCGAGCGCATCACCGGCTGAGCGAGGTGCCCGGTCGGCTCGCTGGACCGTGCGACGTGGGATGGTACCGTGGACCGATGAGCAGATCCTTGCTGGCGGACCCGTTCGCGCACCACGTGTGGGCGACGCTCCGGTTGGTCGACGCGTGCCTCTCGCTCACTCCAGAGCAGCTGGAGAGGAGCGTCCCGGGAACCTACGGCTCGATCCTCGAGACGATGCGCCACCTCGTCGGCGCCGACTCCTCGTACCTGTTCGCCCTGACCGGTGGGCGCGTCCCCGCCATCGACGAGGACCAGCATGGACCTCCCGGAGCTTCGGGCCGCGATGGAGGCGAACGGCGCCGCGTGGTCCTCGCTCCTGGCCACAGGACCTCGATCCGGACCTCGTCGTCGTCAGGCACCGCGAGGACGGGTCCGAGAGCCACGCGCCGATGGGCGTCCGACTCGCGCAGGCGCTGCACCACGGGACCGATCATCGAAGCCAGATCTGCACCGGCCTCACGACGCTGGGCGTGGAGCCACCGGCGATCGACGTCTGGGACTTTGCCGAACAGGACGGCCGGCTCTTCGAGGTCCCGCCTCCATCCTGACGACCTCGCCGTGGACGCGCTCCCAGGCGTAAGCGGTCCCTCAGGCGACTATCCTCCGTCCCGTGGCGACGCAGAATGGAATCCTTGGCCGATGGGCCCTCGGCAGGGGCATGCCGAGACCGATCCTCGCGTACCTCGTGATCGTCACCCTCGGCCTGTGGGTCTTCATCGCGGCCGAGGACGTGAGGTCCGGTGGCGATCTCGTTCGTGCCCCGGTCGCGGCTGTCGGCACGCTCGTCCGGTTCGGCCCTGGCGGGCTTGCCTTCGTCACCTTCCTCCTGGTCCCCGCGATGGTTCTCACCGTCGAGCTCGTTCATCGATTCGAGGCAGCCTCGCGCGCCGCTCGATCAGTCCTCGGGGCAGCTTCGTGGGCCGGGTGGTGCCTCTTCATCGGGATCACGCTGGCCGTTGCGAGCCGTGTCATCCTCGTGCCCGAGACGCTGGCCGGCGACCTCGTCCTGTTCGCCGCATCGGGCGTGGTGTTCTCGCTGCTTGCCTTCGACGGGTTCGAGGCGCGGCCCGGCCGAGCCCTGACCCTGCTGGCGCTGGCCGTGACAGCGTCCGTCATCCTGGGCAGCATCTGGATGGCCGGGCGGTGGGGAGGTGCTGCCTGAGCCCCGGCGTCTCAGAGGTGCCCGTCGTCTCACGCGGGGCGACGCGGCCGTCAGGGCGCGAAGAGATCGCCGAGTCCGGCCGCGGGGAGCGGGCGGTCTGCGTCCAGGAGCCCCACCGCCGCCGCGGCGAAGCCGAGGAGGTCGGCTGGCGCCGCGCCGCCGTCGAGGAGGTCGCGGATGGCGGTGTCGCGGTCGGCCTTCGAGAGCTTCGCGCCCGAGGGTTTCCGCAGCAGCGGGTGGTGCAGGAAGGCCGGCGGCGTCGCGCGCCCGAGGAGGCGGCCCAGCCGGAGCTGGCGGGGGGTCGCGTCGAGCAGGTCGCGGCCGCGGATCACGAGGTCGACGCCGTGGCGGACGTCGTCGACGACGACGCAGAGCGGGTAGCTCCAGTTGCCGTGCCGATCGCGGAGGGTGAGATCGCCCTCGGCGGATGGGTCGCCGGCCTGCGGTCCGAGGAGGAGGTCGTCGAAGGGCTCGTCGCCCTCGCCGAGCCAGGCGCGGAGGGCCGACCCCGGCGCGTCGTGGGCCAGCGCCCGTTCGCGACACGCGCCCGGGCACCCCGGCCCGCGCCAGGCGAGCAGCGCCGCGCGCGTGCAGGTGCAGGCGTAGACGCGCCCCTGCGCGCGGAGGGTCTCGACGGCGGCGCCGTACGGCGATCCGTCGTCGGACTGGCGGTAGCTGGAGCGCCCCGCCCGCAGCTCCGCGAGCGATGGGTCGTCCGGGATCAGCCCGAGCCGCTCCAGGTCGTCGAGGAGCGCCGTCTCGAAGGCGCGCCGGCTCCGCTGCCGGTCGTGGTCCTCGATCCGCAGGATCACGCGCCCGCCGGTCGCCCGGGCGATCCCCCACACGTAGAGGGCGTTGGCGAGGTGGCCCAGGTGCAGGAAGCCGGTCGGCGCGGGGGCGAAGCGGGTCGTGGGCCGAGCCGGCAGCCGCGCCGGGTCCGGCCGGACCGGGCCCGGATCGCGCGGCCCGAGGGGGATCACCGCGGCCTGGGCGCCGCGCTCCCGCCGCCGGCTGGCGTGGTGTCGTCCGAGGGTGCCGGAGGGCCGTTCGCGGCGCCGGCCGCACCGGCCGCCTGCCGCTTCTGGGCGTGCTGGACCCGCCGGGTCGCGGCGATCAGCTTCCGGTAGAGGGCGACCAGCTCCGGCTCCGGGAAGAGGCCGGCCGAGGCGCTCGTGACGCGCTCCAGCACCTCGGTCTCGCGTTTGGCGTCGCGGACGGTCCGGCGCCCGGTCTGCTGCTTCACCCGGCCGATCTCGAGGGCGATCTGGGCGCGCTCGTTGAGGAGAGCCACGATCTCGTGGTCGATGGCGTCGATCCGCTCGCGGAGCGGGGCGAGCGCGGAGCCGGTCCGGTCGCCGTTGGCCGCCGCGTCGGCCAGCATCACGTCGGGCTCGTCGCGCTCAACCACCGGGGTCGTCCTCGGATTCGTCGGGCCCTGTCTCGACCGCCAGCGGAGCGAGCTTGCCGGCCGCCCATCGGCGGGCCAGCTCCTCGAGCGCCCCGTGGTAGCCGGCGGCCTTCATCCCCACGAAGCGCGCGAGTGCCACGTCCTCCAGGAAGTTGACCCGCCGGAACGACTCGCGCGTCGCCGGATCGGAGAGGTGGACCTCCACGAACGGCCGCTCGATGCCGAGGAGCGCGTCGCGCAGGCTCACCGAGGTGTGGGTCAGGCCGCCCGCGTTCACGATGGAGGCGTCGAAGTCGCGTCGATGGAGGCGGTCGATGAGGGCGCCCTCGTGGTTCGACTGGAAGAACGTCGACGTCCACGCCGAGCTCGGCCGCCCGGGCCCGGAGCGCGTCGTTGATCTCGTCGAGCGTCTCGCGGCCGTAGATCGCCGGCTCGCGGGTGCCGAGCAGGTTGAGGTTCGGCCCGTTGACGACGAGGACCCGCATCGGCCGGCCGGGGCCGCCGCGCCCAGCATCCGCGCTCACGCCCGCGCTCCCGCAGTCGTGCTCATGCTCGCACCTCCGCTGCCGCGCCCGCGAGGACGCCCCGCGCCGCCGCCTCCACCGCCTCGTCCGGGACGTCGCTCCGGACGGTCACGCCGGCCGCCGTCGGCAGGACCCAGCGCAGGCGTCCGCCGGCGTGCTTCTTGTCGGTCCCGATCGCGGCCAGCACCGCGTCGAGCGGGTAGGGGAGCGGCGCCCGGCCCAGGTCCAGGGCGTCGAGGAGCGCCTCGATCCGGGCCGCCCGCTCCGGCGGTGTCGCCTCCACGGCGACGCCGATCCGGCACGCGGCGCGCAGCCCGTAGGCGACCGCCTCGCCGTGGAGGATCCCCTCGTAGCCGGCCGCCGCCTCGATCGCGTGGGCCAGCGAGTGGCCGAGGTTGAGGGTGATCCGGCCGCCCTGCTCGCGCTCGTCGGCCGTGACGACCTCGATCTTGGCCCAGCCGCAGCGCTCGACGACCTCGGCGAGCGCGCCGTCCTCGAGGGCCCGCGCCTCGCCGGCGGCGATCGCCGCGCCCTCCGCCTCGAGGAGCTCGAAGAGCCGCTCGTCGCCGAGGGCGGCCATCTTGACCGCCTCGCCGAGGGCGGCGCGCAGCTGGCGGGCGGGCAGCGTCCGCAGGAAGCGGACGTCGACGACGATCGGCGGCCGGCTGGTGGAAGGCGCCGACGAGGTTCTTGCCCTCGCGGCAGGTCGACCGCGGTCTTGCCGCCGATCGAGGAGTCGATCTGGGCCACGAGCGTCGTCGGCACGTGGATGACCGGCACGCCGCGCAGCCAGGTCGCGGCGAGGAACCCGGCCGTGTCGCCGAGCGCGCCGCCGCCGATCGCCACGAGCGGGTCGCCGCGCTCGGCGCGGAGCCGGGCGAGCTCGCGGGCGGCCCCCTCGACGACCGCCAGCGCTTGGCGGCTTCGCCCTCCGGCAGGAGGAGGCGCTCCACGGGGATGCCCGCGGCGGCCAGCCCGTCGGCCAGCAGGGCACCCGCCACCTCCCACGCCCGCGGCTCGGAGACGAGGATGGCCCGCCGCGCGTCGAGGGCCGCGAGGGCCGCCAGGACGCCGGCGACGGCGTTGCCCTCGCCCAGCTCGTAGCGCCCGATCGCGGTCTCGGCGCGGAGGAGCGTCGTCCCGTCCGTGAGCGGGTCGTCGACGTGGCGCTCCAGCGTCTCCACCACGCCCGCCAGGCCGACGATGCCGTTCACCCGGAGGGCCGGGCGCGTAGAAGCGGGCCCGGGCTGCCGCCAGCTCGCGCATCGTCCCGATCGGGTCGCGGCCGGCGAGGAGCGGCCGCGGGTTGGGGCTGTGGCGGAGCCGCTGGGCGAGGACCTCCGGCGGGGCGTCGAGCCAGGCCACGTGGCGGCCGCGGTAGAGCAGCCAGCGATTGCGCGGGTCGAGCGGGGCGCCGCCGCCGGTGGAGATCGACGCGGCGCAGGCCGGCCGCCCCGTCCGGCGGGCCCCAGCGCGGCGACGGCGGCGCGCTCGCGGGCCCGGAAGCCGGCCTCGCCCTCCTCGTCGAAGATCGCCGGGATCGGCCGGCCGGCCTCGGCCGCGATCACCTCGTCGAGGTCGATCAGCTCCGCGCCGTGGCGCCGGGCGAGGCGGCGCCCGGCGGCGGTCTTGCCGCTCCCGGGGAGCCCGACGAGGACGAGGTCCATGGCGTGCCTAGTCGTCGCCCCCGGAGCCGGCCTCGCCGGAGCCGGGCGGGAGCGTCCCCGCCGCGCCGGATGCGGACGAGGCCGCCGGCCCGCGGCGATCCGCGCCCGGTAGCGGTCCAGGTTGTCGCGCACCTCGGCCAGCGAGTCGCCGCCGAACTTCTCGAGGACGAAGCGGGCCAGGGTGAGGAGCACCATCGCCTCGCCGATGACGCCGGCCGCCGGCACGACGGAGATGTCGCTCCGCTCGTAGTGCGCCTTCTCGACCGCCTCGCCGGTCAGGAGGTCGGCCGAGGGGAGGGGCCGGGCGAGCGTGGAGATCGGCTTCACGGCGCCGCGGACGACGAGCGGCTCGCCGTTCGTGATCCCGCCGGTCAGGCCGCCGGCGTTGTTCGAGCGGTGGATCCAGCCGCCGGCGGCGTCGCGCCCCTCGATGACGTCGTGGACCTCCGAGCCGAGGCGCCGCGTCTGCTCGAAGCCGAGCCCGAACTCGACGCCCTTGACGCTCTGGATGCTCATGATCGCGGCCGCCAGCGCGCCGTCGAGACGGCGGTCCCAGTGGACGTGGCTGCCGAGGCCGATCGGCAGGCCGTGGGCCACGACCTCGAAGACGCCGCCGACCGTGTTGCCGAGCGATCGCGCCTCGTCGATCCGGGCGATCATCCGCGCCTCCGCGCCGGGTCGGGGCAGCGGAGCGGGCTCGCCTCCGTCTCCTCGCGGGACCGCGTGCATGCCGCCCGGTCGACGGCGACGCCGCCGACCTCGGCGGTGAACGACCAGACCTCGATCCCGAGCTCCGCGAGGAAGGCGCGGCAGACCGCGCCCGCCGCGACGCGCGCCGCCGTCTCGCGGGCCGAGGCGCGCTCGAGGATCGGCCGGACGTCGTCGAAGCCGTACTTGAGGGCGCCGGCCAGGTCGGCGTGGCCGGGCCGGACGCGGGTCACGGCCTGGGCCCGCTTGTTGCCGCCCTCCGCCAGCGCCGCCAGCTCCGCGGCCTCCTCGTCGGTGAGCGGCTCGACCTGCATGACCCGGGTCCAGTTCTCCCAGTCGCGGTTGCGGACGAGCAGCAGGATCGGCGAGCCGATCGTGCGCCCGTGGCGGACCCCGGCCAGGATCTCGGCCCGGTCCTGCTCGATCGCCTGGCGGGCGCCGCGGCCGTAGCCGCCCTGGCGGCGGCGCAGGTCGATCGCGATCGCGTCCGCCGTCACCGGGATCCCGGCGGGCAGGCCCTCGAGGGTGACGCCGAGCGCCGGCCCGTGCGACTCCCCGGCCGTCAGGAACCGGAAGCCGGTCATGACGACCGTCAGGCCCCCGGCTCCCCGGCCGTGCCGGCGCCCTCGTCGGCCGCCCCGCCCTCGGCCGCGTCCGTGGCGGCGAGGCCCGCCGCGAGCTTCTCGTGCATCAGCTCGACCGGCGCCGGCTGGCCGGTCCACAGCGTGAACGCGGCGGCGCCCTGGTGGAGGAGCATCACCTCGCCGTTGAGCACCTGGCAGCCGGCCGCCGCGGCGTCGCGCAGGAGCCGCGAGCGCGGCGGGTTGTAGATGAGGTCCATCACCAGGAGGTCGGGCGGGATCAGCTCGGCCGGGATCGGGGCTCTCGTCGCCGTGGAGGCCGACCGAGGTCGCGTTGACCAGCACCTTCGTCTTGGCCAGCTCGGCCTCGATGATCGACTCGTGCCAGGGCATCGCCCGGAGCTCCATGTGGGCCGCGCTCCTGGCGAAGAAGCGGACCAGCGCCTCCGCCCGGTGGAGGTGGCGGTTGAAGACGACGACCCGCTGGAAGCCCTCGGTGATCAGCCCGTGGACGACGGCGCGCGCGCCGCCGCCGGAGCCGAGGACGACCGCCGTGCGGGGCATCCGCTGCTTCCCGACGAGGGTCTCGAGGGCGACCCGGAAGCCCGGCACGTCCGTGTTGTGGCCGACCAGGCGCTTCCCCTCGCGGGTGATCGTGTTGACGGCGCCGGTGGCGTGCGCCTCCTCGGTCAGGCGGTCGACGAGGCCGGTCGCCTTCTCCTTGTGGGGGATCGTGACGTTGGCGCCGAGGAAGTCGTCGGAGCGCAGCTCGGCGATCGCGTCGGCGAGCTCCAGGGGCGGCCGGTCCCACAGCTCGTAGGTCGCCGGGATGCCGGCCGCGTCGAACGCCGCCTGCTGCATCGCGCCGGAGAGCGAATGGGCGACCGGATGGCCGATGAGGACGACCCGCTTCGTCATGCTCGCACCCTTTCCAGCTCTCCGAAGAAGCCCGGGTACGAGACCTCCGCCGACCCCGGGTCGCGGATGATCGTCTCGCCCCGCGCCGCCAGGCCGGCGACCGCGAAGGTCATGGCCAGGCGGTGATCGTCATGCGTCTCGACCGTCGCTCCCGTGAGCATCCGGCCGCCGTCGATCTCGATCGTGTCGCCGTCGACCGTGACCCGGGCGCCCAGCGCCCCGAGCCCGGCCGCGATTCCGGCCACCCGGTCCGATTCCTTGTGGCGCAGCTCTCCGACGCCGCGGATCACGGTTCGCCCGCTCGCCACCGCCGCGGCGAGGCAGAGGACCGGGATCTCGTCGATCGCCGCGGCGACCTCGGCGGCCGTCACGTCGATTCCCCGAAGCGTGCTGCTCCGAACGAAGAGGTCGGCGAGCGGCTCGCCCGGTCCTCGTCGCCCGCCGCGCCGACGGGGCGCTCGTCGATATCGGCGCCCATCCGTCGCAGCAGGTCGATGATCGCACGCCGGGTCGGGTTCGTCCCGACGTTCCGGAGCGTCAGCTCCGCGTCCGGGTGGATCGCGGCCGCGACGAGCCAGAAGGCGGCCCCGAGATGTCGCCCGGGACCCGCTGGTCGAGGCGGCGGACCCGGGCCCGCCGTCGAGGGCGTGGATGGCGCCGCCGCCGGGGAGGTGCTCCGTCCGCACGGCGACGCCGCGGGCGCGGAGCATCCGCTCGGTGTGATCGCGCGTGGCGACGGCCTCGCGGACCGTCGTCGTGCCCGTCGGCGGCGAGCCCGGCCAGGAGGATCGCCGACTTCACCTGGGCGCGAGGGCACCGGGGTCGCGTGGTCGATCGGCGGCAGCGGCGCCCGCCCGGTGATCGCCAGCGGCGGCAGCGTGGCGCCGGCGCGCCCGCAGATCGTCGCGCCCATCGCGGCCAGCGGCGCGGCGACCCGGCCCATCGGGCGGCCCGCAGGGAGGCGTCGCCGTCGAGGACCGCGAAGACCGGCAGCCCGGCGAGGATCCCGGCGATGAGCCGGAACGTCGTCCCGGAGTTCTGGCAGTCGAGGACGCCGGCCGGCTCGCGGAGGCCGTGCGCGGCCGGGCGAGACGACGCGGTAGTCGACGGCGCGCGGATCGTCGCCCGAGCGCTCGACGGTGGCCCCGAGGGCCGCCGCGACGCCGGCCGTGGCCCGGACGTCCCGCCCGTCGCCCGCGCCGGTGATCCGGCTCTCGCCCTCGGCGAGGAGGGCGAGGAGGAGCGCCCGGTGGCTGATCGACTTGTCGCCGGGCGGCCGCAGCTCGCCGCGCAGCCGGCGCGGCGGGGCGCGACGGCGACGGTGGACTGCGGGCGACACGAGGGGCACGATGCCGGCGCGTCAGGCGCGCGGCGTCGGCGGCCATCGCCGGCCCGCGGCGTGGCGTGGATGGCGCGGACCTGGTCGTGGACGCCGCGGACCGCGATCGGCGAGCTCGCCGAACTGGGCGGGGGTCAGCGACTGGTCGCCGTCGGAGAGCGCCTCGTCGGGCGCGGGTGGACCTCGATGAGCAGGCCGTCGGCGCCGACGGCCGTTCCGCGCGAGGGCGAGCGGCGTGACGAGCCAGCGCTTCCCGGTCGCGTGCGACGGGTCGATCCAGACCGGGCAGGTGGGTCAGCTGGTGGATCAGCGGCACGGCCGTCACGTCGAGCGTGTTCCGGTAGGCCGTCTCGAACGTCCGGATGCCGCGCTCGCAGAGGATCACGTTGGGGTTGCCGCTCGACATGACGTACTCGGCGGCCATCAGCCACTCCTCGATCGTGCCCGAGAGGCCGCGCTTGAGGAGCACGGGCCGCCCGATCTCGCCCGACGGCCATGAGGAGCGAGTAGTTCTGCATGTTGCGGGCGCCGATCTGGAGGATGTCGGCGTACTCGGCGACGTGCTCGACCTGGCCCGGCTCCATCACCTCGGTGACGACCGGCAGGCCGGTCCGCTCGCGCGCCTCGGCCAGGAAGCGGAGCCCCTGGAGCCCGAGCCCCTGGAAGGAGTACGGGCTGGTCCGCGGCTTGAAGGCGCCGCCGCGCAGGACGTTGGCGCCGGCGGCCTTGACGGCCTCGGCGGTCTCGAAGAGCTGGTCGCGCGACTCGATCGCGCAGGGCCCGGCGGCCAGGGTCAGGCGACCCGTCGCCGATCGTCGACGTCGCCGACGTGGACGACCGTGTCCTCGGGGTGGAACTCGCGGCGAGGTGAGCTTGAAGGGCCGGCTCGTCTGGCGTGACCGACGGCCGACGCCGGGGAGGCACCGAGAGCCGGTCGGCGAGGCGCTCGGCCCAGGCCGCCGCCCTCGCCGAGGACGGCGACGACGATCCGCGCCCCGCCGCGGTTCTCGTGGGGCGTCAGGCCCTCCTCGAGGATGGCGCCCCGCACCGCGTTCAGCTGCTCCTCGGTCGCCTCGACCGCCATCACCACGAACATCTGGCCTCGCCTCGCATCCCGGCCGCCTTCGCGGCTCCCGGGACCCTCCCCGGGTCCCGGCCATCGTCCTCCGCCGGACAAACAAAAAAGCAGAGGTCCTGCGGCCTCTGCTCACACCCGGCACGACCGCCGTCCGGAGCTCAGGCTCCGGGGTGGGTCATGCCGGGCTCGGAAAGTAGAAGGAGCGCGTTCTCACGGTCGGGCCACCATAGCCGGGCGCGCCCCCCGGTGTCAAAGCGCGTCGCGCCGGTACGTCGGCCGCGACGCCGTCGCGCCGCACGCTGCCGTGCCCGCCGTACCCGCCGCGCCGCGCCCGATCCACGGCTTCCGCCGACGGCCGGGAGGGCGCTCTCTGGTAGAATGCGCCGCGCCGTGGCCCGGAGAGGTCGCATAGAGGCCTAGTGCAGCGGTTTGCTAAACCGCCAGGTGGGGTAACCTGCCTCGAGGGTTCGAATCCCTCCCTCTCCGCCACCTCTCGTGCGCCCGTAGCTCAGTGGATAGAGCGTCAGGTTGCGGACCTGGAGGTCGTGGGTTCGAGTCCCGCCGGGCGCGCCATCTCCCGTACGCCTTCGACCGATCAGGCTCGAGTCGCTGGCCCTCCTCGGCTGGCGGGCTGCAGGTCAGCCGGCGCGATCAGCGGCCTCGTGAAGCCAGCAACAACCTGCTCGTCGATCGCAGACGGATCGCGGATCTCAGGTGGTGCATCCAGTGTGCCGGCGCGACCTTGGTGACCTGCTTGAACCTCGGTATCTCACACGGCCGAGCGCGAACGACAGGACGACGATCCCGGCCGCACGGTCGCCCAGATACATGTCCGGCAGCCACAGGTACGCGAGCCGCGCCGTCGCCGGAAGGCGACCTGGCCCTTCGAGGTGCGAACCTCGACCCGGCCGTGGTCAGACAGAACGGCCAGGACCTTCTCGAAGAGCGAGAGGCCGAGGCATCGTCCCGGAAGAAGTCCTCGGGTGTCACCCCGGACCGCGGTCGCGTCGTCTCGGCCCCGCGTCAGCGGTGCAGGTTGCGCGCCGCCACGAAGCTCAGGCCGTGCTCCGTCAGGGCCCGCGCCGTGTGGTTCGTGGCGTCCAGCTTGTCCATGAAGTTGAGCTGCAGGTTGTCCCAGTCGCCGCTCTCGATGACCTCGGATTCCTCGCGGAAGTAGTCCAGGATGTCCGAGGGATGGGGCCGGGCGCCGTCCACGCCCGGGTCGCCGCCCTCGTGCTTGGCCGAGATGTTGGGCACGTGGTCGGCCAGCGCCATGAGCTCGTCGCGGCGGTCGTACGGCTGGAGGACGATGCTCTTGAACGTCTCGGTGATGTGGTGCTCGAAGCGGATGACGTCCTCGAAGCCGAGCGCCCGCCGGATCTCGGCCGTGATCTCCAGCGTCTCGTTGTTGGCCGAGTTGCCCCAGTTGAAGCCGACCAGCGGCGACGTGCCGTCGTCGCGGGCGAAGAGCTTGGCCCCGATGAGCGTCCACATCCCGGCGTACGGGTTGTCGTTGCCCATGAAGACCGAGATCTTGAACTCGATGTCCACGCCGAGACGGTGGAGGAGGTAGCCCGCCAGCACGGTCCCCGGGTTGATGTTGAGGACCTGGCGCACGCCGTACTCGGTGTAGTAGTGGAGGAACTCGTCGAGCCACAGGAGCGGGTGGTCGTTGGGCTGGCCGATCCCGCCGAAGTAGCCGGTGATGGTGGCCGGGCCGCCGAGGTGGACGTTCGAGCCGTCGGTGCCCTTGGTGTCCAGCGTCTCCACGTAGCTGGCGCCGATGATCTGCATGGCCGCGGCGATCGCCGGGAGGTCGCCCTCGGCCTCCTGCTCCTTCATCCGCCGGACCTGGATCCAGCGGGCGGGCATCAGGGAGCGCTCCGCGATCGCCTTGCGCGCCGCCGCGATCACCCAGGGGAAGTACTGGAGGGCGCTGACCTCCAGCGTCACCGCCATGTCGTCCCGGAAGGCCGCGCCTGTCCGCCTGGGCGCCGAGCACGCCCCGGCGGTAGTCGGCCACGCTGACGAAGGCGCCCCGGTCGCGCTCCCCGGCGAGCCACTCCAGGTCGGCGAGGTACGGCGGGGTGGGCGGCCTTGACGCGGTCGAGGAGCGCCGGCAGCTCGCCGGCCTGGCGGGCCCTGGCGTTGATCTCCTCGGGGGTCCCGTAGCGGGCGATGACCGCCAGCACGTCGTTGACGACCCGCGAGTCCGGGTCGAGGAGGAAGGCGTTCAGGTCGTCCAGGCGGGCGCTCGGGATCGCGAGCCGCTCGCGGAGGTCAGCGGTCACTGCCGTCTCCTGTCGTGAGCCGGTCGGAACACGCCGGGACGCTGTGCCGGCTCGAGGCGATCCGGCGCTTTGTTGCGCCGAGCATCCCGGGGCCGACCGGGCGCGGGAAGTGCCGTTGGACCCCCGATCCCAGGAGCCCGATCGCGCCGGGCGCCCGCCCCTGCTGCCTCCGCGTCGTTGCCCGCCCGCCGATGATCGTCGCGACCGTCCTCGCCCGGCCGGCCGGAGCAGGGTCGCGGTCAGCCCTCGAGCATTCGAAGCAGCTCCGCGTACTCCTCGTCCTTCATCCCGAACCAGTTCTCCGGCTGGGGGAAGGTCCGCCCGGTCACCTGGTCGACGTAGGCCGCGAGGCCCTCCCGGATCACGGCCCCGGCGTCGGCGAAGACCTTCGCCATCCGGGGGGTGAACTTCGGGTAGAGGGCGAACGCGTCGTGGTAGATGAGCAGCTGGCCGTGGGCGTCCGGGCCCGAGCCCAGGCTCATGATGATGCAGTGCTCCGCCCGTTCGGTGATGAGCCGGCAGACCCGGTCGGGGACCAGCTCGAGCAGGATGCAGAAGGCGCCGGCCTCCTCCAGCGCCTTCGCGTCGTCCACGATCTTCTTCGCCTGGGCGGCGCCCTTGCCCTGCAGGCGGAAGCCGCCCAGGGCGCTGACGCTCTGCGGCGTGAGGCCCAGGTGGCCGATGACCGGGATGCCGGCCCGCGCGATCCCCGCCATCCGGTCGGCCATCTCGGCGCCGCCCTCCAGCTTCACGGCGTCGCAGCCGGCCTCGGCCATGAAGCGCCCGGCGTTGCGGATCGCGGACTCCACGGAGGGCTGGTAGCTCATGTAGGGCATGTCGCCGACGACCCAGGCCGTGGGCGCCCCGCGGCGCACCGCCGCCGCGTGGCGGATCATGTCGTCCATCGTCACCGGCAGGGTGCTGTCGAAGCCGAGCATCGTCATGCCCAGGCTGTCGCCCACCAGGATCATGTCGATGCCGGCCTGCTCCTGGAGGTGGGCGGTCGGGTAGTCGTAGCAGGTCAGCCAGGTGATCGGCGTGCCGTCCGCCACCTTCGCGAACAGCGCGGGCAGGGTGACCTTCTTGCGCTCGGGCACCGTGGCCTCCTCTTCGTCGTCTTCGGTGGCGCGGCGTCGCCGGCCGCGCGGCACTGCCGCCACCCGAACATTCTGGGGTGTGGCCTTCCCCCGGGAAGTGCCGTTTGGGCGCGGAGGGCCGGGGTGGTCAGTCGCCCGCGTCGACGGGCACCGCCACCGCCTCGGCGGGCGCCCCCGAGAACCTCGCCGGGAGGCGCACCCCGAAGATGAGGGCGAGGGACGCGAAGACCAGCAGGGCGCCGACGACGAACGTCGGGGAGATCGTCTCGGCCAGGAAGAGGGTTCCCCAGAGGGCGCCGAAGACCGGGTTGAGGAAGGTGACCGTGCTCGTCGCCATCGGCCCGACGTCGCGGTTCAGGCCGAAGAGGATCGGCCAGGCGATCGCGGTCGAGAAGAGGGCGATGCCCCCCATGGCCACGACGCTCTCGGCGCTCGGCACGACCTCGCCGGCCGACAGCAGGGCCAGCGGCGCCAGCATGATCGCGGCCGCGATCAGCTGTCCAAGGGCCAGCTGGAGGGGCGGCTGCGGTTCCATGCGCCGCCCGATGTAGGTGAGCGCGACGCCGTAGGACGCCGCGCCCGCCGTCGCGGCGACGACGCCGACCAGCGCGTCCGGGGCGAGCTGGAGCCCCTCCAGCCCCACGATGACCCCCACGCCGACGAAGCCCACGACGATCGCCGCGACCCGCCGCGGGGTCGGCGCCTGGCGGACCCAGGCCGCGAGGATGATCGCCGTCCACAGCGGCGTCGTGGCGTTGATGATCGATCCGAGGCCGGCCGTGAGGGAGCGTTCCGCGTAGGCGAAGAGCGCGAACGGCGCCGCCGCCATGAAGAACCCCACCACGGCGTAGTCGCGCCAGTGGGCGCGCATCGCGACGAGCCGCTCGCGGCCGGCGAAGGGGAGGAGGACGAGGGCGGCGATGGCCACCCGTCCGAAGGCCACGACCAGCGCCGGGAGCTCGGGGGCGGCGAGGCGCATGAAGAGGAAGGCGCCGCCGAACGCGGCACCGCAGTAGACGAGGGACGCCAGGACGCGCGGGCTCATCGCCGACCTCCGTGAGGGCTGGTGCGAAGGCGTCACGGTAGAACGCCGGGGCCGGATCCGTCGAGCGGTTACCGGACGTCGTCGCTCGCGCGGCGACGCGACGACCGCCGCCGGCGACGCCTACGATGCGGCGGTCGCTGCGAAGGAGTGAGGACGATGGAGCGGATCGGCGTCGTCGGGCTCGGCACCATGGGCGGCGCGATGGCCGCCAACCTCGCCCGGGCCGGCTTCCCGCTGACGGCCTGGAATCGGACGGCCGGGCGGACGCGGGAGCTGGACGAGCTGGGCGTCGCGCTCGCCGCCAGCCCGGCGGCGCTGGCCGCCGAGCGTCGACGTCGTCCTGGTCTGCGTCTCCGACACGCCCGACGTCGAGGCCGTCCTCTTCGCCGCCGACGGCGTGGCCGCGGGCGCCAGCGGCCGGGACGCTGGTCATCGACTGCTCCACGATCGACCCGGCGGCCAGCCGCGGCTTCGCGGCGCGCCTCGCCGAGCAGCGAATCGGCTTCGTCGATGCGCCGGTGACCGGCGGCAGCGAGGGGGCGCGCAACGCGACGCTGGCGATCCTGGTCGGCGGCGAGCCGGCCGACGTCGAGCGCGCCCGCCCCGTCCTCGCGGCGATCGGGGCGACGATCACCCACTTCGGCCCGGTGGGTGCCGGCCAGGCCGCCAAGGCCGTCAACCAGGTGATCCTGGCCGGGACGTACCTCGAGCGTGGCCGAGGGCCTCGTGCTGGCCATCAAGGCGGGCCTCGACCCCGCGCAGGTCGTGACGGCCCTCTCGACCGGCGCCGCGCAGAGCTGGGTCCTGGCGAACCGGAGCGGCCGCATGCTCGCCAACGACTACCCGCTCGGGTTCCGGGTGGCGCTCCACCTCAAGGACCTGGGGATCGCCCTGGCGATGGCCCGCGAGACGGGTTCCGTCCTCCCCGTGGCCGCGCTGGCGGCGCAGCTCGAGGCGGGTCTCGTCGCGGGCGGCCACGCCGACGACGACATGTCGGCCCTGGCGCGGGCGATCCGGTCGCTCTCGGGCCTGGAGGGATAGGCGCCGCCCGCGCCTTGGCCGCGGCGGTACCATCAACGCATGCACTACGAGCTGTTCATGGGCGCCGCCATCGGGGAGGCCCGTGCCGCGCTGGAGCGGGGCGAGCGCCCCCACGGCGCGGCGGCGGTCCTCGGCGAGGCGCTGGTCGCGAGCGGTCACGAGGAGGTCGCGTCGCTCAACGACCCGACGGCGCACGCCGTGGTGGTCACGCTGCGCGAAGCGGCCAAGCGCCTGGGCACCACCTCGCTCGCGGGGGTCACCGTCTTCTCCACGGTGGAGCCGTGCGCGATGTGTGTCGGGGCGCTGCTCGAGGCCGACGCGGACTGCCTGGTCTACGCCCTGCCGGACCCCGTCTCGGGAGCGGCCGGATCCGTGGTCCAGCTGGCGAACAATCCTGCTCTCCCGCGCCGGGTCGACCTCATCAGCGGGATCCTCCGCTCCGACGCCGCCGAGCTCCTCGACCTGGCGGCCGCTCGCCCGGCCTGACGCGCCCGCCGAACTGCCGCGGCCGCCCGCGCCGCCTCCTCGCCCCGGCTCTCGCCGGCCGCGTCCACGCCCCGGCTCTCGCCGGCCGCGCCCGCGCCCCCGGTTCTCGTCGGCCGCGTCCACGCCTCCGCCCCTCGGGCCGGCGGCCGTCAGTTGAACGTCTCGAACGACTCCACGATGCGCTTCCACTCCGCGCCGTCGAACCAGGCGACGGGTCCGTACGCGAAGCCGATGTAGATGCCGCCGTCGGGGTCGAGGCCGGCCCCGATCCGGACGTAGCCGCCCTCGTAGTCGTACCAGCGCCAGCGCCTCGCGGAGAGACCCATGAAGTAGCTCTCGTCGGTCCCCGACGCCTCGTCGTATGTCGCGGCGGAGGGAAGCGACGGCTTCAGCCCATCGATCGCCGCGTCGATCATCAGGACGATCATCTCGCCCTCGTCGATCGGCAGGGTGGGAGCCTGGAGGTGGACGAGCCCCACCCCCCGGTCGCCCGCCGGCCCCACGTAGCCCGCCGCCGTTCCCAGCTCGCGCCCCGGGTCGGGCGTCCAGTCGGCCGGTCGGCAGAGCGCCGCCCCGAGGTCGCGGGCCGCGAACGCCTCGAACGAGCCGGAGCTCGCCGTCGCCTCGGCAGTGCCCACCGGCCGGCCGTCCACGAAGAGCTCGACCCGGTAGGTGCCATCGGGGAGGCAGCGCGGTGGAACGGTGGTGCCGATGTAGCGGGCCAGCCCGAAGTGCGTCCCGACGGACGGGTCGACGTTCTCCGTCGGCGCGACATCCAGCGAGGAGACTTCCGGGAGCACGGCCCAGTCGGTTCCGCCCGGGTCCTTCCGCGACCAGACGACGGACAGCGTGTCCGTCGCGTCGTCGAGGCCGGCAACGTCGCCGCGCCACTGGACCAGGGACGGGAAGACGTCCGCCGCCAGGCGGCCCACGGTGGCCGATCCGCCCGTCGTCCCCGCGGCGCCAGCGGCTCCCCGGGCCACCGAGCCCACGATCGTGGAGCGCAGGTCCTCCACCACGGCCCGCAGATCGGTCCGCCTGCCGGCGAGGATGCCCAGGTCCGTCAGGGCCCCCGCCACGTACGTCATCTCGGTGTACGGCTCCTCGCGAAGCGTCCGCGCCCCCACGTCGACGTAGATGGTCCGGGCGATCCCGTCGGCGTAGGCGGCGCGCGCGTCGTCGATCCGGCCGGCGGCCAGCAGCGCGACGCCCAGGTTGAAGCGCGGGACCGGATTGTCGTCCTGCCGGGCGATCGCCCGGGTGGAGAAGTCGATGCTCTCGCGAAGATTCGCCTCGCTGTCGTCGCGGATGCCCTGCAGGAAGCGCTGGAAGCCCAGGTCGGCGATGAGCGCGGTGTCGTCGAGCCCCAGCCCATACGCGCGGGCAAGATCGTCGGAGCTCGCCGCCAGCGCCTCGTCGGAGATCACGCTCAGGAATCCCTCCTGCTGGGGCGACCCCAGCCGGAAGCGCGCGTTGGAGCGAGCCACGTACGCTCGCGCGAACGTCGGGCGCAGCTCGATCGCGCGCGTCAGCTCGCGCTCGGCGGCCTCCAGGCCGGACCGGTCGAAGGCGGTCCCGAGGGCGACCATCCCCTCCGCGTACGCGTCGGCCGCATCGTCCGCCGGCGCGTGCGGGCGGGCCGCGACCTGCGTCCCCGTCCAGGCGCCGGCGACGACGATGAGGACCACGCCCGAGACCGCGAAGAGGCGCTTGGCTCGGCGAACGCCGATCGTCAGCGAGAACCCGAGGAGGTAGAGGGCGACCGCGAGAATCGCGAGCACAGCCGTGTAGACCGTCGCCTGGTTCGACCAGAGCCCACCGACCTCGTTGGCGGCGTCCTGGAGGGCTTCCAGCCGGATCGCCTCGCGACTGCTGCTGACGAGGAGCCGCGACGGAAACGTCGGATCCAGGTCCGGGCCATCGGGCGAATCGCGGGTGATCCCGCTGAGCTGCTCGGTGCGGTCGGCCAGGCTGATCCACTGCTGGCGCCGTGCCTCGAGGCGCGCCGTCTCGGATTCCGGGGCGTACAGGAGCTCCTGGGAGAGGTTGGCAGCCTGGACGCGCTGCTCCAGCGATGTCGCCCAGGCGTCGACGCCGACCCGCGCGCGCTCCTGGGTCAGGACCAGGGCCCCGGTCGCCTCGATCGCGTACCGCTGGGCGCGCAGCGAGGCGGCCCCGTTCTCGGCCGAGGCCTGGTGCTGCAGGAACCCGACGATGGCGGCCAGGAACGTCGCCACCGCGATGGCCACGGCGATCCGTCGCGCGAACGAATTGACCAGCTCGTCGGAGGAGGGCAGGTCGAACTCGGGCAGCGACATGGTCAGGCGCCCGTGAACAGGGCGGCTTCGACCAGGACCAGGAGCACCAGCCCGCCGAGCGCGACGAGCGTGCCGGCCGCCGCGAGCGGGACCCTGGACCGGCCGTGCACCACCTGCGCCAGGGTCAGCATGACCAGGCAGGCCGCGAAGAGGATGACGAGGAGGACGAACGCGGCCGTCTGCCGGTGGGCCAGGTCGGCGCGTCCCTGGGTCACCTCCGGCCGCAGGTCCGCGAGCCGGGTCGACCCGGCGACGAGGTTGCGGAGCACCCTCTCGGGGTCGTACTCGGCGACGCCCTCGGCGTCGACCGCCGGGAGGGCGCCCCGGAAGAACTGGTGCAGCACGCGGGCGAGGGCGCGCTGGCCCTGCGCCTCCACCTCGAGGATCTGGCGGTCGATCGTGCCCGGCTCGCCGGCTGCGGTCGCTGCCTTGTCGAGCGTGGCTGCGGCAAGGGTGTAGGCCTGGTAGCGGGCCAGCAGGCGCAGGTCGAGGTCGACCTGCCCGTTGAGGTCCTCCATCTCCTGTTGCCGGCGGGCCAGCTGCTGGATGACCAGGCTGTCGAGATCGGAGGCCCGGTTCGCGGCGTCCGTGGTGCGCCAGGCGCCCACCGCGATGAGGACGGACACGACGGTGACGACCACCGCGACAAACGTCGTGAACGTCGTGTCGGAGATCCGGCGGGACGGTGCGGCCGGTGCGGCCGGTGCGACCGGTGCCGGCTCGAGCTCCACCGGGGGCACGGGCGCGGGCGGGCTGCTCTCGGGTGGCGGCGAGTCCATGGCGGTGCATCGTACAGTCCGGGCTGGGCGCGCCATCGCCGCCGCGCCTTCGGCGTCGCGCGCCTTCGCCGCCGTAGCCGTCGCCCGCCGCGCGCCTCGCCGCGCGCCTCCCCGCCGGGGGGCCTCCCCGCCGCCGTCCGCGCTGCTTTGCTATCCTCCGCGGCGGAGAGGTGTCCGAGTGGTTGATGGTGCCGCTCTCGAAAAGCGGTGTGCGCAAGCACCGTGGGTTCGAATCCCACCCTCTCCGCCACTCCCATCCCGACCCGACGGTCCAGGTCGCGCACCGGCCGGGCCGCGGCGCATCGCCCGCGGAGAGGTCGCCTAGAGGCCTAGGGCGCCGCACTGGAAATGCGGTATGGGGCAACCCATCGAGGGTTCGAATCCCTCCCTCTCCGCCACCTTCAAGGGGACCCCTGCTATCATCTCCCTGCCGTGCTAGGCGGGGAACTAGCGGTGCCCTGTACCTGCAATCCGCTCCAGCAGGGCTGAATTCCCACCCGAGGTCACCGTCTTCGAATGCTGCCGGCCTGGACGGCGCCGAGGACCGGGTCCCGCGCAGCGGCGACACGCGAACCGCGTCAGGTCCGGAAGGAAGCAGCGCTAAGCGAGGTTCGCCGGGTGCCGCGGCACGGCCTGGTCTGAGTCGTCCATCCCGGAGGGCGCGGGGACGTGCCGATCGACGGTGGGTGCACGGCACTTCACCTCATCGCGCCCCAGAGGAGCCTCGTGAGCTCGACCCCGTCGCACCAGGCGCTCTACCGCCGCTGGCGCTCGCAGCGCTTCGACGAGGTCGTGGGCCAGGACGCGGTCGTCACGACGCTGCGCAACGCGATCAGGGTCGGCCGCTCGGCCCACGCCTACCTCTTCGTCGGGCCCCGGGGCACGGGCAAGACCTCACTCGCCCGCATCGTCGCCAAGGCCGTCAACTGCCCCAACGTCGCGGACGGTGAGCCGTGCGACGCCTGCCCCTCCTGCGACGCGATCCGCGAGGGACGGGCCCTCGACGTGGTGGAGCTCGACGCGGCCTCGAACAACCGGGTCGACGACATCCGCGAGCTCCTGCCGCGGATCTACACGGCGCCCGCCGACCTCCCGACGAAGGTCTTCATCGTCGACGAGGTGCAGCGGATCACCCAGGGCTGGGACGTCCTCCTCAAGACCCTCGAGGAGCCCCCGCCCCACGTCCTCTTCATCTTCTGCACGACCGACAGCAGCCAGATCCGGCCGGCCGTGCTCTCGCGGGTCCAGCGCTTCGACTTCCGGCCCCTCCCGATCCCCCTGATCGAAGGCAAGCTGGTCCGCATCCTCGCCGCGGATGATCGCGTCGCCGAGCCCGCGGCCGTCGCCCTTGTCGCGCGCCTGGCGGGCGGCGGCATGCGCGACGCGGAGTCGATCCTCGACCAGCTCCTCTCCGCGGGCGGCGACGACCTGACCGCCGACGCGGTGCGGGACCTGCTCGGCCTCGCCGACGAGGAGACCGTGCGCGGCTACGGTCGCGCCCTCGTCGTCGCCGACCCGGCCGCCGGGATCGCCGTCCTCGACGCCCTCGAGGAGCGTGGCCGCGACCTGCGCAGCTTCGCCGACCAGGTCGTCGAGGCCCTGCGGGCCGCGCTCCACCTGGCCCTGTCCGGGCACCCCGCCGCCGATCCCCTGGCGGCCCTCGGGGTGGGCCCGCTGGCAGCGGGCGCCCGCCGCCTGGCGGCCATCGATCCGGCCCGGCCGGGGCCCGGGGGCCTGCGCCTGGCCCTCGAGCTGGCGCTCTTCGACCCGTTCGGGGCCGGCGGTGGAGCGGCATCTGCGCTGGGGCCCATCGCGGCGCTCGTGGCACCGCCGCCACCGACGCCTGCGCTGCCGATCGCCGCCGAGCCGGCATCGCCGGCCGCCGTCCCGGGCCCGCCGCCGCGTTCGCCCGCCACGCGACGCGCTCCCGCCGCTCCGCCCGCCGCGGCAGCCCGCCCGCCCCGCCCGCCGCGCCCGCCAGCCGGGAGCAGGGGAGCCCGCAGCGGACCCCGCGACAGCCGGGCCGGGCCCGGGTCCCGGCGCGGACGACGCGCTCGCGGAGCTGCGGCGCCGCTGGCCGGAGATCGTGACCCTCATCAGCCGCCACCCGCCGACCAGGCCGCTCATCGAGGCGTGCCGCCCGATCGCCGTCGACGGGGCGATCGTCACCCTCGGCTTTCCCGAGAGCCAGCTCTTCCTCCGCGACGTCGCCGACCGGCGCCGGGCCACCCTCGAGGACGGCGTCGGCCGCGTCCTCGGGCGTCCGGTCTCGGTGCGCTGCGTGGCCACGAACCTCGAGCTCGAGTCGCCGGTGGCCCCCGATCCCGAGAGCGCGGCCGTGCTGCGGGCCGCCCGCGATGTCTGGGGCGATGAGCTGGTCGAGATCCCCGAGGTCCGCTGATCGAGCCGCACAGCGGGCCGGCCGCGGATGTTCCAGACTGGGCGCGATGAGACGATCTCCCCGGGCGAACGCCCGGGGGGCGAGGAGGCGACGACCCCGATGAGCTTTGGCAACCTGCAGAAGATGGCCGCCCAGATGCAGCGTGACATGGCGCGCGTCGAGGAAGAGCTGCACGCGGCACGGCTCGAGGGATCGGCCGGCGGCGGCGTCGTGCGCGCCGTGGTCAGCGGCAAGCAGGAGCTCGTGGAGCTCCATCTCGACCCCGACGCGGTCGATCCGGCCGATGTCGAGATGCTCCAGGATCTCGTGGTCGCCGCGGTGAACGACGCAGTCCGTGCTTCCCGGGACCTCGAGAAGTCGAAGATGGCTGCCATCACCGGTGGTCTCCGCCTGCCGGGGATGTAGGCGAAACGCCCCCCGGATCCGTCGCATGTCGACTCCCCTGATCGAGCCCATCGCCCGCCTGATCGAGGCCTTCGCGCGCCTGCCCGGCATCGGGCCGAAGACGGCCCAGCGCCTGACCTACCACCTGCTGCGGGCCCCCGACGCCGAGGCCCGGACGCTGGCGGCCGCCCTGGTCGCCGTGCGCGAGGAGGTCGTCCTCTGCGACGACTGCTTCAACTTCAGCGATTCCCCCGCCTGCCCGATCTGCCGCGACCCCGGACGCGACGCCACCCGGCTGTGCGTCGTCGAGGAGCCCCTCGACGTGCTCGCGGTCGAGCGCACCGGGGAGTGGCGCGGGCGCTACCACGTCCTGCACGGGGCGATCAGCCCGATGGACGGCATCGGTCCCGAGCGCCTGCGGATCCGGGAGCTCCTGGCGCGGGTCATCACCGCCGAGCAGGCGGGCGAGCCGATCGCCGAGGTGATCCTCGCCACGAATCCCTCGCTGGAGGGCGACGCCACGGCCACCTACCTCGCCGAACGGCTCGACGGCCACGTCGGCGCGATCACCCGCATCGCTCGTGGCCTGCCGGTCGGCGGCGACCTGGAGTATGCCGACGAGATCACCCTGATCCGCGCCATCCAGGGCCGGCGGGCCATGGAGGAGTCCCGGTGAGCAACCTCGTCTTCGAGATCCTGCTCCGGCTGGCCAAGGCGCTCGTCGCCCTGGTGGTCGGCCTCATCATCTGGGTCGTGCTCGTCGGGCCCTTCGGCGTGACCGCGTCCCCCGAGCTCGCCCTCCTCTGCTGGCTCTCCGGCGCGGCCTTCATCCTCCTCGTGGAGTCGAGCCCGATCTGACGCGACGGCCGGCGGCCCGAGCACGTTTGACACGTCCCAGGCGCGACCGCTAGCATTCCGCCTCGTTGCCCCGCACCCGGGTGAGCCCGAGCGATCGGCGATCCCCGCGGTCCAGGTGGGGCCGTTTGACACCACGGTCGTGGCCCTCCACAATGGGAGGTCGCGCCCCCCGACGGAGGACTCCTCCCCGGGATGCCGCGGGCTGCACCTTAACAACTGAAGAGTGGCAGGAGATCCGGAAAAGTGATGAGCGAGCGGCCAAACCCTGCGATGTGAGTCACGGCGCAAGCCGTGCAATTTCATTCGGAGAGTTTGATCCTGGCTCAGGATTAACGCTGGCGGCGTGCATGAGACATGCAAGTCGAACGGACGAGCGAGCTTGCTCGCTTGTTAGTGGCGGACGGCTGAGTAACGCGTGGGTGACCTGCCCCGAAGTGGGGAATAACTGCCCGAAAGGGTGGCTAATACCGCATGTGGTGACTGGTTCGTTCCAGTCTCCAAAGCCGCAAGGCGCTTCGGGAGGGGCCTGCGTCCGATTAGCTCGTTGGTGGGGTAACGGCTCACCAAGGCGACGATCGGTAGGTGGTCTGAGAGGACGATCACCCAGACTGGGACTGAGACACGGCCCAGACTCCTACGGGAGGCAGCAGTCGGGAATTTTGCTCAATGGGCGAAAGCCTGAAGCAGCAACGCCGCGTGAGGGATGACGGCCTTCGGGTTGTAAACCTCTTTTCTCAGGGACGATAATGACGGTACCTGAGGAATAAGCCACGGCTAACTACGTGCCAGCAGCCGCGGTAATACGTAGGTGGCGAGCGTTATCCGGATTTACTGGGCGTAAAGAGCGCGCAGGCGGTCGTGCAAGTCGGATGTGAAATCCCCCGGCTTAACTGGGGAAGGTCATTCGATACTGCTCGACTTGAAGGCGGGAGAGGGAAGCGGAATTCCCGGTGTAGTGGTGAAATGCGTAGATATCGGGAGGAACACCAGTGGCGAAGGCGGCTTCCTGGCCCGTTCTTGACGCTGAGGCGCGAAAGCTAGGGGAGCAAACGGGATTAGATACCCCGGTAGTCCTAGCCGTAAACGATGGACACTAGGTGTTGGTGGTATCAACCCCGCCAGTGCCGAAGCTAACGCATTAAGTGTCCCGCCTGGGGAGTACGGCCGCAAGGCTAAAACTCAAAGGAATTGACGGGGGCCCGCACAAGCAGCGGAGCGTGGGGTTTAATTCGATGCAACGCGAAGAACCTTACCAGGGCTTGACATGACCAGGACAACGGCGGAAACGTCGTCTTCCCGCAAGGGACCTGGCCACAGGTGTTGCATGGCTGTCGTCAGCTCGTGTCGTGAGATGTTGGGTTAAGTCCCGCAACGAGCGCAACCCCTGCCGTGTGTTGTATCTCTCACACGGGACTGCCGAGAGAAACTCGGAGGAAGGTGGGGACGACGTCAAGTCAGCATGGCCCTTACGTCCTGGGCTACACCCACGCTACAATGGCCGGTACAACGGGCGGCGAAACCGCGAGGTGGAGCAAATCCCTTAAAGCCGGTCTCAGTTCGGATTGTAGGCTGCAACTCGCCTGCATGAAGCCGGAGTTGCTAGTAACCGCCGGTCAGCACACGGCGGTGAATATGTTCCCGGGCCTTGTACACACCGCCCGTCACGTCATGAAAGCCGATAACACCCGAAGCCGGTGGGCCAACCGCAAGGAGGCAGCCGTCGAAGGTGGGATTGGTGATTGGGACGAAGTCGTAACAAGGTAGCCGTACCGGAAGGTGCGGCTGGATCACCTCCTTTCTAAGGAGATCCGAGTCGAGGCAATCGGTGCGCCTCGGCGTTGATGGCTCCTACGGTTGATCGCACGAGCGTGACGCTCCAGTTGAACGAAGCGTCCGTCGGTCCTCGTGGCCGGCGAGCTCGATCATGCGAGTTCGATGAGACACCGAAACCCGATCGCCCATCGCTGGAACGAACCTCCTGCCACTCTTCAAGGGTTAAGGTGCAGCGCGCCGATGTCGGGATCCCCCGGTCGGCGGCGACCGTCCCGTCCTGGGGCGTTTAGCTCAGCTGGTTAGAGCGCTGCCCTGATAAGGCAGAGGTCTCTGGTTCGAGTCCAGAAACGCCCACCACCGTCGCTCCGGCGTGGGGACGTAGCTCAGTCGGTAGAGCATCTCCTTTGCAAGGAGAGGGTCAGGAGTTCGAGTCTCCTCGTCTCCACCACCTCCCCCGGTCGGCACCACACCATCGCAATCGAATATGTCCGCGAGCTCCTGGCTCGCCCCGTCTCGGCCGCGAGACGGCCTTCCGACCCCCTGATCCGTGTGCTCCTCGCCGAGCCCACCGACCAGCGGATCGGCTGGACCCGGGCCCGCACGTGCGCGGAGGCCGGGAGGGACGCCGGCAACGGCGTCGCACCTTAACAATCTGATACGAGTGCAACGGCAGAATTGAGATCTTCAATTTCGTCGAGTTTTGTCATGGTGTATCCCGGACCCCATTCGGCACCGACCGCCTGGTCAGACGCCGGAAGGGGTCAAGCTACTAAGGGCACGGGGTGGATGCCTTGGCGCCAAGAGCCGATGAAGGACGCGGCAGGCTGCGAAAAGCTTCGGGGAGTCGCGAGCAGACGTTGATCCGGAGATGTCCGAATGGGGAAACCCCACCGGGGTAATGCCCGGTGACCCCTGGCTGAATCAAATAGGCCAGGTGGAGGTAAGCCAGCGAACTGAAACATCTCAGTAGCTGGAGGAAAAGAGATCATTCCCTGAGTAGTGGCGAGCGAAACGGGAATAGCCCAAACTCACTCAGCGTGATAGGCGGCAGCCGTTTCTGAGTGGGGGTTGTAGGAGTCGATCATCGAGGCCCTGCCGGGCGTCGGCGGAGTTACAAAGTCGTTCGCTAGTCGAGCTGCCCTGGAACGGCAGGCCATAGAGGGTGAGAGCCCCGTAGGCGAAAGCGACACGACCTCCGAGATTGGCCACCTGAGTACCACGTGGAAGGTCTCTCATGTGGGAAACTGGGCGGACCACCGTCCAAGGCTAAATACTCTTGGCGACCGATAGTGAACGAGTACCGTGAGGGAAAGGTGAAAAGCACCCCGGAAGGGGAGTGAAATAGTACCTGAAACCTCGTGCCTACAAGCAGTCAAAGGGTGTTGCCGGTGTTACAGCCGGTAGCCTGATGGCGTGCCTTTTGAAGAATGAGCCGACGAGTTACGTGCACGTGGCGAGGTTAAGTCCGCGAAGGAGGAGCCGGAGCGAAAGCGAGTCTGAATAGGGCGTCAAGTCGCGTGCAGTAGACCCGAAACCGAGTGACCTATCCATGGGCAGGCTGAAGCGGAAGTAACGTTCCGTGGAGGGCCGAACTCACTAGCGTTGAAAAGCTAGGGGATGACCTGTGGATAGAGGTGAAATGCCAATCGAACTCGGAGATAGCTGGTTCTCCCCGAAATGCCTTTAGGGGCAGCCTCGGGTGATCAATCGCGGGGGTAGAGCGCTGGATGGGCTAGGGGGCTTCCCGCTTACCAACCCCAACCAAACTCCGAATCCCGCGATTTATACAACCCGGGAGTGAGACTGCGAGGGCTAAGCTTCGTGGTCAAAAGGAAAACAGTCCGGACCGTCAGCTAAGGTCCCTAAATCCAAGCTAAGTGGCAAAGGATGTGGAGTCGCCCAGACAACCAGGATGTTGGCTCAGAAGCAGCCACCATTGAAAGAGTGCGTAACAGCTCACTGGTCAAGTGGTTCCGCGCCGAAAATGTAACGGGGCTCAAGCTTGGTACCGAAGCTACGGATCGGCCGTCAGGTTCGCCTGGCGGGCGATGGTAGGGGAGCGTTCTGTTCGCAGCGAAGGTCGACCGTGAGGACGGCTGGAGCGGACGGAAGTGCGAATGTCGGCATGAGTAGCGAGATGTGGGGTGAGAATCCCACACGCCGTAAGCCTAAGGTTTCCTGAGGAAGGCTCGTCCGCTCAGGGTTAGTCGGGCCTAAGCCGAGGACGAACGTCGTAGGCGATGGACATCCGGTTGATATTCCGGAACCACCAGAGATCGTTTGCACCGCAAGGTGCCGCCCGGAGGAGCCGAGCGGAGGTTGGCCGACATTGGTCGGTCGAGTCCAGGAGGCGAGCCCGGGTGAGAGCAAGGGCATGACACGGCACGGTAGCTCGAGCGCCTTATTGGATTGGCGTCCAAGCCGGTAGGGGGAGGAGACAGGTAAATCCGTCAC
>CAWHCW010000018.1:0-316808 GCA_963827965.1 uncultured Chloroflexia bacterium | reverse complement strand
AGGACGTCGCCAGGATTTTTGCGTTTTCCGAGGCTCGCCGGCTGTCGCAGGAACGTTGACCTCTGCGGCACGAGCGCGCGGGGGCTATCCTGCATCCCATGAGCGATCACCCGGCGGCCTCAGCGGCCGCGCCGGAAGGTGCGCCGGAGAGCGCGCCGGAGGCCGCGGCGGCCGCCCTCGCGGCCTGCCCGCACCTTGCCTCGGTGGACGGTGCGTGGCACGGCACGGCACCCTCGCGCGCCCATCGCTGCCGCCTCCTCCCGGTGGGGCGCCCGACGCTCGATCGCCAGCGGGCGTATTGCCTCACGGCGGCCCATCCCGCCTGCCCGACCTGGCTCGAGGCCCACGGCGACGCCGGCCCCCGCGGGCGCCCGGGCCCCTTCGTCGCGATGGGCCCGGTCGTTCTCGAGGGCCCGGGCCGGGGTCTCCCCTCGGAGGCGGCGGCCCGGCGGCTGGTCGGCCCCGGCGACGGTGATCGTCGTGGGGCTCGCCCTCGGCGCGCTCCTCCTGTCGCGCGGACCGTTGGCGCCGGGCTCGTCCGGAGCTGGCGACGACGGTCCATCGCAGACGCCCGCCGGCGCGAGCGCGCCCGCGACGGCCCCGCCCAGCGGGGCTCCGTCGGTCGCTCCGACGGCGGTGCCGTCCGCCCGCCCGACGGCGACCCCGCGTCCGACCGCGACCCCGCGGCCGCGCACCTACACGGTCCGCCCGGGTGACAACCTCAGCGCCATCGCCGCCCGGTTCGGGACGACGGTGGCGAAGCTCGCCGCCCTCAACAAGATCACGAACCCGTCGCTCATCCACAGCGGGCAGGTGCTCCAGCTCCCCTGAGCGCGATGTCCGGCGGGCGGCCGGCGATCAGCGCTGGCAGGAGCGACAGAAGGACGTCGCCTCGCGGCCACCCACCTGGCTGATCGTCGTCCCGCAGCGCGGGCACGGCTGGCCGCCGCGGAGGTGGACACGGAGCTGGTCCCGCACCTGCTTCTCGAACGTCGGAGGGACGCGGACGCGCAGGAGCGTCGATGGCGGCCGCGAGGGTCGCCCGCATCGCGACGAACAGGGCGACTGTCTCCTCCGGCGCCAGCGTCGAGCGACGGCGGAACGGGCTGAGTCGAGCCTCCCACAGGATCTCGTCGCTGTAGGCGTTGCCGATCCCGGCCACGAACGCCTGGTTGCGAAGGAGCGCCTTCAGCTCACCCGGATGGCGGCGGACCCGCGCCTGCCAGACGTCCAGGGTCAGGGCCGGGTCGTCGGCATCGGGTCCAAGCTCCGCGATGCCCGGAACGCCTGAATGGTCGCCCCGCGTCGCGAGGTAGATCTTGCCCATCCGCGTCGGGTCGAGGTAGCGGAGCTCGACCTCCGCGCCCGCGTCCGGGAGCCACGAGGCTCCCGCAACCCACGCCGCCGGCCGCCCTCGTGGCGGGCGGCCCGGACCGAACCCGATGGCGACCGCGGCCCTCGGCCGGGCGGCGCCGGGCGCGGCCAGGCCGAATCTCCCGCTGAGCATCGGGGCGGCCCAGATCTCGTGGGCGTCGAGCCGGAAGACCAGGTGCTTCCCGCGCCTCGCAACGCTCTGCACGACCTCGCCGACGATGGTCGCCGCCTGGTCCGGCGTCGCCCGCAGGACCAGCGGATCCGACGATGCGCACCGACGTCACGGGCCGGCCGGGGAGCGCCGCGCCGAAGACGTCGGCGAGGATCGCGAGGTCGGGCAACTCGGGCACGCGCCGGATTGTACCGGCCATACCCCTGTGCTAGACTCTCGCGGCCCCAGCGGGGCAACAGCCGAAGAGCCCACCCGACCGACGCCCCCGGAGGGACGGACCGCCCGCACTGCGCACGGACCGCAACCTGGAACCAGACGACGGCTCGAGCGAGGCTCGGCCGTCGCTCTCGTTTCCGGGCGGAATCCAGACCAGGAGCAGGAACCCTTGACGGAAGAGCAGCAGCAGACGACCACCCCGGAGCCCGCGGCGCAGGACGCGCCGGCCGAGGCACCCGAGGCAGCGGCGACGGCCGATCCGGCGGTCGCGGTGGTCGAGGACAGCGTGGCGGTCGAGGCCGCCGCGGAGCCCGCGGACGAGGCGATCGTGGCGGACGCCGACGCCGTGGAAGCCGGCAACATCCCGGCGCCAGCCGAGGAGGCGCAGGTCCAGCCCGCCGACGAAGTCCCGGCGGCAGCCGAGGAGGCGCCGGTGGCAGCCGACGAAGGTCCGCCGAGCCCGGCGAGCCGAGGAGGCGCCGGCGGCGCCCGCGGACGACACTCCCGCGGCAGCCGAGGAGGCCCCGGTCGAGGCCGAGCTCGTCGTCGAGGCCGACGTGCTGACGGCGGAGCTTGCCGATGCGCCCGCGGCCGAGCCCGAGCCCGAACCGGCCCCGCCCGCGGGACCCGAGCCGACCACGATGGCCGAGCTTCTCGCCGAGCAGGACGCCGACATCCGCAGCTTCAAGCACGGCGACGTCGTCGAGGGAACCGTCGTTCGCATCGACCGCGACGAGATCCTCGTCGACATCGGGGCCAAGAGCGAGGGCGTGGTCAGCAACCGCGAGCTGTACGGCCGCAACGCCGAGTCCGCCCCGACCCTCGACATCGGCGACACGGTCCTGGTCTACGTGCTCCAGCCCGAGTCGCCCGAAGGACATGTCGTCCTGTCTCTCCGACGCGCCGGCCTCGAGCGCAAGTGGCGCTCGATGCAGGAGCAGTTCGAGACGGGAGTCATCATCGAGGCGCCCGTCATCGACCACAACAAGGGTGGCCTCATCGTCGACTGCGGCATCCGCGGCTTCGTGCCGATCAGCCAGATCGTCGACTTCCCGCGCCGCCCGCAGAACGAGCAGCCGCGGGACGCCGCCCAGGAGATCGCCGAGAAGCTCCAGCCGTACGTCGGCCGCCGGCTCCGGCTGAAGATCCTCGAGGTCAACCGCAAGGCGAACCGCCTCATTCTCTCCGAGAAGGTGGCGCTCTACGAGGAGCGGCGCGAGAAGCGCGACGAGCTCTTCAGCAGCCTCCAGGTCGGCCAGAAGGTCACCGGCTCCGTGCGCTCCATTGCGCCCTTCGGCGTCTTCATCGATCTCGGTGGGATCGATGGCCTCGTCCACAAGAGCGAGCTCAGCTGGAACAAGGTCAACAACCCCGAGGCCGGCTACAAGGTCGGCGAAGAGGTCGAGGCCGAGGTCATCGACATCAACCACGAGCGCGGCCGGATCAGCCTCTCGATCCGTCGCCTCCAGCCGGATCCGTGGCATTCCACGGTTGCCGACTTCCGCGTCGGCGACGTGATCGACGGCACGGTCACCAAGCTCGTCAACTTCGGCGCCTTCGTGCGCGTCCGCGACGGGCTCGAGGGCCTCATCCACATCAGCGAGCTGAGCCATCAGCGCGTTGCCCACCCGGGTGACGTGGTGCGCGAGGGCCAGACACTCAAGCTCAAGATCATCTCGCTCGACTCCGAGCGGCATCGCCTGGGTCTCAGCCTGAAGCAGGCCGAGGAGGCGCCGGCCAGGCCGGCCCCCGAGGCACGACCGCGCCGTGAGCGTCCGGAGCGGGGCTACTCGCTCTCGGACGCCGTGCAGGAGCCGGAGGGCGGGATCGACAACACGCTGGCGGCCGCGTTCGCCCAGGTGCGCCAGCAGCTCCAGGAAGTCAAGCCCGAGCCCGAGCCCGAGCCGGTCGCCGAAGCGGTCGCCGAGCCCGAGCCCGAGCCGGTCGCCGAAGCGGTCGCCGAGCCCGAGCCCGAGCCCGAGCCGGTCGCCGAAGCGGTCGCCGAGCCCGAGCCCGAGCCCGAGCCGGTCGCCGAAGCGGTCGCCGAGCCCGAGCCCGAGCCCGAGCCGGTCGCCGAAGCGGTCGCCGAGCCCGAGCCCGAGCCCGAGCCGGTCGCCGAAGCGGTCGCCGAGCCCGAGCCCGAGCCGGTCGCCGAAGCGGTCGCCGAGCCCGAGCCCGAGCGCCGAGCCGGTCGCCGAAGCGGTCGCCGAGCCCGAGCCGGTCGCCGAGCCCGAGCCCGAGCCCGACCCCGCCTGATCCACGCCCGTTCTGCGACGAGGCGCTCCCCCGCCGGGGTGAGCGCCTCGTCGGCGTTTCCGGGCCCGAGATCCGAACCGCCGTGGCGAGCGAACAGGGAGTGATGGCCGTCAAGACGCGGGCAGGCACCCGTCCGTGCCGTGCCGGGGCGGCGTGCTAGCATGGCCCGACCGGCGGCATGGCCCGCCCGCAGAGATCTCGCCTCATGGACCGGTTCGACAAGTTCACCGATCGCGCGCGCAAGGTCCTGACCCTCGCGCAGGACGAGGCGCAGCGGTTCAACCACAACTACATCGGGACGGAGCACCTGCTCCTGGGCCTCGTGCGCGAAGGCGAGGGCGTCGCCGCGCGCGTGCTCGAGAACATGAACGTCGAGCTGGCCAAGGTGCGGACCGCGGTCGAGTTCATCATCGGCCGCGGCGACCGACCGGTGGTCGGCGAGGTCGGGCTCACCCCGCGGGCGAAGCGCGTCATCGAGCTGGCCATCGACGAGGCCCGCCGCCTGGGTCACAACTACATCGGGACGGAGCACCTGCTCCTGGGCCTGGTGCGGGAGGGCGAGGGGATCGCGGCCGGGGTCCTGGAGTCGCTCGGCGTCAACCTCGACAAGGTGCGCCACGAGGTGATCCGCGTCCTGTCGCAGAGCTCCGCCGCCGGGCCCGCGCCGGAGACCAAGCGGACCAGCAAGACGCCGACCGTCGACCAGCTCGGCATCAACCTCACCGAGGCCGCCCGGGCGGGCAAGCTGGACCCGGTGATCGGGCGCGAGAAGGAGATCGAGCGGGTCATCCAGATCCTCTCCCGCCGGACCAAGAACAACCCGGCCCTCATCGGCGAGCCGGGCGTCGGCAAGACGGCGATCGTCGAAGGCCTGGCCCACCGGATCGTCAACAACGACGTGCCCGAGACGCTGGCCAACAAGCGCGTCCTGACCCTGGACATCGGGTCGCTCGTCGCGGGGACGAAGTATCGCGGCGAGTTCGAGGAGCGCCTCAAGAAGATCATCGAGGAGCTGCGCGCCACGAACGACGCCATCCTCTTCATCGACGAGCTGCATACCCTCGTCGGAGCAGGTGCCGCCGAGGGCGCGATCGACGCCGCGAACATCCTCAAGCCGCCCCTCGCGCGCGGCGAGCTGCAATGCATCGGGGCGACCACCCTCGACGAGTACCGCAAGTACATCGAGCGCGACGCGGCCCTCGAGCGGCGCTTCCAGCCCGTGATGGTGGAGGAGCCGACGCTCGAGCAGACGGTGGAGATCCTCTTCGGGATCCGCGAGCGCTACGAGCAGCACCACAAGGTCACGATCTCCGACGATGCCCTCCGCGCCGCCGCCGATCTGTCGATCCGCTACATCGCGGACCGCCATCTCCCCGACAAGGCCATCGACCTGATCGACGAGGCGGCCAGCCGCGTCCGGCTCCGCTACGCCTCGGCCCCGCCGCCCCTTCGGGAGGCCCAGAAGGAGCTCGAGCGGATCGGGCGGGACAAGGACGCCGCCGTCAACGGCCAGGAGTACGACGAGGCCACCCGCCTCCGCGAGCTGGAGGCCGCCGCGAAGGAGCGGGTCGAGACGCTCCGCAGCGAGTGGAAGGCCCAGGTCGCGGGCGACCAGCCGACCGTCGACGAAGAGGAGATCGCCCAGGTCGTCGCGATGTGGACCGGGATCCCGGTCACCCGGATCGCCCAGGAGGAATCCGAGCGGCTCCTGCAGATGGAAGAGCACATCCACAAGCGCGTGATCGGCCAGGAGGAGGCGATCGCCACGGTCTCGCGCGCCGTCCGCCGCGCCCGGGCCGGCCTCAAGGACCCCAAGCGACCGATCGGCTCCTTCATCTTCCTCGGCCCCACCGGCGTCGGCAAGACCGAGCTCGCCAAGGCGCTCGCGGAGTTCATGTTCGGCAGCGAGGACGCGCTCATCAAGGTCGACATGAGCGAGTTCATGGAGCGCCACAACGTGAGCCGCCTGGTCGGCGCCCCGCCAGGCTACGTCGGGTTCGACGAGGGCGGCCAGCTGACCGAGGCCGTCCGCCGCAAGAGCTACGCCGTCGTCCTCCTCGACGAGATCGAGAAGGCGCATCCCGAGGTGTTCAACATCCTTCTCCAGATCCTGGAGGATGGGCACCTCTCGGACGCCAAGGGCCGGCGCGTCGACTTCCGCAACACCATCATCATCATGACCTCGAACCTGGGCGCCCGGCAGCTCCAGACCAACTCGTCCCTCGGCTTCCGGTCCCAGGGCGACACCGAGCTGGCTCGCGCGGAGGCCTCCTACGATCTGATGCGGGAGAAGGTCCAGCAGGAGCTCAAGACCGCGTTCCGGCCCGAGTTCCTGAACCGGATCGACTCCACGATCGTCTTCCGCACGCTGACCCAGGACGAGATCCGCCAGATCGTCGACCTCATGCTGGCGCGGGTCCGCGACCAGCTCGGGGCGCAGCAGATGATCCTCGAGGTGACCCAGGCGGCGAAGGACCACATCATCAAGATGGGCTACGACGTCGCCTATGGGGCCCGGCCGCTGCGACGCGTCATCCAGAACATGATCGAGGACGTGCTCGCCGAGCAGCTCCTGCTCGGACGCCACAAGCCCGGAACGACCATCGTGGTCGACAAGGGCGAGGAGGCCGGCCTCTCGATCGAGGCTGCCGACGAGAAGACGCCCGCCGTCGTCGAGGCCGTCTAGCCGCCGTGGCGCGGCCGCAGAGCCGCTACATCTGCCAGGCCTGCGGCGAGGCCTTCCTCCGCTGGGAGGGGCAGTGCCGCGCCTGCAACGCCTGGAACTCGCTCGTCGAGACGGTCGTTCGCGACGCCCCGTCCGCCGCCCGGGCGCGCGTCGCCGGCGTCGCCCCCGAGCCGGTGCCCCTCGCCTCCCTCGCCGACGAGGTGGTTCCCCGGTTGCCCGTCGGGATCGGCGAGCTGGACAGGGTCCTCGGGGGCGGGCTCGTCCCGGGATCGCTCGTCCTGGTCGGCGGCGAGCCGGGGATCGGCAAGTCCACCCTCCTCCTCCAGGCCGCGGCCGGCCTGGCCGCGGGGGGAGGAACCGTCCTCTACGCGACGGGCGAGGAGTCGGGCGCCCAGGTGCGCCTGCGCGCCGAGCGCCTGGGGCTCCTTGCCGGGCCGGCGGCCGCGGCCATCCGGATCCTCGCCGAGCACGATGTCGAGCGGATCGTCGCCGCGGCTCGCGCCCTGCGCCCTGCGGCGGTCATCGTCGACTCCATCCAGACCGCCACGCTCGACGAGCTGGACGGTCCGGCCGGGAGCGTCGGCCAGGTCCGCGAAGCGGCGCTGCGCTTCATGGAGCTGGCCAAGGGGGAGGGGATCGCGGTCATCCTGGTCGGCCACGTCACGAAGGACGGGAGCATCGCCGGCCCGAAGACCCTGGAGCACCTCGTCGACGCCGTCGTCTCCATCGAGGGCGAGCGCGGCGGGACCCTGCGCCTCGTCCGGGCCTCGAAGAACCGCTTCGGGGCGACCGACGAGGTGGGCGTCCTCGAGATGGTCGAGGCTGGCCTCCGGGAGGTGGCCGATCCCGCCCGTGCCTTCCTGGTGGAGCACCCCGTCCCGGCCCCCGGAAGCGTGGTCGCCGCGACCCTCGAGGGCAGCCGGGCCCTGCTCGTCGAAGTCCAGGCCCTCGTCGCGCCGACCGGCTACGGGACGGCCCGCCGGACGGCGATCGGCCTCGACCCGAACCGGCTCGCCCTCCTCGTGGCGGTGCTTGGCCGGCGGGCCGGCGTCGGCCTCGGGACCCACGACGTCTACGCCAACCTGGCCGGCGGCATCGCCGTGGCCGACCCGGGGCTCGACCTGCCCCTGGCGATCGCCCTCGCCTCGACCCTGCGGGACCGTCCGGTGCGGCCCGGCACCGTCGCCTTCGGCGAGGTCGGGCTCCTCGGCGAGCTCCGGGCCGTCGGGGGGACGGAGCGCCGACTGCGCGAGGCGGCGCGCCTGGGCTTCGCGCGGGCGCTCGTGCCGCGGACACGATCGGCGCCGCCGACGGTCGCCGGGATCGAGGTGGTCGCGGTGGCCACCGTCCGCGACGCCCTCGCGGGCGCCCTGGAGGATGCAGGGCCGGGCTGACGTTCGCGTCGCGCCGACGGCGGGAGGCCTGACGGCGCCCGCTCGGCGGTGCTAGGCTCTCGGCCCGTGATCCGCGTCATCCGTCTCCTCGGCGCCGCCCTGGGCCTTCTCATCGGCCTCTCGTTCGTCGTGGGCGGCAGCGGCATCTTCGGCCAGGGCGCCTACGCGGGCGCCCTCATCGCCCTCTGGCTCGTTGCCTGGCTCGTCGTCGGGTTCGCCGTCCTGCCCGTACCTGACCGTGGTTCCGGCGGCCTGGCTGATCCGCTGGGTGCAGGAGCTGTCGACGGCGGAGTTCGTGACGGCCGTCCTGGGCCTCGTGCTCGGCCTCCTCATGGGCCTCCTCCTGGGCTTCCCCCTGGCCGCCTTCCCGGCGCCTCTCGGCACCTGGCTGCCGATCGGGGTCTCGGTCACCCTGGGCTTCGGGATGGCCGGCCTGACCGTCGCCAAGCGCCACGACCTCATCGCCGCCGCCGAGGCGATCGGGCTCCTCCGCCGCCGAGGCGAGGAGCGTGGCCGCGCCTCAGCGGGGCGAGCCCCACGTCGTCGTGGACACGAGCGCGATCATCGACGGTCGGATCGCGGACATCGCCGAGGCCGGGTTCCTGCAGGGGACGCTGGTCGTGCCGCGGGTGGTGCTCGAGGAGCTCCAGCGGATCGCCGACAGCCCCGACGCCATGCGGCGGGCGCGCGGGCGCCGCGGGCTCGAGATCGTGGCCCGCCTCCAGAAGGAGGACCGGGTGCCGGTGGAGATCGCCGACGAGATGCACCCCGAGATCACGGAGGTCGACGCCAAGCTGGTGGCGATGGCGCGGGCCCGGACCGGGATCATCCTGACGAACGACTTCAACCTGAACCGGGTCGCCGAGATCCAGGGGCTCCGGGTGATGAACGTCAACTCGCTGGCGAACGCGATGAAGCCAGCCGTCCTGCCCGGCGAGGAGCTGCGCGTGCGCGTGATCCAGGAGGGCAAGGAGGCCGGTCAGGGCGTCGGGTTCCTCGACGACGGGACGATGATCGTCGTCGAGGGCGGCGCGCGCCACCTGGACCGCGAGATCGGGGTGGTGGTCACGCGGGTCCTCCAGACGGTGGCCGGGCGCATGATCTTCGCCCAGCCCCGCGGCGAGTGAGCGGCGTCGACGCGGTCGTCGTCGCGGCCGGGGCAAGCACCCGGATGGGTGGCCCGGACAAGCTCGGCCTCCCCGTGGGAGGGCGCCCCCTGCTGGCGTGGACGCTCGCGGCCGCTGGCGGCCGCGCCGATCGTCCGGCGGATCGTCGTCGTGACCGCCGCCGCGCGCGTCGCCGAGATCTCGGCCGCCCCGTGGCTTCCGTCCCGGGTCGTCGCCGTCGTCGAGGGTGGGGCGCGGCGCCAGGACTCCGTCGCCGCCGGGGTCGCGGCGCTCGGCGTCGGCTCGCCGGACGACGTCGTCCTGGTCCACGACGGCGCGCGGCCGCTCGTCTCGCCGGAGCTGGTGGCGCGGGTCGCGGCGGCCGCCGCCGAGCACGGAGCGGCGATCCCGGTCGTGCCCGTGGCGGAGACGCTCAAGCGCGTCGTGAACGGGCAGGTCGCGGCGACGGTCGATCGGGCCGCGCTCGCCGCCGCCCAGACGCCGCAGGGCATCCGCCGCGACGTCCTGGCCCGGGCCTGGGCCGAGCAGCCGCCCGCCGGCGCCGCCACGTGGACCGACGAGGCCGCCCTGCTCGAGGCCTGTAGAATCGTGGTCCATGCGGTCCCCGGCGAATCGACGAACCTCAAGGTGACGCTGCCCGACGACCTGGCGCGGGTCGAGGCGGCGCTGGTGGCGCGCGGGGACATCGCCCGGCCGCTCGCCGCCCTGCGCGTCGGGTTCGGCGACGACGGCCATCCCTTCGGGCCCGGCGCCCCGCTCGCCCTCGGCGGCCTCGTGTTCGAGGGCGCGCCGCGACTCCACGGGCACTCCGACGGTGACGTCGCGCTCCACGCGGTCTGTGACGCGCTGCTCGGCGCCGCCGGCCTCGGCGACCTCGGTGCGCCTCTTCCCGGCCGGGCCGGCGACGCCGGCCGGGATCGCCAGCACCGAGATGCTGGCCGCCTGCCTCGAGCGCGTGGTCGCCGCCGGCTACGTGCCCGGTGGCGATCGACCTCACCGTCGTGGGCGCCCGGCCGCGCCTCGCCGGCCGCCTGGAGGCGATGGCCGGCACGATCGCCGCCCTGGTCGGCCTCGCGGCCGAGCGCGTCAACGTGAAGGCGTCGAGCGGGAACCTCGCCGGCTTCGAGGGCGCCGGTCGCGGGATCAGCGCCCGCGCCGTGGCCGTCGTGGTGCCGCGCGGGCGGCGGACCGATCGTCGCGTGACCGTGCGGCTCCACGACACCCTGAGCGGGTCGGTCCGGGCCCTCGAGCCGCTGGAGCCCGGCCATGTCCGGGTCTACTCCTGCGGCCCGACGGTCTACGGGCCGGCCCACGTCGGCAACTTCCGCTCGTTCCTGTTCGCCGACCTCCTGGTCCGCCACCTGCGCTGGCGCGGCCTCCGCGTCACCTGGGTCATGAACCTGACCGACGTCGACGACAAGATCATCCGCGGGGCGAGCCGCCGAGGGCATCGGGATCGACGTCCTGGCCGCGGCGCTGGATCGCCCGCTTCGATGGAGGACGCGCGGACCCTGCGGATGACCCGCCCGGACGTCGTGCCCCGGGCGACCGAGCACATCCCCGAGATGGTCGCGCTCCTCGAGCGCCTCCTGGCCGCCGGCCACGCCTACCGGACCGACGACGGCTCGGTCTTCTTCCGGATCGCCAGCTGGCCGGCCTACGGGCGGCTGGCCCGACTCGACCCCGACCAGCTCCGCGTCGGCGAGCGGGTCGCCGCGGACGAGTACTCCAAGGATGACGTCCGCGACTTCGTCCTCTGGAAGGGCGCCCGCGACGGCGAGCCGAGCTGGGAGACGGCCGTGGGGCCCGGCCGCCCGGGGTGGCACCTGGAGTGCTCGGCGATGTCGATGCGCTACCTCGGGGAATCGTTCGACATCCACACCGGGGGCGTCGACCTGATCTTTCCCCACCACGAGGACGAGATGGCCCAGTCCGAGGCGGCGACCGGGAAGCCCTTCGTGCGAACGTGGCTCCACTGCGCCCACCTCCAGATGGGCGGCCGCAAGATGGCGAAGTCGGATGGCAACATCGCCCGGGTGACCGACCTCCTCGCCGCGGGCACGTCGCCGCGCGCCCTCCGCTACGCGCTCCTCGCGGCCCACTACCGGACGGGGCTGAACTTCAGCGACGACTCGCTGGCAGCGGCGACCGCCGCCGTGGATCGCCTCGACGCGGCGGTGGCGGCGCTCACGGCCTACGCCGCGGCCGGACCCGACGACCCCACGCTCCCGGGCGCGCTGGCTGCCGCGCGCGACGCCTTCGGGGCTGCGCTCGACGACGATCTCGCGATCTCGCCGGCCCTGGCCGCGGTCTTCGACCTGGTGCGCGACCTCAACCGCCGCGTCGCCGAGCGGACGCTCTCGACGGCCGACGCCGCCCTGGCGCTCGCCGCGCTCCGCGACATCGACGCCGTGCTCGGGCTCCTGCCCGACCCGGTCGACGCCCTTCCGGCCGACCTCGCCGCGCTCCTCGAGGCCCGGGCCGCCGCACGGACCTCGCGCGACTGGGCCACCGCGGACCGCCTGCGCGACGAGCTCGCGGTGGCGGGCGTCCTCGTCGAAGACTCCCGGGACGGGCAGCGCTGGCGTCGCGCCGGAGGGCCCGTCGATGCCTGATGCCCCGCGACCGCGGCGCCCGCGCGACGACGGCCAGCCCTCTCGGCCCGGTCGACCCCGCCCCGGAGGCCCGCCCGGCGCCCGTGGCGGGCGGCCGGACGCCGCGTCGGCGGTGGGCGGCGCCCCGCGGGCGATGGCCCCGGCCTTCCCGGCCCGCAGCGCCCGGCTCCCGGGGCGCCCTGGGACCGCCCGACGCGACCGCCGGGCCCCCGCCCTCGTCCCGACGGGCCATGGGCCAGCGACCGCCCTGCGGCCTACCGCCCTGGATCCCGCGGTCCGCGGCCGCCGGGGCCGTCCGGCCCGCGGCCGATCCAGGCCCGCGCGGCGGACCGCCCCCGGGGCCGCCCCCGGATGGCCTCCGCCACGACGGCCCGCGCCAGGACCAGGCGAGGCCGCGCCCGGACGAGACGAGGCCGCGCGACGCGCGCTTCGGGCCTCCGCCGCGGCCCAACCGCCCGTTCCGGCCCGGCGATCGCATGCTCCGCGACCGCTGGGACGATCGGCCGCCGGCCCAGCGCCGGGGGCAGGACGATCGCCCGCCGGCCCAGCGCCGGGCGGCCCCGCCGGGCCCCGATTCGCCGCGGCCCACCCCCGGCGACCGGCCGGGGGTGCCTTCGCGGGGGCGTCCGGCCGGCCCGCGCCCGGGACCTCGGCATGGGCCGGCGCGCCGTCGCGTCCGGCCCCGGTCGCCCTCCCGCCCGAGGCGAGCATCGCCGAGGGCGAGGAGGTCGTCGCCGGTCGCCATCCGGTCGAGGAGGCGTTCGTGGCCGGCCGCCAGGCCCTGCGCCTGCTCGTCACGCCGGGCCGTCGCGACGCGCTGGAGCGGCTCGTCCTCCATGCCACGACGCTCCGAATCCCGGTCATCGAGATCGAGGGTGGCTCGCTCACCGCGGTCACCGGGTTCGACGGGCACCAGGGAGTCGCCCTCGTCGTCGCGGCCCGTCCCCTCGCCGCCGTCGCCGACATCCTCGCCCGGGCCATCGAGCGGGGCGAGCCGGCCTTCGTGCTGGCCCTCGATTCGCTGGAGGATCCCCAGAACGTCGGGGCCGCTCCTGCGCAGCGCCGAGGCCGCCGGCGTGCACGGGGTGGTCTTTCCCACCCGCCGCCAGGCGCCGCTCACGCCCGCCGCGATCAAGGCGTCGGCGGGCGCCACGGAGCACCTTCTCCTGGCCCCGGTCGACGACCTCCCCGGCACGCTCGCCGACCTGCACATCCGGGGCCTCCGGGTCGTCGGGACAGATGCCGGGGCCTCGCTGACCTACCGCGAGGCCGACCTCCGCGGGCCGCTCGTCCTCGTGATCGGGAGCGAGGGCCATGGCCTGGCCCCCCCGATCCGTCGGCGCTGCGACCTCCTGGTCCGGATCCCGATGCGGGGGCGGATCGAATCGCTCAACGCCGCCGTCGCGGGCTCGGTGCTCGTCTTCGAGTCGGCGGCCCAGCGCTGGCAGGGGGAGGGGATGGCCGGCGATGGATCGGCCGGCTCTCCGCCCCAGGTCGGGGGCGACCCTGGTGGGGGGATCACGGCGGAGCAGGACCCGGGCTCCGGGATCGAGCGCGCTTGACCGTCGTCCGCTCGCCCGAATATGATCTCCGTTGCGCCGGGAGACGACTGCGGTGTTCTCCTGCGCCCGCCGACGTAGCTCAATTGGTAGAGCAGCGGTTTTGTAAACCGCCGGTTCCGGGTTCGAGTCCCGTCGTCGGCTCCAACTGAACAACGTGACCGTCCGGGTGCACCACGGGTGCCGCAGCCGACTCGGAGGGCGCTCCCCGTGGGTAGGTTGAGCAGGTGGTGAGCTCAGCTGACTGTAAATCAGCCGTCAACGACTGTAGAGGTTCAATTCCTCTCCTGCCCACCACCACACCGGCACCGGATCCCCCGGGCCCAGATAGCTCAGCTGGCAGAGCACATCCTTGGTAAGGATGAGGTCATGGGTTCAAGTCCCATTCTGGGCTCCATCCCTCCACTCGGCCCCCAGAGGTAGGTAGACGACGCACGTGGCGAAGAAGAAGTTCGAGCGGACGAAGCCGCACGTCAACATCGGCACGATCGGTCACATCGACCACGGCAAGACGACCTTGACCGCGGCGATCACGAAGTACCTGGCCCTCAAGGGCGGGTCCGAGTACCGCGCGTTCGACACGATCGACAACGCCCCCGAGGAGCGCGAGCGCGGGATCACGATCGCGATCGCCCACGTCGAGTACCAGACCGACGCCCGCCATTACGCGCACGTCGACTGCCCCGGCCATGCCGACTACATCAAGAACATGATCACCGGCGCCGCCCAGATGGACGGGGCGATCCTCGTCGTGGCCGCGACCGACGGCCCGATGCCCCAGACCCGGGAGCACATCCTCCTGGCCCGCCAGGTCGACGTGCCGTACATGGTCGTCTTCCTCAACAAGGTCGACGCGGTCGACGACCCCGAGCTCCTCGACCTCGTCGAGCTCGAGGTCCGCGAGCTCCTCTCCAAGTACCAGTTCCCCGGCGACGACATCCCCGTCATCCGCGGCTCGGCCCTCAAGGCCCTCGAGGCCAGCGGCGGCGTCGACGACCCCGCCTACGCCTGCATCCAGGAGCTGATGGACGCCGTCGACTCCTACATCCCGACCCCCGAGCGCGCCGTCGACAAGCCCTTCCTCATGCCGGTCGAGGACGTCTTCGGGATCAAGGGCCGGGGCACGGTCGCCACCGGGCGCATCGAGCGCGGCATCGTCAAGGTCGGCGACGAGGTCGAGATCGTCGGCATCCGCCCGACCCGCAAGATCGTGGTCACCGGCGTCGAGATGTTCAAGAAGCTCCTCGACGAGGGCCGCGCCGGCGACAACGTCGGCTGCCTCCTGCGGGGCATCGAGCGCGACGACATCGAGCGCGGCCAGGTCCTCGCCAAGTCCGGCTCCATCAAGCCCCACACCAGGTTCACCGCCCGGGTCTACGTCCTGACCAAGGAGGAGGGCGGCCGGCACACCCCGTTCTACAACGGCTACCGGCCCCAGTTCTACCTCCGCACGACCGACGTGACCGGCGCCATCGGCCTCCCCGAGGGGGCCGAGATGATCATGCCCGGCGACAACGTCGACATGACCGTCGAGCTCATCACCCCGATCGGCCTCGAGATCGGCCAGCGCTTCGCCATCCGCGAGGGTGGCCGGACCGTCGGCGCCGGGGCCATCGTGGCCATCACCGAGTAGGGACGAGATGGCAAAGGCAGCAGAGAACCGCCCGATCGTCCAGCTCGCCTGCACCGAGTGCAAGACGCGGACGTACACCACGCGCAAGAACAAGAGGAACGATCCAAACCGGATCGAGCTTCGGAAGTATTGTCCGCGGGAGCGTCGTCACACGCTGCACCGGGAGGCGAAGTAGAACAGATCCACAGGGGCGTAGCTCAATTGGCAGAGCACCGGTCTCCAAAACCGGCGGTTATAGGTTCGAGTCCTATCGCCCCTGCCACTCCTCCTCGAAGTTAGAGAGCAAGTAGCCCAACCGTGCGTCGCATCCGCCGCTATTTCCAGGAGTCCTGGTCCGAGCTCAAGAAGGTTGCCTGGCCCACGCGCGACCAGGTCCGCAACCTGACCGTGCTCGTCTTCATCGTGAGCGCCGGCGTCGGCGCCTTCATCGCCGCCTGGGACTTCGTCTTCACCGAGGTTGTCCGCCTTATCACGCCGACGGCGTAGGGGGATGACCATGACGGAGACCGTCCGGGCGCCGGAGAAGCGGTGGTACGTGATCCACACGTACTCCGGCTACGAGAACAAGGTCAAGGCCAACCTCGAGCACCGCATCGAGTCGATGGGCATGGAGGACAAGATCTTCCAGGTCCTCGTCCCGATGGAGGACGAGATCGAGATCAAGCAGGGCCAGCGGCACACCGTCCAGAAGAAGGTGTTCCCCGGCTACGTCCTCGTCGAGATGATCTACGACCCCGAGTCGTGGTACGTGGTCCGAAACACGCCGGGCGTCACGAGCTTCGTCGGCACCGGCAACCTGCCGGGCGCGCGCAGCGAGCCGATCCCGCTCGAGGAGCACGAGGTCAAGGCGATCCTCCGCCAGATGGGCGTGGAGACGCCGAAGTATCGCGTCGCGTTCACCAAGGGCCAGAGCGTGCGGGTCACCGACGGGCCGTTCGCCGAGTTCGTCGGCACGGTCGACGAGCTGGATCCCGAGCGCAACAAGGTGAAGGTCCTCGTGAGCATCTTCGGCCGCGAGACGCCCGTCGAGCTCGACCTGCTGCAGGTCGAGAAGCTCTGAGCGAAAGGAACCCGTCCCACCGTGGCCAAGAAGATCCGCATCGTCCTCACCCTGCAGCTGCCGGCCGGCAAGGCGACGCCGGCGCCGCCCGTCGGCACCGCCCTCGGCCCGCACGGCATCAACATCGTCGAGTTCACCAAGACCTACAACGAGAGGACCGCTGACAAGACCGGGCAGATCATCCCGGCCCAGATCACGATCTTCGAGGATCGCTCGTTCACCTTCGTCCTCAAGACCCCGCCCGCCGCGGACCTCCTCCGCAAGGCCGCCGGCGTCGAACGGGGCTCGGCGACGACGGGCCGCGAGAAGGCCGGCACGATCACGCGCGACCAGCTGCGGGAGATCGCCACCGTGAAGCTGGCCGACCTGAACGCCAACGACCTCGAGGCTGCCATGCGGCAGGTCGAGGGCACCGCCCGCAGCATGGGCATCGAGGTCGCCGGCTAGCCCCGGAGACCCAGCTCGTTCCGGCCCCTGCCGCCGGACGGAGACCCCCCGAGACGGGGAAGGCCGGAACGCCGGCCGCCAGCGAGAGGCACCTGACCATGGCCCAGCACGGCAAGAAGTACCTGGACGCCGCGAAGCTCGTCGATCGCACGAAGGCCTACGAGCCTGGCGAGGCGATCGATCTCGTGAAGCAGACGTCCGTCGTCAACTTCGACCCCTCCGTCGAGGTCCACATCCGCCTCGGCGTCGACCCCCGCCATGCCGACCAGATGGTCCGCGGCACCGTGGTCCTCCCCCACGGGACCGGCAAGGTGGTGCGGGTCCTCGTCTTCGCCCAGGCCGAGAAGGCCCAGGAAGCGCTGCGCGCCGGTGCCGACGAGGTCGGCGGCGAGGACCTCGTGAAGAAGATCGAGGGCGGCTGGCTCGAGTTCGACGTCGCCGTCGCGACGCCCGACATGATGGGCATGGTCGGCAAGCTCGGCCGGATCCTCGGCCGCCGGGGCCTCATGCCGAACCCCAAGGCCGGCACGGTCACCTTCGACATCGAGAGGGCGGTCGGCGAGGTCAAGGCCGGCCGCGTCGAGTTCAAGGTGGACAAGGGCGCGATCATCCACGTCTCGTTCGGCAAGGCCAGCTTCCCCGCCGAGGCGCTCGTCGCCAACCTGGCGACGCTTCTCGATGCCGTCAACCGGGCCAAGCCCTCGGGCGCCAAGGGCACCTACCTCCGGGGCGTGACGATCGCCAGCACGATGGGGCCGGGGGTCCGCGTGGACCTGCCGTCCCTCCTGGCCGCCGCGAGCGCCTGACCCGCCGATCGGCTACCATCCCGCAGCGCGGCTCGCCCACCGGCGCGTCGCACCAGATCGAAGACGGACCGCCGCAGACAGCCTGCGCCCGCGGGCCGCGTCGCCGAAGCCCCGGTCGGGACGGCGAGACGGCCGGGGCTCAATTCGCCGGACCGGACCGCCGCCCGCCAACGCGGGCCCGGGGACGCCGACGGGCACGCCGAGGCAGGACCACGAGCGACCGCCCTCCCCTGGAGGACCCGCGCGGACCCTGCGAGACGCGAGGAATGCACCGTCTGGCAGGGGCCCCGCCCGGCGGGCCCACCGGGCGCGCCGGGAGCGCGCGACAGGAGAGGTCTGCATGCCGACCGAGGCGAAGCGGGCGATCATCGCCGAGCTCCGCGAGGATCTCGCCGGGAGCACCACGCTGATCACCACCGAGTACCGGGGCCTCAGGGTCCGGGAGATCGGGGAGATCCGGCGCGCGCTTCGAAGAGACAACGTCACCTACCGGGTCGTGAAGAACCGCCTGATGCGGATCGCGGCCGAGCAGGAGGGCAATCCGGGCGTTGCCCCGCTCCTCCGCGGCCCGTCGGCGATCGCCTTCGGGTCGGGCGCCGAGAACCTCGTCGCCCGGACCGTCATCGACGCGGTCCGACCGTACAAGCTCGTCAAGGTCACCGGCGCCGTGGTCGGCGGGAAGACCCTCGATGCGGACGCCGTCCAGAAGCTCGCGACCCTGCCGCCGCGCGAGATCCTCCTCGCCCAGCTGGCCGGGGCGTTCAACGCGCCCGCCACGCAGGTCGCCGGCCTCCTCGCGGCGAACCTCCGCAATCTCGGATCCCTGCTCGCGCAGGTCCAGGAGCAGAAGGCCCAGACCGCGGCGTAGCGCCGCCCGACGACCCATCCCGCGCGCCCGTCCAGCGGGCCCACCCCAAGGAGCACCTTCCCATGGCCACTCTCACCCAGGACCAGATCCTCGAGGCGATCGGCGCGATGACCCTCATCGAGGTCAGCGAGCTCGTCAAGAAGTTCGAGGAGAAGTTCGGCGTCACGGCAGCCGCCCCGGTTGCCGCTGCCGCCGCGGCCGCCCCGGTCGCCGCCGTCGCTGCGGCCGAGGAGGAGCAGACCGAGTTCACGGCCGTCATCACCGAGATCGGGCCGACCAAGATCCCGGTCATCAAGGTGGTCCGCGAGCTCACCGGTCTCGGCCTCAAGGAGGCCAAGGATCTCGTCGACGCGACGCCCAAGGCGGTCAAGGAGGGCATCGCGAAGGACGAGGCGGAGAAGATCAAGGCAGCCCTCGAAGAGGTGGGCGCCAAGGTCGAGATCAAGTAGCGACCGGCATCACCCGTCGTCGCGGTCGGGCGCGCTCCCGCGCTCGACCGGCTTCGCGGCCCCAGCGCCGGGCGGTGACGCTCGTCACCGACCCGGCCTTTGGGGCGTTTGACAGCCGCGCCACGCGCGGTACACTTATCAATTCCGTGAGCGCGGTTCTCCCTCCTGTTTCCCTCCTCCGTCAAGGAGCGGTTCATGCTGCCTGTCGCTGATCTGTCCACGCCCGCCACTCCCGTGCGCGGGCGCGTCTCCTACGCCCGGATCGTCGAGAAGCGAGAGATCCCGGATCTCATCGAGCTCCAGGTGCGATCCTTCGCGTGGTTCGTCGAGAAGGGACTCCGGGAGCTCTTCGACGAGATCAGCCCGATCCGGGACTTCACCGCCAAGGTGATGGAGCTCCAGTTCCTGGACTACGAGTTCGGGGACCCCAAGTACTCGGAGCTCGAGTGCCGCACCCGCGACCTGACGTTCAGCCGTCCGCTCTACGTCCAGGTCGAGCTCCTGATCAAGGAGACGGGGGAGATCCAGCGCCAGCGGGTCTACATGGGCGACTACCCCTGGATGACCCACCTCGGCACGTTCATCATCAACGGCGCCGAGCGCGTCGTGGTCAGCCAGCTGGTCCGCTCGCCGGGCGTCTACTACGGCAAGGTCGAGGACCCGGCGTCGGGGCGCGACCTCTTCACGGCGAAGGTGATCCCCAACCGCGGCGCGTGGCTCGAGTTCGAGACGTCCGCCCGGGGCGACCTCCTCTCGGTGAAGGTGGATCGCAAGCGCAAGATCGCGGCCACCACCCTCCTGCGGGCCGTCGGCTACGAGCGGAACGAGGAGATCGCGGCGCTCTTCGGGGCCGTCGACGACAACCCCGAGCACGCCTACATCGCCTCGACCCTGGACAAGGACCCCACCAACACCCAGGCCGAGGCCCTCATCGAGGTCTACAAGAAGCTGCGCCCGGGCGACCCGCCCACCGGCGACAACGCCCGCCAGCTGGTGGAGAGCCTCTTCTTCAACTTCCGCCGCTACGACCTGGGCCGGGTCGGCCGCTACAAGTTCAACAAGAAGCTGAACATGGTTGCCGGCCGGATGGGGATCGAGCTGCCGCGCGAGGACGGGGAGAACCCCCAGCTCGGCCGGACGATCAGCCGGGAGGACATCGCGGCCATCGTCGGCCAGCTGATCATCCTCAACAACGGGCACGGGCTGGCCGACGACATCGACCACCTCGGCAACCGCCGGATCCGGGCCAACGGCGAGCTGATCCAGAACGCCTTCCGGATCGGTCTCCTCCGCATGGAGCGCGTCGTGCGCGAGCGGATGACCATCCAGGAGATCGACAAGGCGACGCCGAATGCCCTCATCAACATCCGGCCGGTGGTGGCCGCGATGAAGGAGTTCTTCGGCGGCAGCCAGCTGAGCCAGTTCATGGACCAGACGAATCCCCTGGCCGAGCTGACCAGCAAGCGGCGCCTCTCGGCCCTCGGACCCGGTGGCCTCTCCCGGGAGCGGGCCGGCTTCGACGTCCGCGACGTCCACCACAGCCACTACGGACGGATCTGCCCCATCGAGACTCCCGAGGGTCCGAACATCGGGCTGATCGGCTCGCTTGCCACGTTTGGACGGATCAACGACTACGGCTTCATCGAGACTCCCTACCGCAAGGTGAAGCGGACGATCGCCTGGGACGACCCCGACCTCACCTCGTACGTCGCCGGCAGCGACGTCGTGGCGAAGGGTGGGGCGGTCGTCGCCAGGAAGGGCGAGCCGCTCACGTCGGCCGCCGCGGCCGAGCTGAAGAAGCAGAAGGCGCTGGCCCAGCCGATCCGCCCGGTCGTCACCGACGAGATCGTCTACCTGGCCGCCGACGAGGAAGAGGAGCACTGGGTCGCCCAGGCCAACGCCGCCCTCGACGAGCAGGGCCACTTCATCACCGAGCGCGTGCCGTGCCGCCACCGGGACCAGTTCCCGGAGGTCGCGCCGGACCGCATCGAGTACATGGACGTCAGCCCCAAGCAGGTCGTCTCGGTCGCGACCGCCCTCATTCCGTTCCTCGAGCATGACGATGCCAACCGCGCCCTGATGGGCTCGAACATGCAGCGCCAGGCCGTCCCGCTCCTGGAGCCCGAGGCTCCCATCGTGGGCACCGGGATGGAGCGCCGCGCCGCCCTCGACTCGGGCCAGGTCGTCGTCGCCCGCGAGGCCGGAGTCGTCACCTCCGTGACCGCCGAGCGGATCCTCGTCGAGGAGGACTCCGGCGAGCTGCGGACGTACCCCCTCCAGAAGTTCGTCCGCTCGAACCAGGGCACCTGCATCAACCAGCGTCCGATCGTCTCGGTCGGCCAGCGCCTGGCCGCCGGCGAGCCGATCGCCGACTCGTCGTCGACCGACGGCGGCGAGCTGGCCCTGGGCCGCAACATCCTGGTGGCCTTCATGAGCTGGGAGGGCGGCAACTACGAGGACGCGATCGTCATCAGCGATCGCCTCGTCCGCGAGGACCTCTTCACCAGCATCCACATCGAGAAGCACGAGATCGAGTCGCGCGACACGAAGCTCGGGCCCGAGGAGATCACCCGCGACATCCCGAACGTGGGCGAGGAGTCCCTCAAGGACCTCGACGAGGACGGGATCGTCTACATCGGGGCCGAGGTCCAGCCCGGCGACATCCTCGTCGGCAAGATCACGCCGAAGGGCGAGACCGAGCTGACCGCCGAGGAGCGCCTCCTGCGGGCGATCTTCGGCGAGAAGGCCCGCGAGGTGAAGGACTCCAGCCTGCGCCTGCCGCACGGCGAGCGGGGCAAGGTCGTCGACGTGAGGATCTTCACCCGCGAAGCCGGCGACGAGCTCCTGCCCGGTGTGAACCGCCTCGTCCGCGTCTCGGTCGCCCAGAAGCGCAAGGTCTCGGTCGGCGACAAGATGGCCGGCCGGCACGGCAACAAGGGCGTCATCGCCAAGGTCCTGCCCCAGGAGGACATGCCGTTCCTCCCGGACGGCACCCCCGTGGACATCATCCTCAACCCGCTCGGCGTGCCGAGCCGGATGAACATCGGCCAGATCCTCGAGACCCACCTCGGGTGGGCCCTCAGCGTGCTGGGCTACAAGGCCGCCAGCCCCGTCTTCGACGGCGCGACCGAGGCCCAGATCCGCGAGGCGCTCGACGAGGCGGGCCTGCCGCAGGACGGCAAGGTCGAGCTCCGCGACGGGCGGACCGGCGAAGGCTTCGACCGCCGGATCACCGTCGGCCAGATCTACATGCTCAAGCTCCACCACCTGGTGGAGGACAAGATCCACGCCCGCTCCACCGGCCCCTACAGCCTCATCACCCAGCAGCCCCTCGGCGGCAAGGCCCAGTTCGGCGGCCAGCGCTTCGGGGAGATGGAGGTCTGGGCGCTCGAGGCCTACGGCGCGGCGAACATCCTCCAGGAGCTCCTCACCGTGAAGTCCGACGACGTCATGGGCCGCGTCCAGACGTACGAGGCGATCGTCAAGGGCGAGGAGATCCAGCAGCCGGGTGTCCCGGAATCCTTCAAGGTGCTCATCAAGGAGCTCCAGAGCCTCGGCCTCAACGTCGAGATCCTCAACGAGAACGACGAAGAGATCCGCTTCGTCGAAGATGTCTCGGCCTACCCGCTTCCCGATCTCGGCGGCATCAACCTCGCCGGGTTCGAGGACTGAGCGCCACCAGCACCCACCACGCGGAGCCGATGCTCGGCCAGCCCGGTTCCGCTCGCACCCGGTCCGAATCGCGCCACTGAGGGCCCGCGGCGGCGCGGAGGAGAACGATGCTCGAGGTCAACAACTTCAACGCCATCCGGATTTCGCTCGCCTCGCCCGAGCAGATCCGCGAGTGGTCCTGGGGCGAGGTCACCAAGCCCGAGACCATCAACTACCGCACGCTCAAGCCGGAGAAGGACGGCCTCTTCGACGAGCGCATCTTCGGTCCCACCAAGGACTGGGAGTGCTACTGCGGCAAGTACAAGCGGATCCGCTACAAGGGGATCATCTGCGACAAGTGCGGCGTCGAGGTGACCCGCGCCAAGGTGCGTCGCGAGCGGATGGGCCACATCCAGCTGGCCAGCCCGGTCAGCCACATCTGGTACTTCAAGGGCACCCCGTCGCGCCTCGGGATCCTCCTGGACATCAGCCCCCGCAACCTCGAGCGCATCCTCTACTTCGCCCTCTTCATCGTCACCCACGTCGACGAGGATGCCCGGCGACGGGCGCTCCAGGCGCTCGACGAGGAGGCCGAGGGCCGCGGCCGCGACGGGAAGGTCGACGACGCGGAGGAGCAGGAGCGCGCCGCGTTCCACCGTCGCGCCGACGAGCTCAAGGTCGCCCAGGCGGGCCTCCAGAAGCAGCTCGAGCAGCAGCGCTCGGACCGGACGGACGAGATCAGCACCGCCGCGCAGGCGGTCCAGGCCCGGCTCGCCGAGGTCAAGACCGGCGTCGCCGACGAGACGATCGCCTTCGAGCCGACCGGCGAGGTCGTCCTCGCCGCGGGCGAGAAGGGCGGCAAGGCGGTCGAGACGAAGCTCAAGAAGATCGTCCTCGCCGAATCGGAGCGCGTGACCGACGAGTTCCGGACGCGTGAAGCGGACGAGCAGCGTGCCACCGAGCAGAAGATCGACGACCTCCGGATCCAGATGGAGGCGGCGATCGACGCGCTGCGCGAGACGCGCAAGCACGAAGCCGAGAGCCGCAAGGACGAGATCCGCCGCGCCCGCGACGAGATCGAGTCCCTCCGCGCGATGACGACCCTCTCCGAGACCGACTTCCGGTACCTCGACGAGCGGTACGGGTCGGGTGCCCGCAACGGCCGCGTCTTCTGGGCCGGCATGGGCGCCGAGGCCGTCCGCGAGATCATCACCCGGATGGACCTGGAGGAGCTTGGCCGCTCCCTCCACGTCGAGGTCCGGACGACGTCCGGCCAGCGGCGCAAGAAGGCGATCAAGCGGCTGCGCCTCATCGAGGCCTTCCGCCGCTCCGGCACCCGCCCCGAGTGGATGATCCTCTCGGTCCTGCCGGTGATCCCGCCGGAGCTGCGCCCCATGGTCCAGCTCGACGGCGGCCGCTTCGCGACCTCCGACCTGAACGACCTCTATCGTCGCGTCATCAACCGCAACAACCGCCTCAAGCGGCTCCTCGAGCTGGGGGCCCCCGAGATCATCATCCGCAACGAGAAGCGGATGCTCCAGGAGGCCTGCGACGCCCTGGTCGACAACGGCCGCCGGGGCCGGGCGATCGCGGGGACGGGCAACCATCGCCTGAAGTCCCTGAGCGACATGCTCAAGGGCAAGCAGGGCCGCTTCCGCCAGAACCTGCTCGGCAAGCGGGTGGACTACTCGGGCCGCTCGGTCATCGTCGTCGGGCCGGACCTGAAGCTCCACCAGTGCGGCCTGCCCAAGAAGATGGCCCTCGAGCTCTTCAAGCCGTTCGTCATGCGGCAGCTCGTCGAGAAGGGCCTGGCCCACAACATCAAGAGCGCCAAGCGCCTCGTCGAGCGCGTCGTCCCCGTCGTCTGGGACGTCCTCGAGGAGGTCATCCAGAACCACCCGGTCCTCCTGAACCGGGCCCCGACGCTCCACCGGCTCGGCATCCAGGCGTTCATGCCGGTCCTGGTCGAGGGATCGGCGATCCAGATCCACCCGCTCGTCTGCACGGCCTTCAACGCCGACTTCGACGGCGACCAGATGGCGGTCCACGTGCCGCTCTCCACGGCCGCCCAGGAAGAAGCGCGCACGATGCTGCTCTCGACGGCCAACCTCCTCTCGCCGGCGGACGGGAGCCCGGTGGTGGCGCCCACCCAGGACATGGTCCTGGGATGCTTCTACCTGACCATGAACGAGCGGGGGGTCGCGGACCGGCCGCCCACCCGGATCTTCGCCGACGAGGACGAGGCGATCCTCGCCTACCAGCTGCGGACGGTCACCCTCCACGAGCCGGTCGAGGCGATCGTCCTGACCTGGGACGAGGAGACCCAGGCGCTGGCCGAGACCCGCCTCGTCACGACCGTGGGCCGCATCATCTTCAGCCAGATCCTCCCCGACCGCCTCCGCTTCTCCAACAAGGAGTTCAAGCGGCCGGACCTCCGCGGCCTCGTCGACCGCTGCTACCGGACCCTCGGGCCCACCGAGACCGCCCACCTCGTGGACGGCATCAAGCGGGTCGGCTTCGAGTACGCGACGCGCGGCGGCATGACCATCGCCGTCGACGACATCTCGGTGCCGCCCGAGAAGCCGGGGCTGCTGGCCGCGGCCGACGACCAGGTCACCAGGCTCGACGGGCAGTTCCAGCGCGGCCTGATCACCGACGACGAGCGGTACGAGGCCGTCGTCGACGTCTGGCAGAAGACGTCGAAGGACCTCTCCGACCTGATGATGGATCACCTCGACCCGAACAGCCCGGTCGCGATGATGACCGCCTCCGGGGCCCGCGGCAACAAGGGCAACATCGGCCAGCTGGGCGCGATGCGCGGCCTCATGGCCGACCCGTCGGGCCGCATCATCGACGTCCCCGTGCGGAGCAACTTCCGCGAGGGGATGACCGTCCTCGAGTACTTCATCTCCACCCACGGCGCCCGCAAGGGCCTCGCCGACACCGCCCTCCGCACCGCCGACTCGGGGTACCTGACGCGTCGTCTCGTCGACGTCGCCCAGGACGTGATCACCCGCGACGACGACTGCGGGACGGAGGAGGGGAGCTGGATCACGCACGCCGAGTCCGACGAGGTCACCATGGAGCCCGGGGCGTTCGCCCGGCGGCTCGTGGGACGCTTCGCGGCCGCGCCGGTGGCCGGTCCCGACGGCGAGATCCTCTGCGATCGCACCGCGGAGATGGGGGAGACGGTGGCCCGGGCGATCGAGGACGCGGGCATCCGCGAGGTCCTCGTTCGCTCACCGCTCACCTGCGAATCCCGCAACGGCGTCTGCCGCCGCTGCTACGGCCGCAACCTCGCGACCGGCTCCCTCGTGGGGACCGGCGAGGCGGTCGGCATCATCGCCGCCCAGTCGATCGGCGAGCCCGGCACCCAGCTGACGATGCGGACCTTCCACACGGGCGGCGTCGCGTCCGCCGGCGGCGCCGACATCACGGCCGGCCTGCCCCGCGTCGAGGAGCTCTTCGAGGCCCGCGTCCCCAAGGGGAAGGCCGAGATCAGCCACATCGACGGAATCGTGGAGATCGTCCGCGCCGACACGGGGACGAAGGTCAAGGTCACGAGCGTCGAGCAGTACGACGCCCAGCTCCGGCTTCCGGCCGGCGCCGAGGTGCTCGCGGCGGCCGGCGACCTCGTGGAGAAGAGCCAGGTCCTGGCCCGCATCGCAGGCAAGGACGGGGCATCGACCGATGTCGTCGCCCCCGAGAAGGGGATCCTCGTCAGGGAAGGCGACGACCTGGCGGTGCGGGCCGAGGATCGCGTCGAGCGCGAGTACTCCATCCCCCACAACGCCAAGATCCTGGTCGACAACGGCCAGGAGATCCGGGCCGGCGATCCGATCACCGACGGGCCGATCAACCCGCAGGAGTACCTCGACACGCGCGGCAAGGACGCCGTGCAGCGCTACCTCGTGAAGGAAGTCCAGAAGGTCTACCGGAGCCAGGGCGTCACGATCAACGACAAGCACATCGAGATCATCGTCCGGCAGATGCTCCGCAAGGTCCGCATCGACCAGCCGGGCGACACCGACCTCCTCCCGACCGAGCTCATCGATCGCCTCGAGTTCGAGGCGAAGAACGACCGCGTCCTGGCCGAGGGCGGCGAGCCCGCCACCGCCCAGGTGGTCCTGCTCGGCGTGACCAAGGCGTCCCTCAACACGGCGAGCTTCCTCGCCGCGGCGTCCTTCCAGGAGACGACCCGGGTGCTCACCGAGGCCGCCATCAACGGCGCCAAGGACCACCTGGTCGGCCTCAAGGAGAACGTCATCATCGGCAAGCTCATCCCCGCCGGGACGGGGGCGCCGGCGAACGTCGCCGCCCGCCGCGAGGCGGACCGCCGGCGGGCCGCCGAGGCGCTCGCCGGAGGCGAGCTGCCGGCAGCGTTCGGCAGCGAGTACAACCCGTTCCTGGAGGACGCCTCCGACGGCGGCGCCTCCGCAGACGACCCGGCCCTCCTCACCGCCCTCCTGGCGGCGGCGGACGCGTCCGGGGAGGCCGACGAGGACGCCGACGAGCCGGCGGGCGAGGGCGACGACGACGCGTTCAACCCCTTCCTCGCCGACGCCAGGGCCGACGTCCCCGCGGACGCCGCCCAGGTCCTCGGCGTGCTCGGCGGCGAGACCGACGAGGTCGACGAGGCGACGCCAGGACTGACCAACGCCGGCGGGCTGCGGGGCTTTGACACTCCCCGAGGCCCGCTGGTACACTCCCCCCCTTGCGTGCCGCGACCGGCCGGTCGTCGGCGTGCGCGCTCCGCGCCTCGGCGCCGGGCGCGCAGGAGCGAACCGCCCACAGTGGGGCGGATGCGCTTCGCCAGCAGAGCCACCAGAAAGGGACAGCGTCTCCGTGCCGACGATCAGCCAGCTCGTGCGCCACGGCCGGAAGCCGAAGATCGAGAAGGTCAAGGCTCCGGCGATGCGCAAGATCTGGAACAGCCTCGACCAGCGCCAGACCCCGATTCCGGGCGCCCCCCAGAAGCGCGGCGTCTGCCTGCAGGTGCGCACGATGACGCCGAAGAAGCCGAACTCGGCGCTCCGCAAGATCGCCCGCGTGCGGCTCTCGAACCAGATGGAGGTCACGGCCTACATCCCCGGGATCGGCCACAACCTCCAGGAGCACTCGGTCGTGCTGGTGCGCGGCGGGCGGGTCAAGGACCTGCCGTCGGTGAAGTACCACATCATCCGCGGCACGCTCGACACCGCCGGGGTCCGCGACCGCAAGCAGGGCCGCAGCAAGTACGGGGCCAAGGCCAGCGCCCAGCTGGCCGGCCAGAAGAAGTAGGGACCATGCCGCGCCGCGCCAGCATCCCCCGCAAGGCCAAGTACGAGGCCACGCCCGCCAACCGGACGACCGCCCGGATCACGGCGAAGCTCATGAACGACGGCAAGCGCAACCTCGCCGATCGCATCCTGCGCCAGGCGCTCGCCCGCGCCGAGGCCCAGGCGAAGCGCCCCGGGCTCGAGGTCCTCGAGTCCGCGCTCCGCAACGCGACGCCGATCATCGAGGTCAAGCCCCGCCGGGTCGGCGGCGCCACGTACCAGGTGCCGGTCGAGATCCGCGGCGACCGCCGCCTCTCGCTGGGCGTCCGCTGGCTCGTCCAGGCCGCCCGCAAGCGGAATGGCAAGAGCATGAGCGAGAAGCTTGCCGCCGAGTTCGTGGATGCCTCCAACGGCCTGGGCGCGGCGGTCAAGCGCCGCGAGGACACCCACAAGATGGCCGAGGCGAACAAGGCCTTCAGCCACTTCAAGTGGTAGGCCGGAGACCCTGATGGCGGCCCGACTGTACCCGCTCGCCCGCACCCGGAACATCGGGATCATCGCCCACATCGACGCCGGGAAGACGACCGTCACCGAGCGGATCCTCTTCTACACGAAGAAGATCTACAAGCTCGGCGAGGTCCACGAGGGCGCCGCCACGATGGACTGGATGCCCCAGGAGCAGGAGCGGGGGATCACCATCACCGCGGCGGCGACGACCTGCTTCTGGGACGATCATCGCATCAACATCATCGATACGCCCGGGCACGTGGACTTCACGATGGAAGTCGAGCGGAGCCTCCGCGTCCTCGACGGCGCGGTCGTCGTCTTCGATGGTGTCGCCGGGGTGGAGCCGCAGTCCGAGACCGTCTGGCGGCAGGCCGATCGCTACCGCGTCCCGCGGATCTGCTTCATCAACAAGCTCGACCGGACCGGCGCCGACTTCTGGCGCTGTGTCGGCATGATCGAGGAGCGCCTGGGGGCCAACGCGGTGCCCGTCCAGATCCCGATCGGGTCCGAGGACACCTTCGTCGGAGTCGTCGACCTGATCCGCATGAAGGCGATCCTCTATCGCGACGACCTGGGTTCGCAGATCGATGAGGTGGCCATTCCAGCCGACCTCCTCGACGAGGCCCGCCGGCACCGCGAGAAGCTCGTCGAAGCCGTCGCCGAGATGGACGACGAGCTGATGCACAAGTACCTCGAGGGCACGGAGCTGACCGAGGACGAGCTCGTCCGGGGGCTCCGGCTGGGAACGCTCCAGTACCGGATCGTTCCCGTCCTGACCGGCTCCGCCCTCAAGAACAAGGGCGTCCAGCCCATGCTCGACGCCGTCGTCGACTATCTCCCCTCGCCGCTCGACGTGCCGCCGGTCATCGGCGAGCACCCCACGACGCATGCCGAGGTCCTCCGCACCGTCGACGACGGCGAGCCGTTCAGCGCCCTCGCCTTCAAGATCGCGGCCGACCCCTACGTCGGGAAGCTGGCCTTCTTCCGGGTCTACTCCGGGACCCTGAAGGCCGGCTCCTACATCCTCAACTCGTCCAAGGGCCGCAAGGAGCGGATCGGGCGGATCCTCCAGATGCACGCCAACCACCGGGAGGAGATCGACGAGGTCCACGCCGGCGACATCGCCGCCGCGGTCGGCCTGAAGGAGACCTTCACCGGCGACACCCTCGCCGATCCCGATCACCCCGTGATCCTGGAGTCGATGACCTTCCCCGAGCCGGTCATCGAGGTGAAGATCGAGCCCAAGACCAAGGCCGACCAGGACAAGATGGGCCTGGCCCTCCAGCGCCTGGCCGAGGAGGACCCCACCTTCCGGGTGAAGACCGACGAGGAGAGCGGCGAGACGCTCATCGCCGGGATGGGGGAGCTCCACCTCGACGTCCTCGTCGACCGGATGGTCCGCGAGTTCAAGGTCGCCGCCAACATCGGCAAGCCCCAGGTCTCCTACCGGGAGACGATCCGGCGCCTGGCCGTGGGCAACGGTCGCTTCGTCCGCCAGACCGGGGGCAAGGGCCAGTACGGGCACGTGATCCTGCGGCTGGAGCCCCTCGAGAAGGGCGCCGGGATCGAGTTCGTCGACAAGACGGTGGGCGCCACGATCCCGAAGGAGTACATGCGCGCGATCGACCACGGGATCCGCGCGGCGCTCGAGACGGGCGTCTTCGCCGGGTACCCCATGGTCGACGTTCGGGCCACCGTCTTCGACGGGTCGTACCACGAGGTCGACTCGAGCGAGATGGCCTTCAAGATCGCCGCCTCCATGGCCGTCAAGGACGCCGTGGAGAAGGCCGATCCCGGCGATCCTCGAGCCGCTGATGCGGGTCGAGGTGGTCATGCCGGAGCAGTTCATGGGCGACGTCATCGGCGACCTGAACCGGCGTCGCGGCCACATCGAGGGGATGGAGTCGCGGGGGACCACGCAGGTGGTCGGCTCGTTCGTCCCCCTCTCGGAGATGTTCGGGTACGCCACCGACCTGCGGTCGATGACCGAGGGGCGGGCGAGCTACTCGATGGAGCTGTCGCACTACGCCGAGGTCCCCGGCAATCTCGCCGCGGAACTCGTCCAGAAGTCCAGGGTCTAGCAGTCGGGAAGGCCGGCGACGGACGTCCCCAGCGGGACCCGGACGCGGCGAGGAGCCAGGGAGCAACACGACGATGGCGAAGAAGAAGTTCGAGCGGACGAAGCCGCACGTCAACATCGGCACGATCGGTCACATCGACCACGGCAAGACGACCTTGACCGCGGCGATCACGAAGTACCTGGCCCTCAAGGGCGGGTCCGAGTACCGCGCGTTCGACACGATCGACAACGCCCCCGAGGAGCGCGAGCGCGGGATCACGATCGCGATCGCCCACGTCGAGTACCAGACCGACGCCCGCCATTACGCGCACGTCGACTGCCCCGGCCATGCCGACTACATCAAGAACATGATCACCGGCGCCGCCCAGATGGACGGGGCGATCCTCGTCGTGGCCGCGACCGACGGCCCGATGCCCCAGACCCGGGAGCACATCCTCCTGGCCCGCCAGGTCGACGTGCCGTACATGGTCGTCTTCCTCAACAAGGTCGACGCGGTCGACGACCCCGAGCTCCTCGACCTCGTCGAGCTCGAGGTCCGCGAGCTCCTCTCCAAGTACCAGTTCCCCGGCGACGACATCCCCGTCATCCGCGGCTCGGCCCTCAAGGCCCTCGAGGCCAGCGGCGGCGTCGACGACCCCGCCTACGCCTGCATCCAGGAGCTGATGGACGCCGTCGACTCCTACATCCCGACCCCCGAGCGCGCCGTCGACAAGCCCTTCCTCATGCCGGTCGAGGACGTCTTCGGGATCAAGGGCCGGGGCACGGTCGCCACCGGGCGCATCGAGCGCGGCATCGTCAAGGTCGGCGACGAGGTCGAGATCGTCGGCATCCGCCCGACCCGCAAGATCGTGGTCACCGGCGTCGAGATGTTCAAGAAGCTCCTCGACGAGGGCCGCGCCGGCGACAACGTCGGCTGCCTCCTGCGGGGCATCGAGCGCGACGACATCGAGCGCGGCCAGGTCCTCGCCAAGTCCGGCTCCATCAAGCCCCACACCAGGTTCACCGCCCGGGTCTACGTCCTGACCAAGGAGGAGGGCGGCCGGCACACCCCGTTCTACAACGGGTACCGGCCCCAGTTCTACCTCCGCACGACCGACGTGACCGGCGCCATCGGCCTCCCCGAGGGGGCCGAGATGATCATGCCCGGCGACAACGTCGACATGACCGTCGAGCTCATCACCCCGATCGGCCTCGAGATCGGCCAGCGCTTCGCCATCCGCGAGGGTGGCCGGACCGTCGGCGCCGGGGCCATCGTGGCCATCACCGAGTAGGGACGAGATGCCAAAGCAGCGGATCCGGATCCGCCTCAAGGCCTACGACCACCGCCTGCTGGACCAGTCCGCGGCGCAGATCGTGGAGACCGCCCAGCGCACCGGCGCCGACGTTGTCGGCCCGGTGCCGCTGCCGACCCGGATTGAGAAGTTCACCGTCCTCCGGTCGCCCTTCATCGACAAGGACAGCCGGGAGCAGTTCGAGATCCGGACCCACAAGCGCCTGGTGGACATCCTCGACCCGTCGGCGAAGACCGTCGACGCCCTGATGCGACTCTCGCTGGCGGCGGGCGTCGACATCGAGATCAAGATGTGATGAGTCCTCACTCGCTCACCCGGCCCATGGCGGCGTTGTCGCCTGCGCCGCTCGCTCACGCACCATCAAGTGCGCTCGCTCGCGTGCTCGGCTCCGCCTTGCCCTGGGCGCGGCTGAGCGGCGAGGAGGGACCTGCGCGATGACGATTGGACTCATCGGCCGCAAGGTCGGCATGACCCAGGTCTTCCAGGACGACGGGACGATGATCCCGGTCAGCGTCGTCGCCATCCAGCCGAACACCGTCACCCGCCTTCGGACGCCCGAGCGGGACGGCTACGCCGCGATCCAGCTCGGCACCGAGCCCGGCAAGAAGCTCACCAAGCCCGAGACGGGCCAGCTGGGGGACCTCCCGAAGGTCGCGGTCATCCGCGAGTTCCGGGTCGAGGATCTCGCGGCGTACGAGGTCGGCCAGACGCTCGACGTCAGCCTCTTCGCCCCGGGCGACCTCATCGACGTCACGGGCACGTCGAAGGGCAAGGGATTCGCCGGCACGATCAAGCGCCACAACTTCCACCGCGGTCCGAAGACGCACGGCTCGGATCACCATCGCGAGCCTGGCTCCATCGGCCCCGGCACCACGCCCGGCCGCGTCTATCGCGGCAGCCGGATGTCCGGCCACATGGGTGACGAACGCGTCACCGTCAAGAAGCTGCAGGTCGTGCGCGCCGATCTCGACCGGAACCTCCTCCTCGTGAAGGGATCCGTGCCGGGGGCGCCGCACGCGCTCGTCCTCGTGAAGAAGGCCTGACGATGCCCCAGACCACGCTCTTTGCCCGCAGCGGCGACGCGATCGGGACCGTGGAGCTCTCCGACGAGCTCTTCGCGGCTCCCGTGAACGCCGCCGTCATGCACCAGGCGGTGATCGCGCAGCTCGCGGGGCGCCACCTGGGCACGCACGACACCAAGACCCGCGGCGAGGTCCGGGGCGGCGGCAAGAAGCCCTATCGCCAGAAGGGGACCGGCCGCGCCCGCCAGGGATCGCGCACCGCCCCCCACTACGCCGGCGGCGGCGTCGTCTTCGGCCCGCATCCCCGCTCCTACGCCCAGCGGCTTCCGCGGCGCATGAAGCGGCTCGCCCTCCGCGGGGCCCTGACGGCCAAGCTCAACGATGGGGCGATCAGGATCCTCGACGCCTTCGCCCTCGAGCAGATCCGGACGAAGGACCTCCTGGGCGTCCTGGCCAACCTCGAGGCGCGCGGCCGGGTCCTCATCGTGGCCCCCGCCCGCGACGACAAGCTCGACCTCTCGGCCCGCAACCTTCCCGACGTCGAGGTCCTCCTCGCCGACTCGCTCAACATCGTGGATCTCCTCAAGGCCGACATGGTCGTCATCGAGCAGCCCGCCATCGCCCGCCTCGAGGAGGTGTACGCATGACGCTCACCGCCCACGACGTCATCGTCCGGCCGATCATCAGCGAGAAGTCGATGGACGAGTCCGGCCGCGGGAAGTACACCTTCGAGGTTCACGGCGACGCCTCCAAGATCCAGGTCCGGGAGGCCGTCGAGGAGCTCTTCAAGGTCCAGGTCACGGCGGTCAACGTCCTGACGACGAAGGCCAAGGAGAAGCGCCGCGGCACCAAGCGCGGACGCATCAGCGGCTGGACCACGCCCTGGCGCAAGGCGACGGTGACGCTCGCCGCTGGCCAGAAGATCGAATTCTTCGAGGGGGTGTAGCCATGCCGCTTCGCAGCTACAAGCCCACCTCGCCCGGCCGGCGGTTCATGACCCGCTCGACGTTCGAGGAGATCACGACCCGCGAGCCCTTCAAGCCGCTCCTGGAGCCCATGAAGCGCGGCTCCGGACGCAACAACCAGGGCCGCCTCACCGTCCGCCATCGCGGCGGCGGCGAGAAGCGCCACTACCGGATCATCGACTTCAAGCGCGACAAGCTGGGGGTCCCCGCCAAGGTCGCGACGGTGGAGTACGACCCCAACCGCTCGGCCCGCATCGGCCTCCTCCACTACCGGGACGGCGAGAAGCGCTACATGCTGCTCCCCCACGGCCTCAAGGTCGGCGACGTCGTCGTCGCCGGCCCGGACGCCGAGGCCCGGGTGGGGAACGCCCTGCCGCTGGCGAACATCCCCCTCGGCACCACGATCCACAACATCGAGATGGTCCCCGGCAAGGGCGGCCAGATCGTCCGCTCCGCCGGTGGGAGCGCCCAGCTCCTGGCCAAGGAGGGCGACCACGCGACGGTCCGTCTCCCCTCGGGGGAGATGCGCCGCGTGCCGCTCCGCTGCATGGCGACCGTGGGCCAGGTCTCGAACCTGGATCACGAGAACCAGAGCCTCGGCAAGGCCGGCCGGGCCCGCCACATGGGGCTCCGCCCGGAGACCCGCGGCGTGGCGATGACCCCTCGCGACCACCCCCACGGTGGCGGTGAGGGCAAGTCGCCGACGGGCATGCCGCCCAAGACCCCGTGGGGCAAGCCGGCCATGGGCTATCGCACCGCGAAGGACAAGAAGCCGAACCGGCTGATCGTCCGCTCGCGGCACCGCAAGTCGTAACGGAGGAACCGAAGCATGTCGCGTTCGGTCAAGAAGGGACCGTTCGTCGAGGCGCGGCTCCTCGGCCGGGTCCAAGAGATGAACAAGCGGAGCGAGCGCAAGGTCGTCAAGACCTGGTCGCGCGCCTCGGTCGTCTTCCCGGACTTCATCGGGCACACGGTTGCCGTCTACAACGGGCGGAAGCACGTGCCCGTCTTCGTCACCGAGAACATGGTCGGTCATCGCTTCGGGGAGTTCGCTCCCACCCGCACCTTCCGCGGGCACGAGAAGAAGACCGACCGCTCGTCCTCGCTCAGGTAGGGGTCGGACCGTGCGCGTTTCCGCCACCGCCAAGTACCTCCGGGGGTCCACCCGCAAAGCCGATCTCGTCGTCCGCGCCATCCGTGGCCGGCGCGCCGAGGACGCCGCCACCATCCTGCGGTTCATGCCGCAGGGCGCGGCGCGCGACGTCGCCCGCGTCCTCGCCAGCGCGACGGCCAACGCCGAGAACAACCACAACCTTCCCGCCGACAGCCTCTTCATCGTGGAGGCCCTCGCCAACGAGGGGCCCACCATGAAGCGCTGGAAGCCGCGGGCCCAGGGCCGGGCGTTCCCGATCCACAAGCCCATGACCCACATCACGATCGTCCTCGAGGATCGGGAGGCCTAGATGGGACATAAGGTCCACCCCTACGGCTTCCGCCTGGGGATCACCCGCACCTGGACCGCGAAGTGGTACGCCGACAAGGAGTACACCACGCTCCTCAAGGAGGACCTCGCGATCCGCCGCCTCGTCGAGCGACGCCTGGCGAACGCCAGCGTCAGCGGCGTCGAGATCGAGCGCGGCATCAACTACGTGACCGTGACGATCCACACCGCCAAGCCGGGCATCGTGATCGGCAAGGGCGGCGCCAACGTCGAGGTCCTGCGCAAGCAGATCGGCGACGTGACGAAGCCGCGGAAGGTGAAGCTGGAGATCAAGGAGATCCGCCAGCCCGAGCTCGACGCGTACCTCGTCGCCATGAACATCGCCCAGCAGCTGGCCCGCCGGATCGCCTTCCGGAAGGCCATGAAGCAGGGCATCCAGCGCACGATGAAGGCGGGGGCGAAGGGCGTGAAGATCGCCGTCGCCGGCCGCCTCGGCGGCTCCGAGATGGCCCGCCGCGAGTGGGACCGCGAAGGCCGCATCCCGCTCGGCACGCTGCGCGCCGACATCAGCTACGGGTACGTCCTCTCGCGGACGACCTACGGCGCGATCGGCGTCAAGGTCTGGATCTACCGGGGCGACGTCCCCGACCAGCGGGCCGCCCGGCCCGCGGCCGCCCCCGCGGCCGTGCCGGCCGGCCAGGGGGTCTGACGCGATGCTGATGCCTCGCCGCGTCAAGCACCGCAAGGTGATGCGCGGCCGGATGTCCGGCATGGCGAAGGGCGGCACGGCCGTCTCCTTCGGTGAGTTCGGGCTCGCGACGCTCGAGCCCGCCTGGATCACGAGCCGCCAGATCGAGGCGGCCCGACGCGCGATGACCCGTTCGGTCAAGCGCGGCGGCAAGATCTGGATCCGCATCTTCCCGGACAAGCCGGCGACCAAGAAGCCCGCCGAGACCCGGATGGGCTCCGGCAAGGGAGCACCCGACCACTGGGTCGCGGTCGTCCGGCCGGGACGGATCCTCTTCGAGATGGCCGGCGTCGACCGCGCCTCGGCGGTCGAGGCGATGCGCCTCGCGGCCCACAAGCTGCCGGTCGCCACGCGCTTCATCGTCAAGGAGGAAGAGGGCGCGTGATGGACATCGACAAGGTTCGCGCCCTCACGGACGCGGAGCTGGAGCAGGCGCTTCGGGACGCCAAGCGGGACCTCTGGCAGGCCCGCTTCGAGCTCGCGACGCGCCAGCTGAAGGACTACACCGCGATCTCCGGCACCCGCCGGACGGTCGCCCGGATCCTCACCGTCCAGCACGAGCGCAAGCTCGTGCAAGACGGCCTAGGGGGCCGGAGATGGCAGGAGCAACACAGGTGCAGGGCAAGCGCAAGACAGAAGGTCGGACGCGTCGTCAGCGACAAGATGGACAAGACGATCGTCGTCTCCGTCGAGCGCCTGACCCGCCACCCGCTCTACAAGCGCGTCGTGCGGATGACGACCAAGTTCTCCGTCCACGACGAGCTGAACCAGGCCAAGGTGGGGGACACGGTCCTCATCGAGGAGTCGCGCCCGCTGTCGCGGACCAAGCGCTGGCGCCTCGTCGAGGTCACCTCCCGCGCCGGCGAGGACCGCCCGTCGGAGATCGTCGCCGAGGAATCGGCGACCACCGAGGCGATCCACGCGCGCGGCTCATCCCGGCAAGGCCCACGCCGAGGCCGGTGAGGGGGCCGAGGCGTGATCCAGCAGCAGATCGCGGCTGCGCGTCGCGGACAACACCGGGGCGCGCGTGATCCAGTGCATCCGGGTCATGGGCCGCTCCCGGAAGACGACCGCCGAGGTCGGCGACGTGATCGTCGCCAGCGTCAAGCAGGCGATCCCGAACGCCGCCGTCAAGAAGGGCGACGTCGTGCGGGCCGTGATCGTTCGGACGGCCAAGGAGTACGGCCGCCCCGACGGCAGCTACATCCGCTTCGACGAGAACGCCGCCGTCCTCATCAACAACCAGGGGAACCCCCGCGGGACCCGCATCTTCGGCCCCGTCGCCCGCGAGCTGCGGGACCGCAACTACATGAAGATCGTCTCCCTCGCCCCGGAGGTGCTCTGAGATGGCCCGTGCCGTCGCACCCCGCGTGACGAAGGTGCCCGAGATCCGCACCGGTGACACCGTGCTCGTCCTGGCCGGCAAGGACGCCGGCAAGCGGGGCGAGGTGAAGCGCGTCGAGCGCCCGTCGCTCGTCGGCCAGCCCTTCCGCGTCGTCGTGGACGGGCTCAACCTGGCCAAGCGGCACACCAAGCCGCGCCCGCGCATGAACCAGAACGACCGCACCCCGCGCATGCAGCAGGGTGGGATCGTCGACAAGCCGATGCCGGTCCCGATCGGCCGGGTCATGCTCGTCTGTCCGCGCTGCGATCGCCCCACCCGCGATCCGCCACCTGGAGCTGGAGACCGGCGCCCGCGTCCGGGCGTGCGGCCGCTGCGGCCAGACCGTGGAGGTGAAGGGGCGTGAGCAATCGCCTGAAGGAGCGCTACGGGGCCGAGATCGTCCCCGCGCTCACGAAGCAGTTCTCCTACACCAACCCGATGCAGGTGCCGCGCCTCGAGAAGATCGTGGTCAACATCGGGCTCGGCGAGGCCCTCACCAACGCCAAGGCCGTCGACGCGGCCGTCGGGCGATCTCGCCCTCATCACCGGCCAGAAGCCGATCACGACGAAGGCGAAGCGCTCCATCGCCCAGTTCCGCCTGCGGACCGGGAACACGATCGGGGCCAAGGTCACCCTCCGCGGCGAGCGGATGTGGGACTTCCTGGAGCGCCTCACCACCGTCGCCCTTCCGCGCATCCGCGACTTCCGGGGGATCCCCGGCAGGTCGTTCGACGGGCGCGGCAACTACAGCCTCGGGCTTCGCGAGCAGCTCGCGTTTCCCGAGATCGACTACGACAAGGTCGACCGTCTCCGCGGGCTGGAGATCAGCATCGTGACGACGGCGAAGACCGACGAGGAGTCCCGCAAGCTGCTGGAACTCCTCGGCATGCCCTTCGCCGGCTGAGCGGGGAGGAGACGATGGCCAAGAAGTCCCTGATCGCGAAGGCGAAGCGGGCCCCCAAGCACAAGGCGCAGGCGTATCACCGCTGCACCCTGTGCGGACGTCCGCGGGCGTACATGCGCCGCTTCGCGCTCTGTCGAATCTGCTTCCGGGAGCGGGCCCTCGTGGGCGAGCTGCCGGGCGTCACGAAGTCCAGCTGGTGAGCCGCCGATGAACGTGTCCGATCCGATCGCCGACATGCTCACGCGGATCCGCAACGCGTCGCGGGCGCGCCACCTCGAGGTGGTCGTCCCGGCATCCCGCGTGAAGCGCGAGATCGCCCGCATCCTCGTGGAGGAAGGGCTTCATCTCCGGCTTCACCGAGGAGCGTGACGGCCCCGCGCAGGTCCTGCGGCTCACCCTCAAGTACGTCGACGGCAAGGCGCCGGTCGTGTCCGGGCTCAAGCGCATCAGCAAGCCCGGCCTCCGCGTCTACGCCCGGAAGACGGAGATCCCGCGGGTCCTCGGTGGCCTCGGGATCGTCATCGTCAGCACCAGCCAGGGGATCATGACCGGCCAGCAGGCGCGCAGGGCGCAGCTCGGCGGCGAAGTCCTGGCGTACGTCTGGTAGGGGGACGGCGATGTCGCGCATCGGTCGACAGCCGATCCCGATCCCGGCCGGCGTCGAGGTCAGCCTCGACGTGGCCGGTCATCACGGTGACGGGTCCGAAGGGGACCCTGACCCGCTCGCTGCCGCCGGCGATGACGGTCGAGGCGATCGACGGGACGCTCGTCGTCACCCGCCCGTCGGAGGCGAAGGGGCACAAGCAGCTCCACGGCCTCACCCGGACCCTCGTCGCGAACATGGTCGACGGCGTCACCTCCGGCTACCGGAAGACGCTCGAGATCGCCGGCGTCGGCTATCGCGCCCAGAAGATCGGCGACAAGCTCCAGCTCAACCTGGGCTACAGCCATCCGGTGGAGATCGTGCCCCCCGAGGGCATCTCCTTCGAGGTGGAGACCCCGGTCAAGCTGGCCGTCGTCGGCATCGACAAGGAGCTCGTCGGGCAGGTCGCGGCCAAGGTCCGCGCCACCCGGAAGCCGGAGCCCTACAAGGGCAAGGGCGTCCGGTACTCCGGCGAGGTGATCCGTCGAAAGGCCGGCAAGGCCGGGAAGATCGGCGGAAAGAAGTAACGAAGGGACGTCCGAGATGACGAAGACCGCCTCGCGCGGCGCCGCGCGGCAGAAGCGACACGAGCGGATCCGCCTCCGCGTGGACGGCACCGCCGGTCGCCCGCGTCTCGCGGTCTTCCGCAGCCTCAATCACATCTACGCCCAGGTGATCGACGACGCGGCGGGCACCACGCTCGCCGCCGCCTCCACGCTGGAGCCCTCCTTCAAGGGCTCGAAGCAGACGAAGGTCGAGGAGGCCAAGGTCGTCGGCCGCCTGGTCGCCGAGCGGGCCCGCACCGCCGGCGTCGCGCACGTCGTCTTCGACCGTGCCGGATTCCGGTACCACGGTCGCGTGAAGACGCTTGCCGACGCCGCCCGGGAAGCCGGTCTCGACTTCTAGGAGGAGACCGACGTGGCCAGGATCGATCCTGCGAAGCTGGCGCTCGAGGAGCGGGTCGTCCAGATCAACCGCGTTGCGAAGGTCGTCAAGGGCGGCCGTCGCTTCAGCTTCAGCGCCGTCGTCGTCGTCGGCGACGGGCAGGGGCACGTCGGCGCGGGGCTCGGGAAGGCCGGCGAGGTCCCCGAGTCGATCCGCAAGGGCGTCGAGGACGCCAAGAAGCACCTGATCCGCGTCCCGATGATCGGGACGACCATCCCGCACGAGGTGAACGCGGAGTACGCGGCCGCCCGGGTGATGCTCAAGCCGGCCTCCCAGGGCACCGGCGTCATCGCCGGCGGCTCGGTCCGCGCGGTCGTCGAGGCGGCCGGCATCCGCGACATCCTCACCAAGGTGTACGGCTCGACCAACCCGGTCAACGTCGTGCGCGCGACGCTCGAGGCGCTGCGCGACCTGAAGTCCGCCGAGCAGCTGAGCGCCCGACGCGGGGTTCCGGTCCGGGTCTTCGTGGCCGGCCAGCCCGCCGCGGAGGTGGCCGATGGCCGGTAGGCTCCGCGTCACCCAGGTCAAGAGCACCATCAGCCACATCGAGCGCAACCGCGCCACCGCCCGGGCGCTCGGCCTCCGTCGCATCGGCGACACGGTCGAGGTGCCGGACAACGCGGCGACGCGGGGGATGGTCCGCCAGATCCGCTTCCTCGTGACCGTCGAGGAGCTCCCCGAGTCCGGCCCGGAGAAGAAGCGATGAAGCTCCACGACCTCCGGCCCGCGGCCGGAGCCCACACCAAGAAGACCCGGGTCGGCCGCGGCATCGCGGCCGGCAAGGGCAAGACCGCCGGCCGCGGCACCAAGGGCCAGAAGTCGCGCGCCGGCTCCTCGATCCCGCCCTGGTTCGAGGGCGGCCAGACGCCGCTCCACATCCGGATCCCGAAGCTGCGCGGCTTCCGCAACATCAACCGGATCGAGTACGAGGTCGTCAACGTCGGCCGCATCAGCGTCGCCGCCGAGACGGGCCGCCTCCCCGAGGGGGAGAAGGGCGCCCCGATCGCCGTGACCCAGGAGCTCCTGCGCCTGGCCGGCCTGGTCCGGAGCCTCGACAAGCCGCTCAAGATCCTCGGCGGCGGCGAGGTGACGGGCGCCCCTCTTCGTCGTCGCCGACGCGTTCACGAAGAGCGCCCGCGAGAAGATCGAGGCGGCCGGCGGCAGCTTCCAGCTCCTCGAGATCCCGGCGAGCCCGCTCGACGGCGCTCGGCGTGGATCCCGCCCCGACCGACGAGGCCTAGGCCTCCCCGATGTACGAGTCCCTCCTCAACGCCTTCCGCGCGCCGGACATCCGGCGGCGGATCCTCTTCGTGCTGGGGATCCTCATCGTCTTCCGGGCCCTGGCCCACGTGCCGGTGCCCGGGGCGGATCCCAAGGCGCTCCAGGACTTCTTCGCCGACAACGCCCTCTTCGGGCTCCTCGATCTCTTCTCGGGCGGCGGGCTCTCCCGCTTCTCGGTCGTGGGGCTCGGCGTCAACCCGTACATCAACGCGTCGATCATCATGCAGCTGATGACCGGGGTCATCCCCGCCCTCCAGGCGCTCCAGCGCGAGGGCGAGTACGGCCGGAACAAGATCAACCAGTACACCCGCTACCTGTCGGTGCCGCTGGCGGTCCTCCAGAGCTACGGCTTCCTGGCCCTCCTCAACTCCTCGGGCGTCATCAACGGACTTCGACCTCGCCTCGTTCACGACCCTGACCCAGATCATCACCCTGACGGCCGGCTCGGTCGTCCTGATGTGGCTCGGCGAGCTCATCACGGAGAAGGGGATCGGCAACGGGATCAGCTTCATCATCTTCGCCGGCATCGTCTCGCGGATCCCGAGCGGGGTGCTGAGCTTCCTCGAGAACCCGAACATCGATCCAGGGCGTCGTCTTCGTGGCCTTCGCCATCGTCGCCGTCGCCGTGATCGTCTACATCACCGAGGGCCAGCGGCGGATCCCGGTCCAGTACGCGAGCCGCGTCCGCGGCCGCCGGATGTACCAGGGCGGCACGACCTTCCTGCCCCTGCGGGTCAACCAGGCGGGCGTGATTCCCGATCATCTTCGCCGTCAGCATCCTCCTCTTCCCGAGCCAGATCGCGGGGTACTTCACCAGCTCCGACGTCCAGGTCGTGCGCGACATCGCGAACTTCTTCGTCGTCACCTTCGGTCCCCAGAACCCGGTGGTCTACGGCGGCCTCTACTTCCTCCTGACGGTCGGCTTCACCTACTTCTACACGGCGTTCACCTTCAAGCCCGACGAGACGGCGGAGCAGCTGCGCAAGAACGGCGGCTTCATCCCGGGCATCCGACCGGGTCGTCCGACCCAGGACTACCTGGCCCGGGTCGTCAACCGGATCACGGTCGCCGGGGCCCTCTTCCTGGGGATCATCGCGGTCATGCCGTTCGTGATCTCCGTCGTTCTTCCCGGGCAGCGCGTCCCTCTCGCTCGGCGGCACCAGCCTCCTCATCGCCGTCAGCGTCGTCGTCGAGACGATGAAGCAGCTCGAGGCCCAGCTGCTCATGCGCAGCTACGAGGGCTTCATCCGATGACCGCGGAGGCGGCCGGATCGCCGGATCGATGAGGGTCCTCGTCCTGCTCGGCGCACCCGGGGCGGGCAAGGGCACCCAGGCCCACGTCCTGGCTCGCCACCTGGGCCTTCCCCGGGTGGCCACGGGCGATCTCTTCCGGGCCGCCGTCCGCGACGGGACGCCCCTCGGGGTCGCCGCCAAGGCGTACATGGAGCGCGGAGCGCTGGTCCCCGACGAGGTGACCGTGGGGATGCTCCTGGAGCGGCTGGCCGCTCCCGACGCCGCCCGCGGCGTGATCCTGGACGGCTTCCCCCGCACCCGTTCCCAGGCCGAGGCGCTCGACCGCGCCCTGGCCGAGCGGGGGGCCGCCGTGGAGGCCGCCCTCCTACGTCGACGTCCCCGCCGACGAGCTGCTCCTGCGCCTCTCCGGGCGCTGGCTCTGCGAGGCCGCCGGCCACACCTACCACGAGACGGCCTACCCGCCGCGCGTGCCCGGCGTCTGCGACATCTGCGGGTCGCCGGCTGATCCAGCGCGACGACGACCGGCCCGACGTCGTCCGGGCCCGCCTGGAGAAGCAGCTCGGCGCCCTCGAGGACGTCGTCGACCACTACCGGACGGCCGGCGTGCTCCAAGCACGGTCGACGGGCGCCGCCCGATCGCCGCGGTGACGAACGACCTGCTCGACTGCATCGAGCCCGTGCCCTACTGGCGCACGCATCCGTGATCACCCGCAAGTCGGCCGCCGAGATCGCCACCATGCGCCGCGCCGGCCGCGTCGTCGCCGAGGTCCTCGCCCTGGTGGAGGAGGAGCTCCGCCCCGGCGTCTCGACGGCGCGCCTGGACACGCTCGCCGAGGCGCACATCCGGAAGGCGGGGGCGACACCGTCGTTCAAGGGCTACTACGGGTATCCGTCCTCGCTCTGCATCTCGATCGATCGCGAGGTCGTCCACGGGATCCCCGGCGACCGCATCATCCGCGAGGGCCAGGTCGTCTCCATCGACGCCGGCGCGATCGTCGACGGCTGGCACGGCGACGCCGCGCGGACGTTCGTCGTCGGTGACGTGGCCCAGCCCGTGCGCGACCTCGTCGACGCGACCCGCCAGGCCCTGGAGGCGGGGATCGCCGCGGCCCGATCCGGCAACCGCATCTGGGACATCTCGGCGGCCGTGGAGGACGTCGCCCTGCCGCGGGGGTACGGGGTCGTCCGGCCCTACGTCGGCCACGGCATCGGCACGCGCGATGCACGAGGATCCCCAGGTCCCGAACTACCGCACCCGGACCCGGGGCATCGAGCTGGCGCCCGGCATCTGCCTGGCGATCGAGCCGATGTTCACGCTCGGTTCCGCCGAGGTGGAGACGCTCGGCGACGGCTGGACGGTCGTCACCCGCGACGGGTCGATCGCGGCCCACTGGGAGGACTCCATCGCCGTCACGGAGAACGGGCCGGAGGTCCTGACCCGGCCGTGAGCGATCCGGCGGACGCTTGCCGGATCGGGCGGAAGTTGGTAGGCTACGCGTTCGTGCGCCCGGCCTCGGCCGGCGCATGATCATGTGACGAAGGTACAAGGGAGCCCGTGGGCAAGAAGGACGCCATCGAGGTCGAAGGGACCGTCATCGAGCCGCTTCCGAACACCATGTTCGCGGTGGAGCTCGAGAACGGCCACCGCGTCCTCGCCCACATCAGCGGGAAGCTCCGGATGAACTTCATCCGGATCCTGCCGGGCGACCGGGTCCGGGTCGAGCTTTCTCCCTACGACCTCACCCGGGGTCGCATCACCTACCGGCTGAAGTAGCCGGCAGCAGCATTGAAGCGAAGAGGATCCCGTTGAAAGTCCGAGCCTCCGTGAAGGCCCGCTGCGACAACTGCAAGGTGATTCGCCGCCACGGAACCGTCATGGTCATCTGCGCCAACCCGAAGCACAAGCAGCGGCAGGGCTAGACGAATGGCACGGATCGCGGGCATCGACATTCCGCGCGAGAAGCGCGTGGAAATCGCCCTCACCTATGTCTACGGGATCGGGCTCCCCACGAGCAAGAAGATCCTCCAGCAGACGAACATCAACCCCGACACCCGGGTCCGGGACCTCACCGAGGACCAGGTCAACCGGCTGCGGGAGGTGATCGACCGCCGCTACAAGGTGGAGGGCGACCTCCGCCGCGAAGTGGCCCTCAACATCAAGCGCCTCATCGAGATCGGCTCGTACCGCGGCCTCCGCCATCGGCGGAACCTCCCGGTCCGCGGCCAGCGGACGAAGACCAATGCTCGCCAGCGACGCGGTCCCAAGAAGACCGTCGGCGCCCGGCGCAAGAAGTAAGAGGGACGAGCCGGACGTATGGCCGATCGGAAGCGGGCTCCCAAGCAGCGCCGTCGGGAGCGGAAGAACGTGCCCCAGGGGCACGTCCACATCCAGGCGACCTTCAACAACACGATCGTCACGATCACGGACCAGACCGGCAACGTGATCAGCTGGGGGTCGGCCGGGGTCGTCGGGTTCAAGGGCTCCCGCAAGAGCACGCCGTACGCAGCCGCGCTCTCCGCCGACTCCGCCGCCAAGAAGGCGATGGAGCACGGCATGCGCCAGGTCGAGGTCTACGTGAAGGGCCCCGGCGCTGGTCGCGAACAGGCGGTCCGGTCCCTGCAGGCCGCCGGCCTCGAGGTCACCGCCATCACCGACGTCACCCCGATCCCGCACAACGGATGCCGCCCGCCCAAGCGGCGCCGCGTCTGACCGGAGCTTCCGCCCCATGGCTCGCTACACCGATCCTGTCTGCCGGCTGTGCCGGCGCGAGGGCGCCAAGCTCTTCCTGAAGGGCTCGCGCTGCTACACGAAGAAGTGCGCCTTCGAGCGCCGCCCGTCGCCGCCAGGCCAGCACGGCGTTCGCCGCCGCAAGGTCGGCGACTACGGCCTCCAGCTGCGCGAGAAGCAGAAGGTCCGCCGGATCTACCGCATCCTGGAGAAGCAGTTCCGCAACTACTTCGATGCGGCCGAGTCCCGCCCCGGCGTGACCGGCGAGAACCTCCTCCGGCTCCTCGAGCTGCGCCTCGACAACGTGGTCTTCCGGCTCGGCATCGCCGCGTCCCGCGACCAGGCCCGGCAGCTCGTCGGCCACGGCCACTTCGCCGTCAACGGCCGCCCGACGAACATCCCGTCGTTCCAGCTCAAGCCGGGCGACGCGGTGGCCGTCCGCGAGTCGCACCGCGAGCGCGAGCCGTTCAAGATCGCCAAGGAGACCCTCCGCTCCGTCGCGGTCCCGGAGTGGCTCACCATTGACCCGCTGACCCTGACCGGGACGATTGCCGCCGCGCCGCGGCGCGACCAGATGCCGCTCGAACTCAACGAGCAGCTCGTGGTCGAGTACTACTCGAGGTAGCCCCGCCCCATGATCGAACTCGAGACCACGACCCAGATCGAGCCTGTCGCGGAGCAGGGCTCGTACGCCAAGTACGAGGCCGGTCCGCTGCCGGCCGGCTACGGGACGACCCTGGGCAACGCCCTCCGGCGCGTCCTCCTCTCCTCGCTGGAGGGGGCGGCCGTCACCTCCATCCAGATCCGCGACGTCTACCACGAGTTCACGACGATCGCCGGCGTCAAGGAAGACGTCACCCAGATCGTCCTCAACGTCAAGAGGCTTCGCCTGCGCAGCTTCGCCGCCCACCCGGTCCAGCTGAAGCTGATCAAGTCGGGAGCCGGCACGGTCACGGCCGGCGACATCCTGGAGTCGGCTGACGTCGAGATCGTCAACCCCGAGCAGGTCCTGATGACCCTCGACGCCGACGACGTCCAGATCGAGATGGACCTGACCGTCGAGCGCGGCGTCGGCTACCTCGCCGCGGAGCGGCCCGAGGGCCTGCCGATCGGCGTCATCCCCATCGATGCGATCTTCACGCCGGTGCGGAAGGTGAACTTCCACGTCGAGAACACGCGCGTCGGCCAGATGACCAACTACGACAAGCTGACCCTCGAGATCGAGACCGACGGATCCCTCGGGCCGGAGGACGCCCTCGGGAAGGCAGCCGAGATCCTGGTTCGCCAGTTCTCGCTCTTCGCCAACGTCGGCGCGGCGGCCGCGCCCGTCGTGGCCGCCTCGGGGGCCCCGCAGATCCCGGCGAACATGCTGGAGATGCCGATCGAGGAGCTCGACCTCCCGATGCGGGCCTACAACTCGCTCAAGCGCAACAACATCGTCAAGGTCGGGCAGCTCCTCCAGCTCTCCGACGACGAGCTCCTCCGGATGCGCAACTTCGGCAAGAAGTCGCTCGACGAGATGAAGGAGCGCCTCCGGATGCGCGGCTTCCTCGTCCCGGAGGGCGACCCGGCGGATCTCGACGGCCTCGACGAGGACGGCGACGACGAGGGCGAGGCGCCCTTCGACGACGATCCCGGGGAGGCCTGAGCGATGGCCCACCGGATCGCCGGCCGCAAGCTCGGGCGCACGCACAGCCCCCGCCTGGCCCTCTACGCCAACCTGATCGTGTCGGTCCTCCGCTACGAGAAGGTGAAGACGACCGAGGCGAAGGCCAAGGAGATCCGCCCCCTGGTCGAGCGGATGATCACGCTCGCCAAGCGCGGCGACCTGGCGGCGCGCCGGATGGTCGTCGCGGAGCTTCCCGACGAGCCGCTCGTGATCAAGAAGCTCTTCGATGAGATCGCTCCCAAGTACGCCGACCGCACGTCGGGGTACACCCGCCTGGTGCACGTCGGCCAGCGAGCCGGTGACGCGGCCCCGATCGTCCAGATCGAGCTCGTCTGACCGGGACGGCGCCCGAGAGGGTGCCCCCGTGCGCTATCGCGCGCGGGTCGAATACGACGGAACGGACTTCGCCGGGTTCCAGGCCCAACCGGGCACCCGGACGGTCCAGGGAGAGCTCGAGGCCGCGCTGGCCCCGCTCTCCGGCGGAAGCCGGGTGCGGGTCGACGCGGCGGGACGGACCGACGCGGGCGTCCATGCGGCAGGCCAGGTGATCGCCTTCACCTACCGCGGGACGCTCGGGGCGGCGGAGCTCGGCCGGGCGCTCGATGCGCTCCTGCCGGGGGATGTCGCGGTCCGGGACCTCCGGGGCGTGCCGGCCGGGTTCCACCCACGCTACGCGGCGCGGTATCGGGAGTACCGCTACACCGTCTGGAACGGGCCGCGCAGCCCGCTCCGCGAGCGCTTCGCGCTCGGGGTGCGGGCCCCGCTCGACACTGCCGCGATGGCGCGGGCCGGGTCGGTCCTCGAGGGCCGGCACGACTTCTCCGCCTTCGCGGTGGCGGACCGGCAGCCGGTCCGGACCCTTCACCGGGTTCGGGTCCGGCGGGACGGGCCGCTCGTGACGATCGACGTCAGGGGCGACGCCTTCCTCCGCCACATGGTCCGGCGGATCGCCGCGGCGCTCCTCCTGGTGGGACGCGGCGAGGTCGAGGAGTCGGCGGTGGCCGCGGCGCTTGCGTCGAGGGCACCGGCCTTCAACGGGGCAGTCGCCCCGGCGAAGGGGCTCTGCCTGCGGCGGGTCGTCCTCGGACGGCCGGCCCCGGAGATGAACGGAGACAGATGACCACGAAGACGTACACGCTCCGAGAGGCGGAGATCGACCGACGCTGGTACGTCGTCGACGCGACGGACGAGACGCTCGGCCGGCTTGCGTCGCGGATCGCCCGCGTCCTCGAGGGCAAGCACAAGCCGACCTACACGCCGAATCTCGACTCGGGCGACCACGTGATCGTCCTCAACGCCGGAAAGGTCGCCGTGTCGAAGGACAAGCTGACCTCGAAGGTCTACGCGCGGCACAGCGGCTATCCCCAGGGCTACCAGGAGGAGACCCTCGGTCATCTCCTGGAGCGGCGCCCGGAAGAGGTCCTCCGGCGGGCGGTGAAGGGGATGCTGCCGCACAATCGCCTCGGAGCGAAGCAGCTCCGCAAGCTGAAGATCTATGCGGGCCGGGAACATCCGCACCAGGCCCAGCAGCCCGAGCCGCTGGCCTGACGAGGAGCACGCCCCGATGACCACTCTTGCCTACTTCCAGGGCACCGGACGCCGCAAGACGTCCGTGGCCCGCGTTCGCCTCATGGCCGGCGAGGGCGACATCGTCGTCAACGGCCGCTCGCTGGAGCAGCACTTCGGCAACGCGATCTCCGAGGGCGACCTGCGGATGCCGTTCCGGGTGACCGGGACGGAGGGTCGCTACAACGCCCTGATCAAGGTCGAGGGCGGCGGGGTGACCGGCCAGGCGGGCGCGATCCGCCACGGCATCGCCCGGGCCCTCCTCTCCGTGGACCCCGAGGGCTATCGCCTGCCCCTCCGCCAGGCCGGCTTCCTCACCCGCGACCCGCGGATGAAGGAACGCAAGAAGTACGGCCTCAAGCGGGCGCGCAAGGCGCCGCAGTACACGAAGCGCTGACCAGACGGGCGCCCCGCACGGGGCGCCCGTTCTCTTCCCGGTCCGGGAGCCGGCGGCGATGACCGAGACCCTCTTCGAGCGGTACAAGGAGGCCCTTCGAACCGGCCACGTGGCCGTCCTGCGGGGGCGTCTCGAGGACGCCGCCGTCGCCTATCGCGAGGCGATCGCGATCACCGCGGACCGGGCCGTGCCGCGGACCGCCCTCGGCACCGTCCAGCTCCGCCTGGGCGATCCGCAGGACGCGCTGGACGCGTTCGACGGAGCCCTCGCCCTGGAGCCCGACGACGACGCGTCGCTCCTGGGACGGGCGCAGGCCCTTGTCGTCCTGCGCCGCACGGCCGAGGCCGCCCTGGCCTACGACCACCTCGCCGGGGTGCGGGGGGCGCAGGGGCGCCTGCCGGATGCCGCCGAGGCGGCCCGCCGGGCGCTCGCCATCGAGCCCACCGACGAGCGCCGCGAACGACATGCTGGCCTCGTGGAGGAGCTGCGGACGACCGCCGGGGAGGCGGTCGCCGAGGGCGCAGCCGCGCCGCCGGCGACCGGACCGGCCGATCGGGAGCCGTCGGAGGCGGCCGACGCCGAGCCCCGGCCCGGCGCGGACGCGGGCCGGGCGCCGCCCCCGAGGACGGCGCCGATGCCGCCGCCGACGCGGCCGTCGACGGCGCCGTGCCGACACCGGAGCCGCGACCTCGACCCGGAGGCGCTCGTCCTCGCGTTCGAGGAGGCGGCCGCCCGCGGAGACGCCGCGAGCGCGGCGGCGGCGGCCCTCGCCGCGGCCCGCGCCCACCGCGACGGAAGGGCGGCTCGACGCCGCCTTCGACGCCTGCCTGCTGGGGGTCGGCGTCCGCCCCGGCGACGTGGACCTCCACCTCATGCTCGCCGATCTCGCCGTCGACCGCGGCTGGACCGGCCAGGCGGGAGACGCCTACCGGCAGCTGCTGCGCCTCGCCGATCTCGAGGGGGACGCGGCCGGGGCCGACCTGGTGCGGCGCACGGCGGCGGCTCGGCTGCCCGACGACCCTCGCTTCGTGCTCGGCTGAGCGGCACCCGGCGCCGGCGCCGCGCCTTCGGGCGCCGGGAGACCCGGTGCTACACTCAGCGGACGATGTGGGAGCCCCTCGAGTCGATCGCCGGCCGGATCGGGCTGGCCACGCTCGTCGACATCGGGCTGACCGCCGTCGTCATCTACTGGCTCTTCAGCCTGATCCGCGGCACGCGCGCGGTCCGCCTGGTGATCGGCGTCAGCGTGATCCTCGTGATCTACGCCGTGGCCCAGGCGACCGGGCTGCGCCTCTTCACCCAGCTCCTGCAGGCCGGGGCCGTCGTGGGGCTCTTCGCCCTCGTCGTCGTCTTCCAGCCCGAGCTGCGGCGGGGCCTCGAGCGCCTGGGGCGGGTGGGGTCCTTCGCCTGGCTCCTGTCGCCCTCCGACCAGCGGGCGGCCGAGCGGGTCGCGGGCGCGGTGGCCCGGGCGGCGGCCCGCCTGGCGGCGGCGCGCTGCGGCGCCCTCGTCGTCATCGAGCGCGAGACCGGCCTCGAGGAGATCGCCGAGACCGGCATCATGATCCACGGCGACCTCACGGCCGACCTCCTCGAGGCGCTGTTCGCGCCCCGGGCGGCCCTCCATGACGGTGCCGTCATCGTGCGCGGCGAGACGATCCTCGCCGCCGGCGCCCTCCTGCCGCTGGCCGAGACGACGCTCCAGGCCGAGCGCTACGGGACGCGCCACCGGGCCGCCCTCGGGATCACGGAGCAGACCGACGCGGTCGTCGTGGTCGTCTCGGAGGAGACCGGCCAGGCAAGCCTCGTGGAGCGCGCCCGGATCCGCAGGAACCTCGACGAGTCCCAGCTCAACCGGGCCCTGACCGCGCTCCTGCGCCCGGAGCGGCGCGGCGACGCGATCCGCGACCGGCTGGGCCGCCCCCGGGCCAGGCCCGCCGGGCTGCGCCGGGCCGCCCTTGGCGACCTCGGGCCGCGCGACCCGGGAGAGCGGGGCGGACGAGACGCGCGACGACCCGCCGGGCGCCACGGCCAAAGCCGGCAGCTGATCCGTCGTGCGCCAGGTCGTCGCCTTCATCTTCCGCAACTGGCCGCTCAAGGTGGCCGCGATCCTGCTCGCCTCCCTCCTGTACGCCGGCTTCATCGTCTCGGCCTCGGCCCAGACGTTCCAGGGCCGGATCCCCGATCGAGCTGCTCAACCAGCCCGATCGCACGTACGTCCTGAACGCCCTCGAGGACGTGACCTCGGTTCGCTATCTCGCCCTCGGCACCGATCGGCCGCAGGTCACCTCGTCCAGCTTCACCGTCACGGTGGACCTGGCCGGCGTGGAAGCGAAGCCGGGGGCGCCGGCCGTCAGCCTCCCGGTCGTCGTCCGTTCCGTGGATCCGGGGCCATCCAGGTGATCGACTTCTCGCCGTCCCGCGTCGCCGTCCGCCTCGACCCGGTCATCTCGCGCGAGGTCCCGGTGCAGCGTCGACCTCGGCACCGTCCCGCCCGGCCTCGACGTCCGCGACCCGGTCGTCTCCGAGGATCCCGGTGACGGTCTCCGGGCCCGATTCCTTGGCCCGGTTCGTCGTCGCCGCGGTGGCCCGGGTGCGGATCGATCCGTCGGGCCTCGACGTCAACGAGACGGTCGGCCTCCAGGCGGTCGACGCCAGCGGCAAGGTCGTGGACGGCGTGGACGTCCAGCCCAGCGCGGTGCGGGTGACCATCCAGATCGGGAGCCAGCTGGCGACCAGGACGCTGCCGGTGAACCCCGTCGTCAAGGGCACCCCGGACGCGGGGGTCGAGATCACCTCGGTGGAGGTCCAGCCGGCCCTCGTGACGGTCGAGGGCGAGGCGGACGCCCTGGCCGGCCTCGTCTCGATCGACACCCGGCCTGTCACGATCTCGGGCGCGACAGCCGACGTCGAGACCGAGGTGGGCCTGGACCTGCCGGAGGGAGTCGTCGCCCTCGGCGTCGAGCAGGTGCGGGTCACCATCGCCATCCGCCCCCGCTCCGGCAGCCGCACCTTCGAGGTCGGGATCGAGATCGTCAACGCGAACCCGGACCTGGAGTACCGCCCGGCGGTCGATCGCGTGCTCCTGGTCCTGGGCGGGACGCTGGCGGCGCTCGACGCCGTCGATCCCTCGCGGATCACGGCCCGGCTCGACGTCGCCGGGCTCGGTCCCGGGACGAGCGTCGATCCGGGCGACGGTGCGGCTCCCGGCCGGCGTCACCCTCGTCTCGGCATCGCCCCCGGAGGTGTCCGTGACGGCGACGTCCCTGGCCACGCCCGCGCCCACCCCGGCCACCCCGTCCCCGCCCGTCGTCACCCCGACCCCCAGCCCCACGCCGTGACGATGGGACGGCTCTTCGGCACGGACGGCATCCGCGGCGTCGCCAACGTCGATCTTCGGCCGCCGATCGCCTATGCCCTCGGGCGCGCGGTCGCCCACGAGCTGGCAGGTGCGGGCGGCGCGCTCGTCATCGGGCAGGACACGCGACGCTCGGGCGGCATGCTCGTGGCCGCGATCGCCGCCGGCGTCGCGAGCATGGGCTGCGACGTCCACGTGGCCGGAGTCCTGCCGACGCCGGCGCTCGCCTATCTCGCCGGGACGGGCGCCTTCGCGGCCGGGGTGATGGTGTCGGCCTCCCACAACCCGGCCGACGACAACGGCCTCAAGGTCCTCGACAGCCGGGGCCTCAAGCTCGACGACCCGGCCGAGGACGCCCTCGAGCAGCTGATCTGGCGGACGGAGGAGCTGGGCGGCCCGCGGAACGCCGGGATCGGCCGCGTCCTCGACGCCCCCGGCCTCACGGACCGCTACCGCGAGGACCGCCACCGCCTTGCCCGGGCCACCCCGTGCGACCTCCACATCGTCCTCGACTGCGCCAACGGGTCCGGCGGCGTGACGGCGCCCGGGATCCTGGCCGCCACCGGCGCCCGCGTCGACGTGATCCACAACGAGCCCGACGGCGTGAACATCAACGCCGGCTGCGGCGCCACCGCCCCGGCGTCGCTGGCCGCCGAGGTCGTGGCCCGCGGCGCCGACCTGGGGTTCGCCCTCGACGGGGACGCCGACCGCCTGGTCGTGGTCGATCGCCACGGGCAGGTCGTGGACGGCGACCAGGTCCTGGGCGTCTGCGCCCTCGATCGACTGGCCCGCGGCGCCCTGCCGGGCGGCATCCTCGTCGTGACGGTGCTCTCCAACGGCGGCCTCGAGGTCGCGCTGCAGGCGGCCGGCGGCCAGCTGGTCCGCACCCCGGTCGGCGACAAGTACATCCTCGAGGGGATGCAGGTGACGGGAGCCGGCCTGGGCGGCGAGAAGAGCGGCCACGTCATCGTCCTCGAGCACGCGAGCTCCGGCGACGGCGTCGTCACCGGCCTGGAGCTCCTGGCGATCCTGGCTCGCGCCGGTCGGCCGATCGACGAGCTGGCCGCCGCCGATCCCGCTCTTCCCGCAGGAGCAGCGCGCCGTCCCGGCGCGGCGCAAGGAGCAGTGGGAGGCGGATCCCGTGCTCAGCGCGGCGATCGAGGCGGCGCGCGATCGGCTGGGTGCCGGGGGGCGGATCCTGGTCCGGCCGTCCGGCACGGAGCCCGCCCTGCGGGTGATGGTCGAGGGCGCCGATGCCTCCATCGTCCGCGAGCTGGCGGACACGCTGGCTGCCGTGGCGGGCGAGCGCCTACACTAGGGCGCCGGCAGGGCGCCGGCGCGGGCGCCCCGGCAGCAGAGGTGGGTTCGGACGGCATGTGCGGAATCGTCGGCTACACGGGACCTCGTGCGGCGGGCCCGATCCTGATGGAGGGGCTGCGGCGCCTGGAGTACCGCGGCTACGACTCGGCCGGGATCGCCCTGGTCACCGACAAGGGCGAGCTCTTCGTCGAGAAGAGGGCCGGCAAGCTGGCCAACCTCGCGACGGCCCTCGAGGACCGGACCCCCAACGCCGGCATCGGCCTGGCCCACACGCGCTGGGCCACCCACGGCCGCCCCAACGACCTGAACGCCCACCCCCACGTGGACTGCACCGGCGCAGATCACCGTCATCCACAACGGGATCATCGAGAACTTCCGCGAGCTGCGCGACGGCCTCGAGGCTCGCGGTCACGCCCTCACCTCCGAGACCGACACGGAGGCCCTCGCCCATCTCGTCGAGGAGGCCTATCGCGGCGACCTCGCCGCGGCGGTCCGCGACGCGCTGGCCCGCGCCGAGGGCGCCTACGCCATCGCCGTCATGCACCGCGGCGAGCCCGACCGGCTCGTCGGCGCCCGGATGAACGTGCCCCTCGTGGTCGGGATCGGCGACGGCGAGACCTTCCTCGCCTCGGACGTCGCCGCGATCCTCGCCCACACCCGTCGCGTCGTCTTCCTCGAGGAGGGCGACGTCGCCGACCTCCGGCCCTGGGGGATCCAGGTCACCGACGTGGCCGGCGTGCCCCGGGAGCGGGTCGTGACCGAGATCACCTGGACGGCCGAGGCGGCCGAGAAGGGCGGCTTCGAGCACTTCATGCTCAAGGAGATCCACGAGCAGCCCCAGGCGCTCCGCCAGTGCATCGCCGGCCGCCTGGCGCCCGACGGGACGCTCCGGGTCGAGGAGCTCGCCCCGCTGGCCGACGTCCTGCCGACGATCACCCGCGTCGAGCTGATCGCCTGCGGGACCGCGTCGTATGCCGCGCTCGTGGGCGCCGCCCTGATCGAGCGCTGGACCGGGCTCGCGGCGCGGGTGACCGTCGGCTCGGAGTTCCGCTACAGCCCGCCGCCGCTCGACTCCACGACCCTGGTGATCGCGGTCACCCAGTCCGGCGAGACGGCCGACACGATCGCCCCGACCCGTCACGCGCGCGAGCGGGGCTGCCCGATCGTGGCCGTGACCAACACCGTCGGCTCGGCGATCACCCGCGAGGCGGACGCCGTCCTCTTCCTGCAGGCCGGCCCCGAGATCGCGGTGGCGGCCTCCAAGACCTTCACCACGCAGGTGGCGACGCTCGTCATGGTCGCCGCGGCGATCGCCCGCGCCCGCGGGACGCTGCCCCCGGCGGAGGAGCGGGCGCTCGTCGAGGCCCTCCGCGACCTCCCCGAGGCCGCCCAGCGGGCGCTCGACGCCAGCGCCGGCGTTCGCGACCTGGCCCGCCGCTACGTCAACAGCCGCGGCTTCATGTTCGTCGGGCGCGGCACCTCCTACCCGGCGGCGCTCGAGGGGGCCCTCAAGCTCAAGGAGGTCAGCTACGTCCACGCCGAGGGCTACGCGGCGGGCGAGCTCAAGCATGGGCCCATCAGCCTCCTCGACGCGGAGTGCCCGCTCGTCGCCGTCGCCACCCGGTCGGCCGTCTACGACAAGCTGATCAGCAACGTCATGGAGGGTCGGGCCCGCGACGCGCGCGTCATCGCGGTCGCGACCGAGGGCGATGCCCAGATCGAGCGGTTCGCCGACGACGTCCTGTGGGTCCCCGACACCCTGGACGCGCTGAGCCCGATCCTGGCCATCATCCCGCTCCAGCTGTTCGCCTACCACACGGCGGTCGCCCGCGGCACGGACGTCGACCAGCCGCGGAACCTCGCCAAGTCGGTGACGGTGGAGTAGGGCGGGCGGTGGAGGGAACGACGCCGGTGCCGCCGGGAACGCCGAGCTGGGCCTCGACATCATCCGGGTCGACCGGATCCGGGAGGCGCTCGAGCGCTTCGGCGACCGCTTCGTCGGGCCGCGTCCTGACGCCCGCCGAGGCGCGCTACGTCCGGGGCCGGCCCGGAGACGTTCGCCGGCCGCTGGGCGGCCAAGGAGGCCGTCAGCAAGGTCCTCGGCCTCGGCGTGCGCGGCATCGGCTGGCGCGACATCGAGATCGAGCGGCTGCCGACGGGCCAGCCGGCCGTCCGCCTCCACGGGCGCGCCGCCGCGCGGGCCGACCAGCTCGGCATGGAGCGCATCGCGGTGAGCATCACCCACGAGCGCGAGTACGCCCTGGCGATCGCCTTCGGCGTCCGGAGCGCGGGCGGGCGCTATCGTCTTCCCGCCGGACATCGACGCCCGCCTCGACGAGCGCGAGGCAGCCCTGCCCGGGCGGATGGAGCGCCTGCGGGCCCTCGCGGCGGAGGCCGCCGCGCTGGAGGCCCCGGGCGGCCGGGACGGGACGGGAGCGCGGCGCCATGGCTGAGCTCGAGCGGCTCGACGATCGGGCCGCGGCGCGCCTCCTGCCGGCCCGCCCCGCCCGGGGGCACAAGGGGACGTTCGGCAAGCTCCTCGTCCTCGCCGGCTCGCTCGACTACGCCGGCGCCGCGCTCCTCGTCTGCCGGGCCGCCGGGCGGGCCGGCGCCGGCCTCGTCACCCTCGCCGTGCCGGAGTCGCTCCAGCCGCTCTTCGCCGCCAAGGTCGTGGAGGCCACGACGATGCCGCTCGCCGAGGACGACGTCGAGGAGGTCGACCCGGAGCCCGCCCTGGCCCGGATCCTCGACCACGACCACGACGCCCTCGTCATCGGGCCCGGCCTCCGCCCGTCGCTGGCGACGGGCGAGCTCGTCCGGGGCGTGCTCGGGCCCGCCGGGGGCGAGGATGCCTGCCCCGCGGTCGTGCGACGCCGAGGCGCTGCGGACGCTCGCCGCCGAGGACGGCTGGTGGGAGGGCGTGCGCCGCCCGTCGGTCCTGACGCCCCACGCCGGCGAGTTCGCCCGGCTCCGGGCGGCCTCCGGCATCTCGCCCGGCGCCGACGGCGACCTCAACGAGGACGACGAGGCGCGGCGCGCGGCGGCGCTCGACGCCGCCGCGACCTGGGGCCACGTCGTGGTCCTCAAGGGCGCCCGCACGGTCATCGCCGCGCCCGGACGGATCGGTCGCGGTCGCCCCGTTCGAGAACCCGGCCCTCGCGACGGGCGGGACCGGCGACGTCCTGGCCGGGACGATCGGCGCCCTGCTGGCCCAGGGCCTCGCGCCCTACGACGCGGCGCGGCTCGGCGTCTACCTCCACGGCATGGCCGGCGAGGCGGTCCGGGCACGCGCTCGGCGACGCGGGGCTCCTGGCCGGCGACCTTCCCCTCGAGGTCGCCCTCGCCCGGCGCCGCCTGGCCGGCGACGGCGGAGCGCAGCGCCGCGGCCGGGAGCCGCGTCGGCCTCCGCCGCCGCGCGAGGCGATCCTGCCCGACGGCTCGACGCCCGGTGACGCGATCCGGCGGCCGCGCCCGGCGGACGGCATCGACGCGCGCCTCCGCGCGGCCGGGCTGCCGCCCCTGCCCCGGACCGCGTGGCTCGAGATCGACCTCGACCGGCTGGCCGGCAACCTCGCCGCGATCCGGGCCGGCCCTGCCCGACGCCGTCACGGTGGAGGTCGTCGTCAAGGCCGACGCCTACGGCCACGGCGCGGTCCCGGTCGCGCACGCGGCCCTGGCGGCCGGCGCCGCGGGGCCTCTGCGTCGCCACCCTCGACGAGGCCCTCGAGCTGCGGCGGGCGGGCATCGCCGCCCCGGTCCTGGTGCTCTTCCAGGTCCCGCCCGACGGGCGCGGTCGCTGGCGGCGCGCGCCGGCGTGGCGATCGCGGCGCGGCGACGCCGTCCTCCTCGCAGGCGTCCATCGCCGCCTATGTCTCGGCGCGCCGGCAGGGCCCGCCGCGCGATGCCCGACCTGGGCGTCCAGCTGGCCATCGAGACGGGCCTCGGGCGCGACGGGCTCTGACCGTCGCCGAGGCCGTCGCTGCCGGCCGGCTCGCTGGCGTCGTCGCCGGGCGTCGTGCTTCGCGGGGCGTGGTCGCACCTCCAGGCGCCCGCCGAGCCGCGCCGGACCGACGGCCAGGTGGAGCGCTTCGAGGCTGCCGTCGACGCGCTGCGAGCGGCCGGCATCGAGGTCCCCCATCGCCATCTTCTCGCCTCCGGAGGGCTCCTCGCGGTCGAGCGCCTGGTGGGCGGGGAGCGCCCGGTCTTCGATGGGCTGCGGGTGGGGCTCGCCGCCTTCGGCATCGTTCCCGACGGCCTTGCCATCGGGTCGGCCGCGACGGGGATCCACGCCGGCCTCCGCCCCGTCCTCTCCCTCCACGCCCGCCCGATCCGCGTGGCCGACCTGCCGGCGGGCACGGGAATCAGCTACGGCCCGACGTTCGTGACGGCCCGCCCGAGCCGGATCGCGACCCTGCCGCTGGGCTATGCCGACGGCTGGGCGCGGACGCTCTCGAACCGGGCGACGGCGCTCGTGCGCGGCCGCCGCGTGCCGCTCGTGGGCAACGTGGCGATGGACGCCGTGATGGCCGACGTGACCGACGTCGCCGGGGCCGCCCGTGACGCCGGCCGACGAGTTCGTCCTCCTCGGCGCCCAGGGCGGCGACGAGATCACGCGCCGGGGAGCTGGCGCAGGAGCGCACCACGATCAGCTGGGAGGTCGTCGCCGCGATGTCTCGGCGCCTGCCCCGGGTGTACACTGCGCGGGCCGTGGCGGTCGGAATCCGTACGCTCACCGAGGATCGGGGGAGATGGCGCAGCTCGCGCTCTGGAACGGCGACATCTGCGACCTCGAGGTCGACGCGATCGTGAACCCCGCGAACGTCACGCTCTGGATGTCGACCGGCGTCGCCGGCGCGATCAAGCGCCGCGGTGGCGACGCGATCGAGTTCGCCGCGGTGCGCCAGGCGCCCGTTCCCCTGGGCGAGGCGATCGTGACGGACGCCGGATCCCTCGCGGCCCGCTACGTCATCCACGCCGTGTCGCTGGACCACCAGCGGCGGACGAGCGCGGCCACCATCGAGCGGGCTGTCCGCAGCGCGCTCGCCCGCGCTCGCGAGCTGGGCCTCGAGACCCTGGCGATCCCGGCGCTCGGCACCGGGGTCGGCGGCTTCCCGCTCGCCGAGGCCGCCCGGATCACGGTCGCCACGGTTCGCGACGGAGGTGCTGCGCCAGCCGCGCCTGCGGACCGTCACCTTCGCCCTCCGGGGGGCGGCCGCCTACGAGGCGTTCCGCGTCGCCCTGGCGGCGCCCGTGGCGGTGGGAGCTCCCGCCGGCGGCGGTCGCGCGTGACCGGGCTTGCCGGCGCCCTCCCCACGCCCGAGCAGCGCGCCGAGCTCGTGGAGGAGGTCGCCCGCGAGATCCTGCTCCACGGAATGACGGCCCCCGCCGTCCTCTTCCTGCAGGCCAGCATGCCCGACGGGATGGTTCCCGGGAGCGGGATGCTCTTCTTCGATCCCGTCCTTCTCCGTCTCTTCGGCGGCGAGAACGCGCCCGCCCGCGCCATCCTCGCCGACGAGCTCGGCATCGAGCAGCTCATCGATCGCCTCGAGGAGCTCGACGAGGACCTGAGCTGGGACGCGTGACCGACGCCGGGGCCCCGGCTCGGGAGACGGGGACCGCACCAGCACGTCCGGCGAGCGCGCGACGCGACGCACTCGTCACCCTCGACCGTGGCACCGCCACCTGCGCCGCGACCGTGGTCGGCCTCGTCGATGGTCGCTGGCGGCTCCTGGCGGCGACGGCCGTTCCGGCCCCGGCGACGGCGGCCCCGGCAACGGCGGCCCTTGTCGGGATCCTCCTGGACCGCGTCCGGGCGGCCGACCCGGCGCTGGCGACCGAGCTCGGTCTCGACCGGCCGGGCACGATCCCGCCCACGATCGAGGCCGTCGGCGGCGCGATGGCCCATGCGGTCGTCCTGGCCGCCACCGAGGCCAGCCGCCAGCGCTCTCGAGGCCGACGCGAGCGCCGCCGGCTGGCAGACGAGCGGGGCCAGCGCCGAACGCCTCGATCCTCTCGAGACGACCCGCCTCGCGACCCGCCCGGACGTGGCCGCTCTCATCGTCGGGACGGGCGATCCGCCCACCGCCGACGAGCGCGACCTGGTCGCCGAGCTGGTGGCGCTCGCCGCCGCGGTGGCGGAGCGCCGGCCCGGCGTGCCCGTGATCCTCGTGGGCGCAGCCGCCGCCCATGCCGCGGCGTTCCCGCTCGCAACGGACGTCGTCGCCGTCCCGCGGCCCCACGGTGACGCGGCGACGGACCTCCGTGCGCTCCTCGCCGCGCGGCGGGCGGGACCGGCCGACGCGCGCCAGGCGCTGGTCGCGGCGACCGCCACGCTGGCCGAGGTGCTGGACCTCCGGGTCGAGCTCCTCGAGGTCGGCATGAGCGGCGCGCTGCGCGCCCGGGCGGAGCCCGGCTCCGAGCCCGGCGCAGCAGCCCGGATCGCGGCCATCGAGGCGCCCGTCGGCCGTCCTCGGCCTCGTCGACGACGACGCCGCCCTCGATCGCGTCGAGGCGTGGGCGACCCTTGGCCTCGACCGGGCCCGCCTCCGCGATCGGCTGGCCGAGCTGCGCCTGGTCCCCTGGGCCGACCTCGGCGGGGACGGCGCGCTCCTCCGCGCGGCGGCCCTCCGAGCCGCGCTCGAGCGGCTCATGGAGAGCACCGCGGAGCTCGACGGCCCGCCACCCGATCTCGTCGTCCTCGCCGGAGGCGCCTGGTCGTCGATCCCGGCGCCCGCCGCCGTGCTCGTGCTGGCGGACGCGATCCGCCGACCCGGCGTCGTCCAGGTGGCGCTCGATTCGGCCCGCCTCCTGGCCCCCCTGGGGACGATCGCGGACGGCGCCGAGCGGACCCGCGTCGTCGGCGACCTCGCTCCCGGACGCCCTCGTTCCCCTCGGCACGCTGGCGATCGCCCGCGGCGTTCGCGCCGGACGCCAGGCCGGGCACCTCCGCCTGATCGTCGGCGACGCGCCGGTCGATCTCCAGCTGGCGGGGGGCCGCCTCGCCCTCGTGGACCTCCCGCCCGGCCAGGCGGGGGCTGCCGAGCTCAGCTTCCGGGCCCCGGTCGACCTCGGGGCGCGCGGCAAGCGGTTCGTCGTCCGGGCGACCGGCGGACTCGCCGGCCTGGTCGTGGACCTCCGTGACGTGCCCCTCCGGCTGCCGGAGCGGGCCGACGAGCGGCGCGACATGCTGGGGAGCTGGGAGGCCGCCCTGTGGCCCGAGCGCGACCGATGAGCGGCCTGGACCTCGTCACGTTGCGTCCCCTCCTCGTCGAGGCGCCGCGCGTCCGCGTTCCGCTCCGGCCGGGGGACCGGATCGTGGCGAACGTGGGCGCCAGCGTGGTCGCGGGCGACCTGCTCGCGGAGCGCGTGCGAGACGCCCGGCTCGTGGAGATCGAGGGCGACGGCCGCGCGGCGACGGCGCGCCCCGGGGCGTGGCTTCCCGCGGAGCCCGGGCGGCGCGGGACGGCGCCTGCCGGCGAGCTCCTCTTCGAGCACGGGGGTCGGCGCCGGATCGCCAGCGGGCCGCATCCCGACCTGGTCAGCGCTCCCGCCGCCGGGCGCGTGGTCGCGATCCACCCGGGGGTGGAGATGGTGCTCCAGCTCGAGGGGACCGGCGTTCCCGGCGCCGAGCTCCTTGGCGATCCCGGGCACGGCCGCCTGGCCCTGCTTCCCGGCGACGACGACGGACGGATCCCGCTGGAGGTCGCCCATGCCGGCGCGATCGTCTGCTTCCCCGGCCGGGTCGACGCGGAGACGCTCACCCGGGCCCGGGCGATGGGGATCTCGGGGGCGGTGGTCGCGGCCCTCGCCGAGCGCGACCGGCGCGACGTCGTCGCGTCCGAGGCTCGCCAGCGGGCCGGGCTCCACCGTCTCGCGCCGTTTCCCGTGCTGGTCCTGGACGGCTACCTGCGCCGCTCGCTCGCGGGACCCGTGCGGGAGATCCTCGCCCTCCTCGCCGGATCGGAGGTGGGCCTGGCCGGCGGTCCCCCGATGCTCGTGACCGCCCTCGCGCCGGGCGATCTGCCCCGGCCGGACCCCGAGCGGGTCCGCGTGCGGGGCGGCCCCGAGGCGGGTCGCGAGGGCCGCTTCGCGGGCCTCGTCGGGCCGCGCCGCCTGGCGGGCGGGATCGTGGTCGAGACCGCCCGGGTCCACCTCGACGACGGCCGCGAGGTGGTGGTGGCGATCGGCGATCTCGAGCGGTTCACCTGACTCCAGGCCCGAGCCGCCTCCGCGACGGGGCGGCCGGCCCCCGGCGCTTCGGGTAGGCTCTTGCCGTGACCGCGCCCCCAGCCGCCGTCCGGCGGACCAGTCGCTCGCCCGCCGCCACCCGCGCCATCGGGGCGCGCCTCGGTGCCGCGGCGCGCCCGGGCGACGTGATCGCGGTGGGCGGACCCCTGGGTGCCGGGAAGACGGAGCTGGCCCGCGGCATCGCCCGCGGCCTCGGCGTCGTCGAGCCCGTCGCTTCGCCCACCTTCATCCTGGTCGCCGAGCACGCCGGGCGCCTGACGCTCTTCCACGTCGACTGCTACCGCCTGGCCGGCGCCGAGGATGCCCTCGCCGCCGGGATCCTGGACGACCGGGCCGCGGAGGGCGTCACGGTGATCGAGTGGGCCGAGCGGCTGGGCGCAGCCCTGCCGGGCGGCCGCCTGGACGTCGCGATCGACGGAGCCGGCGACGCGCCGCGCGCGCTCGTCCTCCGGGCGACCGACGCCCGCCACGCCCGCCTGCTCGAGGCGCTCTCGTGACGGTCCCGACCGCGGACCGGCTCCCGGCCATGCGCGGGCGCGGGCTCACGGCCCCGCCGATCCTCGCGATCGAGACCGCCACGACCCACGCGGTCGTCGCCCTCGGCACGCTCGAGGGAGAGCTGATCGCCGTCGCCGAATGGGAGGCCGGCCACCGCCACGCGGAGGAGCTGCTGGTCCGCATCGCGGCGCTCCTGGAGGGGGCGGGGATCGGCCGTCCCGGCCCCGGCATCCTCGCCGGGATCATCGCCGGCACGGGCCCGGGGGGGTTCACGGGCCTGCGCGTCGGGCTCGCCACGGCCCACGGCCTCGCCCGGGTGGCCGGGGCGCCGCTCGTCGGGATCCCGACGGGCGTCGCCCTCGCGGCGGCGGCCCGGGCGACCGGCGCCGTCCCGCCGGGCGCGGCCGTCGCCGTCCTGCTCCCGGCCGGCGCCGCGGGCCGCTACCTCGTGCGCGACGGGCGGGCGACCCTCGCCCCCCCGGACGAGGCGACCGGCGACGCTGCTCCCGGTGCCGCGCTCGTCGCCGTCGACCTTGCCGGCCGCGCGCCGCAGGACGCCGCGGTCCGCGGCTCGGCCGCCCGGACCGGGCTTGCCGCGGCACTGCTGGGCCTCGGCGCCGCACGCCTGCGAGCCGGAGACGACGACGGGGCCGAGCTGGCGCCCGAGTACGTGACGATGCCGCGCGGCGTGCCGGCCGCGGCGGGGGAGGTCGCGTGGTCGCCCGCCCGCCCGTGAGGCTCGCCATCGAGCGGATGACGCACGCCGACCTCGCCGCCGTCCAGGCGATCGAGAAGGCGAGCTTCACGACGCCCTGGCCCTCGTACGCCTACCGCAACGAGCTGGAGACGAACCGGCTGGCCCACTACCTCGTCGTCCGCGCCGGGCGCGAGGTGATCGGCGTACGGGGGGATCTGGCTCATGGTCGACGAGGCCCACGTGACCACCTTCGCCGTCACCCCGGCCTGGCGCCGCCGGCGCATCGGCGAGCGCCTCATCCTGGCCCTCCTCGACCTCGCGATCGGCGCGCGGGGCGCCGCGAGGCGACGCTCGAGGTCCGCCTCTCGAACCTGGGCGCGCGGCGGCTCTACGAGAAGTACGGCTTCCGGCCCGTCGGCATCCGGCCGCGCTACTACAGCGACGACCACGAGGACGCCCTGATCATGACGACCGAGCCCCTGGAGGGCCCGGCGATGACGGCCCGCCTCGCCGTCCTGCCGGGCGGAGCTGGCGGCGCTGCCCGATGCCCGAGGCCCCGGGATGAGCGGCGGCCTGCTCCTGGCCGTCGAGTCGTCCTGCGACGAGACCGGCGTCGCCCTCGCTCGACGGTCCGCGGCGGATCGTCGCCCAGGCCGTGGCCAGCCAGGTCGCGCTCCACGCCGGCGCCGGCGGCATCGTCCCGGAGCTGGCCGCGCGGGCCCACCTGCGCTGGCTCGACCCGGCCCTCGACGAGGTCCTCGCGGAGGCCGGGGCGACGCTCGGCGACGTCGGCGTTCGATCGCCGTCACCGCCGGGCCCGGCCTGGTCGGCTCGCTCCTCGTCGGGCTCTCCTACGCGAAGGCGCTGGCCTGGGCGCTCGACGTGCCGCTGGTCGGGGTCAACCACCTCGAGGGCCACCTCTACGCCGCCTGGCTCCTGGACCCCGGCGAGCCCGATCGCCCGGAGCCGGCCTTCCCGCTCGTGGCCCTCGTCGTCTCGGGCGGCCACACCTTCCTCGTCGAGATGCGCGACCACCTCGCCTACCGCCTGCTCGGCGAGACGGTCGACGACGCCGCCGGCGAGGCCTTCGACAAGGCCGGGCGGCTCCTCGGCCTGGGGTATCCGGGCGGGCCGGCGATCGCGCGGGCCGCCGAGGACGGCCGCCGGCGCGACGGACCGGCTCCCGCGGGCGCTGGCTCGGCGACTCGTACGACTTCAGCTTCTCGGGCCTCAAGACCGCCCTGCGGCGCCTCGTGGAGGCGGAGCTCGCCGCCGGCGGGCGGGCCTCGACCGAGCGCGGGGGCCGCCTGGACGCGTCCCGCGGTCGCCGCCCTCGCGGCCGGCCTTCCAGGAGAGCGTCGTGGACGTCCTGGCCACCAAGACGCTGCGGGCGGCGGAGGCGCTGGGCGCCCGGACGATCGTCGTGGGCGGCGGCGTCGCCTCGAACGTGGCGCTGCGGGCGCGCCTCGCGGCCGGGGCGGCCGGCCTCGGGGTCGACCTCGTCATTCCGCGGCCCGGGCTCTGCACCGACAACGGGGCCATGATCGGGGCCGCCGGCGCCCGCCGCCTCGCCGCCGGCGAGACGGCCGGGCCTCGACCTGGGCGTGCGGGCCTCGTGGCCGCTGGCCCGCCCCGCGGGCGCCCCGGCATCGCGCCGCCCGCCGACCCGCGGCGCGGCCGCCCGCGCCTACGCCCGGGCCCGCGACGCCGAGGCGGACGCCGCGGGACGGGTGACGGGATGAGCCCGTCGGCCGCGATCCACCTCGACCCGGCCGCCGTGCGGCGGACCCTCCGGGAGGCGGGGCTCCACGCCCAGCGCCGCTTCAGCCAGAACTTCCTGGCCGACGTGGACGTCCTCGAGGCGATCCTCGCCGCGGCCGCCCCGATCCCGGGTCGCCGGATCCTCGAGATCGGCCCGGGGCTCGGCATCCTGACCGGGGGGCTCCTCGCGGCGGGGGCGCGAGGTGACCGCGGTCGAGATCGACCGGGGCATGGTCGCCCACCTCCGGAGCTCCTTCGCCCTGGAGCTCGCCGCCGGCGCCCTCACGCTCGTCGAGGGCGACGTCCTCGACGAGGACCTCGCGGCGCTCGCGGCGCCCCCCTACGACGTCGTGGCCAACCTCCCGTACCACGTCACCAGCCCGGTCCTCCACCGTCTCCTCGGCGGCGAGGCCGGCCCGCGCCCGGAGCGCTGCGTCCTCATGGTCCAGCGCGAGGTCGCGGAGCGAATCGCGGCGCCGCCCGGGTCGATGAGCTACCTCTCGGTCTTCGTCCAGTACCACGCCGCCGCGTCCATCGTGCGGCGGGTCCCGCGCGAGGCGTTCGAGCCGGCGCCGGAGGTCGAGTCGGCGATCCTGGCCCTCGACGTCCGCGCCCCCGACGGTCCCGGACGGCTGCCTGCCGCGATGGAGGACGAGCCTCTGGCGCCTGGTCCAGGCCGGCTTCCGCGAGCGACGCAAGATGCTCCACAACGTCCTGCCCCGCCAGCTGCCGATCGAGCCGGCGACGATCGCCGCGGCGCTGGCGGAGGTGGGCATCGCCAGCGACCGGCGGCCGCAGACGCTCCGGGTGGCGGAGTGGATCGCCCTCCTGGGAGCGCTCGGCCCCATCCCGGCGGATCGCCGCGGCCGCCGGGCGGACGGCCAGTCGTGACCGCCCCGCTCGGGCGCGTCACGCCCGTCGTGCGCGTCGCTCCCGCGAAGCTGAACCTGACGCTGGCCGTGGTGGGTCGCCGCCCCGATGGATTCCACGCCATCCACTCGGTGATGGTCACCCTGGACCTGGCCGACCGGCTCGCCCTGGGCCCGGCCTTCGGTCCCGAGGACCGCCTCCACGTGGTGGGCGACGGCGCCGGCCCCGCGCCGGATGTCGGGCCGGAGCGGGAGAACCTCGTCCGGCGGGCGATCGAGGCCGCCCGCCGGGCGATCCGGGCCGCCGGCGACGACCGGCCCCTCCCGGCCCTGGCCGTCCGCCTCGAGAAGCGGATCCCGACGGCCGCGGGCCTGGCGGGCGGCTCGTCCGACGCGGTTGCCGCCCTCGACGGGGCGCTGGAGGCGTGGGGCGTCGGGGACCTCCTCGACCCGCAGGCGCGCGCTGCCGTCGCCCGCTCGCTCGGCTCCGACTGCCCGTTCTTCCTGGCCGGCGGCTGGGCGGCGGTCGAGGGGCGCGGGGAGCGGGTCCGACCGCTGCCGCCGCCGCGCGGCGAGGCCGCCGGCGTCGTGCTCGTCACCCCGTCGCTCGCCGTCCCGACGACGGCGGTCTTCGAGCGCTACGCCGCCGGCATCCGGCAGCCGGGTGGCGCTGCGCTGGCGTCCTCCACGCATCTCGCCGGGGAGCTGCAGGCCGGGCTCTCGACCGCCCGCCTCCTGGAGCGCGCCGGCCTCCTCGCCGTCGCCAACGACCTGGCGACCGCGACCGCGGACCTCGTTCCCGGGCCTGGTCGCGGCCCGCCGGGCCCTCTCCCGGCTGCTCGAGCGGCCGGTGGGCCAGTCGGGATCCGGTCCCACGCTGTGGGCCCTCTCCCCATCGAAGGCCGACGCGCTGGGCGACGCCGCGATCGTCCGCGCCGCGCTGGCCGACGGGCTGCTCGCCCTGCCGGGGGAGGGGTCCCCGTTCGTCGCTGCGGCCGCCCTCGTCGGCAAGCCCGCGACCATGCCATCCTGAGCGCCCCGAAGGAGACTGCCATGCCCCGCACCCCCGTCGCCACCACCAACGCGCCCGGCGCGATCGGCCCCTACAGCCAGGCGATCAGCGCCGGGGGCTTCGTGTTCTGCTCGGGCCAGCTGGGCCTGGACCCGGCAAGCGGCGACTTCGCCGGCCCCGGCGTCGAGGCCCAGGCGGAGCGGGCGATGACCAACCTGCGCAACGTCCTCGACGCCGTCGGCTGCACCTTCGAGGACGTCGTGAAGACGACGATCTTCCTTGCCGAGATGGCCGACTTCGCGGCCGTGAACGCGGTCTACGGGCGCTTCGTGAGCGACCCGCCGCCGGCGCGCTCCACGGTCCAGGTGGCGGCGCTCCCGAAGGGCGGCCGGGTCGAGATCGAGGCGATCGCCCGCCTGCGGGCCTAGGGAACGGGCTCGTCGGTTGACGAACCGGCGGGCGCACCCCTACGATCCCGGGACCACATGACACCCGATCCAGCCACGCCGGCCGGAAGTTGTCCGGACCCGGATACCGCCGCGCTCCCGGGTCGCGCCGCCCGCCCCGCTTCACGATGACCCATCCTGTCGCCGTCGTGCTCGCCGGCGGGCTCGGCACCCGCATGAAGTCGGGCGTCGCCCAAGCTCCTCCATCCCCTGTGCGGGCGCCCGATGCTCGCCTACGTCCTCGACGCCGCGCGCGCGGCGACCGGCGCGGACCCGGTCGTCGTGGTCTCGCCGGCCACCGCCGCGGTGCGGGAGGCGTTCCCGGAGGGCGTCGCCTTCGCCCTGCAGGAACGCCCCGACGGCACCGGCGACGCCCTGCGGGCGGCCTGGCCGCCGTCCCGGCCGCGGCCGACGAGGTCGTCGTCCTCAACGGCGACGTTCCGCTCATCGAGGCGGAGGTCGTGATCGGCGTCCGGGAGGCGCGACGGCGGGCCGGCGCGGCCCTCGCCCTCGTCTCCTTCGATGCCTGGGAGCCGGGCCGCCTGGGGCGGGTCGTGCGGGCCGCCGACGGCGAGCAGGTGACGCGCGTCGTCGAGGCGAAGGACGCGACGTCCGACGAGCTCAGCGTCAGCGAGGTCAACGCCGGGCTCTACGCCTTCGACGCGGCATGGCTGCGCGGCGCGATCGCCCGCCTCACGCCCTCGCCCGCGACCGGCGAGCTCTACCTGACCCAGCTCGTCGACCTGGCCAACGCGGACGGCCGCGCTGTCGTCGCCTTCGAGGCGGCCGACGACGGGACGCTCGACGGGATCAACGACCGCGTCCAGCTGGCCGAGGCCACGGCGATGCTGCGCGAGCGGATCAACGTCGCCTGGATGCGGGCCGGGGTCACGATGCTCGACCCGGCCACCGCCTACGTCGACGCCGAGGTGGAGCTGGCCCCCGACGTCACCCTGGAGCCGAACGTGATCCTGCGCGGGCGGACCCGGGTCGGGGAGGGGACCCGCATCGGCGCCGGGAGCCAGCTCCTCGACTCGACCGTGGGCCCGCGCTGCCGGGTCTGGGCCAGCGTCCTCGAGCGCGCCGAGGTGGAGGAGGGGACCACGATCGGCCCCTTCAGCCACCTTCGGCCGGGCAGCTCCATCGGGCCCGGCGTCGAGCTCGGCAACTTCGCCGAGGTGAAGAACAGCCGCCTCGAGGCCGGGGTGAAGCAGCACCACGTGAGCTACCTCGGCGACGCGCACGTCGGCGAGGGGACGAACGTCGGGGCGGGCACGATCACCGCCAACTACGACGGCGTCCACAAGCACCACACCGAGATCGGAAAGGGCGTCTTCCTGGGCGTCGACACGATGCTCCGCGCCCCGATCACGCTCGGCGACGGCTCGAAGACCGGCGCCGGCGCCGTGGTCACCCGGGACGTCCCGCCCGGCAAGCTGGCGGTCGGCGTTCCCGCCCGCCTGCGCGACCCGCGGCCGGCGGCACCGCCGACGCCTCCGGCCCCGGACGACGCCGCTGCCGCCGAGCCGGCCGCCGATCCGTCACCTCGCTCGCGAGGGAGCCTCCTGATGGGCTCCCTCACCGAGGTCCTGATCGTCATCGGGCTGACGATGCTGGCGGGCATCTTCGTGGCCGCCGAGATCGCCCTCGTCTCGCTGCGCCGCAGCCGCGTCGACCAGCTCGTCGACGAGAACCGCCGGGGCGCGGCCCGCGTCCGCCGCCTGATCGACGACCCGGCGCGATTCCTGGCGGTCATCCAGATCGCGATCACGTTCATCGGCTTCCTGTCGTCGGCCGTCGCCGCGGTCACCCTGACGAAGGGCTGGCCGACTTCCTCGGCAGCATCGCGCCGCTGAAGGGCAGCGCCGAGGCGATCGCGCTGGTGATCGTGACCGTCCTCGTCTCGCTCTTCTCGATCGTCGTCGGCGAGCTCGTCCCCAAGGCGCTCGCGCTCGCCTTCCCGGACCGGACTGCGCTCCTGCTGGCCGGGCCGGTCGACCTGCTCGGCCGCATCCTGGCCCCCGTGGTCGCCGTCCTGACCTGGCTGACCCGGCTGATCGTGCGGCCCTTCGGCGCCGACGTGACGAAGGAGGCCCAGATCACGGCCGAGGAGCTGAAGCTCATCGTCGAGCGCGGCGGCGAGGAGGGGATCCTCGAGGCCGAGGAGGAGCAGATGATCCACGCGGTCATCGAGCTCGGCGACCGCCGCGTCCACGAGGTGATGGTCCCCCGCATCGACATCGTCGGCCTCGATGCCGACGACGACCTCGAGTCCGCGGTCGACCGGATCATCGAGGGGGGCCACAGCCGTCTCCCGGTCTGGGAGGGCTCGGTCGACCACGTCCTCGGCATCCTCTACGCCAAGGATCTCCTGCCCTTCCTCAAGGCGGCCTCGGGCGAGCGTCCCTCGGTCCGGGCGCTCCTGCGGCCGCCGGTCTTCGTGCCCGAGTCGATGTCGATCGACGACCTCCTCCACGAGTTCCAGCGCCGGAAGGTCCACCTCGCGATCGTCCTCGACGAGTACGGCGGCACGGCCGGCCTGGTCACGATCGAGGATCTCCTCGAGGAGATCGTCGGCGAGATCCAGGACGAGTACGACGAGGAGGAGGAGATGGTCGTCCGCCTCGACGACGACCGGATCCGCTTCGACGGGCGGGCCTCGGTCGACGAGATCGGGGACGCCTGGGAGGAGCTCGACCTCGCGGAGCTCCTGGAGGACCGCGACGAGTACGACACGATCGGCGGTCTCGTCTTCCACCGGATCGGCGGCGTGCCGCGGCCGGGCGACGTCGTGGAGCTCAAGGGCGTCACGATCACGGTCGAGTCGACCGACGGGCGCCGGGTGGCCAAGGTCCTGGCGACCCGAGACCGCGCCGCCGGCGACGAGGGCGACGACGCCGACCGCTGACCCCGCTCCGGACCGCTGACACTCTCCGGCCCGCTGCCCCCGCTCCAGCCCGCAGCGCTAGGCGGAGATGACGCTCCGCATGATCTGCTCGAGCTTCGCCCGCGCCTCGGGCTGGACGACGCCGGCGGCGTCGAGCTGGGCGATCGCCTCGTCCCGCCAGCGCCGGGCCTCCGCCCGGGTGTAGTCCTGGGCGCCGGTCCGCTCGAGGATCGCCATCGCCTCGGCGATCTCGGCGGCGCCCGGCTCCGGGTGGGCGTAGACGGCCTCGAGGCGCGCCCGGTCGGCCGGTGCCGCCTGCTCCAGGGCGTAGATGACGGGGAGCGTCTTCTTGTGCTTGGCGAGGTCCGTGGGCTCCTTGCCGGTCGCCTGCTCCCGGCCCCAGATGCCCAGCACGTCGTCGTTGAGCTGGAAGGCAAGGCCCAGGGCCCAGCCGAACTTCCGGTAGCTGGTGATGACCTCCTCGTCGTCGGTGGCGAGGAGCGCGCCGGCCTCGATGCTCGCCGAGATCAGGGCGGCGGTCTTGCGCCCGATCATGTCGAAGTAGAGGTCCACGGTCATCGTGATGTCGTGCTCGCCGGTCCAGATGTCGATGTACTGGCCCTCGCAGAGGGCCAGGCAGGTCTCGTCGTAGAGGCGCATCAGGCGGAGGACCTTCGCGTCGCTGAAGCCGAGCTCGGTGAGCCGGTGGAGCGCCACGCGCGAGAGGACGAAGACGGCGTCGCCGGTGTTGATCGCCTGGGGGATGCCGTGGAGCGTCCAGAGCGTCGGCCGGTGGCGCCGCTCGCGGTCGCCGTCCTCGATGTCGTCGTGGATGAGGCTGAAGTTGTGCCCCAGCTCCACGGCGGCGGCGCCCGGCAGGGCCGGGGCGTACTCCCCCGTGATCGAGGCGTAGGCGAGGAGGCCGAGGAGCGGCCGCATCCGCTTGCCCGACGAGCCGGAGCCGTCGAGGCCCAGGTGGTAGCGGACCATGTCGTACATCCCGTGGGTCGTCGGGTCGCGGTCGACCGCGAGGCGGAGGATCTCCGCCTCGACGTCGGCGATCAGGGTGGGAAGGTCAAGGTCGAGGGGGGCGGGCACGGGCACGATGATAGCCCGCCCGGGCGTCGCGGCGGATGTCTGCCGGGCCGGGGCCCGGGTGATACGGTGCGGGTGTGCCCGATCGACGCCTCTACGTGACGGACGCCATCGTCCTCTCCCGCTTCGACTACGGCGAGGCGGACCGGATCCTCACGCTCCTGACGCCGGGGCTGGGCAAGATCAAGGCGATCGCGAAGGGGATCCGCCGGCCAACGAGCCGGATCGGGGGATCGCTCGAGCCCCTCGCCGAGCTGCGCCTCCAGCTGGCGAAGGGGCGCACCTTCGACGTCGTCACCCAGGTCACCATGCTGCACGCATGGCTGGGCCTCCACGACCGCCTGGAGGTGACCGCCACCGCCTGGTACTGCGGGGAGCTGCTGGAGCGCTCCCTGGAGGAGCGCCACGCCGCCGAGCCGCTCTACCTGCTCCTGCGCCGGGCATACGAGCTGCTCGACGCCGAGATGGCCCCGGGCCGCGTCGCCCGCTGGTTCGAGATGCGCCTCTGCGACGAGATGGGCGTCCGACCCGAGGTCGATCGCTGCGTCGAGTGCGACCGGCTGCTCGAGGCGGGCGACGAGGTCCGCTGGATCCCGCGCCTGGGCGGCGTCCTGTGCGGCCGCCATGGCGGGCCGTCGATGGCGGGAGCCGGGCTCTCGACGGAGGCGCTGAAGGTGCTGAAGGCGTACCAGCGGATGGACGTGGAGGCGCTGGCCGGGCTGCGGCTCCCGGGGGGCGTGGAGGCGGAGGTGGAGCGGGTGCTGGGCGAGTTCGTCCGCCACGTGATGGAGCGCGACACCCGCTCGCGGCGCTTCCTCGAGGAGGTCAAGGCGGGCTACGACGGCGGCCAGCGAGAGCCGCCGCCGACCGCCGAGTCCCGGACCGGCCCACCGTCGGCAGGGCCCGCTGGAGGATCCCGATGATCGACCCCGCCACGAAGGCCGGCGCGCGCGCCGCCGAGCGCCTCGAGCACGAGCTCATCCTCTGGCTGACCACCGTGACGCCCGGCGGCCAGCCCCAGACCTCGCCCGTCTGGTTTCTCTGGATCGACGGCGAGATCCTGCTCTTCAGCCGGGCCGACACGCCGCGCCCGGCCAACGTCCGGGCCAACCCGCGGGTCGCGGCCAACCTCGACGGCGACGGCGACGGCGGCGACGTCGTCTCGATCGAGGGCGAGGCCCGCGTGATGCACGAGCGGGCGGCGCTGGCCGATGTCCCGCCCGCCTACGTCGAGAAGTACGCGGCGAAGCTGGCGGCCCACGGCTGGACGATGGAGAGCATGCTCGTCGACTATCCCGGTCGAGATCCGCGTCCGGCCCACCCGCATCCGCGCCTGGTAGCGGGCCCCGCCGGACCTTCGCCCCGGCCTGCTACGATCCGCCGCGAACCCCCTCCCGCCCGGGCATGCCACGCTCGGGCCAACCGTGGAGTCGACCCCGTGACCGAGCCCGCCCCCGACCCGAGCGACGTCGCGCCGTCGTGCGCGACCTCGAGACGATCGTCAGCCTCAGCAAGCGCCGCGGCTTCGTCTTCCCCTCGTCCGAGATCTACGGCGGCATCAACGCCGTCTGGGACTACGGGCCGCTCGGCGTCGAGCTCAAGAACAACGTCAAGCGCGCCTGGTGGCGGGCGATGGTCCAGGCCCGCGACGACATCGTGGGGCTCGACTCCGGGATCCTGATGCACCCCCAGATCTGGGTGACGTCGGGCCACGTCGGCCGAGTTCAACGACCCGATGGTCGAGTGCGCGCACCTGCAAGCGCCGCTACCGGGTCGACGAGTTCCCGGGCGCCGAGGACCTCGGCCCGACGGAGCTCGCTCGACCCGGGGATCGTCGAGCGCCTCGGGCCTCGTCTGCCCGAACGACGGCGGGCCGCTCGGCGCGCCGCGCCGCTTCAACCTGATGCTCAAGACCTTCCTGGGCCCGGTCGAGGACGAGGCCGCCGTCGTCTACCTGCGCCCGGAGACGGCCCAGGGCATCTACGTCAACTTCCGGAACGTCCGCGACACGGCGCGCAAGAAGATCCCCTTCGGGATCGCCCAGATCGGCAAGGCGTTCCGCAACGAGATCAGCCCCGGCAACTTCGTCTTCCGGATGCGCGAGTTCGAGCAGATGGAGATGCAGTACTTCGTCCGCCCCGAGACGGCCGCCGCAGCACTTCGAGGACTGGCTGCCGCGCCGCAAGGCCTGGTACGAGGCGCTACGGCGTCGACGCCCGAGCGCCTCCGCTTCCGCGAGCACCGGCCCGACGAGCTCGCCCACTACGCCAAGAAGGCCGTCGACGTCGAGTACCGCTTCCCGTTCGGCTGGAAGGAGCTCGAGGGGATCCACAACCGGGGCGACTGGGACCTCGGCCGCCACGCCGAAGGAGTCGGGCGAGAACCTCGAGTACTTCGACCAGGCGACCGACGAGCACTTCATCCCCTGGATCGTCGAGACGTCGGCCGGCGGCGACCGCGCCGCGTTCACCTTCCTCATCGACGCCTACCGCGAGGAGGAGGTCCGCGGCGAGAAGCGGGTCGTCCTGGGGCTCCACCCCGACCTCGCCCCGTACAAGGTCGCCGTCCTGCCGCTCCTCAAGAAGCGCCCCGAGATCGTCGAGATGTGCCACCGGATCAAGGACGACCTCAAGCGCCACACGATGGCCGTCTACGACGACACGGCCGCGATCGGCAAGCTCTACCGGCGCCAGGACGAGATCGGCACGCCGTGGTGCGTCACCGTCGACGTCGACTCGCTCGAGGACGGCAAGGTCACGGTCCGCGACCGCGACGCGATGACCCAGGAGCGGATCAGCGCCGACCAGGTGACGCGCTACATCCTCGACAAGCTGGACGCGGCGCGACCGTACGGGGCGTAGGCGCCGTTACGCAGCCGGCAGGTCCAGCCAGCCCGGGGACGTGGTCAGCCAGGTGCGGCTCGAACGGCGGCTGGCCAACGGCGAGATCAGCCCGGCCGAGTTCGGCGAGGCGCTTCGCATCCTCGGCCTCGGCTGACCGGTCAGACCGTCATGCCGCTACTCCACCGCGACGGCCCCGACCGGCTCGCCCGAAATCCGCCTCGTCCGTCGGCGGGTACTCGCCGCGCAGGCAGGCGTCGATCGCGTGGGCGGCCCGCTTGCCGTCGCCCATGGCCAGGATCACGGTCGCCGCGCCGCGGACGATGTCGCCGCCGGCGAAGACGCCGGGGATGGACGTCATGCCGTGCTCGTCGGTGACGATGTAGCCCCGCGGGTTGAGCTCGAGATCCGGCTCCGAGGCGGTGAGGAGCGGGTTCGACCGCGTCCCGATGGCGACGACGACCATGTCGCACCCGATGACGAACTCGGAGCCCTCGATCGGTACCGGCCGGCGCCGCCCGGACGCGTCGGGCTCGCCAGTTCCATCCGGATGCAGCGGATGCCGCTCACCCAGCGGTTCTCGTCGCCGAGGACCTCGACGGGCGCGACCTGGAGGTCGAAGCGGATCCCCTCCTGCTCGGCGTGGTGGACCTCCTCCGCGCGGGCGGGGAGCTCCTCCTTGCCGCGGCGGTAGACGATCGTCGCCTCGTCGGCGCCGAGGCGCTTGGCGGTGCGGACGGCGTCCATGGCCACGTTCCCGCCGCCGACGACGACCACCCGGTGGCCCTGCAGGATCGGGGTGTCGGACTCGGGGTTCCAGGCCCCCATCAGGTTGACCCGGGTCAGGTACTCGTTCGCCGAGTAGACGCCCTTGAGGTTCTCGCCGGGGACGTTCATGAAGACCGGGAGGCCGGCGCCGACCGCGATGAAGACGGCGTCGAACTGCTCGCGCAGCTCGCGGAGGGTGTAGGTCCGCCCGATGATGGCGTTGGCCTCGATCTTCACGCCCGACGCCACCAGGCGGTCGACCTCGCCCTGGACGATGTCCTTGGGAAGCCGGAACTCGGGGATCCCGTAGATGAGCACGCCGCCCGCGGCGTGGAAGGCCTCGAAGATGGTGACGTCGTGGCCGAGCTTCACCAGCTCGCCGGCGGCCGTCAGGCCCGACGGCCCGGAGCCGACGACCGCGACCGACTTGCCGGTCGCCCGCGGGGAGGCGGCCGGGATCGCCTCCGGGTGCTCCATCGCCCAGTCGGCGACGAAGCGCTCCAGGGCGCCGATCGCGACCGGCGACCCCTTCTTCGCCCGGACGCAGACGCCCTCGCACTGGATCTCCTGGGGGCAGACGCGCCCGGTGACGCAGGGAAGGGCGTTGTCGCCGAGGAGCGACGCCGCGGCCCCGGCCATGTCGCCGATCCGGAGGAGATCGATGAAGCGGGGGATGTTCACCCGGACCGGGCAGCCGGCGATGCAGACGGGGTTCTTGCACTGCAGGCAGCGCTCCGCCTCCAGGACCGCCAGCGGCACGGAGTACCCGAGGTTGACCTCGTGGAAGTTCGCCGAGCGCGCGAGGGCGTCCTGCTCCGGCATGTGGGTCCGCTCGATCGTCATCCGCTCCCGCGGGGTGAGCGGATGGTCGAAGGCGGGCTCGAACTCCGAGTCGCCGTGGGACGCGCCCGGGGCCCCCGTGTCGGGGGCGGGGTTCGGCTTGTCGGTCACGCGCTTGGACTCCCCTGCGGCCGAGGCCGCCTCCTGCTGCTCGGCCGCCGTCGCGAGCGCCGGGATCAGGCAGCTCCCGTCCGGCGCATGGATCGGCGCCTCCTCCTTCTCGGCCGCCAGGCGATGGGCGACCTCCAGGGCGTGCGCCTCGAACTCGCGGTAGGTCCCCAGCCGGTCGGCCAGCTCCCGGAAGTCGACCGCGTGGGCGTCGAACTCCGGGCCGTCGACGCAGGCGTAGACGGTCTTCCCGCCGACCTGGACGCGGCAGCCGCCGCACATCCCGGTGCCGTCGAGCATGATCGCGTTGAGCGAGGCGAAGGTCGGCACGCCGTAGGGCCGGGTCACCTCGGCGACGGCCCGCATCATGGGGACCGGCCCCACGGCGTAGACGGCGTCGACGCCGCCGGCCTCGATGACGTCCTTGAGCGCCTCGGTCACGAAGCCGTGCCGCCCGTAGCTGCCGTCGTCGGTGCAGGTGATCACCTCGCCCGCCCGGCGCAGCTCGTCCTCGAAGATGACCCACTCCCTGGAGCGGCCGCCGATGACGCTCGTCACCTTCACCCCGGACTCGGCGAGGCCGAGGGCGATGGGATAGACGACCGCGGTCCCCACGCCGCCGCCGACGCAGACGGCGTGCCCGGACTCGATGAGCTCGGTCGCCCGGCCCAGCGGGCCGGCGACGTCCTGGATCGCGTCGCCGACCTCGAGCGCGACGAGGTCCTCGGTGCTCTTGCCGACGGCCTGGATCACCAGCGTGATCGTGCCCCGCTCCCGGTCCGCGTCGGCGATCGTGAGCGGGATCCGCTCGGCGCCGGGTCCGCGGTGGACGATGACGAACTGGCCCGGCTGCGCGGATCTCGGCGATCCGGGGGGCTTCGATGACCAGGCGGGTCACGTTGGGCGAGAGCTGGGCCTTGTCGACGACGGTGTGCATGGCAACTCCAGGACGCGGTGCGGTCAGGGTAGATCGTGCGCGACGCGCGTGCGCAACCCATGCGCCAGCGCGCATATGTTCGATGGGCCGAATGGCACCTTTCCGGGCGACAGGCGCTCGCTGGCCCCGGGTCAGCCGCCCGTGGCCGCCGCCGCGGCGGCCGGGCTCTTCCCCTTTGGCCAGTAGAGCTCCTTCTTGACGTGGAACTCGGGGAAGTTGCGGCTCATGAGGACCCGCTCCACGTTGAGGATCATCTCCGGGTTGCCGCAGATGTAGACGACGGTCCGGTCCGGCCCGGAGGCCGAGGTCGTGGCAGACGTCGCGCGACGACCTGCTCCACGCGGCCGGTGCGGCCCGTCCAGCCGGCGTTGCGCGGGTCGTCGGGCCGCGAGATCGTGGGGACGTAGCGGACGGGATAGGACCCCTCGCGCTCCAGGGCCTCGAGCTCGTCGCGGTAGCCGAGATCCGAGGCGCGGGAGACGCCGTGGAGCACGACGGTCCGGCGCGGCCGTCCCTCGGCCCGCGTCTGCCGGATCATCGCCATGAACGGCGCGAGGCCGGTCCCGGTCGAGACGTACAGGTGGGTGCGCCGGTCGTCCGGCTCGAGCATGAACTTGCCCTTCGGGCCGATCATCCGCATCCGGGCCCCCGGCTGGAGGCGCCAGAGCAGCGTCGTGAAGCGGATGACGGGGACCAGGCGGACGTAGAACTCGTAGCCCTCGGTGCCCGCGACGGACGGCGCCGACGCCACCGAATACGGCCGCTGCCAGAGCTTCTCGTCGGCGAAGACCCCGATCGTCATGTACTGCCCCGGCTCGAAGGCGACCGGCTCGTCGTCGAACCTGACCCAGACGGAGGCCAGGTCCTCCGTGTGGTCGACCCGCTTCACCAGGGTGGCGTTGTACTGGGGGGCGTCAACGGCGATGACGCGGGTGTCCTCGACGTGATGGGTCATGGGGGATGGGATCTCCTGCCTGCGGCCGCCCGCGCGGGCGCGCTGCCGTCCCGAGTGTAGCCCCGCGTCGCCGTCCGCGCGGCAGGGCGGGCGGGCGCTCCGGCCCCCGAGAGCGGGCCGACCGGTCCCGGCCCGCCGCCGCGCTCGGCCGGTACAATTCCTCCCGACGCAAGCGGACCGATCGCGGGGCGACGACATGCCCCGCCGCCAAGCACACAGGAGAACCCAGCTCATGCCCGACGCCGTTCCGACCACGCGCGCCCACGCGGCTGCCAAGCGCTACATCTACGCCTGGGGAGACGGCCGGGCGGAAGGCAACGGGTCCATGAAGGACCTCCTCGGCGGCAAGGGCGCCGGCCTCGCCGAGATGACGAACGCCGGGCTCCCGACGCCGCCGGGCTTCACCATCACCACCGAGGCCTGCAACGACTACTTCGAGGCCGGCAAGACGCTCCCGGCGGGCCTCTGGGAGGACGTCCTCGCGGCCGTGAAGGACGTCGAGCAGCAGACCGGCAAGGGCTTCGGTGACGCCGCCAACCCGCTCCTGGTCTCGGTCCGCTCCGGCGCCAAGTTCTCGATGCCGGGGATGATGGACACCGTCCTCAACCTCGGCCTCAACGAGGAGACGCTGGCGGGGCTGATCGCCCTCACCGGCAACGAGCGCTTCGGCTGGGATGCCTACCGCCGCTTCGTCGCGATGTTCGGGCGGATCGTCCTCGGCGTGCGCGCCGAGCGCTTCGACGAGCCGCTCGAGGCCGCCAAGGAGGCCCACGGCCACGGCGCGAAGGACACCGACCTGACGGTCGACGACCTCAAGGCGCTGGTCGCCGAGTTCAAGGCGGTCGTCCGCGAGGACGCCGGCCGCGACTTCCCGACCGAGCCGACCGAGCAGCTCGACCTGGCCATCAAGGCGGTCTTCGCCTCGTGGTTCGGCAAGCGCGCCAACGACTACCGCAACAGCCAGAAGATCGCCCACGACCTCGGCACCGCCGTCAACGTCGTGACGATGGTCTACGGCAACATGGGCGACGACTCCGGCACCGGCGTCGCGTTCACCCGCGACCCGAACACCGGCGAGAGCGTCCTCTACGGCGAGTACCTCGTCAACGCCCAGGGCGAGGACGTCGTCGCCGGCATCCGGACTCCCGCCAAGATCAGCCACCTCGCCGAGGAGATGCCCGCCGTCGTACGCGGAGTTCCAGGCGATCGGCCAGCCAGCTGGAGCGCCACTACAGGACGTCCAGGACCTCGAGTTCACGATCGAGCGCGGCAAGCTCTACATGCTCCAGACGCGCTCGGCGAAGCGCACCGCCGCGGCCGCCGTGAAGATCGCCGTCGACATGGTCGAGGAGGGCCTCATCGACAAGCGCGAGGCCATCGGGCGGATCGAGCCGGCCCAGGTCGACCAGCTCCTGCGCGACCAGTTCGAGCCGGCGGCCCGCAGGGCGGCCCGCAGGATCGCCGCCGGCCTCAACGCGTCCCCCGGCGCGGCCGTCGGGCGGGCCGTCTTCAACGCCGACGTGGCCGTCGAATGGGTCGCCCGTGGCGAGACGGTCGTCCTGGTCCGGGTCGAGACCTCCCCCGACGACTTCCACGGCATGGCCGTCGCGCAGGGCATCCTGACGGCCCGCGGTGGCGCCACCAGCCACGCTGCCGTCGTCGCGCGCCAGATCGGCAAGCCCTGCGTCGCCGGCTGCGCCGAGCTGGTCGTCGACTACGGCACGAAGACGGCGAAGTCCACCGTCTCCGACATCGGGTTCGCCGAGGGCGACTGGATCAGCCTCGACGGCGCGACCGGCGAGGTCTTCCTGGGGGCCCTTCCCACCGTCTCCGCCCGCTTCGAGGACCAGCCCGAGCTCCAGACGATCCTGGGCTGGGCCGACGAGGTGCGGCGGCTCCAGATCTGGACCAACGCCGACAAGCCGGAGGAGGCCGCCCAGGCTCGCAGCTACGGCGCCCAGGGGATCGGCCTCTGCCGCACCGAGCACATGTTCCGCGAGGGCGAGCGCCTCGAGATCGTCCGCGGCGCGATCCTGGTCGCCAACGCGGCGACCAGGGCCAAGGCGAAGGTCGCCGCGCAGGAGGAGCTCAGCGCCGACGAGCGGGCCGCGGTGGCCCAGTTCGACGCGGCGATGGGCAAGCTCGAGGTGCTCCAGCAGGGCGACTTCGAGGGGATCCTCGCCGCGATGAGCGGCCTGCCCGTCGTCATCCGCCTCATCGACCCGCCGCTCCACGAGTTCCTCCCGAACCTGGAGGACCAGCTCGTCAAGGTCACCAGGGCCGGCGACGCCGCGACCGACGAGGACAAGGAGCTCCTGGCGACCATCAAGTCGATGCACGAGCAGAACCCGATGCTGGGCCTCCGCGGCTGCCGCCTCGGGCTGATGATCCCGGACTTCGTGAAGATCCAGACCCGGGCGATCCTCAACGCCGCGGTGGCGGTGAAGCGTGCCGGCAAGGATCCGCGCCCGGAGATCATGATCCCGCTCGTCGGCCACGTGAACGAGCTGATCGCGACGCGGGCCCTCCTCGACGCCGAGGCGGAGGCCGTCGTCGCCAAGGCCGGCGAGGCGATCGACTTCAAGTTCGGGACCATGATCGAGATCCCGCGGGCCGTGTGGGTCGCGGACCAGATCGCCGAGCACGCCGAGTTCTTCAGCTTCGGCACCAACGACCTCACCCAGATGACCTTCGGCTACAGCCGCGACGACGCCGAGGGCGGCTTCCTCCTCAAGTACGTCGAGGACGGCATCCTCCCGGAGAACCCGTTCCAGACCCTCGACGACGTGATCGTCGACGAGATGCGGATGGCGGTCGACAAGGGCCGCTCCGCGCGCCCGAACCTCAAGATCGGCATCTGCGGCGAGCACGGCGGCGACCCCGCGTCGATCCACCACTGCGAGAAGATCGGCCTCAACTACGTCTCCTGCTCGCCGTTCCGCGTCCCGGTGGCGCGGCTCGCGGCGGCCCAGGCAGCGATGTCCGACGGCGCCTTCCGCGACAAGTAGCACCCCGGCGCCCGGCGGGCGCCCTCACCACGCCCCAGTGACGCGAGGGGGCTCCGGCGACGGAGCCCCCTCGCGTCTTTCCTTCGCGCCACCGGTTCGCCCGGCCGGCGCCCATCGGGGCCTCCTCGCCGATCGCGGCGGCGCCCTGGCCCGGGCCCGGCCACTTGCCGCCTCGCCGGCTGCCGGGCGCCGCCGTATCCTTCCGGTGTGGCACCCCGGATCCCCGGCGACCCGTCCGCTCCTGCGCCGCTCGCGGCGCCGCTCGTCGCCGCGGACCTCGAGGGGACCTGCACCAGCGGCGAGACCTGGCGAGGGGTCGGGCGCTGGCTGGTCGACCATGGACGACGCGGCCGCTACCGTCGCTTCCTGGCTCCCCGCCTGGCGGCCCTCCCCCTCGTGCGCCTGGGGGTGGTCTCGCGCCAGGCGTTCCGCGATCGCTGGATCCGCGACCTTGCCCGCCTGCTCGACGGGCTCACCGCCGGATGAGCTCGAGGCCATGGCAGCCCGGGTCGTGGACGACGAGCTCTGGCCCAGGCGTCGCCCGCTGGTTCTCGACGCGCTGGAGGCGACCGCCGCGAGCGGGGCCCGGGTGGTGATCGCGTCGGGCACGTACGAGCCCGTCCTCGCCGCGTTCGTGGCGCGCCTGGCGGCCGGACCGGCCGGCCCGGTGGTGGGCCTCGGGACGCCGCTCGAGATGGCCGACGGGCGCACGACGGGTCGCCTCGCCGGACGGGTCGGCACCGGGTCGCTCAAGGCGGACCGCGTGGCGGCGCTGGCGGCCGGCGCCCCGCTCCTGGCGGCGTACGGCGACTCCCTGGCGGACGCCCCGCTGCTCGACCTCGCCGTCGAGGCGGTCGCGGTGGCGCCCGATCGAGATCTCCGGCCCCTGGCGATCGCGCGCGGCTGGCGGATCCTCGACGACCCGCCGGGGGCGCCGCGATGATCGCCCGCCCGTCCCTGCGGCATGCGGTCCTGGCGGCCGTCCTGGCGGCCGCTGGTCGTCCCGGCGACGGCGCCGCTCGCGGGGGCCGCGGGCTGGGCGACGCCCGCGCGCGCCGCCGACCCGGCCGCGACCGTCCCGGCGCCGACGGTGATCCGCCACGGTCCGCGCACGGCCCGCGTCGTGGCCCTCACGTTCGACGATGGCTGGAGCCCCGCCACCCTGCGCCAGATCTACCGGATCCTCGTCCGCGAGCGCGTGCCGGCGACCTTCTTCGTCACGGCCATCTACGTCCAGCGAGCGCCGGCGCTGTGGCGCCAGATCGCGGCCGCCGGCTTCCCGCTGGCCAACCACTCGTACCTCCACCGCGACACCCGCGACCTCGCGCCGGGCGCGGTGGCCAGGGACCTCGCCCGGACCCGCGAGATCGTGGAAGGGGCGACGGGGCGGGCGATGCTCCCCTACTACCGGCCGCCGTACGGGGCGCGGAACGCGGCCACGGATCGGCTGGCGGCCGCCGCGGGCTTCCCCTATGTCGTCCTGTGGGACACGACGGCCGCCGACACGGTGGCGCGCCAGACGGTTGGCGGCGTGGTCCGGAACGCCACCGCCGGGCGGCCGGGCTCCATCGTCCTGCTCCACGCGGGACCGCGGGTGACACCGCGGGCGCTGCCGGCGATCATCGCCCGCTACCGGGCCCGCGGGTTCCGGTTCGTGACCCTGCCCGAGATGCTGGGCGTGCCGCGCGTCGGCACCCCACCCCCGGCCGACCCCTCCGCGCCATCCCGGTCCGTCGATCGCGGGGGCAAGGACGGCGGCCACCCGCCGACCGGTGGGCCCGTCGCGGTGGTGACGGCGGGCGGCCATGCCGTCGCGCCGCTCGAGGGGGGCGATGCGCCGCCACCCGCCCGGCCCGCCCCGAGCGCGGACCCATCGCCTCCGGCGCGGGACGCCGCCTGGGCCCGCCGGGAAGGGACGCCGGCCACCGTCGCCGCCTTCACCGTCGCGGTCCTGGTGATCCTCCTCGCCGGCGCGGCCGTCGCCGGGCGCCCCCGCCGCCCCGAGGACGACGCCGCCGCGTGAGGTGTCGCGCCGGCGCCGGGGCGCTGGCGCGGGCGCTTGGGGCCGGCGTTGGCGCCTTCCCGTTCCCGGTCACTCCCCCAGGGTGGCGAGCGCGGCCGTGAACGTGGTCCCCAGGACTCGGCTGGTGGTCGGGAACGCCGTGATCGTGTCGGCCAGCACGGCGAGCGGGGTGCGCGTCTTGACGGCCAGGACCGCGAGGTGGATGGCCTCCGACGCGCCGGGCCCGGCGATGAACGCGCCCACGACGGTCCGCGACCCGCGGTCGACGACGACCGTGCAGTGGCCGGCGGCATCCGTGACGTAGCCCTTGGCACTGGTCGCGAGGTCGGTCGTCTCCTCGAACGCGTCGAGGCCGGCCCGCCGTGCCTCATCGCCGGTCAGCCCCACGCCGGCGGTCTCCGGGTCGGTGTAGGTCGCCCGGGGGATCGCCCGGAAGTCGGGCCGGACATCGTCGCCGAGCGCCATCCTGACCGCCATCTCGCCCTGGTAATGGGCCAGGTGGGTGTGCATCTCGGGGCCCGCCGCGTCACCCGCGACGAAGACGTCCTCCGCGATGCGGAGCCGGTCGTCCGGCCGCGCCCGTCCCTCGCGGAGCGTCACGCCGATCGTCTCGAGCCCGAGGCCGTCGAGCGGGGCGACCCGGCCGACGGCCAGGAGGATCTCGGCACCCGCCACGTGGCTGCCGTCGGAGAGCCGGACGCGATGGGCGCCCGCGGGTCCCGCGCCAGCCTCCACGGCCACCGGCTCGACCCCCAGCCGGACGTCGACGCCGTCCTTCGCCAGTCCTGCCGCGAGAGCTGCGCTGTTGCGCGGATGATCCTTCGCGTTGAGGCGGCGACGGGCGACGATCGCCGTCGGCACGCCGTAGCGGGCGTAGACCTGGGCGAGCTCGAGGCCGCTCGGGCCGGACCCCAGGACCACGAGGCTGCGCGGCAGGTCGCGCGCGCCCGTCGCCTCGCGGTTCGACCACGCCGTCACGGCGTCCAGGCCCGGGAGGTCCGGGACCGCGCCGCGCGTCCCGACGGCCACCACGAGGAAGCGCCCGCGCAGCTCGCGCTCGCCGCCCCCGGCGAGCCGCACCCGGAGCGCGCCGCGCCCGACCACGCGCGCGTCGCCGCGGACCACCTCGGCGCCTGCCTCGGCCAGCCGGGCGACGTGGCCGGCATCGTCGGGGTAGGGGATCCCCTCGCGGTTGATCATCCAGTCGCGCCGCGCGGCGGCCCGGGCCCACGGATAGTCTCCGCCGAGCGCGTGAATCCCCGCTGCGTGGAGGAGCGTCTTCGACGGCAGGCAGGCCCAGAACGGGCAGGAACCGCCGAAGAGGTCCCGGTCGACGATCGCGACGCTCGCTCCCCTGGCGAGGGCGCCGAACGCGGCAGCCTCGCCGGCCGCCCCCGCGCCGATGATCATGAAGTCGAAGCTGTCCATCCGTCCCCCCTCCGGCGGCGCGCCGGTCTCAGATTCGGTCGAGGATCTCGCGACGCTTGGCGGCGTACTCGCCGTCCGACACGAGTCCGGCCGCGCGAAGCTCCTCGAGCAGCCGCAGCGCATCCGCAACCGATGGCGGATCCGCAGCCGCATCCGCCGCCGGGGCCGGCCAGCCGCCGGGCGGCGCGCTCGCGAGCCCGAGCTCGTGCGCATGGCGCCGCGGCCCGACCGCCGTCCATCGGCGCTCCGCCGCGGCCGCGGCGGCGATCCCGATCCAGCGGGCCAGGATCGCGTAGTGATCCGGCCTCGCCCGCGCGGCCAGGATTCCCGGTGGGTTGGCCAGCGCGATCCGGACGAGCCCGGTCGGAGTCGCGTGGGCGATGACCAGGTCGCCATCGAGCCGGGGCGGCGACGTCTGCTCGCGGCGGTCCTCGAAGGCGAGGCCCGACCACGCGTCCGCCCGTCGGCCGCGGGCCGCCGGGCTCACTGCCAGGATGGCGTCCAGCGGGACGCGGACCCGCTCGCGGGCCGGGCGCTCCCTGACGACGAGGTCCATCTCGCCGATCTCCAGGAGGCCGCGATCGGAGCCCGCCGCGGGGTCCCCGGCGACGCGGAGGCGGTAGGCGAGGGCGCCGGCCACGGTGGCGAGCCCCTCGTGGAAGTCCGCGGTCGGCGACCCCGCGCCGCGCGTGAGGGTGTAGCGCAGGACGACCTCGGTCACTTCCCGCGCGACGCGCGGGTCGAGCGGCAGGGCGGCGAACCCCTGGTCGGGCGCCGTCATCGCGGCCGCGTAGCGGGATTCGCGCTGCGCGCCGCAGACGGGGCAGGCTTCGAGGAACGGATGACCGTAGCTCGCGCAGGTCGGGCAGAGGATCTCGCCCAGATCGTCATGCATGGCGAGAGCGTACGCGACGACGGGCGTCGTCGTCCGGCAGCGGCCGGCGCGGTCTGGGCCCAACGGGATCAGCGGCGGGGGATCATGACCGCGGCGAGGACGCCCCCGACCAGGCAGGCGACGACCCCCAGCCCCACCGCCGCGGGCAGCGAGACCGTCGCGATCAGCCCGGCCGCGGCCGCGCCGATGGGGAACCCCATGAAGTTGACCGCCATGGAGACCGCGAAGGCGCGCCCCATCCAGGCCGGATCGGTGCGCCGCTGGCGGACGGTGAAGAGGGCGATGTCCAGCGGCCCCTGGAGGAGTCCGATCGCGAGCGAGTGGGCGGCGAGGAAGACGAGCCCGGCCCCCAGCCCGACCTCGACGCCGCCGGCGCCCACGGCCGGCAGGATGAGGGCCACGGCGCCGGCGCTGAGGAAGATCGGGACCACGATCATCGGCCACTCGCGACCGCGGGTGTCGAGGCGCCCGAAGACGAGCACGGAGACCATCCCGGCCACCCCGGCGATCGCGAAGACGAGGCCGACGACCGCCTCGCCCGCACCCAGGACGTTCACCACGGCGAGGGGGATCACGATCGTCGTCATGCCGCTCGCGAGGTTGACGATCGACAGGGAGAAGCCGAGCCCGCGGAGCGTCCGGTTGCGCCACCAGTAGATGAGCCCCTGCCAGGCGTCGGCGAGGAGCCGCCCGGTCGTGACCGTCTCGACGTGGGGCTCGGGGACGCGGACCATCACGGCACCGGCCGCGCCGAAGGCGACCGCGATGGCGAGGATCGTGACGGGACCGCCGATGGTGGCGACCAGCCCGGCGGCCAGCGGCGGCCCCAGGATCGTGGCGACGACGTAGCCGTTCGAATCGAGCGCGTTCACGCGCTCCCAGAGGTGGCGCGGCACGAGGATCGGGAAGAGGCTCCGCAGGCCCGTGTGGCTGAAGATGCCGGTCACCGACGAGACCAGCGCGATCACGACGAGGAGCCACGCCGGCAGGAGCCCGGCCAGGGCGAGCCCGCCGATGAGGGTCAGCGACGCGAGCGCGACGGCGTAGTCGACGACGATCAGCCGAACCCGTCCGTGGCGGTCCAGGAGGGCGCCCGCGATCGGGCTGACCAGGAGTCCCGGGAAGATCGAGGCGAAGGTGACGATCCCGGCCAGCCCGGGCGAGTCGTAGGCGGCGAGGGTGAAGAGGACGATCGCCACGCCCAGCATCGACTGCGCCGTGCGCGCGATCTGCATCGAGAGGATGACCCGCCCCAGCGTGGGGACACGCAGGAGCGCGCGGTAGGAGCGGTCTCCCGCGGTCTCGGTCACGACGGCCGATGGTAGCCGCTCGCCGCCGCCCGCGGATCCCGAGCGTGTGGTCGACAGCCGCCGAGCCCCGGCGTACCGTGGGGCCATGGCACCGCAGCAGCCCCGCCGGATCGGCTTCGTCTCCACCCGCCTGGCCGGCACCGATGGCGTGTCGCTCGAGGCCGCGAAGTGGGAGACGGTGCTCGAGCGCCTCGGCCATACCTGCTTCTGGTTCGCCGGCGAGCTCGATCGGCCGCCGCGAGCGCAGCCGCGTGGTGCCGGAGGCGTTCTACCGCCACCCCGAGATCGACGCGATCAACGACGAGGTGTACGCCGCGAGCCGCGAGGTGACCGCCGCCGCCGACGCGGAGCACCCGCTCGTCCGTCGCCGCGACTTCTTCTCGCCGTACGTCCGGCCGCCCCACGTGACGCGCCGGATCGACGAGCTGAAGGTGGAGCTCAAGCGGGCCCTCTACGACTTCCTGCGCGACTTCGACCTCGACCTGCTCGTCGTCGAGAACGCGCTCGCCATCCCCCTCAACCTGCCGCTCGGCCTTGCCCTCGCCGAGGTCGTGGCGGAGACCGGGATCCCCGTCCTCGCCCACCACCACGACTTCGCCTGGGAGCGCCAGCGCTTCGCCGCCAACAGCGTCGCCGATCTGATCGCCGCGGCCTTCCCGCCGCCGCTTCCGTCCATCCGCCACGTGGTCATCAACTCCGTCCAGGCCAAGCAGCTGGCCTCGCGGACCGGCCTCGTGGCACGGGTGATCCCCAACGTCATGGACTTCGAGACGCCGCCGCCGCCTCTCGACGACTGGGCCCGCGGTGCGCGGGCCGACCTGGGCGTCGGAGCGGGGGAAGCCCTCATCCTGCAGCCGACCCGGATCGTCCAGCGCAAGGGGATCGAACACGCGATCGAGCTGACGCGCCGCCTGGGCATCCCGGCCACGCTCGTCATCTCACACGCGAGCGGCGACGAGGGCGACGAGTACGAGCAGCGGGTGCGGGAGTACGCGCGCCTCCTCGGCGTCCACGTGCGGTTCGAGGCCCACCAGGTGAACGCAACGCGCGGGACGACGCCCGACGGGCGCCGCCGGTACGTCCTGGCCGACATCTATCCCCACGCGGACCTCGTCACGTACGGGTCCAGCATCGAGGGGTTCGGCAACGCGTTCCTCGAGGCGGTCTACTTCCGGCGCCCGCTCGTCGTCAATCGCTACTCGATCTACGAGCTCGACATCAAGCCTCACGGCTTCCGCGTGGTCGAGTTCGACGGCTACATCCGGGCTGCCACGGTCGACGATGCCTGGCGCCTCATCGAGAACCCGGACCTCGCCGCGGCCTGGGCGGAGGTGAACTACGACCTCGCCCGCCGCCACTTCTCGTACGCCGTGCTCCAGCGGCGCCTGGATGCGCTGCTCCACGAGTGCTTCGGCGAGGGAGCCTGATGGTGTCATGGACCTCGCGCCGAGCGTGAGCGCGCAGCCGCGGACGATCGCCATCATCCATTACACATCGCCACCGGTCATCGGCGGCGTCGAGCGCGTGCTCGGCGAGCATGCCCGCCTCCTGGCCGACGCCGGCCACCGGGTTCGGATCGTGGCGGGCCGCGGCGCCTCCCCGGATCCCCGCGTCGCCTTCGTCGGCATCCCCCTCGCCGACACTCGGCACCCCGACGTCGTCGCGCTCCAGGCCGACCTCGACGCCGGTCGGATCCCGGCCTCGTTCGACGCGGCCGTGGCCGCCCTCGCCGACGACCTCGCGGCCGCGCTCGGCGACGTCGAGGTCGTCATCGCTCACAACGTGGCCTCGCTGAACCTGAACCTGGCGCTCACCGCCGCCCTGCACGCGCACGCGACGCAGGCGGGTGCCCCGCGCCTGATCCTCTGGCATCACGACCTGGCCTGGACGCTGCCAGCCTACCGGTCGACGCTCCACGGGGGCCACCCATGGGACCTCCTGCGCAGGGCGTGGCCCGGCGCCACCCTGGTCGCCATCTCCGAGGCCCGTCGCGCGGACCTCGCCGTGCTCCAGGGTGTGCCCATCGGCGACAGTCCGAGTCGTGCCCGACGGGGTCGACGTCGCGGCGCTCCTCGGGCTGGCCGACGCCACGATCGGCCTGATCCGCGCCGCCGACCTCCTCACCTTCGATCCGCTCATCCTGCTGCCGGCCCGAGTCACGCCGCGCAAGAACATCGAGCTGGCGCTGCGCGTCGTCGCGGCCATGCGCGCGAACGGGCGGCCGAGCGCCGGGCTCGTGGTCACCGGCCCGGTCGATCCCCACGATGCCGCGGCCAGCGCCTATTTCGCCACCCTCGTCGGCCTGCGGCGAGAGCTGGGCCTCGACGAGGCCGCCGCCTTCCTCGCGGAGCTGCTGCCCGAGCCGGCCAGCGAGGCCCTGGTCCACGATCTCTATCGGCTCGCTGACCTCCTGCTCCTTCCCAGTCGCGACGAGGGGTTCGGCATCCCCATCCTCGAGGCGGCCGTCCACCGGCTGCCGATCATCTGCTCCGACCTGCCGGCGCTCCGTGAATTGGCCGGCGAGGCCGCGCTGTACGTCGACCCCGATGCCGATCCCGCTCGCGTCGCCGCCCTGGTGCTGGCCCGGCTTGACCGTGACGCGCTCGCAACGTTCGCCCGCCGGGTCCGGACGGAGTACTCGTGGGAGGCCGTCTACCGGCGGGGGATCGCGCCGCTGCTCTCGGGCTGAGCGGCGGCCCGCGACGGCATCAGGCGCGCTCGCCGGAGCCGCCCTGGTCGCGCAGGAAGCGCTCGATCTCGCTGATCAGGTCGTCGCCGGCCGGCCGGCGCGCCTCGTCGACCATCGCCTCCAGGCGCTCGACGTAGGCCCGCGTGGCATCGTCCGCTGCGGTCGCGGTGGCGAGACGGGCGAGGACCCGCCGTGCCTCGTCGCGCAGCTCGCCCATCGCGACGTCGCCCCCGAGGTGCTGGCCGACGAGGCGGAGGAGCTCCACCGAGGCCGGCGGGTAGTCGCCGGTCACGTAGTGGGGGATCTGGGCGTAGTAGCCGACCGTCGGCACGCCGGCCCCGCTCACCGCGAGGTCCAGCACCGAGATCGCGGCGGACGGGACCCGCAGGACGCCGTCGGGCCCGGCCGTCACGCCCCCGCGGAGGAGACCCGGGCGTGACTCGGTGCCCAGGATCGGCACCGGTCGCGTGTGGGGGACGGCGGCCGGGATTGCGCCCAGGCTGATCCAGGCGGCAACCTCCAGGCGCCGGACGAGGTCCACCGCGGCCTGCTCGAGCTCGTGCCAGCGGAAGTCCGGCTCCGGCCCGGAGAGGATCAGCAGGTCGCCTTCCCCGAACCGCACCCAGCGGAGCGTCAGCTCCGGCCAGGTCAGTCGATCCGGCTTGCCGTCCACGATCTCGAGGGTCGGTCGCCGGGCCCGGTAGTCGTAGAGGCGGTCGGCGTCGAACGTCGCGATCGTCTCGGCGCCCTCCGCCAGGCGGGCCGCCGCGGTCGTGGCGGCAGCGCCCGCGTCGACCCAGCCGTCGAACGAGGCCACCAGGACGGGTGCGACGAGGTCTGGATGCTTGCCCAGCTCGAAGAGGCTCACGGCGCCAAGAATACGGCCCCGCCGCTCAGGCGCGCCGGCGCAGGGCCGACGGCCGCGGGCGCGTCCCCGCCGGCCCGCAGGGCAGGGTGGCGGCGCGGCCGGCTGGCCGGCAGCACGTCGAGTCGGAAGGTCATCCGCCGGCGACCACGCGGTCGACGAAGCTGCCCGACGCGGGATCCTTGAGGATGAGCTTGTGGCGCCCGTCGGGGAGGATCTCCCGCTTGATCACGACGTGGCCCTCGTACAGCTCGGGCGTCGAGCCGATGCGGGGTGTCGAGCCACCGCGCCACTCGAACAGGTCGACGGGCTCCCAGCGACCGCTCTTCGCCGATGCGTAGGCCGCGTCCATGATCGCGTTGACGACGTACCCGTCGTAGAAGGTCTCCTGGGGCGAGCGCCCGCCCTCGAGCGCGTCGAACATGTCGGTGAACATGTCCACGTAGCCGAGCTCCGAGACCTCGTCGCCCACCGGGAAGAGCCAGCCCGCCGACGTCTCGGCCTTCTCCGCCACGTAGCCGCTCCCCCCGCCGGCCGTGAACATCTCGAAGCCGGTGCGGAGGAAGTGGTTGATCCAGATCGTGCCGCCGGTCCCGGCCACCTCGTCGCGGAGGTCCATCCCGCCGCGGAACGTCCAGCTCACCTCGAACTGGCCGATGGCGCCCGACTCGAAGCGGATGAGCGCGATCGCATTGTCCTCGTCGGCGATCGGGTGGACCAGGGTGTCGGTGTGGCACATCACCTCGAGCGGGCGGTTCCCCTTGCCGACGAAGTTGCGGGCGATCTCGATGCAGTGGCAGCCGAGGTCGATGATGGCGCCGCCGCCGGTCAGCCGGCCGTCCCAGAACCAGGCGGAGTGGGGTCCGGGGTGCGTCTCCCGCGAGCGCACCCACGTCACGTCGCCGATGGCGCCCGCCTGCGACCGACGCGATCGCCTTGAGCGTCTTCGGCGTGTAGCAGAGGTCCTCGAGGTAGCCCGCGAAGACGCCGGCCTTCTCGACCGCCTCGAGCATCCGGCGGGCCTCGGCGGCGTTGCGGCCCAGTGGCTTCGTGCACAGGACGGCCTTGCCGGCCCGGGCGACCGCGGTGACGGCCTCCTCGTGGAGATGGTTCGGGAGGGCGACGATCACGACGTCGGTGTCCGGGTGGTTGATCGCGGCGGCCATGTCGGTCGTCGACTCGGGGATGCCCCAGCGCTCGCGGAAGGCCGCCCCGCGGTCCTCGCTCCGCGAGTAGACGACACGGACGCGATCGCGGCCGCGCTGGCCGTGGAGGGTCATGGTGTAGAAGTCGCCGATCAGCCCGCTGCCGAGCATCGTGATCGAGTGTGCCTTCATCGTCGTCCGACTCCTGTCCGAAGGGCGTGGGCTGGGCAGCACGCGGAACGAGATTGGCGCGCTCCGAGGGTGTGGTCCCCGCGATTGTATGGACCGCGTCCCCGTCCGGAGCGGGTCGCGGCGCAACGGGGGGACCCGCATGGGCTCCCGCGCGATCACGCGGTACACTCCGTGCAGACCCGCGCCGCAGGCGCGGCAACGCGAGGTACGGATGACCAAGCGATCGAGGCACGAGCGCGCCCAGCGCGCTGCGGAGACCGACCGGGTTCGCCAGATCCAGGCGGCCTGGGCGGCCAGCACTCCCGCCAACGTGGCCCGGGAGTTCGAGCACGCGGTCCAGTCGGCGCGGGCTCGCGGGCCCCTTCCGCCGCGGCCGGACATGGCTCCCGGCACGAGCCCGAATCCGCCGCGCCCCGGCCACGAGCCGAAGCCGCCGAAGGATGTCACCCGCACGCGGAGACCGCGCTAGGTGGCCCGCAAGCGCAAGGTGGTCTATCCGGTCAAGCGCACGCCCCCGAAGGCGCCGGCCTTCCCGCCGGGCGAGGCACCGATCGTCCGGACCAGCGTGGTCGCCATCGACCTGACCGCCCGCCGTGGCCGGGCCGGCCTCGCCGTCGGGCAGCGCGTCCGGATCCTCGGAACCGGCCTCTACGCCGGCGAGCTGGCGGTCATCGAGAAGCTCGGCGGGTCGGTCGTCCCGGCGGCCACGGTGCGCACGGAGGCAGGGCGCAGCCGACAGGTCCGCACCATCGACCTCGAGCCGGTCACCGCCGAGGGCTGACACGAGGCCAACCATCGCGGTCGCGTCGCGGGCGTCACCCGGGGATCTCGCGTAGACTGCTGTCCTCTCGTGCTCGATGGGCGCTCCGGTCAGCGCCCCGGTTCCCATGCCGCCGATCTCGATCCACCCCAGCGCCCTGACCGGGCCCCGCACCGTGCGGGAGGGCCCCGTCAGGAGCACTTCGTGTCCTTCGATCATCTCGGGCTGACGCCCGAGCTCCTCCGCGCGGTCGCGGACCAGGGCTACACCGAGCCCACCCCCGTCCAGGCCGCGTCCATCCCGCTCGTCCTCGCCGGCCGCGACCTGCTCGCCGGCGCCCAGACCGGCACCGGCAAGACGGCCGCCTTCGTCCTGCCGATGCTCCAGCGCCTCCACGGCGAGGCGGCCCGCCACGACGATCGCCGCGCGGCGCCGCGACGCCACGTCCGCGCCCTCATCCTCGTCCCGACCCGCGAGCTCGCCCTCCAGGTCGAGGAGAGCGTCCGGACCTACGGCGCCCGCCGGCCCATCCGCTCGATCACGATCTACGGCGGCGTCGGCTTCGACCCCCAGGTCGAGCGCCCTGCGCGCCGGAGCCCAGATCGTCGTCGCGACGCCCGGCCGCCTCCTCGACCACGTCGGCCAGCGCACGATCGACCTCTCGCAGGTCGAGATCCTCGTCCTCGACGAGGCGGACCGGATGCTCGACATGGGCTTCATCCGCGACATCCGCAAGATCCTCGCCCTCCTGCCGCAGCGCCGCCAGAACCTCCTCTTCTCGGCGACCTTCTCGGACGAGATCCGGCGAGCTGGCCAACCGGTTCCTGGACGACCTGCCGAAGTCGACGTCGCCCCCCGCAACACCGCGACCGAGCTGGTCCGCCAGGTCGTCCACCCGGTCGACCGCGAGCGCAAGCGCGAGCTCCTGAGCTCGCTCGTGCGCGGCGGTCGCATCGACCAGGCGCTCGTCTTCACCCGGACCAAGCACGGCGCCAACCGGCTCGCCGAGCAGCTCGCCCGCGACGGGATCGCGACCGCCGCCATCCACGGCAACAAGAGCCAGGCGCAGCGCGTTCGCGCCCTGGCCGACTTCAAGGCGGGCCGGGTCGCCGTCCTCGTCGCGACCGACATCGCGGCCCGCGGGCTCGACATCGACGCCCTGCCGCACGTCGTCAACTACGAGCTGCCGATGGTCCCCGAGGACTACGTCCACCGGATCGGCCGGACCGGGCGGGCCGGCGCGGACGGCGATGGCGATCTCGCTCGTCTGCGTCGACGAGGCGCCGCTCCTGCACGACATCGAGCGGCTCCTCCGTCGCGTGATCGCCGTCGAAGTCGTCCCGGGCTTCGAGCCCGACCGCTCCATCGCCCCCGAGCCGATCCGCCTTCGCTCCGCCGAGCACCGGGGGATGGCGGCCCGGCCCCGCGGCGGGGACGCCGGCACGCGACACCTCCGACCGGCTCGGTCGGCGGGCCAGATCCCGGGCGGTCGGGCCGACCACGGGGTCGGCACGAGGCCCCCGGGCGCGCCGTGCCGCGTCCGCAGCACCCGGCACCGCGCCCCCAGCACGCTCCGCGCCCGGGCGACCGGCGCCACGACCCGGCTCTCCGACACGAGGTGCGCCCGCGGTTCGCGGCCCTGCCGGGCGAGCGGTTCGCGGCCCTGCCGGGCGAGCGGTTCGCGCCCGACGGACGGGCCGCCGCGGAGGCGCGATCCCGGGCCTGAGATCGCCTTCCCGCAGGTCGCCGGCCTCGGCCGGCGACCGCTCGATCAGGTCGGCTTCGATGCCGGCCCGTCGATGGTCCGGGCGCTCCCGGCCGATGGCCGGATCGTGCTCTCGTGGCCGTCGTCCCAACGGACCCGGTAGCGGATCCCGTACGACGCTTCGATGACCTCGAGGATCGCGCCTTCGCGCGCCGCCTGGCCCACCTTCTCGCGACTCGACGACGATCCGATCTCCAACCCGCGCGGTCATCCTTCACCTCCAGGCAACCGGGCTGCTCGTCCCCGAACGATGGGTGCTGGGCGGTCGGCGCGGTAGGGGCCGAGGTCACGAAATCGCAGCGGTCCGAGAACCGACGGCGCGCAGCCGTCCGCGGGGCGCCCGGGTCGGAGCGACGATCGGCGCGCGTTTCCGGGCGCTTCGGCCCTGCGCCGTGGAAGGCCCCGCCGGTACGGTCTGGGGACGACAGGGGTCCGCCCGGTTCCCCCGGATCCCGCCCCAGAGGACGCGCCCCATGAAGGTCCTTGTCAGCGTCGCTTCCCGGCACGGCGCCAGCTTCGAGATCGCCGAGGAGATCAGCGCGACGCTCGTGGCCGCCGGGTTCGAGACCGCCGTCCTGCCGCCGGACGCGGTGACGAGCCTCGACGGATACGACGCCATCATCCTGGGCAGCAGCGTCTACGTGGGCCACTGGATGGATTCCGCGGTCAACTTCGTCGAGCGCTACTCGAAGGAGATCGCGACCCGGCCGGTCTGGTTCTTCTCCAGCGGGCCGGTCGGCCACGAGCCGAAGCCCGACGACGAGCCGGTCGACGTCGGCGACCTCATCGCGGCGACGGGCGCCCGCGAGCACCGGGTCTTCGCCGGGCAGGTCGACCGAAGCCGGCTCGGTCTCGGCGAGAAGGTCCTCCTCACCGCGGTCCGGGCTCCCGAGGGCGACTTCCGGCCGTGGGACGAGATCCGCGCCTGGGCCGCCGAGATCGCGACTGCGCTCAAGCAGGCCTGATGCCGGGGAGGTCACCGAGGCCGGGCTGACCACGAGGTCGAGCTGGGCGAACGAACGCAGCGCGGTCGTCCCGTCCCCCGCCCCGCTACGATGCGGGAATGAGCAGTGAGCCCGCGCCCACCGTGATCGGCCCCTGGCGGCGTCGCGCCCGCCGCGTCGCCTACCAGAACCCCTGGGTCACGGTCTGGCACGACGACGTGGTTCGGCCCGACGGCGGCCCCGGCATCTACGGCGTCGTCCATTTCGCGTCGCTGGCCGCGGGGATCGTCGCCCTCGACCACGACGACCGGGTCCTGCTCGTGGGCCAGCACCGCTATCCCATCGATGCCTACTCGTGGGAGATCCCCGAGGGCGGCGTCCCGGCGGGCGAGGACCCCCTCGAAGGCGCCCGCCGCGAGCTCCGCGAAGAGACAGGCGTCGTCGCGGCCGGCTGGCGCGAGCTTGGCCGCTTCCACCTCTCGAACTCGGTGACCGACGAAGCCGGCGTCCTGTACGTCGCCAGCGACCTCGCCGGCGGTACGGCAGCACCCGAGGCCACCGAGGATCTCGCGGTCCGCTGGGTCCCCTTCGAGGAGGCGCTGGCCATGACCCTCGACGGCCGGATCACCGACGCGATCGCGATCATGGGGATCCAGCGGGTCGCCCTGGAACGCCTGCGCGGCGCCCCGGGCTGACGGGGGCGGATCACCGAGCTCGGCAGCGCGGCCACGGGCATCGCGCGCGCGGCTGCAACGTCGAGGCGGCGTCGGGGAAGGGAGCACGACGGCGACCGCCGCACCCCCGGCCCGCACGGGCGCGAGCGGGCGCTCAGCCGCGCTCGACGAGCATCGCGCGGAGTGCCTCCTGGTCCCGGGCGTCGATCCCCAGGCCCTCGGCGAAGTAGCCGTCGATCGAGCCGTACCGGCCGGTGCACCTCGTCGAGGGCCGCCTCGAGGTAGGCCGGTCGGACGCCGACGAGGGGCCACAGCAGCTCGGCGTCGCCGCCCCGCGCCGCGAACGCGTCAACCATGGGTCGGACCAGGGGGAGCAGCCGCGGGCCGCTGAGCAGGTAATCCTCCATGACCGCGTCGTCGGGAACGCCGAGGAGCATCAGCAGGGCGGCGGCTGCCCAGCCGGTCCGGTCCTTGCCCGTGGTGCAGTGGAACAGGGCGGGCGTGCTGGCGCCGCCAGCCAGGTCGGAGAACGGCCGCCGATAGCCCGCCCGCGCGCTGTCCAGGCGCACGAACTCGCGATACGCGGTCACGAAGAACATGGCGGACCGGCCGCCGCTGAGCGCCTTCGTCGCTGCCGCCGGGGCCTCGAAGAGCGTCGCGAACTCGGCCGGAGTCATCCCCGGCGCGTCTCCCAGGATGTCGGCCACGACGTAGGCGCTGCCCGGCGGAAGCCGGTCGGGCTGCCCCGCCCGCTCGCCCGCCGTGCGCAGGTCGTAGACCGTCCGGATGCCCAGCCGCCCGAGCGCCGCCGCCGCGGTCCCGTCGACCCTGCTGAGGTCGGTGGACCGGTAGAGCAGGCCCCTGCGGACGCGCCCGCCGTCGCGCGTCGGGTGGCCGCCCGACGTCGCGCAGGTTCGGCAGGGCGGGGATCAGCGGGTCGCGTCGGGGAGCCATCCGGGCGGCCCGTCCGGCAGAGACCTCGTCCGCGGAACCGAGCGAGCTCAACGGGGCGCCCCGGCGACCTCGGCGACCTTGGCCGCGATCCGCTCCAGCAGCGAGGTCCAGGACGTCACGAACGCCGCCGCGCCCTTCTCCTGGAGATCGCGACCGACCGCCTCGACGTCGACGCCGGCAGCGGCGAACCGCGCCAGGAGGGCGTCGGCGGCCGCCGGATCGGCCGGCAGCAGGTCGCCGACCGACCCGTGGTCGGCGAAGGCGAGGAGCGTCTCCTCCGGCATCGTGTTCACCGTGTGCGGCGCCGCCAGGCCCGCCACGTACAGGACGTCGGACGCCGCGGGATCCTTCGTCCCGGTGCTGGCGAAGAGGAGTCGCTGCGGACGGGCGCCGGCGTTGAGCAGCCGCTGCCAGCGGTCCGACGCGACGAAGCGGCGGTAGTCGGCGTAGGCGCGCCGGCCGACCGCGACGCCCAGCCGGTTCTTCAGGTCGGCCGGGATCGTGGCGGCGACCGCCGAATCCCAGCGGCTGATGAAGACCGAGGCGACCGAGGCGACGTAGGGCCGGCAGGCCAGCCTCGACGCGGCGCTCGATCCCGCGCGTGTAGGCGTCGGCCTGGGCGAGGTAGTGCGCCGGCGAGAAGAGGAGGGTCACGTTCACCGGCACGCCGGCGAAGATCGTGTCCTCGATCGCCCGGAGGCCCTCGGCGGTGCCGGGGATCTTGATGAACAGGTTCGGCGCGCCCGGCCAGGCCGTGGAGCCGGGCGGCCTCGCGGGTCGTCGCCTCCGCGTCGTAGGCGAGGAGCGGCGAGACCTCCAGCGAGACGAAGCCGTCGACGCCGCCCGTCCGGTCGTGGATCGGGCGGAAGAGGTCGGCGGCCCGGGTGAGGTCGTCGAGCGCGAGGTCGAAGAAGATCCCCTCGCCGCCCGCGCCGCCCGCGGCGGCCGACCGGACGGCATCGTCGTAGGCGGCCGTGCCGCCGATCGCCTTGTCGTAGATCGTCGGGTTCGAGGTGAGGCCGGTGACGGCCAGGTCGTCGATGTAGCGCTGCAGCCTGCCGCTCGTCAGCAGGTCGCGGGTGATGTTGTCGAGCCAGAGGCTCTGGCCGGCCCGGTTGAGCTGCGCAGTGGGGTTCATGGTGTCTCCGTGGGGGGTCTCGCCCGCCTGCCCGACCAGGGGATCCCCGGGTCAGCCGGCGCGGGCCTCGCGCCGGCGGCCGCGTGCTCATGGCGTGCCTCCGGCCCGCGCCGGGGCGGACGGATTCACGATGATCTTGAGGCCATCTCGACGAACCGCGCTGCGGAACGCCGCCTCGAAGTCGGCGAGGGGGAACCGCTGGGTCACCAGCGACGAGACCTCGACGACGCCGGCCTCGACGAGGGCGATCGCCCGGGGATAGGCCCGGTTCATGCGCCGCGAGAAGCGCAGGTCGAGGCCCTTGCGGCGGGCGATCGAGGCCGTGATCGTCGAGTGGTCGCCGGCCGGGATCCCGGCCACGACGACCGTGGCCGCCGGCCGCGCCAGGGCGAGTCGCGGTATCGATCGCGTCGTCGTCGCCGGCGACCTCGATCGCCGGCGTCGACTCCGCGTCCACCGGTCGCCTCGCAGCAGGACCGCGCGCTCGGTCGCCTCCGTCCACGAGGGCCGCGACCGCGCCAAGGCGGCGGGCTGCGTCGACGCGGTGAGGCAGGCGATCCGTGGCCACGACGGTCGTGGCGCCCGCGGCGCGCGCCAGCTGGATGACCAGCAGCCCGATCGGCCCGCAGCCGAAGACGCCGACCGAGTCGCCCGGCCGGACGCGGGCCAGGCGGAGCGCGTGGATCGCCACGCCCAGCGGCTCGAGCATCGCGCCGGCGGCGTCGTCGATCGAGTCCGGGCAGGGGCACGAGGTTCGCGAGCGGCCAGGCCAGCAGCTCGCGCAGCGCGCCGTCGGTCGCCGAGTGGCCGAGGAACCGCACGCTGCGGGCAGAGGTGGCCGCGGCCAGCGGCGCAGTCTCGCAGGCCGCCGCACGGGATCGCGGGTCGATGGCGACGCGCTGCCCGCCCGCGGCTCCGCCGACGATCACGCCGGCCGCCTCGTGGCCCAGCACAGCGGCCGCGTCAGCACGGCGTCGCCGATGCCCGACTCCTCGTACCAGTGCAGGTCGGAGCCGCAGATGCCGACGGCCGTCACCCGGACCAGTGCCTCGTCCGGCCCGGGGCCGGGGCCGGCTCGTCCGCCAGGCGGAGGTCGCCGACGCCGTGGAGGCGGAGCGCCTTCATGCCCGCCGTCGTCCGCTCGGCCGCGACGCTTCCTCCGCGCCGGCGGCCAGCAGCGCTTCCTCCGCCGCGCGGGTCCAGCGTCCGTCCCGGAGGCCCGCCGCGGCCGTCGGGAAGCGTGCGGCCAGCTCCGAGAGCCGGACCATGCCCAGCTCGTGGAGGGTCGGGTAGACGACGATCTTGCCGCCCGACGTGCGCGCCTCGACCGCGGCGAGCGCCTCCCTGACGCCCTCCATGCCGGTGACGGCGTCGACCGAGATGTTCGTGTCCAGCTCGCCGCGCTCGAGCTTCCCGAGGACCGTCTTCATGTCCGGCGATCTCGGAGCCGCTGGTGCCGAAGAGGTAGGCGCCCTTGCGCGAGCACGGCGTCGAGGTCGAGCGCCGCCCGCGTGCCCGCCGCGAACCCGGCGAAGATGTTGATCCGGGCGCCGCGTCCCCGCCAGGTCCACGGCCTGGGCGACGAGCGGCGGCGCCGGCACCATGACCGCGACGTAGCTGAACCCGGGCTGCGGTCGGGGTGGTCGCGGCCGTTGAGGAAGACCGCCGGGATCCGCCGCGCCGCGGCCAGCGGGCCGGCGATGGCGGCGAGATGGGCCAGGCGGGCGTCGTCGATGTCGACCGCGGTCAGCGTCAGTCCGGGCAGCGCCGAGGTGACGGTCCGGATGACGTGCATGAGGCCCATCGGACCGGCGGCGCCGATCACGGCGACCTGGTCGCCGGCCCGCAGCTCGCCGTCCGCCGGCGCGATGGCGTAGCCCGCGGCCGCCGCGGCGCCGGGCGTGCCGACCCACCGGGTGAGGTCGTAGTGGATCCGGCCGACGTCCACCGCGACGGCCCGCCCGATCCGCCTCCCACCCAGGACGATGTCGATCACGCCACGCGGGGCGAGGAGGCCCTGGAGCTGCTCGATGTGATCGGCATCGGCCCCGAAGTAGACGATGTCGTCGAAGGATTCGACGGGCAGAGCGATCGCGTCGGCGACGAAGGCGATCCCCGGCGCGGCAGGATCCACCACGGCTTCGAGAGCAGACGCTGGGCATCCTCCGCGACGACCGCCGTCAGCGCGGCGGGCGTCCCGGCCGCCAGCAGCGACGCCAGCCCCTCGATCGCATGCCCCGCGTCGGCCACGACGAGCAGGCGACCGCCGGGCGCCAGCGAGGCGCGCTCGCGCGACGCGTACGACGCCTCGACGCAGGCCCACGGCTCCAGGAGGGCGACCGCAGAGCCGCTCGGCGCCTCGTCGACGGGGATGAGGAATCGCTCGCCGGTCCCGGGCTCGATGATCATCCGCTCGTCGAGGAGGACGTACTCCTGGAGCCCGCCCTCGAAGTTGTAGCCGAAGGCCGCGTTCGTGCCGGGGGTCGGGAGGTGCCGGTAGTCGGTCTGGACGAGGACCCGCTCCCCGACGGCGTGCCGGGCGACGGCCGCCCCGACGGCCACGATCCTGCCCGGCGACCTCGTGGCCGGGAACCGTCGGCAGCTCGCCCGGCACGTAGCTCGGGATCTCCGCCAGCGCCGCCTCGTCGATGCCATCGAGCACCTCGGCCTTCCGGAGGTGGGTCGAGAACGCCTTGAGGAGCTTGGTGTCGGAGAAGCAGATCCCGACCGCCTCGACCTTGAGCAGGAGCTGGGTCGGGCCGGGCCGGGGCACGGGCTTGGCCCGGTTGTGGACCAGCTGCCCGGGGCCGACGAACTGGATCGCGTGCTGGGTCGCCGGCAGCGCCGGGGCTGGCGGGGGCGGTTCGTTCACCGGGCGACTCCTCGTGGCGGCAGGGCGGGGCGGCCGCGGGCGGGGCGGCCGCACCTGCCGGGTGGCGGTTCAGCTCAGCATCACCTGGCCGCCCGTGACGGGCAGGGCCTGGCCGGTCTCGTACTGCTGGGCAACCAGGTAGTAGAGCGCCTCGAGCACGTCCGCCGGCGTGCAGCCTCGGCCCATGGGGACCTTGGCCTCGTAGAAGCGGCGGACGTCGGCGATCGATGGTCGCCCCGGGCACCTTGCCCTCGCGGAGGTACTGCACGAAGAGGCCGTTCTCCGGGTCGGCCCACAGCGGCCCGTCGAAGAAGTTGCCCGGGCAGATCGCGTTGACCTTGACGCCGTCGCCGACCAGCTCCAGGGCGAACGACTGGGTGAGGCCGATGCCGCCGAACTTCGACGCCCGCGTAGGCGCTGTTGCGGCTGGAGCCGACGAGCCCGGACTTGGAGTTGATCTCGATGATGTCGCTCCGGTGGTCGGGCTTCGCGCGGTGCTGGCGGGCCATGATCGGGGCGGCCGCCCGCACGCCCAGGAAGTAGCCCCGGTAGTTGACCCTGGTGACGAGGTCGAACTCGGCCAGCGGCTGGCTCGTCACGCCGCCGGCGCGCAGCACCCCCGCGTTCGAGACGAGCAGGTCGAGGCCGCCGTAGCGCACGACCGTGGCGTGGAGGCCGTCGGCCACGGACTGCTCGTCCATGACGTCCACGGCGGCGGCCGCACGCCCGCCCCGGGCCGTGGCGGGCCTCCAGGTCGCGGGCGTTGACCTCGGCGAGCGCCGCGTTCAGGTCGGCGAGCACGACGTGGCCGCCCTCGGCGACGAGGTCGGCGGCGATCGCCAGCCCGAAGCCCTGGGCGGCCCCGGTGACGAGCGCCACCCTGCCCGCGAAGCGCCCGCTGCCAGCGGCGCCGGCGGCCACGTCGCGCCGGTAGGCCTCCGCCTCCCACGCCTCGATGAAGGTCCGCTCGGCGTCGGCCAGCGCGCGCACGCCGCCGAGCAGGTGCGCGCCCTGGCCGACGCGCAGGGCATCCAGGTAGACGTGGCGCGCCGTGTCGGCCTGCTCCCAGGTGTCGCCCGCCGCGAAGAGGCCGAGACCCGGCACGACCACCACGATGGGCCTCGTGCCGTGGGCGGCGACGTGCTCCGCCAGGCGTGCGCGCAGGAGGGGCGGGACGTGCGTCCGGGTCGACGCTCCCGGGGACATCCAGGAGCAGCGGCCACGACCCGGTGTAGACGATCTGGTCGGGGGTCAGCGGCCCGCCCAGCACGAAGCCCCGGCCGGCCGGCGTGGCCGTGAATGCCGCCGCGAGCGGCCCGTCGTCGAACGTGATCACGCGGAGCGCGTCGCCGGTTGCCAGGAGGCCGCGGAGCGAGGGCGCGATCACGTCGACCAGCGTCCGCGCTCGAGACGCGTCGATGGCGGCCGGAGCGGCATCTGCCGCCGGTGGGGCAGCGGACGCCGTCGCGGCGCGGTCCAGCGCCGATCGCACGGCCTCGACGAGCCACGCGGATCGCTCGTCGATCTCGGCCGCCGCGTCCCCCCCGACGATGATCCCGTGGTTCTGCATGACGGTGATCGGCGGCGCCGGCAGGCCGGTCCGCTCGGCGTGCGCCCGCCGAGCTTCGACGATGGCCCGGGCGAGCGGAAGGCCGGGGTCGGTGTAGGGCACCCACACCGCGCGATCTCCGAACAGCCGCTCGGCGAGGGCGCCGCCGTCGCTGCTGCAGGTGACCGCGTTGATGTCGACGGGGTGCGTGTGGACCACGAAGCGCTCGGGCAGGAAGGCGTGGAACAGCAGCTCCACGGAGGGCCGGCGCCCGCCGGCGTCGGCCAGGCGGGCCGCCATGGCCGTGCGCATGACCGGGTCCCGCCCGCTGTCGGCACCCTGGTCGGCCGCGCTGTCGTCGGCCGCCGCATCGTCGGCCGCCGTGTCGTCGGCCGTCGCGGCGCCGGAGTGGAGGAGCGCCAGCAACGGCTCCATGTCGAGCGGCACGAGATCGTCCGCGGCGAGCGTTGCGAGAGCCACGCCACTCGGCTTGATGTACAGGACGCCGTCGACCTTGGCCGAGGCGTTGCCGCCGCCCCCCCGGCTGAACTCGGGGTCACGGCCGAAGCGCCGGGCGACCTCGATCAGCTCTTCGAGCGCCGCGACCGGCGTCGGAGGCAGCTCCCGTCGGCCGATCTGCCGGCCGCTCATCGGGCCCCTGCCAGGGACGCCGCGCCGATCAGCTCCGCCCCCTGCTCGGCGAACCAGCGGATGCGCGCCTCGCCGTCCGGGAAGCCCGGGTTGAGCCGGCCGTGGCCGTCCACGTAGCCCGGCCGACCGGACGCCCGGAGGTGCTGATGGGCAGCCACGACGCAGGTCGCCTCCCAGAACGCCGCGCGCGCGCCGGGCGACGGCAGCGACCCGTCGACGCAGCGGGGCTCCAGCGGGATCCGCTCCGGCGTGTTGTGCTCCGTGCCGGCCAGGACGACGATGCCGGCACCGCGGAATGCGGCGACATACGCGTCGACGGCGGCCGGCCGGTTCCGGTTCGGGATCAGCTCGGCAACATGGATGCCCCGCTCGAGCACGCGCTGCGCGAGCGCGTCGGGCGGCGCCTCCCAGGGGCAGACCGGTGAGGCGCCGTCGGCAAGGGTGGGATAGCAGGGAATGCCGTCCATCTCCAGGATCAGCCGGTAGGCGTCGTCGAACGAGACCGGCGACTCCGGCACGAACGCCGGCCGGCCCGCCTTCATGAGCCGCGAACGGATCTCCCCCTGGACGGCGATCGGATCGTCCACCGCTGCGTCGGCGGGTCTCCCGAACAGCCGGCGCGAGGAGCGCGCGCCGACCCTCGGGCGCAACCGCCAGGAAGAGCGCCTCCTGGAAGGCCATCGCAACGTGGCGCTCCTGCAGCACCACCCACGCGCGCGGGACGCCGGCCGCCTCCGCGACCTCGTCGACGATGTTCTCAGCGGTCAGCGCCGTCGCCAGCCCGGCTTCCGCGAAACGGGTGCGGAGCAGCGGCACGATGGCCCGCATCCGCTCGGTATCCGCAGCGCGGGCCTGCGCCATGAGGCGCGCCGCGGTCGCCGTCGGCGCCGCGAACGGGTTGACCCCCTTGCCGCAGAGGTACATGCGCCCGGGGTTGCCCGGGTCGTTGACCTTCGTGCCCGCCTGGCGCAGGGAATCGACGACGCTGATGAGCTCGAGGCCGAAGAGCGGGACGATGCCGGCCGCCACGGCCGCGTCGGCGAAGCGACCGTAGATCCGATGGTCGTGGAAGTTCGACGCGCCGAGAACCCGGATGCCCTCCGCCGCAGCGGTCTCGACGGCGTCCTCGGCGGTCGCGAAGGCCGAGAAGTTGGGCGGCAGGTGAATGTGCGTGTTCAGGGTGGGTCGGGGCATGTTCAGACGACCGTGGTCTTGACGTCGAAGATCTGCACGACGGCGCGCATCTCGTCTGGGGTGAGGCCCTCCGCCCGCTCGCCGCATACGAGATCCATGTACTCGTAGCGGGCCGCCGCCTCCGCGTACTCGATCCGGTCCACGGCGCGCGTGACCGAGACGTCGGAGCGGGACATCACGCCGTGCTTCGACCACAGGACGAGCCGGTGCTTGCGGAGGCTCTCGACGTTCGCGTCCATCAGCATCCGGGAGCCCGGGGGCATGAAGGGCAGGACGCCGATTCCGGCCGGCAGGTTGATGATGGTCTCGGGCTCCCAGCGCAGCAGGCGCCGGCTGAACTGCTCCTCGTCGCGGTAGGCCGGGACGTGGCTGAGGTACGTCAGGTGCGGCGGCTGGGCGTGGACCACGGCGTGGAAGTTGGTCCCGCTTCGCTGCACGGTATCGTCGTGGACCGCGAGGTGCGAGTTCCACTCGCTCGTCAGGCGCTCGAAGAGGCGCCGCGGCGAGGTGTGGAGCGTGCCGCTCGCGCCGTCGTCGCTGACCCGGACGACGCCGAGGTTCGCCGCCGGATCCGCAGCGATGTCGCGCAGGCGGCGGCCCGATCCGGTGACGATCACGACCCGGCCGGCGAGGTGGGGGGCCGGCTGGGGCAGCCGGATCTCCTCCACGACGGGGAAGCGCCGCCGGATCTCGACGGGCCAGCCGATGCAGACCGAGATGTTGCCGGCGGCGCCTTCGGCGGCATCGATGGTCGCGATGCGCTGCCCGCCTTCACCGATGGACGCGAGGAGCTCGTCGAGCTCCGGGAAGGGTTCCTTGATCGCCATGTTCGCCTCCTCCGGCGGGCAGGTGTCAGTCCCGGCGGGCACGCGTCAGCCCCAGCCGGCCGCGGTGCCACCTGCCCGGGTGGCGGCCCGCGCCTCGGCCTCGCCGCTGTCGAGATAGGCCCGGAACGGATCGGCCGGCAGGCCGCGCGCGGTGCGCAGCCCCGCGAGGAGCGGCCGGACGTCCGTCGCGAACGCATCGGCGAGCAGGCGGTTCGCCTCCAGGACGTCGCCCGCCGCCTGCGCCGCGAGGAGCGCCTCGCGATCGACGAGGAGCGCCTTGGCCACCGTCTCCTGGAGGGTCATGACCGAGCGGATCATGGCCGGGATCTTCGGCTCGATGTTGTGGCACTGGTCGAGCATGTAGACGACCTCGCTGGCGCAGCCCTGGGCGACCGGGTCGCCGTCGTCGCGCATGGCGTTGACCAGCTCGTGCGCGATGCGGAACAGCTGGTAGGGGTCGATGGAGCCGACCATGAGGTCATCGTCGCCGTACTTCTTGTCGTTGAGGTCGAAGCCGCCGAGGCGCCCCTCCGCCAGGAGGATCGCCACGATCTGCTCGATGTTGACGCCCATCGCGTGGTGGCCCGTGTCCACGCAGACTGCGGCCTGCTCGCCGACCTCGCGGCACACCGCGAGGGCCTGGCCCCAGTCCTGGACGTCGGTGGAGTAGAGGGCCGGCTCGTACAGCTTGTACTCCAGCAGCATGCGCACGCCCGCCGGGAGGTGCGGGTGGATCTCGGCGCAGGCCCTCGACGAGCCGGTGGCGCCGCCAGCGCATGTCGTCCTGGCCGGGGTAGTTGGTCCCGTCGCCCAGCCAGACCTTGACGACCTTGGAGTCGGTGGCGGCGGCGATCTCGCAGCACTCGACGATGGCCCGGACGGCCTTGGCCCGTACGGCGGCCGAGGGATGGCACACCGAGCCGAGCCTGTAATCCTCGTCCTGGAAGGTGTTGCTGTTGATGCCGCCGATGCGCAGGCCGCGCTCGGCCGCGTAGGCCGTGAAGGCCGGCCAGTCGTCCACCCGGTCCCAGGGGATGTGGAGGGCGACCGAGCCCGCGATTCCCGTGTACCGGTTGACCGTGGCCGCGTCGTCGACCTTCTCGAAGGCGTTGCGGGGGACGCCCGGCTGCGGGAAGACCCGGAAGCGCGTGCCGGTGTTGACGAAGCCCCACGACGGCAGCTCGATGGCGAGGCCGCTCACGGCCCACTCGATCCGCTCGAGCGCGGGGGCGGTGGCGGGGCGGGCGATGGACGCGGTCAGGGCCACGGTGGTCTCCTTCGTCAGGGCGTGGTGGATGCCGGCGCGGGTCGAGCGACGACCGTGGCGAAGCGCGCGCGCGCCTCGGCCCAGTCACCCTCGGGCTCGTAGGTGGTCACGGGGAACGAGCTGGCGATGAGCGCCCGGGCCTCGGCCACGTCCGCCAGCTCACCGGCGGCGATGGCCTGGACGGCGAGATTGCCGATCGCCGTCGCCTCCACGGGTCCAGCCCGGACCGGCAGGTGCGTCGCGCCGGCGGTGAGGCGGCACAGCAGCCGGTTGTTCGACCCGCCGCCCACCACGTGGATCGCCTCGATGGGATGACCGGATGACGCCGTCGAGCTCGTCGACCGCGACGGCGTAGCGGAGCGCGAGGCTCTCGAGGAGCACCCGGACGAGCGTCCCGGCATCGTGGGGGACCGGCTGCCCGGTCTCGGCGCAGGACGCGCGCACGCGCGCGGGCAGGTCGCCCGGACGCAGGAAGCGCTCGTCGTCGGGGTCGATGAACGCCGTGAACGCGGGCGCCGCCTCGGCGAGCGCCGCCAGCTCCTCGTACGAGGGGGCATCGCCGGCCGGCCAGAGCGCCCGGCGGCTCTCCTGGACCAGCCAGAGGCCCGCCACGTTGCGCAGGAGGCGCACGGTGCCCGCGACGCCGCCCTCGTTGGTCAGGTTCGCCGCGAGGGTCACCTCGGTGATCACCGGGGCGGGCACCTCGAGGCCGATCAGCGACCACGTCCCGGAGCTCAGGAAGGCGGTCGTCGGGCCCGCGAGCGGCGCCCCGACCACGGCGGACGCGGTGTCGTGCGAGCCCGGCGCCACGACGCGCGTGTTGCGCAGGCCCGTGTCCGCCGCCACGTCCGGGCGCACGGGACCCAGGACCGTCCCCGGCGCCACGATCGGCGGCAGGATCCCGGTCGGGATGCCGAAGCGAGCGAGGAGGGGCCGCGCCCAGTCGCGGGCGACCGGATCCAGGCACTGGCTGGTGCTCGCGTTCGTGTACTCGGCGACTGCGCTCCCGGCCAGGAAGTGGTGGAAGAGGTCGGCCATCATCAGCAGCCGGTCGGCCTGGCCCAGCAACGGGTCGTCCGCGCGGACCATCGAGAAGAGCTGGTAGAGCGTGTTGATGGGCATGAACTGGATGCCCGTCGCGGCATAGATCTCGTCGCGCGGCACGATCGCGAAGGCGTGGTCGGGCATCCCTTCCGTGCGCCGGTCGCGGTAATGCACCGGGTTTGCCAGCAGCCGGCCGCGGGCGTCGAGCAACCCGAAGTCGACGCCCCACGTGTCCGCGCCGACGGACGCCACCGGCCCGCTGGCGGCGGCCCGCCGGAGGCCCGCGGTCACCTCGCCGAAGAGGCGCAGGAAATCCCAGTGGAGGGTGCCCGCCAGGGTGACCGGGACGTTGGGGAAGCGGTGCACGTCCTCCAGGGCCAGGCGCCCGCCATCGAAGGTGCCGACGACGGCGCGCCCGCTCTCCGCGCCGAGGTCGATGGCGACCATCCGGAGCGCGGTGTCAGTCAAGGTGGAAGACCTCCTCGAGGCGGTGATGGAACCTGGTCGTCGGGTCGGTGCATGGGTCGATGAGGGCGGACTTCTCGGCCCGCCAGCTGGCAACGATGGGGGATGCGTCCATGACTCAGGCCTCGAAGATCGACCGAGCCTGTCGCACCCACCTGGCGAGCCGCGCCCGATCGCCCCTGATCGAGTAGAGGTCCCGAAAGAGCAGCTCGACGTTGCAGTCCCGGGCGGCCGCGTACGTCGTGCGCAGGTCCCGCTCCACGAGGTCCCAGTCGGGGCTCGTGCCGGTCATGAAGGCAGGATTCGGCTTGCGCGAGTAGACGTACCGCCGCCCCAGCATGTCGGCGACCGCGCCGAAGTTGGCCCACGCCGAGACGGAGACCGAACGGAGATTGGGGATCGCCTCCATGATCAGGTCGAGGCGGTCGTGCACCGGCTCGCAGCAGCCGTAGTAGACAAGGCCGAACCGGGCCGTCAGGCGGGCGATGTACGGCAGGACGAACTCCTTGTACATCGCGGGCGAGATCGTCGTCGTCTCCTGCAAATCGGCCCAGCACCACACGTCACTGAGTCCGGTGGGCGGTGCACTGTCCGGCCCGGGCAGCTCAGACACGTAGCCGTAGGCGCGCGGCCCAGCCATCTGGTTGTCCGTGTTGGGCACGATCAGGCCTTCGTGCTCGAGGTACAAGAACATGCTCTCCCGATCCTGGGTCATGTACTCCATGAGCCAGTGGATCGTCTCGGGAGCATCGTAGAGCCAGTACAGCAGCCCGTCGTTGCCGATGAAGCGGTAGATCTGCCACGTCAGGCCGATGAAGTAGTTGCCCGCCCAGCTCTCGCCGGGCGGCTCGGTCAGGAACTGATCGTAGTTCCCGACGCGGACCGGCAGCAGGTCTCCGAAGGCATCCTCGAGGAACCTGCTGCGGGCGAGAGTCCTGGCCCGGTTGGCGCTGAACTCCCGTCGGTGCAGCAGCCTGGTGTCGCCGGGCTCGCGGATCGGGAAGTTGAAGGTGTACCCGAGCGGGACCTCGTCCGCGGGCACGACCGCCTCGGTCGTCACCACCTCGACGCCGAAACCGTTGCTCTCGATGTCCCAACCGATTCGGAAGTAGGGCTCGAGGACGATGTCGTCCCCGACCTCCTCGGCGTGTCGGATGTTGTCCCGCATGGTCTTCTCGACGGCCCGCAGGGCCGGGTTGACGCAGCGGAGCTCGTCGGGCGCGACATAGCCGTCGATCGACGAGGTCTCGAACAGGATCATCGGCCGTTCCGGCCGCAGATCGTGGAGCGCACGCCACTGGCGCCTTCGTTCTGCCATGACCGGCTGGGCGGCGAGCTCCGCCCACCGCGCCGCCAGGTCTCGGATGACGCGGCGGTCGTCCACCGGCAGTGAGGGATCGCTCGTGGTCATGGGGCATTCCTCGGATCGGGTTGACGGATTGGCTGGCGCGTCATCACGCGAATGTGTGGCGCGATCGCCGCGTGGTCCGCAGGGGCGCACCCGACCATCTCGGTGGAGCCCCGCACCCGAACCGCGGCGTACAGACTGCGCTCCCCTGGATGATCCATCGGCGGACCCCGGGGAGGGGCCCGCCGATCCCTGGGCTGGCGCGAGCTACTTGAGCAGAGTGTCGACGTTGCTCGCGTCGATGAGGTTGACGGGAACGAGGATCTCGCGCACGTCGGGGTTGTCGTAGGTCAACGTCTTGCCGGCTTCCAGCTGGAGCGCCAGGTCGACGGTCTTCTTGCCCATCTCGAAGGGAACCTGCTGAACCGTGGCCGACATCTGGCCGGCCTTGATCGCCTGCAGGGCGATGTCATCAGCGTTGAAGCCGATCACGAAGATGTCCTTGGAGCCGCTCTTGCCGGCGTCCGCGACGGCCTGGGCCGCGCCAACCGCCATCGGGTCGTTGCACGAGAAGACGCCCGCCACGTCGGGGTTGGCAGAGAGGACATCCTTCATGACCTTGTAGCCCTCTTCCTGCTTGCTGTTCCCGGACAGGGAGGCGACCACGGTGTAGCCAAGCTCCTTGATCCGGGCCTCGAAGCCCTGGTTGCGCCGCGCGGCATAGACCGCGCTGGGCTCGCAGGTGATGGAAGCGACGTTCTTGCTCGCCCCGGCCTTGGCCGCGATGAGCTTGTCCATGGTCTCGGCGGCCAGGACGCCACCCTTCATGTTGTCCGAGATCACGATGGCGTCGTAGTTCGTGCCGCCACCGCCGATGTCATCCACGACGACCGGGATCCCCTTCGCATGCGCGGCATCGACGATGGGGCCCATGGCGTCAGGCTTGATCGGGGAGATGATCAGGGACGTGATGCCCTGGTTCAGGAGGTCCTGGGTCGCCGAGACCATGGTGGACTCGCTGCTCTTCTGGTCGACCAGGACGTACTCGCACCCGGCGGCGGTGGCCGCCTCCTTGGTGCCCTTCTCCATCTGCTGGAAGAACCCGTACTGCATGTCGTAGACCGAGAAGCCGATCTTGCATGCCGTTGCGGACGGCGCCGGGCTGGCAGTGGCCGGGGCCGGGCTGGCCGTCGCCGTGCCTGTCGAGGGCGTCGGCGAGCCTCCCGACGAGCACGCAGCCACCAGCAGCGTGGCCACGGCAGCCAGCGACGCCATGCGGACAGGGTGCCGGGACAGTTGCATTCGCGTATCTCCTTGCATGTCTCTCACGAGGGCTGGTCGCTCAGAACGATGTGATCGATCGGTCAAGTTCCACCCCGTTGGCGTCTCCTCCTTGATGTCATGGCCACAGGTATGGACCGCCTATTCGGATCCGGTCCGCTCGGCGAGTCGCTGTCGTACCCCCTCGATGGAGAGGGCTGTCACCAGCACGAGACCGGTCGCCACCCGCTGCACGAACGGGTCGGTGTGAAGCAGGTTGAGGAGGTTGCCCAGCGTCGTGAACAGGATCGCTGCGGCCACCGTGCCCACGACCGTGCCGCGGCCCCCCGTGAGGCGGGTGCCGCCGAGAACCACGCACGCAATCACGTTCAGCTCGAACCCGGCCTCCAGGCCCGGTCCAGCCGAGTACAGGCGCGATCCGAGCAGCATCGCGCTGATGCCGACGAAGATGCCCACCACGACGAAGACGAGGAAGGTGGCGGTGTTGATCGGAACGCCTGCCACATGGGCAGCCGGAGCGTTCGATCCGATGGCGAACAGATGCCTGCCAAGCGACGTGAACCGAAGCAGGGCGGACCCGACGAGCGCGCACACGATGAAGACCGCGAACGGAACCGGGACAAAGCCCAGCGCGGCGTTGCCCCACCAGATGAACTCAGGCCCGTTGTAACGGGCTGCTTCTCCGTTCGTCAGGATCAGCGTCACGCCCGCCACGACGAACAGCATCCCGAGGGTCGTGATGAACGCCGGGATCCGGACGACGGTGACGAAGATCCCGTTGATCGATCCGACGATCATGCCGATGGCCACCGCGGCCAGGAGCGCCGCGAGGGGGCTCCCGGTCGCCGATGCCGTGAGCACGGACGCCCATGCAGCAAGCGCCAGGGTCGAGCCGACGGACAGGTCGAACAGTCCGGCGACGATCGCCATCGTCATCCCGATCGAGGCGATCCCGACGAAGGAGCTCTGGCGCAGGATGCTGGTGAGGTTGTCGGGGCTGGAGAAGTTCGGGACGAGCGCAACGCCAACCGCCCAGAGGGCGGCCAGGACGAAGACGATCCCGAATCGTGTCCAGAGCCCGCCCATGTCGAACCTCGTCCGAGATACGGTCGTCGTCGTCATTCGCTCATCCTTTGGATCGGCGGCAGGATGGCGCGCTTCACGAACTGGCGACCGGCCGTGCTGATCCCGACCGCGGCGAGGAGCAGCACCCCCGTGGTGAGGCTCTGGTAGAAGACGGGGACGTTGAGCAGGTTCAGGCCGTTGTTGATCTCCGAGATCAGCAAGGCGCCGAGCAGCGTGCCGATCATGGTCGCTCGGCCACCAGTCAGGGGCGTACCGCCGATGACGACCACCGCGATCGCGGACAGCTCGAGGCCGGTGGCCAGCCTGCCGTTCGCCGTCAGCACCTGGGCGCTGATGATCATCCCCGTGAGTGCTGCCGTGGCGCCCACGACCGCGAAGACGGCCCACAGGATCCGGTTCGACCGCACGCCGGCTCGCGTGGCCGCCGCCTGGTTGCTGCCCACGGCGAGCACGTGGCGACCGAGCCGCGTGTGGGCCACCACCTGGGCCAGGATGGCGGCGACCACGAGCGCGAGCACCACGGGCATTGCCCCGGCTGACAGGATCTTGTAGCCGGTCTCCCCGACGAGGTAGATGTCCCTGCCGCCGGTGTAGATCAGGGTCAGCCCCCGGAGGATCGTCAACGTTCCGAGGGTCGCGATGAAGGCCGGAACGCGCAGCTCGGCCACGATCAGGCCGTTGACAAACCCGACGCCCGCTCCCGCGATGAGACCGGCCGCGATGCCCGGCCCGACCCCGAGGGTGGGCACGACGCTGAGCGATATGGCGCCCGCGAATGCCGCGATGGCTCCGACGGAGAGATCGAAGTTGCCGCTGGCGATGACCAGGGTCATGCCCAGGCCGACGATCGCGACGACCGCGGCGTTGGTGAGGACGTTGACCAGGTTCCCCTCGACGAGGAACCGCGGGGTGAGCAGCGTGAGAGCCAGCCCCACCCCGACGACGAACAGGCCGACCCGGTACGTGCGCCACACGGCCAGCGCAGTGCGCCGAACGCCGTCCACGGGCGAGGTCATACGTCGAACCTGGTGGCCAGGGTCATGACCGACTCCTGTGTCAATTCGGAACCCGCCAGCTCCCCTTGCGGGATGCCGTTTGCCATGACGACACATCGATTGGCCAGCCGGATCAGCTCGGGCAGCTCCGAGGTCTGGAGGAGAACGGCCATCCCATCGGCGACAAGGGCATCGATGAGTGAATAGATCTCCTCCTTCGCGCCGACGTCCACGCCACGGGTCGGTTCGGCAAGCATCAGGACCCGGCTTTCGCTCGCCAGGGCACGCGCCAGGACCACCTTCTGCTGATTGCCGCCGCTCAGCCCGGCAACCTCCTGCTCGATGTCGTTGCAGCGGATGTTGAGACGCCGCTTGAATCCCTCGGCCATCGAGCGGTCGCGTCGCCCGTCGATGAAGAGAAAGCGGCGCATCCTGCCCAGGACGCCGAGGCTGATGTTGTGCTTGATCGGCAGGTCCGGGATGATCCCCTTCCGCTTGCGATCGTCGGGGACGTATCCAAAGCCGGCCCGGAGCGCCTCACCCGGGCCGCGGATCGCGATGGCCTGCCCGACGATCGTGACTTCTTCGGCCGTGAACGGTCGCAGCCCGAACAGGCCTTCGACGACCTCGGTGGCACCACACCCCATCAGCCCCGCGAGGCCCACCACTTCGCCGGCATGCAGGTCGAACGAGACCCCTTCGACGCGATCGACCGCGAGGTCACGAACGCGCAGTCGCAGCTCCCCCGGGACCCTGTGCGGCGACGTCGCGTGGACGAGCTCGCGGCCGACCATCGCCGCCACGAGCTGCGACTCGTCCAGTCCCTCACGGGGCCTGGTGAACACGCGCCGCCCGTCGCGGAGGACCGTGACGCGGTCGGCGATGGCGAGCACCTCCGCCAGGCGATGGGAGACATAGATGATCGCCGTGCCCTCCGCAGCGAGGTCGCGCACGATCTCCAGCAGGCGGTCTGCCTCGCGGTCGCTCAAGGACGCCGTGGGTTCGTCCATCACGATGACTCGTGACTTGAATGAGAGCGCCCGGGCAATCTCGACGAGCTGCTGCTGGGCGACGGAGAGCTGATCCACCGCGATCTGTGGATCCACGTTCAAGCCCAGGCGCTGCAGCACCTCCGTGCTGCCGCGCTCCATTGCCGACCAGTCGATGACCGGCCCCCTGGTCGGCTCGCGGTTGATGTAGATGTTCTCGGCGACACTCAGGTGCGGCAGCAGGTTGAATTCCTGGAAGATGACGCTGATGCCCGCTGCCTGGGCACTGGCCGGCGTCGGGAAGTGGCGACCCAGACCGTCGATCCGGATTGAGCCGGCGGTCGGCTGGAGGACCCCGCCGATGATGTTGATCACGGTCGACTTGCCAGCCCCGTTCTCGCCCACGAGCGCGTGGATCTCCCCGGGCCGCACGTCGAAGTCGACGTGATCGACGGCGACGACGCCATGGAAACGGCGGGTGAGGTCGGCGACCTCGAGCAGCGGCGTCGTCGTCCTCGTCCCGTGGTCGTCGGTTTCGCTCATCGCCGAGACCGTCACGAGAGGACCTCGGGCCCCGGGGCGGCCCTGGTCCGCCCGCCGGCGTCGGCCCGCTCGGCGTCATCGCCCGGCCCGACCTCCACGACCGCGATGCCCGCGTCGTGGAGGGCGGCGACCATGTCCGCGGGCGCATCGCCGCCCGTGAACACCCCCGTGAGCCGGTCCGTCCGGCAGAAGGTGGCCGACGCGACGCGGCCCCACTTGGTGCGGTCGACGACGGCGTAGACCTCCCGCGCGGCCGCCACCATCGACCGCTTGATCTGGGCCTCCTCCTCCATGGCGTCCGAGAGGCCCACCTCGATCGTGAACCCGGCCGCGCCCAGGAACGCCTTCTGCACGTTCACCCGGCGGAAGACGCCGTCGCCCAGCGGGCCGACAACCGACAGGGCCTCCCAGCGGACCCGGCCGCCCATCAGCAGGACGGTGATGCCCGGGTGGCCCGCCAGCTCGGAGGCGATCCGGATGCTGTTCGTGACCACGGTCAGCCCCTGCCAGGCCCCGCGTCCCTTGAGGTGCCGGGCGACGTACAGGGCCGACGTGCTGGCGTCGAGCACGATGCTTTCGCCGTCGGCGACGCTGGCCGCCGCGGCGGCTCCCATCCGGGACTTCTCCACGCGCTGGAGGCGCTCGCGAATCTCGAAGGCAGGCTCGGGGCGACTGCCGCCCGGAGCGATCGCGCCTCCGTGCGTGCGGATGACGCGGCGCTCGCTGTCGAGGATGACGAGGTCCTTCCGGATCGTGACCGGGGAGACGCCGAAACGCCGGGCGAGGTCGGTGACCCTGGCCCGCCCGTTCTCCGCCACGAGCTGCGCGATCTGCTGCTGGCGCTCGCGCGCAAAGACGCCCTCGGGCAGGTCGGCGGCCTTCGCGGTCACGGCATCTCACTCCGGCTGAACGCCACGAACTTCCAGTTGGTTGCGATTGCGCGCATATTGCATCGAACAGATGCCGAATGTCAAGTCGAGTCAGACCATGATCACAACACTTCGCAGCCCAGCGGGACACTGCTGCGGGCCCCGGCGATCTGCTCACCGTGCCATGCTCGACGTTCGCCTTCGCAACGTGCGGTTGGCCGGGACTCGCAGCGCGTCAGAAGCCCCGCAGGTCCGTGCTCGTCCGCGCCGGGAGACCGCGATGGGGCTTGCGCTGGAGCACGACGTACTCGAGGCCGTGGGCGCGACAGAACTCGCGCTTCTCCGGTTGGTCGCCGTCCTCGTTCACGACGTACACGTGCGGCTGGATCTCCTCGATCTCCGGCTCGGCGTCCATCCAGCCCTTCCCGCTGGAGACGAGGCCGCGATGCACGCTGCGCACCGCCTGCACCATGTACCGCCGTTCGTCCTGCCCGTGCAGCGGATGGCCGGGTCCCTTGAGCAGCCCGACGTTCGCGTCGCTCCCGACGACGACGTACAGCTCGCCAAGGGCGGCAGCATCCATGAAGAACCGGATGTGGCCCGAGTGGAGCCGGTCGAAGCACCCGGTGACGATCACCCGCCGGGCGCCGGGCGGGGCTGTCGATCGTTCGTCCTCGAACGGCGGGAATCCGGCGAGGTCTCCTGGTCGAAGCGGGTGGTAGCCGATGCCGCGGGCACGGCACTCGGCGCGAAGGTCGCGATCGTCCTCGCCTGGCGGCACGACGAGGGTGGTATACCGGGCGGCGACGTCCCGGAGCGCGGCCGCCGCCGGCCGCCGAACCACGCCGGCGCTGTTCACGGGGCGCAATGCGGTCGCCAGGTATCGCCGCTCCGCCTGCGGAAAGCGCGGTGGGCGCCCGGTCCGGGACTCGATCAGCCCGTCGGAGGGGAGTCGCACGTGGACCGCTCCCAGCCGGGCGGCCTCCTGGAGGAAGCGGACATCGGAGGAGCGCAGGTTGTCGAGGCTCGCCGACACGACGACCGTGGATGGGCTGCCAGCGCGCTCCGCCGCAGACGGCCGTGCGTCGTTCACCCGATCGTCCCCTAGGCCGTTCGGACGGAGACGCGGGACGATCCAGGAACGTCCTCCTCCGACGCCACGACCAGGTAGCCGCCGCCGCATCCCGAGTACATGGCCCCGTCGTACCGGGCTCCGTACGACGGCCAGGAGCCCCTTGAGGTCGATCGCGATCGTCGGGTGTTCGAGCGTGTGCGGCAGAATCGCGTCCCAGCACCTGGAGCACTCGTTCAGTGAGGCGCCCAGCGCCGCGAGGTCCTGGCGGACGATCGCGGCGTAGCAGTCCCTGCCGCTCTGGCCCAGCCGCCGGATCCACGCCCGCTCCAGTCGCTTCACGCCGAGGGGGCCATACCCCACCGGCCGAGGCGACACGGGGATCAGGTGCAGGACGCGCTCCAGCCACCCGGCGATGCCCGGGTCGCAGGTGGACTCGATGTGAGCGGGGAAGCAGCCGCCTTCGATCGACGCGTCGTAGTCCAGGCGGCTCACGCCGGGGACGATGAGGCCGCACATGTCCTGCGACCCGGATGGCTCCGCCATCCCCGCGTTCTCGGCCGCGTACAGCTCGCGGACGAGCTCGAGGGGGCCGCGGCTGGCCGGCAGCTGCGTCGCCCCAGAGCGAGGCCGCGACGGCGCGGGTCCCCGTCGCCATGCCACTCCGGTCCATGTAGCGGACCGACGGCTGCAGGGATACGACCACCATCGATCCCGGAGGCTCGGGATTGGCGGCGGACACGAAGGGCTGATCGATCCATCCGCCCGCCAGGGCGAGGCGATACGGCAGCCGGCCGATGGTGTCCCCGAGCGCGGGCGAACCCGGCATGCGGATCAGCCCTCCACCACGGCCTTGCCGGCCTTCCGCGCCGCGTACTGGTCGGCGATCCAGGCGTACGTCGCCGCCATGCCATCCCGCAGGGGCGTCCCGGGTTCCCAGCCCAGGATGCTCCGGATGAGGGTGTTGTCGCTGTTGCGGCCCGCGACGCCCTTCGGTGCGCCGAGGTCGTACGAGCGCGCCAGCCTGACGCCGGCGATCTCCTCGACGATCGAGACCAGCTCGTTGATCGAGACGAGCTCGCTGGAGCCGAGGTTGATCGGCGTCGCGATGAGCGCGTCGCTGTGCATGATCCGGTCGATCCCGACCAGGCAGTCGTCGATGAAGCAGAAGCTGCGCGTCTGCGTCCCGTCTCCCCAGATCTCGATGCGCAGGTCGCCGCTGTCCCGGGCCTCGATCGACCTTGCGGCACATCGCCGCGGGCGCCTTCTCGCGACCGCCGAACCACGTCCCGTTGGGCCCGTAGATGTTGTGGAAGCGGGCGATGTGCGTCTCGAGGCCACGTTCCGCCCAGTACTCCTGGCAGAACATCTCCGAGATCAGCTTCTCCCAGCCGTAGCCCCGCTCGGCCATCGCCGGGTAGGCGTCCGACTCCTTGAGCGCCAGCGCGTCCGGGGTCTTCTGGAGGTCGGTGTTGTAGGCGCAGGCCGAGGACGAGAAGAAGTAGCGCTTCACGCCGGCCCGGTAGGCCGCCTCGATCAGGTTGCGTGTTGATGAGGATGCTGCGCAGGCACTCGACGCGGAAGCGCTCGATGAAGCCCATCCCGCCCATGTCGGCCGCGAGGTTGTACACCTCGACCGCGCCCTCGACGGCCCGGATGGCGTTCTGCCTCCTGGCTCAGGTCCATCGACAGGCACTCCACGCCGGGCACGCGCTGGTACCACTCGGGCAGCGGCTTCCGATCGATCGCCCGGATCCGGGTGTAGCCCAGGTCGTGGAAGTACCGCACCAGGGAGCCGGCGATGAACCCGCCGGCCCCGGTGATGACGATCAGGTCGTCCCTGCCAAGTCCCCGCTCGACGTCCGTGCCGGGCACCGTGCTCTTGAGCTCGATGGTCATCGCCGCCTCGCCTTTCGTGTTCAGGACCAGGGGTGCCGGGGCGCCCAGCGGATCGCCGCTGGAGCGCCGCACGACCAGTTGCGTCGGGAAGGACGACCTCCCGGCGGCGCTGGCCGGGGCCGCGGCCGCCGGACAGGCGATCGAGCAGCACGGCGACACTCCGCTGGCCCATCTCGTAGGCCGGCTGGGCTGCCACGGTGAGGAAGGGGAACGTCACCATCGCCGGCGGCAGGTCGTCGAAGCCGACCACGGCGACGTCCTCGGGCACGCGGAGCTCCATCTCCTCGAGGGCGTGCAGGACGCCGATGGCGATGAAGTTGTTCGCGGCGAAGAGCGCCGTCGGCCGAGGCGTCGCTGACACCGCCAGCTTCGCCATCTCCCGTCCGCCTTCGATGGTGAAGGCGCCGCGGTAGACGCGTGGGGGTCGAACGTTCTCCGCCTGGGCGAGTGCCTTGCGGAAACCGGCGACGCGATCGTCGGCCGTCGACACGGCCCGGGGCCCGCTCAAGACCGCCATCGTTCGATGCCCCAGCGACACGAGCAGGCGGCCCAGCTCGAAGGCGCCCGCCTTCGAATCGGCGCGCACGACGTCGGCGCCGCGTCCGCGGAGCCGCCGGTCCACCACGACGAGCGGCGTTCCCTGCTCCCGACACTGCCTGATCGCGGCGGCGCCGTCTCCGGCCGGGACGAGCAGGATCCCGTCCACCCGGCGCTGGAGGAGCATCCGGACGTAACGCTCCTCCTCCGCACCGCGCTCGTCCGTGCTGCAGATGATGAGCATCATCCCGGAGTCGCTGACGGCGGCCTCCACGCCATGCGCGATGGTGGTGAAGAAGGGGTTCGTCATGTCGGTCACGACCAGGGCGATCGTGTCCGTCCGCGACGAGCGCAGGCTCCGGGCAACGGCGTTGGGCACGTAGCCGATGTCGGCGATCGCCTGCTCGACCCGCGCCCGGACCTTGCTGCTCACGGGTCCCGAGTTGTTCACGACGCGCGACACGGTGATGGCCGAGACGCCGGCGCGACCGGCCACTTCGACGATCGTCGGCATCGACACGGCCCTCATCCCATCAGATGGCTACCGCCTTCGGCCCCGAACCACGGGGTGGTAACGTTAGCAATGGTGACGCTACCATGTCCCGTGCCACCTGTCTCCCGGGAGTGAGCGCCTCCACCTCGCGCGCGCCTCCCCGCGTGTCACGCGCGGTCTGCGAACCCGCGGCCTCGTCCAGGTCGTCCCGGAGCGGGGTCAGGCGTTGAGGGCCTCCTGGCGAAAGGCCAGGGAATCCTCGAGGCGGCGCCGGATCGCACCCAGGAACCGGGCCCCGAGCTCGCCATCGACCAGCCGATGGTCCGCGGAGAGGGTCAGCTTCATGATCGAGCGCACCGCCAGGCCGTCCCCGATGGCGACCGCGGTCGGGATGGCGCTGGCGACCGCGAGGATCGCCGCCTCGCCGGGATTGATGATCGCGCTGAACTCCTCGACGCCGAACATGCCGAGGTTCGAGACCGTGAAGGTGCTGCCGGTCATGTCGTCGACCGCGAGCGCGCCCTCGCGGGCCTTCGCGGCCAGGGCGGCGGCCCGGTCGTGGAGCTCGGCGATCGGCAGCCGGTCGGCGTCCCGGATGACCGGCACCACGAGCCCGCCGGGGAGCGAGACCGCCAGGCCGAGGTGGACCCGGCGGCGCGGCCAGACCGAGACCCCGTCGGTGCGCGAGTTCACGTCCGGGAACTCGGCCAGGGTCTGGGCCGTGGCGGCCAGGACGAAGTCCGTGACGGTCAGGTTCGTGCCCCCGGCCTTGAGCTCCGCCCGGAGCGCGAGGAGGGCGGTCACGTCGACGGCCACGGTGACCGTGAAGTGCGGGGTGGACGTCCAGCTGTGGGTCAGCCGGTCGGCGATGACGCGGCGCATGCGGCTCAGCGGTCGCGGCGCCTCCTCGCCGTCGGCGGGGATCGCGGGCGAGGGAGCGGCGGCGGGTGCGGGCGCGACCCGAGGGACCGGGGGGGCTGCCGCGGCATCCGCCGCGACGACCGGCACGGGCCGGGCGGCGCCTCGATGGCCGCTCGCACGTCGCGCTCGGTGATCCGTCCCTCGGGACCGGTGCCGGCGATGCTGCGGGGGTCGATGCCGGCCTCGGCTGCCGCCCGGCTGGCTCGCGGGCTGATGCGGACGCGGGATTCGCCCGGGTTCGCCGCCCCGGAGGAGGACGGGGCGGCGAACGCCGAAGCGACCGAGATGGCTGGCGGTGTGGCGGGGACCGGCGCGACCGCCGGATCGGGAGCCGGGGCTGGCGGGGCAGGGGAGGGGACGGCGGCCGGCGCCTCCGCGGGGATCGCTTCGCCGACGTCTGCCCACGTAGGCGCAGATCGTGTTGACCGGGACCGTGTCGCCCTCGGCGACCAGCCGCCGGAGGAGGACGCCGTCGTCGAACGACTCGACCTCCATGGTCGACTTGTCGGTCTCGATCTCGAACAGGATGTCACCCCTGGCGACCGGGTCGCCCTCGCGCTTGTGCCAGGCGATGATGGTGCATTCCTCGGTCATCTGGCCGGGCTTGGGCATCAGGATCGCGTGGGCCATGGCGGGGCGCCTCGGCTACAGGAGGGCCAGGACGGCCGCGGACGACGTCGCCGGCGTTCGGCAGGAACGCCCGCTCCAGGCTCTCGGCCTGCGGGGAGATGCCGTTCGCCGCCCCGATCCGGCCGACCGGGCCGTCGAGGTAGTCGAACGCCTCGACCTGGATCCGGGCCACGATCTCGTTGACGAAGCTGCCCGACCAGGACGGCCTGGCTGGCGACGACGCAGCGCCCGGTCTTGCGGACCGAGGCGAGGACCGTCTCCATGTCGAGCGGGACGAGGCTGCGCAGGTCGATCACCTCGGCCGCGACGCCGTGCTCCGCCGCGAGCGGTCTCGGCCGCGGCGAGCGAGTCGGGCACCGCCGGGCCCCAGCCGACGAGCGTCACGTCGGCGCCCTCGCGGGCGACGCGGGCCTGGCCGATCGGGACCAGGTACTCCTCCTCGGGCACGACGCCCTTCACGGGGTAGAGGCCCTGGCTCTCGACGAACAGGACCGGGTTGTTGGTCCGGATCGCGGACTTGAGCAGCCCCTTCGCGTCGGTCGCCGTGGCGGGGTAGACGACGTACAGGCCGGGGATGTGCGTGAAGACGCTCTCGAGCGACTGGGAGTGCTGGCCGCCGTAGCCCTTGCCCGCGCCGACCGAGGCCCGGATGACGAGCGGCACCTCGACCTGGGCCCCGCTCATGTAGTGCCACTTGGCGGCCTGGTTGGCGATCTGGTCGGAGGCCATCAGCGCGAAGTCCATGTACATCAGCTCGACCACCGGCCGGAGGCCGACGATCGCCGCGCCGACCGCGGTGCCGCAGATGCAGGCCTCGGAGATCGGCGTGTTGAAGACGCGCTCGTCGCCCGAACGCCTCGAGGAGCCCCTTCGTGAGCTTGAACGCGCCGCCGTAGTCGGCCACGTCCTCGCCGTAGACGATGACCCGGCCGTCGCGGGCCATCTCCTCGACGAGCGCCTCGCGGAGGGCGTCCTTGTAGCTGATGGCCCCGCTCGCGTCGCGCTTCGCGACCGGGGGTTCGGCGTAGGTGGCGACCACCTGGCTCTCCGCCGGCACGACGTCGGCGGCCGTGTCGGTGTAGAGGTAGCGCAGGACATCCGCCGGGTCGGGATCCGTGGCCGTCGCCGCCCGGACGGCGGCCCGGGCGTTCCGCTCGCGGACGCGGGACTCGACCGCGGCAAGGCCCGCCTCGTCGGCCGCCCCGGCCTCCACGAGCTGCCGCTTGAGGAGCTCGATCGGGTCGACGGCGCGCCAGGCGGCCTCCTCATCGCGGGTCCGGTACTCGTTCCGCGGGTCGGAGAGGGAGTGGCCGTAGTAGCGGTAGGTGCTGGCCTCGACGAGGACGGGTCCCTGGCCGGCCCGGCAGAGGGCTGCCGCCCGCCCGACGGCGTCGCGCACGGCGAGGACGTCCATCCCGTTGACGACCTCGGCGTGCATGTTGTCCCCGGCGAAGCCGGCCGCCCGGCGGGCGAGGTGGCGCACGCCCATGACCTCCTCGTCGGTCCGGTGGGTCATCCCGTAGTGGTTGTTCTGGATGAGGAAGATGATCGGCAGCCCGTGGGCCCGGTCACCGGCGAGGTGGTTGGTCCACTGGTCCTGGGCCGCCCAGTTGAGCGACTCGAGGACGACCCCGTTGGCGTACGCTCCGTCGCCGGCGAAGCAGCAGACGACCCGATCGGACTGCCCGTAGCGGATCGCCATCGCCGCGCCGGTCGCGATCGGCACGCTGCCGCCGACGATCGCGTTGGCCCCCAGGTTGCCCGTCGAGAAGTCGCCGATGTGCATCCCGCCGCCTCGCCCGCGGCTGTAGCCCTCCTCCTTGCCGAAGAGCTCGGCGATGACCCGGTAGACGTGCTCCTCGAGAGCCGCCTCGAGGAGCTCCTCCCGGGTCTCGGCGGTCGATGCCCGGAACGCGCGCCCGCAGCTCCTCGCTCGGTCATCCGGCGGATCGCCGCAAAGCCCTTGGCGATCGCGTCGCCGTGGCCGCGGTGGGAGCTCGTGACGTTGTCGTCGGGCCGCAGTGCGGAGGTGGCGCCGACGGCGGTGCCCTCCTGGCCGATCGACACGTGGGTCGGACCGCGGTAGTCGTAGCCGGGCAGCGGGTCGTAGCCGCCCGAGCGCAGCCGGACGATCATCTCCTCGAGCTCGCGGATCGCGAGCATGTCGTCGAGGAGGTCGAGGGCCCCGGCGCCGTCGATTCCACCGGCCGCAAGCTCCGATCGCCAGATCGCCGGCATAGGCGAACCCGGTGATGGTCCCGCAGGACTCCTCGAACGGTGCGAAGTCAGGTCGGGCGTCGCTGCGGTAGGTCGGCTCGGCGGCCATGGTGCTCCTCCGGGTGCTCATGCCCGTTGCGCCGGGCGGGTCTTCATGCGGTGATGACGCGGATGCCGCGTCGCTTGAGGGTCCGCGCGGTGCGGTCGTCGATGCCCGTGTCCGTGACCAGGACGTCGACCTCGTCGAGGCGTCCGGCGGCGGCGAACGAGCGCTTGCCCAGCTTGCTGCTGTCGGCCAGGAGGATCACCTCGCGGGCCCGTCCCAGGACCAGCTGCTTGGTGTACCCCTCGGACGGGTCGGTCGTGGTCAGCCCGTCCTCGAGCGAGAGGGCGAACGTTCCCATCAGGGCCCGGTCCACGTGGAGGTCCTCGAGCACCAGGCGGGTCAGCGGCCCGACCAGGGCCCGGCTGGTCGTCCGCAGCTCGCCGCCGATCACGATGAGGCGCGGTCCACGCCCGGCGAGCTCGGCCGCGGCCGGCAGGCTGTTCGTCACGACGGTCAGGCGCGACCAGCCGTGGAGGAGGCGGGCGGCGGCGAGGACGGTGCTCCCGCTGTCGAGGTAGACCGTGTCGTCCTGCTCGAGCAGCTCGACCGCCCGCGCGGCGATCCGGAGCTTCTCCGCGGCCGCCGCCCCGGCCTTCGCGTCGAACGGTGGCTCGTCGAGGCGCTCGTCCACGGCGACGGCGCCCCCGTGCACCCGTCGCAGGCGACCGGTGGCGGCCAGCGCGTCGAGGTCGCGGCGCACGGTCGCCTGCGACACGCCGAGGGCCGCGCTCAGCTCCTCGAGGCGGACGGCGCGTCGCGAGTCCACGATCAGGCCGAGCCGCTGGCGGCGGCGCGCCGCGAGGTCGTGGGCCGGGGACTGGGCGTGGTCAGCGGGCAGGACGTTCCCCATCTCGCGCAAATTCTAGCATGATCTTGCAGGACTGTGCTCAGTCGCGCAGGGCGCCGCAAGCGCCGCGAAGAGGGCAGCCTCGGCGGTAGGATTGCACCCATGGTCGACGCCGACTCCTCCGCGAACCGCTCGTCCGCGAGCGCCGCGGCCGCCCTTGCCCGGGCGTACTTCCTGGACGATCGCAACCAGTTCGGGTGCGCCGAGACGACCTTCATCGTCCTGAAGGGCGCCTACGGCTTCGAGAACCCGATGGACGCGTCTGCGGCCATGGCGCTCAACGGCGGCGTGGCCTACAGCGGCGGCGCCTGCGGTGCGATCTCCGGGGCGGCGCTGGCCGTGGGGATGCTGGCCGACCGACGCATCGACGACCATCGTGCCGCGAAGCGGGTCGCGCGCCTGCTGGTGGCCGGCCTGATGGACGCGTTCGGTGCGGAACACGGTGCCATCGACTGCCGCGATCTCATCGGGTACGACCTGCGGGCTCCGGGCCAGCACGAGGCCTTCATCGCCGGCGGCATCTGGCGGGAGCGGTGCATGCGCCAGATCGAGTTCGCGGTGAGCCGCATGGCCCCGCTCGCCGACGAGGCCGCCTGGGCGATGGCCGTGCGGGCTCTCGAGACCGCCGACGGCTGACCCGGCGCCGCGCGCTAGACTTACCAGCGCCCCGACGACAGAGGAGCCCAGATGTCCGACGACAGCGCCGTCTCGCGCAGCGTCCTGGCGGACCAGGTCAAGGACCGCCTCCTCCAGGACATCCTCGCCGGCCGGTACCCACCCGATTCGCGGATCGTCGAGACACGGGTAGCGCGGGAGCTCGGCACGAGCCAGGCCCCGGTGCGCGAGGCGCTCCGCGGCCTCGAGGCGCTCGGCGTGGTGGAGATCCTGCCGTTCCGGGGTGCGCGCGTGCGCCGGCCGACGACGCCGGAGCTGCTGGAGGCGTATGCCGTCCGCTCGGAGCTGGAGGCGCTCGGGGCGCGCCTCGGCGTTCCCCGGATGACCGACGCCGACCTGGCCGACCTCGAGGCGCTCGGCGCGGAGATGCAGCGGGCCGCCGCGACGGGCGACCGCCACGAGGTGGCGGTGGCCGACGCGAGCTTCCACGCCCGGCTGCTCGCGCTCGCCGGCAACAGGACCCTGCAGCGGGTCTGGCGGTCGCTCGAGCCGTTCTCGCGGACCTACATCACCCTCGTCGCGCCCGGGGCCGACGCGCACTGGACGGCGGACCTGCATCCGTCGATCCTGCGCGCCCTGCGCACCCGCGACCCCGACCAGGTTGCGGCGGCCCTGCGCCGCCATTTCGAGGAGGCCGGCGCCCACCTGGCGGGCGGCTGGGAGGACGACGCAGCCGGCGCCGCCCGGCGCGACGCGGGGGACCGCGGCCGACCGGGCTGACGACCGCGCCGCTCGCGACGTGCCCGGCCGCGGTCGGCCCCCCGGACGTCAGGCGGAGCGCAGGATGGCGCGCACCTGGTCCGCCACGCGTGCCGCGGAGAGGCCGTAGATCTCGAGCAGGGCGTCATTGGGCCCGGACTGCGGATAGAGGTCCTGGAGCCCGATCCGGTTGACCCGCGTCGGGCGGTGCTCCGAGAGCGCCTCGGCCACCGCGCCGCCCAGACCGCCGATGACGGAATGCTCCTCGACGGTGATCACCCGCCCGGTCCGCTCGGCGGCGACGACGATCGCCTCGACGTCGAGCGGCTTGATCGTCGGGACGTGGACGACGTGGGCGTCGATGCCGTCCGCCGCCAGGAGGTCGGCCGCGTCGACGACCCGGGGCATCTGCGTCCCCGTGCTGAAGAGCGTCACGTCGCGACCCTCGCGGACCGTGACCGCCTTGCCGAACACGAAGCGGTAGTCGTCGCCGAAGAAGCGCTGTGTCGCATCGCGCACGAGGCGGACGTAGCACGGGCCGTCGTAGGCCGCGGCCCAGCGCAGGACCTCGCGGGCCTCGACGTCGTCGGCGGGGGACGACCGTGACCATGCCCGGCATCGCCCGCATGATCGACATGTCGTCGACGATGATGTGGCTCATCCCCGTCTGGCCGGTGAAGAGCCCGGCGTAGCCCGGGGTGATCTTCACGTTGAGCCCCGTCTGGGCGATGAGGACCCGGATCTGGTCGAGGGGCCGGACGACGGCGAAGGAGACGAAGGTGCTGATGAACGGGATCAGGCCCATCGTCGCCAGCCCGGCGGCCACGCCGAGCATGTTCTGCTCGGCGATTCCCATCTGGAGGTAGCGGTCCGGGTGGGCCTTCTCGAAGATGTCGGCCCGCGTCGAGCTGCCGACGTCGCCGTCGAGCATGACGATCCGCGGGTCGTCGTTCGCCAGCTCCGCGACGGTCTCGCCGAAGATCTCCCGCATGGCCCGTCCCATCGGCAGCGTCATCGCGGCTCTCCTTCGGCTGGCCGGGAGAGGCTCGCCCAGGTCGGCCATCGCCGTCTCGAACTCCTCCGGCTTGATGGCGCGGGTATGCCAGTAGTAGTGGCCCTCCATGTAGGAGACGCCCTTGCCCTTGACCGTGTGGGCGATGATCGCGACCGGCCGGCCGTCGCCGCGGCTGGCCTCGTCGAGCACGCGCAGGATGTCGGCGATGTCGTGGCCGTCGACCTCGAGCACCCGCCAGCCGAAGGCGGTCCACTTGGCGACGAGCTCGCCGGGAGCCTCGGGCGGCGTCCGGCCGTCCGGTCCGTCGCCGGGCCAGCCGTACTGCTGGAGCTTGTTGTGGTCGACGATCGCGACGAGGTTGTCGAGGCCGTAGCGGGCCGCCGACATGGCCGCCTCCCAGACCTCGCCCTCCTGGCACTCGCCGTCGCCGAGCATGACGTAGGCCCGGCTGGGGCGTCCCGTCAGGCGCGCGCCGAGGGCCATGCCCATCCCGGCCGAGATGCCCATGCCGAGCGAGCCGGTCGACATGTCGAGGCCGGGCAGGCGGGTCATGTCCGGGTGGCCCTGGAGGCGCGAGTGCGCCGCGTCGAAGGTCGCGCAGCTCCTCCACCGGGAAGTAGCCGCGGAGGGCCATCGCGGCGTAGAGGCCGATCGACGAATGGCCCTTGGAGAGGATGAAGCGGTCGCGGTCGGGCCACGCCGGCTCATCCGGCCGGATGCGCATGACGTGGAAGTAGAGCGCCGCCAGCAGGTCGGCGGCCGAGAGCGGACCGCCGAGGTGGCCGGCCCGCGCGTGGTAGACGGACTTGATGACCTCGACCCGGATCTGCCGGGCGATCTCCACGAGGCGGGCGACCTCGGCGGCGTCGGCGCCGGCGACGAGCGGCTCGGCTCACGACTGGCCCTTCTTCTCGTACGAGCCGGGCACCACCGGCGGGGAGAAGAAGCAGACGAGCTCCAGCGGCTCGGGGCCGTCGGACTCCGTCGCGTGGACGGTGCCGACCGGGACCCAGACGGTCACGCCGGCCTCGACCTCGGCAGTCGCCTCGGGGGTCACGATGCGGCCGCGTCCCCCGGCGCAGTAGATGGTCTCCTCCTGCGTGTCGTGGACATGCCCGGCCGGCTTGCTGCCGGGCGGGAAGACCGAGACGCCCATGGAGACCCGCTCGGTCGGCGTGTTCTGGGGCCCGATGTAGGTGAACCAGTCGCGGCCGGGCAGCGGATACAGCTCCGCCTCGGCTCGCGCCACTCGCTTGATCATCGGGCACCTCACCTGAGTTCGCGGCCGCCGGCCACGCTGGACGCCGATCCGGCGGAGTGGCAATCGATTATCGATGATATGGAGGCTGCAATACGGCGTCAAGCCCCGCCGGGGGCAATGGCGCGGGCCGTTGCGACGTCCGCCTGGCGCCCGGCAGGCGAGAGGGGGATCACCGCCACGTGGTCGGCTCCAGCCGCCTGCATCCCGGCGATCCGGGCGCGGAGGTCGGCCGCGTCGCCGGTCGCCACGAGAGCGTGGACGAGCGAATCGGGGAGCGCGTCCATCTCCTCGGCGGTGATCCCGCCGCGGAGGAGGTTGGCGCGGTAGTTCGGCTGGCCGAGATAGCGGGCGATCGAGGCGCGGGCGGCCGCCTCGACCTCGAGGCCGCTCCCGAGGATGGCGGGCAGCGACACCACGAGCAGCGGGCGTTCGGGCCGCCCCGCGGCATCGGCTGCGGCGTCGAGCGCGCGACGCGCTTCGCGGACGTGGGCGGGCGTGACGAGGAAGGGGAATGCTCCGCCGGTGCGGGCGGCGGCGAGGGCGATCATGCGCGGACCAAGGGCCGCCAGGACGAGCGGCGGGTCTCCGACCACGGGGCCCGTCCAGGCCGCGGTTTCGTAGGCGTCGAGGTAGGCGCTCATGGCCGCCACCGGCGGGCCGTACTCGTGCCCGCGGGCGCCGACCGACGAGCGGTGCGAGACGCCGAGGCCCATGACGAAGCGACCGCCGGAGAGGTCCGCGATCGTTCGGGCACCGGCGTGCGCAGCCGCCGCGTCGCGAGCGTAGATCGAGGCGATTCCGAGTCCCAGGGTCAGGCGCGCCGTGGCGCGGGCCAGGGCGCCCAGGACCGCGAACGGCTCCCGCCCGGCCGACTCGTTGATCCAGAGGGTCGGGAAGCCGAGGTCCTCGACCGACGCGGCGAAGCGCAGGACCTCGTCCACCGGGATGGCGTCGAGGCTCGCCCAGATCCCGACCGGCCCCAGGGCGACCGGAAGGGCGCGCGTCGTGACCACGGCAACCTCTCGTGGGAGAGAGTCCCCGCCGCCAGCCCGGGCGTGGGCGGGCGGCGGGGCTCCTGGGGGGAGGCGTGCTCAGCTGTTGCCCGGGAAGACCAGGGACAGGGCGCCGCGGCGGCCGGGCTCCGGCCAGCGCTCGGTGACCATCTTCTGCTGGGTGAAGAAGCGGATCCCGTCCTCGCCGCGCATGGCCAGGTCGCCGAGGGCCGACTCCTTGGCTCCCCCGAAGGAGAGGTAGCCGGCGGGGACCGGGATCGGGACGTTGACCCCGATCATCGGCACCTCGACCTCGAGCTTGAAGCGCCGGGCGGCGCCGCCGTCGGTCGTGAAGATGGCCGTCCCGTTGGCGTACTTGTGGCCGTTGACGAGGCCGAGGGCCTCGTCGTAGGTCGCGGCGTGGACGATGCCGAGGACCGGCCCGAAGATCTCCTCCTTGTAGATGTCCATCTCGGGGGTCACGTGGTCGAAGAGGCTGACGCCGAGGAAGAAGCCGTCGGGGTTGGTGGGGTGGACGAAGGGCCGGCCGTCGACGACGAGCTCGGCCCCCTCGGCGCAGCCCCGGTCGATCCAGCCGATGACCGACGCGCGGTGCTCCTTGGTGTAGATCGGGCCCATGTCCACGCCGGGCTCCATGCCGGGGCCGACCTTGAGCTTCGCGATCCGCTCGAGGATGAGGGGCCGCAGGCGCTCGGCCGTGTCGCCGACCGCGATCAGGAGGGTCTGGGCCATGCAGCGCTCGCCGGCGGAGCCGAAGCCCGCGGCGACCGCGGCGTCGGCGGTCAGCTCCATGTCGGCGTCGGGCAGGACGACCATGGCGTTCTTGGCGCTGGTGTAGGCGCCGACCCGCTTGCCGAGCCGGGTGCCGGTCTCGTAGACGTAGCGCCCGACCGCGGTCGAGCCGACGAACTGGATGGCCCGGATGTCGGGGTGCTCGACGATGGCGGTCACCGCCTCCCGGCCGCCGTAGACGACGTTGAAGACGCCGTCGGGGAGGCCGGCCTCCTTCCACAGCTCGGCCTGCAGCTGGGTCGCCCCGGGGGTGTGGGACGACGGCTTCAGGACCATCGTGTTGCCGCAGGCCATCGCGATCGGGTAGATCCAGAGGGGGACCATGGCCGGGAAGTTGAAGGGGGTGATGGCGGCCGTCACCCCGAGCGGCCGCGCGGAGGGTGAAGGCGTCGACGCCTGGTGGCCACGTTGGGGGTCATCATGCCGGCCAGGTGGACGGGCAGGCCGCAGGCGAACTCGACCGTCTCGATCCCCCGGGTCACCTCGGCGAAGGCGTCGGGGAAGGTCTTGCCGTGGTCGCGGGTGATGAGCTCGGCCAGCTCCCGGCGGTGCTGCCACATCAGCTCGCGGAAGGCGAAGAAGACCTGGCTGCGGGCGATGAGGGGCATGTCCCGCCAGGCCGGGAAGGCGGCCTTCGCGGCGGCCACCGCGGCGTCGACCTCGGGCGCCCCGCCGCGCGGGACGCGGGCGATGACCTGCCCCGTGGCCGGGTTGTAGATGGGGCCCGTCTGCTCCGCAGGACCTCCACCGGCGCGCCGGCGATCCAGTGGGACAGGATGGGCAGCGTCGCGGCGGCTGCCTCGACCTGCACGCGGGCCACTTCGGTTGTCATGGCGCTGATGCCTCCTTGGGGCTGCGGGCGATGGGAGTCAGGAAGCCCGGATGTCGGGGTCGGGGAGGACCAGGTCCCGGATCGCGCCCATCAGGTCGTGGTAGGACTTGACGAAGGTTCGCAGGGTCCGCGCACTGGCCCCGAAGGCCTCGAACTCGTCCGGCGTCATCCCGTCCGGCTCGTAGGCGCGGCGGAAGTCGGGGATGCGGTCGTAGAGCTCGCCGACGAGGGCCGGATCCACCGGCTCGTCCATCCGCGGCCGCGCCACGATCCCGCTCGCGTTGAAGCGGACCTGCCAGGGGTAGGGGATCGTCATGCTGACGTCCCCGCCGACCAACTCCGTCCAGTGGAGGCGGTGGCGGTAGGCCGCCACGAGCAGCCGGGAACGGTAGCCGCGCTCGCGGAAGATCCCGTAGGCGCGCTTGAAGGCGGCGATGCCCGCCCAGTTGGGCGCGTCCGGGTGGACGGCGAGGTTGTCGCGCTCGACGAGGACCTTCATCCAGTCGTCGAGCCGCCCGATCATGATCGTCGCGATCGGGGTCATCGAGGCGACGTCATGCCCGGCCGCGGCGCGGCGGTCCAGGCCGCGCTCGACGGCCTCGGCGATGGCGATCGCCTGGGGCACGGTGAAGCTGACGGTCCCGTTGATGTTGACCCCGCGGAAGGTCGCCTCCTCGATGGCGGCGATGCCCGGCCGCCGTGGCCGGGAACTTGACCTGCATGTTGGGGGCCAGCCCGGCGAAGCGCCGCGCCTGCTCCACCATGCGGGCCGGGTCGCGGTGGTTCGCCGGGTTCGTCTGCACCGACAGGCGGCCATGGCGGCCGCCGGCGCGATCGAAGACCGGCTGGAGGATGCCGGCGCCCCGGGTGGCCATCTCCTCGACGATCGCCCAGGTCAGCTCCACCTCGCTCCACGCCGGGTTCGCCGCGGCGAGCTCGTGCACCCGCGGGACCCAGTGGGCCTTCTCCTTCTTCATGACGTCGAGCACGATGCTCGGGTTCGACGTCGCGCCGGTCGCCCCGCGCTCGACGGCGTAGGCGAGCTCATCGACGGCGCAGGAGTCGTTCCAGTACTGGGTCGGGGTCTCCTGGGTCATCCGCAGGAGCGGGCTGTCGAGCGCGGTCATCGTCATCGGGTCACCTCAGCGCGTGGGGAGCCGGCCGGTCGAGCCAGGAGTCGAGGCCAGATGCGAACGCCTGCCGCCGGCGACGGGCCGGGCCGCATGCGATCGACCTCCAGGCGGCAACCTGCGTCGCCGCCGCGGTCGGCGGTGAAGTCCGTGTACGTGCCGCCATCGGCCTCCTTGTCCGGACACGAGTCCCTGTGCACTTCTATAATCGATGATCGATGCTTCAAGTGCAAGGGGACATCCGCGAGGACGGGCGATCGGTCGGCTCGGTCGGGACCAGGCGGCTCGGTGGGACTTGACGCGGGCCCACTCCGGTTTCTATCTTTATCGGTAATCGATTATCGATGTCCGGCGAGCCCCGACGCATGCCCTTGGGACAACGAGACCCCAGCAAGTCGCCCGGGTGAAGCAGCAGGAGGCCTTCCTCATGGCGAGCGTCGTGCTCCTCGGCACCCTGGACACGAAGGGCGCCGAGTACGCCTTCCTGCGCGATCGTGTCCGCGCGGCCGGCTGCGACGTCGTCCTCGTGGACGCCGGGGTCATGAGCGAGTCCTCCCCGGCGGACATCAGCGCCGACGACGTCGCGGCGGCGGCCGGTGAGAGCCGGGCCGCGCTGGCGGCCGCCCACGACCGCGGCCCGGCGATGGCCGCGATGACCCGGGGGGCGACGGCGATCGTGCAGCGCCTCCACGCCGAGGGACGGCTCGACGCCATCCTGGGCGTCGGGGGGTCCGGCGGCTCGTCGCTCGTCGTCCGCGGCGATGCAGGCCCTGCCCATCGGCGTGCCCAAGCTGATCGTCTCGACCATGGGGTCCGGCGACACCCGGCCGTACGTCGGCACCTCGGACATCGCGATGATGTACTCGGTGGTCGATTTCGCGGGCATCAACGGCATCTCCGAGAAGATCCTCACCAACGCCGCCGCCGCCGCCGCCGGGATGGCGGTCGCCGCCGCGACCTTCACGTCCACCATCGCCCCCAAGCCCCTCATCGGGGCGACGATGTTCGGGGTCACGACGCCGTGCGTGACGAAGGCGCGCGAGCTGCTCGAGGAGCGCGGCTACGAGGTCCTGGTCTTCCACGCGACGGGGGCCGGCGGCCGCTCGATGGAGGCCCTCATGAAGGCGGGCTTCATCACGGGAGCGCTGGACGTCACGACGACGGAGCTGGTCGACGAGCTGGTCGGCGGCGTCCTCTCCGCGGGGCCGGACCGCCTGGAGATGGCCGGCGCGCTGGGCATTCCCCAGGTCGTCTCGCTGGGCGCCCTGGACATGGCCAACTTCGGCCCCCGGGAGACCGTTCCGCCGAAGTTCCAGGACCGCAACCTGTACGTCCACAACGCCACGGTCACGCTCATGCGCTCGACCGAGGAGGAGTGCGCGGAGCTGGGACGAATCATCGCCCGCAAGCTCAACGCCGCGACCGGCCCACTGGCCGTCTTCATCCCCCTCGGCGGCGTCTCGATGATCGACGTCCCCGGCGCCCCGTTCCACGACCCGGCCGCGGACGCGGCCCTCGTCCGCGAGCTGAAGGCCGGGCTCCGGCCCGACGTCGAGGTGGTCGAGATGGCCACCGACATCAACGATCCCGCCTTTGCGACGGCGATGGCCGAGCGGCTCGACGAGCTGTATCGGGCCTGGGCCGCGGCGCAGGCGACGAGCGCAGGAGGCAAGGCATGAACGGGCAGGAGGCGCTGGCCCGGCTTCGCCACACCCTCGACGAGGGCGGCGTCATCATGGGCGCCGGGGCGGGGACGGGCCTGTCGGCGAAGTGCGCGGAGGCCGGCGGGGCCGACCTCATCATCATCTACAACTCCGGCCGCTACCGGATGGCCGGGCGCGGCTCGCTCGCCGGCTGCATGCCCTACGGCGACGCCAACGCGATCGTCGTGGAGATGGCCGCCGAGGTCCTCCCGGTCGTCCGCCAGACGCCCGTGCTCGCGGGCGTGTGCGGGACCGATCCGTTCCGCCTCATGCCCGTCTTCCTCGAGGAGATCAAGCGGATCGGCTTCTCCGGGGTCCAGAACTTCCCGACCGTCGGCCTCTGCGACGGCCAGTTCCGGCAGAACCTGGAAGAGACCGGCATGGGCTACGGCCTCGAGGTCGACATGATCCGGGTGGCCCACGAGGCTGGGCTGCTCACCACGCCGTACGTCTTCGACGAGGCGCAGGCGCGGGCGATGGCCGAGGCCGGGGCCGACGTCGTGGTCGCCCACATGGGCCTCACCACGAAGGGTCAGATCGGGGCCACGACGGCCCTGACGATCGAGGCCGCCGCCGAGCGGGTCCAGCGGATCCGCGACGCCGCCGCCGAGGTGAACCCGACGATCATCGCCCTCTGCCACGGCGGCCCGATCGCGGAGCCCGACGACGCCCAGTACGTCCTCGACCACACCACCGGCGTGGCCGGGTTCTTCGGCGCTTCGAGCATGGAGCGCCTCCCGACGGAGGTCGCGATCACGGAGAACATGCGGCGCTTCAAGCGGATCGCCCGCGCGGCGGCCGCGAGCTAGGAAACGGTCGCTCCGGGCGACCCCACGCACGCACGCTGGAGGCACACGGTGGCTCTCAAGGAAGAAGTCCTCGGGCCAGTTCCTCGGGGACGAGAAGTTCCCGATCAGCTGGACGTCGGAGACCGAGAAGCTGCCTCTTCTGGGTCTACGACGACCTGCATTGCCCGCACCCGCTGAGCCCGATGTACGAGGACATCGGCGGCTGGTGGCTGAGCTGCGACCACATGTTCCGGCGCTTCGGCACGCCGTTCGCGACCGACTGGATCGCCAAGAACGTCAACGGCTACCTCTACACGGCGGCGATCCCGGCCGAGGCCGGGCCTCAAGGTCGACGCGCAGGAGTACAGCTTCGCGACCAGCCCGGTCGTGCCGCGAGGACCCCGAGTACGCGGCCAAGATCGGCACCGTACCTCGGCGCCGTCCTGCCGACCTACGGGCTCCAGTTCGTGAACTGGTGGCGCGATCGCCTCGTCCCCGAGATGGACCGCAACTTCGCCTACCTCGAGGGGATGCTCGACAAGCAGGACGAGCTCAACCTGATGGAGCTGGCCTGCCTGCTCGAGGACGCGATCGACATCCACGATCGCCACTGGAAGATCCACTGGATGCTCAACTTCGCCCAGCTGTCCGCGACGCTCAACCTGCGGGCGGTCATGGAGAAGACCCACGGCAAGATCGACGAGGAGCTCCTCGGCCGCCTCCAGAACTCGGCCAGGGACCGCAACTGGGACTCGATCGAGGCCCTCTGGAAGATGAAGGAGGAGGCGAAGGCCGACCCCGAGCTGGCCGCCGATCTTCCGGGCCGACACGGCCGACGAGATCATCGGCGCCCTCAAGGCGAGCGAGCGCGGCCGGCGCTTCATCGACGAGCGGGTCGTGCCGTACCAGAAGGAGTACGGCTGGCACGCGGTCTGGAGCCACGAGTTCATCTTCCCGAACGTGCGTCGAGGAGATGGAGCCGGTCATCGAGCTCGTCCGCGGCTACATCGAGACCAACTACGACTACCCGAAGACGATCGGCGCGCTGGCCGCCGACATCGACGCCGCGGCGAAGGAGATCCTCGAGGGCCTCGAGGGCGAGGCGCTCGAGGAGATGCGGGCGGCCAACGAGATCAACCTCCGGATGGCCCCGCTCACCCCGGACCACCACTTCTACATCGACCAGGGCGCCAACGCCCACGTCCGCCTGGTGCTCCTCGCGATCGGCCGCAAGCTCGTCGCGGCGGGCGCCCTCGACGCCCCGGACGACGTCGTCTTCTTCCGCTACAACGAGCTGCGCGTCTTCATGGGCAACCCGGCCGGCGATGGACGGCCGCGCGCATCGTGGCGAAGGCGCAAGGCCGCGCGCGAGAAGGCCTACACGTTCCGGCCGAAGGAGTGGGTCGGGACCGTGCACGGCCACCCAGCTCGCCTTCCCGTACCTGAACCTGTGGGGCTTCCCCGACAAGTTCTACCGCAAGGAGTCGCGCGTCGCCGGCCAGATCAACGGGCATCGGCGCCTCGCCGGGCGTCGTCGAGGGCATCGCCCGGGTCGTCCTCCGCGAGGACCAGTTCGACGACGTCCGCGCCGGCGACATCCTCGTCTGCCAGATGACGAACCCGGCCTGGGTCGTCCTCTTCACCAAGATCGTCGGTCTCGTGACCGACGCCGGCGGCACGGTGTCGCACCCGGCCGTCCTCTCCCGCGAGTTCGGCATCCCGGCCGTCGTCGGGACGTCCGTGGCGACCGAGCAGATCAAGAACGGCGATCGGATCCGCATCAACGGCACGACCGGCGAGGTCGAGATCCTCGCCGCCGCGCCGAGTGCTGCCCCGGTCGGGATGAAGGACTGACCGAGGCCTCCATGACTCGCGATGCCGCGATCTCGCGCAGCGTCCTGAGCGACCAGGTCAAGGATCGCCTGCTCCAGGCGATCCTTGACGGTCGCTACCCGCCGGGCGCCAGGATCGTCGAGACCCGGGTCGCCCGGGAGCTCGGGACGAGCCAGGCACCGGTCCGGGAGGCGCTGCGCGACCTCGAGGCCCTCGGGGTCGTGGAGACCGCCGCCTTCCGGGGAGCGCGCGTCCGCCGCCCGTCGGCGGACGAGCTCCTGGAGGCCTTCGCGATCCGGGCCGAGCTGGAGTCGCTCGGCGCCCGCCTGGCCATCCCCCGCCTGACCGACGACGGACCTCGCGGAGCTCGCCGGCTACGTGGACGAGATGCAGCGGGCCGCCGAGGACGGCGACTACTACGCCGAGGCGACGGCGGACGCCGCCTTCCACGGCCGGATCGTCGAGCTCGCCGGCAACGCCACCCTGGAGCGGGTCTGGCGGACGCTCGAGCCCTTCTCGCGGACCTACATCACGATCGTCGTGCCGGGCGTCGACCGGCGTCGGATCGCCGACCTGCACGCCCCGATCCTCGCCGCCCTCCGGCGGCGCGACCCGGAGGTGGCGGCCGCGGTCCTCCATGACCACTTCGCCGACGCCGCGGCGATGCTGGCCAGCCTCTGGGCTGCGCCCGGCTCGCCGGCGGTCGACGACGCGCCGTCGCCGGCGCCTCCCGCCCTGGGGTCAGCAGCCGGGCTCGCCGCGAGGCGGGCCTGCCGTCGGCCCTGGCGGAGCGCACCGCCTGACCGACCACCGCCGAGCCCGCGAAAGGACACGATGAACGACCAGCTGCAACTGTCCGAGGAGATGTCGGCCGGGACCGCCCGCCTGCGGGTGGACGTCTACGGCAGCGAGCCGCGCGAGCACGTCCTCGACGACCTGAGCTTCCTCAACTACCGGCTCGCCGACGTCCGCATCTCGCCCGAGGTGACGCTGGCCGAGCCCGACATCGTCTGGAGCCAGGACGGCGAGAAGTGCGGTCTCCTACGACGGACGGGTCGTCACGTTCACCGGCGACTGGCCGGCCGGCCCGATCCAGAAGGTGATCGTCGCCGATGCTCGCGCTGCGGATGGAGGCCGTCGGGCTGCATCCGTTCCACGCGCTCGCCGTCCGCTACCGCGGCCGGACCATCCTCTTCCTCGGCGGCGAGTCCAACCACGGCAAGTCGATGGGCCAGATCGAGGCCTGCCGGCGCGGCGCCCTGCTGGTCTCGACCGAGACGACCGTCATCGACGAGGACGGCCGGGCGGTCATGGGCTCGAGTCGACCGTTCCTCAAGAAGCGCACCGAGGGCACCGAGCGGGCCGACAAGGCCGCGCCCGAGCGGGGCGTCGAGAAGTTCTTCGGCGAGATGCCGACCTGGGGCATGTACGAGGGCACGCCGAACATCGACTCGTCATCGTCCCGGCGATCGACGGCAACTTCGACCCTGCGACGGACGAGATGATCCCGTTCGAGCGCCAGTTCCAGTTCCTCCACTCGCTCCAGAACTACTTCCTGCTCCAACGAGCTCCTCGCGCCCGGCCACGTCGATGCCGATGCGTCGACAACGACGAGCTCCGCGGGAAGCGCGCCGCCTTCGTGGCCCGCTTCTGCGAGCGTCCCTTCTACTTCATCCGCGCGGCCACCCCCCAGGTCCTCCTGGACGAGGTGGACAAGATCCTCTGACCCGGGGCAGGAGCGATGCACACCTTCGCCTACGCGCGGCCGGCGACGCTGGCCGAGGCCGTCGCCCTGCTCGAGGCGCACGGACCGGACGCGCGCGTCCTGGCCGGCGGCACCGACCTGATCATCCGGCTCCGCGACGGGACGCTCACCCCGGCCGTCGTGGTCGACCTCAAGCGGATCGCCGAGCTGCGGCCCGCGATCCGCGAGGACGGCGGGATGGTCACGATCGGCGCCGCGAACGGTCATGACCGACGTCGCCGTCGAACCCGCTCGTGGCGCGCTACTTCCCGGCCCTCGTCGAGGCCGCGGCGGTCGTCGGCTCGGTCCAGATCCGGAACCGGGCGACGCTCGCCGGCAACGTCTGCAACGCGTCGCCGGCCGCCGACACCGCCCCGCCGCTCCTCGTGTACGGGGCGGAGGTCGTGGCCGCGGGGCCCGCCGGGCTCCGGCGCATCCCGGTCGACGACTTCTTCGTCCGCTCCGGCGTCACGACCCTGGCGCCCGGCGAGCTCGTCACGCGCGATCGAGCTGCCCGTGCCGGCGCGGCGGATGGGCGCGGTCCACGTGCGCCGCACGCGGCGCCGCGGCCACGACCTCGCGTCGGTCACCCTGTGCTGCGGCGTGGACGAGGCCGGGGTGACGCGGCTGGCCTACGGCAGCGTCGGCCCGCGGCCCGTCCTCGTCGTCGACGAGAGCGGCGTCCTCGCCGATCCCGCCGCCCCGGACGACGCGAAGGCCGCGATCCTCGAGCAGATGTTCGCGGACGCCAGCCCGTCGCCGCGCTCGATGCGGGCGAGCCCCGAGTACCGCCTGGCGATGCTGCCGCGTCCTCGGCGCCGCGCGCGCTGCGGATCGCGATCGAGCGGCTGGCAGCGGGGGAGTGACGAGATGAACGCGATTCCGATCGAGCTCACCGTCAACGGGCGCCGGCGCGCCCTCGAGGTGGCCCCCCACCACACCCTGCTCGACGTCCTGCGCGACGACCTCGGGCTCACCGGCACGAAGGAGTGCTGCCTCGTCGGCGAGTGCGGCGCCTGCACCGTCATCGTCGACGGGCGGACCGTCGACTCCTGCCTGGTGCTCGCGGTCGAGGCCGACGGCGCCGACATCACGACGGTCGAGGGGCTGGCCGTCGACGGGACGCCTCAGCCCGCTCCAGCAGGCGTTCCTCGACAAGGGCGCCGTCCAGTGCGGCTTCTGCATCCCCGGCCAGCTCGTGGCGGCTCACGCCCTCCTGGCCGGGAACCCGCATCCCACCGTCGCCCGAGATCCAGGAGGGCCTGGCCGGCAACCTCTGCCGCTGCGGCTGCTACGAGCAGATCACCGAGGCGGTCCTCGCGGCCGCCGAGGGGGCCGAGCGATGAGAGCGGAGCGAATCGGCGGCTCGCCCAACCGCGTCGGCGGCGTCGGCCGGGTCACCGGCCTCACCGAGTACGTGGCCGACATCCAGCTGCCGGACGTCCTCGAGGCCAAGCTCGTCACGCTCGACTGCGCGCGGGCCCGGATCATCGCGATCGACGCGAGCGCGGCGCTCGCGCTCCCCGGCGTCCGCCTCGTCATGACCGCGGCCGACCTGCCGCAGCCGGTCCCGCGCTTCGGTCCGCAGTTCGCGGACCGGCCGGTCCTCGCCGTCGGCGAGACGAAGTACCACGGCGAGCCCGTCGCGATCGTCGCCGCCGAGACGAAGGACGCGGCCGAGGAGGCCGCCCGCCTCGTCCGGGTCGAGTACGAGGAGCTGCCCGCCGTCTTCACCCTGGCGGCGGCCCTCGACCCGGCGTCGCCGCTCGTCCAGGATCCGGCGCTCCGCCCGAACGATCCGCTCGCGACGACCAACGTCCTCCGCGAGCACCGCTTCGGCTGGGGCGACGTCGACGCCGCGACGGCCGACCTCGTCGTCGAGAACACGCTACACCTTCCCGATGGTCACCCACTTCGCCATCGAGCCGCACGCGTTCATGGCCGCGCCGGACGGCGACGGGATCGCCGTCTGGAGCACGATCCAGCACCCCAACTGGCTCCAGAAGATGATCGCGAAGGTCCTCGGCCTGCCGCTCTCGAAGGTGCGCGTCTTCGCCCCGGATCCGGGCGGCGGGTTCGGCGGCAAGCAGCACACCAAGTACGAGCCGCTCGTCGCGTTCATGGCCCTGCGGGCCGGGCGGCCGGTGCGCCTCGTCCTGACCCTCGAGGAGACGTTCCAGGCGGTCCGCCGCGCGTCGTGCGAGGTCCGCGTCCGGACCGGCGTCAACCGCGACGGCACGCTCGCCTTCGAGGACATCGCGGCCGACTACCTCATCGGGGCCTACGCCGACATCGCCGACCGCGTCGTCGGCAAGGGCAGCTACCCGGCCGCCGGGCCCGTACCGACGTGCCGGCCGTCCGGATCCTCGCCCGGAGCGTCCTGTCCCACACGGTGCCGTCCACGGCGTTCCGCGGCTTCGGCAACCCGCAGGTCAACTGGGCGGTGGAGTCGAACCTCGACGAGGCCGCCCGGGCGCTCGGGATCGACCGCCTCGAGATCCGGCTGCGCAACCTGGCCCGGAAGGGCGAGGCCTTCATCCCGTTCGACACGCCTGCCGACGGCGACTGGGAGCAGACCGTCCGCCGGGCGGCCGAGCTGATCGGGTGGGGCACGCCGCTGCCGCCGGGCCACGGCCGCGGGATCGCCCTCGGCATCAAGTCCGGCCCGACGACCGGCCTGTCCTACTCGACCGTCCGGCTCCTCGCCGACGGCAGCGTCATCGTCTTCGCCGGCACGTCGGACATGGGCCAGGGCGCCCGGACGGTCTTCGCCCAGATCGCGGCGCAGGAGCTCGGCGCGCCGCTCGACTGGGTCACGGTCGTCATGGGCGACACGGCGATCGTCCCGTACGACCAGCAGACGTCGGCCAGCCGCTCGACCGTCCTGATGGGCAACGCGGTGCTGCGGCGTGCCGCGCGATCCAGGCGCAGCTGCGGGCGATGGCCGCCCGGCTCCACGGCGCTCGACGAGGCGCAGATCAGCGTCGACGGCGGCGTCGTCCGCCTGCCCGACCGCGAGCTGTCCGTCCTCGACGTGCTGAAGCCCGGCCTCGGCCGGCTGGGCGGCGAGCTGATCGGCAACGGCGAGGTCCGCAAGGACGCCGAGCCCGACCACCCGCTCGGCGGCAGCGCCGGCCTTCTTCGAGTTCAACTGCACGGCCATCGAGGCCGACGGTCGACGAGGAGACCGGCGACATCACGATCGTCCGCCACGTGACCGTGTCCGACGTCGGGAAGGCCCTCAACCCGCTCCAGGTCCGCGATGCAGGACGAGGGCGCCGCGATCCAGGGCCTCGGCCACACGCTCATGGAGCACTACATCTACGACGAGAGGGGCCGGATCCGGAACCTCGGCGCGATCGACTACCGGATCCCGACGAGCATGGACCTCCCGCTCGAGCTGCACAGCGCCATCGTCGAGAACGAGGACGGGCCGGGCCCGTACGGCTCGAAGGGGATGAGCGAGGGCGCGCTGCTGTGCGTCGCGCCGGCCGTCGCCGCCGCCGTCCGCGACGCGACCGGCGTCGCGATCCGCGACCTGCCGCTCACGCCGGAGCGGGTCTGGCGCGCGCTCCGGGAGCGGCCGACGCCATGAGCCGCCAGGAGGCCGCGGGATGACGATTCCGTCCGACATCGGCCCGATCGGCGGGCTGCCGCCGGAGCAGGTCGTGAGGGCCGCCGGCCTCGTCCGCGAGGGCCGGATGGTCTCGCTGGCGGCCGTCCGCTTCCCGGGCATGCCGCTCTTCCCCGGCCACCCGCCGTTCCAGGTCCTCAACTACCGCACGCCGCGCGGCATCCGGGTGACCGGCGCCCAGCCGTGGGGCCCGATCAACGACGCCGGCCTCGGCTACATGGCCGAGTACGTCATGGCGACCTCGCACTCCGGCGCCCACATGGACGCCCTCGCCCACATGACCGTCGACGACGACATGCACTGGTACGGCGGCGGCAACGCCGACGAGCACCTGACCGACTTCGGCCCGATCCACGGCGACGCCTCCAAGATGCCGCCGTTCTTCACCCGCGGCGTGCTCCTCGACGTCCCCGGCCTTCCGCGGCGTGGACTGCCTGCCCAAGGGCTCGCCGATCGACGCCGCCGAGATGGACGCGATCTGCGCCGCCCAGGGCGTCACGGTCCAGCCCTGGGACGTGGTCGTCATCCGGACCGGCTACATGGGCCTCTGGCCCGACGCCGAGAGGATGGCGGCCCACAAGACGCCGGGACCCGACATCTCCGCGGCCCGCTGGCTCCTGGAGCGCGGCGTCGTCGCGACCGGCACCGACACCGAGACCTACGAGGTCCAGCCGGCCCCCGACCCGGGGCCGACCGGCAACCCGCAGCCCGTCCACACCGCCGCTCCTCATCGAGAACGGCGTCTACATCATGGAGAGCCTCGACCTCGAGGAGCTGGCGCGCCAGCGCATCTACGAGTTCCTCTTCGTCGCCCTGCCCGTGAAGATCCGCGGCGCCACCGGGTCGATGGTCGACCCCGTCGCCGTCATCTGATCCCCCGAAGGAGGCCGTCCCGTGTCCGAGACCATGCAGGCGCTCGTCGTCCTCGAGCCGAACCGGATCGAGATCCGGAGGTCCCGGTCCCGGTGCCGGGCCCGAACGAGGTGCTGGCGCGGGTTCGCGCGGTCTCGATCTGCGGCACGGACGCCCACCTGATCCGCGGCGACTACCCGGGCTTCTGGCCGCCGGCCTTCCCGTTCATCCCGGGCCACGAGTGGGCCGGCGAGATCGTGGCGCTCGGGCCGGGCGCCGAGCGCTACGGCTGGAAGGTCGGCGACCGGGTGGCCGGCACCTCGCACGACGCCTGCGGCGTCTGCCAGAAGTGCGTCGAGGGCCGCTACAACCTGTGCGAGAACTACGGCAAGCCGGGCCTCCACAAGCAGTACGGCCACAACGTCCAGGGCGCCGACGCGACGTACGTCGTGCAGGGCGTCAAGACGATCTTCCCGCTGCCCGACGGCCTCTCCTTCGACGAGGGCGCGGTCATCGACCCGGCCTCGATCGCCCTCCACGTCGCCAACCGCGGCAAGGTCGCCCCGGGCGACACGGTCGCGATCACCGGCGCCGGCGCGATCGGCCTCCTCGGCGGCGACGCGGCCCGGATCCGGGGCGCGGCGCGCGTGATCCTCGTCGAGCGCAACCCGGGCCGCCTGGCGAAGGCCGCCGCGATGGGCTTCGAGACGGTCGACGCGGGCGACGGCGACCCGGTCGCCACCGTGCGCGACGATGACCGGCGGCTTCGGCGCCGACGTCGTCCTCGAGTGCGCCGGCGTCCCGGTCACCGTCCAGTGGGCGCTCGGCATGCTCCGCCGCGGCGGCCGCTGCGCCGCCGTCGGGATCCCGACCCTGGGCGTCGAGATCGCGATGCAGCGGCTCGTCCTCGACGAGCTCGAGCTGGTCGGCTCCCGCGCGACGGCGGGCGAGATGCGCCGCGTCATGCCGCTCGTCGAGCAGGGCCGGATGCGCGTCCGCGAGGTCATGACCCATCGCTTCGCGCTGGCCGACTACGAGCAGGCGATCGCCACGTTCAACGACCCCGCGAGCGGGGCGATCAAGATCATCGTCGCGCCCTGAGCCAGGGGCCGCGCCCGCGCGGCGCGACCGGCGCGGGCGCCCAAGGGAGCCGCACGTGACCTACGTCTACGACTGCGACCACCGCCACGACCTGCCCTTCGCGGAGGTCAAGCGGCTCGTGGGCGGCAAGGCCGCCAACCTCGCCGTCATGGCCGTCGAGCTCGGCCTGCCCGTGCCGCCCGCCTTCACGATCACGACCGCCGCCTGCAGCGAGTACCTCGCCCACGGCTGGCCGGACGGCCTCGACGCGGAGCTGCGGGAGCACATGGCCCGGATCGAGCGCCTCGTGGGCCAGGGCTTCGGCGACCCGGCGAATCCGCTCCTCGTCAGCGTCCGGTCCGGCGCCCCGGTCTCGATGCCCGGGATGATGGACACGATCCTCAACCTGGGGCTCAACGACGGCGACGACGGACGGCCTCGCGGCGTCCTCGGGGAGCGAGAAGTTCGCCGCCAACTGCCGCCGGCGGTTCGTGGCGATGTTCCGCGACGTCGTCGGCGTCGACGAGGTTCCCGAGGACCCCTGGGCGCAGCTGCGGGCAGCCGTCGAGGCGGTCTTCCGCTCCTGGAACAGCGATCGGGCGCGCACCTACCGGCAGCACGAGGGGATCCCCGACGACCTCGGGACGGCGGTCACCGTCCAGGCCATGGTCTTCGGCAACCGCAGCGTCGACTCCGGCACGGGCGTCCTGTTCACCCGCAACCCGGCGACCGGCGAGCCGGTCCTGTACGGCGACGTCATGTTCAACGCCCAGGGCGAGGACGTCGTGGCCGGCACCCACCAGACCGAGCCGATCGCCGTCCTCGACGAGCGGATGCCGGAGATCGGCTGCCGAGCTCCGCGCGTACGCCACGCGGCTGGAGCGCCACCACCGGGACCTCTGCGACATCGAGTTCACGATCGAGCACGGGAGGCTCTGGATGCTCCAGTGCCGGATCGGGAAGCGGAGCCCGCAGGCGGCGCTCCGGATCGCGGTCGACATGGCCGAGGACCCGGACTTCCCGCTCTCCCGGGAGGACGCGGTCCGGCGGGTCGCCGGCCTCCTCGCCGACCCGCCCCGGACGCTGACAGAGCGCGGCGACGTCGGCCCGGCCCTGGCCACGGGCCTGCCGGCCTCGCCCGGCGTCGGCGCGGCGAGATCGTCACCTCCCCGGAGGCCGCCGTCGAGGCGGCCGAGGCCGGCCGGACCGTCATCCTCGTCCGCGCCGAGACGTCGCCCGACGACGTCCACGGGATGGCCCGGGCGGCCGGGATCCTCACCGCGACGGGCGGCCTCGCCAGCCACGCCGCCGTCGTCGCCCGCGGCTGGGGGATCCCGGCCGTCGTCGGGGCGGCCGGCGTCGAGGTCGCCGACGGGCGCGGTCGTCGATCGGCGGCCGGACGCTGGCCGTGGCGGACGTCATCACGATCGACGGCGCCACCGGCGAGGTCTTCGCCGGCGCGGTCGCCGGCGCGGCGACGGTCGTCCCCGAGGCGGCGACGCTCCTCGGCTGGGCCCGCGAGCTCGGCCTGGAGCTCGGCGACGGCGGCGACGCCGACGGCGCCGGCGCGACGCCGGGCCGGCCGGCGCGACGTCGACCGCCGGCGCCGTGCGAGCCGGCGGTCGCCACGGCCGACGACGTCCTGCGGGCGCTGGTCGTGAAGGGCTACGCCACCCCGGAGGGCGCGGCGACGCCCTCCTCGCCGACGCCCGACGAGATGAGCGAGATCCTGGACCGGCTCGTCGCCGACGGCCTGGCCGAGATGGCCGCCGGCTCGTTCCGCCTCACCGCCGACGGCAAGGCCGTCGGGCGGGAGAAGATCGCCGCCGACGCCGAGCGCTGGGGCGCCGGCCAACGCCGCCGCCGCGCTCGACGCCTTCCTGGCCCTCGACCACCGGATGAAGGAGACCGTCACCGCCTGGCAGATGCGCGAGGTCGACGGCGCCCAGACCTTCAACGACCACTCCGACGCGGCGTACGACGCGCGGCGTCCTGGCCGACCTCGGCGGCCCTCCACGCCGACGCCTCCGCCTGGCTGCGCGCCGCTCGTGGCGGGCCTGCCGCGCCTGGCCGCCTACCGCGAGCGCCTCGAGCGCGCGGCCGCCGCGGCCCGGGGCGGCGACAACCGCTACGTCGCCTCGCCGCGCGTCGACAGCTACCACGGCGTCTGGTTCGAGCTGCACGAGGACCTGATCCTCCTCGCCGGCCGCAACCGGGCCGACGAGGTCGCCGCCGGGCGAGCCTGAGCGAGGCCGGATCGGCCGGCCGGGAGGAGCAGCGCATGTCGCTCGCGGGTCGCCGGATCGTCGTCACCGGGGCGTCGAGCGGGCTCGGCGCCCACACCGTGCGCCACCTCGTCGGGCTGGGCGCCCACGTCCTCGCGGCCGCCCGTCGGGTCGACCGCCTCGAGCGCCTCGCGGCCGACCTGGCCGGCGCCCCGGGCCGGATCGTCGTGCACCGGGCGGACGTCACCGTCGACGCCGACGCGCGGGCGATGGTCGCCGCCGCCGTCGAGGCCTTCGGCGGCATCGACGTCCTCGTCAACAACGCCGGGAGCGAGGTCCAGGGCCCCATCGACGTCCTCGCCGACGCCGACTTCGAGGGGATGCTCCGGGCCAACGTCGTCAGCGTCTTCCTCTGCACCCGGGCGGCCCTCCCGGAGCTGCGGAAGAGCCGCGGCGCCGTCATCAACCTGGGCTCGACGGTCGTGGCCCGCCCGCCGCGGGGCCGCTTCGGCTACGTGGCCAGCAAGGGCGCCGTCGAGGCGATGAGCCGGGCCCTCGCCCTCGACCTCGGCCGCGACGGCATCCGGGTCAACGTCCTCCGGCCGGGGATCATCCCGTCCGAGCTGCGCGGCCTGACCGAGGAGGAGGAGCGGGCGAAGTTCGCGACCGGGATCGCCTTCGGCAAGCAGGCCCTCTCGGCCGTCGGCGATCCGCGCGACATCGCCGAGGCGATCGCCTGGCTCGCGGGCCCCGGCGGCCGCTTCGTCACCGGCGCCGTCATCGACGTCGACGGCGGCTACGTCCTCGGAGCGGCCGACATCCTCCCTGACCGCGCCGGCCGGCCGCCGGCCGCCGCGGGGCGGCCCGTCAGGGCGCGACGAGGATCTTGATCGCCCCGCTGCTGCGGTCGTTGAAGGTGGCCAGCGCCTCGGCGTAGTCGGCCAGGGCGAAGCGGTGGGTGACCATCTCGCGGACCCGCATCCGGCCCTGCTCGACGTGCGGCATCACGCGCCGCATCTCGCCCGCCGACGCCCGCGAGCCGACGAGCTCCAGCTCGTCGAGGACGAGCCGCTGCATGGCGATCTCCACCCCGACCGTCGGGATCCCCACCGCGGCGCAGCGGCCGCCGCGGCGGAGCATCTCGAGGGCCCACTCGACCGCCTCCGGGACGCCGGCGCACTCGAGGGCCACGTCGGCGCCGAGGCCGCCGGTCATCGCCCGGACCGCCCCGACCGGGATCGCCGGCCGCCGTGTTCACCGTCTCGAAGCCCAGCGCGGCCGCCTTCGCCAGGCGCGCACCACGGCCGACGACGATGACCCGGCCGGCGCCCCGGATCCGGGCCGCGTCGCCGGCGAGGAGGCCGATCGCGCCGGCGCCGGTGATGACCACCGTGTCGCCCGGCGTCACGCCACCGCGGTTCGCCACGTGGAGGGCGATCGAGGCCGGGTCGATGAGGGCCCCGTCCTCGAAGGTCAGGGCGTCCGGGAGGCGGAAGATGCACTTCACGCCGTGGACGACGTAGGTCGCGTCGGCGCCCTGGACGTTGTGCCCGTACTGGCGGTGGAGCCCCTCCTTCCCGTAGTTCTCGCAGAGGTTGTAGCGGCCCTCGACGCACTCGCGGCAGACGCCGCAGGCGTCGTGGGAGGTGCCCGCCACGCGGTCGCCGACCTGCCAGCCGTACAGCTCCGCGCCGGGACCCAGGGCGGCGATCTCGCCGGCCCACTCGTGGCCCGGGGTGAAGGGGAAGGCCGGCGGCCAGAAGCCCGGGTAGTCGCCGCGGATCAGGTGGGCATCCGTGCCGCAGATCGAGACGGCCCGCACCCGGGCCAGGACCTCGTTGGGCCCGGGCTCCGGGACCGGAACCTCGCGGATCTCGAGGCGGCCCGGCTCGAGGACGACGAGCGCCTGCATGGTCTCGGACACGGTGCGGCCTCCCTGGCGCGGTCGGGACGACGGATGGAGCGCCGCGACCCGGGCGGGCACCCGGCGCAGCGCGGGCTCTCGGCGCAGCGCGGGCGCGCCGCAACCGCCCGCGGGCGCTGCCGGGTGCGGCGCGATCAGCTGCCGGGGATGGCCCCGGTCAGCTTGTCGTAGAGCGACCCGGCGTTCAGGTTCTGGATGTACTCCATCATGTAGCCCTGGCCGATGTCGACCGGCCCGAAGCGGTCCTTGAAGTTGACCCGCGCGACGGTCTCCTCGCGCGTCCAGCCCTTTGCGATCGCCGCGGCGACGGCCGTCTTCCACTCCATCAGGATGGAGCGCTGGACGTCGAGGTACTGCTTCGTGACGACCGGGCCGTGGCCGGGGACGATCCAGTCGACGTCGAGGGTCCCGGATCCGCTCGAGGGCAGCGAGCCACTGCTGCACGTTCGAGGTCATCAGCCAGGTCTGGCAGCCGGAGAAGATCGTGTCGCCGGTGAAGACGACGCGCTCCTCCGGCACGTGGACGGCGAGCTGGCCCGGCGTGTGGCCGGGCGTGTGGAGCAGGTTGAAGGTGTGGTCGCCGACGCGGAGCGTCAGGTCGCCGGTGAAGACGATCGTGCCCTTGTTCGGGTCGCGGTAGTACTCGTCGCGGTCGGGCCAGAGGGCGACGCCCTCGGGGTCGTCGAGGTCGGTGCCCTTGGCGGCCGCGCCGGGGATCGACTCGTAGGCGTAGGCGAACGGGTCGAGCTCGGGGTAGACGACCATGAACCGGTCGTACAGGCCCGGTGGTTGACGACGGTCCCGGCGCCCTTGAAGTAGTAGTTGCCGAAGATGTGGTCGACGTGGTGCTCGGTGTTGATGAGGTAGCGGATCGGGCCGTGCGACTCGGCCTGCTTCCGCATCGCGACGGCCTTCGTCGGGAGCTGCGGCGTATCGATGACCACCACGCCGTCGGACGTCGTGACGAAGCTCGGGTTGCAGCCCCGCAGCTTCGTCTTCGTGAAGACGTTGGGTGTGACGTTCTCCATGGGGAGGGCTCCATCGGATGGCTACTGGGTGGCGGTCAGGCCGCCGTCGATCCCGAGGATCTGGCCGGTGACGAACGACGAGGCGTCCGAGCAGAAGAAGAGCGCGGCGCCGGCGAGATCGCCTGTTCCGCCGACGCGGCCGAGCGGGATCCGGCTGACGATGCCGGCCTTGAAGGCCGGATCGTCGAGGAGCATCGCGACCTGCGGCGTGTCGACGAACGTCGGGGCGATCGCGTTGACGGTGATCCCGTGCTTGGCCCACTCGGTGGCCCACTGGCGGGTGAGGGAGCTGACGGCGCCCTTCGCCGCGACGTAGGCCGAGTACCCGGCGTTGATGCCGAGCGAGGCGCGGACCGACGAGATGTTGAGGACACGCCCGCCGCGGCCGCCGGCGATCATCGCCTTGACCGCGGCCTGGGTCGCGCAGAGGGTGCTGCGGACGTTGATCTCGTAGATCCAGTCCCATGCGTCGCGCGGGTAGACCTCGGCGTCGAAGAGGACCTTGCCGGCTCCGCCGCCGACGGCGTTGATGATGATGTCGAGCCGCCCGAACCGCTCGACCGTCGCGGCCACGATCCGCTCGCACTCGGCCTCGTTCGTGACGTCCGCGCCGAGGGCCAGGACCTGCGCTCCCGCGGCCCGGATGGGCCCGGCGGCCGCCTCGGCGCGCTCCTCGGTCTGGTCGACGATCGCGACGTGGGCCCCGGCGCCGGCGAACGCCGCGGCCATCGCCGACCCGATCGCGCCGCCGCCACCCGGGACCAGGGCCACCCGCCCGTCGAGGCGGAAGAGGTCAAGCTGGCTCATCGTGCTCCCTCCCGGTCCGGGCGTAGCCCGGCGGCCGTCGTCTCGTCCATGCTTCTCCGACGTATCATCGATTATCGAGGATACGCCTTCATCGTGCCGCGGTCAACGGCGGGTGCACGATGCGCGATCGACGTCGTACCCTCCGGCCATGACGAATCCCGACCCCGCGCCGTCCCCGTCCCGCCCCATTCGGACCGCCGAGCTCCTGGCCGTCGGGAGCGAGCTGACGACGGGGGAGACGCGCGACACGAACGGCGGCGAGCTGGCCCGCTCGCTCTCGCTCCAGGGCGTGGGCGTGCGGCGGATCGTGGCCCTGCCCGACGACCTGGCGCTCGTCACCGCCGCGTTCGCCGAGGCGCTCGAGACCGTCGACCTGGTCGTGGCGACGGGAGGCCTCGGCCCGACCCCGGACGACCTGACTCGCGAGGCGGTCGCGGCGGCCGTCGGCGAGGTGGCGGCGATCGATCCCGGCCAGGAGGCGTGGCTCCGGGGCCTCTTCGAGCGACGCGGGATGGCGATGGCGGGCGTGAACCTGAAGCAGGCCTGGCTCATCCCGTCCGCGACGGCCATCCCCAACCCGAACGGCACGGCGCCGGGGTGGTGGGTCGACCGGCCGGACGGGCGCGTCGCCGTCCTGCTGCCGGGTCCGCCGCGCGAGCTCCGCCCGATGTGGGGCGCCTGGGTCCTGCCGCGACTCCGCGAGCGCGGCCTCGGCGACGGGCGCCTCGTCCGGACGCTGCGGACCTACGGGATCGGCGAATCGCACGTCGCAGAGCTCCTGGGTGAGCCCATGCTGCGGGCCGCCAACCCCGTCGTGGCGACCTATGCCCGGGCCGACTGGCTCGACGTGCGGGTCTCGGCGGTCGACGAGACCGCCGCCGACGGGCGGGTCCTGCGGCCGGCGGCGACCGTGCTGGAGGCGGCCGAGGCGACGGTCCGGGCGGCGCTTGCCGGTCATGTCCGGGCCGAGGGCGAGACAACCTGGGCCGACCTCGTCGCCGAGGCGACCGCGCGGGCCGGCGTCCGCTTTGCGATCGTGGAGGCGGGGACGCACGGCGCGTTGGGAGCGCTGCTCGCCGACGTCCCGACGCTGGAGCGGGAGGTATCCCACGGGCCGGCGGTGGCGCGCGACGTCGCGGCGTGGCCAGTCGAGGACGAGGCCGTGGCGATCGCCCGCGATGCCGAGGTGGAGATCGGCCTCGCCCTGGTGGCCCACGGCGACGGCAGCCAGACCGTGCTCCGGGCCGCCGTCGCCGCGCCGGATGCAGGCTGGTCGCGGGTGCTGGATCTTCGTCTCTTCCAGCACGGCGCCCACGGCCGGTTCCGGGCCGGCGTGGCGGCGGCCGCCTTCCTGGCAGAGGTTCTGGGCGAGGACCGCTGAGCGACCTGGGCTCCGGCTCGACCCGCCGGGCAATCGCAACGCCCCCGGCCAGGGTGGGGGAGGCCGAGGGCGCTGCAAGATGGCACACCGGGGAGGGGGGATCGACCGATGCGCCTTGCCGAAAGGATCGCCGCTGGGACAGGTGCCAACGTAGGGCCGTTTGGCCTGTCGTGGGGGGGCCGTTGGACCAACGCGGCCGCCGGAGTCCCTGGCCGCGTCGCGGGGCGGCCGAACCCGTGTGCTACGATTGGCCGGGCCGCACTGTGCGGCAAGCTTCGCGTGGTCGACCCCCCTTCTCGAACAGACCGTGCGTTCTGCCTCCCAGTTCGGGAAGGATGTGGAGGTCCCACGTGACCACCGGCACCGTCAAGAAGGTCATCGCTGACCGCGGTTTCGGCTTCATCGTCGCCGAGGATGCGAAGGAGTACTTCTTCCATCGCGGCGGGCTCGAGGCCACGCTCGACTTCGACCGCCTGGTCGGCGGCGAGCGCGTCGAGTTCGAGATCGAGCAGAGCCCCAAGGGGCCGCGCGCCGTCCGGGTGCGCGCCGCCTGACCGTCGTCTGGCGAGGCCGTTCGCTCTCATGGCGTGCGGCCTCGTCGCTCTCACCCGGCTCGCCGAATGGCAGGGAATGACGTGGCTGACGGAACCGGCCCTGGTCGCGAGGCGCTGACGCGGCCGTCCGTGCGCCACTACAAGCGCCGCGAGCTGGCCACCGCCGACGGGGGCAGGCTTGTCCTCCGGACGGACGGCACGATCGAGCTCCTCGCGGCCGATGGAACGGTCGCGCAGTCCTGGGGACCCGAGGAGGCCGAGTGGGGCACCTACGCGTTCCGCTTCGGCATCCGCCTCCAGGCCCGCACGATGGCACCGCGGGGACCGGACACCGCCTCCGCGAAGCCCGGGTTCTGACCTCCGAAGCAGCACCGCCGCAAGGCGACGGCGGGCCGGCTTCGCAGCGGGGACGGGTCCCGCCCGGCCTCCCGGCCAATCGATCGGGCCGCTGAACGACATGCAGCCCTCGCAGAGGTGGTTCCCGTGAAATCGATGCAGGCGCAGCTCGACCAGCTGGCGCGGTCGGCCCCGGCGCAGCGAATCGAGCTGCGCGAGCCACTCCTCGCCCACGGCGCCGCCGTCGTTGCCCCGCTGGCCGACCTTGTCGCGGCCGACCCAGAGCTCGGACCGTCGGTCACGGCGTGGCTCGAGGTGCTGGGCAAGCGAGACGAGGAGGCCCACGGCCCCGTGGTCGCTGCCCTCCGCACGCTTGCGACGAGCGCGCAGGACGACACTCGTCGCCACGCCATGGAAGCCCTTGCCCGCCTCGGCGTGCCGCTCTCGGCAGCGCGCGCCCGTCGCGCCACCGCCGCCAAGGGCTGAATCGCCGGCCAGCGCCGCATCCGCGCCCTTCGGGCCACGGCGGGGTCGGCAAGAGAGCCTGGGCTCAGCCTCCGCGGACCAGGCCCTGCTCGACGGCGTACCGGGTCAGGGCCTTCGGTCCGCGAAGGCCGAGCTTCCCCGAGAGGTTCGCGACATGGCGCCGGACGGTGTGGGGGCTGATCCCGAGCGCGCGCCCGACGTCGGCGGCCGATGCGCCCGCCGCGATATGGCCCAGGATCTCGCGCTCTCGCGGGCTGAGCGGGCTCGCGACGTCCATCCAGCGCAACGAATCGTCGATGATCGCCCCGGCGACGCTGCTGTGGAGATACCGCTCGCCGCGGGCGACGGCCCAGACGGCCTCCACGAGCTCGCTCGTGTGGGCGCCCTTCACCACGTAGCCGGCAGCCCCGGCGCGGAGGGCCTGGCGCACGGTCTCGGCGTCGCGGTGCATGGTCAGCACCAGCACGCGGATGCCGGGCCGCCTGGCCGTGAGCTCGCGAAGCAGGACGAGGCCGTCATCGTCGGGGTAGGTGACGTCCAGGAGCACGATGTCCGGGGTGCCGCTGGTGAGCAGGTCGAATGCCTCGGCGCGATCGGCCGCCTCGCCGACCACCAGGATCCCGGGCTGGAGCTCGAGGACGTGGCGCAGCCCCTCCCTGACCAGGTTGTGGTCGTCCACGAGGGCAACGCGCAGCGGCGGATGGAGCTGGGTCGCCGCCCCGGCGTGCTCCCGAAGCGCTCCCGGCGAGCGGGGCCCGTGGCGGTCCTCCATCAGCGGACCGGCGCTTCAGCCTGGGCAGGCGCTGCGCTCGCGGCGCGGCCGGCGGCTCCGTCCGTCAGGCTCCGCAGGGCGTCGTCCGCCAACGGCACGTCCAGGCGCACGACGGTCCCCGTCCCGGGTCGCGAGCGGACGTGGAGCGCTCCACGGACGACCAGGGCGCGATCGCGCATGCTCGCGAGCCCGAGCCCGCGTCCGTCGACGCCGCGTGCGTCGAATCCCACCCCATCGTCGACGACCTCGATTCGCAGCTGCCGATCGAGCCGCCGGACCGAGATCTGGACCAGGTGCGGCTGCCCGTGGCGCGTGGCGTTGCCGAGCGCCTCCTGGACGATCCGGTAGGTGTCCACCTCGCTGGCGGGGTCCAGCAGATCCGGCCGCAGGAGGGAGGCGTCGGCCGAGAACTCCACGGCCATGCCGGCCGAGGCGGCGAGCTCGCGGAGGGCGGCCACCAGTCCGGTCTCCCGCAGTCGGGCGGGGCGCAGCCGGAACGCGACGCCACGGACGTCCTCGAGGGCCAGGCCCGCCATCTCGCGCGCCCGGCGGACGGCATCGCGGCCGGCCGCGTCGGGCGCGTCGGGGTTCGCCAGGGCGGCCTCGGCCGCGTCGAGAGTGAGCGCGAGGGCGGTCATCGTCTGCCCGACGCCGTCGTGCAGGTCTGCGGCCAGGCGCTTCCGCTCGTCCTCCTGGGCCGTCAGCAGTCGATCGCTGGCTGCCCGGTAGAGCGCCGCGTAGCGGCGTCCCGTGAGCATCACGCGGTCGGCCATGATCGCGACGAGGACGGCGATCACGGCCATGAGCGGCCATTCCTCGAGGTCCAGGTCGGTCAGGGCGGCGGCGGCGGGGCTCGCGTCCCCGTTGGCGGCAACGGCGTAGAGGACCACGAAGACGGACGCGGCGACGGATCCGCAGGGCCGCGATCCGCAGGCCGAACGCGAACGCCTCGACCGCGAGGACGATCCAGACCACGTGGAGCAGGACGTCCGGATCGCCCAGCTGGGCAAGCGAGGCGGCGGCGAGCGCGATGCCCGTCGCATCGAGCGCAATCAGGAGGGGCAGCGGGCGCGCGATCAGCCAGCCGCCCCGCGGCGCGTCCCCGGCGTCGAGCTCCCCCATCCGGGACATGCTGCCCCCCTTGCCCGTTCCTGCTCGCGAATCGGCACCAGCCATCAACGCCACCACGTCGTGACCGGCAACGGACCATCCGAATGGTCGAAGACGACTATAGATGCGATGTCCAGCCCGCCTCATTCTTGCGCCGACGTGTCGGGGATGGGGATCGCCGACAGAGGGGAGGTCGCCCCGCACCCGTGGCGGGTCGACAGGCCGGGTGGCCCCGGGATGCTCCCTTCACAAGCGGGGTGGGGGGTGGACAGATGGCGGCACGCGTGCCCCAGCCTGGGGCGGCTTCGTTCGTCCCGGTCGAGATCGTCTCGAGACCGCCCGACGGCGTCCCGTGGCCGGCGGACGACGGCTCGGTCGGCCCCGGGATCGACGCACGTCCCAGCAATCGATCGCGCCATCCGGGCGCGCCTCGTCGCTGCCCAGGAGGCGGAGCGGGCACGGATCTCGCGAGATCTCCACGACGTCGTCGGCCAGGCCCTGACGGCCGTTCGGCTCAACCTCCTGTGGCTCGATCGCGTGGACGCACGGACCGGGGCGAGCGGGGCCGACATCAACGACAGCATCGCCGCGGTCGACGCCGCGATCCACCAGGTGCGAACCGCGGCCTTCGACCTGCGGCCGGCCGTGCTCGACGACCTCGGGCTCGGCGCCGCCCTGCGGGCGCTCTGCCGCCGGGTCGACCTCCGTTCCGACATGGTCATCTCCTGCCGGGTCGCGCTCGGCAAGGCCCGGCTCCCGGCCGAGATCGAGACGACCTGCTTCCGCATTGCCCAGGAGGCGATCACGAACGTCGTCCGCCATGCCGGGGCCCGCCGGGTATCGGTCGACGTGCGGTTCCGACCGCGGTCGGGCGAGCTCGTCCTCGACGTTTCGCGACGACGGCGCAGGCTTCGATCCGACGGCCTGCAGCTCGACCACCTGCATCGGGATTGCCGGGATGGCCGAGCGCGCGTCGCTGGTGGGCGGAGACGTCGCGGTGCGTTCGGGCAACGGCGAGGGGACGAAGGTGATCGCCCGCTTCGCGATCGGCCGGCCACGGCACGTCGTCCGGTGACCTACCCGCCGCCGACGATCCGCGTCGTCCTCGCCGAGGATCACGCGCTGGTGCGGGCGGGCTTCCGCGCGCTCCTGGCGGCGATCCCGGGCGTCCAGGTCGTCGCGGAGGCCGCCGACGGTCGCGAGGCGCTCAGGGTGATCGCGGAGCACGTCCCCGACGTGGCTGTCCTGGACATCACGATGCCCGGCCTCAACGGGATCCAGGTCATCGCCCAGCTCCGCGTCGAGCACCCGCTCGTCCGCGTCATCGTCCTGTCCATGCACGACAACGAGGAGTACGTGCGGCAGGCGCTCCGGGCGGGCGCGGTCGGCTACCTGCTCAAGGATTCGAGCCCGCTGGAGCTCGAGCTTGCCGTCAGGGCGGTGGCCCAGGGCGGCTCCTATCTCAGCCCGGCCGTGTCGCGCTACGTCGTGTCGGACTACCTCCGCCGGGCCGCGGACGGCGACGACACGTCGGACGGCCTGACGCCTCGGCAGCGCGAGGTCCTCCAGCTGATCGCCGAGGGACAATCGAACCAGGCGATGGCGGCCAGCCTGAACCTGAGCATCAAGACGATCGAGACCCATCGCGCCCAGCTGATGGGCCGGCTCGACATCCACGATGTCGCCGGCCTCGTGCGCTACGCGGTCCGCTCGGGTCTCATCCCGGCCGACCGCTAGGGCCTCCGCGGAGTCCTGGCCCGCGGGTCAGGTCCACACCCGGGCCGGACCCGGGTCGTGGACGGGCGACATTCCCATGGCACCCCCGGGGACGAACGCGTATGCGCCCCGATGGTCGGCGCGCCTCGACCCTCGCAGCATTCCGACCTGCGAGACGCCGCAGATGTCTCCCAATTCGAACGGGGGCGGGGGTTGCCACCGGTCGGGTGAGCCGCGGCGCCGCTGGGGGGTGATTGCGCGTGGGTGGGTCCGGCACTGGCAGGCACGGCGCGGGCGAGGCCGCCCAGGTCACCCTGGAGCTGGCCCGGGCGCGTGGCGTGCATGGCGCCGCCCGACCGGGGGTGACCGGCGCGCTCCTGCGCCTGGGCCTCCGGCTGCTTTCGGTCGCGCTCATGGCCCCGATCCTCGTCGTGGCCGCGGCGCCGCTTCGGCGCTGCGGGCGCCGAGGCCGCCGCGCCGCGCGTCGCCATCATCGTCGGCCCGGTCGGAAGGCTGACGTCGAGCTACCGCGCCGACGCCGAGAAGGCCGCCGCCGAGGCGCGCCGGTTCACCGACGACGTCGTCACGGTCTACTCGCCGAACGCCACGTGGGCCGCGACGGAGGATGCCCTGCGTGGGGCGTCCATCGTCGTCTACCTGGGCCACGGCAACGGCTGGCCCAGCCGGTACAGCCGGGCGCTGAACCCGAGGACGCAGAACGGCCTGGGCCTGAACCCGGTCGCCGGCGTGGACAACGTGGCCCACCAGTACTTCGGCGAGTCCTACCTCGCCCGCGCGGTGCGCCTGGCCCCGAACGCCATCGTGGTCCTGAGTCATCTCTGCTACGCGTCCGGCAATTCCGAGCCAGGATTGCCCGAGGGGACGCTGGACGTCGCGACGCAGCGCGTCGACAACTTCGCCGCCGGGTGGCTGGCGGCGGGTGCCGCGGCCGTCCTGGCCGATGCGTTCCTGGGGCCGGCGCACTACGTGCGGGCGATCCTCGCGGGCAGGGGCACCCTCGAGCAGATCTGGCGGGCGGCCCCCAGCTTCCACGATCACGTGCTGGCGTTCCCGAGCGTGCGAACCGCGGGGCTCACCGCGCTGCTGGATCCGACCGACCGCCAGGGCGGCTTCTACCGGTCGCTCGTGGCGCGGGCGGATCTGCGCGCCGACGAGGTCGCCCGCGGAGCGGCGGCACGCGCGGCCGACCCGGCCGGCCCGCCGCCCGTGGCGGTCACACCGCCGGGCGGCTGGGAGATCGTCCTGCCGCCACAGCCGTCCGCCGCGCCCGACCCGTTCGATCTCGGGTCGCGACCGGGCACGCCGGCGCTCGCGGGGATGCTGCTGGCCGCCTCCACGGTCCCGCTGCGGGTGCCCGTGGAGGTGCCTGCCGGGGTCCAGCTCGGGGTTGCATACCGACTGGGCACCCGCTGGATCCCGCTCGACGAGGCGAGCCCCCCGGCCGGTCCGACGCAGGGCGCAGACCCCGCGACCGGCCAGGATCCCGCGGCCAGCCCCGACGTTGCGGCCGGCCGGGATCCCGCGGCCAGCCCCGGTCCCGCCGCCAGCCCCGCGCCGGGCGCGGACGATCCGACCCTTGTTGCCCGCGAGTCGGCCGCGTCGCTCGTCGACGTCGTCCCCGCGACGGTCGCCGATGGCAGCATCGCGGGAGCCGTGACCCTGCCGGCGACGAGCGGCCGGTACCGCCTCGAGGTCACGCTCCACGACCGTGACGGCGTCGCTCTCCCGTACGCGGTCCAGGCCTCCATCCCGGGTGTCGTCGTCCACGTCGGCGGCCCGGGCGCCGCGTGGCTGGAGGCGCCGCCAGCCATGTCGGTCACGGCCGGGACGCTGGCAGCGGTCCAGGTCGTGGTCACGAACGGAGAGCCGACCGCCTGGGGCATCTGCGCGTCGGAAACGCGAACCGACGGCCCGGACGGCGCCGCCGCCTGTTCGACCGTCCGGCTGACGGGTCGCTGGGTCGCCCTCGCGGGCACCGGCCCGGCCGCGCCGATGACCCGCGAGCTCTCCGTTCCGGCCGCGGCCGCGCAGACGACCTGGCTCTCCGGACCGGTCCCCACGGAACCCGGGACCTACCTCCTCCTGCTCAGCCTCGAGCGCGCCACGGGCGCCGGCCAGCCGGCGGTGCTTGGCCGCCCGACCACGGTCACGGTCGTCGTGGCCGCCGCTCCACTGGTCCCGACGCCGACCGGCGCGGCGCCGACGATCGCGCCGACCGGCATGGGCGGGCCGCCGACCCAGGCCAATCCAACCCCAGGACCCGATGCCAGCGGCCCGCCCCGGGCCGGGCAGGGAGGTGGCAAGTGACCGCGACGATGATGGACCAGGTCGATGCCCGCGCCCGCGCGCCGGAACCGGGGGACGGCGCGGCCGGCGCCGCATTCCGCCTCCTGGCGGGCCGGGTGGTCGTATACGCCTGGCTGCTCGCGGCGGTTCCCACCGCCGTGTTGCAGCTCGTCCATGCGGACCTCCACGAGCACAACGAGCCGCCGCCGGTCATCCACTGGCTGCGCGACGCCTCCCTGGCCGTGCCGTTCGCCGCCATCGCGATCGTCGTCGCCGCGCTCCTCGTCGCCAGGCTCCGTCCCGCCCAGCCGGGGGGACGTGCATCGCTGACCACCGTGGCGCTCTGGGGCGTTCCTTGCCGCGGTCCTGTTCGCCGCCCTCAGCATCCCCGGCAACCAGCTCCACGGGTTCCTCTTCGGCGCCGAGGAGGAGGCGGGCGTCAGCCTCCTCGAGGACCTCGCCATTGACGCCGTCTACGCGCTGGAGGCGGCGCTCCTCGTCCTCGCCCCTCTCTCGCTGCTCGCGGGGGTGCCGTGGCGCGGCGCCTGGCGGGCGGCGCAGGAAGACCAGGTACCAGTCCAGGCGCCCGGGTCGACGCACGCCGCGCCGGCCGGGCCTTCCGCATCCCCCGCGACCGCGGGATCCACGCACGCCGGAGGCGATCGATGAGCACCCAGGACAACCGCGCCTCCGCGGCCGGCAATCGACGTTCGAAAAGGAGTGAGGAGCACCAGGTGATGGAACACTCGCGATCCGGTCGCTCGCGCAGGACCCTCCGCTTCCTTGGGATGTGGGTCGCCAGCGCGCTCCTGGTCAGCACCCAGCTGGCCCTGCCCGTCGCGGCCGCCCCCGTGGCGCCCGCCGCCCGCGGCGCCGCAGGCCGCCCCGGCGGCGCCGACGAACACGATCACGCTCCGCGTCATCGCGGCCCGCACCGAGCCGACGCCGACATCGGGCCGGTGACGATGGGCGACGCCGTCACCACCTACAAGTGGATGATCAACGAGGACAACACCGGCGACCACGTCACGCGCAACGCGAACCCGGGGTCGGACTGCTCGCCGTGGCTGGACGCGGCCCACACCACGCCGAACCCGGCGCTACCCGGATTCCTGCACGTGGACCTCGATCGCCGGGCCTGCGGAGCTCCGCCCCGGTCGTCGCCCAGGGCGACGAGACGGACCTCAACGGCACGACCGGCATCACCCTGCCCGGACCGGCCGCTACCTCGATCTCCGTGCTCGCCGACGGCTTCAAGCTCGACGGCACCCCGTTCACGCGTCCCGCGCGGACCCCGGCCTGGTCGACGGTGCCGCTGCAGCCGCTCCCGCTGCCGACGGCCACGATCAAGGCCGCAGGTCTTCGCCGACGTCACCGCGGCCAACGGCCAGTACGACCCCGGCGAGGACGGCCTCCCGGCTTGTCCGGCAAGATCACCGACTACCTCGGCCAGGTCAACACCGACGTCTTCGGCAACCCGCTGTGCACGAAGTACGAGTTCGACGACGCGAACGACGACGGCGTCCAGGATCGCGGGCGACGACGACCGGTCGCTCGATCGCCGACCAGGCGAGCCGATCGTCACCCACCTGGGCGGCAAGTGCCTGACCGGCGACGTCAACATGGACGGCGTCGTCAACGGGCCGGCGACGACGATGCACTGTACGTCATGCTGTAGGCGCCGCTCGACCCGGCGCTGGCCCGCGGCGTCCTCACGATCCCGAACCTCGGCCCGAACCGCTACGCCCTGTCGATGGTCCCGCCGACCGGCCAGAGCTGGGTCCAGACGACCACCCTCGAGGGCAACCACGACTGGGACGCCTGGGTGATGGAGGGCGCGACCGGCCTCGACACCGAGTTCGTGGTCGCCGGCGAGCCGTTCCCGGCCACGATCTTCGGCTACGTCCCGGGCCCGACGACCAGCCTACTGGAACGACCGCCCGACGCCACCAGCGTTCGCGGCCGGCGGGACCGGCACGATCAAGGGCGTCGTCGACGCCATGGACATCTACGTCCCGCCAGAAGGGCGGCCTGCCTGCCCGGCACCATCTGGGGCGGCCTCTGCGGCGCCAAGATCGACCATCCGATCGACAAGCCGTGGATCGCGCTCTCCGACCTCGACCGCGGCGACACGGCCGTCTAGTTCGGCCGCGGCGACGCGGACGGCACCTTCGACGATCCCCAACGTCCCCGACGGCACCTACACGCTGACCTACTGGGACGACGCCGCAGAACTACATCCTCGACCTCCTCCAGGTCACCGTCGCCAACGGCGAGACCGTCGACATGGGCGTCCTGCCGCTCGCCGGCTGGTTCACCAAGATCGACGGCTACGTCTTCAACGACACGAACCGCAACGGCAAGCGGGACGCCGGCGAGCCGGGCGTGCCCGAACTTCGGCCTCACCCTGCGCAAGCGCGAGAACTCGCTGATGGACCGCGGCGCGACCGCGGTCAGCACCGACCAGTCCGGCTACTACGTCGATGGAGAACGCCTACCCGCTCACGGAGTGGCTCGTCCTCGAGGCGTACGACGACCGCTACTACACGACCGGCATCACCTACCAGGCCGACAACCAGCCGACGCCGACGACGGTCATCGGCGCCGGCGTCGACGTCAGCGTCCTGCCGATCATCGGCCTCGTCGGGCACGCTCGACTGGGGCGTCCACGCCTACGACGCGACCGGCACCAACGGGGTCGACCCGCAGAACGGCGGCATCGTCGGCTCGATCAGCTACGACACGACCCGCAACGAGCTCGACCCGCAGTACGCGGCCGCCGAGGACTGGCAGCCGGGCGTCTCCGGGCTCACCGTCGAGCTCTACGCGCCGGTCCCCTGCGGCACGAACGCCGGCGACGCCGTGCGACGCGCGCGGCGACTACGAGCTGGCACCCGACGGGTCCTACGCGCAGGGCAAGCTCCTCAACACCTACGTCTCCGAGACGTGGGAGCGGCCCGCACGGACTGCGTCGCCCGCGACGTCGACGGCAACCCGCTCGTCAACCCCGCCGACCAGCAGGTCCTGCCGGTCGGGCGCGGGCAAGGGCTGCCTCGAAGGCCCGCTGATGGGCGTCCAGTTCGGGCCGTACGCCGACCGACCAGGGCGACCCCGGACGCCAACTTCGGCGCCGCCGTCGACGGCAACTACGGCTTCGGCGACGCGCTGCTTCGACGGCACCCTCGACGCCACCGACCCGTCCGCGCCCGAGTCTGCGTCGGCGGCACGCTTCGACGCGCGCCTGCCCGGCGGACGACTACCTCGTCCACATCGACCTCGCCGGCAAGGTGGACACGTCGGGCCAGCCGATCTACAAGGTCACCCGCGAAGAGGACATCAACATCGGGAACGGCGACAGTTCGTGCCGCAGGTCCCGCCGCCCGCCTGCGCCGGTCCGCTCCACACGGTGGACGTCGCCGACGTCGGCACGACGGCTACGCGCGACCGTCGCCGACCCGTCCGGCAACGGCGGCCGGACCTCACCGTCCCGGCCTCCACGCCGACCGAGAACCCGACCTTCGTCGACATCGGCGGCTCGCCCTACGAGGGCCGGCCGCGGCCGCTCTGCGACACGAAGCTCGTCGACGCTCCAGAACGGCAAGTCGATCGTCCCGATGTTCAACGTCTTCACCGACGTGCCGCTGCCCGGGCCGCTTCTTCGCCTACAACGTCGACGACCTCAACTTCTCGACCGACCCGAAGTCCCTGCTCTTCGGCGAGAAGGCCGGCATGCCGTTCGCCCCGGTCGGCATCTACGACTTCGCCAACCGCCTGGTCACGACCGTCGAGACCGACTACAACGGCCTCTTCGACGTGCTCCTGCCGTCGACGAACCGGATCAACTGCCCGACGCCGTCCGGCGTCTGCGCCAACCTCTACCGGTTCGTCGGCAACGACCCGGGCGTCCCGGGCCGGCTCAACCCGAACTACAACCCGCAGTACCGGACGATCGCGGCCGAGTTCGAGGCCTTCCCGGGCCTCATCGTCCCGGCCGACACGGCCCCGACCCAGGTCGGCGTCATCGATCCAGCTGCCGGGCGCGCCAGACCCAGATCGCGGTCGTCGTGCCCGGTCAACGACCCGGCCGCCGCACCGGCGACCCGGACGCCCGGAGCTGTACGCGGTGTCGCGGCCGTACGCGACCGGGGCCGGCGATCACCCGGTGCGTCAAGGGCTACGGGATTCGGCGCACTGCGAGGGCACCGGGAACCTCACGCTCGACCGCCTCGAACGGGAGCTCACCAACCTGCCGATCGCGACCGGCGGGTGGACCGACACCCAGATCACGACCACCAACTTCACGGTGCCCGCGCGGCTTCGTGGGCGCACCAGCTCCGGGTCACGGCCGGCAACGGCAGGACCACGATCAACGGCCTCACCTTCCACAGGATCGGGCGGCAGCGCTACAACCCGCCGATCTTCGAGGTCGGGCCCGGGCAGGACGCTGTTCGCCCCGGCCAACACGCTGCCCGTGACGGCCGACCACGCGATCCAGCGGGCGCTCGACGCAGCGGCCAGCTTCGTCTCGGCGTCCAGCGGCAACTCCAGCAGGGGCGCCCTGGTGGTGGTCTACCCGAACAACCCCGACCGGCGACCCGCGTCAAACCCGCGCGGCGCCTACTACGAGAACCTGATCATCTCCAGCAGGTGAAGCTGCAGGGCGTCGGCCCGGGCAGCCCCGACGGCTCCGTGCGCGGGCTCGATCATCGACGGCGGCGCCTTCGGCGGCGACAGCCCGGTGGCGACCGACTGGTACGCGCAGGATCGGCGACCCTGAACTGGGCCGGCAACCAGACGATCTACGACGGCGCGGTCATCTCGATCTACGTGCCGACGACACCACGCCTTCGCACCGCCGAGCGGCGACGGCCGTTCCCGACGACGTTCAACGCCGACGACCGCGCCTCGATCGACGGCTTCGACCTCCGCGGCGGCGACCAGATGGGCTTCCCCGGCAACATCAACGAGATCGGCGGCGTGCCGACCGGCCTGCCCGGCCGGCCTGATCACCCAGGGCGGCGCGATCTTCGCCAACGCCTACGCCCGCAACCTGCAGATCACGAACAACGTCGATCCAGAACAACGGCGGCGCGTACGGGACCATCCGCATCGGCACGCCGGACCTGCCCGCGCCCGACACCGACAACCAGAACGACGACGTCCGCATCGCCAACAACCGGATCATCGCCAACGGCGGCACGAACCTGGCCGGCGGCATCGGCCTCTTCGCCGGCAGCGACGGCTACGTCGTCACCGGCAACGACATCTGCGGCAACTTCTCGGCCGAGTACGGCGGCGGCGTCAGCCAGCTACGGCCTCAGCCCGAACGGCTCGATCGACCACAACCGGATCTACTACAACCAGTCGCTACGACGAGGGCGGCGGGATCATGATCGCCGGCGAGCTGCCGGCCGATCCGTCGATCCTCTCGCCGGGCTCGGGCGCCGTCGTCCATCCACGACAACCTGATCCAGGCCAACATGGCCAACGACGACGGCGGCGGGATCCGGTTCCTGATGGCCGGCAACTTCCCGATGAACGTCTACAACAACATGATCGTGAACAACGTGTCGACCCACGAGGGCGGCGGCATCGCGCTCGACGACGCGCCCAACGTCCGGGTCTACAACAACACGATCATGAAGAACGTCACGACCGCCACGGCCGTGACGAGCAACGGCCAGCCCGCCCCGGCCGGCCTCTCGACCGGCGCGAACAGCGCGCTGCTCCAGGCGACGCTGCCGCGTGCGGGCGTCGCCGCCTGCTTCAGCAACCCGCTGCTGTTCAACAACATCTTCTGGGACAACCGGGCCGGCACCCGCGTCCTGCGGCACCGTGATCGGGCATCGGCGCGGCCGGGTGACGCCACGCCGATCAACCACTGGGACCTCGGCGTCGCCGACGGCTCCGGATCCTGCTGGCCCCGACGAACTCCATCGTCCAGCAGAACGCCGGGACGCATCCCGTACACGACCAGCCCGGCCACCAACTCCGCCGCCGACCCGCTCGTCGTCGTCGCCTACGACACGGCGCTGACGTTCGCCCCGTGGCGGACCAACCCGAACTTCGTCGGCGCGATCCTGGTCGCGGCCGACCTCCCGCCGAGGGTCCTCGGTGACTACCACCTCTCCGGCATCTCGTCGCCGGCGTACAACACCGGGGCGGTCAGCAAGGCCGTGCCCCTGTACCAGCAGCCTCCGGCAACCCTGTCGGCGCCGACTGCCGACATCGACTCCCCAGCAGGCCCACCGACCCCACCGGCCGCCCGCCCTGCGTCCGGTGCCTTCGACATGGGCGCGGACGAGTTCCGATGAACCGGCGCGCGCGCGCCACCCGCTCCACCGTCGTCGAGGGGGACAACGAGATGAGCAACCGCGGAAGGTTGCTGCTGAGCCGGCGCCAGCTGCTCAAGTACGGAGGGCTCACCGCGGCCGCAGCGGCCGCGGCGGGCCTCGGGCCCCGGCTGGTGGGAACGATCCTCCAGCCGGGCCGCGCCCTCGCGGTCGACCGGCCGCCGGACCTCAAGCTCGTCGGGACGGACGGCTGGATCTCCCTGCCGCGCGACCCCGTCGATCTTCTCCTCGCTCGCTCGGGCGTGACGGACCCACCCGGACACGCTACGCGCCGGACGGCCGCGTACGACCTACATCTTCGGCTTCGCGAACGCGAGCGGCCTGGCCGACGACGTCCAGTTCAACCTGAAGAACAAGGCCCAGCACTCGGCGCCCGCTGTTCTGGGCCGAGAGGAGGGCGAGGACTTCCGGGTCCAGCTGACCAACGTCGGCCTGGCCCAGCGGCCCGACCTGTTCGACGAGCACACCGCTCCACTGGCACGGCTTCAAGAACGTCATCCCGTTCTTCGACGGCGAGCCGACGGGGTCGATCTCGATCCCGCAGGGCCAGACGTTCACCTACGTCTACATCTCGCACGACCCGGGCACCTACATGTTCCACTGCCACGTGGAGGACACGGAGCACGTGCAGATGGGGATGACCGGCCTCGTGTTCGTCCGGCCGGCCCAGGACGGCAACACGGCCCTCTACCCGAGCGGCAAGTACGCCTACAACGACGGCGACGGCTCGACCGGCTTCGACCGCGAGTACGCGATGTTCCTCAGCGAGGTCTGGGGCGACTCCCACTGGGCGGACGCCCACATCCAGCTGCCCGGAGTGGAGCGACTACCGGGCGGACTTCAGCCTCCTCAACGGCCGGGTCTACCCGGACACGCTGCTGCCCGAACGGCTCGATCGCCCGCACGGCGACGACCCGGTCCCTCGACCGCAACTTCAACGTTACCCGGCCCGGGACGCGAACTGGGACCTGCCGTCGCTCCGGCCGGGCCGACCCGGACCTCGGCAACCAGCCGAACTCGGCGCTCGTCACCTGCAACGCCGGCGAGCGGGTCCTGCTGCGCTTCGCGAACCTCGGCTTCATCGAGGCGGCGATGACCCTGACCGGCATCAAGATGCAGGTCGTCGGCCGGGACGCCACGCACATGCGCGGGCGGGGACCGGCTTCGACACCAGCTACGAGACCAACACCCTCTCCTTCGGCGCCGGCGAGAGCTTCGACGCCATCTTCACCGCCCCGCCTTCAGCGCGGGCGGATCAGCGGCCCCGACGTGTACGTGCTCTACAACCGCGCCTACACCCGCGGCGACAACCTCGGCTCGGCGCCGGACGGCGGCGGCCAGCGGACGGAGGTGCACGTGTACCCGGCCGGCGCCCTGCCGGCCCAGGCCTACCCCAACCAGCACCCGGACGACCCGGCGTGAGACCGGCGATGAGTGGAGTGACGACGATGAGACCATTCACGCACTCGCGGGCCCGCTCCGGGCTGGCGCTCGCGGGTGTCGTCGGTGCTGGCCGCCGGCGTGCTGCTGTCCGCCGGCGCCGTCCGGCCGACCGCGGCAGCCACCGAGGGCTCCAACACGCAGCGGCGTCGTCTGCACGACGGACGGCGCCGGCGGCACCAACCCGACCTTCAACCTGACCACCCGCGCCGGGTACATCAACCTGGCCGACGGCACCACCGCCTACATGTGGGGCTTCTCGGAGGGCAGCAAGCCCTTCCAGCACCCCGGGCCCGTGCTCTGCGTCAACGAGGGTGACACGGTCACCGTGATCCTCCACAACGCGTTCACGACGACGTCGCCCAAGAGCGCCCCGGCCGTGTCGATCGATCTTCCCGGGCCAGGAGAACGTCACTCGCGGACGGCGCTCCCGTCGCAGCCGCGTCTTCGACGGGACCGGGACGCTGACCTCGCTCGCCAAGCCGGCCCAGCCGAACGGCGGCACCGTCACCTACAGCTTCGTCGCCTCGAAGCCCGGCACCTACCTCTACGAGAGCGGCGGCGGCCAGCGTGGCGAGCGGCACGCCGAGCCTCTACTCGAGCCCCCAGGTCCAGGTCCGGATGGGCCTCTTCGGCGCCCTGATCGTGCGGCCGACGATGGGCGCCGACTACGTCTACGACCGGGCCGACTCGCAGTTCAACCCGGCCACCGAGTTCATGCTCCTGCTGTCGGAGATCGACCCGTACCTGAACGCGAAGGTCCTCAAGGGGACGGCCGCCTTCAACATGAACACCTACCACCCGCGCTACTGGCTGATCAACGGCCGCCAGTTCCCCGACAGCATCGCCGACAACTTCGCCAGCTGGCTGCCCGAGCCAGCCGTACGGGTCCCTCGCGACGATCCACCCGTACGACGCGACCGACCAACCCGTTGCCGGCCGTCGACCGCTACCTGAGCGTGGGGACCGTGGACTACCCGTTCCACCCGCACGGCAACAACGGCAAGGTCATCGGGCGCGACGGCGCGCCGCTCGCGGCCGGCGGCGGCGAGGACATGTCGTTCGACAAGTTCGCCGTCAACATCGGCCCGGGCCAGACCTGGGACGTGCTGTTCGACTGGAAGGACAACGAGGACTACTCGCCCGCCAACCCGGTCCCGGCCAGCGAGCCCGACCTGCAGAACCTCACCATCGGCATGTTCTACAGCGGCAGCCCGTACCTGGGCGTGCCAGGAGCCGATGCCGCCGGGCGTCCAGACCCTCAACGAGTGCGGCGAGTTCTACATCATCGCCCACAACCACGCGCTCCACCAGCTCACGTCCTGGGGCGTGAACATGACCGGGCCGATCACCTACACGCGGGTCGATCCGCCCCTGCCCAACAGCTGTCCGTGACGAGAGGTAGGGGAACGACGATGCGACTGGAACGTACGATGAAGCGAACCTTCCTCTCCTCCCTGGTCCTCGGGCCGGCGCTGCTCCTCGCGGCGCTGCTCGTCCCCGGGATCGCCGCGGCCGCCGGGCCGATCACCTCGTCCGGCCTGCGTCGGACGGCGGGCACGCACGGTCACCTGCAACCTGTGGGCCAAGACCGGACGGGCGGCCCCGCGCTGCCCGGCACGCACGGTCACGACCTGGTGGGGCTTCGCCGACTCGGCGGGCGGCAGCCCGACGCTGCCCGGCCCGGTCCTCGTGGTCGACCAGGGCGACGAGGTCACCGTCAACCTGACCAACAACCTCCCCAGCCGACGTCGATCCTGTTCGGCGGCCAGGCGATGGTCCCGGACCTGACCGGCGTCGCCGCCGGCGGCGGCACGACGCCTACACGTTCACGGCCAGCGGCCCCGGGACCTACCTCTACGAGGCCGGGATCATCCCGGGCTCGCAGTACCAGGTCGCCATGGGCCTCTACGGCGCCCTCGTCGTGCGGCCCGCCGGGCTGCCCGGCCAGGCCTACGCCGACCCGGCCACCGCCTTCGACGACGAGGCGCTCGTCGTCCTCGAGCGAGATCGACCCGGCGCTGAACGCCAGCGCGACGCCCGTGGACGTTCGACCTGCGCGCCTTCGCCCCGAAGTGCTTCCTCGTCAACGGCGCGGCGTACACGAGCGCGGCCCCGGCGATCACGACGACCGTCCGGGAACACGCTGCTCCTCCGGTACGTGAACGCCGGCATCCAGCACCACTCGCATCGGCGTCCTGGGCCTGCACCAGGCGGTGCTCGCCGCGGACGGCAGCGAGCTGCCGTACCCGCGGACGATGGTCGCCGAGACCGTCGCCCCGGGCCAGTCGGCCGACGTCCTCGTGACGATGCCGGCGACGACCGCGACCTCCACGAAGTACGCCGCTCTACGACGCCGCCATGGCTGCTCAACAACAGCAGCGCATCAGCGGCATCGGCGGCATGCTCGCGTTCATCGACGCGGCCCGGGCACCGCCGCCGGCGCGACACCGTCGGACCGATCACGAGCGGCGTCACGCTGACCGAGACCACCCCCGGGATCGTACACGCTCACGGCCACGGTGGACGACAGCGCCACCGGCGGGTCGACATCGCCGCGGCCGAGTACCGGATCGACTCCACGTCGGCGACGCCGACCGCGATGACGGCCGTCGACCTCGGCATTCGACGACGAGGTCTCGGAAGCGCGTCACGATCGCCGCCGGCGCGATCGACACGCACCTCGTGGACGCGGCACGCACACGATCTACGTCCGCGGCCAGGACGACGCGCACCGGCAACTGGGGCGCCTTCGCTCCATCGACCTTCACGCCATCGACACGGACCGGCGCCCGACGACGAGCGCGCTCGTCCTGACCCCGAGCCCGGCCGAACGGCACCGTCGCCGTCGCCCTCACCGGCGACCGGCCAGCGACGCGGCGACCGGCAACAGCAACGTCATGGCCGCCGAGTACTTGATCGACGGCGGGCCGTGCCAACGGCACCGGCACGGCCATGACCCTCAACCAGATCGCGCCAACGGTCAGCCTGACCGCGACGATCGCCCGGCCACCGTCAACGCCGCTCGGCAGCGGGCCGCACACGATCTCCGTCCGCAGCCAGGACGCCGCCGGGCAACTGGGGCTCCCCCGCCACGATCACCCTCACGATCGACAGGCCGGGCCCGGCGACCACGGGCGTCACCGCCAACCCGAACCCCAACAACGGCAGCTCGGCCAGAGCAGCAGCAACCCGTCGGTGCGGGTCAGCGCCACCGTTCGACGACACCGCCTCGGGCGGCAGCAACATCGCCGCGGGCGAGGGCTTCATCGACACCGTCGGCGCCGACGGCACGGGCTTCCCGTTCGTCGCCACCGACGGCGTCTTCAACGCCGTCACCGAGACCGGCTACGCCGACATCCCGCTCACGACGATCAACCTGCTCACCATGGGCAACCACACCATCTACGTCCACGGCAAGGACGCCGCGGGCAACTGGGGCGACCACGGCCTCGACCACCCTCGTCATCGAGAGGACGCCCCCGGCGATCATCAGCGTCAACCGCGTGGATCCCACACCGACGACCGCTGCCAGCGTCTCGTTGCCCGTCACGTTCTCCGAGAGCGTCGTCGGCGGGACGAGCGCCAACTTCACCCTCGTGAGCGGTGGCGGTCTGACCGGGGCGATCGATCACCTCCGTCACGGGCACCGGCGCCACCCGGACCGTGACGGCCACGACCGGCTCCGGTCGGAGGCACCCTGGGCCTCAACCTCACCTCCGCGACGGGGATCCGGGACATCGCCGGCAACGCCCTGCCGACCACAGGCCTGCCGTTCGTCGGCCAGGTCTACACGGTGACACCCGCTCTACTTCTCGACCGCCGGCAGCACGAACCCGCCGGGCGTCGGCGGGACGGCCGACGACGCCGACATCTACTTCTGGAGCGGATCGGCCTTCAGCAGGTCGATCGACGTCACGGCCATCGCCAACCCGGTTCCCGCCGGCGCGAACGTCGACGGCTTCGACCGGGTCAATGCCACCCACTTCTACATGTCGTTCAGCGGCGCCGTCACCCTGCCGGTCCTCGGGACCGTCCAGGACGAGGACGTCGTCTTGTACAACGCCGGCACCTGGTCACTGTTCTTCGACGGCAGCGTCAACGGCGTGGGCGGGACCGACCTCGACGCGATCAGCGTCGTCGGTGGATTCCTCTACTTCTCGACCGACAGCAACACGCTCCCGCCCGGCGCGGGCGGGACGGCGGATGACGCCGACATCTACCGATGGAACGGCGGCAGCTCGTACACCCGGGTGGTCGACGCGTCCACCATCGGCATCCCGAGCACGGGTGGCGGCAACGCCAACGTGGACGGCGTCGTGTTTGTCGATGCCACCCACTTCTACCTCTCGTTCAGCGGCGACACCACGCTGACGGGCTTCGGCACCGTCCAGGACGAGGACGTCGTCTACCGCAACGGCGGTACCTGGTCCGTGTACTTCGACGGCACGTCCAAGGGCCTGACCGCCGCCAACCTGGACATCGACGCCTTCGACCTTCCGTAGTCGACAGATGTGTATCTCGGGCCTTCGCTGGAATGGAACGTGACGCCATGACGAGCATCGATCGAACCGAGCGGGACCGCAGCCTCGCGGCTGCGGTCCCGGAAGCCGGGGACGACGCCCCGGCCGACGTGGAGGGCGGCCGGCGCGGCCGCCTCTCCATCCGACGCACGTGGATCGCGGCCATCGCCGGCCGTACTGGTCCTGCCGCTCATCGTGGCGGCGACCCTCTCCTACACCGCTGGCGAGGTCGAACGGCCGGCCTCGCAACGCAACGGCGGCGCGCGTCGTGTCCGCCGCCGACATGGAGCAGGAGTACGGCATCCGGGTCAACCTCGTCGCGGTGACCGCCGACGGGCGGTCTGGTCGACCTTCGCTTCACCGTCGTCGACAAGGACAAGGCGGGCCACGTCCTCCACGACTCGGCGTCCATGCCGGAGCTGTTCGTCGAGACCACCGGCGCCGTCCTCAGCGACCCGCAAGCCGATGGCCCACAAGACTGACGCTCCTCGACGGCGCGACCTACTTCCTCCTCTACCCGAACTCGGGCGGGGTCGATCCAGCGCGGCACCGGCGTCTCGGTCGTGATCGACGGGATCCGCCTCGGCACCCATCGACGCCCAGAGCTGACTGGAGATTTCCGATGCGGCGGATCGTCGCCCTGGCCCTGGGGGCCGCTCTCCTGGTTTCGACCGTGCCCGTCGTGGCCGCGGGAACGATCTCATGCGGGCCAGGGCGACCGCCGCGCCACCACCTTCACGGCGGCTTCGGCCCCGGCCGGCGCAGCCACGCCGGCCGGGATGAGGACCGTCATCGTCACCATGCGGGCGCAGGCCGACCTCGCGATCGATCCAGGGCGCCGATCGCGCCGCCCGGCTGACCACCCTCATCCAGGCGCTCCGTGACCAGGCCGCGGCGTCGCAGTCTCCCCTGGTCGCCGTCCTTCTGGTCCAGCGGGCGCTCGGCCAGGTCGCCCGGGTGACCCCGTTCTGGGTCTTCAACGGCCTGTCGATCACCGCGACCCCCGCCGTGATCGCAGCGATCGCGGCCCGGGCCGACGTGGCGAGCGTCACGCCGGACGAGATCCCGATCGTGCCCGCGGGCGCCCGGGAGCCCCTTCGCATCGCGGCGACCGCCCCGGCGTCGTCGGCCCCGACGGAGCCGAACATCGCGCTCGTCAACGCCCCGGCCCTGTGGGCCCTCGGGTACACCGGCCAGGGCGTCGTCGTCGCGAGCCTCGATTCGGGCGTGGACGTCGGCCACCCGGACCTGGCGGCGCGCTGGCGCGGAGGCTCGAACTCCTGGTTCGACCCGTACGGCCAGCACCCGACGACCCCGACCGACCTGAGCGGCCACGGGACCGCCACGATGGGTGTCATCGTGGGCGGTGACGCCGGCGGCACGTCGATCGGCATGGCGCCCGGCGCCACGTGGATGGCGGCGAAGATCTTCAACGACAGCGGCACGGCAACCGCCACGGCCATCCACGCCGCCTTCCAGTGGGTCCTCGACCCGGATGGCAACCCGGCGACCGCCGACGCGCCGCAGGTCGTCAACAACTCGTGGGCCTACGGCTCGCCCGGCTGCAACCTCGCCTTCCAGGCCGACCTGCAGGCGCTCCGTGCGGCCGAGATCGTGCCCGTCTTCGCGGCCGGCAACTTCGGGCCCGGCAGCTCGACGAGCGTCAGCCCGGCGAACTACCCGGAGGCGCTCGCCGTCGGCGCGACCAACGGCAGCGACGTCGTCGACGCGGGCTCCAGCCGCGGCCCGTCGGCCTGCGGCGAGGCCTCGACGACGTACCCGGAGGTCGTCGCCCCGGGGGTGAGTGTCCGGACGGCGGACCTCTTCGGCCTGTACCAGTCGGCGACCGGGACGTCCATCGCGGCGCCGCATGTCGCGGGGGCCCTGGCGCTGCTCCTCAGCGCCCACCCGGGCGCTGAGCCGCCTCGTCCCAGGCGGCCGCGCTCACCGGCTCCGCGCGGGACCTGGGGATCGCCGGCCCCGACAACAGCTACGGGTACGGCCGGCTCGATGTCCTCGCCGCGCACGACCTGCTCGCCGGCGGCCCGACCCCGACGCCGACGCCCACTCCGACGCCCGACGCCGACGCCGACGCCGACGCCGACGCCGACGCCCACGCCGACGCCGACGCCGACCCCGACGCCCACTCCGACCCCGACGCCCGACCCCGCGCCCCCCGTCCGTGACCGGCGCAAGCGCCATCCCGACGCCGAGCCAGGGCGGGGCGAGCGTCGCCGTGACGGCGACTGCCACCGACCCGGCCAGCCCCGGGGGGCCTTCCCCGATCGTCGCCGCGGAGTGGTTCGAGGGCGCCGACCCGGGGCCAGGCGGCGGCGTGCCGCTCGCGGCCGCAGACGGCGCCTTCGGGGGCACCTCGGAGGCGCTGACGGGCTCGGTCGCCACCGCCGGCCTGTCCTACGGCGAGCACGTCCTGTGGCTCAGGGCCCGCGACGGAGCCGGGAACTGGGGGACCACGACCCCGCTCGTGCTGGCGGTCACGCCCACCGACGGGATCTTCGCCGAACGGCTTCGAGTCCGGGACGACGGCTGGCTGGACGTCTGCCTCGGGCGGCACCCGCCTCGCCGTCACCGCCGCCGCGGCGGCCGCCGGCCGGTTCGGGCTGGCGGCCACCGTCGCCGGCAAGAGCGCCGGCTACGTGGTCGACGCCACGCCGGCCGCCCAGGCCGCGTACCGCGCCCGGTTCTCGTTCGCCGCCAACGGCACGACGACGCCGAACAACGGGATCATCGACGTCTTCGTCGGCCGCAACGCCGGTGGGACGACGATCTTCCGGCTCCAGTACCGGCGCACGTCGGCCGGCGTGCCCCAGGCCCGGGCGAGCGTGGCCCGCAGGAGCGGCACCTCCACCACGGCCTGGGTCACCATCGCGGACGCGCCGACGGCCCTCGAGATGGCCTGGACGTCTGGCACGAGCACGGCCTTCAGCCTGCTCGTCAACGGCATCGCGGCGGCGACGCTCCCGGGCCTCGACACGAGCGCCTACCGGGTCGATGAGGTTCGCCTCGGCCCATCCGGCGGGCTGGCGAACGGCATGAGCGGGACCGTCTACCTCGACCGCTTCGTGTCCGACCGCACGACGCCGCTGGGACCCTGACAGCGATGCGGCAATGGCCGCGTCCGACCGCGGGTCCAGGGTCGTTTGGTGACAGCGTGTCAGCCGCGCGACCTGGGCGCCCGACCCGGCCCTCAGGTGCGGCTCCCGTCCGATCGCGGGTCACGCCTCCGGGAACTTCGTGGGACGGCCCGATGGTCGGAGTCGCGTGTAACCGGGATCCTTGAGGCTGTCGGGTGCGGGCTGGGACGGTGGCTCTCGTCACCACCGGGGGGACATCGTGCCTCCTGTCCCGCGTACGGACCCGGCATCGATCGGCTCCGCGCCGATCCCGGGCGGCGGCCCTGGCAGGGATTCCCCTCCATGTCGGAGCCTCCGTGTTGGCCCCTCCGGGGTGCCCGCGGCGACCGGGCCATGGGCGGCCGTCCCTCCCCGAACGGCCGAGTGGTCCGGTCGCCGCCCCAATCCCGGGCGTGCCCCCTCGTGCCAGTTCCCCCACCGCCAGGTGGTCACCGAACGTCGGCTCCCAGGCGCAGCAAGCGGCCGCGGGAGCCGGCTGGCCCCCGCGGCCGGTCACCGAGGTCCTCCGGGCCTGCCTCAGGGGCGGGCGGGAAGGCGGGTGATCCAGTACTCCGTCGTCGGCGTGACGGGCGTGCCGAAGCGCGCGTTGACGGCCCACAGGCGACCGGCCTGGAAGGCGATCGTCGTCGGAACGGCGAGGTCCGGCGAGGTGATCGTGCCCTTCAGGCGAGCCCTGGCCAGGCGCGGGCCGAGCCGGAACATGGCGACCTGGTTCAGCTGGTTCCGCACCACGTAGAGCGTGTGGCCGCGGAGCTCGAGCCCGTCCCCGAAGGTGACGCTTGCCCCTCCGAGGTCGATCTCCTTCGTCACGCCGGACCGCGGGTTCACCCGGAACAGCTTGCCCGCGTTCGACTGGACGAGGATCAGCCAGCCGGCCGACGCGACGATGCCGTTGGCGTTGAACTCCCCGGCGACGAACGAGATGTCGCCGCTCAGCGGGAGGGTCCTCGTCGCCGACGGGTCGGGGAGGCGGCCGTGTCGCCCGAGCGGGATCACGTCGAGCTGCTGGATACCGGAATCGGTGACGTAGACGGCACCCCGGGTGACGACCAGGTCGTTGAGGAAGCCGGCCGGCGAGAAGGTGTAGGTCTGCAGGAGCGTGCCCGACGTGGCGTTGTAGACGCGCACGGCGCCGGTCGCGCCGCCGGCGACCCAGAGCCGGTTGGCCCGGGCCTCGTACTCGACGCCCACGGCGACGTTGCCGGCCACGCCCGGAACGAGCACCCGACCCTGGCCGGTTCGGACGTTGCCCTTCCAGATGGCGCCGTCGACCAGCGAGCCCACGAACACGGTCGTGCCGCGCCCGGCCGTGATGCCCTCGGGTGCCCACCCGTTCGGCAGGTCGATCCGGGCGGGGAACCTCGCGGCGCTGTCACCCTCGTCGTGCGCCGCCACCGGCGCGGCACCCGCCGCGACCGTCAGCGCCAGGAACAGGGCACCGAGTGCCCCGAGTCGTCGCTTCATTGCGCGACCCTCCACTGCGGGCCGGGCGCCCCGGGTGGAGCCCCGGCCGGTCTCTTCGCCCTGCGGGGCGATGGCTGCTGGGGAGCGCCATGGTACCGGCGATCGCCGTCGGGCGCCGTCACGCGGCCGGCGCCGGTGCCGCCGCATGCACGCGCTTCCTCTGCGGGTGTGCTGGCGCAGGAAACGATCGAGCCCGGGGTCAGGGCCGGCCCCGGGCTTGGTGCGTGCGGCGGTGGTGGTCCTGCTCGCGCGTCAGCTGCGGTCAGCCGTTGCGACGCTGGGACGCACCACGCCCTCAGCCATGCCGTCGCGGCCGGCGATGACGTAGGCGACCAGCGCGACCCAGCCGAAGCTGAACAGCCCGAGCACGAGCAGCAGGACGAACCAGGTCTTGTCGTCGAGCCGAGCCGTGTTGAGGAGGGCGCCGATCCAGGCCGCGAGGGCGGCGATCATGCCGCCGGCGACGATCAGCGCGGCGATCACCAGCCCGGTACGCCGAGTATCGCTACGCCTTCGTCCACACCATGCCGCCCGACGAGCAGCGGGCCATCTGGGAGGCGCAGATCGTTCCCGACTCGGGCCGACCCTTCTTCCAGAGCGGGTTCGCCATGTTCGATCGCCGCAGCCCGGCCAAGGTCAACTTCGCGAACCCGGATCGAGCGCCCCTTCTCTTCATCTCCGGGGATGCGGACCGCGCGATGCCGCCCGCCGTCATCCGGCGGCAGTACCGCGCCCACAAGGCGTCGCCCGCCCGCACGGACTTCCGCTCGTTCCCTGGCCGGACCCATTGGCTGATCGCCCAGGACGGCTGGGAGGAGATCGCCCTGGCCTGCCTCGACTGGGTCGGGTCGCTCGACGGGGAACCGGCAGGCGGCCGCCGACCGCCCGGGTGAAACAGGCAGTCTATGAAGGGTGGTTTGGCTGGCGCGCCAGGATTCGAACCTGGAACCCCCTGATCCAGAGTCAGGTGCCATACCGTTAGGCCACGCGCCAGCGATGCCCGGGGGGCGCCCAGAGTCTACCGCGCGGCGCCGTCGCCTCAACCGTGGGACCCGCCGGGGGATGCCGCCGGCCTATGCCGTCCCCTGCCGGCCCTGCGCCTGGACCTTCGCCCAGGTGTCCTTGAGCGTCAGCGTCCGGTTGAAGACGAGGTGGCCCGGGCGTCGAGTCGGGGTCCGGCGTGAAGTAGCCGAGCCGCTCGAACTGGACGGTCTCGCCGACCGGCGCCGCGGCGAGCGACGGCTCGACGAGGCAGCCCTGGAGGACCGTCTCGGACGTCCGGGTTGAGGTCCGCGAAGAGGTCGCGGCCGTCGGCCCCGGGATCCGGGCGGCTGAAGAGGTGGTCGTACAGGCGCACCTCGGCCGGCATCGCGTGCGTCGGCCGAGACCCAGTGGAGGGTCGCCTTCGGCCGGCGGCCGTCGGGCGCGTCGCCGCCGCGGGTGGCCGGGTCGTACGTGCAGCGCAGCTCGACGACCTCGCCGGCCGCGTCCTTCACGACCTCGCGACAGGTCACGAAGTACGCGGACCGCAGCCGCACCTCGCGGCCCGGGGCCAGGCGGAAGAACTTCGGCGGCGGCTCCTCCATGAAGTCGTCGCGCTCGATCCACAGCTCGCGGCGTGAAGGGCACCGTGCGGCGTCCCGGCCGACGGGTCCTCCGGGTTGTTGACGACCTCCATCTCCTCGACCTGCCCCTCGGGGTAGTTCTCGATGACCACCTTGAGCGGATCGAGGACGGCGAACCGGCGCGGGCGCCGTCCGGTTGAGGACGTCGCGGACGGCGTGCTCGAGCATCGCCGACCTCGACGACGCTGTCGGCCTTGGCCACGCCGATCATCGCCGCGAAGTCGCGGATGCCCTCGGCCGGGAAGCCGCGCCGGCGCAGGCCGGAGATCGTCGGCATCCGCGGGTCGTCCCAGCCGCGCACGTGCCCCTCGTTGACGAGGCGCAGCAGGACGCGCTTGGAGAGGACGGTGTAGGTGAGGTTGAGCCGCGCGAACTCGTACTGGCGCGGGCGCGACGGCACCGGGCAGGTTCTCGATGAGCCAGTCGTAGAGCGGCCGGTGAGCCTCGAACTCGAGCGTGCAGATCGAGTGGGTGACGCCCTCGATCGCGTCGGACTGGCCGTGCGCGAAGTCGTAGGTCGGGTAGATGCACCAGGCGTCGCCGGTGCGCGGGTGCGCGGCGTGGACGATCCGGTAGAGGACCGGGTCGCGCAGGTTGATGTTCGGCGAGGCCATGTCGATCCGGGCGCGCAGCACGCGCGCCCCGTTGGGGAACTCGCCCTGCCGCATCCGCTCGAAGAGGTCGAGGTTCTCCTCGACCGGCCGGTCGCGCCACGGGCTGTTCCGGCCGGGCTCGGTGAGCGTGCCGCGGTGCTCGCGGATCTCGTCGGCGGAGAGGTCGTCGACGTAGGCCTTGCCGGCCCGGACCAGGTGGACGGCCCACGTCGTAGAGCTGCTCGAAGTAGTCCGACGCGAAGTAGCAGGTGCTCGCCCCAGTCGAACCCGAGCCAGCGCACGTCCGCCTGGATGGCGTCGATGTACTCCTGCTCTTCCTTGGTCGGGTTCGTGTCGTCGAAGCGCAGGTGGCAGCGGCCGCCGAACTCGCGGGCGATGCCGAAGTTGAGGCAGATCGACTTGGCGTGGCCGATGTGCAGGTAGCCGTTCGGCTCGGGCGGGAAGCGGGTGACGATCGTCGTGTGCCGGCCGTCCCGCAGGTCGGCGGCCACGATCTCGCGGATGAAGTCGCCTCGTTCGGGCGATGCTGGTGTCTGGGTGCTCACGTGGCGGCGACTCCCGGCTCGTCGCTCATCGGGACGCGGCTCGCGCGACGAACAGCTCGACCGCGGCTCCCCGGTTCACCGCACACGCATCGATGGCGCCCGAAGGATACGGCACGGACGTCCGGCCGGCCGGTGCGGTCATGGAGCCCCGGGAGGGAACCGATGTCGGAACTTAGGAAAGACTCTTGACAAAGGTCGTATCCTCGCTTTGTCCAACCAATGGACAAAGTTCCGCCGGCCCGGCGGCGAACGACAGGCGCAGCACGTGGAACCCCTCGGCAAGGCAACGCTTCGCGAGACGCGCGAACACAACGAGCGGCTCGTGCTCGCCACGATCTACGACGACGGACCCGTCAGTCGGGCCGAAGTCGCCCGCCTGACCGGCCTGACGCGCACGACCGTCTCCGACGTGGTCGAAGGGCTGCTTGGCAGCGGGCTCGCCCGGGAGATCGGTCGGGGCCCATCCACCGGGGGCAAGGCGCCCATCCTGCTCGAGGTTCCGGACACGGCCCGGGTCCTCATCGGCGTGGACCTGGGCGACCGGGTCTTCAGCGCGGCCACCGTGAACCTCCGAGGCGAGATCCTGCAGCGGGCGGAGGTTCCGTCGGCGAACGCGGACGGCGACCGCGCGGTGGACCTGGCCCTCGAGCTGATCGAGCGGATCCTGGCGGCGACCGACGGCACGATCCTGGGGATCGGCATCGGGGCGCCGGGCCTCGTCGACACCTCCGACGGGACGATCATCCGGGCCGTCCAGCGCGATTGGCGGCAGCTCCCACTCGGCGCGCTGGTGGCGGAGCGGTTCTCCCTCCCGGTCCACGTCGCCAACGACAGCCAGGCGGCTGCGCTCGCGGAGTACGTCTTCGGGGCCGTCCGCGGGCGCAACCTGATCACGGTCAAGGTGGGCGAGGGGATCGGCGCCGGGCTGGTCCTCAACGGCGCGCTGTTCGAGGGCGACGGTTTCGGCGCCGGCGAGATCGGGCACACGGTGGTCGAACCCGACGGTGACGTCTGTCGCTGCGAGCGGCGCGGTTGCCTGGAGACGGTCGCGAGCGCCCGGGCGGTGTTCGCCAGGCTCGAGGCGGTGCTTGGCGGCCGCCTCTCGCTCGAGGAGGCGGTGGCCGCGTTCGAGGCGGGCAACGACCAGGTCGGTGCCGTGGTGCTGGAGGCCGGACGACGGCTCGGCTTCGCGCTCGCCGGGCTCGTCGGGGCACTCCACGTCCGCAGGATCATCCTGGCCGGCACGATGGCCGCCTTCGGCGAGCGCTGGCTCGAGGCGGTCCACGAGGCGGCCGCCAGCCGCTCGCTGGCCGCCCTCGCCGACGACACGACCTTCGAGCTCGGCCCCATCGACGACATCATCGTCCTCGGGGCGTCGGCGCTCCTGATGACGCGTGAGCTCGGAGTCAGCCTCCGGCCAATCCGGCCGCGACGCCCGAGATCATCAGACGCACCCCACGGCGAACCGCCTGCACCACCCCGGGTTCTCGTGGGAGCTGGCCCGGCGGAGGTGCCTGCCCAGGGAGGAGGAATCCCAAGCTGAAGACCAGGAGCCCCGATATGGGCCGTTCCGCAAACCGTAGGCATCGTGCACACCAGGAGGACATGTCGTGAGAGGTACCAGGTTCATCCCCGTCGCGCTGGGCGCGTTGATCGCTGCGACCGCCTTCGCAGGCTGCAGCTCCGGATCGCCGTCGGCGAGCCCGTCGCCGACCTCCGGGCAATCGCAGGCCCCCGCCTCGGCGGCGCCCCGCCTCGGTCGCGCCTGCTTCGGTCGCGCCGGAAGGCGGAACCCTGACTGTCTGGCTGATGAACGGGTCCCTGAACGACAACTCCGTCGTCCAGCTGGACACCGACTTCCAGATGGCGCACCCCGGCTGGAAGGTCAACTACCAGGTCCAGCAATGGGACGGGATCGCCGACAAGCTCACCACCGCGCTCGCCAGCAACACGCCGCCGGACATCATCGAGTTGGGCAACACGCAGGCGATCACGTTCGAGGCGGCCGGCGCGCTCGCGGACCTGACCGGCAGTCGCGCAGCCCTCGGCGGCGGGACCTCCAACGACAGCGCCAGCGCCGACCAGCTCTTCGTGGCGTCGCTCAACAGCGCGTGCGTCTACGACGACAAGCTCTTCGCCATGCCGTTCTACGCCGGGGACCGCGTGCTCATCTATCGCAAGGACCTCCTGGCAGCGGCCGGGATCGATCCCACCACGATCACGAGCAAGGACAAGCTCATCGCCGCCGCAAAGGCGCTCCAGGCGAAGAACGCCGACGTCAAGGACTTCTCCGGTCTCTACGTCGCAGGCCAGAACTGGTACTCGCTCCTCCAGATGATCTGGGACCGGGGCGGCGCCCTGGCCACGAGCTCGAACGGCACCTGGCAGGCGACCCTGGAGTCGACCGCGTCCATGCAGGGCATCCAGGACTACGTGGACTACTACAACGCCGGCTCGACGGGTCCCAAGAACAACGACGAGATGAACCCGCCCGAGTACGACCTCTTCCACCAGGGCAAGGTCGGCATGTTCGTCGGCAACGGCTGGGAGATCGGAAGCGCGATCGGCACGGACGGCACGCTTGACGGCCGACCAGGTCGGCGTGATGGCCATCCCGAGCGCGACCGACGGCAAGACGGTCCCGGTCTTCCTCGGCGGGTCCGTCCTGGGCGTCGCCGCCAAGAGCCCCAACCAGGCCCAGGCCATCGATTGGCTCAAGCAGCTGACCTCGGAGAGCGGCCAGCAGATCCTCATCGCCAACGGATGGATCCCCTCGCTCAAGTCGGCAGCGGCGGCGATCCCCGATACTGCCGAGACCCAGATCCTCAAGATCCAGGCTGCCGAAGCGGCCGCCGGCAGCGGGTTCACCCCGAACGATCCGCGCTGGGCGGGCGTCGAGGCGAACAACCCGATCAAGGCCATGCTCACCAAGATCCTCAACGGGACCGCGAGCATCGCCGACGCGGCCAAGGAAGCCGATCAGAAGATTGACGCCGTCCTGAACGCGGCGCAGTGACCGGCGTCCCCCGCCACAGCTGAGAGCGCTCGAGAGGGAGAACGGACGTGGCCCAGACGCACGCGATGGCAGACGCCCGTCGCCCGGCGCCCGGCCCGGCCGTGGCTCCCTCTCGACGTTCGGCCCGGGGCAGGATCCGCGGGACCCTGCCCTACCTCGCCATCGCGCCCGCGCTCGTCGCGTTCGTCCTCCTGCTCGGCTACCCGGTCCTGCTGGTCGTCGAGACCAGCCTCCAGCACATGGGGCTCCGCGAGCTGATCAACGGCGGCACCACGTGGGTTGGGCTGCAGAACTTCCTGGCGATCGCCCGGGATCCCGAGTTCGCCTCCGTCGTGATCCGGACCTTCCTCTTCATGGCCGCGAACGTCGCCCTCACGATCGTCCTCGGGACGCTGGCCGCGCTGCTCCTCGAGCGCCTCGACCGGCGGGTCCGCCTGCTCCTCTCGGGAGCGATGATCCTGGCCTGGGCGACGCCCGCCCTCACCGGCAGCGTGGTCTTCCAGTGGCTCTTCGACAGCAAGCTCGGGGTCGTCAACTGGGCCATCAGCAGCCTCGGGTTCTTCGGCGACTGGCTGAACCACTCCTGGTTCGACACGGGCTTCTCGACCTTCGCCATCATCACCCTGCTCGTCGTGTGGCAGGCCATCCCGTTCGTTGCGTTCAGCCTCTACGCGGGGATCCTGTCCATCTCCGCTGAGCTGCCCGAGGCGGCCCGGGTGGACGGCGCAAGCGAGCGCCAGATCTTCCGGTACGTCACCCTGCCGGCGATCCGCCCGCTCCTCCTGGTGCTGACGTTCCTGTCGATCATCTGGGACTTCAAGGTCTTCACGCAGGTCTGGACCATGGCCCAGGGCGGCCCCGACGGGGCGACGGTCACGCTCTCCATCTACGCCTACATCACCGGCGTCAGCCGAAGTCAGTTCGGGATCGCCGCTGCCGTGTCGGTCGTCATGGTGATGCTGCTCCTCCTCGTGCTCATTCCGTACATCCACCGGATGTTCCGGTCCCAGGAGGACCTGTGAGCCGGCGGGCCAGCAGGGCGACCCTGAACGCGGTCGGCCTGGTGGCGATGGTCCTGTTCGCATTCCCCGTCTACTGGATGGTCAACACCGCCTTCAAGCGACCCGACGAGATCCAGACCTACGTGCCGGTCTTCCTCCCCACGCCAACCCTCGACAACTTCGCCAAGGCCGTCAGCCAGCCGCACTTCCCTGACTTCCTGCGCAACAGCCTGCTCATCACGTTCACCACGGTCGGCCTGGCGCTCGTCGTGGGCTTCCTCGCTGCGGCAACGGTCGCCCGGCTGCGGTTCCGGGGTCGGGCGGGCTTCCTCGTTCTCGTGGCGGTCGCCCAGATGGCGCCGTTCGAGGCGCTCCTCATCCCGTTCTTCCTGGTCATCCGCGACGTCGGCCTGTACAACCAGCTCCCGTCGCTCGTGATCATCTACTTCATCTTCACGCTGCCCTTCACGATCTGGTCGCTGCGCGGCTTCATCGCCGGGATCCCGGTCGATCTCGAGGAGGCGGCGATGGTGGACGGAGCGACGCGCCTGGGTGCCTTTGTGCGCGTCACGGTGCCCCTCCTGGCCCCGGGGCTCGTCGCGACCTCGCTGTTCTGCTTCATCACCGCGTGGAACGAGTACTTCTACGCCTTCGTCTTCATGACCGACGTCCAGAACTACACGCTGCCAGTCTGGCTCGGGTCCTTCCGGACGAGCTTCGGCACCGATTGGGGGGCCACGATGGCGGCGTCGACCCTCTTCACGCTGCCCGTCCTCCTCTTCTTCCTCGTCGTCCAGAAGCGGATGGTGGGCGGCCTCACCGCCGGGTCGGTGAAGGGATGACGACGCACGCCCGCCCCGGTCGCGATCCGGCGCTCGACCTGGCCGGGGTCCGCTTCCTGCGCACCTTCGACGGGACGGAGCCGTCGCCGGGCATCCTGGCGGCGATCGCAGAGGGCCGTGCCTCGGGGGTCACCCTGTTCCGGGCGCGGAACGTCGGCTCGCCGGCCCAGGTGCGCGAGCTCTGTGCCCGGCTCCAGGCCGCGCGGCCGGCCGGAGACCCGCCGCTCGTGATCGGGCTTGACCAGGAAGGCGGGCAGCTGCAGGCCGTCGGCGATGGAGCGACCGCCTGGCCGGGGAACCTCGCGCTTGGCGCGACGCGTTCGCCCGACCTGGCTGCACGGGCTGGCCGGGCGATCGGCGCCGAGGCCGCGGCGATGGGCGCGACGCTCGTGTTCGCTCCGGTCTGCGATCTCCTCTACCCGGTGTCGGCAACGCCGCTCGGCACGCGCTCGTTCGGGTCGGACGCCGCCCTCGTCGGCCGGCTCGTGGGCGCGATGACACGGGGGCTCCAGGAGGCCGGCGTCGCGGCGGTGCTCAAGCATTTCCCGGGCCACGGTGCGGCGGAGGGGGATTCGCATCTCGCCACGCCGATCGTGCGCCGGACGGGCGCCGAGCTCCGAGCACGGGACCTGCGCCCATTCATGGCCGGCATCGCGGCCCAGGCTGCCGCGGTCCTGCCCGGCCATCTCGCCGTGCCCGCCCTGGCGGGCGGCAGCCCGATCCCGGCGACCATCTCGCGGGCGATCCTCGAGGACGTCCTTCGCGGCGAGCTCGGCTTCACGGGCATCACCGTGAGCGACGCGATGGACATGGGCGGGGCGGGAGGAGCCGAGCGCCTGTCCGAGACCCTTGTCGCCGCGGCCGAGGCGGGCATGGACCTGTTCGTGATGGCGCACGCGCAGGAGGTGGAGGAGGCGGCGTTCGTCGCGTTCGTCGCGGCGGTTGGCGCGGGCCGGCTCGACCGCGCACGATTGGTGCTCGCCAGGGAACGAATCCTGGCGGCCCGCCGGGCGCTGCGGGCCCCGGATGGCAGCCAGCCACCGATCGAGGTCGTGGGTTGCGCCGACCACCGTGCCCTCGCGCGGGAGATCGCCGAGGCGTCGGTCACGCTGGTTCGCGATCCCGGGGGGTGCCTGCCGCTCCGACTCGGCGCTGACTCCCGCGTCGCGCTCGTCGCGCCGGTGCCCGTCGACCTCACCCCGGCCGAGACTTCGTCGTACCTGCGGCTCGGGCTGGCGCAGGCCCTCCGCGAGAGAGGCATCCGGGTCGACGAGCTGGTCACGCCACTCGACCCGACCCCCGCCCAGGCGAGAGCGCTGGCGGCCGCGGTCGCGACGCATGACCTTGCGATCGTCGGGATGTTCGATGCCGTCAGCTTCCCCGGCCAGGCGACGCTCGTCGAAGAGGTGGTGGCTGCCGCCGGTCCGGGTCGGCCGTGCGTCGCGGTGGCGCTTCGCACGCCATACGACGCGGCCCTCGGTCGTCGGGGTGTCGCCGCGGTCTGTACCTACGGCATCCAGGCCCCGCAGATGGAGGCGCTTGCCGACGCCCTCCTCGGGCGGATTCCGTTTGCGGGGAGGCTTCCCGTCGAGCTGCCTCGGCGCCCCGGCCGCCGCCTTCACCGCCGCCTCGAGGTGACGCAATGACGATGCTGTTCGGTCGGCTCTACGCGCCCGATGACCGCGGGCTCTGCCTGGTGACCGTGGAGAGCGAGAAGATCACTGCCATCGAACCGGCAACGGTCCCGACCCAGGGCTGCCTGGGCGGTCCCACGTCCCGGATCGTGCCCGGACTCCTGGACATCCAGCTGAACGGGGCGTTCGGCGACGACTTCGCCGACCCGGCCGCGGACATGGAGCGCATCGGCCGCGGCCTGCCGCAATTCGGCGTGACCGGATTCGTCCCGACCATCGTGACGTCGCCAGTGGCCGCGTACGCTCCCGCGCTGGCGAACCTGCGCCGGGCTCCCGCGGCCCGCGAGGCCCGCCCGCTGGGCGTGCACATCGAGGGGCCGTTCATCAGCCCGCAGCACCCTGGAACGCACGATCCAGCCCTGCTCCGAGCGCCCGACATCGCCGAAGCCCGGGCCTGGCTCGACGGCGGCGACATTCGTTACGTGACCCTCGCGCCGGAGCTGCCGGGCGCGTTGCCGCTCATCTCGTTCCTCGCGAGTCGCGGCGTTCGCGTCGCGATGGGCCACACCGACGCCACCTGGGCCGAGGCCGAGGCGGCTGTCGCGGCTGGCGCAGGGCAGGCGACACACCTGTTCAACGCCATGCGCCCCCTCCGGCATCGCGACCCCGGCATCGCCGGATTCGTGCTCGCGACCCATGTGACGGCGGGCTTCATCGCGGACGGGCATCACGTGGCCTTCGAGACGCTCCGCCTGGTGGCCCGCGTCAAGGGACCCGACGAGGCATACCTCGTGACGGATGCGCTCTCGGGCCTGGGCCTGCCGTCCGGCAAATATCGGCTCGCCGGCCGGGAGTACATCTCTGACGGGACCTGTGGCCGGCTCCCCGACGGCACGCTCTCCGGCTCGCTCCTGCCGCTGAACCGGGCGCTCCGGAATCTCGTCGACCGGGTCGGCCTGGAGCCAGCGGAGGCTGTCCGCCTGGCCACGCTCAATCCGGCGCGCGCGCTGGGGCTCGACGGGTCGCTGGGGCGGATCGAGGTCGGCCGCGGCGCCGACCTGGTCCTGCTTGACGATGGCTGGGAAGTGCAGGCGACGATCATCGGCGGCCAGCTCGCCTACCGATCGGAGCTGATGGCGACTCTCGCTGCAGCCGGTCTCCCCGTTCCATCGACGGCCGGGGCGGTGGGACGCTGAGCGCGCAGGCCGCCGGTCCCGTGCGACCTGACCGGGGCAGCCAGCATCCACCGGCCATGCCCTACCTGGATGCCCTCGCGGCCGTCCTCGCACGGGCGCGGGCGGCGAACGCGGAGTCGCTGGTGGTCGCCGCCCGGCTGGTCGAGGAGACGGTCGCCCGCGACGGCATCGTCTACGCGTTCGGGAGCGGCCATTCCCAGCTCGCCGCGCTGGAGCTCAGCCGCCGTGCCGGGGGCCTGGCCCCGCTCCAGGTGATCTTCGACCCGACCTGGGGTGCGGCCGAGCAGCTCGAGGGCTACGGCGAGACGCTCGTGGCCGACACCAGGTTCGGCGATGCCGACTGCCTGGTCGTCGTCAGCCATTCCGGAGCGACGGCAGCGCCTGTCGAGGTCGCCCGCCGGGGGCGCGCCCGCGGGCTTCCCGTCATCGCGGTGACATCGCTCGACATGTCGCGGGCTGCCCGCTCGCGCCACTCCTCGGGCCTGAAGCTCTACCAGGTGGCGGACGTCGTGCTCGACAATGGGGCCGCCGGCGGCGACGCTGCAGTCCGCCTGGGCGACCTGGACCTGGCCCTCGGCCCGACGTCGACCGTCGTCGCGGCTGCGCTCCTTCACGAGGTCGTCGTGAGCGCGGTCGCGAGGCTCGTGAGTCGCGGTGTCGAGCCGCCGGTCCTGCGAGCCCATGCCGACGCCGGAGGTCGCGACCACAACGCCGAGCTCCTCGATCGGTATCGGGGTCGGCTGCAGCGGGTCCCATAGCGCACGACGGGCATCGTGCCGGGCAGACGGCCCGGCGGCAGCGGACGGGAGCTCATTCATGGTCCTGGGGGCGAAGAGCACGAGGAACGCGACCCGCTACCTGGTGGCGCCGCGGGTCGTGCCGCCACTCGACGCCGGGTTTCGGCCGGCAGTGCTGGCGAGGCGCGCGCTGCAGGCAGCGGTCCGCGAATCCGGGGCCGGCCGGCCCGTCGCGCTCGCCGTCGAGCAGCCGGGCGGCTCGGCCTGCGCCCGCGAGACGATGGTCTTCGACGAAGGCCATCCCGACGTCGGCGCGAGCTACGCGTTCTGCGAGCGGCTCCTCAAGTCCATGCTCTGGTCGTGCGGTGGCAGCCGCATCTGGGTGGATGGGCCTCCCCGGCTGGCGCGATACCTGCGACACCACTACCGGCTGGATCCGACCGGGCAGTTCGACGCGCGGCTCCTCGGTGGCGAGGTCTATCGCGCCCAATTCGAGGTCGTGGCCGCCCCCCGACCCGACTTCCCCTCCTCCACGGACGAGATCTCGCTGCTCGGACGGCATCTCGAGGGATGTCGCATCGGCTTCGACCTGGGGGCGAGCGACCGGAAGACCGCCGCCGTGATTGATGGCGAGGTGGTGTTCAGCGACGAGACGGCCTGGGATCCGGCCAGCCACGCCGATCCGCAATGGCATTTCGACCAGATCAACGACTCGCTGAAACAGGCAGCGGCCCACCTGCCGCGAGTCGACGCGATCGGCGGGAGCGCGGCGGGCGTCTACATCGGCGGCGAGATCCGGGTGGCCTCGCTCTTCCGTTCTGTCCCCCGCGAGCTGTTCGACCGGCGCGTCCGGGGCCTCTTCGGCGAGCTCCAGCGGGCCTGGAACGGGATCCCGTTCGTGGTCATCAACGACGGCGAGGTGACGGCCCTCGCCGGCGCGATGCTGGCGGGTGTCGGAGGGATGCTCGGCGTGGCGATGGGCTCGAGCGAGGCGGCCGGGTACGTGACGCCCGCCGGCGGGTTGACATCGCGACTCAACGAGCTGGCGTTCGCCCCGATCGACTTCGCGCCAGACGCGCCCGTCGATGAGTGGTCGGGCGATCGAGGCTGCGGCGTCCAGTACCTCTCGCAGCAGGGCGCCGGTCGACTGCTGGCGCCGGCCGGGATCGACACCGAGCCCGGGATCTCGCTGCCGGAGCGCCTGGTGCTCCTGCAGGAGCTGATGGCCGAGGGGGACGCCCGTGCGGAGCGGGTCTACGAGACGATCGGAACCTACCTTGGCTACGCCCTCCTCGAGTATCGCCAGCTCTACGAGTTCGGCCACCTCCTGCTGCTGGGGCGGGTGACCACCGGCAGGGGTGGTGACGTGATCGCGAACCGTGCGCGAGAGGTGATGCGGGCCGAGGACCCGGCGGCTGCCGCGTCGATGACCTTCCACAGCGTCCCTGAACGCGAGAAGCGGCACGGCCAGGCGGTAGCCGCAGCGAGCCTGCCCGCCATCCCGGCCTGACGGTTCCGCTCCCGGCGCGACGGGACGCTTGAGGACCGCGCGATCGAGGCCGGCATCTCGCGTCGCGCGTCTCGCGTCTCGCGACGAGTCGAGACGCTCGTCAGGGACGCGGGCAGCGCCCGATGGAGGGGAGGCCTCCTACCGGCGTCCCCGGTGGTAGCGCTCGATGAGGTCGCCGACGGCCGCCCGAGCCTCCGACCACTCCGGCTGGTCGCCGAAGACGGCGACGTCGCGGCCCCACCGCGCGAGCTGGGTCATGGCCGTGACGATGGCGTCGTGGCGTGCAGCGCGCGACCGGCCCGCGTCGACGACCCCGGTCACGAGGTAGCGGCGGACGAGATCGAAGGGAGCCCTCCAGCGGCCGATGCGGACGCGATCGCCCTCCCGGAGCGTCTCGAGCCAGTCGTCGTCGCCGACGGGTGCCCGGTCGTGGTCGTCGACGTGCTGCGGCAGAGCGACGCGGCGCCCCGCCGCCTGGGGCGACGGCAGGAGGCCGTCGTCGTCGACCTCGCGATAGCAGACGGGGCAGGCCGGCAGCGCCGCATCGTCGCGGGGCCGTTCGCCGAAGGCGAGCCCGCAGCGACCGCAGACCGCGATGCCGGGCCGCCGAGCGAGGGTTCCGCACTCCAGGCAGACGGGGAGGTGGGCGACCGCCATGTCGCTCAGAAGGTCTGGTTGCCGGAGGCCGGGCGCACGGGTGGCACCACGGACCCCGCGGACGGACCGGCGGCGCCGGCGTTCGTTGGCGTCGTCCCGCCGTCCTGGGCCGGGACCTCGAGATCGTGCGCCGCGTCGAGCTCGGGCGCGCGACCGCGGAACCAGGACGCGCGCATGCCGCGGCGTCGGGGGAGGGTGGCGGGCTGGCGGTTGGCTCGATGCGTCACGCTCGCATGGTCGCCGCTGCCGTTGCCCTCGCGCTATGGCCCGTGCGTCCGGGGGACCATGGTCCCGGTGAGCCGACGACCATGGCCCGCGACGCGCCGGCGGCCCGCGGCGACCCGCAACCCGCGACGCCTCGCGGCCTGCGGCGCGCCGGGCCACAATGGTCTCGCCGCCCGCCCGATCCCGAGGAGCCCGATGCCAAGCTTCGACCCCGTCCTCCTTCGCCCGCAGTTCCCCGCGCTGGCTGCCCGCCAGGACGGCCGCCCGGTGGTCTTCCTCGACGGGCCCGGCGGGACGCAGGTGCCGCAGCGTGTCATCGACGCGGTGGCCGACTACTACCGCGAATCGAACGCCAACACGACGGCGCCTTCGCCACGAGCGTCCGCAGCGACGCGATCGCTCGAGGAGGCGCACGCCGCCGTGGCCGACCTCCTGGGCGCCGCATCGCCGGCGGAGGTGAAGTTCGGCCAGAACATGACGTCGCTCACCTTCGCCCTCTCGCGCTCCATCGCCCGCGTCCTGCGCCCCGGCGACGAGGTCGTGATCTCGCGCCTCGACCACGAGGCGAACCGGGCGCCGTGGATCGCGGCCGCGGCCGACGCGGGGGCGACGGTCCGCGAGATCGCGGTCGACCCGGCCGCCTGCACGCTCGACCTGGACTCCCTGGACGCCGCCCTCTCCGAGCGCACGCGGCTGGTCGCCGTCGGCTGCGCCTCCAACGCGGTGGGCACGGTCAACCCGGTCGCGGAGATCGTGCGCCGGGCGCACGCCGTCGGGGCCTGGACGTTCGTCGACGCCGTCCACTACGCGCCGCACGGGCCGCTCGACGTGGCGAGCCTGGGGACGGACTTCCTGGCCTGCTCGGCCTACAAGTTCTTCGGGCCGCACGTCGGGATCCTGTGGGGGCGGGGGGAGCTGCTCGACGTCCCTGCCGGCCTACAAGGTCCGGCCGGCCGCCGACCGCTGGGAGACCGGCACCCAGAACCACGAGGGGATCGCCGGGACGCTCGCCGCGGTGGAGTACCTCGCCGACGTCGGCGAGCGGTTCGGGGCCGTCGAGGCCGGCGCCGCGGCGGGCACGCCGCGACGCGGCCGGCTGGTCGCCGGCATGCGGGCGATCGAGGCCCACGAGCGCCGCCTGTCCGCCCGCGTGCTGGCGGGGCTCGCCGCCATCCCCGGCCTGGCGGTCCACGGCCTGGCGGACCCGGCCCGCGTCGCGCGAGCGGACGCCGACGTTCGCGGTGACGCTGGCCGGCTGGACGCCGCGCGGCCTGGCGGAGGCGCTCGCGGCGGCGGGGATCTACGCCTGGGACGGCGACTTCTACGCCACGACGCTCATCGAGGACCTGGGACTGGCCGCGACCGGCGGCGTCGTCCGGCTCGGCATGGTCCACTACACGACGTTCGACGAGGTCGACCGGCTCCTCGCGACGCTGGCCGAGCTGGCCGGGCGAGCGGCACGGCGCGAGCACGACCTGGTCGAGTCCTCGCTCGACTGACCGGGGCGAGGCCGACGCGCCCGGCCCGCTGCGCCTCGACGCTGCGTCCGGCGAGCGACGCCGGGCGATTGTCCGCCGCCTACGGGAGGCGTCCGGCCGCCTGGGCGAGGGCGCGCCCCAGGGCCGCGTGGACCGGCTCCGACGGCCAGCCGAGGTAGCGCGCGGCCTCGTCCACGAGGGGATGCGGGGCGTGGCCCCGGGGGTCGTGCCCGGAGTCGCGCAGCTCGGGCCAGGCCCGGCGGGCGGTCTCCGCCAGGAAGGCAACCTCGGTCAGCTGGTTCTCGACGAAGTCGCGCGAGACGGGCTCGCCGTGGCCGGGCACCACCACGTCGTCGGCAAGGTCGAGGAGCATGCCCAGCGTCGCCGGCCAGTCGAGCGGGAACGAGTCCTCGAAGCCCGGCGGCGCCCCCTGCTCCACGAGGTCGCCGGCGAAGAGGATGCCGGTGTCCGGCGAGCGGACGACGACGTCGTGGTCGGTATGACCGCGCCCCAGGTGGCGGAGCTCCACGACGCGGCCGCCGAGGTCGAGGTCCACGCCGTCCTCGAAGGTCCGGTCGGGCGGGTCGAGCGGCGTCGAGCGCAGCTCCTCGGCGAGGTCGGGGACCCAGCGCACGACGTTCTCGCGCTGGGCGGGCCCGTGGAGGCGCAGCGCCTCGGCACAGCCGGCATGGGACCAGATCTCGCACGGCCGGAAGGCCGCGTTGCCGAAGGCGTGGTCGAAGTGGACGTGGGTGTTGGCGACGACCCAGGGAAGCCGCGTCAGCTGGCGCAGGTCCTCGATCAGCTCGCGGGCCTGGAGGGTCGTCGCCCGCGCGTCGATCACGAGCACCCGCTCACGCCCCAGGATCGCCCCGATCGTCTGGTCCAGGAACGGGTAGCGGCGGACGTAGACGCCGGATCCGACCTCGCGCCAGGGGTGCATCGAGCCCCGCCCGCGTCAGCCCGCGTGGATGGAGCTCAGGCCCTCGAGCGCCGCCCGGGCCGCCTCGATGTCGCTGACGACGAAGCTGAACTGGGCCTGGTCCCCCCAGCGCCCGATGAACAGGTGGCCGTAGATGTTGACGCCGGCGTCGGCCAGCCGGCGGGCGACGCGGGCCATGCTGCCCGGCTGGTCGTCGACCTCGACGAGGAGGGATTCGCCCTCGATGTACTCGTAGCCGCCGCGCTCCAGGATCGCCCTCGTCGCGTCGTCGTCGGCGGTCTTGAAGATCACGTGACCGCGGTCGCCGATGCCGCCGCCCCCGATCGCGCGCAGGTCGACGCCCGCCTCGGCCAGGCGCTCGGACAGGTCGGCGAGGGAGCCCGGGACGTTCGGGAACTGGACGACGAACTGGTTGGCCACGGGCGGCCTCCCTCAACTGCGCTGCCGGCGCCCCGCGGCCGGGACCTCCCGATTGTACGCAGGGTTCCGGTCCGTGTGACGGGCGGCACCGCAGGGACGGTGTCGCACCGGGCGCGCCCGGGGTTCCCCTCTCCCGCGACCCGGGCGCACAATCGCAGCCATCGCACGCAGCAGCCAGCGCGAGAGGAACCCGCACATGATCGAGACGTACCAGCAGTTCATCGGCGGCGCGTGGGTCGACGCCGCCGAGCGGCGAGACGCTCGACGTCGAGAACCCGGCCACGCGACGAGGTCGATCGCCACGCGTGCCCGCCAGCGGCCAGGAGGACGTGGACCGCGCCGTCGACGCTGCCGCGACCGCCTTCGCGAGCTGGGCGCACACGACCCCGCAGGACGCGCAGCCTCGCTCCTGCTCAAGATCGCCGACGCCCTCGAGGCGCGCGCCGACGAGCTCGGCCGCCTCGAGAGCGCGCAACGCCGGCAAGCCGCTCGGCGCCGCCATCGACGAGATGGCCGTCTGCGTCGACCTCTTCCGCTTCTTCGCCGGCGCCTGCCGCGTGATGGAGGGCCTGGCGGTCACCGAGTACCTCGGCCGGCCACACCTCGATCATCCGGCGGGACCCGGTCGGCGTCGTGGCCTCGCATCGCGCCCTGGAACTACCCGCTGTACATGGCCGCCTGGAAGCTGGGCCCGGCGCTCGCGACCGGCAACACGGTCGTCCTCAAGCCGTCCGCCCGCACGCCGCTGACGGCCCTCGCCTTCGCCGAGACTCGTCGCCGAGCATCCTGCCGGCCGGGCGTCCTCAACGTCATCACCGGCACCGGCGGCGAGATGGGCGACCTCGCTGGTCGGCCACCCGAAGGTCCGGATGATCTCGATCACCGGCGACACGGTGACCGGCAAGCAGATCGCCCGCATCGCGGCCGGACACGGTCAAGCGGCTCCACCTCGAGCTCGGCGGCAAGGCGCCCGGTCATCGTCTTCGACGACGCCGACCTGGACCTCGCGGCCGAGACGCTCAAGTCCGCCGGCTACTGGAACGCCGGCCAGGACTGCACCGCCGCCTGCCGCGTCATCGCCGGGCCCGAAGGTCTACGACAACTTCCTGGCCAGGCTGGCCGACCAGGTCCGCACGATCAAGTGGGGCGATCCGGCCGAGGGCGACGACATCGACATGGGCTCGCTCATCGCCCAGGCCCAGGCCGACAAGGTCGAGGGGATGGTCGACCGCGCCCTCGAGGCGCCGGGCGCGAGCTCGTCGTCGGCGGCGACGCGCCCGGCCCGGGCCGGCGCCTACTTCGAGCCGACGCTCATCGCCGGCCCGGACCAGAGGAGCGAGATCGTCCAGGACGAGGTCTTCGGTCCCGGTCGTCACCGTCCAGCGCTTCAGCGACGAGGAGCAGGCGGTCGCCTGGGCGAACGACGTGCAAGTACGGCCTCGCCTCGTCGATCTTCACCGGCGACATCGGCCGGGCGATGCGGGTCGCGCAAGGCGCTCGAGTTCGGGCACCGTCTGGATCAACGAGCACTTCACCCTGACGTCCGAGACGCCGCACGGCGGCGTCAAGGAGTCCGGCTGGGGCAAGGACGGCTCCATGTACGCGCTCGAGGACTACACGTTCGTCAAGCACGTGATGATCAACACGGGCGTCTGAGGGAGGCGGGCGACGGGGATCCGGGGCATGAGCGAGGCGCGGGACGCCCGGATCCCCATCGACGAGCGCACGCGGGTCCTGGTCCTGACCGGGGCCGGGATCTCGGCGGAGAGCGGCCTGGCGACGTTCCGCGGCGCCGGCGGGCTGTGGGACGGACACCCCGTGGAGCAGGTCGCCTCGCCGGAGGGCTTCGCCGCCGACCCCGAGCTGGTCTGGCGCTTCTACTCCGCCCGGCGCCGGGACGCCGCGGCGGCGGAGCCGAATGACGCCCACCGGGCCCTGGTGGCCCTGGAGGCGCGGCTCGGCGACCGCTTCCTGCTGGCGACCCAGAACGTCGACGGGCTGCACGCGCGGGCCGGGAGCGTCCGCCTGGTGGAGATCCACGGGACCCTGTGGCGGACGCGTTGCAGCCGCTGCATGCGCCCGCCCTCTGTCGACGACACCTTCCCCGTGGCGCCACCGCTCCCGCGCTGCGCGTGTGGCGCGCTCCTGCGACCGGACATCGTCTGGTTCGGGGAGATGCTGGACCCGGCCACCACGCAGCGTGTCGATCGCTTCATGCGCGACGCGGCCGGTGCCCCGTTCGTCTTCCTTGCCGTCGGGACGTCCGGCACCGTCTACCCCGCCGCGGGGTACGTGCAGCTGGCCCGCCACCACGGTGCGCAGACGTGGCTGGCGAACCTCGACCCCGCCGCCAACGCGGGGGCCTTCGACCACGTCGTCGGGGGGCCGGCCGGAACGAGCGTGCCGCGCCTCCTCGGCCTCGACGGCTGACCCGCTCGCGCGGCGCAGCGTCGCCGCCGGACGGTCACGCCGGCGGCGGCCGGTTCGTCGTAGGCTGCACACGGGCGCCGAGGTCGGCGGTGCGCCGGATCCGGCGCGCCGTCCATGGTGGGCGAGCTGGAGGAGTGGAGATGCGCCGGCGGTTCGCGATCCTGGTGGTCATCCTCGGTCTCGTCGCCGCCTGTGGCGGCGGTGCCACGCCGACCCCTGCCCCGACCGGGTCCCAGACGCCGGCCCCGACGGACATCTACGCGGCCACGGAGGAGCCGACGGCTGGCGAGACGCCCGCCGCCACCGAGGAGCCCGCCGCCACGCCGCTCTCCGGCGAGCGCTACACCGTCAAGAAGGGCGACACGATGTGGGAGATCGCCGTGGCGTATGGGATCAGCCTGGCCGACCTGCGGGCCGCCAATCCCGACGTCGACCCGCGGACGATGCGGATCGGGACCGTCCTGGTCATTCCCGGGCAGTAGTGCCGTCACCGCCGGTGCCGCAGGCCGCCCCGCCCGCCTCGGCACCGCGTGCCGCCCGGTCAGCCACGACGCGTCGCGTCGCCCCGCCCCGCAGCCCTCCCCGCCCTCCCCGCCGCCTGCCGTCCTGCCGGCCCCCGCCCGGCGGGGGGCCCTGCGCCGGGCCGTCCTCGCCTGGTTCGGGGAGCATGGTCGCGAGCTCGAGTTCCGGGTGGACGGCCACCTGGACCCGTGGGGCGTCCTCGTCTCCGAGGTGATGGCCCAGCAGACCCAGGTCAGCCGGGTCGAGGAGCGCTGGCCGGCCTTCATGGCCGCCTTCCCCACGCCGGCCGCGATGGCCGCTGCCAGCCCGGCGGATGCGATCCGCGCCTGGCGCGGCCTGGGCTACAACCGCCGCGCGCTGGGCCTCCATCGCACCGCGGTGGCGATCGCGGCGGCGGGCGGCGCCGTTCCGGGCGACGTCGAGGCGCTCATGGCGTTGCCCGGGAGTGGGGCCCTACACCGCCCGCGCCGTCGCGGCGATCGCCTTCGGGCTGCCGGTCGGCGCGGTCGACGTCAACGTCCGCCGCGTCGTCGGCCGGATCCTGGCGGCCGATCCGTCCGCGGTCGCGCCGGCGACCGTGCAGGCGGCCGCCGACGCGCTGGTTGACGCCCGTCGGCCGGGAACCTGGACGCACGCCCTGATGGACATCGGCGCCACGATCTGCCGGCCGGTTCGGCCGTCCTGCCCATCCTGCCCGGCCCGGCCCTGGTGCCGGACGGCGCGGACGCCGGCAAGGACACCGGCCGCGACGTCGCTCGCCGCGGCCCCCCGGAGAGCGTCCGCCCGGGCAGCCATCCTCCCCTTCGAGCGGACGACGCGCTGGCTCCGCGGCCGGCTCGTCGACCGGCTGCGGGACGCCGCGCCCGGGGTCGCCCTCGCCGTCGATGGGCCGCTCGGCGCCCACTCGGAGGAGGCCGTCGCCCGGGCCCTGGCGGGGCTCGCCCGCGATGGCATCGTGGAGCTCGACGCGGCGGGACGGGCTCGCCTGGCGGGCTCCGCCGAGTCGGCGTGACGCGACCCCGCGCCACCGAGAACCGGGCCATCCGCGCCGAGCCGCGCTCGGTGGGGACGGCCCGTGCCCGGGACCCGCTCGCCCGCGAGGTGCGCCTGCTGGGAGCGCTCCTGGGCCAGGTCATCGCCGAGCAGGAGGGTCCCGCGGCGCTCGACCTGGTGGAGCGCGTGCGGGGCCGCGCCATCGCCCTTCGCCGGCCCGACGCACCCCCCGGCGCGTCCGACCTCCACGAGGCGCTCGCCGCGCTTGACGTGGCGGACCTGGCGATGCTCGCCCGGGCCTTCAGCACCTTCTTCCAGCTCGCCAACCTGGCCGAGGAGAAGGAGCGCGTGCGGGCCCTGGGGCGTCGCGATCGCGCCGCGGCCGGGGCGCCGACCCGGGGATCCGTGGCGGCGGCCGTCGTGCGCCTTGCCGCCGCCGGCGATGACCTCGACGCCGTCGTGGCGAGGCTGGCGGCACTGCGGGTATCCCCGGTCCTGACCGCCCATCCCACCGAGGCCCGCCGACGGACGGTCCTCCTCGCCCTGCGCCGCGTCTACGGGCTCCTGGACGACCTCGACGACGCGCGCCTCACCCCGGCCGGGGACGCCGACCTGCGCCGCCGCCTGCGCGAGGAGATCACCGTCCTGTGGCGCACGGCCGACCTTCGCGGGGAGCGGCCCAGCCCGCTCGACGAGGTCCGCTCGGCGATGGTCTTCTTCGACGCGACCCTGTTCACCACCACGCCGCGCCTCTACCGCGCGCTTGACGCGGCCCTCGACCGAATCTCGCCGGGCCTCCCGGCGGGGGCCGCCGCACCCGACGCGGGGCGCACCGGGACCCGGCCCCCGCGGGTGCCGGCCTTCCTGCGCTGGGGCTCGTGGATCGGCGGCGACCGCGACGGCCATCCGTTCGTCACCGCGGAGACCACGCTGGAGGCGCTCCGGATCCAGGCCGACCACGTCCTGCACGGCTATGCCGCTGCCGCCGCGAGGCTCATGGTCGACGTCGCGGCGCGGCCCCGCGGGGGGTCGACGCCCGGCTCGATCGCGCGTCGCCTGCTCGACGACGCGGACGACCTGTCGGAGACGATGCGCGAGCTCGAGCAGCGCTTCCCGCGGGAGCCGTACCGTCGCCGCCTGGGGGCCGTCGCCGAGCGGCTCGTCCGGACCCGGGCCCACCTGGCCGGCCTGCCGGGTCCCCAGGGCGGCCGCTACGAACGGCCGGAAGCGCTGATCGCCGAGCTGGCCGAGCTGGGCGAGGCGCTCGCGGCGGACGGCCTGGGCCGCGTGGCGCACGGGGCCCTGCAGGACCTGCGCTGGCAGGTGGAGACGTTCGGCTTCCACCTTGCCTCGCTCGAAGTCCGCCAGCACAGCGCCGTCCACCGGGCCGCCCTCGCCGCCCTGGCCGGTCCGCTGCCCGCCATCGATGGCGAGGTCGCGCCGGGAGTGACGGCGGGCGAGGTCCTGGCCACCTTCCGAGCCATGGCGGTCGCCCAGCGGCGCTTCGGCGAGGCCGCCTGCCGGCGCTACGTGATCAGCTTCACGGAGCGCGCCGCGGACGTGGCCGACGTCCTGGAGCTGGCGCGGCGGGCCGCCGACGGCTCGATCCCCGCGCCCCGGACGTCGGGGATCGCCCCCGGCACGCCCGCCCTCGACGTCGTGCCCCTCTTCGAGTCGGCGGACGCGCTCGCCGGCGCCCGGGCGATCCTGGCCGACCTCTTCCGGGAGCCGGGCTACCGTGCCCACCTGCGAACGCGCGGCGATCGCCAGGAGGTGATGCTCGGCTACTCGGACTCGAACAAGGAGTCGGGCTATCGTCGCGGCGCACTGGCTCCTCTACCGGGCCCAGGAGCAGCTGGTCGAGGCGGCCAGCGAGGCCGGCGTGGAGCTGACGATCTTCCACGGCCGCGGGGGTGCGCTGGGGCGCGGCGGCGGGCCGACGCACCGGGCCGTGCTGGCGTCGCCGGCGGGTTCCGTGGCCGGGCGGCTGAAGCTGACCGAGCAGGGCGAGGTGATCGCCACCCGCTACGCGAACCCGCAGCTGGCGCTGCGGGCGCTGGAGCAGACCGTCTCGGCGACCCTGCTCGCCTCCACGCCCGAGCACGACCGGTCGGTGGCCGCCGCGGCGGGCGAAGGCGCGGACCTGATGGACGAGCTGGCCGCCGACGCCCGGGACGCCTATCGGGCGTTCGCGCGGGACGACCCGGACCTCGAGGCCGTCTTCCTCGCCGCCACGCCCATCGAGCAGATCGCCGGGCTCCGGCTCGGCTCGCGGCCGGCGGCCCGCGGGAGCGGCGGGTCGGCGCCGGAGGCAGTGCCGACGCTGGCGTCGCTGCGGGCGATCCCGTGGGTCTTCGCCTGGACGCAGATCCGGGCGAACGTGCCCGCCTGGTACGGCCTGGGCGCGGCGGTCGAGGCCTTCGGGCGTCGTCACGGAACCGCCGGGATGGCCCGCCTGCAGCGGCTGCACCGCACCTGGCCGTTCATGCGCCTCCTCGTCCAGAACGCGGAGGTCGCCCTGGCCCGCACGGATCCCCGGATCACCGCTCGACACCTGGGGCTGGCCGGCCCGGCCGGGGCCCGGCTCGCGGCGAGGATCGCGGACGAGCACGCTCGATCGGTGCGGGCGGTCCTCCAGATCACCGGCCAGGCGGCGCTGCTCGATGGCGTTCCTGCCCTGCAGCGCTCCATCGAGCTCCGCGCGCCCTACCTGGATCCTCTCGGTGAGCTGCAGGTGGAGGCGCTGGGGCGGCTGCGCGCGCTTCGCGGCTCGCCCCCGGACGGCCCCGGGCGGCTCGACCTCGAGCGGCTGGTGGGCCTCACGATCAGCGGCATCGCGGCCGGCGTCCAGGGGACCGGGTAGGGGAGCGGCCGCCGGTCGGGCCGCGCGCTGGTCCCCGCCGGCCCCGGGGCGTGCGCGCCGGCCCCGGGGCGTGTCGCCGGCCCCGGGGCGTGCCGGCGGGCGCGTACCCGACGCGCTACGCTTCGGACCCGCCGATGTCCACCCCCGATCAGCCCCTGCTCAGCACCGCGGGCCACGTCCCGCTGCCGGCCGACGACCCGCTGCTCTTCGAGCTCGACCTCGACGGGCTGGCGGCGCGCTGGGCGGAGGCGATGGCCCGCGCTCCGATGACGGCCGCGGAGATGACCGGGGCCGACGTGCGCGCCCAGCGCCTGGGGATGCCCGGGATCCGGCTGATGGAGCAGGCGGGCAGCGCCGTGGCGGCCGTCGCTCGCGCCCTGGCGGTCGCGAGCGATCGCTGGGAGAGCGGTCCGATCCTCATCCTGTGCGGCTCGGGGAACAACGGGGGAGACGGGTTCGTTGCCGCCCGCCGCCTGGCCGCCCATGGCGCCCGGGTCGCCGTGGCCCTCATCGCGTCGGGTGCGCGGCCGGGCACGTCCGATGCGGCGCGCAACTGGGACCGCCTGGGGCGCCTGCCGGGCGTCGAGCGGATCCACGCTCCGGTGGCCCGCGACGTGGCGCTCCTGGGCCACGGCGTGGAGCGCGCCGTCATCGTGATCGACGCCCTGCTGGGCACCGGGGTCCGCGGCCTGCTCCGCGAGCCGGTGCGGTCCGCCGTCGACCTCACCAACCGGGCCCGCGCGGCCGGCGTCCCGGTCCTCGCCGTCGACTGCCCGACCGCCGTCGACCTCACCTCGGGCGAGCTCTCGGACCCGGTGGTCCGGGCCGACGTCACGGTCACGTTCCACCGGCCAAAGGCCGGCCTCCTCACCCGGCGAGGCGCCGCGGTCGCCGGCCGGGTGCTCGTCGCCCCGATCGGCATCCCGCCCGGGGCCGACCGTGCCTGACCCTCCCCGGGACGCTCCCCGGCAGGCGCGCTCGCCCGGCTGGCGGGAGGTGCTCCTGATCGCGGCCGTCGTCCTGGGGGCGGTGCTGGGCCTGGAGCTGCTGAGCGCCGCGCTGCCGGCCGTGGGCGACCTGTTCCGAGGCCTGCCGCTCGTCATCGTCGGCCTCGTCGTCGGGACCGGGGGACTCCTCCTCGTCATGGCGTTGCGACGGCCGCGCGGGGAATAGGGGACGGCCAAAACAGCCCGGGCGTCGCCGCCCGGGCCGTCCTGCGAGTCGCGGGCGCCGTCGCGGCGCCGGGGGCTAGGCGCCGCCGCCCTTCAGCGCGGCCAGGCGGGCGTCCACCTCGAGGTCGTCGGCCGCGTCGTCCAGGCTGGCGAACTGGGCGTCGAGCGAGCTCGAGGCGACCTCGGCCATGCCGCGCGCCCTGGCCTCCTCGTGGCGGACCTTCTCCTCGAAGCGGGATACCTCGGAGGTCGGGTCCATCACGTTGACGCTCTTCATCGTCTCGGTGACCTGCGTCTGGGCGCGGGCCATCTTCGACCGGGCGATCAGCTCGTCCTTCTTCTGGACCAGCTCCTCGCGCTTGGCACGCATCCCGTTGAGGCCGTCCTTGAGCTTGTCGACGAGGACGGACTGGGTCGCGATCTGCTCGTCGAAGGTCCTGGTCTGCTCCTCGAACGTGATCTGGCGCTTGAGGGCGATCTTGGCCAGGCTGTCGAACCGGTCGGCGTCGGCGGCGTTGCCGGCGGCGCGGAACCCGTCGGCCTTGCGCGACGCGGCAAGGGCCTTGGAGCCCCACTCGCCGGAGGCCTCCCGGGCCTCCTTCGCGTCGTCCTCCAGGAGCCGCAGGTTGCCGATCGTCTGGGCGACGGCCTCCTCCGCCTCGCGGATGTTGTTCGTGTAGTCGAGGACCATCTGGTTGAGCATCTTCTCCGGATCCTCGGCCGAGTCGAGGATCGCGTTGATGTTCGCCCGCACCAGCTGGCCCATGCGACCGAGGATCGAGGTCTGTGCCATGGGAGCGTCCCCTCCGTGCTGTGGCGACGCCGGATCTCGACGCCGCATCGGGTGGATCGTTCGCGCCGGTCGGCGGGCCCGAAGGCCGCGCCGCCGGCGATCATCGTACTCCGCGGGTCACCAGCGGCCGCCCCCGGAGCTGCGCCCGCCGCCGCCTCCGCCGCCGAAGCCGCCGCCCCCGGAGCTGCGCCCCCCGCCGCCCCAGCCGCCGCCCCCACCGCCGATGAAGCCTCCGCCGCCGCGTCCGCCGCCGCTCAGCATCCCGCCGATGATGCCGCCGATGATCGCCGCGGCGACGTCCGCCGCCTCCACCACCGCCCCCGCCACCTCCGCCGCGTCCGCCGCGCCACGGGTCGTCCCAGCCGGCGTAGTCGCGCTGGGCCAGGGCGAGCGCCTCGTTCGCGAGGCGGACCGCGGTGTCCGCCTCGCGGATCCCGGCCGCCGGGTCCGCCGCGCCGGACGCGACCGCCGCGTCCAGGTGGCGCGCGGCCTCCGCGATGCGCGTGCGGGCCTCGCCCGCCACGCCGCCCCGGTGGTTGGCCACGTAGTCGGTGGCGCGCGTCACGGTCGCCTGCGCTCCCCTGATCGAGGTCTCGAGCCGGGCCGTGAGCGCGGCGCGCTGCTCGGCGGCGGTCCGGATGCCGGCCAGCACGCCGTCGGCGATCTCGTTCGCCCGGCGTGCCTTGGCGTAGGCAGCCGCGACGTCCGGCTTGGGGTGGCCGATGTCGCGCCGGGCGTCGGCCAGGAGCGCCTCCGCCTCCGTGAGCCGGGCGGGGATCTCCGGGTCGTCGGGCGCTGTTCCGGCCGCTCCGCGGGCCCGCGCCACGTCGGCCTCGGCGTCGGCGATCTCCGCGTTCACGCGGTCGCGGGCCTGGTCGAGCTCGGCGGACAGGTGCTCGATCGCATCGAGGAACGCTCCCGCCTGGGCGACGGCCTCCTGGCCGACGCGGGCAGCAACGGCCGTCTTCGGCCCGTCGCCCGCGGCGGCTGCCGCCTCGCCCTGGACCACGGCTTCGCGGGCTGCCGCGGCCCGGGCGCGGGCCTCGTCGAGGCTGGTCGCGACGGCCTGCCAGGAGGCGTCGGCGTACTCCTCCAGGTGGGCCATCGTCGTCTCGACCGCCGGGAGGCGGCCCTCGACGGCAGCGATCGCCGCCGGGAGAGCGGCGAGGACGCCGGGGGCCTCGCGCTCGAAGGCCCGCAGCGACTCGAAGCGCTCGGTCTCGGCGTCGAGGCGGGCCTGGGCCTGGCGGCCGCGGCCGATCAGGTCGGCGAGCATGCGCCGGCGGGTGGGCCGATCCTCCTCCATCGGCGTCGTCGAGCTGCTGGCGGATCTTGAAGGCGGCCCGCAGGTCCTCCTTCGCCGCGGCGATCGCCTCGCCGAAGGTCGCCGCCTCGGTCTCGCCGAACTGGGCCTCGGCGAACCCCAGCTCCTGCTCGCTGTCCCGGACGGCGTCGTCGGTGGCGAGGAGCAGGCGGTTCGCCTCGGCGTTGAGGTCCTTGTCGCTCATGGCCGCCAGCGGATCGACGGGCGCGCCGCCTCCGGCCGACTGCGGCGCCCCGTCGCCGTAGCGGCGGCGGACGAGGAAGAACCAGCCGCCGAGCCCGACGATCGCGACGATGACGATGATCATGATCACGGTGCCGAGGCCGCCCCCGCCGCCCTGGCTGGGCGGTTCCGCCGGCCCCGGGCCGGTGGTGGGGCCAGGGGCCGTCGTCGCCGTGGTGGGTCCGGGGCCGGCGACCGCCTCGCCGAGCGATCGCGCGAGCTGGGTGATGGCGCCGGCGTTGTCGCCGTCCCGCAGGCCCGGCTCCATCTCGTCGGACAGGAGGCGCTCCAGCTCCGCGTCGGAGAGGGCGAATCCGTCCGGGCGCGAGTAGCCGTAGGCACCATCGTCCATGGCCAGCACGACCAGGAGGTCGGTCCCGCCGAGCGAGCTCCGCCTGGCCGTCTCGGCGGCGAAGTCCGCGGCGGTCATCCCGCCGGTCGTGTCGGTGAACCAGACCCAGAGCTGGACCCCGGACTCGTCGAGCAGCGTGGCCAGGGCGGAGGTCACCTCGCGCTCGTCCGAAGCGGAGAGGGAGCCGGCGTCGTCGGTCAGCTGGGCCCGGAGGTTGGCGGGGTCGGCGGCCGCCGCGCGGTCCGGCGCGGCGAGACGGGCCGGCAGGAGGGCCAGGGCCAGGACGGCAAGCGCGACCGCGAGCAGGCGCACGCGACGGGCTCCGTGGCTCCGGGCGGCGATCATGCGGCTCCCCCTTGCCCGTGCTGGCGACTGGCTGGACGCTGCGGCCATTCTCGCGCGAACGGCCGACGGCCGCGCGGCGCCGTCGCGAGGCGCGCGAGCGGTACCATGGGTGCATCTGCTGCGCCGCCCGCGCCGCCAACCCCACCTCGGAGACTCTGCCCCATGGCCGTCGGCTCGTCCAACTCGTTCGACCTCGTCGTCCTCGGCGCCGGCACCGGCGGCTACGCGGCCGCATTCCGGGGGGCGCAGCTCGGCCTCAAGGTCGCCCTCGTCGACGAGGACAAGATCGGCGGGACCTGTCTCCACCGCGGCTGCATCCCCACCAAGGCACTCCTCGAGTCGGCCGACTTCTACCACCGGGTGACGGCGAAGAGCCGCGAGCTGGGGGTGCTGGTGGCCGGCGACGTTGCCCTCGACTACGCGGCCGTGGCCACCCGGCGCGACCAGGTGGTCCGCCGGATGTGGACCGGCCTGAAGGGCCTGGTCGGCAAGAACGGGGTCGAATGGATCGCGGGGCGCGGCCGCCTCGACGGCGCCGGCAAGGTGCGCGTTGCGCTCCATGGCGAGGACGGGACTCCGGGCACCGGCGGCGAGCGCGTGCTGGAGGCCACGGACGTGGTCCTGGCCACGGGGAGCCGCGTCAAGAGCCTGCCGGGGCTCACTCCCGACGGGGTCCGCGTCCTCACCTCCGACGACGTGCTGAAGATGGCCGACCTCCCCTCGAGCATCGTCATCGTGGGCGCGGGCGCCGTCGGCTCGGAGTTCGCCTCGATGTTCCACGACTTCGGGGTCAAGGTGACGCTCCTCGAATACCTCCCGGCGATCGTGCCCCTCGAGGACCGCGACGTGAGCAAGGAGCTGGAGAAGAGCTTCAAGCGGCGCGGCATCGAGGTCATGACGAACGCCCGCTTCGACGCCGCCTCGCTCAAGATCGGCGAGGACGGGATCCGGCTCATGGTCGGCCCGGAGGGCGGGGAGGCGAAGGAGGTCAGCGCCGACTGCATCCTGGTGGCCGCCGGGCGCGCCGCCAACGTGGAGGGGATCGGCCTCGAGTCGACCCGGATCACGGTGGAGCGGGGGATCATCCCGGTCGACGGCCACCTGCGGACGGCTGAGCCGCACGTCTGGGCGATCGGCGACATCGTCGGCGGGCTATGGCTGGCCCACACGGCGGCCCACGAGGGGCTGACGGCGGTCCACACGATTGCCGGCGACCCGGACGTCCACGCCATGGACTACGACGCCCAGCCGCGGGCGACCTACTGCCGCCCCGAGATCGCGTCGGTCGGCCTGACCGAGCAGGAGTGCGACAAGCGCGGCCTGCCGGTGAAGGTCGGCAAGGTGCCCTTCCAGGCGATCGCGAAGGCGCTCATCGGCGGCGAGTACGAGGGTTTCGCCAAGGTGATCGCCCACGCGGAGACGGGCGCGACGCTCGGCGTGCACCTCGTCGGGCCCGCACGCCACGGACCTGATTGCGGAGGCCTCCCTCGGCTTCTCCCTGGAGGTGGCTGCCTGGGAGATCGGGGCGGCGACGCACCCGCACCCGACGCTCTCGGAGGTCCTGGGCGAGGCGGCGATGGCCGTCGACGGGCGGGCGATCAACTTCTGAGGCGGGACGCGGCGCCCGGAGACGGCGCCGCGGCGGCGCAGCGTTCGGGGGCACGTCGGCGGGGGGTTCCCCGCGGCGGGGCGGGCCTGTACGATCCCGCGGTGACCACCGCCGGACACCCCAGCGCCCAGGATCCCGTCGCCCGGTCCGGGCTGTCGGGGGACCGCCTCGTCGGGCTCTACCGCCTCATGGTCCTGGCGCGCGCCCTGGACGAGCGGGCCTGGATCCTCAACCGGTCCGGCCGCGTCCACTTCGTGATCTCCGGGCAGGGCCACGAGGGGGCGGAGGCCGGAATCACCGCGGCGCTGACCCCGGGCCGCGACTGGCTCCTCCCGTACTACCGCTCCATCACCGGCGTCCTGGCCATGGGGATGACCCCCCGCGAGGTGTTCCTCCAGCAGTTCGGGAAGGCTGACGACCCGTCATCCGGGGGGCGCCAGATGCCCAGTCACTACGGGCACGCCGGCCACCGGATCTTCACCTCGTCGTCGCCGGTGGCGACCCAGGCCCTCCACGCGGCGGGGATCGCCCTGGCGGCGAAGCTGCGCGGCGTCCCGGAGGTTGCGCTCGTGGCGATGGGGGAGGGCTCCGCGAACCAGGGCGACGTCCACGAGGCGCTCAACTTCGCCGGCATCCACCGCCTGCCGATGATCCTCCTCGTCGAGAACAACGGCTACGCCATCTCGGTGCCGGCCGAGCTCCAGACCGCCGTGCGCGACGTTGCCGTCCGCGCCGCCGGCTACGCGATGCCCGGCGTCGTCGTGGACGGGAGCGACGTCATCGGCTGCTACCTCGCCGGGCGCGACGCGGTCGCCCGGGCGCTCGCCGGCGACGGCCCCACCCTCATCGAGGCCAAGGTGACCCGCCTCACGGGCCACAGCTCGGACGACCAGCAGACGAAGTACCGCTCCGCGGAGGAGCTGGACGCCCAGCGCGCCGAGGAATCGCTGCCCCGCTTCCGCGACGAGCTGCGGGCGGCCGGGCTGCTCGACGAGGCGACCGAGGCCGCCCTCGCCGCCGAGGTGGCGGCCGCGGTCGACGACGCCACGGCGTTCGCCGAGGCGGCCCCCGAACCCGACCCCGCCACGCTCCTGCGCCACGTCTACGCCGAGCCGGGCGACCCGGTCCCGGGCCCGCCCGCGATGGGGCCGGCCTGATGGCGGTCCGGACCTTCATCGAGGCGATCCGCGAGGGCCTCCGCGACGAGATGCGCCGCGACGGCCGGGTGATCGTCCTGGGCGAGGACGTCGGCCGGAAGGGCGGCGTCTTCTACGCCACCGACGGGCTGTGGGCCGAGTTCGGCGACGGGCGGGTGCTCGACACGCCGCTCACCGAGTCGATGATCGCCGGCGTCTCCATCGGGGCGGCCGCCAACGGCCTCCTCCCGGTCGCCGAGATCCAGTTCGCCGACTTCATCTTCCCGGCGATGAACCAGATCATCCAGGAGGCGGCCCGGATCCGCTACCGGAGCAACGGCACCTTCGGCTGCCCGATCACGATCCGGGCGCCGTACGGCGCGGGCGTCCACGGCGCGCTCTACCACAGCCAGTCGGTGGAGGCGTTCTTCGCCCACGTCCCCGGGCTGAAGGTGGTCATCCCCTCGACGCCGTACGACGCCAAGGGCCTGCTGCGGACGGCGATCCGCGATCCCGACCCGGTCATCTTCCTGGAGCACAAGAAGATGTACCGCAGCGTCCGCGGCGAGGTGCCCGACGGCGAGTACACGGTGCCGTTCGGGCGGGCGGCGATCCCCCGGACGGGGAACCGCCTGACGGTCGTCGCCTACGGGCTGATGCTCCACTACGCGCTGGAGGCCGCGGCGCGCGCGGCGGAGGAGGGGATCGAGGCCGAGGTGATCGACCTGCGGACGATCCGCCCGCTCGACGCCGAGACGATCCTGGCCTCGGTGCGGCGGACCGGGAAGTGCCTCGTCGTCCACGAGGACAACCGCTTCGGCGGCTTCGGGGCGGAGGTCGCCGCGCTCGTCGCCGAGGAGGCCTTCGACTACCTCGACGGCCCGGTCACGCGCCTCGCCGGCCCGGACTCGCCGGCCTCGCCCAACGCCCTCCCGCTCGAGGAGGCGTTCATGCTCTCGCCGGCGAAGATCGCCGAGGCGATCCGGACCCTGGCGGCGTACTGACTGCACCGGCACGGGACGCCCCGACGCCGACGTCTCGGTCGCGCCAAGGTGCCTGGGCCTGAGGACCTTGGAGTCGTCATGGTCGCCGCTCCGTGCCCGACGGCTGCAAGCGTTGGCGCGGATCTGTGCGTCCTCGACATCGTGACTCCAGCCAACAGCCCGACTCGGGCCATGGCGCGGGCCCGCGTGCCCGTCCGCCGTGCCGCCGCGTGCCGGTCGGCGCGGGATCGGCGACACTAGGGGGCCGGGGCACCGCCGAACCGGCGGGGCACCCGGTGCGTAGACCCATGTGACGCGGGACGCGGTTCCGCCCAGGAGGGACCCGGTGGCGAAGGTCACGATGCCGCAGCTCGGCGAGAGCGTCGCCGAGGGGACGATCGGGCGCTGGCTGAAGAACGTCGGCGACCGCGTCGAGAAGTACGAGCCGATCGTCGAGGTGATCACCGACAAGGTGAACGCCGAGGTGCCGTCTCCCTTCGCCGGCACGCTGACCGCCATCCTCGTCGAGGAGGGGGCGACGGTCCCCAACGACACGCCGATCGCGGAGATCGAGACGGCGGAGGCTGCCGGGGAGGCGGCGTCCGAGGCAGCGCCAGTCGCCGTCGCTGGGGCAGCGCCGGCCGCTCGCCCGGCCGCGCCGGCGCCGCCCCCGTTCGCGCCGACGACCGCCGCCCCCGCCGCCCCGCCGACGACCGCCGCCCCGACCGCGCCGCCGACGGCCGCCGCCGCAACCGCGGCCCAACCGGCGGTCGCCGTGCTGCCCGCGGTTGCCCAGGCGGACGCGCGCATGACCCCCGCCGTCCGGCGCCTCCTCCGCGAGCACGGCCTCGCCCCTGAGCAGATCCGCGGCACCGGGGGCGGCGGCCGGATCACCCGGGAGGACGTGAGCGCGGTCGTCGAGGCGATTCGAACGGGCGCCGCTCCAGGGCCCCGGCCCCGGGCTCGGCCGCACCCGCGCCCGCCGCGGCCGCTCCGGCAGCCATCCCGGCAGTCGGCCGGCCCGCACCCGCGGCCCCGACCGGCGCGGACGCCGGCGTCGTCTTCCCGCCCGGCGCGGACGAGGTCCTCGTCCCGCTGACCAAGATGCGGAAGGGGATCGCGGCCCAGATGACGCGGGCCCTCCAGGTCCCCCACGCCTACGTCCACGTCGAAGTCGACGTGACGAACCTCGTCCGCCTCCGCGAGTCGCAGAAGCGCGACTACCAGGCCCGCGAGGGGGTCTCGCTCAGCTTCGTGCCCTTCGTCGTGAAGGCGTCCGTCGAGGCGCTCCGGCGCAACCCGACGTTCAACGCGACCTGGACCGAGCAGGGCCTCGTCGCGAAGCGCCGGATCAACGTCGGCGTCGCCGTCGCGGTGGACGACGGGCTCATCGTGCCGGTCATCCGCGACGTCGACCAGATGTCGATCAGCGGCATCAACCGGGCGATCGCGGACGTGGCCGCCCGGGCCCGGGCGAAGAAGCTCCGCGTCGACGACTTCGGCGGCGGCACCTTCACGGTCGACAACACCGGCTGGTTCGGCAGCAACCTGACGATGCCGATCATCAACGTCCCCGAGGTCGCGATCCTGACCATGGAGGCGATCACCAAGCGGCCGGTCGTCGTCGAGACGCCGCAGGGCGACGTGATCGCCATCCGGCCGATCATGAACATGGTCATCGGGATCGACCACCGCGCCAACGACGGGGCCCAGGCTGGAGCCTTCCTGCGCGACGTCAAGGCCTGGCTCGAGGGCGTCGGGCCCGACACGGCCGTCCACTGATCGACCGCGCGGACCCCTGACTGGCCCCCCGGCTACACTGGCGGCATGGGCCTGGACCTCCCGGTGATCGACCCGGCTGCCGCGCCGCGCGCGCGCCGCCACCCCGACTGGCTGAAGGCCGCCATGCCCGCCGGAGAGGCGGTTCGCGACCTCCGCCAGCTGCTGCGCGGCCTGAACCTGAACACGGTCTGCGAAGAGGCTCGCTGCCCGAACCTCGGCGAGTGCTGGGACCAGCGCACGGCCACGGTCATGATCCTGGGCGACATCTGCACCCGGGCCTGCGGCTTCTGCGCCATCAAGACCGGGCGGCCCACCTGGTTCGACCCCGACGAGCCGCGGCGCGTGGCGGAGGCCGTCGCGGCCATGGGCCTGGAGCACGTCGTCGTCACCTCCGTCGCCCGCGACGACCTCCCCGACGGCGGCGCGTCGGTCTTCGCCGAGACGATCCGCCAGATGCGCGAGCGCAGCCCCGGGATGGGCGTCGAGGTGCTGATCCCCGACTTCAACGGCGAGGAGGCGCCCCTCCGGGCGGTCATGGAGGCCGGGCCGGACATCCTCAACCACAACGTCGAGACGGTGGAGCGCCTGCAGAAGCCGGTCCGCAAGCGGGCCCGCTACGACCGCAGCCTGGGCGTCCTCGCGCGGGCCAGGGCGCAGGCGCGCGAGCTCGGCCACGAGGTCCACACCAAGAGCTCGATCATGGTCGGCCTGGGCGAGGAGCGCGACGAGCTGCTCACGACCTTCCGGGACCTGCGGGCGGTCGACTGCGACATCCTCACGATCGGCCAGTACCTGCGCCCGACGGTGGAGCACCTCCCAGCTGGTCCGCTACTACCACCCCGACGAGTTCGCCGACCTGCGGCGCGAGGCCCTGGCGATGGGCTTCAAGCACGTCGAGTCGGGGCCGCTGGTTCGCTCCAGCTACCACGCCCGCGACCAGGTCCCGGGCGCCGAGCTGCGGGCCCGCCGCCGCCAGGCGACGATCGGCGCCGGCGGCCGCGTCGTGGCCGGCCCGGCCGCGTAGGGGGAGCGCCCCGACCGTGGTCCGCCAGCTCTCCCGCACCGTCCCGCTCGCCGAGCTCCACTGCCACCTGGGCGGCGCGGTGACGCCCGCGATCATGTGGGGGATCGCCCACCAGCAGGGGATCCGGCTGCCGTCGAAGGACTACTGGGAGTTCCGCGACATCATCACGGTGTCGCCGACACGGGGCCGGTCGTTCGAGGGGTACCTGGAGCTCTTCCACTGGACGGAGCTGATCCAGTCGAGCCCGCTGGCGGTGGAGCGTGCCGTCTACGAGGTCGTCGGCGGCGCCTACCGCAAGAACAACGTCACGACGATGGAGCTCCGCTTCAACCCCATGAAGCGGAACCGGGGCGGCGAGCAGGACCTTGACCACATCATCGCGGCGGCCGTGCGGGGCATGGACCGGGCGACGCTGGAGTACCCGGTGAAGCCCGGCCTGATCCTCTGCCTGGACCGGGCCTTCCCGTACCACCTCAACGAGATCATCGCGGAGAAGGCGATCGCCTGGCGCGACCGGGGCGTGGTGGGCGTCGACATCGCCGGTCCCGAGTCGAACGGCTTCCGGGTGAAGGAGTACCGGCGCCTCTTCCAGGAGGCGCGTCGCCACCACCTGGGGACCACGGTCCACACCGGCGAGTCGGGACCGGTGGACGAGGTCGCCGAGGTGATCGAGCAGCTGGAGCCCGACCGGATCGGCCACGGCGTCAAGGCGGCCTACGACCCGCGGACGCTCGGCATGATCCGCGAGCGGGGGATCGTCCTGGAGGTCTGCCCGACCTCGAACATCAACACCCGGGTCGTCTCCGGCTGGGACGAGTTCCGCTGGATCTTCGACACGTTCCGCCGCAACGAGATCCGCTTCACGATCAACACCGACGGCCCGGAGATGCTCAAGACGTACATCCGGGACGAGCTCGCGACGCTCGGCCGGCTGGGCATCCTCACCCTCGACGAGCAGCTGGAGGTGGCCCGGACGGCGTTGCAGGCCTCCTTCGTGCGGAACGTCAGCGACGTCCCCCTGCCCCGCCTGGAGCCGGCGCGCCGCGACGAGGTCGAGCGCGAAGAGGCCTGAGTCGAGCCCCGATCAGGCCTCCTCGCGGGGCTCGATCACGTAGACGCAGCTGCGGTCGCCCGAGGCGATGTGCGACGTGCGCACGACGCGGGCATCGAGGACCTCCTCGAAGAGCTGGAGCTCTGCCCGGCAGGCCGCCGGGTGCCCCGCCGCCGCCCCCAGGATCGCGCAGTTGTGCTCGCGCAGCTCAAGCGATCCGCCGTTCGCCGGCGCCGTCTCGGCCCGGCAGACGTAGCCCGACTCGTCCTGGACCACCGCGAGCTCGCGGACCTTGTCGGCCAGGGTCGCCCCCGGGCCGAGGCGCTCGGCCAACCGGGCCTGGATGCGATCGCTCAGCAGCCGTCGGCGGGCCTGGAAGACCTCCTCGACGAGGGCGTCCCCGCCGACCTCGACGATCGACTCCAGGAGGGTGGTGGCCAGGCCGTCGTAGTTGGCCGGGAGGCTTCGCTGGGCCGCCGCCGTGATGTCGTAGAGGTGGCGCGGCCGGCCCACGCCGTGGCGGATCGCCTGGCGGGCGACGAAGCCGGCGGCCTCGAGCTCGTGGAGGCGCTGCACGGTGCTCGTGCGGCTCATCCCGAGGCGGGCGGCGAGGGCATCGGGACCGATCGCGCCCCTCTCGCGCAGCTCGAGGAGGATGGCCCGGCCCAGGGCGTCGTCCGGCGCATGGCCGTTGCGATGGCCGTTCGAGTGGCCGTTCGGGTGGCCGCCAGCCGGGCGGTCGATGACGGGCAGGTCGACGATGGGCTCGGGGCGGGCGCTGGGGTCGCTCACGGGCGGAAGGCTAGCATCGGTCGCGCTCAGCCGCCGACGGCGGCCCTCCCCAGCGCCACGCGGAGGGCATCCTCGAAGTCGGGGGCCCACGGGCCGGGCCCCGCCAGGAGGTACGGAGTCGCCTCGACCGTCCCGTAGGCGGCGGGGTCGACCACGTAGCTGCGAGCGCAGAGGTCCACGACCGGCCGCAGCTCGCCGTAGGCCCTGGCGTCCTTGAAGGCGTAGAGGTAGACCCGCGTCGGCTCCGCCTGGTCCAGGCCGGAGGCATCGAACGAGATCGCGGTGCGCGCCAGCCGCTGGTCGTCGCAGCCCGGGTCGCCGGCGACCACGTTCTTCACGCCGACCCCGGTCAGGGCAAGCTCGGAGACGATCCCGGCGAAGGTGGTGGCCGTGGGCTTGGGCGTCTGGGGCGTGAAGGCAGAGCAGGCCGCGGCGACCAGGGCCACGACGAGGAGGCCGGCGATGCGGGCGGGGCGCCGGGGACGGCGGGCGAGCATGCCCGGAGGCTAGCACCCAGCCGCCGCGGGTGCCCGGAAGCGGCCCTCCTGCTAGCGCCGGGCCCGACGCTTGGCATCCCGGAGCCTGGCCAGCGTGTCGGCCGGCTCGTTGGCGGTCGCGACCGAGGGAGGGGACGCGGGCATCGGGGCGGCCGCCGGGGGCGCCGCCGGAGCGTCGGCCGGTGCGGCAGCCGCGGGCCGCCCCCCGTCGGCCGCGGGGATGGCGGCCCCCTCGCGACGGATCGCGGCTCGCGCGGCCTCCCCTCCGGCCCGGTCCCGCGCCGCCAGCATCCCCTCGACCGGGGCCGGTCGGGTGGCCACCCGGCCGCGCCTTGCGGGGAGGCCCCGGACCCAGGCGCCGGCCGCGGCAAGGTCGCGCCGGGTCACCTGGACGCGTCGCAGGAAGACGTCCAGCGGCCACAGCAGCAACGCCAGCACGAGCAGCAGGGGCCACAGCGGGGTCTCGCCGGCGGTCGTGCCGAGATCGTGCAGCCAGACGTCCTCCGCGGTCGCCACCGGGCGCCCGCCCGTCGCGTCGCGGATGGCGGCCAGCAGCGGCTCGTTGGTCCCGAGGAGCCGGTACTCGGCCGGGGACGGCGCGACGAGGCCGAGCGTCCGCCCCACCGCCGTCGCACCGGCCAGGGTCTGGGTGACGCGCAGCGCGTAGGCCCCCGTCGTCAGCTCCCCGATGGGGGCCTCGTAGACACCCGGAGCGACCTGGGCGAGGTCGACGCGACGCTGCTCCAGGGCGGGGTCCACCATGACCACGCTGGTGGCATAGAAGTCCCGCGGCGACCCGTCGGGGCCCACGCTCTCGACCCGCAGCGTCGTCCCGCCGGGCCCCGCGACGAAGCGTCGCCTCGATGCCGCCGGACTCCTCGCCGGGGAAGGTCCAGGCGACCAGCTGGCCGAAGAACCGGCTGAAGCCGTCCCAGCCGACCCAGCTCTTCGCCCAGCGCCCGGTCGCGTCGGACGTCCAGGCGACGGACCGCCCCAGCCCGTACTGCCACTGGGCCAGCACCGGGTCGGAGCGGCCGGAGACCAGCACGGAGGTCGCCGCCGCCTTGATCGTCGTGCCGTTGTAGCCCAGGAGGGAGGGAAACCCGGCGTCGAGGCCGCGGATGATCGGGGACGACGCCGTGATGGCGGGGAAGAAGCGCTCCTCGACGATCTGCTGCCCCGAGACCTGCTGGGTCTCCTTGAGGAAGATGTCGGGGATCGCGGCCGGATTGATCGCGTCGTAGAAGCGGCCGCCGCCCTTCGTGGCGAGCTCCTGCAGGAACGGGTTGGCCCCGCCACCGGCGCCGACGGTCGAGAGGGTGATCCCGGCCGCCTTCATGCGGGCCAGGATCGCGTCGTACTGGCCGGAGCTGGACCAGCCGTCGGTCAGGAGGATCAGGTGGCGGCGCGTGGCCCTGGCCGCCTCCAGGGCCTTCACGCCCTCGTCGAGGCCGGCGTAGATGTTGGTCTGGCCGTCCGCGTTGATCGCCCCCAGGCTGCCCTGGAGGTCGGTGATGGAGCCGAGCGGCGACCGCTTGACGACCCAGTTGGCCCGCTCGTTGAAGGCGACCACGCCCAGCTCGTCGGTGGCCTGGAGGGCGGCCGCCGCGCGCAGGATCGCCTCCTTGCCGATGTCGACCTTGCGCACGCCGGAGAGCTGGACGGCCTGGCTCCGGTCGAAGGTGTTGCAGTGGCAGGCGGCCATCGAGCCCGACTCGTCGATCACGACGACGAGGGCGACGTCGGGCTGCTTCTCCCGGTCGCGGACCCGCATCTCCACGGGGAGGGCGGCCTCCAGCGGCGTGTCGCGGTAGCCGCCGGCGCCGTAGCTCCGCGTCCCGCCGATCATCACCAGGCCCTTCCCGAAGTCGCGGTTCACGGACCGCAGCGCCTCCAGCTGCTTCGTCGTGAAGCGGATCCGCGGGACGTCGACGAGGACGATGCTGTCGAAGCCGGAGAGGGTCGCCGGGTCGTCGGGGACGAGCTCGGGGAGCATCGTGACGACGTCGCCTTCGCGGGTCTCGAGGGCCGCGACCAGGTCCGCTGCGACGGCCTCGTCGCCGGGAACCACCAGGACCCGGGGCGGCCCGGAGACCAGCGTCGAGGCGTCGGCCCGGTCGTTCTCGGGGAAGGTGTCCCTGGCCGCCTCGACGACGGCCCGGAAGACGTGGAAGCCGGCCTCCTTCGGGGTCACCCGGAAGACGACCGGCGTGACGCCGGCCTCGAGGGTCGTCCGCTCGGTGGCCACCAGGGCGCCGTCGGCGTAGAGCCGGATGGCGGCCGGCTGGGCGGCCGTCGAGCGGATCTCGACCGTCACCTCCAGCTCCTCGCCGAGCCGCGACGTCGTGGGGACGCTGATCCGGTCGACGAGGACCTCGTCCGCGGCGCCAAGGCCGATGGTCCGGGTGGTCACCTGGATCCCGCGGGCGCCCGCCCGGGCGGCCTCGACCTGGCCGGTCCCCGTCGTGTCGTTGCCGTCCGAGAGCAGGACGATCCGATGCTGCGCGGCGTCGGGGAAGAGGGCGGCAGCCAGGCGCAGCGCGGCCCCGATGTCGGTGGCACCCCGGACCGGCGTCGAGGCGATCCGGTCGAGATCCGTCAGCTCGTCGGGGAGGCGTTCCACGAGCGCGTCCCGGCCGAACGCGACGACCCCTGCGACATCGCCCGCGGGACGCTCCTCGAGCGCATCGCGGACGAAGGAGAGGGCCTCGGCGCGGCCCGGGTTGCCCACCGAATCGGAGAGGTCGACGACGAAGACGGTGGCCAGCCGGTCCGCCGGGAGGATGACCGCGACGCCGGCGAGGGCCATCGCGAGGGCGGCGACCAGCAGGGTCCGGACGAGGAGCGCCAACCTGGCCCGCGCGTCGCCCAGGCTGCCCTTGGCGAGGAGCTGGAGCCCGACGACGAGCCCCACCACGAGCGGGATCAGCAGGAGCAGGAGGGGTGCGGTGGCCGTGACGCCCATCACGTCGCCGCGCCTGCGGACGGCCGCCGGCCGAGCCCCCGCCCCAGGCGGCGGCGGATGCGGACGAGGGCGTCCCGCTGGAAGACGATCGCCTCGAGGACGAGGAAGGCGAGGGCGATGGCGGCGAGGGGAATCCACAGGTCGTCGCGGGCGGGCGGCCGGTCGCTGCCGGCGCCGCCGGCGCCACCGCCCGCCGTCGTCGACCCCAGGCGCTCCAGGGCAGCGGCGGACCCGGGCCCGATCGTCGACTCGCTCACGTCGAACAGGTCGACGGCGAACCGGACCGGGGCCGAGGGGTCGACCAGGACGGGGGACGGTGAAGCCGAGCCCGTCGGCGTCGTCGTGGGACTGGCGGCTGGCGACCCGCCCGGCGACCCCGACGGCGCCGGGCTGGCGACCGCGAGCCCGAGGGGAGCCACCGTGTAGACGCCGAGCTGCTCGGTCGAGGCGAAGGTGGCCGCCGCGCCGCCGGTCACGGCCGGGGCGAGGTCGAGGGTCGTCCCGTCGGGACGGGTGACGCGGAGGCCGCTGGCACCCGACGGGATCGGGAGGCTCACCAGGCTGCCCGGCACCACGGCGGTCGTCGGGGCCCGGGCCGCGCCCACGAGCTCGCCGACGAGATTGCTGACGAGGATCGGGAACGCCACCTGCAGCGGCAGGTCGGAGCGCCGCGGCTCGAAGGCGAGGACCCCCGTCGGGACGCCGTCCCGGGTGCCGGTGTAGAGGAGCGGATCGCCCGCCGCAGTCGGGACCGCGGTCCGCGCCCAGTCGGGAAGGGCGAGCCGCGTCGCCTGGGCGACGTGGAGGGTCGTCAGGTCGACGTAGCGCAGGAGTGGCTCGTCGGGGGCGGGTCGCCCCAGGGCCGGATCCTTCAGCGACCCGGTGACGGTTCCCAGCGGGCTCGTCCGCGGCGGGGCGATCGCCAGCGTCGGGACCCGCGGCAGGGTCGCCGGGAGGCTGGCGTCGAAGATGACGAGGTCGAACAGCTCGGGCTTCGTGCCCGCGCCGTAGTCGGCGGGCTTGACGCCGTACAGCTCGGCGTTCGGCAGGAAGCTGAGGGCCGTCTCCAGGTACGGGTCGCCCTCGCTCACGAGGAGGATCCGCAGGAGCCGGTCCGGCGGCACGACGGCCCAGGCCCGGTCGTCGAGGGCGAGCTGGTCGTCGCCCGCGAGGCGCGCCTCGAGGATGCCGACGTCGAGAGGCACGTCGTCGATCCCGATGTCGGCCCGGCTGACCGGGTCGAGGAAGAGGTCGCGGGCCTCCAGGAGGCGGCCGTCGCCCCACAGCTCCACGCGCTCGGTGCTCGGCTCCAGGTCGAGGTTCGCGACGGAGATGAAGACGGAGCGGGTCACCGCGGTCGGGGCGCTCCGCACGGCGAAGGCGACGATGGCCTGGTTCTTCCGCTCGCGGCCCACCTGCAGGACGGTGACGGGCGCCGCCACCTCGAGATCCTTCGGCGGCGCGAACGCCGCGTCGGTCGCGACGAGCACCTGGGCGTCGCCGGCCCGCGCGGCGAGGGCGGAGGCGAGCGCGAGCGCCTCGCCCATGTCGGCCGTGGCGGGGGTCGCGGTGATCCCCGCGAGGGCCGTCCGGACCCGCCCCATGTCGCTGGTCGCGTTGGCGACGACCCGCGGCGTCGCTCCCGCGGCCACGACGCTCACCCGTCCGCCGGCGGGCAGGTCGCGCAGCGCGTCGAGCGCCAGCTGCCTGGCCGCCTCCAGGCGCGACGGGACCACGTCGGTGGCCGCCATGCTGGCCGACGCGTCGATGACGAGCACGAGGTCGCGGGCGAGCGTGGCGGGGCGCTCCACGAACGGCTGGGCGGCCAGGAGTGCCAGCAGGATCACGAGGAGCAGCTGGAGGAGCAGGAGGAACGAGCGACGCAGCCGCTGCCAGGGCGCGTTCGCCTGGAGGTCCTCGCCGAAGCGCTGCCACAGGAGGGTCGAGCTGACGGTCCGCTCCGTCCGCCGCAGCTTCAGCATCCAGAAGGCGATGACCAGCGGCACGAAGGCCAGGCCGACGAGGGCGAGCGGGGCGGCGAACGGCACGGCCCGGCCCTCAGCCCACGACCCGCCGACGCCGGAGCTCGGCGAAGACGAGGTCGGCGAGGGGCACGTCGGAGGTGAGCGGCACGTAGGCGATCCGGCGCTTCGCCGCGAGCGCCGCGAGCTCGGCCTGCCACGTCGCCACGCGTTCCGTGTAGCGCTCGCGGGCGGCCAGGTCGAGGGTGACGTCCACCGTCGACCCGCTCTCGGCGTCGACGAGCCGGAGGTCGCCGTCGAGGGTCGGGTTCAGCTCGTCGGGGGCCAGGACGTGCATGACGATCACCTCGGACCCCGTCGCGGCGAGGTCGCGGATGGCGCGCTCGGCGCCGGGGTCCAGGAGATCGGAGACGAGGACGATCACCCCGCGCCCCGTCACCTGGGCCAGGGCGTGCCGGCAGGCGGCCACGAGGTCGGTGACGCCGGCCGCGGGCTCGATGGCGGACAGGTCGGCCAGCAGGCGAAACGCCCGCCCGGAGCCGCGCAGGGCGGCCCGCCGCCGGGCCGATCGCCCGCCGAGCGAGGCCAGGACCACCCGGTCCTCGGTCGCCAGCGCGATGTAGCCCAGCGCCGCGGCCGCGCGCTTGGCGAAGACGAGCTTGTCGGGCGAGCCGTGGGCCATCGACGCCGAGCCGTCGACGAGGAGGGTGACCGTCAGGTCCTCCTCCTCGATGAAGAGCTTGACGAAGAGCTTCTCGAGGCGGGCGTAGACGTTCCAGTCGAGCTGCCGCAGGTCGTCGCCGGGCGTGTAGTCGCGGTAGTCGGCGAACTCGACGGACTGGCCGCGCTTGACGCTCCGGCGGCCACCCTTCAGCCCGCCCCGGACGGGACGCCGGACGAGAACAGCAAGGCGCTCGAGGCGGCGCAGGAAGTCCTCGTCGAAGACGGTCGGATCGACCTCGGACGGCAGGAACGCGGAGCGGCTGCCGATCGGGCGGGCCGACCCGGCACCGCTGCCGGCGTCCATCGTGGGGCGCTCCATGTCCGCGTCGTCGGCCGGCCGGCCTACTCGACGGCCGGCGGGGCGACGCTGTCGAGGATCGTGCGGACGATGGCGTCGGTCGTGATGCCCTCGGCCTCGCCCTCGAAGTTGAGGATGACCCGGTGGCGGAGGGCGGGCATGGCGACGGCGCGGAGGTCGTCGACGGAGACGTTGAAGCGACCGTCGAGGAGCGCCCGGACCTTCGCCCCCGCGACGAGCGCCTGGGCGCCGCGGGGCGAGCTGCCGTAGCGGACGTACTCGCGCACGAGCTCGGGAGCCCGCGGCTGGTCGGGATGCGTCGCCGCGAGGAGGGCCACGGCGTAGGCCGTCACGTGCGGCGCGATCGGGACCGCGCGCGCCAGCTGCTGCATGGCCAGCACGTCGTCGGCCGCCGCGGCCACCGATGCCGCAGGTCGATCGGACCCGGTCGTCCGGTGCAGGATGACGGTCAGGTCGTCCTCGGTGGGGAACGGGACGTGGACCTTGAACATGAAGCGGTCGAGCTGGGCCTCGGGCAGCGGGTAGGTCCCCTCCATCTCGAGCGGGTTCTGCGTCGCGAGCACGAAGAACGGCTCGTCGAGGCGATAGCGCGCCCGGGCCACCGAGACCTGGTGCTCCTGCATCGCCTCGAGCAGCGCCGACTGCGTCTTGGGCGTCGCGCGGTTGATCTCGTCGGCGAGGACGAGGTTGGCGAAGATCGGTCCCTGCTGGAAGCGGAAGACCCGGCTGCCGCCCTCCTCGACGAGGATGTTCGTCCCGATGATGTCGGCCGGCATCAGGTCGGGCGTGAACTGGATGCGATTGAAGGAGCAGGCGACGACGTCGGCGATCGTGCGGACGAGCAGCGTCTTGCCGAGGCCGGGCACGCCCTCGAGGAGGGCGTGGCCGCCGGCGAGGAGGCAGGTGAGCGTCTGGCGGACGAGATCCGCCTGGCCGACGATGACCCGGCCGACCTCGGCCTCGATCCCGCGGGCGCGCTCGACGAATTGGTCGGCGTCCATGGCCGGCGACCCGGCCTCGTCCGTCGAGGCGGGGAGGGTGGGGGACTGGTCCATCACTTCGTCTCCTGGCCGGTGGGGTCGAGGGCGCTGAAGTAGTCGCGCACGAGGTCCTTGACCGCGATCGGCACGTAGCTGCGGTCCAGGGTCGTCTGGGCGTAGCGGTAGAAGTCGGCGAAGACGTCCGAGTACGGGACGATCGCCGGGTTGGCCGTGCCAGTGCCCGTGCCGGTGCCAGGTTGGACCTGGCCGCCGTCGCCGCCGGTTCCCGCGACGTAGGTCGGGTCGCCGGGGCGGCCGACCCGGTCGAAGGGGGCGTAGACGGAGCTCTGGTCGCCGGGCTCGCCGGCCGGGCGGTTGCCGTTCACGGGCCCGCGGGGGGCCCCGGAGCCGGTGCCGGAACCCAGGTAGCGGGCGTTCGAGCCGCCGCCGCCGATGGAGCCCTGGCCCTGGCCCTGGCCCTGGCCCTGGCCCTGACCCTGGCCCTGGCCCTGGCCCTGACCCTGGCCCTGACCCTGACCCTGACCCTGGCCCTGGCCCTGGCCCTGACCCTGGCCCTGGCCCTGGCCCTGACCCTGACCCTGACCTTGGCCTTGACCCTGACCCTGGCCCTGGCCCGGGTTGCCCGAGCTGCCGGGGTTCCCCGACGCGCCAGGCTGCCCCTGCCCCTGCCCCTGCCCCTGGCCCTGTTGGCCCGGGTTGCCGGCAGTCTGGCCTCCGGGCCGTCCGGCGTCCGCGAGCTGCCGCCGCGCGTCCTGGAGCTGTGACGCGGCCCCGCTGAGATCGCGGTTCGTGGCGACCCGGTCCTCGGCGCCCTTCAACGCATCGCCGAGCCGGCCCAGCGCCTCCGCGGCCGCGGCCCGGTCTCCGCGCGCCAGCGCGTTCGTTGCGTCGCGCAGCGCGCCGTCCGCGCCGGATCCGGCCTGCGACGCGGCACCCTGCAGCGCCGCGAGCGACTGGCCAAGGCGGGCCAGCTCCTCGCTCGTCTTGTCGCCGAGCGCGCCTGCCAGGCGGTCCAGGTCGCCCTGCGCCTGCTCGCGATCGCCGCCCGGATTGGCCTTCGCGTCGCCGGTGGCCGCGCGCGAGAGCCCGCGGCTGAGCGACGCAAGGGCCGCCGCCCGCTCTTCGTTCGCTGGGTCCAGCTGGTCGCGGACCGAAGCCTCGACGCCGCCGAGGCGGGCGAGGTTCTTGTCCAGCGCGCCCGGGTCGTCGCGGAGGCTCTTCGCCAGGTCGCGCAGATCCTGGGCGAGCCGTGTTCGGGGATCCTCGGCGTTGCGGCCCTGCCGCTCCAGCTGCTCGGCGAGGCGATCGATCCGCTCGGCGGTCTGGGTGGCCTCCTCGCGGACCGCTCGATCCTGGGCGATCCGCTGGTCCATCGGGTTGGCCGCGAACACGAGGGGCACCAGGAGCGCGGCGGCGAGGAGGGCGATCAGGGCGGGGCGCTGGGCGACCCGCGGCCGGAACGTGCCGGGCGCCACGATCGCGAGGACGTCGAGGGCATCGCGTCGCTGGCGGGCGACGAAGTCCGCGTGGGCGGCCGCGTCGGGCCCGCCCGCGTCGGGTACCTCCGCTGCGAAGGCGAGCGCGCTGCCGAGGCGATCCGCGAGTCCGACCTCCGCATCCACGGCCAGCGCCGTCTCCCCCAGCGATGGGCGCGCCCGCCCGACGACGATCAGCAGCACGCCGAGCGCGGCGGCCGGAATCGCCGCGGCAATCGTCGGCGCCGCCTCGATCGGGGCCAGCCGCGCGACGGCAAGCAGGAGGGCTTCGGCAACGAGGATGGCGGCCAGGGCCCACCAGCCGCGGCGCGCAGCCCGCCGCAGCCAGAGCCGGTCGCGCTGGCGGCGCAGGCCGGAGCGGATGGCGCGCAGCTCCGCATCGACGGGAACGGGGTCGGGCGGGGTCAGCGGTCGCTCCGGAAGCTGGGCCGAGCCGTGGCGGACAAACGGATTCGTCATGCCTGGATCTCCCGGCGGGGGCGCCGGCGGAGGATCCGCCAACGGCGCGTGGGGCTGACCATCTGGACCGACAGCAGGACGAGGATGACCGAGGCCACGAGCCACGCCGCGGCAGTTCGCGGCCAGAAGGTATCGCGTGTCGAGCCCGCGGCGAAGGCGTCGTTCGTGGCGACCGTCGCATCGCCCACCACCCCGACGCCTGTCCCGTCGGTCACCATGACGCCCGGCTGCGTGACGCCCCGGCCGAAGTCGATGCCCCGCTTCCCCGGGAACGGCTCGATGCCGGGCTGAGTCGTGCCGTTGCCGGGGAGCCTGCCGGTGACGCCCGCGATGACCTGGCAGGTCGTCGAGTAGGGGTTCACGTCGACGCCGCAGACGACGTCGACCGCCGCGACGACCGGGTTGAGCCAGAGCAGCGCCTCGGGCGGCCGGGCGACCGTCGGCGGCTCGGCCGCGGCGGGTGCGCCGCTCCCGTCGTCGGCGCCGTTCCCGATGGCCGGAGCTTCCGGGCGGATCACCTGGGTGGCCTCTCGGGTCGTCATCTGGCTCCAGAAGTAGAAGGTGAACGCGGTGCCCACGGTCAGGGCCAGGACGGCGAGGTACGTCAGGAAGGTCGCCGACTGGGTTCGCCGGGTGATGCTGGAGAGGAAGATGCCCAGGGAGCCGAAGCCGATCGCCGTCACGAGGAGCACGACGTAGCCGCGGAGGATGTCCTCGGGCGAGACGCCGCCGAAGACGAAGACGACCGCCGTGAGGGGGATCGAGGCGAGAATCAGGACGACGACGAATGCCAGCGACGAGGCCAGCTTCCCGAGGACGATCCCGAGGGTGCTCACGGGGGTCGCCGTCAGCAGGTCGAGGGTCTGCTTCTCGCGCTCCAGGCTGATCGCGCCGGTCGTCGCCGCCGGGGCCAGGAAGACGACGAGCAGGACCTGGAGGAAGAGGAGCGTCGTGAAGACAGCCTGGCCGATCTGGCCCGAGATGTAGGGGTTGCCGCCGCCGAACGCCATCTGCGACGCGGACGACTGCTGCTGGAGGAGGTAGATCATCACGGTGAAGCCGGCGAGGAGGGTCAGGTAGAAGGTCAGGGCGATGAAGGACCGGGGACCGCGCATCCGGCCCCGGAGCTCCTTGGTACCGACCGCGGCGATGCCCGACCCGACGGCCGCCAGCCGAGCGCGCATCACGCCACCTCCGCCCGGGCGTCCCCGGTCACCTGCAGGAAGAGCTCCTCGAGGTCGCTCGCCGCACGCGCGAACGAGACGATCCGGATTCCCGCCGCCACCGAGCCGGCGAGAAGGCGCGCGGCGCCATCGTCGTCGCCGGTGAACCCGATCTCGACAACATCGTCGCCGACGATCTCGGCAGCGACGACGGACGCGTCGGCGGCGAGGTGGTCACGCGCGGCGATGACGGCGGCCCCGTCACCGAGGATGCGAACCCGCAGGACCGCGCCGATCCGCAGCTTCGCCTCGATCTCGGCGAGGCTCCCCTGCGCCAGGACGCGACCGCGATCGATGATCGCGAGGCTGGTGCACAGCTCCTCCAGCTCGGGCAGGATGTGGCTGCTGACGAGGATCGTCTTGCCCAGGGACCGCAGCTCGCGGAGGAGCTCGCGCAGCTCCACGCGCGCCCGGGGGTCCAGGCCAGAGGCGGGCTCGTCGAGGATCAGGACGGCGGGGTCGTGGACGAGCGCATGGGCCAGGCAGAGGCGCTGCTGCATGCCCCGCGAGAGCGTGGCCACGTAGGCGTCCCGCCGGGGGCCGAGGTCGACCAGGTCCAGCAGGTCGCCGATCATCCGCCGCCGGCGGTCCGCCGGCAGCCCGTGGCAGCGTCCGAAGAAGTCCAGGTACTCCCAGACCTTCATGTCGTCGTAGACGCCGAAGCTGTCGGGCATGTACCCGACGACGCGTCGCACCCCGTCCGGGTTCCTGCGGATCGACGCCCCGGCCACCTCCGCATCCCCGGCCGTCGGCACGAGGAGGGTGGCCAGGATCCGCAGCGTCGTCGTCTTGCCCGCCCCGTTCGGCCCGACCAGGCCGAAGATCTCCCCGGCCGCGATCTCGAGGTCGAGGCCGCCGAGGGCGAGGGTCCCGTTGTAGCGCTTCACGAGGCCGCGGGCGGTGACGATGGCGGTCATTCCATCGTTCCTTCCAGCTGGACCGTGAGCTGGATGTTGACGGCGTCCTGGCGATCGTTGGAGAGCCGCACCAGGATCGTCCCGGAGGCGGGGTCGACGAAGCGGCCGGGCCCGCGGATCTCGAGGACCTTCCCGGGCGCCAGGTCCTGGACTTCACGCCAGGCCCCGGCCTCGCGGTCGAAGAGCTCGAGGCGGGGCAGGCCCTGGTCTGCCTGGTCGGGGGGCGGCGCCGGCTTGACGGGCTCGACCGGAGCGCCGGTCGCGGTGGCTCCGGACGGGGCCGGGGTGGCCGCGGGCTCGCTGGTGGGCGGCGCCGGCTCCACGCCGCCTCCACCGTTGGCCTCCCCGCCGATCGGTCCCGAGACCCCCATGTTGACGCCGAGGGCCAGGCGCGTCGGAACGAGACGACCGGAGACCGGGATGGGCCGGTAGGCCAGTGTCACGGACCCGCCGCCGATCGTGAGGTTGAAGGGATCCTTGTTGAAGAACTGCGCCTTCACCTCCACGAGCGACGAGCGCATCAGGTCCGGGGCGAATGTCACCGCTCCCGACGCGGCCAGCCCCAGCGGGAGGTAGTAGAGCGTCTCGCCGGCCGTCCGGGGCTCCTGGCCGGCAACGGTCACCGCGAAGAGGCCCGGCCGACCCCACGCGAGGAGGACGGGGCCGTCCGACGGCAGCGTCCCATTCGAGCCGAAGAACGGGTCGTACGTCAGGGCGTCGACGAGCTGGCGCCGCACCTGGTCCCGGAGAAAGTCGCCGGTCGGGCGCCCGTCGGAGGCGAACTGCTGCTGGCCGAAGATCCGCTCGGAGAGGGAGCGTCCGGAGGCGTCAGGCTGGGCCCGCAGGTCGACCGTCGCGCTGGCGCCCGGCGCCAGGTCGGACAACATGACGACTGCCGTTCCCAGGATGACGGCGGGTCTCGCCAGCGACATGTCGGACGCGTTCCGGATGGTCCCCCGGACCCGATCGCCTTCGAGTCGGAGGTCCGCCTCGATCCGCGGCGCCTGGACCGGCGCCTCGGCGCGCACCGCCCGGAGCGTCCCGTAGCCGACGGCGAGCTGGCGCAGCCGGGCCGGGTCACCCTGGACGACGTCCAGGCCCTGGTCGCTCTGCCCGAACCCCTCGCCGCTGTACGGCGCCGAGAGGAGCGCGCCGCCCGGGATGCTCACCTCGTAGCTCCCTCGCGTCGGGGAGAAGACCCCCAGGTAGACCTGCGCCTGGGCCGCGTCGGTGCCGGGGGCGGCCCGCACCAGGGCCACCTGGTTGACGATCACGTCCGTGCCTCGCACGGCGGCGCCGATGGCGAAAGCGGCGACGGTGAAGCCGACCACCAGAACGGGCATCGTGACCCAGGCCCATTCGCGCCGGTCCAGGCGGCGCAGGACCAGGTAGTTCACGGGGCCGATCAGGATGATGTAGCCGAGCAGGAGGAGCAGGAGGCCCTCGATCGAGGGGAGCGCCAGGGCCGGCAGCGTGCCAAGGAGCGAGACGAGGCTCCCGTCGTCGCCGACGATGAGCGGCGTGCGGGCGGTCCCCCGGGCCGGGACCAGCGAGGCCCACAGCACGTCGACGGAGGTGCTCTCCGCCAGCCACGGCGTGGACGGATCGAAGCCGGCCAGGGTCACGTTGCCACTGCCGAGCGGCCGGTCGCCCACGATCGCCCGGTCGCCGCTGCTGGCGAGGGCGCGCGCCCCGGCGGCCGGGGATCCGGCGAGGGCCGGCAGCGCCTCGGCGCCGCGCGGCAGGGTGCCCCCGACCAGGCCGCGGATCGCCTCCGGATCCACGTCGATCGTCACCGTGGGGCGGAAGGGGAGCAGCTCGTCGGGGAAGCCACCGAGCAGGCCGAGGCCGCCGCTCCCACCGACGATCGTCAGGCGGCCGCCTCCCGCAAGCCACGTGCGAAGCGCCGCCAGCTGCTCGGTCGAGAGCCGGCCCGCATCCACGTCCTGCCAGACCAGGCGGTCGAGGGCAGACCACGCCTCGGGACGCTCCGGCAGGTCCGTCACGGTCAGCGGCACGACGGCCGGCTGGGGGCCGGCCGGGTCGCGCAGTCGTCCCAGCGCGGCGACGAGGGGTCCCGGCCGCTCGGCGACGACGCCGATCACGAGCTGGCCCGGGTCGTGGAGGGCGAAGGCGACCGCCCGGCGGGCGACCACGGTCTCGTCGGCAACGAGGGCGATCTCCAGCGAGCTGCCGAACGCCGGCGCCTGGGCGTGCAGCGTGAAGGCCTTGCGCGACGTCGTGGGGAGGTCGACCGGGAGGGCGAAGCGCGTCCGTCCCTGGGTGCCGCCGACGAGGCGCAGCTCGCCGACGAACGCCGGGCCGTCGTTGGCGAGGTCGACGCGGATCGCCATCCAGGAGCCGGTTCGGGCGTGGCCCTGGACCAGGGCGCGGGCCTCCATCGTCATGCCCGCGGGCGTCGCCGGGGTGGGGCTGGGGCTGGCCGCCCGGGCCACCCACGGCAGCGCGGCCAGGATGACGAGGACGGCCGCGAAGGGCATGGCGAAGCGCCGGGCGCGTGAGCTCCGGGCGTGGTGCACGGCACCCCTCTCTCGACCCGCCCCGCGGGCGGCCTGCGCTCCAGACGCCGGAGCGGCCCGGAAAGTTGCGCCGTCCGGCGAGTTGCCGGCGCCGGCGCGGTACACTCTTCCCCATCCCGCCGCGCACCGCGCGGCGCAGGCCCGCCGGACCACCGTCCCGGTGCCCCTGGAGGTCGCGTGCCCGAGATCCGCGCGTTCCGTGCGCTGCGCTACAACCCCGAGACGCTGCCCGACCTCGCGCCCGTGATCGCTCCGCCCTACGACGTCATCTCGCCCGCGCGGCGGGTGGAGCTCGCGGCCCGGGACCCGCACAACGTCGTCGCGATCGACCTGCCGGTGGATGCCGGGGCGGCCGATCCGGACGAGAAGTACCGCCAGGCGGCCCGCGTGTTCGCCGAATGGCGCTCGGACGGGACGCTTCGAAAGGACCGCCTGCCGTCGCTCTATGCCTACGAGCAGGAGTACGCGGTCCCCGGCACGTCGCTCCGGCGGGTCCAGCGGGGCTTCTTCGGGCGCCTCCGCCTGGAGGCCTTCGGCCCGGACGCCGGGGTCCTCCCCCACGAGCGGACGATGGCCGGCCCGAAGGAGGACCGCTACAAGCTCATGCGGGCGACCGGCGCCAACTTCTCCGCCGTGATGGTCCTCTACGACGACGTCTCGGGCGCTGCGCCCCGCCTGCTGGCCGAGGCGACCGAGGCGCCGGCGGTCGCCGACGTGACCGACGACGACGGCGTCCGGCACCGCCTCTGGCTGGTCCCCGACGATGGGCCGACGGCGCCGCTCGTGGCCGGGCTGCGCGAAGCGGCCGGGCGCGCGCCGGTGACCATCGCGGACGGCCACCACCGCTACGAGACGGCGCTCCGGTACCGGGATCAGCGCCGGATCACGCGCGCCGGCGAGGAGAACCCGCCCTTCGACTACGTGCTCGCTCTCTTCATGGACGCGACCGCCGAGCCGCTCCTGGCGCTGCCGACGCACCGCGTCGCCCGCGCGGTGAGCGCCGCCAACGGGCTCGTGGAGGCTGCGGCGTCGTCGGGGCTCTTCGACGTCGAACCGGCCGACCGCGCCGCGCTCCTCTCGGTCTTCGGCCCAGGGGCGCAGGCGTCCGGCGGCGCGGGGCGGATCGGGCTCTGGACGCGGGCCGGCGGTGCCGTCCTCACCGCCCGCCGGGAGGCCTTTGCGCCGCTTCTGCCGGCGGGGGGCGAGGCCGTTCGACGCCTGGATGTCACGCTCCTCGCGGCGGCTCTCGAGAGGCTCTGCGGGATCGACCGGGCCGCGACGACGACCGGAGGCCGGATCGGCTACACGAAGGAGGTCGGCGAGGCCATCGCCTGGGTGGACGAGCGAATCGACGCGGCCGACGCCGCCTTCCTGCTGGAGGCCACGCCGGTCGCCGACATCGCCGCCGTGGCCCGCGACGGCGACGTGATGCCCCAGAAGAGCACCTACTTCTTCCCGAAGCCGGTGACCGGCTTCGTCCTGAACCCTCTCGAGTGGTGAGATGAACGACGAGCCGCTCGGCCGCGACTGGCCGCGTCCCTCATCGGCGCCCGGCGGCGCCGGGCCCGCTGGCCGGCCCGTCCGCAAGGACGAGGCCGAGATCGAGGAGCGCGGGATCTACATCGAGAGCTGGCTGCCCGAGCGACGCTCGCGCCGCCGACCGCTCTTCTACGTCCACGGCGAGCTGGCCGGATCGTGGCTCTGGGAGCGCTGGCTTCGCTACTTCGCCGGGCGCGGCTGGGAAGGCCATGCGCTGAACCTCGGGAACCACTACTGGAGCCGCACGGCGGATCCCCAGGGCCTCTCCTTCGAGACCTACCTCGACGATGTCACGGCCGGGCTCGAGCGGGTCGGCCCCAACGCCGTGGCGGTGGGCCACGGGATGGGCGGGCTCCTGGCCCTCAAGGCGGCCGCCGAGCGCGTCCGCGTGGCCGGCCTCGTGCTGCTCGACGCCGAGGCCCCCGCCGCGATTCGCCCGCCCGCGCGGCCCCACGTCGTACGGGACGTCCCGCCCGTCTACGGACGGGCCGTGCTCGGCTGGGAGACCCTTCCCGAGAAGCTCCAGCGCGAGAACCGCGACCTCTCCCTCGACGAGATCCTGCGGATCCAGCACCTGCTCGGCCAGAAGCCGCGGGAGTCGGGTCGGGCCCGCGCGTCCATGCTGGCCGGCGTGCCGGTGCGGCCGGACCTCCTGGAGAGCGTGCCGACGCTCGTCGTCGGCTCCGGCGTCGATGGCGCCCCGGCCGCGCTCACCGCGGAGCGGCTCGCCGGGTGGCTGGGTGCCGAGCACGAGCAGTTCGGCGCCGCGTCGCACTACGGCCTGGTGCTCTCGGAGGAGGGGCACCTCCAGGTGGCCGACCGGGTGCGGGCCTTCCTGGAGGCGCACCGCCTGTAGCGCGGCGGGGGCGCGGGCGGGCCGCGATTCTCCGGGAGGCGAGGGTGTGCAGTCCCGCCGCCGGCGCCGGGCCGCGGGGCGTTTGCCGCTCCTCGCGGGCCTCTGGTATTCTCCTCGCGGGTCGAAGGCCACGGCCGCGATCACGTGCCGCATTCGTCTAGAGGCCCAGGACGCCGCCCTCTCAAGGCGGAGATCACCGGTTCGAATCCGGTATGCGGTACCAGCCGAATGATCCAACGCCCCCGGTCCGCGCCCCGGGGGCGTTCTCCTTTCCGGCCCGGCCGGCCAGGGGCCACGGCGCGAGACGGAGGATCGATGCGACCCCAGGCCCTGCGCCGGCTGGTGATCCTCACCGAGGGCCACTTCGGTCCGCATTCCGGCAAGACGGCGTTCGGCGTGATCCGCTACGGCCGCGACGAGGTGGTCGCGGTCCTGGATTCGACGCTGGCGGGGCGCACCACGGCGGACTGGATCCCGGGGTCCGACGTCCCGATCGTCGGCACCCTCGCCGAGGCGCTGGAGGTGCCCGGGCGCTCGCGGCCGGACACGCTCCTCATCGGGATCGCCCCGACGGGCGGCCGGCTCCCCGACGCGTGGCGGCCGATCCTCCACGGCGCCATCGACGCCGGCCTGGAGCTCCATTCCGGGCTCCACACGTTCCTGGGCGACGACCCGGAGCTGTCGGCCGCCGCGGCGATCGCCGGCGTCCACATCATCGACTACCGCCGTCCGCCGGAGCGCTTCGAGACCGCGGTCGGCCGGCGCCACGGCCCGGGCAAGCGGGTGCTCCTGACGGTCGGCACCGACTGCGCCATCGGCAAGATGTCGGTCGCCCTGGAGCTGCGCAATGCGGCGCGCGACGCGGGGGACTCCGTCGCCTTCGTCCCGACCGGGCAGACCGGGATGATGATCGACGGCTGGGGTGTGGCCGTCGACCGGGTGATCAGCGACTTCCTCAACGGCACCGTGGAATGGCTCGTGGAGGAGGGTGAGCGCCTGGGCGACTGGGTGATCGTCGAGGGGCAGGGGAGTCTCGACCATCCCGCCTACAGCGCGGTGACCATGGGGCTGATCCACGGCGCGACGCCGCAGGCGATGGTCCTCGTTCACAAGGCCGGCCTCGCGGCCCACGACTTCGACCACCTCCCGGAGCGCTCGTTCCCGATCGCGCCGCTGCGCCCGTTCATCGACCTGCACGAGCGGATCGCGGGGACGGTGGCGCCGTCGAAGGTGGTGGCCGTGGCGGTCAACACGTCGCTGTACGCCGACGAGGCCGAGGCGCGCCGTGCCGTTGCGGCCGTCGCCGCCGAGGCCGGCCTGCCGGCCGCGGACCCCGTGCGGTTCGGGGCGGCCCCCCTGTGGGAATCGATCAAGGCAGCGGTCGACGGGCTGCCCTGGGTGGGAGGCGAGCGATGAACCCCGGCTGGGACCTCCGGACCCGGATTCTCCGGATCCCGTACCGCGACCCCTTCCGCATCGCCCGCGACTCGCACGGCGAGGGGGCAACGATGACGACGGTGATCGTCGAGCTACGGTCCGAGCGCCTTCCGGGGATCGTCGGCCTCGGCGAGGGCTACCCCGACGCCTACTACGGCGAGACGACGGCGACGATGCCAGTCGTCATGGACCTGCTCCTCGATGCGGTCGGCCCGCCTGCGCTCGACGCCTCGGACCCGGCGACTGCCGCCGCGTCGCTGGAGTCGATCGGAGCCGCGTTCGAGCGGACGATCCGCGGCCATGGGGCCGCGAAGTGCGCCCTCGACATCGCTCTCCACGACCTGGCCGGCAAGGCGACGGGGACGTCCGTCCATCGGCTCCTGGGGCTCTCGGCCGAGATCCCGCCAACCGACTTCACCCTGGGACTCGACGAGCCGGCGGTCGTCGCCGAGCGCGCCCGCCGCGCCGCGCGCTTCCCGGCCCTGAAGATCAAGGTGGGGGGGCCGGCCGACCTCGCCACGCTGGAGGCGGTGCGGGCCGCCTACGACGGGCCGATCCGGGTGGACGCGAACACGGGCTGGACGCCGGAGACGGCGGCGCCGCTCATCCCCGAGCTGGTCCGCCTCGGCGTCGAGCTCATCGAGCAGCCCTTCCCGCCGCGGCGCTACGACTGGCTCCGCGAGCTCCAGGCCGCCTCGACCCTCCCGATCGTCGCCGACGAGAGCGCCGTCTTGATCGAGGACCTCGACGCGCTCGTCGGGATCGTCGACGGGGTCAACGTCAAGCTTGCCAAGTGCGGCGGCGTCGGGCCGGCGGCGCGCATGCTGAGCCGCGCCCGGGAGCTCGGCTTCCGCACGTTCCTCGGCTGCATGGAGGAGACGCGCGTCGCGATCGCCGCCTCCGCGGCGGTCGCCTCGCTCGCGGAGTGGGTGGACCTGGACGGGTGCCTGCTCCTCGACGCTGATCCCTTCACGGGCCTGGAGCTCGGGGACGACTGCCGCTGGCGCCTGACCGACGCGGCCGGCCTGGGAGTCGCCGGCCGGCCCTGACCGCCGGTCCGACGCCGATTCGCGGCCTCGCCCAGGCATGTCAAGAGGTGGAGGTCGCCGGCTGTCCACGGATGTTCCGGGTCTTCGCGGGGCCGTCCACGGAACGCCCGTCGTTGTGGACAAGTCGGTGCGAAGGTTGGTGGACAAGGCCCTATCGGCGGCCCGCCCGGACCGCATAGGATTCCGGGGTTGCCGACGCTGGGTTCCAGCGAAAGGCGACGGCCCGGGGCACCGAGATCGCGCCCCGGCACTGTGGTCGGACCGCCCGAACTCGCGGGGACCACAGGCCCCAGGTCGGTTCATGGTTCGCCGCGCCGCGCGCGGGAGGAGAGGGCATCGATGGATCCGCGCGCCCCTGCGCTCGATGCGGCCGACCCGGAGGCCGTGGAGTTCGTCCGCTTCTGCCGGGCCCGCCGCCGCGTCGGCTGGCCGGAGCTGTACGACGAGATGTGGGCGGTCGCGAGCCGGAGCCTCTTCCGCGGCTACGGATGCGCTGATCTCGAGGAGCGAGGGATCGGGTTCAGCCTCTTCGGCACGCCCAGGCTTGCGGCGATGGCCGCGGCGGTGATCGAGGAGGAGCGGGCGGCCGGCGTGCCCAGCCAGGGCCTCCGCGAGCGCCGCCGCCAGGCGGCGGCCTCTCGCTGAGCTTCGACGGTCAGGCGCGAACCTGGCGGCGCGCCATCTCGCCCTCGATCTGGCGCTCCGCCTCCACGTACGTGTCGATCTGCTCGCGGAGCTGGTTCGCCTGGGGCGTGTAGAGGTGCACCTGCTGCTGGAGGATGTAGCTGAGCCGGCGGCTCGTCATCCGCACGTGGTCCAGGTTCTTCATGAGGACCAGGGGATCCATCGCCGCGAGATCGTCCGGGTGGTACATCGGCTTCATGGCCCCGGAGTGTAACGGAGGCCGGGGCCCGCAGGAGGGGTGGCGGCGGCGCCGAGATCAGCGGCGCGGAAGTCGGCGGCGCGGCGGCCAGCTCCAGTCGACCGGGATGGCGGCGCCGGCGACCGCCCGTCGTCGCCCCGCCTCCGTTGGCGCAATCACGAGGATCCGGTCCCGCCGGGTGGCGCGCCCCGCCTCGTCGCCCCACAGCTTCGTCATCTTGCGCGAAGGTGCCACCTCGTCGCCGACGATGCCCGCCAGCAGGTAGCCCTCGGGTCGGGCGGCGCCCTCCCAGGCCTCGTCGGCGAGGCCGATCGCCAGCCCGTCGGCCGCCGGCCGGCCCCGTTCGGCCTCCACGTCGCCGAGGACCAGGGCGACGACCGCATCGTCCGCGAGCGCCGGGCGCAGGCCGGCCAGCACCTCCCGCAGGAAGGCGACGTACGGCTCGCGGCGATGGGCGTCGTCGAGGGTCGCGTCGATCCCGGCGGCGGAGAAGCCCAGGAACCAGGCCCGGAGCCAGTTGTAGTAGCCGTACTTGAGGACGCGGAGGTACGGCGGGGAGGTGAGGACGAGCCGCGCCCTGTCGGGGAGCGCCCGATCGCGGAGGGCGGTCCGGGCCCGGGCGCCCGCGTCCCGCGCATCCCCCAGGAGCGCGATCCCGGGCGACCCCGGGAGCCCGTCGCGGGAGAGGCGCCGGAGCTTCGCGGCGAGCAGCAGGAAGAGGTCGCGCTGCGCCGCGGCGAAGCCCGTCCGGGCAGCGAAGTCCCGCACGTACCGCGGAGCCATGCTGAAGGCGTTGGGCATCACCTCGGAGAGATACCCAGGTCGCTTGCCGTGGAGGATCCCGGCCAGGGCGGCGGCAAGGAAGCGGTCGACCGGGTCGTCGAGGCGCAGGCGCGCCCGGGCGAAGAGGACCTGGGCGAACGTCCCGCGATGGAACGCGAGGGTGACCTCCGGGGGGACGATCTGGGTGCCGTCGCCGGGGCCGCCCGCCGAGCCTGCCGCCGGCACGAGCGCGGGCGCCCCGGTGCCGACCCGCGCGGCGAGTGCCAGCCAGGCGCCGGCCTCGAAGGACCAGTCGATGCGCAGGCCGGCCAGCCGCGCCTCGAGCTCGCGCCCCGGCGGCGGCTCGACCTTGGCCGCGGTCAGGACGTGGGCCAGCGGGTTGAGGTCGTTGCCCACGCCGACCCGGCCCTCCGAGCAGGCCTGGAGGGGCGTGGTGCCGCGCCCGGAGAACGGGTCCAGGACGACGTCGCCGGGGCGCGAGTAGCGGGCGATGAAGGCATGGGCGAGGGCCGCCGGGAAGGCGGCCAGGTACGAGCACATGGGGTGGTAGGCGTGGCCCCACAGGCGCCGCTGGTCCTTCCAGTCGGGTTCGATCTGCAGTCTCGGGAGGGCCGGGCAGGGAAGGGGCAGCTGGCCCGGGGCGGGGCGGATGAGGCGCCGAGGCGCCGCGGGGCGCCCCGCGGAGGCCACGTGGATCGCGGGCCGGGACGCCGCCACGGCGCGGGCTGGGGCGGCGTCGAGCGCTGTCGCGTCCTCGCGCACGAGCGTCTCGGCCCGATCGGCCACGGGCGCGCCTCCATCGCTCAGCGGCGCGGCTGGCGGGCCACGCGGGCGCGGAGCATAGCACCGGCGAGGGCGCGGATCAGGGCTCCTGGCGCCCGCTCGCGCGCCCGCTAGACTCCGCGTGGGCCCCCGTAGCTCAGGGGATAGAGCGAGGGACTTCTAACACCGCCCACGCATCCGGTGCACTTGCCCGCGTGGCGACCCCTCCGAAACATGCTCAGTTATGCGGTGCATCTGAGCGGGTCCCGGACATAGAGCGGCCCCCGGTCGCCCGGTGCGCGTCCCATCCCGCGGAGGAAGCGGGAGCGACTCAGCGGTCCCGGTAGCGCCAGGGCGGCGGCTCGTCGCGCGGGCCGCGGAAGATGCGGATCATCCAGACCATCCCGGCCCCCGCGGCGACGAGCCCAGCTAGGACCAGGGGCTCGTCCAACATCCGCCGCCCCGTCCCACCCATGAACGTCGGCTCGAGGAGGAGCAACATCACGACAAGCAAGAAGGTGGCGATGCCGATGGCGAGCAGGAGCCGGGTCGCATACCAGCCTTGGGTGCGCCTGCCGTGCATGGGAGCAGCATAGGCTCGCGGCGCAAGGTGTCTCGGCCCCCGGTCGCCCGGTGCGCGTCCCATCCTCCGAGGAAAGCGGAGCGCCGGTGCGGAGCCGAGGGCCGTGGTGGAGGTAGCGCGGGGCGAGGTTCAGTAATCCTCGGTGTTGCAGTCGGCCTGCTCGGTGTCGCCCCGGTAGATGTGGATGTGGTTGTAGTCAAGCCGGACGGCGTTCTCGTCGAAATGGGCGGAGCCTAGGTATGTGCACAATGCGGCGGCCAACCTCATCCCCGCAGGAGTGTTCGGGATAACGGTCTGGACCGTGATCGAGCCGCCCTCCGTCGCCTCGATGTTGTAGAGGCCCTCGGTCTCCTTGAGGTACTTGCACCACTTCTCGGCAGGTTTGGTGCACGCCTCGTCAATCGTCTCGGTCAGGATGGCTGGGATGTCCTTCGCGGCGCGCGGCGATGGCGTGGGCACTTCGGTGGGACCGGCCGGCGCCGGCGCCGTGGTTGGGGCCGCGCCTCCACAGGCGGCGAGAACCACCGCGAGGGCGAGCGTCAGGCGGCGCATGGGCGGAACCTCCTGCGGCGAGTCTATGCCCGCGAACGCCCGGCGCGGAACCGGGGGCCGGAGCGAGCGTAGCGGTGCCCTCTTACCTCTGGCTTATCTGGCGGGCCTCCAGGAGCGTTGCCAGAGTCTCCAGGGCCGTGATCTCGGTCGCTCCGGTGGCGGTGATCGCCTCGCGTTTCGCCTGCCGGCCGCGCGAGCGGAGGTCGACCGCTGGAGAGCGGCCCATGAGGCCGCGGCGGTCGCTCACAGCCGGTCACCCGGGGAATGCTGGCGGTAGGCCGCCCGGGCCCGCTCGTCAGCGGCGCTCGCGCCGTAGCGGCTGAGCATCGTCCGGCTCTTCCAGCCGGCCAGGCGCATGAGGTCGCCTTCCTGCATCCCGTCGGCGAGCATCGCGTGGGCGTAGCTGTGGCGGAAGAGGTGCGTGTAGATGTGCGGCAGGCCGGCCTTGTGGCCGCGTCGGCGGAGCATCTGGAGCACGCCGTTGGGCGTGAGAACGCCGCGCTTGCCGAGCCACAGCGCCCCGAGGTCGGCGTGCGGGTGGCGGGCCCGGGCGAAGAGGTAGCGGTCGAGACTGGCCGCCGTCTTGACGCCGAACGGGCAGGCCCGCGGGCGGCGGCCCTTGCCCATGACGACTGCGGCGCCCCCGTCGCGCTTGTCGAACTCGACATGCGTCACGAGCAGGCCGGCGAGCTCGCCCCGGCGCATCCCGGTGTCGAGCAGCATGCGGATGATGGCGGTGTCGCGGCGAGCCTCGAAATCGGAACCCTTGCAGGCGTCGAGCAGCCGACGGAGGTCGGCTTCCTCGAGGATGGGCGGCGGTTCGAGCGGGACGGCCGGCACCTTCATGCGGGCCATCGGAGACTCGCGGATCTCGTCAGCCGAGACGAGCCATTTGAAGAGCTGCTGGAGGGAACGGTACCGCTGGGCGACGGTGGCCGGCCGGGCCCGCTCCTGGAGGTCGACGAGGAACGCTTCGACGTGCTCGCGCCGGAGATTGGCAAGCGGTGGCATGCCGCGGGCATCGAGGAATGCCGCGAGCTGGTCGCACGCCTTCCGGTACGTCGTGATCGTGGCCGGCGCCTTGTTCTCCGCGCGGAGGTGGCGCTCGAACGCGTCCAGGTAGGCGGCCGGGATAGACTGGGCCGGCCGGGAGGTGATTGTGTTCACGGTGCTGGTGCCTCGCTACATCGGATCTGAGCAGAACCGATTATGCGCTGTACTAGCGGTGGACACAAGCCCCTTCCGGCGCAGATGTACACTTACAGGGTGCATCTGAGCACAAACACGGTGCCCCCGTAGCTCAGGGGATAGAGCGAGGGACTTCTAATCCCGAGGTCGCAGGTTCGAATCCTGCCGGGGGCGCCACCCAGGTCGGAGCTGCTCGGACGCCACGATTCCCAGGGCGACCAGGGCGACGATGAGCAGCACGCCGGCCGTCGTGCGGATCGCCGCCGGGTCGGCGGCCCACCAGATGTTGCTGTTCGCGTATCCGACCAGGTTCAGGAGGCCGCCGGCGGCGGCCCCGATGGCAGCGCACATGCCCAGGAGCCCGCCGGCCCGGTAGGCCGTCGTCTCGCTGCCCCCCAGGAAGAGGATCACCGCGGCGAGGACGGCAAGGCCGGCGGTGATCCATGCCGGCACCGAGAGGCTGGCGGCCTGGCCTGCTGCGAGGCCCGTCGAGTCGGCGGCGGGGGCCGTCGAAAGGGCGAACAGAACGCACGCCGCCGCGAGCACGACGAGCGCGCCCGCCGGCAGCACCCGCGCGAGGATCGAGCTCACCGGCCGCTTGGACGCCATCGGGACCTCCTGTGTGGTCCAGCGATCCTACCCGGTCCGTCCAGCCGCCCGGTGCGCGCCCGCACCGGACCTCCGGTTTCCCGACCATCACGAATGTACGGCTTGGCTCGACCCTCCCCGGACCCCTAGCCTCTGCACGTCAACCACGCGAACCGCACACGCGCCACTCAACGTCCCCGGAGCCCCGGGACCCACCAGGCGAGGACCATCCGCATGGCCATCAGCGAACTTGGACCGTTGCTCACCGCGAGCGAGGTGGCCGAGATGCTCCATCTCCACGTGAACACCGTGAAGCGCCTGGGCGACCGCGGCGAGCTGCCCTTCTTCCGGGTCTGCTCGCGCGGAGACCGCCGCTTCCGGCTCGAGGACGTGATGACGTTCCTCACGCGGAACGCCCGCCTGACCGCCTGAGACGGGCCGCCCCTCAGCGCGTCGAGGCCAGGACCCGGTCGAAGATCTCGAGCGCCTCGGCGATCTCCTCGCTCGTCACGTCGAGCGGCGGGATCCAGCGGATCACGTTGTGCTGGACTCCGCAGGAGAGGACGAGCAGCCCCTGGGCCGCGCAGCCCTGGATGATGGCCTCGCAGGTCGGCCCGTCGGGGGCGCGCGTCGCGCGATCCGTCACGAACTCCACCCCGATCATGAGGCCGGGCCCCCGCACGTCTCCGATCCGGGCGTCGCGCGCCGCGATGGCCCTGAGGCCCGCCGAGAGCTCCGCTCCCTTCTGCGCCGCGTTTGCCACCAGGTCTCGCTCGCGGATCTCCTCGAGGACGGCGAGGCCCGCGGCGCAGCTCACGGGGTTCCCACCGAAGGTCGTCCCATGGGCGCTCTTGCCCCAGCGCTCCTGGAGGGCCCGGGAGCTGGCGAGCGCGGAGAGGGGCAGGCCATTGGCGATCGCCTTGGCCATGCAGACCACGTCGGGGACGATCCCCGCATGCTCGAACGACCACATCTTCCCGGTCCGTCCGAATCCCGCCTGGACCTCGTCGGCGACCAGGAGGATCCCGTGCTTGTCGCACACGCGCCGCAGGATCTGCAGGAAGGCCGGCGGAGCGGGAACATAGCCGCCCTCGCCCTGGACGGGCTCGATGACGATCGCGGCGACCTCGTCCGGCGAGATCGTGGAGTGGAAGAGGTCCCGCAGGTGGCGGAACGCGACCGCGACGGCGCGCTCCTCGTCACCCCCGAAGTCGCGGTAGACGGACGGGAACAGGCTGAGGTAGACGCTCGGCAGGAGGGGCTCATAGCCCTGCCGGTAGTTGGGGTTCGAGCTGGTGATGCTGGTGGCCCCCAGCGTCCGGCCGTGGAAGGCGCCGCGGAACGCGACGATCCCGGGCCTCCCGGTGACCCGGCGGGCCAGCTTGATCGCGGCCTCGATCGCCTCGCTGCCGGAGTTCATGAAGAAGATCGAGTCGATGGGATCGGGAAGGGTCGCTGCCAGCGCGCGGGCGAGGCGGACGGTCGACTCGGCGTAGCCCATGGCCGCCATGGGGGCGATGAGGCGGTCCACCTGGGCATGGATCGCCGCCGTGACGCGCGGGTTGCGGTGGCCCAGGACGCTGACGGCGATCCCGTTGCCGAAGTCGAGGCAGGCGTTGCCGTCCGTGTCGTAGAGGCGGTGGCCCTCGCCATGGGACCACGAGCGCTCGAAGTAGCGGCCCAGGACGGGGGTCACGTTGGCGGCCGCGAGCGCGGCGAGGTCCAGCCCGGTGGCGGCCGGAGCGGACGCTGCGGTGGCTGTCTGCGTGTCCATGGAATGACCCTCGGGTACGTCGCCGGCCGGGCCGGACGGTGGCGGGCTGCGGCGGACCTCGGCCGAGTATAGGGGCCGACGCCCTACAATCGCGTGGCCGGCGCGGCCCGACCGCGCTCGCGTGCCGCGAGCAGGAGCGACAGGGTACCCGTGATCGACTTCACCCTGACCGAGGAAAACCGCCTCGTCCGCCAGTCCGTCCGCGAGTTCGTCGAGGCCGAGATCCTCCCCGGCATTCGCCAGTGGGATGAGCGGGGCGAGGCGCACCCGGAGGTCTTCGCCGCCATGGGGGAGCTGGGATACCTCGGCGCCCCGATCCCCGAGGCGTGGGGCGGGGCGGGCATGGACTACGTCTCCCTCGCCATCCTGTGCGAGGAGCTGGAGCGGGCCGACACGGCCTTCCGGGTCGTGATGAGCGTTCACGTCGGCCTCAACTCGCTGGCCCTCCTCCAGTGGGCGACCGACGAGCAGAAGCAGCGCTGGCTCGTTCCGCAGGCCCAGGGCAAGAAGCTGGCGACCTTCGCCTTGACCGAGCCGGGCGTGGGAACGGACGCCGGGGCGCTGCAGTCGACGGCGCGCCGCGAGGGCGACGCCTACGTCCTCAACGGCTCCAAGACCTGGATCAGCCTGGCCGACCTGGCCGATCACTTCCTGGTCTTCGCCTCGGTCGATCGCTCGAAGAAGCACAGGGGCGTCACCGCGTTCATGGTGGAGCGGGGGATGAAGGGGCTGATCACGGGGACGCTCCACGGGAAGCTGGGGATCCGGGCCGGCAACACGGGGCTCATCACGATGGACAACCTCGAAGTGCCGGCCGCGAACCGGATCGGCGAGGAGGGCGAGGGGTTCCTGGTCGCGATGAGCGCGATCGACCAGGGGCGCTACACGGTCGCCGCCGGCGCGGTCGGCCTCGCCCGGGCGTGCCTGGATGCCTCGCTGAAGTACTCCCATGAGCGGGAGACCTTCGGGAAGGAGATCGGCGAGCACCAGCTGGTCAAGCAGATGATCGCCACGATGGCGAGGGGGACCGAGATCGGGCGGCTCCTGGTGTGGCGCGCGGGCTGGCTCAAGAACCACGGCGTGCGCAGCACGCGCGAGACGTCGCTGGCGAAATGGCACGCCACCGAGCACAGCGTCCAGGCGGCGCTGGATGCCATCCAGGTCCACGGCGCCAACGGCTACTCGAACGAGTTCCCGGTGGAGCGATACCTGCGCAACAGCAAGGCGGCCGTCATCTACGAGGGGACGAGCCAGCTTCACACGCTGATCCAGGCCGACTACGCCCTCGGCTACCGCGAGGACCGGCCCATCCGCTGCGAGCCGCTCCCGGCCCAGGGCTTCGAGCGCTGGCCGGCGCTCGGGCGCCACGACTGACGTCGATGCGCGGAGCGCCCCGCGGGGGGCCCCTGAACGATCAGGGGCCTCGGTCGGCTCCCTGCTCGGACGCGCCGGAGGATCAGTGCCAGATGGGCTCGTAGGCGTGCTCGCCCGTGAGCGGCCGGCCGGCCGCGAAGCGCTCGAGCTCGAACGGGGCCAGGTCGACCGACGTCGCCGCCCCGTCGAGGATGAGCTCGGCCATCCCGAGCCCGATCGCGGGCGCGGTCTTGAAGCCGGTCCCGCTGTGCCCACAATCCAGGAAGAAGCCGGCGGGCCCAGCCGGGCCGAGGATCGGTCGCTGGTCGGGAGTGATCCCGTCCTGCCCGCTGTGGGCGGAGCGGAAGGTGCCGTCGACGAAAGCGGGGATCCGGCCGACGACCCGCTCCACGACCCGCTCACTGAACCCCGGGGCGGCGTCGGAGGTGTCGCGATCCGGTGCGTCGCCGATGGCGTTCTCGTCCTCCAGCCCGACGAGCACGAGCTCGGTCCCCTCCGGGCGGAAATAGAGCGAGTTCGGGTGGTCGATGACGACGGGGAACGGGATGGGGACCGCCGCAGGCGCGCCGAGGAACGCCGTGTCGTGGCGCCAGACCTGGACCGGGAGGTCGAGCCCGACCAGGCCAGCGACGCGGGCCGCCCAGGCGCCGGCGACGTTGACGATGGCGGGCGCGGAGTACGACCCCCGCGGCGTGTCCACGCCCGTCACGGCCCCGCTCGCCACCCGGATCGCCGTGACCTCGGCACCCTGGACGAGCCGTGCCCCGCGGTCGCGCGCCGCCCGCAGGAAGCCCGCGGCCACCGCCGCCGGGTCCGCGTACCCGGATCCGGGCTCGTACGCAGCCACGTCCCCCTCCGCCACGGCCAGCATGGGAGCGAGCCGGCGGATCTCGTCGGCCTCGACGACCGAGGTCGCGATGCCCAGCCTGCGCTGCATCGCGACGTTCGCGCGCAGCAGGCCTGCCTCGGCCCTGGACTCCAGCCACAGGAAGCCGGTCCGGACGAAGCCGCAGTCGCCCCCGACGCGCGCCGGCCAGTCCGTGAACCATGGGTATGACGCCCAGGCGAGGCTCGCCTCTGCGGCCAGGTCGTAGTGCATCCTGACCAGGCCGCTCGATCGCCCGGTCGCGCCGGCAGCGACCGTCGACCGCTCGACGACGACCACCGTCGCCCCGCGGCAGGCCAGGTGGTAGGCGAGGCTCGCGCCCTGGACTCCCGCCCCGACGATGATGACGTCCGCCGTCTCGACCACGTCGTGCCTCCTTCTCCGTCTTCGAGCTTCTCCGTCTTCGAGCTTCCCGACCCAGGCTCGGCGACCGCCGGGAGCCCCGTCGGCGCGACCGGGCTAGGCGATCGGCTCGAAGCGGGCCTGGAAGAAGCGCAGGTACTTCGGCTCGTAGACCATGCGGAGGCCCTGCGCCGCGTCGCGGGCGTCGAAGCAGGCCTTGACCGACTCGGCCACGACGTCCATGTGGGCCTGCGTGTAGACCCGGCGAGGGATCGTCAGCCGGGTGAGCTCCAGCTTCGGGCGCTTGTGGTCGCCGGTCTGCGGATCGCGCCCGGCCGACACGATGCCGCGCTCCATGGAGCGGATCCCCGAGTCCAGGTAGAGTCCCGCGGCCAGCGTCTGGGCCGGGAAGACGTCCTGGGCGAGGTGGGGGTAGAAGCGCTTCGCGTCGAGGAAGATGGCGTGGCCGCCGACCGGCCGGACGATCGGGATCTCCCACTGCTCGAGGAGCTCACCGAGGTAGCGGACCTGGCCGACGCGGCTCCGGACGTGCTGGTCCTGGACGGACTCGGCGATCCCGATGGCCAGCGCCTCCATGTCGCGCCCGGCCATGCCTCCGTACGTGTGGAGCCCCTCGTACACCACGACCAGGTTGCGAAGCTCCTCGAAGGTGTCCCGGTCGTTGACCGCGAGCCAGCCACCGATGTTGACGAGGTTGTCCTTCTTGGCGCTCATCCAGGCGCCATCGGTGAAGGAGCAGAACTCGAGGAGGATCTCGGCGATCGACGTCTCGGCGTAGCCCGCCTCACGCTCCTGGATGAAGAAGGCGTTCTCCACCATGCGGGTGGCGTCGAGCATGACCTTGATGCCGCGCGGCTCGCACCAGGCGCGAATCTCGCGGACGTTGGCCATGCTCACCGGCTGGCCGCCGGCCATGTTCACGGTGCCGGCCAGCGAGACGTAGGGCACCTTCTCGGCCCCGACCTCGGCCACGACGCGCTCCAGCTTGGCGAGGTCGATGTTGCCCTTGAACGGGTGGAGCGCCTGCGGATCGTGGGCCTCGTCGACGATCACGTCGTGGAAGGTCGCGCCGGCCAGCTCCTGGTGGAGCCGTGTCGTCGTGAAGTACATGTTCCCGGGGATGTGATCGCCGGGCTTGATCATCGTCTGGCTGATCAGGTGCTCGGCGCCCCGCCCCTGGTGGGTGGGGACGACGTGCTTGTATCCGTAGTAGCCCTGGACGGCGGCCTCGAGGTGGTAGAAGTTGCGGCTCCCCGCGTAGGCCTCGTCGCCCAGCATCATCCCCGCCCACTGGCGGTCGCTCATGGCCGACGTGCCGGAATCGGTGAGGAGGTCGATGTAGACGTCGTCGCTGCGGAGCAGGAAGGTGTTGTAGCCGGCCTCGGCGAGGGCGGCCTGGCGCTGCTCGCGGGTCGTCACGGTCAGCGGTTCGACCATCTTGATCTTCCACGGCTCGGCCCAGCTGCGGCGGCCGTGTTGCTGGCCCATCGTGTGGAGCGGTTCGGGCGACATCGGATTCGGCTCCTCCAGGACGTTTCGGGCGCCGCGGTCAGGCGGGCCGGGGGACGAGGTCAGGCGGGATGGGGAGCGGCTGGTTGCTGGAGTATCGCCCGGACCGGCGCAGTCGCGGCGCCATTTCGGCGCAGACCCCGGATCCGAGGGCGGCGCTCAACCCGGTTCGCCCACCTCGTCCGGCACCGCCCGTCGCGACTCGCCGGCGCGGGCGCGGACGATGACCGCGACGGCGACGACGATGATCGCCCCCGCCGCCAGCGTCCGGGGCTCCAGCGGCTCGGCGAGGACGAGCCAGCCCAGGATGACGGCGATCACCGGGTTGACGAAGGCGTAGGTCGAGACGAGCGAGATCGGCGCCACGCGGAGCAGCCAGACGTAGGCCGTGTAGCCCACCAGCGAGCCGACGACGAACAGGTAGCCGATCGCGGCCGGCTGACGCGGGCGTGATCTCCGCCGAGCCGAACCCGGAAGATGTCGCCGGTGACCACCGCGAGCACGAACAGGACCGCGCTCCCGGTCAGCATCTGCATCGCCGTGCCGACAAGCGGGCGCGCGCGGCACGTGGGCGGTCCGGCTGAAGAGCGAGCCGGTTGCCCAGAAGACCGGCGAGAGGAGGACGACCGCCACCCCGAACGGGTCGAGGCCGCCGGAGACGCCCGATGGGCCAGACGAGCACGGCGACGCCGGCGAAGCCGATGACGATCCCGACGACGATCGTCCGGGTGAGGACGACCCCGAAGAAGACCCGGCCCAGGACCGCGACCCAGAACGGCAGGCTGGCGACGATGAGGGCGGCGATGCCCGACGGCACCGTCTGCTCGCCGACCGCGAGGAGGCCGTTTCCGCCCGCGAGGAGGAGGCCGCCGATGATCGCGGCGTCGCGCCACTCGAGGCGACCGGGGCGATCGCCGGCCGCGTCGCCGCGTCCGGATCGTGGCCGCGAACAGCACCGAGCCGGCGATCAGGAAGCGCATCGCCGAGCCCGTCAGCGGCGGGATCGTCTCGACGGCGACGCGGATCGCGAGATAGGTGGATCCCCAGACCACGTAGAGCGTGCCCAGGGCGATGGCGACGCGGAGCGGGGCGGCCGGCGCGAGATCGGGCGCGGGTCGGGAGGACATGTCCCGCAGCATCGCATCCCCAGCCGGACCGCGCGCGCCTTCCGGGCATCCGGCGCGTGCGCCGTGCGACAATCGCGCCACGATGCGCCTGGACGATCGCTTCGACGACCTGGTCACGAGCCTCGGCGGCTTCTACCGCTCGTGGGTGATCCAGCTGGGCCTGGAGCTCGGCCTCTTCGCCGCGCTCCGTGCCGCCGGGGCCGGGGGCCTGACGACCAACGATCTGGCAGCGGCGACCGGGACGTCGCCGGACCCCATCGCGACCTGGTGCCAGGCGGCCTATGCCAGCGACCTCGTGGACTGCGACGGCGACCGGATCCGCCTCGACGAGAGCACCGCCTCCATCCTCCTCGACGAGGATCGACCGGAATACCTCGGCGGGCAGTTCGCCTACACGGTCACGGCCAGCCTGGACTACGGCGCCATGGCCGGGCTGCTCCGGACCGGCCGGACCGTCGCGGCCCGCCCGCCGCGCTACTACCGCTCGATCGAGCAGCTGACCCGGCAGGACATCACGGTCTTCTTCGAGGAGGCGCTCGCCGCCCTCCCCGATCTCGTCACCCAGCTGGCCACCGGGGCCGACGTGGTCGACCTCCACTGCGGCGGCGGCCGCTGGCTCGTGGCCGTCGCTCGCCGGTTCCCGGCCGCCCGGCTGGTGGGCGTCGAGTCGGAGCCGGACTCGACCGCGCGCGCGATGCGCCTCGTCCAGGAGGCCGGGCTCGAGGGTCGAATCCGGATCGAGGCCGGGGAGGTGGCGGCCATCACCCACCAGGGTGCCTTCGACCTCGCCTACTTCCAGCACGCGCTCCACGAGCTCCCGGACCCGGTCGGCCGCGCTCGCGGCGGCGTGGCGCGCCCTCCGCCCCGGGGGGCTGCTTCTCGTGCTCGGCTGGTGCCTGCCGTCGAGCCTCGACGACCTCGCGACGCTGCATGGGCAGCTGATCACCGGGGTCGCTCTCGACGAGGCCCTCAACGGCGGCCGCCTGCGGACGGTGGAGGAGCACGCCCTCCTGTTCGCGGCTGCCGGCCTCCCGGCACCGCAGGCGATCGCCCTGCCGTCGGACGCGACCCTCCTGGTCGCCCAACGGCCCGCCTGATCGCGCTCAGGGCTCGACGACGACCGTCCCCTTCATGGCCGCGTGGATCCCGCACGCGTACGCGAACGTGCCTGCCGTGTCGAACGTCCGCGAGTAGGGCGTGCCGCCGTTGGTGAGCGACGCGCTTCCCGGGCTTCCGTCGGCCCACACGACCGTGTGGGTCGCCGTGTCCTTGTTGGTCCAGGTGACGGTGGCGCCGACCTTCACGGTCAGGCTGGCGGGAGCGAACGCAAACCCGGCGATCGTCACGGCATCGCCGCCGGCGGGCGACACGCTGGCGGGCGCGGCGGAGGGCGGCGACGCGGTCGCGGGCGCGGGCGACGGGGTGGCGCTGCCGCCGCACGCGGCGACGGTCAGGGCGAGGGCGGCTGCAAGGCCCAGCGAGGCGAACAGGTGACGGCGCACGGTTCTTCTCCCATCCTGGTGGCGATGAGAGGCGATACGTCGCCGCCCCCCCGACCGGTTTCATGCGGACCTTACCTCGCGGTGAGTCCTCCCGCCCTCACCGCCATCCGGGACCTGCTGCCCGCGCTGGGGGAGCGGCCGCGGGCGGCGGGCCCCCGGATGACGCCTGGGCTACCATCGAGCCATGATCGAGACCGATGCCGCACCCACCTTCCGCGACGCCGAGCCCGCCGATGCCGACTGGATCGCCGGGCTCCTCTCGGACGAGGGCTATCCGGCGGGCGCCAGCGACATCGTCCGCCGCCTGGAGCAATTCGCGGAGATGGGATCGCTGGTCCGGGTCGCCGAGCGCGAGGGAGAGCGACTCGGGTTCATCGCCGTCCACCTGCTCCCCCGCTTCGAGCACGACGATCACCTGGCCCGGGTGATCGCCATGGTGGTCGATCCGGCGATCCGCTCGCGCGGGATCGGCCGGGCACTTCTCGCCGAGGTGGACCGGGTTGCGGCGGATGCCGGGTGCGCGTTCGTCGAGGTGACCGCGGGCCACCATCGCGCCGATGCCCAGCGGCTCTTCGAGGCGGCCGGATTCGACGCGGCGCTCACCACGTACCTCCGGAAACGTCGCTGAGCGAGGTCGCGTTCCCCCGGCTGCGCCTGCGGGAGCCGACGGAAGCGCTCCTGGCCCTCCCGTGGGAGCTGCCGCTCGCGGCCTGGCGCCCCGGGCAGGTCGTTCTCCGCGCGCTGCCGATCGGCCCCTCGCGCCACCTCGTCCGGTTCGTGGTCAGCGGCGCGACCCTCTACGCCCTCAAGGAGGAGCCGCTCGAGGTCGCCCAGCGGGAGTACTGGGCGCTCCAGCACATGGAGCACGTCGGGCTGCCGGCCGTCCGCGCCGTCGGGATCGCCGAGCACCTCGAGGCGGGCAGCGCCGTCCTGGTGACGGAGTACCTCCAGCACTCGCTCCAGTACCGGCGGCTGCTCCGGCGCGTCCCGCTGCAGCCCGGCGGCTACCGCGATCGCCTGCTCGATGCCATGGCGGGACTGCTGGTCGACCTGCACCGGGCCGGGGTCTTCTGGGGCGATTGCTCGCTGGCGAACACGCTCTTCCGGCGCGACGGCGACACCTTCGCCGCCTACCTGGTGGACGCCGAGACGAGCGAGATCCATCCCGCGCTCTCCGAGGGCCAGCGCACGTACGACCTGGACGTCCTCGTGGAGAACGTCGCCTTCGGCCTCGCCGACCTGGCCGCCTACCAGGGGCGCCCCGAGGCCATGGACGAGCAGATCGACGCGGCGGAGGCCGTGCGGATGCGCTACACGCAGCTCTGGGACGAGCTCTTCCTCCAGATCGACATCCACCCCGGCGATCGCTTCGCGATCTCGGCCCACGTGCGACGCCTCAACGACCTCGGCTTCGCCGTCGGCGAGATCGAGCTGGAGCCGGGCGCCAACGGCCGGGTCCGCCTGCGGGTCGCGGTCACGAGCCGCGACTTCCACGCCCGGGAGCTCCAGCGCCGCACCGGCCTCGACGCCCTCGAGGGACAGGCCCGCCTCCTGCTCAACGACCTCCGCGAGTACCGGGCGTGGCTGGAGTACTTCGACGGACGCCGCGTCTCGTCGGCCGAGGCATCCAGTCGCTGGCAGGCGGAGGTCCTGGAGCCCGCGCTGGGGCGCCTCTCCCCGGCGATCGGCCCGGCGCGCGACGTCCTCCAGGCGTACTGCGACCTGCTCGAGCACAAGTGGCTGCTCTCCGAGCGGGACCGCCGCGACGTGGGCCTGGAGAGCGCGCTGGACGCCTACCTGGCCGCCGGCGCGCCGGCGCCGGAGGGCCGAGGAGAAGAGACGCCGGACCTCGAAGGCGAGGGCGACCTCGACGCCCCGGCGGACGCGGCCTCCCCGCGCTGAGCGGCGGGATCGGCGTCGGGTCGGGCTTCCGGGGCCGGCTTCACGGCACGGTCGGGAACTCCTCATCGCCGACCGAGTCCGTCGGTGCGTTCCCGCCGGCGACCTGGTGGAGCGAGACGGTCCAGACGGAGTACGTGATCCGCGTCGACGTTCGCGTCGTCTTGAAGCGCATCGTGTCCTCGAAGCGCCGCAACTCCTGGGAGCGCGTGAAGGCCCTGGAGTAGCTGTCCCACCGCGCGCCGAGGCTGAAATAGACGACGTACGTGCCGTCCCTGATGCCGGTGATCGTGCGCGAGTTGTGGTTCCGCACGTACACGGCCAGGAGTGCCGTCGACGGGCTGGACGACCTGGCCAGGACGACCACGGCGTCACGGTCGTCGCCATTCTGGATGGTCAGGCGGCCCTGGCCGCCCGAGATCCTGTTGACGAGGATCTTGCCGTTTGGCCGGCCGCTGGATCTTCCACACCACGAGATCGGCATCGAGCTCGTTCGCGGCGACGACGTGTCGTCCCGGGCTGGGCACCGCGATCGAGAAGAAGACGGTCGTCGCCTGGCCTCCCGCCACCGTTGCCTCCTGCGTCGCCGTGACCTCGCCATCGACCGTCAGGCGCACCGGATGGGTGCCCGTGAGGCCGCCCCGGTTGGCGACCGTGACGGACACGTCCATCTTCCCGCCGCTCTCGGCGGGATTGGGCGCCAGCGCGAGCCCGCTCATCTCGAACGCCGCGGGCTGCGGCACCGACAGGGTCCGGCGAGCATCGCCGAGGGCGATCACGTGGTCGCCGGGCGATCCGGCCCGGACGACGAATCGCAGGGTCGTGGTCTGCCCGATCTCGACTGCGACAGCCTGCCGCGCCACCACGGAGTCGTCGACGCTCAGCGCCGCCTCGTAGGTGCCGGCCAGCGTGCCGGTGTTCTGCACCTGCGCGATGATCGCCACGTCGTCGCCGGTGCGGATCTCCGCCTGGCCGGGCACGACATCGAGGCCGCTCACCGTGAATACCGCGGCAGCCGTCACGTGCATCGTGGCAGACGCGGGTCCGACGGCGACCTCGTGGTCTCCCGGCGGTCCGGCCTCCAGGACGAATCGCAGGGTCATCGTCTGTCCGATGTCCAGCGGGACCTCCTGGCGGTCGCGGATCGCGCCATCGACGGTCAGAACCGCCACGTAGGTGCCGCCCAGGGTGCCGGTGTTGTGCGCCCGCGCGGTGACCTCCACCTCGTCGCCGGCCAGGGTCTCGGCGCGGACGGACGTGACAGCGAGGTCGCTGACGCTGAACTCTGCCGCGGGTGCGCTGCAACCGCCAAGGGCGGTCGCCAGGATCGCGACGACGACGAGCACCCCCAGGAGGATGCCGCTCGTGGCCGGACTGCGCCTCGGTGCCGTCGGATGCCTCCTTCCGCCAGGGCCTCCGACGCCGCGGCAGGCAGCGCCACGCTCATCCTCGAGGTTGTCGGCGATCGTGCCCGCGTCCGATTGGGCGGGGTAGTGCCGAGTGGCCCCCACGAGGTGCTCCGGCGCATCGGCCGGGTCGATGGCCGAGTCGGCTACCAGCGCTCCTCGTGGACGAGCTCCGCGAGCGCCCGACGTCCGCCGGCCCGCTTCGGCGCGCCGAGGAGGGCCGGGTCGGCCGGGTAGCCGAACGAGAGGATGAACTCGCAGTGCCAGTCGGCCGGGAAGCCGAGGAGCTCGCGCGCCCGGTCGTGGTCGTACACGGTGGCCGGGACGCTCCCGATGCCGAGCTCCCAGGCGGCCAGGACCATGCTCTGGGCCGCCCGGCCCAGGTCCCACATGACCGAGAGGGGGGCGTCGGTCGTCGCGGGGTCCGGCGTGAGCAGGGCGATGGCGACGGCAGCGCCGGCGAGGTGGCCGGCCCACGGACCGAGCGTGGCCAGCTCCGCCAGGTGGGCGCGATCCCGGCAGGCGATGAACGCCCAACGCTGCTGGTTCTTGGAGCTGCCGGTCCGGCGGCCGGCGTCGAGGAGCCGCTCCACGACCCACGGCGCGAGCGGCTGCGGGGAGAATTCGCGGACCACCCGCAGCGAGTCGATGGCCTCCCAGGTTCCGAGGGCGGGCTGCAGTTCGCCGTCCGGCATGATCCTCTCCTCCGTGCTGTCGCTCACGATGCCGCGGTTCGGATGGCCGCCGGACCTTCCGCGGCGGGGGAACGGGCGACCGCGACACCGCCGCCCGCGCGGCGCGCCGGGACGTGCTGGTGGGCATGCCCGAAGCGTAGCGCCTAGGATGGGGGGATGGTCCGGCGCGATCCCCACACCGTGCTCGGCCTCGCTCCCGGAGCGAGCGCCTCCGCGATCAAGGCCGCCTGGCGGCGGCTGGCCCGGGAGCACCATCCGGACCTCGCCGGGAGCACGGCCGAACGGCGCACGGCGACGCGGCGGATGGCCGAGATCAATGCGGCCTACGCGGACCTCAGGAGCAGGGCCGCTTCCGCGCCGGGCCGCCGGCACGGCGGGTCCGGCGCGCCGGGAGAGCCGCCCGACGACGCCCGGGGAGGCGATGGACGGGGCCGGCGAGACCCGCCCCTCGGGCCCCCCGCCACCGCCGCGCACGCGGCCCGTGACGGCGCGCTTCGACACCAGCGGTCTGCTTCACCGCCGCAATGCGACGACGACGCCTCGCGGCGACGGGTATCGCCACCATCCGCGGGGTCGGCGGCCCCCGCCGGCATGTGCCGAGACGGCGGAGCCGCCCCGCGCGTCCGATCCGACAGGCCCCCTGGAGCGGCTGCGCACGCGGCGTGCGCGCCGCCGACCGCTGCCGACGCTGGAGGCGGCGCGGGCCCTGACGATCACCTTCGGGAAGTTCCACGGCCGGATGCTCGGGGAGATCGAGGGTGTCGAGCCGTCCTACGTGAGCTGGCTGGCCAGGGCGATCACCCGGGACCCCGATCTCCTCGATGCCGCGCGGGTGGTCGCCGCCGCGCGGCCGCCGGACACGGCGGGCTGACCAACCGTCCCGGACAGCACCGCGGGGCGCCCGCCCCGGACGCCCCGCTCAGATCTCGCGATGGCTGGTCCGGTGGCATGAGCACCACCGGCCGATGAGTCCGCCGCCGCCGCCGCGTCCGGGCCTGCTGGCCGAATGACCGTGGTTACTCGACTCGTGGCCGAGATCGGAGGGGCCCACCTCTCGACGCCGAAGCCGGCGTCCTCGACGACCGTGCGTCTCCCGATCTCGACCCGTGGTCGACGCCCCAGGTTGTTCCCGGTATCGCGTCGGCGGTCGACGTGGGAAACCGTATCCCCGACGTGGCCGGGCGGGCCATGAGACGCTCGTCCCGTGCGCCGGCGGCCGATGGTCGCTGGCATGCGGGCACCGTCCCCGGACTCTCGTCCGGTGCGCCCCGTCACAGGCGGGCGGTGCGCGGCGCTCTCGTGCGGTTCGGGGTAGGCTCCCTCGCGATGCGCACGCTGCTCGCTCATGGGCGTCGGCTCTCCCGGGCCCACCGCCATCCTCGCCGTCGCCCTCCTTCTCGCCGGCTGCTCGTCGGCCGTCTCGGCCTCGTTCGATCCGGCGACGCCCTGCGACGGCACGGCGAGACAGCAGATGAAGGGCGCCTACCCGACCCTCGAGGCGAGGATCCCCGCCACGATCGACGGCAACGAGGCGGCAAGCCGCGATTCGGGGCGCTTCTGCTCGAAGGAGACGCTCGGCTCGGTCTTCGAGGCCGGCGTGACCGAGGTCCGCTTCGGCGGCGGGATCTGGGAGGCCGGCGAACGGGGGGGGATCCAGCTGGGAGCCTTCGAGGGCGACGGGCTCACGCCGGCCCTGCTCGCGGAGGAGTACCGCCGCGCGGCGGATGCGTCCCGCCGCACCGAGGCCGTGCGGGCGACCACGCTCGAGATCGACGGCCGGCCGGCCTGGCGGATCGACGTGGTCAACGGGAGCTCACGGCAGGCGATCGTGGTCTGGGGATCGGCCGATGGCGCGCTCGTCCAGGTGGTGGTGGCCGCCGACGTGGACGAGGGGCAGCTCCAGGGGGCGATCGCCGCCTTCCGCTGAGCCCCGAGCGGCCGGGCGGCTCCTCGCCGCTGGATCGGGCGCTACCATCTGCCCATGTACTTCGACGCCCTCTCGTTCCTCGAGGACGAACGCGACGCCTGGCGTCCGTTCGAGGCCCTCCTCGTCATCCCGGACGACCGATTCGACATCCCGGTCGACGCGGCCCACGGCTGGTCGGCGCGGGAGCTCCTCAGCCATCTCGCGGCCTACCAGTCCCACGCCCTCGACGTCGCCCGCGAGCTCGCGGTCGGCGAGCGAAGCCCGGCCCACGCGGCCATGGACGACGCCTGGAAGGCGCGCGGCGATGTCGTGAACGACGAGCTGGCGGCCACCTGGCGGGCACTCTCCGCGGACGAGGTTCGCCAGCGTGCGGCGGCGCTCCCGGGCGAGCTGCGCGGCTACCTGACCGTGGTGCCCGAGACCCGCTGGGTGAAGCACCCCGTCTTCGGGCGGTTCTTCGAGGAGGAGCTGCTCGACCACTATGCCGACCACGAGACGGACCTGCGGGTGATCCTGGAAGCCGCGGCGTGAGCCTGGGCCAGCTGGCCGCGCTCCTGGTGGAGCACGCGCCGGCCTGCCGGGAGCGCAGGCGGTCGCGGTCGAAGAAGGCCTCGAGCTGCGTCTCGAGCGGCGAGCGGTTCGCGGTGCTGGGCGGCGGCCCGGTCGATCTCCGCCTGCGCCCGGAGGTGGCCTCGGCCGCGCTTCGGACGCCCGATGCCTCTCCGTCGCCGCGTGGTCCCGGCTGGGTTCGATTCGGGCCGCCCGTCCTGGACGGGTTCGCCCGCGATCGCGCCATCGCCTGGCTGGAGAGCGCGTGGCGGTTCGCGGACGAGGGCGGGGCCGCGGCCCTCCAGGCGCCGTGACGCCTCCGCCGGAGGGTGCCGCCACCCTGCGATCCCTGGCCCCGGCGTACGCGCAGGTGGCGGTGGCCACCATCGGCCGCGAGTTCCCCGGCGACGCGTGGCACACCTGGCGCTCGCCGGGCGACGCTCCGCCGCGCCCCCGCGAGCGAACCCCGGTCTTCTGGGGCAGCTACGACTGGCACTCGTCGGTGGAGATGCACTGGGTCCTCGTGCGCCTGCTCCGACTCGTGCCCGACGCCTTCCCGGCGTCCGAGGCGAGAGCGGTGCTCGGGGCCCGCTTCGGCGCCTCCGCGCTGGCGCGCGAGGCGGCGTTCATCGCCGACCCGGACAACCGGAACCGCGAACGGCCGTACGGCTGGGGCTGGGCCCTGGCGCTCGCCCACGAGCTCGAGTCGTGGGCCGACCCGGACGGCGGCCGATGGCGCGCCCGCTTCCAGCCGCTCGTCGATGCGCTGGAGGCCAACTTCCTGGCCTGGCTTCCGCGGGCCACCTACCCGGTTCGCCACGGCGTCCACTCCAACAGCGCCTTCGGGCTCGGGCTGGCCCTGCCGCACGCCGAGGGGCGGGCCGCCGCCGGCGACGCCCGCCTGCTCGATGCCCTCGCCTCGGCGGCCGACCGCTGGTTCGGCGGCGACGTGTCCGCGCCCGGCGCCTGGGAGCCGTCCGGCTTCGACTTCCTCTCCCCGACCCTGGCCGAGGCCGAGCTGATGAGCCGCCTCCTGCCCGGCGGGCACTTTCCAGCCTGGCTCGCACGCTTCCTGCCGGGCATCGCGGACGGCGAACCGGCGGCGCTCTTCCGTCCCGCGATCGTGTCCGACGCGAGCGACGGGCAGATCGCCCACCTGCACGGTCTGAACCTGTCGCGGGCCTGGTGCTGGCGGCGGATCGCCGAGGCGCTCCCCGCCGACGATCCGCGCGTCGCCGTCGCGGCGGCGGCGGCCAGGGTGCACGCTGCCGCCGGGCTCCCGCACGTGGTCGGCGGCGACTACATGGTGGAGCACTGGCTGGCCGCCTACGCGGTGCTGCTCCTCTCCTGACCCGCGGCCGGCGACCCCCGCGCCTGCCCGGTACGAGAACCGCCCCGCCCGGGAGACCCGGACGGGGCGGTTGCAGGTGCGTGCCGAGGCGGTGGAGGAGGCTCCGCCCCGTGCGCCCCCCTAGTTGGCGGGTTTAGCGTACTGCGCCAGGCTGAAGCGGGCCTCGAGCTGATCGGCGGGCTGGAAGCCCATGACGCCCATCGGCTGCTTGCCCTCGCCGGGGAAGAAGGCGATCGTGGGGATGCTCATGATGTTGAAGGCCTTGGAGAGGCCGGGGTTGGCGTCGACGTCAACCTTGACCACGTCCACCGAGCCGTCGTACTTCTCGGCGAGCTTCTCGAGCTCGGGCGCGACGAGGCGACAGGGTCCGCACCAGGCGGCCCAGAAGTCCACGATGACGGGTCGATCGGCGTGGAGCACGATCTCCTCGAACGTCGCATCGGTCGCGTGCTTGATCTCGACCATCGGTGGCGAGGTTCCTTTCTCCCGGGGTGGCGGGTTGGCGGTCGCCGGCCCTAGCGGGCGAGGACCTGGATCAGACGATATGCCTCGAGGACCCGGGGGCCCGCGAGCCGGTAGTAGACGGTGCTGCCCTCGCGGCGGGTCGTCACGAGCCCGGCGGAGCGGAGCACCGCGAGGTGCTGGGACATGTTCGGGACCTGGCACCCCACGCAGATCGAGAGCTCGGAGACCGACGCCTCGCCGGCGGCCAGCGTCTCGAGGACGCAGAGTCGCTTGGGGTCGGCGAGCGCCCGCCCGATGAGGGCGGCCCGCTGCTGATCGACGGCTGCGACAGGTGCCATGGTGGTCACGGGCGCAGTGTCTCACGACTTGCGCAAGAACGCAAGTGCCTCGCGGACGGGCCATGAGCGGCCCGGCCAGGTCGCTACCGGGCGAGGGTCCCGCAGGCCGTGCAGAAGCTCGCCCCGGGCGCGAGCGCCGCACCACAGCCCGAGCAGGTGACGGCCCCGGTCGGAGCTGGCGAAGGCGGTCGACGCCGGCGCAGGAGCCGGCGGCGACGGTGCGGGAGCCGGAGCAGGGGCGACGGGAGCGGGGGACGCCGGCGGCGGCATCGGGTGCGGCCGGGACGGTTCCGGGCGCCGCGCTCGCCGCGCTCGCCGGGATCGCGCCGGGCATCGGGGCCACGCCCTCCCGGAGTGGCGTTCCGCACTTCGCACAGGCAACCCAGGCGGCGTCCTCGATGGGCGCCCGGCACTTCGGGCAGCGTCCTGGCACGAAGGGGTCCACGGCCCCGCAGAACGGGCAGCGGGCGACGTCGCGGGCGATGAGCTTGCCGCAGGCCGGGCAGGGGTGCTTGAAGGTCGGCATCGTGGCTCCTCAGCTCCGCTCGTCAGCTCCTGGTGGCCGGGTCGGTCCGATGGCGGGTCATCCCGCGGTGCCTCCGCCTCCGGAAGCCTCGGCGACCTGGGCCTCCTGGGTGGTTCGCCCGGGCCAGACGGCGGCGTCGTCGCGACAGGCCGCGTGCCAGGCGATGAGGTCGTCGAGCGCGGCCCCCCAGCTGTCCTCGTCGCGATGGACCAGGCGGCCCACGAACGCGGCGCGCGCCGCCGCGAGCGACGGGAGGGCGCGCAGGGCCAGGCGGTAGCGGATCCCCTCGGGCGTGGCGAGCTGGTCGTCGGGCAGGGCGATCGGCTCGCGAAGGAAGCGGGCGTCGACGAGGGCGGCGGAGATCAAGGCGACCGTCGCCAGGGCCGCCGCGGCGTCGATGCCGCCGCCGTACGCCGGATCGCGGCGCCGCCCGGAAGCAGTAGGTGGCGTGGGCTCCCTCGCTCACCAGCTCGAGGGCGACGAGGTTGCCGGGCAGGGCCACCAGGAACCAGGCCCGATGACTCTCCGGCGCGCCCGGCCGCTCGGGCGCGAGCGCGAGCCAGCGGAGCGCGTCGGCGCCGCCGGCGCGCTGGCGCAGGGCGAGGTACGACGCGGCGAAGGTGGGCTCGCGCAGCACGCTCCGCTCGACCGCGTCCCAGGCGTCGCCGAGGTCGCCGGGCGACGCGGGCCGACCGTCCACCAGGGCCGCGGCGGCCCGGCCCACCGCCGCCGACGGCAGGTCGGGCACGATCCGGGCAAGGATCGCGCCCGCGTCGCGATGGGCGGCGGCGGGGAGCTCGGCCAGGAGCGCGCGGTGGCGCGCCGCCCCCTGTCCCAGGCGCAGCAGGTCGAAGCCGTCCTCGCCGGAGCCGACGCGCACGCCCCCGACCCCGGGCAGGAGGTCGACCGGCCCGACGGCCGCGCGGCGGACGCGCCGCACCGCCAGGCGCTCGTCGAGCGGGGCAAGGGTCGCGCCCCAGCCGTCCACCGCCAGCTGGGCGACGCCGGCCTCGGCGGCCGCGCCGTGCGCCCGGTACTCGACGAGGTCGACCGGGGTCGAGTCGGGCAGGACCACGAATGCGTCGGCGAGCCGCTGCCGGAGGCGCCGCTCGCGGAGCGCCCCGACGAGAGGTCCGGCGGCGGCCCCGAACTGCTCCAGGAGCCAGCGTTCGTCGCCGGGGCCGGAGCCCGTGGCGATGAGCCCGACCCCTCCGCTGATGGCGAGGACCGCGAGATCGCGGTAGGCGACCGTCCGCGGCGGCGCAGCCGTCCGGGCCGATGATCGTCGCCGTCTCGTCGAGGGCGACGGTGCCCGGCGCCGGCGTTCCCGCCGGGGGTCCGGATCTGGCCAGCGTAGGTCGGGAGACCGTCGCTCCGGGGTGGCATCGGAGAAGCCCGGCTCAGCCGGCCGTCTTCGTCCCGCAGTTGCCGCAGAACCGGGCGCCCGTCGGCAGCTCGGCCCCGCACTGGGTGCAGTGCGCCGTTCCGAGCGGCGTGCCGCAGTTGGCGCAGAACTTCTCCGAGCCGACCGGCTTGTCGCAGGAGGGGCAGACCGTCTTGCGGGCCGACGTGTCGCCGGAGAAGACCGTCTGGCCCTGGATCGCCTGGCGCATCTGGCTCACCTCGACCGAGGAGCGCTCGCGCTCCATCTCGGCGGCCAGGTTCGGGGCGCAGCTGGTGCAGAGGTTGCGGTCGCGGTTGTAGCAGGTCTCGTCGACCCAGGCGCTGCATGCCGCGCAGCGCGTGAAGAGGGGCATGATCTCGTTGGCTGCCTTCTCGAGGGCCTCGTCCCGCGCGTCGCGATCCAGGAAGTCCTTGGCGCTGCGGGCCGCATTCGAGGCGCCCCAGAGGCCGCCCAGGAAGTTGCTGGCGCCGGAGAGCACGCTGCCGGCGGTGCCGATGCCCGACCGGACGAACTCGCTCCGGTAGCCGGACCCGCAATGGTCGCAGCGGAACTCGAACTGGTACCCGTTCTCGTCCGAGAGGTCGGTGTAGTTCCGGGTGAACGGGGTGAAGCCGGGCATCGCAGGCCTCCGTGTGGGGCGGTCGAACGAAGGAGAAGGCAGCGCCGAGGATAGCGCGCCCAGGAGGGTCGGGCAGGGCCGCCTCGCAAGCGGAACGGCCGCATACTCCCCGGATGCAGCCCGATTCGACATCCCGCGACCACCGGCCGGAGGCCCTGGACGTGCCCCTCGACCGCATCCTGGAGGCCAGCGCCTTCCTGGCCGGGCGCGTCGAGCGGACGCCCATGCTCTCCTCCTCCACCGCCGCCCGGGTGGTCCAGGCCGCCACCGGCGTGGAGCTGGGCGACGGCCGGCTCCACGCCAAGGCGGAGCACCTGCAGCGGACGGGGTCCTACAAGGTTCGGGGGGCCACCTTCCGGATCTCCCGGCTCTCCGCCGCCGAGCACGCCGCCGGCGTGATCGCGATCTCCGCGGGGAACCACGCGGCCGCGGTCGCCGTCGCGGCGGGCCTCCTGGGGGTGCACGCCGTGGTCGTCATGCCCGAGACGGCCGTGCGTTCGAAGGTCGAGGCCTGCCGCGGCTACGGCGCGGAGGTGATCCTGGAGGGCGAGGACACGGCCGAGGCCTGGGCGGCGATGGAGCGGATCCGCGACGCGCGCGGCCTCACCTTCATCCACCCCTTCGACCACCCCGACACCATCACGGGGCAGGGGACGGTCGGCATCGAGATCGTCGAGGACCTGCCGGAGGTCGATGTCGTCGTGGCGGGCGTGGGGGGCGGCGGCATGGTCTGCGGCGTCGCCGCGGCGGTGAAGGGTCTCCGGCTGGGCAGCCGGGTCTACGGGGTCGAGCCCCGGACCTCGAACGCCCTCTCCCTCGGGATCGCCGCCGGGACGCCCGTGCCGATCCGCCCGGTGAGCGTCGCCGACGGCCTCAACGCGCCCTTCGCCAGCGACGCCACGATCGCCCTCGGACGGCGCCTGCTCGACGACGTGATCCTCCTCGACGACGCGGAGATCCTGGCCGGGCTGCGCTTCGCGGCCGAGCGGATGAAGCAGGTCCTGGAGCCGGCCGGGGCTGCGGCGCTGGCTGCCGTGCTGCACGGCCGCATCCCGCTCCGTGACGGCGAGCGGGTCTGCGTCGTCTTCTCGGGCGGCAACGTGGACGTGGCGCGCTTCGGCGAGCTCATCGCCGCGGCCGGCCCCCTGCCGGGAGCCTGACCCGCCGTCGAGCGTCAGTCGACCCCGAGCTCGTCCAGGCGGTCGTCGTCGATGCCGAGGTGGTGGGCCAGCTCGTGGACCACCGTGATCCGGACCTCGTCCTCGAGGTCGAGCGGGTCGGGGAAGTCCTCCTCGAGGGGGAGCCGGAAGATCGTGATCGTGTTGGGGAACGGCACGTCGTCGGCGCCCCAGGCGGTGCGCGGCGTGCCGTCGTAGAGGCCGTAGAGCGTGTCGTCGGGGCCGAGGTCGTTCTCCCGGCGCTGCGCGGGCGACGGCTCGTCGGCGACGACGACGGCCACCTCGGCGAGGGCGGCCGCGAAGGGCATCGGGATGCCGCCGAGGGCGCGGTCGACGAGGTCCTCGAAGCGCGAGTGGCGGGCTTCTCGACGCCGACGGCGGGCGGCGAGGTCGGCGGCGGGGATCCCGCGGCGGCGCTTCGGCATGGCGGCGGTATCGTACGGCGCGATGGACTCCCTCACCGGGCTCGGGCTCGGGCAACTCGTTCCCGGTGACGGCCCGCCAGCGGACTGGGCGGCGGCGCCCGCTGGCTTCATCGTGGCGACCGACGACGGCGCCCGGATCCACTTCCTCGACTGGGGCGAGGGACCGCCATCGGGACCCCCGGGCCGACCCGGGGCGCCGGGCGTCCTGCTGCTCCATGGCCTCGCGTCGACCGCGTGGAGCTGGACGCCGGTGGCCCGGCGCCTGCGCCGCGCCGCCCGGGTGATCGCGATGGACCTGCGCGGCCACGGGCTCTCCGACGCCCCGACGGACGGCTACGACGCGGAGACCCTGGCCGGCGACGCGATCGCCGTCGCGGAGGGAGCCGGTCTGATCGCCCCGCTGGGCGACCCTCCCGGCGGCCCGTTCGTCCTGGCCGGGCTCGGGTACGGCGCGATCGTCGCCGCGTGGGCGGCCCGCACGCTGGTCGATCGGTGCGCCGGCCTCGTCCTGGTCGACGGCGGCTGGGAGGATGTCGCCGTGACGACCGGGGCGACCCCGGAGGAATGGCTCGCCGCGATCGAGGAGCCACCGGAGGTGCTCGCCTCGATGGGCGCCTGGCTCGCCGACAGGGCGGCCTTCGATCCGGCGACCTGGAATGCCGACGAGGACCGGGCGGCGCGGGCGCAGGTCGTGGAGACTGCCGCCGGCCGGGTCAAGCTCGCGGTGCACCCCCACGCCCTGGCCGGCTCGGTGCGGGCGCTCTGGTCGTACGACCCGGCGGCGGTGCTGCCCAGGGTGGAGGCGCGGATCGTGGCGCTCGTCGCCCGCGACGAGGACGGGTCGCGGGCCGCCGCCCTGCGCGACGTCGCGCGGCTGCGCCAGGCCGGCGGCGGATCGTCGATCTCAGCGGCGTCGTTCCCGGGCCGCGGGCACAACCTGGCGCGATACGAGCCGGGCGCCGTTGCCGCGGCCATGCTCGCGGTCGCCGCCGGGGCTACGATGCGGCCATGACCGGCCAGCCCCTGCCCGAGCACGTCCGCTCCATCGTCGACGAGATCGAGTCCGAGATCGGCGAGGAGGTGCGCCCCGATCCCGACGCGCTCGTCTCGGCGGCGGCCATCGAGGGCGGCGCCCGGCGTCGCACCGGCGCGGCGAACGGGCGTGTCGAGGCGGCCGTCCGGGAGATCCTCCGCGAGATCGGTGAGGACCCGGACCGCCAGGGTCTGCTGGGGACTCCCGGCCGCGTCCACCGGATGTACGCGGAGCTGACGGCCGGCTACCACGTCGACCCCGCGCGCCTCATCAACGGCGCCGTCTTCGATGTCGACTACTCGGAGATGGTGGTCGTCAAGGAGATCCCGTTCTACAGCCTCTGCGAGCACCACCTGCTGCCGTTCTTCGGAACCGCCGCGGTCGCCTACATCCCGAGCGGACGCGTGGTCGGCCTCTCCAAGATCCCCCGGATCGTGGAGATGTATGCCCGGCGCCTGCAGGTCCAGGAGCGGCTGACGGTGCAGATTGCCGACTTCCTGATGGAGCACCTGCGGCCGCAGGGCGTCGGCGTCGTCATGGAGGCGACCCACCTCTGCTCCGTGATGCGCGGCGTTCGGAAGCCGGGGACGGTGATGACGACGAGCCACGTCCTGGGCATCTTCCGGGCCAACGACAAGACGCGCTCCGAGTTCCTGGCCCACCTCCAGCGGCCCGCACCCGGCGCCTGACCAGGGCCCGCTGCCCTGGCCGGCGGCTATGATCCGGGGATGAGCGAACGACCCATCAAGGTTCTCATCGCCAAGCCCGGGCTCGACGGCCACGATCGCGGCGCCAAGGTGCTGGCGCGCGGCCTGCGCGACGAGGGCTTCGAGGTCGTCTACACCGGCCTCCGCCAGACGCCCGAGATGGTGGTCACGGCGGCCCTCCAGGAGGACGTCGACGTCGTCGGGCTGTCGATCCTGTCCGGCGCCCACATGACCCTGCGTGCCGCGGATCTGCGCGCTGCTGCGCGAGAAGGGGCTCGACGACGTCCTGGTGACCGCAGGCGGGATCATCCCCGACGACGACCTGCCGGCCCTGCGGGAGGCCGGCGTGGCGGCGGTCTTCGGGCCGGGGACGACGATCGGCGAGGTCGCCGCGTTCCTCCGGGCCAACGTCCGGCCCCTCGCCTGAGCGCGTCGATGGCCTCCGCGGATGCGGCCGCGCGTGGCCAGGAGCTGGCCGAGGGGGCCATCGCGGGCGACCGTCGGGCCCTTGCCCGGCTCCTCACGGCCGTCGAGAACCGCACGGCGATCGCGGAATTGGCGCTGCGGCGGCTCCATCCGGCCGCCGGACGGGCGCACCTCGTCGGGATCACGGGCGCGCCGGGCGCCGGCAAGAGCACGCTGGTTGCGGCCCTCATCGGGGAGATCCGCGCCAGCGACCGGACGGTCGCCGTCATCGCCGTCGATCCGTCATCGCCGATCACGGGTGGGGCGCTCCTCGGCGACCGGGTCCGGATGCAGTCGTACGCGTCGGACGACGGGGTCTTCATCCGGAGCATGGCCTCGCGCGGCCACGCGGGCGGCCTGGCGGCTTCGTCGGTTGCCGCCGCGACCGTGCTGGACGCCGCCGGCTTCGACCTGATCCTGCTCGAGACGGTCGGCACGGGCCAGAGCGAGGTGGAGGTGGCCGCGGCGGCCGACACGACGGTCGTGCTGGAGGCGCCCGAGATGGGCGACGAGGTCCAGGCGATCAAGGCCGGGCTCCTGGAGGTGGCCGACATCGTCGTCGTCAACAAGGGCGACCGGCCGGGGGCCCAGCGGACCGCCGCCGAGCTGCGAGCGATGCTCTCGGTCGTCGCCAGCCCCCGGCTGGCGGGCGCGGCCGTGGCAGGCCGGGCCGGCATCCCCGATCCCGGGAGCGATCACCCACGCCCGAAGCGACCCGAGGTCCTGGTCACGACCGCCATGAGCGGCGAGGGCGTTCCGGAGCTGCTCGCGGCGATCGAGCGCCACCGCGAGGGCCTCGGCCAGGCGGCGGGCGCAATCCCCGTTCGGCGCGCGCGCGCGGCCGCCCTGGTCTGGGCGCTGCTCGGCGATCGGGTGCGGCAACGCCTGGAGGCGCCAGGGCTCGCGGACGCGACCGCGGAGACGCTGGACGCCGTCGTGCGCCACGAGCTGGACCCGTACGCGGCGGCGGACCGACTGCTGGGCGCCCTCGTTGACGCCCACCCGGAGCGGCCGTGGAGGATCGTCGGGCTGACGTGAGCTGACTGATCCCGGACGTTCGCTCAATGTCGTCGTGCTCGTCCCGTCAGCCGGAGCCCGCTGATGCCCGGGCGCGTCCCCGGACGACCGTGGAGGTCGCATGTCCAGCGTCGGACTCGCCCGCTCGCCGGTCTCGCGGCGCTCGCTCCTCGCCATCGCCGCCTGCGGCGGAGCCGCGTCGCAGGCACCCTCGCCCGGCGGCCAGCGGCGCTCCGGCCACTTCCACGGCGCCGGGCACGCCCGCCGCGAGCGATGCCACGCCCACGGCCGCCCCGACCGACGGCCACCCCGACCGCGCCCGGCCAGGGCCCGAACATCGGCGGAGCAGCCGCCGCGCTCGCCGACCTGGATTCGTATCACCTGCGGACCGTCATGAAGATGCAGCGGGCTCGCAGGACAGCATGTTCTCGATGTTCGGTGACGGGCTCGTGATGGACGGGGACCATCGTCTTCCGGCCGACGCGGGCCGCCGGACATCTGCCATCTCGATGGGCAGCGCGGCGCAGAAGCTGGAGATGCGGGCTATCGCCTGATCGGCGACAAGGCGTGGGTCTCTCTCGGAGGCGGCTGGACGGATCGCCGGCCGACGACGCGCAGAAGACGATCGACAGCTTCGCGGCCGACAAGATGCTCGGGCTCGTTCGCGGGCGTCGAGCGGCCTCATCGCCGTCGGCGACGAGACCAGGAACGGCGTCGAGACGGTTCACTACTCGGCGCCCGCCGACGTGGTCGGCAAGGCGCTCGGGACGACGATCGGCCTCGCCGACGCGGCCTGGTCGATGGACTTCTGGGTCGCGAAGGACGCCGGGTACGCCGTCGAGCTACGCCGTCCTGGGGAAGGGCGCCAGCGGGTCGTTCGAGATGACGCTCGACGTCAGCGACATCGACAGCCCCGCGAACACGGTCGAGGCGCCAACCGTCAGGGGCTGACGTCGAGGCCGCCCGCGCGGTACGCTCCATGCGCATGACGATCGAGCGTGCTTCGTCGCCGGCGCCGGCCTCATGGGCCACGGCATCGCCCAGGTCCTCGCCGACGTCCGGCCGGACGGTGGACCTGTACGAGCCCGACCTCGCGCGGGCCGAGGCCGGCCGGGAGCGGATCGCGGGCAACCTGGACCGTGCCGTCGCGAAGGGGCGTCTCGACGCGACGGCGCGCGAGGAGATCCTCGACCGGATCGCCGCGACCGACCAGCTCGCCGCCGCGGCCGACGCCGACCTCGTGGTGGAGGCGATCTTCGAGGACGAGGACGTCAAGCGAGCGCTGTGGGCGGAGATCGACGGGCTCGCGCCGGGCCGGGCGATCTTCGCCTCGAACACCAGCTCCATCTCGATCGACCGCCTCGCCGAGGCGCTGGCGCCGGGCCGCCGCGCCCGCCTTCTGCGGGATGCACTTCTTCAGCCCGGTCCCGGTCATGCCGCTCGTCGAGCTGATCCGCGGCAGCGCCACCGACGACGCGACGACCGAGGCGATCCGGGCCCTGGCGGTCGACCTCGGGCAAGCAGGTGATCGTCTCGGCGGATCGGCCCGGGGTTCATCGTCAACCGGATCCTGATGCCGCTCCTCGCCGAGGCGATGCGGGCGCTGGAGGAGGGGATCGGGACCGCCGAGGACATCGACACCGGCGCCCGGGTCGGCCTGAACCACCCGATGGGGCCGCTCGAGCTGGCCGACTTCATCGGCCTCGACGTCGTGCCTCGGCATCATGCGCGTCCTCCACGACGACCTCGGCGACGAGCAGTTCCGGCCGCCGCGCGTGCTGGAGGAGCTCGTCGCCGCCGGGACAGCTGGGCCAGAAGACCGGCGCCGGCTTCTTCGCCTATCCGCGAGCCTGAGGCCGCACCGGTGCTCCTCGACGCGTTCGCCGGCCTCGATCCGGAGACCCGCCTGCTCGGGGAGACCGTCCGCGACTTCGCCCGGCGAGGTCGTCGCGCCGGGCGCGATCGAGCGCGACGAGGCGGAGCGGTTCGACCGCGGGCTGGTGACCCGGATGGGCGAGCTGGGGCTGCTCGCGGCGCCCGTTCCCCGAGGCCGTCGGCGGCGCCGGGCTGTCGCGCCGTGGCGTGGACGGTCGTCATCGAGGAGATCGCGGCGGCCGACATGGCCCTCGCCGTCACCCTCTGCGTCCACGTCCTCCACCAGAACCCGGTGGTGCGCTGGGGGAGCGAGGAGCAGAAGGCGCGCTGGCTGCCGGCGCTCCAGGCCGGCGAGGCGCTCGGTGCGTTCGCGCTGACCGAGCCGGAGGCCGGCTCCAACGCGGCCGCCATCCGGATGCGCGCCGAGCGAGTCGGTCCGGCCGACGCGCCCGAGGGATACCGGCTGACGGGGACGAAGATCTGGATCTCGAACGCGCCCGAGGCCGAGCGCTACCTCGTCTTCGCGACGCTCGACCCGGCCCGCGGGCCCGACGGCGATCACCGCGTTCCTCGTGGAGAAGGGGACGCCGGGCTTCGGCTTCGGCGCCCACGAGAAGAAGATGGGGATCCGCAGCTGCCCGGCGGCCGAGCTCGTCTTCGAGGACGCCGAGGTTCCCGTGGCGCAACCGCCTCGGCGGCGAGGGCGAGGGCTATCGCGTCGCACTCTCCGCCCTCGGCGACGGCCGGATCGGGATCGCCGCGGCATGCACGGGTCTCGCCCGGTCGGCGCTGGAGCAGGCCGCGGCGCTACCTCGGCGGAGCGCACGGCCTACGGCGCGCCGATCGCCGAGCTGCAGGGGCTCCGCTTCATGATCGCCGAGATGGCGCGCGAGGTGGCCGCGGCGCGGGCCCTCACCCGCGAGGCGGCCGCGACGCGCGACCGTGGCGCCGCGGGCGCGGAGGTCGCGACCGCCGTCGTCGCTCGCGAAATGGACCGCGTCGGACGCCGCGATGCGGGTGACCACCGACGCCGTGCAGCTCTTCGGCGGCGGCGGGCTACTCGCGGGAGACCGGCATCGAGCGGCTGATGCGCGACGCGAAGGGCGCCCAGATCTACGAGGGCACGAACCAGGTCCACCGCGGGATCGTGGCCGACGCCGTCCTGGGCCGGGCCCGCGGGTAGACTCCGGCCATGAGCGACCCGGGACCCAGCGGCCACGTCTACATCGTCTCCGCGGCGCGCACGCCGATCGGCAAGTTCGGCGGGGCGCTGGCGACGGTCCCGGCGACGAGCTCGGTGGCGGTCGCCATCCGGGCCGCCGTCGAGCGGGCCGGCCTGGACCCGGCGACCGCCGAGATCGACGAGGTCCTCATGGGCCAGGTGCTCCAGGCCGGGGCCGGGCAGGCGCCGGCGCGGCAGGCGGCCCTCGCGGCCGGCCTCCGCGACGACGACGCCGGCGACGACGATCAACCGCGTCTGCGGGTCGGGCCTCAAGGCGATCATGCTCGCCGCCGCCGAGATCCGGGCCGGCGACGCCGAGCTCGTCGTGGCCGGCGGGATGGAGAGCATGAACGGGGCGCCGTACCTCCTGCCCGGGCGCTCGCTTCGGCTACCGGCTCGGCGACGCCGACGCTCGTCGACGCCGCCGTCCACGACGGCCTCTGGTGCGCCCTCGAGGACTGCCACATGGGCACCCACGCCGAGCGCGTGGCGATCCGCGAGCAGGTGAGCCGCGCCGACCAGGACGCCTTCGCCCTCGAGAGCCACCGCCGGGCGATCGCCGCCCAGGACGAGGGCCGCTTCGCCGACGAGATGGCGCCCGGTCACCGTGCGCGACGCGAAGGGCCGCGAGACGGTCGTCGACGCCGACGAGGGCCCCCGCCGCGACACGACCCTCGAGGCGCTGGCGCGCCTCAGGCCGGTCTTCCCGCTCCCGACGGGCGAGGACCGCGGGCACGGCAGGCGGAGGGGACGGTCACCGCCGGCAACGCCCCCGGGATCACCGACGGCGCCGCGGCGACGCGTCGTCGCCTGCGAGCGGGCCGTCGAACGGCTGGGGCTGACGCCCGCTCGCCCGGATCGTCGGCTACGCCCAGGCGGAGGTCGCCCCGAAGTGGCTCTTCCTCGCCCCGGTCGCAGGGCGTCCGCCGCCTGCGAGGCGCGGACCGGCCTCCCGATCGAGGCCTTCGACCTCATCGAGATCAACGAGGCCTTCGCCGCCCAGGTCCTGGCCGACGGCCGCGCCCTCGGCTTCGACTGGGCGAAGGTCAACGTCAACGGCGGCGCGATCGCCCTCGGCCACCCGATCGGCGCGTCCGGCGCCCGGATCGTCGCCACGCTCCTCCACGAGCTGCGGCGGCGGGAGGGCCGCTACGGCCTGGCCACCCTCTGCCTCGGCGGCGGTGGGTCGGTCGCGATGGCCCTCGAACGGGTCTGACACCGCGCAGCCGCCGGGGAGGGAGCATGACCGAGCCCGCCGCACGGCCGTTCGTCGGCCGCAACTTCATCGCCGGCGAGTGGATCGAATCCGTCTCCGGCCGCACCTTCGAGAGCCGCAACCCGGCGGACCGCGGCGACGTCGTCGGGACGTTCCAGGCGAGCACCGCGCGCGGACGTGGCGATGGCGATCCGGGCGGCCGAGATGGCGTTCCCGGCCTGGCGGGCGACGCCGGCGCCGAGGCGCGGCGAGATCCTCCTGCGCTTCGCGGGGCTCCTGCGGCGCGACAAGGAGCGCCTCGCCCGGGCCATGACGCGCGAGATGGGCAAGGTCCTCGCCGAGGCCCGCGGCGACGTCCAGGAGGGCGATCGACATCGCCGTTCCTGATGGCCGGCGAGGGGCGCCGGATGTTCGGCGACACCGTCCCGTCGCGAGCTGCCCGACAAGTGGGCGATGAGCATCCGCCAGCCGATCGGCGTCGCCGGGATCATCACGCCCTGGAACTTCCCGATGGCGATCCCGTGCTGGAAGACGATGCCGGCGCTCGTCGACCGGCAACACCGTCGTCTTCAAGCCGGCGTCGCGACACGCCGCACTGCGCGACGCTCCTCGTCGAGCTGATGGACGAGGCGGGCTTCCCGCCGGGCGTCGTCGAACCTCGTCACCGGCGGCGGCGCCGAGGTCGGCGACGCGATCGTCGAGAGCCCGGACGTGCCGGTGATCTCGTTCACGGGCAGCTCCGCGACCGGGCAAGCGCATCGCCGAGCGGGCGGGCCGGCGGCTCAAGCGCGTCAGCCCTGGAGCTCGGCGGCAAGAACGCGATCGTCGTCCTGGCCGACGCGGACCTCGACCTCGCCGTCGACGGCATCCTCTGGTCCGCCTTCGGGACGACCGGCCAGCGCTGCACGGCCTGCAGCCGCGTCATCGTCGAGCGCGCGCCGTCGCCGACGCGCTCGTGGAGCGGCTGGAGCCGCGGGCGCGCGCGCTGCGCCTCGGGTCGCGGCCTGCGACGCGGCCGACCGACGTCGGGCCGCTCATCAACGCGGCGGCGCGTCGACGAAGGTCGCGCGAGTACGTCGAGATCGGCCGGCGCGAGGGCGAGCTGGTCATGCGGCGGCGAGCCGCGCGACCGGCGGCGACCTCGAGCACGGCCACTTCTTCGAGCCGACGATCTTCGCCGGCGTCGCGCCGATGGCCCGGATCGCCCAGGAGGAGATCTTCGGCCCGGTCCTGTCGGTCATCCCGGTCGACGGACTACGACGGCGGCGGTCACGGCCGTCAACCAGACCCGCTACGGCCTCTCGTCGTCGATCTTCACCCGCGACGTGAACATCGCCTTCCGGGCGATGCGCGACTTCGAGACGGGGATCGTCTACGTCAACGCCGGCACGATCGGCGCCGAGACGCACCTCCCGTTCGGCGGCTGGAAGGAGACCGGCAACGGCCACCGCGAGGCCGGCCACGCCGCGCTCGACACGTTCACCGAGTGGAAGTCGATCTACGTCGACTTCTGCGGCCGCCTCCAGCGGGCCCAGATCGACAACCAGCCGGGCTGAGCGGCATGCGCCGGCCGCGGCGGGTGTTGGGAGGCACCAGCGGGGGGGTGACCGGCGCGACGGGCGTGGCCGACTCGCGATACACTGCCGCCGGGCCGGTAGCTCAGTGGCAGAGCAGTGGACTCTTAATCCGCGTGTCGAGGGTTCGAATCCCTCCCGGCTCACCACACCTGGAGGCTGACGGCCGTTCCCCCGTGGGCGCCACGCCCCATCCCCGACTGGCCTGCGCCGAGCTGTCTCTTCGTCCGCCTGGGGAGTCCCGATGATCTCGACCGAACCCATCGCCGTCACGTGGGACGAGCTCGACCGCCTCGTCGAGGTGCTCGCGGAGAAGGTGGGAAGCGACTACGACCTCGTCCTCGCGATCACGCGGGGCGGGCTGGTGCCGGCCGGGATCCTGGCCTACCGGCTGGACCTGCGCGAGATCCTCGTCGCCGGCGTGGAGTTCTACACGACCGGCGGAAAGACGCACGAGGCGCCCCGCTTCGGCCACTTCCCCGACGCCGAGCTGCTCCGCGACAAGCGGATCCTCGTGGTGGACGAGGTCTGGGAGTCCGGCGAGACCATGGCGGCAGTCCTGGACCGGACCCGCGCGGCCGGCGGCCGGCCCATCAGCGCGGTGATCCACTACAAGCCGGGCCGGTCGCGCGTGGCGTTCGAGCCGGATCACTACGCGGCGCTGGCGCACGGCTGGGTGACCTACCCGTACAAGGTCGGCGACTGACCGACCGGCTCGCCGGAGGAGTGGAGCACAATGCCACCGATGCCTCCTCGTCAGCCGCCCCGCCGCCCGCCGATGGCGCGGCCGATCTCCGGGTCGACCTCGCGCGGCGTCCCCCGCCCCGGATTCGCGGTCCGGCGGTCGGCGGCCGCCGACCGCCGGCGGCACTGCCCCGGGATCGCGCGGCGGGGGGCTCCAGCTGCCGGCGACCGGCGTCACCGTCGCCCTGCTCGCCGTCGTCGGCGTCGCCCTCCTGGTCGGGGCGGCCATCTTCGCCGGCGGATCACCGGGGTCGTCGGCCTCGCCCGGGCCGAGCACGTCCCCGGGATCGTCCGGCGCCGCCGTCGCCAGCGCGAGCCCCGGGACCAGCGGTGAGCCCGGTTCGGCCAGCCCCGGCCCGTCCTCGCCGGCACCATCGGCCGCGCCGTCGGCCCAGCCCGGTCCCGCCGACCTTCCCCTGGCCCTCGTCGCCGACGTCCGTGACCTGCGGGAGAGCCTTTCGGTCGCCCAGCTGAAGAAGGAGCTCGCGGCGGGACGCGTCGCCCTCCCCTGCGGGCTCGACGCGCTCAGCCTGGACGCCGCGCCCGTTGCCTACGACGCCGGCGCCTGCGTCGAGGCGGCGAAGGTCACGGCCGCCGTCCGCTCCTCCAAGCCGCGCCTGGGCCTGCTTCCCGCGGCCCTGGTCACGCCCCGCGTGAAGGTGCTCCGGATCGGCGACGCCGACCTCTTCGGGGCGCCTCGCTTCCGGTCGACGCCGTACCCGGCAATCGCCCGCGTCGCGAACCTGCCCGCCGCCTGGGCGGGCTTCGACCCGGCCGAGGTGCGGACGATCATCTCGACCGGCGAGACGTGTCCCGATCGCGGCGTCAGCTACTGGGCGAACACGAGGAAGAAGGGCTGGGACTGGGTCCTGGCCGGCGGCACGGCGCGCTACACCGGGATCGGCATCGACCGCCGCTTCGACGGACCGGACGGCAACGGCTGGCCGGTGGTCAGGGCCGTCCGCAGCGGCAACGCGGGGGCCGTGCGGACGCTCATCAGCGACGCCGAGCTGACGATGGGCGACTTCGAATGCCCCATGAGCAGCAACTTCGTCCAGCACGACACCGGGACGGTCTTCTCCGTCGACCCGAAGGTCGCCGCGCTCCTGGGCCGGTCGGGGATCGATGTCGTCACCCTGGCCTCCAACCACATCACCGACCAGGGGACCGACGCCCTCCAGGAGACCATGGACCTCCTCGACAAGGCCGGCGTGCGCTGGTTCGGGGCCGGGATGACCCTGGCCGAGGCCCGCAAGCCGGCCGTGATCGACGTTCGCGGCGTCCGCTTCGCCTTCGTGGGGTTCAACGAGATCCCGGGCTCGAAGGCGGCGGGATCGAAGGTGCCGGGCGTCACCTGGCTGACCGAATCGAATGTCCGGGCCTCCATCGCCGCGGCGCGCAAGGTTGCCGACGTGGTGATCGTCGTTCCCCAGTGGGCCTGGCCCGAATACCACGCCGCGTTCACGGCCCGCCAGAAGGAGCAGATGCAGCTCTTCTGGGACGCCGGCGCGGACCACGTGGTGGGCCATGGGACGCACTGGTCGTCGGCGATCTCGATCACGAAGGGCGAGCGGGGGTCACGCGTGGTGATCTCCAGCCACGGCAACTTCCTCTTCGGCCAGGACTGGAGCCGGCAGACCCAGGAGGGGGTGCTGCCGGAGCTGACCTTCGTGGGCACCCAGCTCGTCCAGGTCCGGCTCCACCCGTACATCGTGATGGACCAGGCCCAGCCGACCCTCATCACGCCGACGACGGACGGGAAGCACGTGCTGAACCAGGTCTGGAGCGTCAGCCAGCTCCCCTGAGCGAGGGTCCGGGGTCCCGGCCGCCGGCGCCGTGCTACCCTTCGGCCATCCTTTGCGGCCGGTCCCGTGAGGCCGGCGTACCGGTCCCGTGAGGCCGGAAGGGAGGCACCGCGTGCGCATGATCAGCAGCGCCCACCGGGCCCACCGGGCCGGTGGCGTTTTCGTGTCGGGGGCGGCGTGATCCGGGATCAGCCGCAGAGCTCGCATCCGGGTCCCCCCCTGCCGCCCGATCCCGACCCGGGGCTGGTCGTGGATCCGCGCGTCGGGGCCCGCGGGCCGGCCCTCCTCGCCCTGGAGGACGGGACCGTCTTCCGGGGGATCGCCTTCGGCGCCGACGTCGCGGCGGGCGGCGACCTTGTCGTGAACACCAGCCAGACCGGCTACCAGGAGGTCTGCACCGACCCCTCGTACGCCGGCCAGGTCGTGGTCATGACCTATCCGCTCATCGGCAACTACGGACGGATTCGCGCCGACGACCAGTCCGAACGCCCCTGGCTGCGGGCCCTCGTCGTGGCGACCGCGACCGCGGCGGCGGCCGAGCAGGCAGGCCAGCTCGCGGCGCTCCTGCGGGGCGAGGGGATCCCCGCCATCGCCGGGATCGACACGCGGGCGCTCGCCCGCCACCTTCGGACGCACGGCTGCCTGCGGGGCCTGGTCACGGCGCCGGGCGAGGTGGACGAGGCGGACGCGGTCGCCCGGGCGCGCGGCCTCGCGCGCTGGGAGGACCAGGACTTCGTGGAGGCGGTCTCGCCGACGGCTGCGTTCGAGGTGGGCGATGGCGCCGCGGAGCCCGACGCCCCCCTCGTCGCCATCGTCGACTTCGGCCTCAAGGCGAACATCGTGCGCAGCCTGCGCCGGCGCGGCGTGCGCGTGCGCGTGCTGCCCCACACGGCCGCCCCGGGCGAGGTGCTCGCCCCGGACGTCGCCGGCGTCGTGCTCTCCCCCGGGCCCGGCGATCCGGCCCGCCTGGCCGGGCCCGTGGCCCTCGCCGGCGCGGTCATCGCGGACGGGCGTCCGCTGCTCGGGATCTGCCTGGGGCACCAGCTGGTGGGCCGGGCCGCCGGCGCCCAGACGCGCCGCCTCCGCTTCGGTCATCACGGCGCCAATCACCCGGTCCAGGACACCGAGAGCGGGCGGGTCCAGGTGACGGCCCAGAACCACGAGGTCACCGTGGACGGGGCCACGATCCCCGCCGAGAGCGGGTTCGTGGTCAGCCAGGTGAACCTCAACGACGGCTCCGTGGAGGGGCTTCGCCACCGGACCCTCCCGATCGAGACCGTCCAGTACCACCCCGAGGGCGCGCCGGGTCCCCTGGACGCCCTCGCGGTCTTCGACCGCTTCGTGGCCGCGGCGCGCGCTCGCGCGGAGGCGCGCGGGTGAGCGACACGCCCGCGTCCGGGGCGGCCGGCGCGCCCGGGACGCCCGCCGCGTCCGTGACCCCGCGCGCGCCGAGGCCGGCCTCGGTGCTCATCATCGGCTCGGGGCCGGTCGTCATCGGCCAGGCCGCCGAGTTCGACTACGCCGGGACGCAGGCCTGCCGGGCCCTCCGCGCCGAGGGGGTCCGGACGATCCTCGTCAACTCCAACCCGGCGACGATCATGACCGACCCGACCGTCGCCGACGCCGTCTACCTGGAGCCGCTCACGGTCCCCGCGATCGAGGCGGTGATCGCCCGCGAGCGGCCGGAGGGGCTCCTGGCCGGGCTCGGCGGGCAGACGGCCCTCAACCTCGCGATGGCGCTGTCACAGGCTGGCGTGCTGGCACGCTACAACGTCAGACTGCTGGGCACGCCGTTGCGGGCGATCGAGATGGCGGAGGACCGCCAGCAGTTCCGCGACCTGCTCGACCGCCTCGAGCAGCCGTACGCCCCGTCGGCCATCGTCGAGGGGGCGACCGACGAGGAGCGCGCCGCCTCGAGCGCTGCCGCCCTCGCCGCGATCGGCCTGCCGGCCATCGTCCGGCCGGCCTTCACCCTCGGCGGCACGGGGGGCGGGATCGTCGAGACGGAGGCCGCCTACCGGGAGCGGGTCCGGGCCGGCCTGCGGGCCAGCCCGATCGGCCAGGTGATGGTCGAGAAGTGCCTCGTCGGCTGGCAGGAGATCGAGTACGAGGTGATGCGCGACGCCGACGACACGTGCATCGCCGTCTGCTCGATGGAGAACGTGGACCCGCTCGGGGTCCACACCGGCGACTCGATCGTCGTCGCCCCCGTCCAGACCCTGCCCGACGCCGTCCACCAGCGGCTGCGGACCGCCGCGCTGGCGATCATCCGGGGCCTCGGCGTGGAGGGCGGCTGCAACGTCCAGTTCGCCCTCTCGCCCGACTCCCGCGACTACGCCGTCATCGAGGTGAACCCGCGGGTCAGCCGGAGCTCCGCCCTGGCGAGCAAGGCGACCGGCTACCCGATCGCGCGCGTCGCCGCCCAGATCGCCGTCGGGCGCCGCCTTGCCGAGATCCCGAACGTGGTGACCGGGACGACGGTCGCCGCCTTCGAGCCGGCCCTCGACTACCTGGTCGTGAAGCTGCCGCGCTTCCCGTTCGACAAGTTCCCCCGGGCCGACCGGACCCTGGGCAGCCAGATGAAGGCCACCGGCGAGGTGATGGCGATCGATCGGACCTTCGGCGCGGCCCTCAACAAGGCCCTGCGCGGCCTGGAGCAGGCCGGCGCCGGACCGCTGGCGGAGGACCCGGCGTGGGCGCCGACGCTCGACTACCTGGCCGCCGCCCTGGCCGGGGATCCGGACGAGGAGGACGCCGTCATCCGCTGGATCGGCGAGGACGGCGAGAGCTGCGAGAGCACCCGCCACGCCCAGCGGAGCGCCGCCCCGATCGTCCTGCGCCGCTTCATCGGCCCGTCCGACAACCGCCTCTGGCGGGTGCTCGCGCTCCTGCGCCGCGGCGTCGGCGAAGCGGCGATCGTGGAGGCGACCGGGATCCACCCCTGGTTCGTCGCCGAGCTGGGTCGCTCCGTGGCGCTGGAGGGGCGGATCCGGGACGCGGGGGCGGCGATCGCGGACCCCGCCGACGCCGCGGCCGCCACGCTGCTCGCGACGGCCAAGCGGATCGCCCTGGGGGACCGCGAGATCGCGACCCTCGCCGGCGTCGAGGAGCCGGCGGTCGCGGCGGCGCGGGCGGTGCTGGGGCTGGTTCCCGGGCTTCGCCATGGTGGACACCTGCGCGGCCGAGTTCGCGGCCGCGACGCCCTACTTCTACTCGACCTACGCGGCGGCCGGATCGCCGCCCGAGGCGCCGCCGGTCGCCCGTCCCGCGGCCCTGGTCATCGGCTCGGGGCCGGTCCGGATCGGGCAGGGGATCGAGTTCGACTACTGCGCGGTCCGGGCCGCGGAGAGCCTCCGCGCCCGTGGCTGGGAGGCGATCCTGGCCAACTCGAACCCCGAGACGGTGTCGACCGACTTCGACGCCAGCAGCCGCCTCTACTTCGAGCCGCTCGACGCGGAGAGCGTCCGCGAGATCGTGGCCGCGGAGACCGCGGCGGGCGAGACGCCCCTCCCGGCCTTCGTCCAGTTCGGGGGCCAGACGCCGCTCAACCTGGCGGCCCCCCTCGCCGCCGCCGGCGTGCCCCTCCTCGGGGCGTCGCTCGAGACGATCGACCAGGCCGAGGACCGGGTTCGCTTCAGCGCCCTCGTGGACCGCCTCGGGATCCCCCAGCCGGAGGGCGGCATGGCCCGCTCGATCGACGAGGCCGAGGCGATCGCCGAGCGGATCGGCTACCCGGTCATCGTCCGGCCCTCGTTCGTCATCGGCGGGCTCGCGATCGACTTCGCCTACTCCCGCGACGACCTGGTGGCCCAGCTCGCCGCCGCCACGGTGGTCGACCCCGACCGGCCGGTGCGGATCGACCGCTACCTCGAGGGGGTGGAGGTCGACGTCGACGCCGTCGCCGACGGCGAGACGGTCCTGATCCCGGGGCTCCTGGAGCACGTCGAGCGGGCCGGCGTCCATTCCGGCGACTCGGTCGGCGTCTTCCCGCCGCAGAGCGTGTCGGAGGCCGACCAGGCCCTCATCGTCGCCTCGATGGAGCGCATCGTCCGGGCCCTGGAGGTTCGCGGCCTGGTCAACGCCCAGTTCATCGTCCGCGAGGACGGCGTCTACCTCATCGAGGTCAACCCGCGGGCGAGCCGGACGGTCCCCTTCATCAGCAAGGTCACGGGGGTCCCCCTGGTCGATCTCGCCGTGGGGATCGCCCTCGGCGAGCGGCTCGCGGACCATGGGTGGCCGAATGGCCTGCTGCCGCCGCCGTCATTCGTCGCGGTCAAGGCGCCGGCCTTCTCGACGGCGAAGCTGCGGGGCGTGGATCCGTCGCTGGGCCCCTTCATGCAGTCCACCGGCGAGGTGATCGGGATCCACGCCGACGTCCGGGTCGCCACCGCCAAGGCCCTCGTGGCCGCCGCGCTCGTGCCGCCGCGCCCGGGACCCGGCGGGGCGCTCGCCCTCCTCACCGTCGCCGACCGCGACAAGGCGCTCCTCGGCCCGCTCGCGACCGCCCTGGCCAAGGCCGGCTACCGGTTCGCCGCCACGCCCGGGACGCGGGCCGCCCTCGCGGCCCTGGGCCACGACGCGGAGGCCGTGGCCAAGCTGGGGGCCGTGGCGGGCCCGGGCGAGGTCGCGATCCTCGATCTCATCGCGTCGGGGCGGGCCCGGCTCGTCGTCAACACGCCGACGCCCCGCTCGGGCCCGGTGCGCGACGCGGCCGACATCCGGCTGGCGACGATCGCGGAGGGCGTCCTCTGCCTCACGGCGATGGAGACAGCCGTCGCCGCGGCCGAGGCGATCGACCCCGACCTCGAGGCGCTGATCGCCGAGGTGCGGCCGCTCGGCGAGTGGGTGCCCGCGCCCGGGGTGCCGCCCCGGCCAGCCCGGGCGGCCTCGGCCGACGAACCGGCGGCGTGAGCCCGCCGGTCGCCCGGCGCTGGCCTCAGCAGGCGTCGAGGGACTGGCGGGCCGGGCGCTCGGCTTCGATCCCGTGGATCGTCTGCCCCAGCGCCATGAGCGCGTGGCCGAGGCGATGCCGAAGGCCATCGTGCCGGGGCGCCAGCCGCTGGCGTTCGGCCTCGCCCTGGAGGCGCCGCATCCGGAACTCGATCTCGTGGCTCATCGCGTTCATCCCTTCCCCCCTGAAGCTGGTCGCGTCGGTCGGCGAGGCGCCGAGCCGGCCCTTCGTCTGCATCTCGTCGTCCCTCCGTTCGATGGACATCTAACTCGTCGTCGGCCCGGTGGCCGCGGTTGGCGCCCGGCGGCGCCCGTCTACTGGGTGGGCCCGGCGAGGAGGCGGGTCAGCTCCACGCCGGCTTCCGCGATCCGATCGCGGCGCAGGGTGTAGTAGGTGAGGGCGCCCGCCTGGGTGATCGTCACGAGGCCGGCCGCCCGGAGCAGGGCGAGGTGGTGGCTGACGGTGGGCTTGGAGAGCCCCATGCGCTCGGCGATCTCGGTCAGGTAGAGATCGCCCGAGGCGAGGAAGCGGAGGATCCGCAGCCGGCTCTCGTCGCCCAGGGCCTTGAAGAGGCGAACGCTGGCGGCCGGCACCGCGCCGCCGTCTCCGTCGAGGGCGGACTCGGCGAGCGGGTAGGCGAACATGTGCCAGTCGCGGCCGCCGAAGATGTAGTTGTAGGGCCGCGTGAAGTAGCTCGGGCTCAGGTAGAGGCGGCGCGTGCCCGGCTCGGGGACCCAGCGAACCCCGCCCGTCGCCCGCTCCACGAAATCGGCGAGGGGGAGGCGCCCGAGATCGGCGCGCCGCTCGGCGACGTCGCGTTCCTCCATGCGCGCCACGCGGTCCTCGATCGGCGCGAAGCGCTCGCGCCACGCCCGCAGGACGCGGCGCAGGGCCCGCAGCTCGCGGTCGGGATCGTCGAGGAGGCGGCCGATGGCGACCCGCAGCTCCTCCGGCCAGAGCGACACGGCCCGATCCCGCTCCTCCGCGTTCCCCGTCGAGGACGCGCCGGGCGAGGGCGATGGCAGCCTTCATGTCGTCGCCGTCGCTGAAGGTGTCGAGGAGGTCGCGGGGGTCGATCCGGCCGGCGAGGGCGACGACGTCCGCGGACGACCGGACGGCCGGGTCCTCGATGACCAGGGGCACGATCGCCCCGCAGATGCCCTTGACATCGTCCCCGAGCACGCGGGCGAGATCGCGCCGCAGCGCGTCCGACAGCGAGGCCCGCGAGGCGTCGTACCAGGCGCGATCCGCCGGCAGGAGCTCGGAATCCGTGTCGAGCATGAGGCTGACGAGGAAGTCGAGCGCCGGCCGAGCCTCCAGGATCACCTCGGGAGCCTCGGGAGGCGCCGCCGCGGCCGCGCCGCTCATGTTGCGCACGAGCGCCCGCTTCGGCCTCTGCGCTTCGGTGGTGCGGGCGGAGCGGGTCATCGGTGTTCCTCGTGTGTCGTCCATGTGTTAGATAGAAATCTAACGTCGAGTCGACGAGATGTCAAGAGGCTGCCCGTTGACCGGTGAACGGCTGGCCGCGATCTCTCGGCCGGTGGGGCCGCGCCACCGCCTTGGGGCCGCTCGGCAGGCCGATGACGGGCCGGAGGTCCTTGACATCCATGCGCACCTCTGCACGATTCGAGCATGCCCTCCACGCGCGTCCCCCGCGAGGACCGGTCCGCGGCGACCGTGGTTACCGTCGTGCCCGTCGAGGGCATGACCTGTCGCACCTGCGAGCGCCGGATCGAGCGCCACGTCGGTCGCATCGCCTCCGTCGAAGCCGTGACCGCGTCCGCGACGAACGCTCGCGTGGAAGTGACCTCCAGCGGCCCGCTGCCGGCCGCTGCCCTCGCCGAGGCGATCGAGGCCGCCGGCTACCGGATCGGCCGGACGCCCTGGCTGGCCCGCGAGTCGCGGACGTGGCTCGCGGCCGCAGGCGGGCTGGCCCTCGTCGTCGCGATCGCCGTGGCCGCCGAGCTCAGCGGGCTGACCTCGCTCGCGTCCGGCGCCGGGAGCATCGCGGAGGGGGGCCTCGTCGTCGCGGGGCTGCTGGGCCTGGCGGCCGGCGTCTCCACCTGCATGGCCCTGACCGGGGGCCTCGTCCTGGCCCTCTCGGCCGCCTTCGCGGCGAGCCGGCCGGCCGCGACGGACACGAGCGTCGCGCTCCGCCTGCGCCCGACGGTCGTCTTCCTGGGGGGCCGGGTCGTCGGCTTCGCGGTCCTGGGCGCCGTGCTCGGCGCGGTCGGGTCCGCCGTGGTGCTGCCCGCCGTCGCGGTGGCCGCCCTCATGATCGCGGTCGCCGTCGTGATGACGATCCTCGGGGTGCGCCTCACCGGCCTCTCGCCCCGCATCGCCGCCTGGTCGCCGACGCTGCCCGCGGGCCTCGGGCGACGGCTCGGCCTCGACGAGGGCGACGTGACGCGCTACTCGGACCCGCGGGCCGCCGCCCTGGGCGCCGCGACCTTCTTCCTTCCCTGCGGGTTCACCCAGGCGGTCCAGGTCTACGCGCTCTCGACCGGCTCGCCGCTCTCCGCCGGCGCGATCATGGCCGTCTTCGCCCTGGGGACGGCCCCCGGCCTCCTCGCCCTCGGCGGCCTGCCCGCCCTCCTGCCGTCCCGGATGCGGCCCGCCGTCCTGCGGCTGGTCGGGGTCGTGGTGATCGGCTTCGCCGTCGTCAACGCCACCGCGGGGCTCCGGCTGGCCGGGATCTCGCCGACCTTCGGCGCCACGTTGGCGACGGGCCCGGCGCCGGCCGTGACGATCGACGGTGGGGTCCAGGTGCTGCGGACCTCCCAGGTCGCGACCGGCTACCTTCCTGCCGATGCCGCGATCTATGCCGGGAGGCCCACCCGCTGGATCGTCGACTCGCGGGACCAGAACTCCTGCGCCGTCTTCCTCCAGGTGCCGTCCCTCGGCCTCGCGGTGACGCTCCACGCGGGCGAGAACACGATCGACCTGCCGGCGCTCGAGCCCGGGCGGGTGTCCTACTCGTGCTCGATGGGGATGTACGGCGGCCAGCTCACGGTCGTCGCGCCCGCGGCCGCGCCGTCGGGTGGGGCCGCGGACAGCGCGGCTCGGGCCCCGGTCGTCGAGATCAAGGACGGCGTCCAGGTCCTGCGCACCTTCCAGCTGGCGACCGGCTACCAGCCGGTTGACGCGGCCCTCTACGCGGGCATGCCCACCCGCTGGATCGTCGAGTCGCTGGACCAGAACTCCTGCGCGGTCTTCCTCCAGGTGCCGTCGCTCGGCCTCGCGGTGACGCTCCACGAAGGAGAGAACACGATCGACCTGCCGGCGCTCGAGCCCGGGCGGGTGTCCTACTCGTGCTCGATGGGGATGTACGGCGGCCAGCTGACGGTCGTCGCGCCGCCGAGCGGCGTCGGCCCCGCGTCGCCGGGCGGCTGAGGGCGGTTTCGGGCGCTCACCCCTCGCACCGCGCCCGCCCGTACAATCGCGGGCACCGCACCCCCCACCGTCCCCTGCAGTCGAGGCCCGCATGCCAATCCCGGTCGTCCCCTTCACCGACGAGCGGCTCCCGAACGGGCTCCGCCTCATCATCAGCGAGGACCATCTCGTCCCGGTGGTCGCGCTGAACGTCTGGTACGACGTCGGGAGCAAGCACGAGCAGCGGGGACGGACCGGGTTCGCCCACCTCTTCGAGCACGTGATGTTCCAGGGCAGCCGCCACGTCGCGAAGGCCGAGCACATCGCCCTGGTCCAGGCCGCCGGCGGGACGATGAACGGCACGACCTGGCTGGACCGCACCAACTACTTCGAGACGATGCCGTCGCACCAGCTGGAGCTCGCCCTCTGGCTGGAGGCCGACCGCCTGGCCACGCTGCTCGACGCGCTGAGCCAGGAGAACCTCGACAACCAGCGCGCGGTGGTCAAGAACGAGAAGCGGGTCAGCTACGACAACCAGCCGTACGGCACCTGGCAGGAGAAGCTGCTCGGCCACCTCTACCCGCCGGAGCACCCGTACCACCACCCGACGATCGGGTCGATGGAGGATCTCGATGCCGCGTCGCTGGAGGACGTGAGCGCCTTCTTCCGGACCTGGTACGCCCCGAACAACGCGGTCCTCTCGATCGTCGGCGACGTCGACCCCGGGCGGGCCCGCGCCTGGGTCGGAGCGGTACTTCGGGCCCATCCCGGCGAACCCGGCGATCCCGCCCTTCGTGACGGATCCCCTTCCCATGACGCTCGGCGGCGAGCGGCGCGAGACGGTCGAGGACCGGGTGCCGCTCACCCGGATCTACGCTGCCTACCGCGCGCCCGCGCTCGGCGACGTGCGGCTCCACGCGCTGGAGATCGCGGCCCAGGTCCTGGCCGGCGGCAAGGGCAGCCGCCTCCACCGCCGCCTCGTCCGCGAGGGCCGGATCGCCCAGGACGTGGTCATCTTCCTCCTCCCCTTCGCGTCCGGCCCGTCGATCTTCATGGGCTGGGCGACCGTCCGGCCCGACGCGACCGCCGCAGCGGTGGAGGCCGGCTTCCTCGAGGAGATCGCGCGCCTCGCCGTGGAGGACGTGACCGACGACGAGCTGCAGCGGGCGAAGGCCCTGATCGAGACCGACGAGCTGGGGTCCCTCCAGCGGGTCTCCGAGCGCGCCGACCGGCTGAGCATGTACGCGACCCTTCTCGACGAGCCGGACGAGATCAACCGCCAGCTCGACCGCTATCTCGCGGTGACCGCGGCCGACGTGCGGGCCGCCTGTGCCGCCCTGCTGGTCGAGCACAACCGCGTCGTCCTCACCTACGTGCCGGCGTCCACCGCGAATGCCGACGGAGCCGAGGACGCCGGGGACGACGGGGACGACGGCCCGGCCGGGCCGCTCGAGGGCGGGATCACGGAGGCCGAGGCATGAGCGCGCTCGATCCGCTCGAGGCCGCCCTCGCCACGCGGCCGGTCCCCGGGACGCCGCGGTCATTCACGTTTCCGGCCGTCGAGCGCGGACGCCTCTCGGGCGGCCTGCCGGTCCGCTTCGTCCACCTCCCGGGCCGGCCGCTCGTCACGGCGAGCCTGACCCTGCCGATGGGCGCGGTCGACGAGCCGGCGGCGCTCGGTGGGGCGACCGTGCTCGCCGCCCGGTCCCTGACCGAGGGAACGCGACGCCGCGACGCCCTCGCCCTCGTCGAGGCGGCAGAGCGTCTCGGGGCGTCGCTGCGGGCGGAGGCGGGCTGGGACCAGACGACGATCGGCGTGGAGGTGCCGGCCGAGCGCCTTGCGCCGGCGCTCGAGCTGCTCGCCGAGGTCGTTCGCGAGCCGGCCTTCCCGGCCCGCGAGGTGGAGCGCCTCCGCGACCAGCGCCTCAACGACCTGCTCCAGGCCCGGGCCGACCCGGCCCGCCGGGCCGAGGAGGCGTATCTCGCCACGATCTACGACGCGGCCAGCCCCTATGCCCGCCCGGCCGGCGGGCTCCGCGACACGGTGGCCGGCATCGACGCCGCCGTGGTCGAGACGTCCTGGGCGAGCTGGGCCGGCTTCGAGCGCGCCGCCCTGGTGATCGGCGGCGACCTCGACGGCATCGACCTGATGGCCATCCTCGAGCCGCTCCTCGGCGACCTGGCGCCCGTCCCGGCCCCCGGGGCCGGCGTCCGGGCGGCCCCGTCCGACGCCGGGCGGCTCGATCGCCCGGTCGTCCGGCTGGTCCATCGACCGGGCTCCGTGCAGTCGGAGCTGCGCGTCGGCCACCGCGGCCTGCCCCGCCGCACGCCGGACTTCCACGCCGTGGCCGTGATGTCGGCGATCCTCGGCGGCCTCTTCAACAGCCGGCTGAACATGAAGCTGCGCGAGGAGAAGGGCTACACCTACGGCGCCGGCGCCGGGTTCGACCTGCGCCGCCACGCCGGGCCGTTCACGGCGCGGGCGGCGGTCAACACCGAGGCGACGGCGCCGGCCCTGGCGGACCTCGTCGCCGAGCTGCGACGCATGCGCGACGCCGCGCCGTCCGAGGCCGAGCTGCGGGCCGCCCGGGACTACCTCGTCGGCGTCTTCCCGCTGCGCTTCGAGACGCCGGGCCCGGTCGTCTCGGCCGTCACCGGGATCGTCACCTACGAGCTGCCCGACGACGAGCTCGAGCGCTATCGTCCCGCGATCGAGGCCGTGACGGCCGATGACGTGCTGGCGGCGGCGCGGGCGCACCTCGACCTCGAGCGGCTCGGCATCGTCCTCGTCGGCGACGCGGACGCCGTGGCTGCCGATGTCGAGGCCCTCGGACTGGGCGACCTGGAGGTCGTCCGGGAGGCGGAGGGCGCGGAACCCGGCGACTGACGTCGCGCCCGGCTCGGCGCTCTCCTCGGGCAGCCAGAGGATCGAGGCCGTCAATGGCGCCGCGTTCCGGTTCGGTGCGGCGCGGGCGCGCTCGAGCGCCCGAATCCGCCACGCCTGAAACCTTTGTCGAGATCGCCGTCTCAGGTGGAGTAGCGGGCCGGTCATCGACCGGCGGCGCGGAGTCCGGAGATCACCGGCCCGCTTTCACCACCGGGAGGCACTTCACACCATGGACCGCTATCGACCCAGCATCGCTCGCGGCGCGGCCGCGGCCGCGGTCTCCATCTTCCTCGTGGCCGGCGGGGCCTTCGCGGCCAACGCGGTCTTCGCGCCGGGTTCGCCGGACGCGGCCCCCGCGGCCACCTTCGCCACGGACGATCCGACGGCTGCTCCGACCGCCGAGCCGGACCGAGACGAGCGGAGCCGACCGAGACCGCCGGCCTGACCGACGGCCAGGGCGACGATGCCACCGCCGAGCCGGCCGAGACGGCCGAGCCGAACGAGACCGCGGAGCCGGACGAGACGGCCGAGCCCGCGCGAGACAGCGAGCCGACGAGCTCGCCCGAGGACGACGACCATGCGTCGCCGACCGCGTCGCCGGGCAACGACGACCACGATGACGACGACAGCGGTGGCCACGGCGGCGACGACCCCACGGCAGCTCCGACGTCGACTCCCGACGATGGCGGCCACGGCGGCGGCGACGACTGACCGGCCGGGCCTGCCTTCAGCCCGCCGGGCGATGACGACCCAGATGGCGACGACGCGGCGCGCGACCCCCCGTGCGTCGTATCGTCTGCCCGGGAGCATCGCCCGGCGGGCGACTTCCCTCCAGGAGGCCGAACGATCGACACCGCGCGCGATCTCCAGCGGCCCGACGCTTCGCCCCCGGACGATCCGGAGGCGCGCCGCGTCGTCGCCGCGGTCCTTGCCGGCGACGCCGATGCCTTCCGTGTCCTCGTCGAGCGCGAGTCGCGGGCGATCGTGCGCAGCTGCTATCGCATCCTCGGCGACCTCCACGAGGCCGAGGACGCCTCCCAGGAGGCTTTCGTGACTGCCTATCGCGCGCTCGGGACGTGGCGCGGCGAGGGACCCTTCGGGGCCTGGCTCGCCCGCATTGCGACGCGCATCGCCGTTCGCCGGGCCGGCCGGCGCCGCCCGGTCGCCTGGATCGACCCGCGCCCGGTCCCCTTGGACGGCCCCGCTCCAGGGGGGCGCGACCTGGTCGGCGAGGCGGCCCTCACGGCCGCGCTCGGCAACGACATGGATCCCGCCCACCTCGCCGTGCGCGCCGAGCGGGCGGCCGCCATCCGCACGGCGGTGGCCGGGCTCGATGAGCCGTACCGCGAGGTCGTGCTGCTCCGCTTCTTCGGGGAGCTTTCCCTTGCCGAGATCGCCATCCAGGCCGACCGTCCGCTGGGGACGGTCAAGACGCACCTCCACCGCGGTCTCGAGCGGCTCCGCCGCTCTCTCGAATCCGCGGGGGTGGCCTGATGGGCGAGCGCTGGAGGCGCCCCGACCGCTTCCGGCCCGACGAGCTCGACGGGGACGCGACGGCGGGCGACCAGGCTCGCCTGATGGCGACCGCCCGCGAGCTCGAATGGCTCGCCGTCGTCGACGACATCACGCCGAGCACCGGGTTCGCCGACCGGGTGATGGCGGCCGTCGTCGCGGAGCCGACGCCGCGTCCGGTCGTGGCCGCCGCCTCCGCCGCGCGTCGCGGGGCCGTCCTTGGCGTCTTCGCGGCCTTCGGCGACCTCTGGCGGATCGCCTGGACAGGTGGGCGCCCCCTGGCGGTGCGCGCCCCGGCCATGGCCCTCGTCGTGGTGGTCCTGGCCGCGACGCTCGGCGTCGGAGCGCTTGGCGTCGGCGCGCTCGGCGGGCTGCTGGACCGCCCCTCGGAGACGGCGCCGGCGACCCAGCTCGCGAGCCCGAGCCCGATCGTCGCCTCGCCCAGCCCCTCGCCGAGCCCCACGGCGTCACCGTCCGTCTCGCCCGATGCGAGCGGGAGCCCGGAGCCGAGCGAGACGCCGGGGGCGAGCGAGAGCCCGGAGCCGAGCGAAACGTCCGACGAGGCAACCTCGCCCGCAACGCCGAAGCCGGCGGCGACGCCGCGCCCGACGGCGACGCCGCGCCCGACCGAGACGCCCGAGCCGGGCCACACGCCGCAGCCTACCCGCACACCGGAGCCCAGCAAGACGCCCGACTCCGACGGCTGATCGAGGGCCATCCTCGAACGCGCCGCCAGTGTCCTGCTAGGCTGACGGGCGTGATCGTCGTCATCGGTCCCGCCGCCCTGCGCACCGCCCCGTCGGGGATCGGGAGCGTCGTGGGCACCGCTCCCCGGATCGCCGCCGCGGCCGCCGCGGACGGCGCGACGGTGGAGATCCTCACGAAGATCGGCGACGACGGCGCCGGCGAGGAGCTGCTCCTCGCCCTCGCCCGCGCCCTGGTCGGCCACCTCGCCGTCCTGCGCGACCCGGCCCGGCCAACCGCCCTCGCGATGGACGACCTCGAGCCGGCGGACGACGACCTCGAGCCGGTCCCCGCCCTGCTCGCCGAGGCCGAGGCCCGGGCCGCGACGGGCCGTCCGCCGACGGGCTCACCATCGGAGGCCCCCGTGGCACCGACCCTCGAGCCGGCCGACCTCGCCCTGGGCCTGCGCTACCTCCGCGACTACCGGGTGGTGGTCGCGGTCGAGCCGGTCGCGGACGGGGGAGCGGCCGTCATCGCCGAGGCCGCCGCCTTCGCCGGCGCGGGGCTCGTCGTGGTCGCCCCGGCGGGCCTGGCCGCGCCCGCGGCCTACGAGGCGGCAACGCTCCTCGAGGCGCCCGCGGACGATCCCGACGGCGCCTTCGCGGGGCTCGTCGGGCGCTACGCCGCCGCCCTGGACCGCGGGACCCCGCCCGCCGAGGCCTTTCGCGCGGCGACGGCCGCGGGCGGCTGGGAAGCGGCGGGCGAGCTGATCCGGGATCCGGCTCCGCCCTCGGCCGCGCCGGCAGGTCACCCGGGGAGGAGCGCCCCCGGCCCCGGCCCCAGGGGGCCCAGCGGGATGACCAGGTCGGGACCCTCGTTGCGCGCGTTGTTCACCCGCTTCGAGACCGGGTAGCGCTCCAGGAGGTCGTCGGGGGCCGGGCGAAGGAGCGCGAGCAGCTCTCCCGGGTCGGGTGGCGTCGGGGCCAGCCAGGCCGTCCAGGCGGACGCCGGCAGGATCACCGGCATCCGGTCGTGGATGGGCTCGAGGGTGGCGTTGGCGGTCGTGGTGATGATCGAGAACGTCCGGATCGGCTCGGCGTCCGGTTGCGTCGGGTCGCGCCAGATCGACCAGAGGCCGGCGAAGGCCATCGGCTCGCCGTCGGCGCGGTGGATCAGGTTCGGCTGGCGGATCTCCGGCGTCATGCGCTCCCACTCGTAGAAGCCGTCGGCGGGGACGATGCAGCGGCGCTTCGGGAACGAGGCGCGGAAGGCCGGCGTCGTCGCCACGGTCTCTGCCCGGGCGTTGATGAGGCGGTTGCCGATCCGGGCGTCCTTCGCCCAGGACGGGACCAGGCCCCAGCGATACGGGACGATCGCCCGGCGCAGGTCGTCGCGCTCGACGACCACCAGCCCCGGCTGCTGCGGCGCGAGGTTGTAGCGCTCGCCGGGGCGTCTCGGCCAGGTCCTCGGCGCCGAAGAGGGCGGCCAGCTCGGCGCTCGGTCGCTGTTGGGTGAACCGTCCGCACATGCCGTGAGTCTATCCGGCGGCGTCGCGACGGCCCTTCTGCTACGGTCGGCGCATGACCTTCCCGGCGGCGACGGATCCTCTCGCTCCCGGCCCGCTGGATCGGGCCACGGCCGCCGCGCTCCTGGCGCGCGCCGACGAGCTGCTGGCGATGGGCGAGTACGCCTCCGCGCGGGTCGCGTATGCGCGCCTCGTCGGCATGCCCGACGCGGGCCTGACGGCGGCCGCCCTCGTGGGCGCGGGGGAGGCGCTCTACCGCCTCGACGACGAAGAGGGCGCCCGCCAGTGCTGGGAGCAGGCGACCCGCCTCCCCGAGAACCCGGTCACGTACCGCGCCCACCGGCAGGTCGCCGCCGCGAAGGTTCGCGCAGGGGGACCTGCGGGGTGCCCGCGACGCCTACCGGGAGGCGGAGCGGCGGGCTCCCGCGCAGGACCGCGCCGAGATCGCGTCACGCCTGGGCTGGCTGAACAAGGAGCTGGGCGACCAGCGGGCGGCCGGCCGCTACTTCTCCCGCAGCCGCGCGGACGAGCCGCGACCCGTGGCCAGCTACGCGATCCTGGGCCTGACGATCGTCGTCTCCTTCGTCGCCTTCCAGCCGGGCGCGGGGAGCTCCTCGCCGCGCTCTGGCTGGACAAGCAGGGCCTGGCGGCGGGCGAGTGGTGGCGCCTGGTGAGCCCCGTCCTGGTCCACGGGAGCCTCCTGCACCTCCTCTTCAACATGTACTTCCTCTATCTCGTCGGCCCCCTGGTGGAGCAGCTGTACGGCTCGGCCCGCTTCGTCGTCCTCTACGTCCTCACCGCCGCGGCAGGCTCCGCGGCGAGCTTCCTGCTCGGCGGGTCGGGTCCGAGCGTCGGGGCGTCGGGGGCGATCTTCGGGCTGTGCGGCGTCCTGCTCGTCGTGAGCGCCGTCCATCGCCCGGTGCTGGACGGCCGAGGGCGGGCGATCATGAGCCAGATCGGCGGGCTGGTCGTCCTCAACCTCATCATCGGCTTCGGGTTCGACGCGCTCGGGGCGCGGATCGACAACGCGGCGCACGTGGGAGGGTTGCTCGCGGGCCTCTGGCTGGGCTTCGCCCTGCCGCCGATCCGATCGACGCTGGCCTCCTACTGGCAGCGGCCGGCGGCGACGCGGGGAGCGCCGGGGGCCGTCCTGGCCGCGGGCGCGGTGGGGACGATGGACCGCCGGGTCGTTGGCCTCCTCCGCCTGCTCGCCGTGGCGGCGGTGGCGGCCCTGGTCGTCGGGGCCGTCCTGCTGGGCTCCGCACCCGGCTGAGCCCGCCGCCGGAGCTGAGCCCGCGCCGGACCCGGTCGACCCGCGCTCGCGATGTCCGAAACCCGCGAGCATCGACCGCTCCGAGGTGCCATCCTCTCGGCATGGTGCTCGACCTCGACTTCGCCGGCCGCTACCGCGCCGTCCAGAGCCGCGACCCTCGTTTCGACGGCTGGTTCTTCACCGCGGTCACCTCGACCGGGATCTACTGCCGGCCCAGCTGTCCGGCCACCACGCCGCGCGCCGAGCACGTCCGCTTCTACCCGACGGCTGCCGCGGCACAGGAGGCCGGGTTCCGGGCCTGCAAGCGCTGCATCCCGGGCGCCGTGCCGGGCTCGCCGGCGTGGGACCTGGCGGGCGACCTCGCGGGCCGGGCGATGCGCCTCATCGCCGATGGGGTCGTGGAGCGCGAGGGCGTGCCGGGGCTCGCCCGCCACCTGGGGTACAGCGAGCGCCAGGTGCTCCGCCACCTCGCCGCCGACCTCGGCGCCGGGCCCCTCGCCCTCGCCCGCGCCCAGCGCGCCCACGTCGCGCGCCTCCTCCTCCAGACGACCGACCTCCCGGTCACCGAGGTTGCCTTCGCCGCCGGGTTCGGATCGCTGCGCCAGTTCAACGCGACCATCCGCGAGGTGTTCGCGACGGCGCCGACGGCCCTCCGCGAGGCGCGTCGTCCGGGCGAGGCCGCGCCGAGCGGCCGGATCGTCCTGCGCCTGGCCCGCCGGGCGCCGTTCGCCTGGCCTGCCCTCCTGCGCTTCCTCGCGGTGCGCGCCGTGCCGGGCGTCGAGGAGGTCGTCGACGGCGTCTACCGCCGCAGCCTCCGGCTCCCGCACGGGCCGGCGATCGTGGAGCTTGCCGACGACGGCGAGGCCGTCCGCTGCACCCTCGCCCTTGCCGACCCGCGGGACCTGGGGCCGGCGCGTTGCGCGCTGCCGCCGTCTGCTGGACCTCGACGCCGACCCGGTCGCGGTGGCCGAGACGCTGGGCCGGGACGCCATGCTCGCCGACCTCGTTCGGGCGGTGCCCGGCCGTCGCTCTCCCGGTGCCGTCGACGGCACGGAGCTGGCCGTCAGGGCGGTGCTCGGGCAGGCGATCACGGTGGCCGCCGCGCGGACCCTCGCGGCCCGCCTGGTGGACGCCCACGGCACGCCGCTGGCGACGCCGCAGGGCGGAGTGACGCATCTCTTCCCGGCGGCGGCCGACCTTGCCGCCGTCGACCCGGCGAGCCTGCCCGGGCCGCGAGCCCGGCGCGCTGCGCTCCACGGCGTCGTGGAGGCCATCGCGACGGGGGAGCTGGACCTCGAGGCCGGCACCGACCGGATGGAGGCCGCGCGCCGCCTCCGCACGATCCGGGGGATCGGGCCGTGGACCGCCGCCTACGTCGCCATGCGGGCGCTGGCCGACCCCGACGTCTTCCTGCCCGGCGACGTCGCCCTGCGCCACGCCGTGACCAGCCGCGGCGGGCCGGGCGATCGCCCGGGCGATGGCAGCCCTCGCGGCGCGCTGGCGCCCCTGGCGCTCCTACGCCGTCCACCACCTCTGGGCGTCGCTCTCGGCGGCGCCCGCCGTCCAGCACCACCCCGACGACGATGGAGATCCCCGATGACCGCCACCCTCTACGCGCATCATCCCAGCCCCCTCGGCCCGCTCCTGCTCCTGGGTGAGCGGACGCCGGACGGCGGGACGATCCTGACCGGGTGCTACCTCCCCGAGCACCGGCGAGGGCCGGCCGTCGACCCTTCCTGGCAGGAGGACGCGGCCGCGTTCGTCGAGATCGGGGCTGCCCTCGACGCGGAGCTGGCGGGCGCGCCGCCGCGGCGCACGATCCCGGTCGCGTTGCGCGGCGGGACGCCGTTCCAGCGGCGGGTCTGGGAGGAGCTGCGGACGATCCCGCGAGGCAGCACCACCACCTACGCCGAGCTGGCGGCCCGCATCGGGAGGCCCGGCGCCGCGCGCGCCGTCGGGTCCGCCGTGGCCCGGAACCCGGTCTCCATCGTCGTGCCCTGCCACCGCGTGGTCGGAGCGAACGGATCGCTCACCGGGTATGCCGGTGGGGTGGAGCGGAAGCGCGTCCTGCTGGCGATGGAAGGGGCGCTCAGCCCGGCGGGCGGTGCCTCGGCCCGCTGACCGCGGCCGTCGAAGGTTCGCCGGCGGGAGCGCCGGACAGGAGGTCCGGTCGGTCGCGGAAGCGGTCCAGGACCCGGTAGAAGTTGCGCTTCGCGAGGCGATCGCCCTGGCCCTCGGGAAGGCTCGGCCAGCCGCGATGGGCGTGGCGCGCCAGCGGCAGGTCGAGGCGTCGCGCCGCCCGGGGCGGGGAGTCGTCGGCGCCGGCACGGAGGACGAGGCTCCACCAGATGTCGAGGTTGCGGTCGAAGGTGAACCGCTCGTCGAGCGGTCCCAGCGCGGCGAGGTCGTCGCGGCGGAAGGCGAGCCAGTCGAGCTCGATGGCGTCGACGTCCGCCCCGGCGGCGTCCTCGAATCGTCGAAGGTCGCCAGAGACGAGGCCGAAGCCGCCGGCGACGGCGACCCCCGGGTCGCCGAGGACCGTCTCGAGCGGGGTCAGCGGGTCGCCGGTCGGCTCGATCGAGGTGTCGGCCAGGACGACGACGGCGCCGGCCGCCCGGCGCAGCCCGACGTTGCGGGCCGCGGCGTGACCGAGGCGCGCGCTCGTCCAGACCACCTGGGGCGAGGCGCCGGCCACCGGGGCGAGGTCCGGGCTCCCCGCCGACAGGCGGGCCTCCTGCTCCGCGGACGGGGCGTTGGCAACGATGACGACCTGGGTTCCGGCCGGGGCGTGGGCGCGCAGGCCGGCGAGCATCCGGGCCAGGTCGTCCGGCCAGTCCTCGGCGACCAGCTCCACGGTGAAGCGCGCGGACGGGCGGTTCGTCCAGCACGGAAGGGACCGTGGCGGCGGCGCCGTACCGGACGATCTCGCCATCCTCGACGGTCGGCGGCGCCGCCGGCTCCAGCCGGTAGGCGGTGCCGGCATCCACGACCTTCCAGCCGGCGGCCTCGATGTCGGCGCGCAGCGCGTCGGCCCGCGGCCAGTCGCGGGCGGCGCGGGCGGCCGAGCGCTCGCGGGCAAGGTCGACGATCTCGTGGGGGCGGGGGGTCGGGGCGGGTCACTCGGGCGAGTGTAGCGGGGACCGCTCGCGACGAGTGGCGGCCAGCGCGAGGCGGGCCCCGGCCCGTCGTGCGGATCAGCCGCCGTAGCCGACTACTGGAGCGCCCGCACCGCCGCCAGCAGGTCCGCCACCGCCGACGCGAGGCGGGCGGCCGGATCGCCGCTGACCGCGTTGGCGTCGAGGAGGGCGCGGACGCGCTCGTCCAGCTTCCCCGCGGCGTCGAGCGCCTTCGCAGCGTCCCCCTTCGCGAGGGCCGCCGCCACCGCCGACAGGGCGTCGTCGAGGCCCTTGACGTCCTTGCCCTTGAGCCCGTCCGGGCCCTTGGCGGCGTCGATCGCCGCGCGCACGGGGCCGACGAGGGCGGCGGCCGCGTCGAACGGGTCGAGGGTCGGGGTCGGCGCAGCCGTGGGAGCCGGTGTCGGGCTCGGGGTGGCCGTGGGAGTCGCCGCCGGGCTGGCCGTCGGAGTCGCGGCCGTCGATGCGGTCGGCGAGCCGGTTGGGCCGGGCGCGCCCGATCCGCCGAACGGGCCGCCGCCGAGGAGGATGACGAGGACGCACGATCGCGATGGCGACGACGACCACGGCGACGAGCTCGCCGCTCCACAGGCCCGGACCGTGGTAGCCAGGGCCGGGCTCGGGCAGCGGGTGGCGACCGCGGGTCGGTCGGGGACCGCGAGGCACCCGGGAACGCGGGATCGGAGACGACGAGCCACCGGGGCTGGGCGCGCCGGAGCTGGCCCCGGGCAGGGCGACGACGACGGTGAGATCGTCGGCGAGGTCGGGAGGCGGGCCCGGCGTCGGCGACGGGATCGCGGCCGACGCGGCGATCCCCGGTGTCGCGCTTCGCCCGACCCCCCGGGCTCGAGCCGCCCCCGCCAGGGTCGCCGCCGCCTCGGCAGCCGTCGGGCGGACGGTCGGATCGATCGCCAGCGCCCGGTCGACCAGGTCCGCCACGGCGGAGGGCGTCCCGGGAGCCATGCGCGCGAGCGGCGCGAACGCCTGGTCGCGGGCCGTGACCACCTCGGCGATCGTGCCGGCGGGGTGGGGGAGGATGCCGGTCAGGGTCCGGTAGGCGACCGCCCCGAGCGCATAGACGTCAGAGGCGGGAGTCGCGGCTTCGCCGTGGAGCACCTCCGGCGCGAGGTAGGCGAGGGTGCCCACGGCCGTCCCGGTCGCGGTGAGCCCGCTGCCGGGCGGCGCCTCCCCGGGGACGCCGGCCCGCGCGAGGCCGAGATCGCCGATGCGCGCCCGACCGCCCGCCAGCAGCACGTTCCGCGGCGTCACGTCGCGGTGGACGATGCCGGCGGCGTGGAGCGAAGCCAGCCCGGTGGCGGCATCGGCGAGGAGCGGGAGCGCGTCGTCGAGCGGCAGGGCGGCGCCGTCGGCCAGGCGATCGCCGAGCGAGCCGTCGGGGCAGAGCTCCATCACGAGGAACGGCTCGGTCCCCGCGTCACCCTCGACGACGTCGTGGATGCCCGACGACGTGGGGGTCGGCCAGGGCCGCGAGGGCGCGGGCCTCGCGGTCGAAGCGGGCCGCCAGCACCGGGTCGCCGGCCAGGTTCGGGAGCAGGACCTTGACCGCCACGTCGCGCTCGAGGCGGAGGTCGCGGGCCTGCCAGACGGTCGCCATGCCGCCGGCGCCGAGGCGGGCATCGATGCGGTAACGGCCGGCGAGGACATCGCCGATGGCGGGCATGCCTGCAGGGTACGCCCGCGGACCGCGGCGCGGCGCGGCGCGCCCGATCGACTACGATCGGGCTCATGTTCGCGACCCTCGCCGGCGGCTACCCGTGGCCGCCCGACCTGCCCGCCGAGGCGGCGCTCGACGCCGTGGTGGCCGCGCAGGTCGACGCCGGCCTGGGGCTCCTGGCCGACGGCCGGGTCCACCCGGCGACGGCAACGCCCGAGGACCTCGTCGGGGCCTGGACCGCGACCCGGGATGCCGCCGCGGCGGGGGGATCGGCACTCCCCGTCAAGCTGGCGCTCGTCGGACCCTTCGCCGCGGCCGGGCCGGGAGGTGCGCTCGCGACGGCGCGGGCCCTGAACCAGGCGCTCCGCGCGTTGGCCGCCGCCGGCTGCCCGGTCGTCGAGGTCCACGAGCCGGCCGATTCGCTGCCGGCGGACGACACCGCTCGCGCGGCGTTCGCGGAGGCCCACGGCGCGCTGCTGGACGGCCTCCCGGACGGCCTCCACGCCTCGCTGGCGATCACCGGCGGAGACGCCGCTGGCGCTCGGCGCCGCAGGCCCTCTTCGCCGCGCCGTACCGGAGTCACCTCTTCGACCTGGTGGCGGGGCCCGACAGCTGGCGCCTCGTCGCGGTGGCGCCGACGGAGCGCGGAATCGTCGTCGGGGTCGGCGACGCCAGCGGGCGCCGGCGGACGCGGGTCGAGGACGTCGTGTGGGCCGCCGGCTACGCCGCGTCCACGCAGGGGCGGGGGCCGGACCGCGTCGGGATCGCACCTTCCGGCAGCCTGGCGAGCCTCGAGCCGGCGCGGGCGCGGGAGGTGCTCGACCTGCTGGGCGAGGCGGCGCGCACGATCGCCGGCGGCCGCGAGGAGGTGCTGGGGCTCCTGGATCCCCGGGCGATCGACGCACGAAGTGCCGCGCTGGGGCACTATCGTCCCGCACGCCGGCGCGGCCCGGCCGGCTCCTGACCCCGGCCGCCGACCCCGACCAGGCCCCTGCCCCGAAGGAGCCCACCGTCCCGATGCCGACCCGCTACTGGCACCCCTTCGCCGACATGCGCAAGGTCCGGGACCACGAGCTGGTCCTGGTGCGGGGTGCCGGGGCGTGGATCGAGGACGCCGACGGGCGCCGCTACCTCGACGCCACCGCGGGCCTCTGGTACTGCAACGTCGGCCACGGCCGGGCGGAGATCGCCGACGCCGCCGCTCGCCAGCTCTCGACCCTGGCCGCCTACTCGAACTTCGGCGCCTTCGCGACGGCGCCGACCCTCGAGCTGGCCGACCGGCTGGCGACCCTGGCCCCGATGGAGGGTGCCGCGGTCTTCTTCGGCTCGGGCGGCTCCGATTCGGTGGACACCGCCGCGAAGCTCGCCCGCCGCTACTGGGACGCCCTGGGGCACACGGAGAAGCGGATCGTCGTCAGCCGCGAGCACGCCTATCACGGCATGCACGCGTTCGGGACGGGCCTCTCCGGGATCCCCCTGATGAGCCAGGGGTACGGGGGCCCGATCGTCGGCGACACGATCCAGGTCTCGGCGCACGACGTCGACGAGCTGGAGCGCCTCTTCAAGTCGCGCGGCAGGGAGATCGCCGCCTTCATCGGTGAGCCGGTGATCGGCGCGGGTGGCGTGATCCCGCCCGAGGACGGCTACTGGGAGGCGGTCACGCGGCTTTGCGACGCGCACGGCGTCCTCCTCGTCGCCGACGAGGTGATCACCGGGTTCGGCCGCCTGGGCACGATGTTCGGCAGCGAGCGCTACGAGATCGCCCCGGACATGATCTGCTTCGCCAAGGGCGTCACCTCGGGGTACCTGCCGCTGGGCGGGGTGCTCATCGGGCGCCGCGTGCAGGAGCCGTTCTGGGACGGCGTTGCCGGGCCCATCTTCCGTCACGGCTACACGTACTCGGGCCACGCGACGGCGTGCGCGGCGGCCCTCGCCAACCTCGACATCATCGAGGGCGAGGACCTCGTCGGCCGCGTGCAGGCCCTGGAGCCGGTCCTCGCGCGCGAGATCGGCCGCCTCGACGACGCCCCGCTCGTGGGCGAGACGCGGGTCGTGGGGCTGACCGCGGCGGTCGAGCTGGACGCGGAGCGTCCTGGCGGCGAACCCGGGCGCCCCGGAGGTCGTCGCCGCCGCGCTGCGCCGCCACGGGATCCTGACCCGCGTCCTGCGCGGTGTCGCCCTCCAGGTCTCGCCACCGTTCGTGATCACGGAGGCTGAGATCACCCTGCTGGTCGACGGCGTCGAGGCGGCCCTGGCCGAGGTCGCCGCAGCCGCCGCGCCCTGACCGCCGGGACCGGCGCTGATCGGCGCCCGCGACCGACCGGCGTCCTGACCCGCGCCCCGACCCGCCCGCGGCCGCGGTGCCGGCGGTCCGACCCGCCCCCGAACCACGTGGCTGACCGTCTCCCCGGTTGCCGCGTGTCGCTCAGCTGGAACCCGGACATGATGCTGTCCGTCGCCGCACGAAACCACGCCGACTCTCCGGCGATCGACCGCGCCGGGGCCTAGTTTCACGCTTGGAGGGCGGCCGATTTGGCCGCGCATCACCCAGGTCCGAGGACCGGCCCTTCGCGCCGGGGGGAGGGGGGCGCCGAGACTGTCCCACCGCCAAGGCTGGCCCCGCGGCCGCCTCCGCCTCCGCCCCGGCCCACTCCCGGCCCCGCCTCCGCCTCCGCCCCGGCCCACCCGCCCGGCCCACCCCGGCCCCGCCTCGCCCTCACGCCTCCGCCTCCGCCCCACCTCCGCCCCGGCCCACCCCCGCCCCGCCCCACCTCCGCCCGGCCCGCCCGCGGCCCGCCTCCGCCCTCACCTTCAGGGACGCCGACGCCCCGCAAGGAAGGCTCGGGCATCGTCGTAGGGGATGACCGGACGGCCCGGCTCCAGGGGTGAGCGGATCAGCCAGCCGGGCCCGCGACGTGCCGGATCCACGAACGCCAGGACATGGAGATCCCCGTTCGTCGTGCCCACCTCGGTCCAACGACTCCAGCAAGCGGGACACCGGATCCGGGAAGCGCGCCCGGAGCGGCTCGCGATTGGCCCGGACGAAATCGACGTTTCGCCTGCTGGCCAACGCCACGACGAGGACGATCCGAGTCCGACTCCGCCCCCAGCCGAGGCGACCTGCGGCCCACGGCGCCTCGCGCTCGTACCACGCAACCTGCCGCTCGAGCGCCCCGAGGTCGTCAAGGTCGCCCTTGCATTCGACGACGCCGAGGACTCCCCCGCTGGTGTCGTGCCCGAGGAGGTCGATCCAGCCCCGGACGCGGTCACCCCCGATCGGGACCTCGCGTGACATCGTCCATCCGGCCCGTTCGAGATGGCGGGCGGCGTACGTCACGACGCGCGCGTGCGCGGCATCCTTCTGGGCCGGCCCGCCGACGAGAACCGGCTGCCGGACCTGGAGATGGACACGGACCCCCATCGTGTCGAGCAGCCGCGCTGCGTCGTCGATTCGGCCGCGGCCGCCGTGTCCGAGCTCGAGCCGCGCGACCCGGGCCCTTGACAGCCCGGCCCGTGAGCCGAGCTCGCGCTGTGACCACCCGAGCTCGCCACGGGTCTTCCGGGCGATCGCGGCAACGCCCTCGGCGAGCGTCGCCTCTGCTGGCCCCGGGCGGTTGTGCTCGTTCATGGACCGATGATGGCAGCGGCCACTCATCGGCCACGTATGTTCCGCGGCGCAGCCCGCGAGGGTGCCGGGCGCCCAGCCGTGAACGGGACCCCGAGCGACGTCCCCCAGACCCTCCAGCTGCCGCCGCGCGCGGCGCCCGCCGGACCCGGAAACGTGAACAGAGAAGGCAGCATCCAGCACGAAACCCGGCTCGATCTCGACCCCCGGCCCACGATCACGGGGAATTGCGTGCGTGGCGCGCCCCGGATTGTCCACGTTTGGGTGCCCGGGCCCGCGGGTGCCCGGGCCGGCGATGGCGACAGTCGCGCGATGGCGGCAGTCGCGCGATGGCCGACCCTCCGGCACGATCGGCCCCCAAGCCCATCCGGCTCGCCGATCCAGCCGACGTTCCGCCGAACACGCGCGCCCGCCCGCCCGGGCCCACCCCGGAACAGGCGATGTACGATCCCGGCGACCCGAACGGCAGCGAGGGACGATGGAAGAGACGCGCGCACTCCCCGACGAGCTGGCCACGATCGAGGGACTGCAGGCCGCCTTCCGCGGCCGGGACTACATTGCCGACCGCTCCCTGGCCACCTCGGTCTTCCTTGCCCTCGCGCTGGGGCGCCCGCTCCTGGTGGAGGGCGAGGCCGGCGTCGGCAAGACGCAGCTCGCCAAGACGCTCGCCGAGACGCTCGACACGCGCCTCATCCGGCTCCAGTGCTACGAGGGGCTGGACGTCACGACGGCCGTCTACGAGTGGAACTACGCCCGCCAGATGCTGGAGATCCGGCTCCTGGAGGCGCGCGGCGAGGTGGAACGCGCGACGGCCCACGACATCTTCGGCCCCGAGTTCCTCCTCAAGCGGCCGCTCCTCCAGGCGCTCGAGGCGTCTGACGGGAACGCGCCCGTCCTCCTCATCGACGAGATCGACCGGGCCGACGAGGAGTTCGAGGCCTACCTCCTCGAGATCCTCTCCGACTTCCAGGTGACGATCCCCGAGATCGGGACGATCCGGGCGACGACACCGCCGCGGGTCATCCTGACCTCGAACCGGACCCGCGAGGTCCACGACGCTCTCAAGCGGCGCTGCCTCTACCACTGGATCGACTACCCGAGCGCGGCGAAGGAGATCGAGATCGTCCTGGCCCGCGTGCCGGCGACGCCGACGCGCCTCGCCCGCCAGGTCGTCGGCTTCGTGGGTCGCCTGCGGACGACCGACCTGACGAAGGTGCCCGGCGTCGCCGAGACGCTCGACTGGGCAGCCGCGCTCCTGGCCCTCGGCGCCCGCGAGCTGGCGCCCGACCTGGTCGACGAGACGCTCGGCGTCCTGCTCAAGTACGAGGAGGACGTCCGCCGGGTCCGCGGCGCCACGGCGGCCGCCTACGTCGACGAGCTGACCGCGGCCGGCATCTGACCAGGGCAGTGACGAGCCGCGCGATGACCGGCGGCGCGCATCCGCGCCCGACCCGCTCGCCGACGTTCGACGGCGCGGTCTTCCTGAGGAACGCCGTCCTGTTCACCCGCGCCCTGCGCTCGGCCGGGGTGCCCACGGACCTCCGCGGCGCGCTCGACTTCGCCCGGGCGCTGACCCTCGTCGACATCGGCGACCGGGCCCAGGTCCACGCTGCGGGCTCGACCATCTTCTGTCGCCGCCACGCCGACCTGCCCGTCTACGACGCCGTCTTCGACCAGTTCTGGCGGCGCCACGTGGCCCGGATCGCGCCGCTGGCGCCGACCGACGGCAGCCCGCGCGAGAAGGCCAAGGAGCCGCACGGCGCCGTCGCTCCCGAGTCGACGGCGGAGCGGCGGAGCGAGCGGCGTTCCGGCCGTCCGGAGCAGGCGGAGCCGTCGGGCGAGGGCGAGGACGACCGGCAGATCGGGGAGGGGAGGGTCGTCAGCCCGCGGGCCTTCTCGATCGCGGAGGCGTTCAGCCACCGCGAGTTCGACCGGATGACGGCATCCGAGCTGCGCGACGCGGAGAAGCTCATCGACCTCCTGCGCCCGCGCCTCGAGACGCGCCTGACGCGCCGCTACGAGCACCACCCGCACGGGCGGCGGCTGGCGCCGCGGGCGATGTTCCGGCGGAACCTGGCGACCGGCGGCGACATGGTCGACTGGGTCTGGCGGCGCCGCGTCCGGCGGCCGCGGACGATCGTGGTCCTGTGCGACGTCTCCGGCTCCATGGAGCGGCACGCCCGGCTCCTCCTGCGCTTCGTGCAGGCGCTGACGCGCGCCTCGGGCGTGCGCACCGAGTCGTTCGTCTTCGGGACGCGCCTCACCCGGATCACCCACGAGCTGCGCGGACGCGACCCCGACCTGGCGATCCGGCGGGTGGCCGAGACGGTCACCGACTGGTCGGGTGGGACGCGCATCGGTGAGTCGCCTGCGCACGTTCAACCTCCGCTGGGCGCGACGGGTGCTGCGCTCCTCCGGCGTGGTCATCGTCGTCTCGGACGGATGGGACCGCGGCGATCCGGCGCTCGTCGGCGTCGAGACAGCCCGCCTCCAGCGCAACTGCCACCGCCTGATCTGGCTCAACCCGCTGGCCGGCGCCGACGGCTACGAGCCCCTCGCCGCCGGGATGGCGGCGGCGTATCCGGCGGTCGACGACTTCCTGCCGATCCACAACCTGGCCTCGCTCGAGCGCCTGGGCGAGGTGCTCGGCGGCCTGGGGCTCGGCGCGAGCGGGCGCCCGCCGCGGACCGGCGTGCCGAACGTCTACCGGATCGAGGCGACGGGGAGCGGCCGCCGCGCCATCACCGCCGTCGCCCCGCGCGTCTTCGGGCTGCCGACGCGGGCGGGCGGGGCCGCGATCGATCCGTTCGCGGCCCGCCGACTGACCGGATGAACGGAGGATCGCGACCGTGAAGGAGCTCCTGGACCAGGTCCGGGCCTGGCAAGCCGAGGGGGCCGCGCTCGGCCGCGCGGTCGTCGTCCGGACCTTCGGCTCGGCGCCGCGCCCCGAGGGGGCGAACCTGGTCGCGACGGCCGACGGCCGTCTTGCCGGCAGCGTGTCGGGCGGCTGCGTCGAGGGCGCGGCGTTCGAGGAGATCCAGCGCGCTCGTGCCGACGGCGTGAGCCGGGTCATCCGCTACGGCATCAGCGACGAGCAGGCCTGGGACGTGGGCCTGGCCTGCGGCGGCACCATCGACGTCCTGGTGGAGCCGTTCCTGCGGCCGGAGGTCGTGGCCGCGGCCGCGGGGCGCGGTGGCATGGCGGTGGTCATCCCCCTCCCCGCCGACGCGCCGGCCCCGGCTTTCGGGCCGCATGAGCCCGGCCGCGGGGCGGCGCCGGCACGGGCGTTCACCGTCGCCGAGGACGGGACGATCGCCGTGCCCGACGGGCTCGCCGGACGTCCACGCCGTCCCGACGGGCTCGCCGGACGTCGACGCGGCCGTCGTCGAGGCGGCGTCGGGCCTCCTGGCGCGCGGCGCTTCGGGCACCGTCGAGGTCGCCGGGCGGCAGTACTTCATCGAGGGCTTCGCGGCGAGGCCGCGCCTCGTGATCGTCGGCGCCGTGCAGGTCGCCATGCCCCTCGTCCGCATCGCCCGCGAGCTCGGCTACGCGACCGTGGTCACCGATGGGCGGGCCGCGTTCGCCACGAAGGAGCGGTTCCCCGACGCCGACTCGCTCGTCGTCGGCTGGCCGGACGAGGTGGCCGACCAGATCGGACTCGGGCCGCGGGACGCGGTGGCGATCCTGACCCACGACGTGAAGTTCGACGAGCCGGCGATCGTCGAGGCGCTCCGCCGCGGCTGCCGCTACGTCGGGGCGATCGGGTCGCGGAAGACGCAGGCCGATCGGCGGGCTCGCCTGCTGGCGGCCGGGGTGGAGGAGGCCGACCTGGCGCGGCTGCGGGGGCCGATCGGGCTCGACCTCGGCGGCCGGGCGCCCGCCGAGACGGCGCTGGCGATCATGGCCGAGATCGTGGCCGAGCGGTACGGGGGAACGGGCGCGCCGATGCGCACGGGGGCGCGCCCGTGAGGGACCCGTCGCGGGTCGTCGGCCTGGTCCTGGCCGCGGGGGCCGGGACGAGGTTCGGCGGGGCGAAGGTGCGGGCGCGGCTCGAGGGCCGCCCGCTGGTCGCCCACGTGCTGGCCGCGGCCCGGGCGGCCGGCCTTGCCCGCCTCGTTCTCGTCCTCGGGCGGGATGCCGTCGACGTCCGTGCGGCGCTCCTCGCCGGGGATCGGGCCGCGCTCGACGGCGTGCTGGTGGCCGTCAACGGCGCCCCGGAGCGCGGCCTGGCCACCTCTCTCCGGCTGGGCCTTGCCGCTGCCACGTCCGAGCCCGGGACACGCGGTGTCCTGGTCCTCCTCGGCGACCAGCCCCGGGTCCGCCCGGACGTGATCGCCGACCTCCTCGCCGCCGCCGCCGTCGCCCCACGCGGCTCGCGCGCCGTCGCCCCCGCCTACGCGGATGACGGCGCCCCGAACCCCGTCCTCCTCCTGCCGGCCTCGTGGCCGCTCGCAGTCGAGCTCGAGCGGAGACCGTGGCTTCGGTGCGCTCCTCGCCGCTCGACCGGACCGCGTCGTGCGCGTTCCGGTCGCCGGCGCCAACCCCGACATCGACACTCCGGCCGATCTCGCCGCCCTGGAGGATGCGCACCCATGAGCACGGCCGATCGCGCCGCCGCCGAGGCGGCCTGGGGCGCGCGCGTTCGTGCTCACCATGAGCAGACCGCGCGCGTCCGCGAGACGCCGGAGGGCGGCGACTTCTACGCGCCGGTCAGCCGCCTCTTCATCGCCGACCCGCGCCGAGACGACGACCAGGTGCTGGACCACCTGCTGCCCCTGGTCCGCCCCGAGGACACCTGGCTCGACATCGGGGCCGGGGCGGGCCGCTACGCCCTTCCGCTCGCCCTGCGCGTCCGGGACGTGATCGCCCTCGATCCCTCGCCGGGGATGCTCGCAGCGCTTCGCGAGCAGGCGACGGAGCACGGGATCGACAACGTGCGGACCGTCGAGGCTCGCTGGCCGGTCGACCCGGCCGCCGGGCCGCCGCCGACGGCCGACGTGGCCCTCATCGCCAACCTCGGCTACGACGTGGAGGCGATCGGCGCGTTCCTCGACGCGATGGAGGGTGCGGCGGGCCGCCTCTGCGTCGCCATCCTTGCCGACCGCCAGCCCTCGCAGCCGGCCCACGCGTTCTGGCTGCCCGTCCACGGGGAGGAGCGGGCCGAGCTGCCCGCGCTCGACGCGTTCCTGGACCTGCTCCGGTCCCGCGGCCGCGACCCGCGGGACGTGCGCGTGCCGCGACCCGTCCGTGGCTTCCCGACGCGCGACGAGCTTGCCCGCTGGCTGCGCAACCAGCTCTTCCTCGAGCCCGGCAGCGCGAAGGACGCGGTCCTGGCGGAGGAGCTCGCCCGGCGCGTCGTGGAGCGCGCGGACGGCAGCATCGGACTCTCGTCGCAGATCCCCATGGCCACCGGCATCGTGGCCTGGGAGCCGCGCTGACCCTCGGTCGTCGTCGGCGGACCGCGCCCTGGCCCCCCGGGGTCCGCCCGTGCGACACTCCCGCCCATGGAGCTGGTGACGCGCGTGATCGGGCCGCTGCAGACGAACGTTCACCTCGTGGCCGACGCGCGCACGCGGGTGGCGATCGCCATCGACGCGGCGATCCCGGGCCTGCCCTGGATCACCGGCGAGCTGGAGGCGCGAGGCTGGCGCCTGGCCCTGATCGTCTCGACGCACGGCCACTGGGATCACGCGGGCGAGAACGCGGCCCTCCAGGCCTGGTCGCGCGAGGCGGCGCGCACCGGCGCATCGGCCGAGGCCGCGCCCGGGAACGACGCGCCCGACGCTCACGCCGACGGAGCACGGCCTGGCGGTCGTCGCCGCTGACGGCCGCGCCCATCGCCCCGATCCGATGCGCGGCGCCGAGATCGCCGCGCACCCGGCCGACTGGTACCGGCTCCTGGACCCTGCAGCCGCTCTTCGCCCCGTTCCCGATCCCGCCGTGCGTCCCCGCCGCCGAGCTCGCCGAGGGCGGCGTCGTCCGCTTCGGCGACGTTCGCCTCGACGTCCTCCACACGCCCGGCCACACCGAGGGATCCGTCTGCCTCGTCTCGCACGAGGCGGGGATCCTCTTCTCGGGGGACACGCTGTTCCCGGGCGGATGGGGGAGGGTGGACCTCCCGGGCGGCGACCCCGACGCGATGGTGGCGTCGCTGGCCCGGCTGGCGACCCTCCCCGACGGGCTCCGGGTCCTCCCCGGGCACGGCGCCGCGACGACGATCGCCCGCGAGCGGCCGTGGCTGGAGCTCGTCGCCCGAGAGCGTCGGTTGCCCCTGTAGGCCGGCGGGATCGCCCCCGTCGAGGCGCGCACCTCCGTGTGCCCCCTGCTCCCTCGAACGGCCGCTTCACGGACCGCCTCCCAGCCCGGGATTCCGCAGCTGGAGCTCACGCGGGTGGCGCTCTGAGTGGCCGCCCTGGTCGGCGGGACGGCCGCGACCGCGCGGTCCGTGGACAGAACAGACCACGTCGGAGCACGAAACCCGGCCGATGTGCCCGGCAGGCGCCGGCTTCGAACCCGGTTTCGTGCTCGCCGGGGCCGGAGCCTGTCCAGGTTGGCGGCCGCGGCCGATGTCGGGTGGCCACCGAACCGCCTACCGGCCCCACTCCCCGCGCTTCACCCTGGCTCGCGCGGCGCCCGCCTTCCCGATGACGGCCCAGCGCTTCCGTTCCGCCCGGCGGGCGACGGCGTCCATCTCGAGGGCCCGGAAGCGCTCCTCGCGGGCGAGCTTGCGCCAGCCCTCGAAGCGGTCCGCGCCGAGCGAGCCGTCGTGGAGGGCCGCCCGCACGGCGCAGCCCGGCTCGCCCTCGTGCCGGCAGTCGGAGAAGCGACAGGCCTGCGCTGCCTGGGCCACGTCCGCGAAGGCGAGGTCGAGGCCGGCGCCGTCGTCCCAGAGCCCCAGCTCGCGCAGTCCCGGGGTGTCCAGCAGCAGGCCCTCGCCGTTCGGCAGCGCGACCAGCTGGCGGCCCACCGTCGTATGGCGCCCCCGCGCATCGTCCTCCCGGATCGCGCGGACGAGGAGGCGCTCCTCCCCGAGCAGCGCGTTCGCGAGCGTGCTCTTCCCGACGCCCGACGACCCGACGAGCACGACCGTGCGCCCGGCCCCCAGGAAGCCGCGGACGGCGTCGACCCCTTCGCCACTGACGGCACTGGTCGCCACCACGGGCACGCCGGGCGCGACCTCCTCGAGCTGGGCCTCGGCCACGGCGACCTCGACGGGGTCCCGGGCCAGGTCCACCTTCGTGAGCACGACGACCGGCGTGGCCCCCGACTCCCAGGCCATCGCCATGTAGCGCTCCAGGCGGCGCGGGTTGAGCTCGCGGTTGAGCGACGTCGCCACCAGGACGATGTCGACGTTCGCGGCGAGGACCTGGAAGGGCGCCCCGGCGTCCGTCGGCGCCTTGCGCCGGAGCTGCGTCCGCCGGGGGAGGACGGCGTGCACGGATGCCGCCCCTTCGTCGAGGCGGGCGTCGACCGCGACCCAGTCGCCGACGACCGGGAGCTCGGCCGGCCCCGCCTCGTGGCGCAGGCGTCCCGTCACGCGGGCCTCCAGGGGCTGCGACGCCGCGGCGATCGCGACGTCCCAGGTGCCGCGGTGCGCCGCCACGACCCGGGCCGGGAGGCGGCCCTCGCCGGGAGCGGCGGCCTCCCACGCGGCGGCCCACGCGTCGTCCCAGCCGAGGGCCGGCAGGTTCGCTCCACCGCTCACGCCGGGTTCCGCGCTCACGCCGGGTTCCCCGCGCACGTCGCTCACGCCGGGTTCCGCGTTCACGCCGGGTTCCGATCACGCCGGGTCCGCTCACGCCGGGTTCCCCGTCACGCCGCTCACCGGGAGCTCGCCGCGGGTTCCGCGAGATGGAGCGGTGCCCGCCACTCCGTCTCCCGGGAGACCTCCCGGAAGCCCATCTTCCGGTACAGTCGCAGGGCCCCGGTCTCGTTCTGGGCGTCGACGCCGAGGGCCGCCTCGGTCATGCCGCGGTCTCGCAGCGCACGCAGGGCGCGACAGATGAGCGCTGAGGCAACCCCGCGCCCGCGCCACGGGGCGCGGGTCGAGATGTTCTCGCACCATCCTCGCCGGACGTCGAAGCGGGCGTTCTCGTCGTCGTTGATGAACGGCCGGACCATGCCGGCCACCTGGTCACCCTCCCAGGCGACCTGCCACAGCGCGAGGTCCATGAGCGGGTCGGCCAGGAACTCCTGCCAGCGCTCCTCGGCGAGGTCCTCGACGCCCGCGCCCCAGTGGCCGCTGAAGGCCTCGACCTCCGCCTCCCAGATGCGGCGCAGGTGATCCCGCGTCACGGGCCGGACGTCGATGCCGGCGGGCAGGGCGACGTCCGGGATCTCCTCGAGCGTGGGACGCAGCATCTCGAAGCCGTAGCGGACGGCGACGAAGCCGCGTGACTCGAGGGCGGCTCGGGCGCCCGGCGGCTCGACCACGGTGGAGACGCTGACGGTGCGCGGCCGGTCGATCGGACCCTGTGCCGCCGCCACGGCGACGTGGCGGGCCATGATCCAGTCCAGGAGGACGGCGAAGGATCCCGCCGGCGCATCGGGGGTCACGTTGAGGGCGGACCCATGGACCCGGTCACCCCGGTTCTCGTCGCGCCACTCGACGCGGACGTAGCCGACGGGCCGACCGTCGGCCTCGGCCAGCCGGAGGTCGGCGGCGAGGTCGCTGTTGACGAGATGGTCGTAGTAGGAGCGCATCACGTCGGCGCTCATCACGAAGAGGCTTCCGCCGGCCAGGCGGCTCGCGTTGTTGACGTCGACGATGAGCTGGACCTCCTCCGGCCAGCGGACCGGCCGGAGGAGGAGCCCGGGAACGGAGGTCGGGATGGCCCCGACCGCGGTCGTCGTCATCGTGGTCACCCGACGCGCTTGAGCTTGCCGGTGCGCTTCGCGTACCGCTCGGCGCGCCCGAAGAGCCAGAGGCCGGCCGGAATGAGCACGACGCCCATGATCGCGAGCGGCCAGATGTCGTTCCAGACGTCCGCCAGCGTGGCCCCTTCGAGGAGCCCCTGGCGCACGCCGGCGAGGATGTAGGTCGCCGGCGAGAAGCTCGACAGCACCTGCATCCAGTCCGGCAGGACCTCCACCGAGTAGTAGACGCCGCTGACCACGAGGAGACAGGACTGGATGACGAAGGTCATCTGGGCCCCGCGCTCCACGTAGAGGAGGGGGAGGATCGCCGCCATGACGCCGATCCCGATCACGGAGAACGAGCCGACGACCATGATCCCGGCCGCCGTGAGGAAGTTCGCCTTCGAGAGGTCGAGCTCGAAGAAGAGCGTCAGGACGACGAGGATCACCGTCGTGTGGATCAGCCCGTAGAGGATGGCGTAGGCCGTCGAGCCCAGGAGCTGCGAGGCGCGCCGGACCGGCGCCATCATGGTGTACTCGAGGGTGCCCTCCCAGCGCTCCCAGCTGATCGTCTCCGCGATGAAGGAGAAGACGGTGGAGAGGTAGTTCCAGAAGATGGCCCCGATGACGAGGGTGAAGATGAGCCGCTTGTCGGCCTGCTCGGCCCCGATGAACGAGATCGCGAGGGCGCCCGCGATCGCGTAGACCAGGAACGCGAGCTCCCAGCCCCAGTAGCGGCGGCTGAGGTTGAAGTTGCGCTCGATGAACGCGAACGACGCGCCGAGCTCGCGCGCCGCCGCGCTCATCGGGCGGTGGAGGGTGGTCACTGGTCGGTCACTCCCTGGTGGGGTGGGAGGCCGGCCGGCCCCGCGTCAACGGGATCCGGCCGGCTGGAGCCGCTCCGGGGCCGGGTCGGCGGCGATGCGCGCGCCGACGCGGACGATGGAGCGGCCGATGGCCCGGCGGATGCGGCGCTCGTCGGCGGCGGATGCCCGGCGGGCGATCCGTGCCTGCTGCGCCTCGGCCTCGAACCGGGCGGCGCGGTCCGCGTGGACCGCGTGGATGATGCGGATGGCGTTCACGGCGCTCACCTCCTTTCGGTGGGCGGGTGGATGGTCTCGTGGGGGCCGGGCGCGGCCGGCCGGGTCGAGCAGGGCGGGCCTGGTCATTCGTCGTCCTCCGGGGCCGCCTCTTCGACGTCCTCGTCGAGGGAGCGGCCGGTATAGGTCAGGAACACGTTGTCGAGGGTGGCCTGGAGGCCCGTCTCGCGGGCGACCCGGGCCTTGAGGCCGTCCGGCGTGTCCTCCGCGACGAGCCGGCCCCCATCGAGGATGGCGATCCGGTCGCAGAGGCGGTCCGCCTCGGCCATGTCGTGCGTGGTCAGCAGGATCGTGGCGTCGTGCGCCGCCCGAACCTCCTCGATGAAGGACTGGACCTCGAGCTTCGAACGGGGGTCGAGCCCCGTGGTCGGCTCGTCGAGCAGGAGGAGCGTGGGCGAGGTCAGCAGGGCTCGCGCGATCGCGACCTTCTGCTGCATCCCCCGGCTCATCTGCTCGATCGGGCTCCCCATCCGCTTCTCGGCGATGCCGAGGCGGGCGAGGATGCGGACGGCCTCGGCGCGGGCCTCGCCGGCGTGGAGGCCGTAGAGGCGGGCGGCGAAGGCGAGGTTCTCGTAGGGCGAAAGCTTCTTGAAGAAGGCGGCGTCCACGCTCACCCGGTTGATGAGGCGCTTGACCGCCATCTCGTCACGTTCCACGTCGTGCCCGAAGACCTCCGCGCGACCCCGGTCCAGGGTCAGGAGTGTCGACACGAGGCGGATGAGGGTGCTCTTGCCGCTCCCGTTGGCGCCCAGGACGCCGTAGATCTCGCCCCGCTCGACGCGGAGGGAGACGTCGGCGATGGCGACGACGGGCTTCTTCTTGCGGCCCACCACGAACGTCTTGGAGACGCCCTCCAGGTGGAGCGCGGGAGGCCCGGCGGGCCGCTTCGGGGCGGGTCGGGCATGCATGACCGGGACCGGGGCGATCGCCTCGTCGTGCGCCGAGACGGGCTGCCGGAGCGCGATCTTCGGTTCGGTGAGGGTGCTGCTCACGGTTCTCTCCGTTCGTCTCGGTGGTCGGCGATCCCGGTGGAGGGGGTCCGCCGCGGCGTTCGATCGTCCGGAGACGAGAAGAGCCGCGGGGCCCGACGTCATCCCTGCGTCGTGGGCCCGCGGCTCCGGGTCGCCGCCCCGCCTGGCGCGGGGCAAAGAAAAAGCCGCTGGGCCCTGATCTGGCCCGCGGCTCCGGTCCTGCCTGGCGGCGCTACCGCCGCGTGACTAGGCCGAGCTGGGCACAGATCGCCCGCAGAGCGCGCCGACAGGGGCGGTGCAGGACCGCTCCCGGGCGCTCATGTGGAAGATCCGGTTGCTCATTCGGTGTCTCACGCCTCGTCTGTCGTGGACGCGGAACTGCCGCGCCGGGGCGGACAGTACCTCTGCCGTCGCGGGCCTGTCAAGTCTCGAATTCGCCTTGTGTCCACGTGCCCGGGTGAATCGGACCGACCGCGATCGGCCGTAGCCGGCCGCGAGGGCCCGCCGAGGTCAGGCCCGCCGTCGCTCAGGCGAAGTCGAGGCGGGCGACGACGCGTGGCGCGCCGCCGCTCACCGAGGTCGTCGGCGCCGCGATCCGGAAGCCGGCCCGCTCGAACATGGCCGCGTGCCGACGTAGGCGCTCGTATCGCGGACCCGGCCGCCGTCCGCGCCCGGGGTCGATGGGGTAGCCCTCGACGGCGGCGGCGCCGGCGGCCCGCGCGTGGTCAACGGCCGCGGCCAGCAGCGCATCGGCGATGCCGCGCCCGCGGGCATCCGTGGCGACGACGAAGCAGGGGATCGCCCAGGGCACGGGGCCCTCGACCCTGGGGATCACCCGGGAGTGCTCGATCCGCTGGTACTCGGGGCGCGGGGCGACGCCGACCCAGCCGATCACGCGGTCGTCCTCCACGGCGACGAGGCCCGGCGGCGGGCCCTGCTCGACGAGCGCGCGAAGGCGCTCGCGGTTGGCGGCCGGCGTCGACTCCGAGAAGTCCTTCGAGCGGACGCGCCAGAAGATGCACCAGCAGAAGCGGGTGTCGGGTCCGCCGCGGTGGGCGAAGAGGTCGACGAGGGCGTCCCAGGTGACGGGGGAGACGGGCTCGATCCTCATCGTGGGCTCCCGGCCGCCGCCACCGCGCCGTGCCGCTGCGAGCCCGGGCCCGCGCTAATCGTTCTGCTTGGAGCGCTCCTCGGCCAGCTGGCGCTGCACCTCGCGCTCCACGGAGTCGTCGCGGCGATCCTGGGCCCGGCGGCCCAGCCAGAAGCCGATCACGACCGGCCAGAGGAAGCTCACGACGGCGCCGATCACGGCGGCCGCGGCGTACCACGGCATGCGGTCCACGGGATTCACGACGGTGCTGAGCCACAGGACGAGGAACGTGACGAGCGCCCCGATCGAGACGCCGAGCAGTCGCTGCATCTTCCATCTCCCTCCGTGCGGGCCATGCCCCCGGCTCGCAGTATCGCCGACGCCGACCCCGGGCGCGCGAGATTCCGTGCGTTCAGGCGGGATTCCGGGGCTACAGGCGGGTTCCCGGGCGATTTGACGCCCCCCGGATGCCCGGCTACGCTCGCGGGCCCTCAGCCTTCCCGGAGCGAGCCGTGCCGCCGTCGCCAGCCTCCCCGTCGACCCTCGCCGGCCTCGTGGCCGCGGGCGTCCTCGACGCCCCCTCCGCGGCGCTCGCCTGGATCCTGCTGGAGCGCGGCGTGCCGGTGCTCGGCGCCGGGCGGGAGCCGGCCGTCGTGGACGCGCTGCTCGACGGGTTGGTGGCGGCGCTGCCGCCCGACCGGCGCCCGGATCCGGCGGGCGGGGTCGGTGCCGACCGGCTCGTCCGGGTGGCCGGCCGCCTGGAGATGGCCACGCCCCCCGGGATCCTGCGGGCTGCCCTGGGCGCCACGAGCGGCCGGAGCGGCCTTGCCCTTGCCGTGGCCGCCGACGACCTGGCCGGCGTCCTCGCCGTGCTGCGCCGCCAGGGCCTGACCGACGACGAGATCGCGTTCATGGGCGCGGTCCTCGTCTTCGGCCGGTCGAACGGCGAAGAGCCGGACGCCGTCAGCCCGCCGCGCCTCGTCGCGGCCCACTACCTGCGGCCGGTCGTGCGCGACGCCGGCGGCCATCCGCGGCGGCTTCCCCCGGCGGTCCTGGCGACGTGGGACCCGGCCACCGGGGCGTGGGAGGACTTCGCCTGGGGGATCGTGCCCGACCTCGCGGACCGGACCCGGATGCGCGCCGGCGACCTCGAGGCGGAGCGCGATCGACGGGCGGCCCTGCTCGGCGGTGAGCGCGCCGGGCGGCCCGGTCGGCTAGGCTCGAGGTCACCGCTTCGTTCCGTCCGGAGGCCTCCCCAGATGCCGGCACCCGCGTCGCCCGTTCGGTCCCTCCCGCTCGGGGAGCCCTCCCTCCGTCCGCTGTCGCCCGAGGGCCTGGCCCGGCTGCACGCCGCGAGCCTGCGCATCCTCGCCGAGACCGGCGTCGCGGTGGGCTCGGCCGGAATCCGCGATCGCCTCGCCGCGGCCGGGGCCCGGGTCCAGGGCGACCGGGTCCGCCTGCCGGCGTCGCTCGTCGAGGCGGCGCTCGCCGCGGCACCCCACCGGTACACGCTCGCCGCCCGCGAGCCCGCCTGGGACCTGCCCCTCGACGGCGCCCACGGCTACCTGTCGGTGGACGGCAGCGCCGCCGAGATCGTGGACCTCGACAGCGGGCTGCGCCGCCCGTCGACGGAGGCGGACCTTGCCCAGGTCACCCGGCTCGCCGATGCGCTGCCCGAGATCGCCTTCCTGTGGCAGGGCGTGGAGGCCGGCGACCGGCCCGTGCCCGTCCGCCCGCTCCACGAGCTGCGGACCCAGCTGGCGAACAGCGGGAAGCACGTCCAGCTGATGACGGCGGTGACGCCCTTCGCCGCCCGCGGTGCCGTCGAGCTGGCGCGGGCGGTGGCCGGGGGCGCCGACGCGCTGCGCGCCCGCCCGATCCTGTCGTCGTTCCAGGTGAGCCTGAGCCCCCTCCAGTTCGAGGGCGACGCGCTGGAGGCGGCGCTCGTCTACGCGGACGCCGGCGTGCCGGCCGGCTTCGTGGTCATGGCGATCGGCTGCGCCACGGCACCGGCCACCCCCGCCGGGGTCCTGGCCCAGAGCAACGCCGAGGTCCTCGCCGGCGTCACGATCCTCGAGACGCTCGCGCCCGGGTCGCCGACCTTCTACGGCGCCTGCTCGACGACCATGGACCTGCGGAGCGGGCTCGTCGCCTGCGGCGGGCCGGAGGACCTCCTCTACCAGGCGGCCTTCGCCCAGCTGGCCCGCCACTACCGGCTGCCGTCGAGCGTCGGGACGTTCGCCCCGGGCGCCAAGTCGCCCGACTGGCAGGCCGGCCTGGAGAACGGCCTCTCGGGCCTGGTGAGCCTGCTCGCCGGCGCCGACATGCTGTCCGGGGCGGGCCTCCTCTTCGCGGCCCGGGTCTTCGCCCTCGAGGAGATGGTCCTCGACGCCGAGATCTTCGGGCTCGTCCGCCACCTCGCCGCCGGGATCGCGGTGGACGACGAGACGCTGGCGGTGGAGGTGATCGGCGAGGTCGGCCCGGCCGGCAACTTCCTCGCCGAGGACCACACGCTCGCCCACATGCGCGGCCTGTGGCAGCCGCGCCTCTTCGACCGGGGCACCTGGGAGGACTGGGAGGCGCGCGGCCGGCCCACGGCCCGCGAGCGGGCCCGCGAGCGCGCCCGCTCGCTCCTCGCCACGCACGTGCCGCCGCCGCTCGCCGACGGGGTGGGGGACGAGCTCGACCGGATCGTGGCCGCCTTCGCGCGCGAGGCCGGCGTCGCCTGATCGTCCGGTCCGCCCCGCGCGGCCGGCCCTTTGGCCCGGCAGGACGGGCCGCCCGGACGGGTGCCCCGCCACCCGCTCCGTCGTACCATGGGCGGGCCGCAGGTCCCCGGCGCTGGCGCCGGCCGTGCCGCGGCGCGCCACCCACCGCCAGCCGCGCGGCGCGGGCCACCGCTCCGCCGCCCGCCAACCGACAGGAGACACGCGCTCATGGCCACCGTCGCCGCCTCCATCCCCGAGCTGGTCGCCCTCCTGGACGGGACCGCGCGCATCGAGGGCGACCGCCTGGTCGTCACCGACGAGGCGGCCTTCCGTGGACGGACCATCGAGGATCTCGCCTGGACCCAGACCTTCTCCGACGACGCGACGACGGTCGAGGCCGCGCGCTGGATCATCTGGGAGGCGAGCCAGGCCCTCGGCGCCCGCTCGGCGAGCATCCAGGATCTCTACGCGGCGCGCGCCCGCGGCGAGGTGCAGGGCTTCACCGTCCCGGCGATCAACATCCGGATCCAGACGTTCGACATGGCGAAGGCGATCTTCGCCACGGCCAGGGCCAAGGCCGTCGGGCCCGTGATCCTCGAGCTCGCCCGCTCGGAGCAGACGTACACCTGGCAGCGCGTCTTCGAGTACGCCCCCAACTGCCTGGCCGGGCGCGATCGCGGCGGGCTGGGTCGGCCCGGTCTTCATCCAGGGCGACCACTACCAGTTCAACGCCAAGAAGTACGCCGCCGATCCCGAGGCGGTGACCGAGGAGATCCGCAAGGCCTGCCGCGACGCGATGGCCGCCGGCTACCTCAACATCGACATCGACAGCTCCACCCTCGTCGACCTCTCGAAGGCGACCGTCGACGAGCAGCAGCGGGCCAACTACACCCGGGCGGCCGAGATCACCGCGCTCATCCGCGACCTCGAGCCGGCCGGCGTGACGATCTCGATCGGCGGCGAGATCGGCGAGGTCGGCAAGCAGAACTCCAACGAGCAGGAGCTGCGGGCCTACCTCGACGGCTTCCGGCGCGAGCTGGATGCCCGGGCCCCGGGCGCGCTCGGCGTCAGCAAGGTCAGCGTCCAGACCGGCACGAGCCACGGCGGCGTGCCGCTGCCGGACGGCGGCGTGGCCGAGGTGAAGCTCGACTTCGAGGTCCTCCGCGTCCTCGGCGAGGTCGCCCGGACCTACGGTGCCGCGGGCGCGGTCCAGCACGGCGCGAGCACCCTGCCGGACAGCCTCTTCCACACCTTCCCCACCGTCGAGACGGCCGAGATCCACCTGGCCACGGGCTTCCAGAACGCCGTCTACGAGCACCCCGCCTTCCCGGCCGATCTCCACGCCGAGATCGAGGCCTGGTGCTTCGCCAACGCCGTCGACGAGCGCAAGGACGGGATGACCGACAGCCAGTTCGTCTACACGACCCGCAAGAAGGCGATCGGGCCCTTCAAGCGCCAGCTCTGGAGCCTGGCCACGAAGGGCGAGATCCTGGCCAGCCAGGCCGCCAAGCTCGCCTTCCTCTTCGACCAGCTGAAGGTGACCGGGACGGCCGACCTCCTGGCCCGCTACATCCCGAACGGGCCGGAGCTGCACCGTCCGGCACCCGCCGCCCTGAAGGCCGCCGCAAGCGCCTCGTGAGCGTGGTGGAATCCACGGATCACGGCGCGGCCTGGAGCGCTGCCCTTCGCCGCGCGCCGGAGGCCGACCTCGCGGCCTGGCTCGCGCTGGCGCTCGAGCTGTGCGACGAGGCCGACCGCATCGCCCTGCGCTGGTATCGCCGCGAGGTACCCACCTCGCGCAAGCCCGACCGCACCTTCGTCACCGAGGCCGACCAGGCGATCGAGCGCCTCATCCGGGAGCGGGTCCGGGCCGCCCATCCGGACCACGGCTTCGTCGGCGAGGAGTACGGCGCCGAGGACGGAGCGGCCGGGATTCGGTGGTACATCGACCCGATCGACGGGACCCACAACTTCATCCGCGGCGTGCCCCTCTTCGGGACGCTCCTGGCGGTCGAGGTCGAGGGGGAGATGCAGGTCGGGGTGATGTCGGCGCCCGCGCTTGGGCGAGCGCTGGTACGCCGCCCGGGGCCGCGGGTCGTGGGCCGTGGGCCGCGACGGCCTGCGGCGGCGGATGCGCGTCAGCGACGTCGGCGCGCTCGAGGATGCCCAGCTGATCTACGGCAGCCGGCGCGAGAACGTCTCGTCGGGCCTCATGCCCGGCTTCGACGCCGCTCCTCGACGCCTGCTGGCGGGATCGCGGCTTCGGCGACTTCTGGGGCTACGCCCTGGTCGCCGAGGGAGCGGCCGAGGCGATGTTCGAGACCGGCATGCACAGCTGGGACGTGGCCGCGCCGCAGGTCATCATCGAGGAGGCCGGGGGCCGCGTCACGGACGTGGACGGCCGGCGAAGCGTCGACGCCCCGTCGTTCGTCGGCAGCAACGGCCTCCTCCACGAGGAGATCCTGCTCCGGCTGCGGACACCGCCTGCCGCGTGACCGGGATGGCCGGGTCCGGGCTTCCTGTGGGCGGTGCGGGCCGTCGGGTTCCTCGAGGTCTTCGCCGCCTGGGACTGGGAGTGGCGCCGCTGACGTCGGTCCTGCTCAGGCCAGGTCGCGACGGACGAGCCAGCGCGGCAGCCCCGCGCTGTGGGCGTCGGTGACGGAGCACCCGCCGGAACCCCTCCGCCTCGAACATCGAGGTGAACCCCGTGAAGCCGAAGGACGTGGAGACGCGCGCTCCCGCCGGGTCGATCGGGTAGGCCTCGACACACGGAGCCCCCTGGGACCGGGCATAGGCGACCGCGCCACGCAGGAGCGCTCGCGCGACGCCGCGACGCGGTACCCGGCTTCGCACGACGAAGCAGCCGATGGACCAGACCGGCGCATCGTCGACCCGGGGGATGGTGCCGGGAGCTGACGAGTCGCGGCATCGCTGCCCTCGGGCCCAGCCCGCACCATCCGACGGGGGTCGCGTCGAGGTAGGCGATGACGCCGGGCGCGAACGCCCCCGAACGCACCTGCTCCTCGAGCCTGGCGCGGTTGCCGGCCGGCGCGGGCGTCCGGACGTGCCCGGGCGTGGATTGCCCGGGCGTGGATTGCCCGGCCGAGCCGCGCCATGACTGGCACCAGCACCCGCGCTCGCCGCCGCCGCCGAGCAGCGTCACGACGTCCGGCCAGCGTTCCGGCGTGGCCGGCACGACCTGGAGCCGGTCGGGCGGGATCGGCTCCGCCGGGCCGGCGCGTCACGGCGCCGCCGCGGCCGCGACGCTCGCCTCGAGGATCCCGAGGGCCAGGCTCGACCTCGGCCGCGGTGGTCACGAGCGGCGGGATGATCCGGGTCACGTTGGCGTGGGTGCCCGCCGAGAGCACGATCAGCTTCCGCTCCAGGGCGCCGGCGATCACCCGCTTCGCCAGGTCGGCGTCCGGGACCCGTCCGTCGCCCTCGCCCGGCTTCACGAACTCCATGGCGACCATGCAGCCCGAGGCCGCGCACGTCGCCGACGGCCGGGTGGCGCGCCTGGATCTTGCGCAGGCCGGCGAGGAGCTGGGCGCCGCGCTCGCGCGCGTTCGCCACGAGGCCCTTCCTCGGCGACGACGTCGAGCGTCGCGTTGGCGGCCGCGCAGGCCACCACGTTGCCGCCGTACGTGCCGCCGTGGGCCCCCGGCCGCCAGGCGGCGAGGAGGTCCTCGCGGGCGATGATCCCCGAGAGCGGCAGGCCCGACGCGATCCCCTTGGCGAAGACGAGGATGTCCGGCTCCACGTCCCAGTGGCGGACCGCGAAGAGCTCGCCGGTCCGCCCGACGCCCGTCTGGACCTCGTCGGCGACGAGGAGGATCCCGTGGCGACGGGTGATCTCGCGGAGGCGCGGCAGGAAGCCGGGCGGGGGCACGACGTAGCCGCCCTCGCCGAGGACCGGCTCGACGACGATCGCGGCGACGTGCTCGGGGTAGGTCAGGGTGTGCAGCGTGTCGTCCAGCTGCTCCTCCCAGTCGCAGGTGCAGTGGGCGTCGGGAGCGTGGGCCCGCCCGGGGGCCCGGTAGCAGTAGGGGAACGCGGTGCTGTAGACGGAGCCGGGCAGCGGCTCGAAGTCGGCGCGGTAGACGTTCTTGGCCGTCGTGAGGGCCATCGTCTGGGCCGTCCGGCCGTGGTACCCGCCCCGGAAGGTGAGGATGACGGGACGCCTGGTGGCGACCCGGGCCAGCTTGACGGCGGCCTCGACCGCCTCCGCCCCCGAGTTGGACAGGAAGGCCTGCCACGGTCCACCCGGAAGGACGGTCCGCAGCCGGTCGTACAGCCGCAGCCCGGCCTCGTGGTAGACGATGTTCTGCTGGCCGTGCAGGAGGCGGGCGGCCTGCGCCTGGACGGCTGCCACGACGCGGGGATGGGCGTGGCCGGTGTTCGTGACGCCGATCCCGGAGCTGTAGTCGAGGTAGCGCTCGCCCTCGGTCGTGATCAGCCAGCTTCCCTCGCCGCGGTCGACGGTGATGTTCGTCACCCGGCTCCAGACGGCCGGCACCACGGAGCGGTCCGGCAGGGGCGCCGGGGGGCTGGACGGGGCGGCTGCCCTCTCGACCATGGTGGGCTCCTTCAGAACGTTGGCGGCGTGTTGACCCACAGGATCCGGGTCTCGTCGCCGTCGAGGGCGACGAACCGGTGGGGGAGGGTCGAGGGGAACGTCAGGGCGTCTCCCGGCCCCAGCTCGTGGCATTCGCGCTCGTCGAGCCAGACGGCGACCCGGCCGGCGAGGACGTACATGAACTCCTCGCCCGCGTGGGCGTACGAGCCGTCGGAGGTCGCCCCGGGCGCCAGGACGAAGAGCTGGGGCTCGAGCAGCGCTGGCTGCGTCGCCAGCTCCTCGATGCGCACGCCGCGGCCGGCGTCGATCGCAGCGTGGCGGCCGCGGCGGACCACCCGGCTCGCCGCGGCTCGATCCTCCGGCGCCCCGTCGTCCGCCCCGATGAGCGCGGCGACCGTGGTGTCGAAGACGGCCGCCAGGCGGACCAGGGCGGCCACCGAGGCGCCCGTCGTGCCTCGCTCGAGGCCCGACACGAACGACGGCGAGAGGCCGGCCCGGGAGGCGACGCCGCGGAGGGAGAGGCCGGCCGTGGCCCGCAGCGCGCGGAGCCTCTCCCCGACGGCGCGGCGGGTCCGCGCTGCCGGGAGCGGAGGCCGGGGGGACGTTGCCCTCCCCGGCATGGGCCGGGCGGCGCTCGGCCCGGAGTCCGAGCTCCCGCCGGATTGCCGCCGCGTTGAGCCCCTCCACCGCCCGCAGCCGGCGGACCCGCCGCAGCTGCTCCATCTCGGCGGGCCCGTAGCGCCGTTCGCGGCCGCCGGGACGGCTCGGGGTCACCAGCCCCTGGCGCTCCCAGAGCCGGAGGGCGCTGGCGGAGACCCCGACCTCGCGGGCGGCATCCGCGATCCTGAGGTGCCCCGCCAGCGGGCCCTGCGGGCCCATCGTCGTCTCCATGCGGCCGCGGTCAGGCGGCCCGATCGCGGCGCTGCAGGATCGTGCTCAGGACCACCGCGCCGACCGCGGTGAGGAAGATGATCGTCCCGATCACGTTGACCTGGACCGGCACGCCGACCCGGTACGAGCCGTAGATGTACATCGGGAAGGTGACCGTCTGGCCGGCCGTGAAGTTCGTGATGACGAAGTCGTCGATCGAGAGGCTGAAGGCCAGCAGCGCGGCGGCCATGATCCCGGGGAAGATGAGCGGGAAGGTCACCTTCCAGAACGTCACCCACTCGGTGGCGCCGAGGTCCATCGCCGCCTCCTCGAGGTGGCGGGGGAAGCCGGTGAGGCGCGCCCGCACGGTCACGACGACGAAGCTGATGTTGAACATGATGTGGGCGATCAGGATCGTCAGCTCGTTGCGCGGCTGGCCGATCGAGACGAACATCGTCAGGAGCGAGGCACCCAGCACGATCTCCGGGGTCGCCATCGGCAGGAAGATGAAGATGTTCGTCGCGCCGCGTCCGCGGAAGCGGTAGCGGGTCAGGGCCAGCCCGATGAGCGTCCCGAGGATGGTCGCCACGACCGTCGAGATGAAGGCGATCCGCAGGCTCGCGAAGACGGCGTCCTCGAGGCCCAGCGCCCCGAACGGGTTGAGCCAGGCGTCGAGGGTGAAGCCCACCCAGGTGAAGTTCGACTTGCCGACGGGATCGTTGAAGCTGAAGGCGATCATGACCGCGATCGGCAGCATCAGGTAGACGATCGCCGCGGCCGTGTACACGTAGAGGGCGTTGCGGCCCAGCCAGCGCCCGGCGTGCTGGCGGAGGGTCCCGCGGGCGGGCCCGGCGGCGGGGGAGGGCGTGGTCCCGGTCATCGCTTCACACCGCCCCGCTCGTCAGCTCCTCGGTGCCGAGGAGGCGGGCATAGACCGCCACGGCGACGAGGATCCCCGCCATCAGGATGAAGGAGAGCGCCGCGGCCGTCGGGTAGTCGTTGTTGGTCAGGAACCGGCTCTGGATGACGTTGCCGATCATCCGCGTGGCCGGCGTCTGGCCCAGGAGCTCGGCGTTGACGTAGTCGCCCATCGCCGGGATGAAGGTGAGGAGCGTCCCCGCGAAGATGCCGGGCAGCGCCAGCGGGAAGGTGACCTTGCGGAAGGTCATCAGGGGCGTGGCATAGAGGTCCTGCCCGGCCTCCAGGAGGCGCCGGTCGATCTTCTCGAGGCTGACGTAGATCGGCAGGGTCATGAAGGGCAGGAAGTTGTAGGCGATCCCGGTGACCACCGCGACCGGCGTGGCCAGGACCCGGAAATCCTGGGGGACGGCCCCGAGATCCTTGAGCGGCCCCAGGAAGAGCCCGTCGTCCCCGAGGATCGTCCGCCAGCTGATGACGCGCAGGAGGAAGCTGGTGAAGAAGGGGGCGATGACGAGGAAGAGGAGGAGGTTCTTGAAGCGACCGCCGCGGAAGGCAATCGTGTAGGCGAGGGGGAAGCTGATGGCGAAGGTCAGCAGCGTGGCCAGGCCGGCGTAGACGATGGACCGGACGAACTGCTCGGAGTAGCGGTCGAGCGCCTCCGTGTAGTTGGTCCAGTTGCCGAACGAGAACGAGAACCCCTGCGAGATCGTGCCGCTCCAGAACGAGGCGATGAACATCTGGAACGCCGGGTAGACGTAGTAGAGGGTGAGCCAGACGAGGCCCGGGGCGAGCAGCAGGTAGGGGACGATGAAGCGGTAGCGGCGGAGGAGCGGTCCCACGGGCGGTCCTCGGGCGGTCGGCGGGTCGGCGGGTCGGGACGGGGAGGGCGGGCGACGGGAGCGAGGCCCGCCGTCCGCCCTGTCGAACGGGCTAGTTGCCCTGCACCTTCGAGAACTCGTCGTTCATGTAGGCCTCCTCGGCCTCGTCGAGGCCCTTGAAGATGTGCACCTTCGCCAGGGTCGCGTCGTCGGGGAACATGAGCGGGTTCTGGGCCAGGGCAGCGACCTCCGGGTCGGGGTTCGCCGCCAGGGCCTCCTTGGCCCCCTTGACCGGGCGAGACGTACTGGATCCAGGCGGCCATCTGGGCCGCGATCGCCGGGTCGTAGACCCAGTCGATCATCAGCTCGGCCGTGTACTTGTGCTGGGCCCCCTTGGGGATCTGCATGTTGTCGGTCCAGAGCTGCCCGCCCTCGTCGGGGATCACGAACCGCAGGGTGGCCTTCTCCAGGGTGGCCTGGATGATGTCGCCGGACCATGCGGTCCCCAGGACGAGGTCGCCCTTGACCAGGCCCTCCTTGAAGTCGTTCCCGAGGAAGCTGCGGACGATCCCGGCGTCGACGGCCTTCTGGATCTCGGCGAACGCCGCGTCCGCCTGGTCGCGGGTGAAGTCCTCGGACTTGAAGCCCAGCTTGAGGAGGGTCAGGCCCACGGTGTCTCGCATCTCGGACAGGAACCAGACCCGGCCCTTCCAGCGGGCGTCGGCGGTCCACAGCGCCTCCAGGCTCGTGAGGGGGCCGGTCGTCGCCTCGTCGAAGCCGAGCCCGGTCATGCCGGACTGCCAGGGCGCCCGCAGCTTCGTGTCCGGATCCCACTCGACGCCCTTGTAGACGTCGCGCAGGTTGGCCACGAAGTTGGGCGTGTTCGCCGTGTCGATCGTCTCGACCCAGCCGAGGCGGATGAGGCGCGAGGCCATCCAGTCGGTCAGGACGACGATGTCCCAGCCGGTGTCCTGGCCGGCCTGGAGGGGCGGCTGGATCGTGCCGAAGAACGTGTCGTTGTCGTTGATCGCCTCGACGTAGTTGACCTTCGTGCCGTACTTCGCCGTGAACTGCTCCAGGGTGGGGCTCTTGGGCGGGTTGCTCTCGTCCTGGTCGATGTAGAGGGGCCAGTTGGCGAAGTTGAGGACGTCGCTCGGCGTCGGCTTCTCGGTGGGGGCCGGGGTGGCCGCGTCGCTGGGGACCGGCGTCGGCGTCGCCGTCGGCGCCGGACGTGGGCGACGAGGAGGCGGCCGGCGTGCCGCAGGCCGCCAGGAAGGCCCCGACGCCGGCGAGGGCCGTGCCCTGCAGCATCGTGCGCCGGGTGATCCTCTTGCCGAGGATCGGATCGTGCTCGGACATCTGCTCCTCCTGCCGCGTTGCGCGCCGCGGGCGCCGGATCATTCCTCGGCCTCGGCCCCGCCGGCGGACGGAGCCACGGCGAACGAGTGGTCGGGGGACCACGCCAGCCGGACGTCGTCGCCCGGCCGGTAGAGCGACCCGTGGAGGGTCCGCTCGACGTTCTGCTCGTAGACGGTGAGACGGCCGCCGCCGCGGGTCTCGACGACGTACTGGGTGCTGACGCCCAGGTACGACGCGTCGCGGACGGTTCCGGCCAGGACGTTCATCCCGGCGGGGGGCTCGTGGTCGAGCCCGTACATCCGGATCTTCTCCGGACGCACGCCGACCTCGATGCTCTCGGAGGCGTTGGCCGCGGCCGCGGGGATGCGGACCACGGCGTCCTCGGCGAGCCGCACGGCGACGTGGCCGTCGCTCCGCTCGACGACGCTGCCCCGGAGGAGGTTGGAGATGCCGAGGAAGCCCGCGACGAAGCGGGTGGCCGGGCGCTCGTAGAGCGTCTCCGGGTCGGCCAGCTGCTCGTACCGGCCGCGGTTCATGACGGCGATGCGATCGGACATCGTCATCGCCTCCTCCTGGTCGTGGGTCACGTAGATGAACGTGATCCCGACCTCCTGCTGGATCCGCTTCAGCTCCAGCTGCATCTGCTTGCGCAGCTTGAGGTCGAGCGCCCCGAGGGGCTCGTCGAGGAGCAGGACGGAGGGCCGGTTGATCAGCGCCCGGGCGAGGGCGATCCGCTGGGCCTGGCCGCCGGAGACCTGGGTCGGCCTGCGCTTCTCGAAGCCGGCGAGCTCGACGAGGGCCAGCATCTCGCCGACGCGACGCTTGACCTCGCCATCCTTGACCTTCTTGCGGCGCAGGCCGAAGGCGACGTTCTCGTAGATCGTGAGGTGGGGGAAGAGGGCGTAGTTCTGGAAGACGGTGTTCACGTTCCGGCGGTACGGCGGCAGCCAGGTCACGTCCTGGCCGTGCAGCTCGATCAGGCCGGACGTCGGCTCCTCGAAGCCGCCGATCATGCGGAGCGTCGTCGTCTTGCCGCAGCCGGAGGGCCCGAGGAGGGAGAAGAACTCGCCGTCGCGCACCTCGAGGTCGATGTGGTCGACGGCGGCCACGTCCCCGAACTTCTTCACGACATCCACGAGCCGGACTTCGACGTCGTTCGCCACGGGCGTCTCGCTGCTCCTCTGGGGTGACGGAGGATCGCGTCGCTGGATCGCCCGGGGACGGGGCGACAGCTCGCGCGTCGGTGGCGCGCCTCCTCTCGCGTGTTCACCGACTCTACCGCGGTGCAGTAGCGGGCCGGATCGTACGAGCGCGCGGAAACCCGTGTCAACCCTGAACCTGTCCTGCGGGTTTCGTCGCTCGACGGTTCCTTCCGTGCGAATCCCGCGCGACCTCGCCGGAGGATCCCCGCGGAAGCGTGGCCCCGGCGCTCCGCACCCGCTCGCGCTACGATCTGGCTCCGGGCCCGGAGCCCGCCGACCGCGTCCCGCCCCCACCAGCGGAAGGATCAAGCCGCCTTATGAGCACGCTCACCGAGGGTGCCGTCTTCGACGCCCTGCGCACCGTCCAGGAGCCCGAGCTGGGCCGCGACATCGTGACCCTCAACATGGTCAAGGGGATCGTGATCGAGGGCCCCAGGGTCGCCTTCACGATCGAGCTGACGACCCCCGCCTGCCCGCTCAAGGACGAGATCGAGACGAACGCCCGGGCCGCCCTTGTCGGGATCGGCGCCTCGGACGTGGAGATCACCTGGGGCGCGATGGTCCGCCGCGCAGCGCCGTCGGCGGGCCCGCAGCTCCTGGAGGGCGTCAAGAACATCATCGCCGTCGCCTCGGGGAAGGGCGGGGTGGGGAAGACCACCGTCAGCACCAACCTGGCGGTCGCGCTCGCCCAGGCCGGCGCCGCGGTCGGCCTGCTCGACGCCGACATCACGGGGCCCAACATCCCCCTGATGATGGGGATCGAGGGCGCCCCCACGGCCAACGCGGACAACAAGATCCTGCCGCTCGAACGGTACGGGGTGAAGGTGATCTCCATCGCCTTCTTCGTCCCGGAGGGGCAGCCGATCGTCTGGCGCGGCCCCCTCGTGGGCGGGGCGATCCAGCAGTTCCTCCGCGACGTCGACTGGGGCGAGCTGGACTACCTCGTCGTCGACCTGCCGCCGGGCACCTCGGACGCCCAGCTGACGCTCGCCCAGGCGGTCCCCATCTCCGGCTCCGTCCTCGTCAGCACCCCCCAGCAGGTGGCGATCTCCGACGTCGAGAAGGCGCTGGCGATGTTCCGCCGGATGAGCGTCCCGGTCATCGGGATCGTGGAGAACATGAGCGCCTTCGTCTGCGCCCACTGCGGCGAGGCGACCGAGATCTTCGGCCGCGGCGGCGTCGAGCGCTTCGCCCGCGAGCACGACGTGGAGTTCCTCGGCGGTGTCCCGCTCGACGTCACCGTCCGCCAGGGCGGCGATGCGGGGATCCCGGTCGTGGCCCAGCGCGAGCCGGGGCCCGCGGCCGTCGCCCTCACGGCGATCGCCGGCACCATCGCCGCCCGGATGTCCGTGCGCGCGGCGCGCCAGCAGCCGGTCCTCACGATCAGCT
>CAWHCW010000017.1:0-110388 GCA_963827965.1 uncultured Chloroflexia bacterium | reverse complement strand
GTCGATCGAAGGGACGAGCGCAGGGCGGTGGGCCGTGTGACGTCCTCACTGGTGAAGGGAGGCTCCTGTAGTGGCCGAGGCCTACTGCGTCAAGTGCAAGGCGAAGCGCGAAGTCAAGAACCCGCAGAACATCACGATGAAGAACGGCAAGCCGGCGCTGTCGGGCACCTGCCCGGTGTGCGGCACCAAGATGTTCAAGATCGGCGGCTGACCGCCCGCACCTGACGCTCAGGTGAGCCCCCGCCGGTGACGGCGGGGGCTCACTGATTCTCCGCTCCGCGCGCTGGGACGTTCGGACCGCGACCGGGTGCCGCACGGCACGCCGGGTCGCCCGGGGCCGCTTGCTAGAATGGCCGCGGTTCCCGACGCTATGACGAGGTCCAGTGTCCCCACGGCTCCTTCGCGCCCATGACCTCGGCGGGCCGCCGGCGCGTGGCGCAGCGGTCCGTCGCGACGGGATCCCCGTTTCCCTGGACGCCCGGCCGGCCCCCGTCGGCGTGGCCGCGCGCTCCGGGCCTGCATCCCACCGTGCCCATCACGCAGCAGCCCTCGCGGTTGCAGCGTCCGCCTGACCATTCAAACCGCACAGCGGAGGTTCTGATCCATGTCCGTTCGCGTCGGCATCAACGGCTTCGGCCGCATCGGCCGGCAGTCCCTCAAGGCGCTCATCGAGCGGGCGCCGGACGTCGAGGTCGTCGCCGTCAACGACCTCATCGACGTCCCGACGAACGCGCTCCTCTTCAAGCACGACTCGACCTACGGCGCCTTCGCCGGCGAGGTCACCCACACGGCGGACGCGATCGTCGTCGACGGCCGCGAGATCCGCGTCCTGCAGATCGCCGACCCGGCCCAGCTGCCCTGGAAGGACCTGGGCGTCGACATCGTCATCGAGTCGACCGGCCGCTTCACCGACGCCGACAAGGCCCGGGCCCACCTCGACGCGGGCGCCAGGAAGGTCCTCATCAGCGCCCCGGCCAAGAAGGAGGACGTCACGATCGTCCTCGGCGTCAACGACGACGCCTACGACCCGGCCCGGCACCACATCGTCAGCAACGCCAGCTGCACCACGAACTGCCTGGCGCCGGCGGCCAAGGTCGTCCACGACGGCTGGACGATCAGGCGCGGCCTCATGAACACGATCCACTCGTACACGAACGACCAGCGGATCCTCGACGTGGCCCACAAGGACCCCCGCCGCGCCCGCTCGGCCGGCCAGAACATCATCCCCACCACGACCGGCGCGGCGAAGGCCCTGGCGCTCGTGATCCCGGACCTCAAGGGCAAGTTCGACGGCTTCAGCCTCCGCGTGCCGACGCCGACCGTCTCGGTCGTCGACTTCACGGCCGAGCTGGAGAAGGACGCCTCGGTCGACGAGCTCAACGCGGCCTTCCGCGCCGCCGCCGCCGGTCCCATGAAGGGGATCCTCGGCGTCTCCGACGAGCCGCTCGTCTCGTCCGACTTCCGGGGCGACGAGCGCAGCTCGATCATCGACGCGGCGTGCACGATGTCCCTCGGCGGCAACTTCGTGAAGGTCATCGCCTGGTACGACAACGAGTGGGGCTACAGCTGCCGCGTCGCCGACCTCGTCAAGTTCATGATCGAGAAGGGCCTGTAGCCCCGACGATCGCCCCGACAGGAACGCCACCATGGACAAGCGCTCCATCCGCGAGCTGGACGCGTCGGGCAAGCGCGTCTTCGTTCGCGTCGACTTCAACGTGCCGCTCAAGGACGGGCAGATCAAGGACGACACCCGGATCCGCGCGGCCCTCCCGACGATCAAGCACCTCCTGGACCAGGGCGCGCGGGTGATCCTCGCGAGCCACCTCGGCCGTCCCGACGGCAAGGTCCAGGACGGCCTCCGCCTCCGTCCCGTCGCCGAGCGGCTCTCGGCGCTCCTCCGCATCAACGTCCCCTGCACGGGCGACGCCCTGGGCGTGGGAACGGAGGACGCCGTGCGCCGGCTGCGGCCCGGCGAGGCCCTCCTCCTGGAGAACCTGCGATTCCATCCCCAGGAGGAGAAGAACGACCCCGGGTTCGCGAAGGCGCTGGCGGCCTACGCCGACGCCTACGTCAACGACGCGTTCGGGACGGCGCACCGTGCCCACGCCTCGACGTACGGGATCGCCGAGCTCCTGCCGGCCTACGCCGGCTTCCTCATGGAGCGCGAGATCAAGTACCTCAGCCAGCTCGTCGAGGATCCCGCCCGGCCGTACGCCGCGATCATCGGCGGCGCCAAGGTCTCGGACAAGATCAAGGTCCTCGAGAACCTGACCAGCAAGGTCGACATCCTCGTCGTCGCCGGCGGGATGGCGAACACCTTCCTCCTGGCCCAGGGCAAGGCCGTCGGCAAGAGCCTCGCCGAGCCCGACCGCGTGGAGGACGCCCGGCGGATCATGGCCGCGGCCGAGGAGCGGGGCGTGCAGCTCATCCTCCCGACCGACGTGGTCATCGCCAAGGAGGTCACCCAGGGGGCGGAGTACAAGACGATCCCGGCCGAGAAGGTCCCCGCGTCGTGGCACATCGTCGACGTCGGCAGGCAGTCGCTCGTCGAGATGGAGGCCGCGCTCGCCGGCGCCAGGACCGTCTTCTGGAACGGGCCCCTCGGCGTCTTCGAGATGCCGGCGTTCGGCGCCGGGACGCGCCAGATGGCGCGCTTCCTGGCCGACCTGGCCGACGCCGGGGCGACCGTCGTGGTCGGCGGCGGCGACTCGGTTGCCGCGGTCACCCAGCAGGGTCTCGCCGCCAAGATGACCCACATCAGCACCGGCGGCGGCGCCTCCCTCGAGCTCCTCGAGGGGCGGACCCTGCCGGGAATCGCGATCATCCCCGACGCCGAACCGGGCGCCGGGGCCGCCGGAGGCGCCGCGTGAACACCGAGATCGAGTACATCGACGCCCGCGAGATCCTGGACTCGCGGGGCAACCCGACCATCGAGGTCGACGTCATCCTGGCCGACGGCTCGGTCGGGCGCGCGGGCGTGCCGTCGGGAGCCTCCACGGGCGCCAACGAGGCGGTCGAGCTGCGCGACGGCGACAAGAGCCGCTTCGGCGGCAAGGGCGTCCTCAAGGCCGTCGAGAACGTTCGCGAGACGATCGCCCCGGCCCTCCTGGGCGCCGACGCGGCCGACCAGCCCGACATCGACGCCGCCCTCATCGAGCTCGACGGGACCCCCAACAAGGGGAACCTCGGCGCCAACGCGATCCTGGGCGTCAGCCTCGCCTGCGCCCACGCCGCGTCCGCGGCCCACGACCTGCCGCTCTACCGCTATCTCGGCGGAGCGGGGGCCCGGATCCTGCCCGTGCCCTTCTTCAACATCCTCAACGGCGGCAAGCACGCCGTGAACTCCACCGACTTCCAGGAGTTCATGGTCGCGCCGGTCGGCCGCCCGACCTTCGCCGAGGCGTTCCGCGCCGGCGCCGAGGTCTTCCACGCCCTCAAGGGCCTCCTCCACGACGGTGGGTACTCGGTCGGCCAGGGCGACGAGGGCGGCTTCGCCCCGTCCCTGCCGTCGAACGAGGCGGCCGTCGAGGTGATCCTGCGGGCGATCGAGAAGGCCGGCTACCGTCCGGGCGAGGACGTGGCGATCGCCCTCGACCCGGCCGCCAGCTCCGTGCTGGTCGAGGGCACCGGAACCGGCGACGTGGCGGGCCGCTACCTCCTGGAGCGCGAAGGCCGGACCCTCGACTCCGGCGAGATGGTCGACCTGTGGGAGAGCTGGGTCTCGAAGTACCCGATCATCTCGCATCGAGGACGGCCTGGGCGAGGACGACTGGGCCGGCTGGAAGGAGCTCACCGCGCGCCTCGGCGGACGGGTCCAGCTCGTCGGCGACGACATCCTGGTGACCAACCCGTCGTTCATCGCCCGCGGCATCGCCGAGGAGGCGATGAACTCGGTCCTCATCAAGCTCAACCAGATCGGGACCGCTCACCGAGACGATGGCCGCCATCGAGATGGCCCGCCGGGCCGGCTGGACGGCCATGGTCAGCCATCGCTCCGGCGAGACCGAGGACACGACGATCGCCGACTTCGTCGTGGCCATGGGCACCGGCCAGATCAAGACCGGCGCCCCGTCGCGCTCCGAGCGCGTCGCGAAGTACAACCGGCTCCTCCGCATCGAGGAGGAGCTCGGGACCGGTGCGGTCTACCTCGGCGCCGCCGCCCTCGCGGGCGCCAGGCCGTACCTGCCGGCGTGACCTTCGCGCTCCTCGCGGCGCCGGCCGGACCACCGGCCGGCGCCGCGCCCGTTCGGGCGACCGGCGTGGCGGGGCGCCGCCCGTGAGGCGCTGGATCGACCGCGGCGCGATCTACGCCGGCTGGGTGGGCGTCGGGATGGGCGTCACGATCGCGGTCAGCTTCCTGCTGGTGATCCCCATCGAGCCGATCCTGTGGCTCCTGGCCCTCCCGGCCGGCCTCGTCATCGGCTACTACGCCAACACCCGCTCGGGCCGCCAGGCCGGGCCGTGGAGCCGCATCCTGGCCAACGGGGCCTACGCGGGCCTGCTCACCGCCCTGACCCTGGTCCTCTGCTTCCTCGTGACGAAGTGGATCTTCTTCAGCGCCGACAACGGCTACCGCAACGCTGCGGACGGCGGCCCCATCGCCGGCTGCGACACGGGCGCCGGCTGCGTCTACGCGCGCTACCTGGCGGAGGGGAAGGGCCCCGAGTTCGAGGCCGCCGGGATCCGGAGCGTGGACGACTTCAGCGCCTTCTACTGGCGCGAGCAGCTCGGGACGGCCGGGACCGTCTTCGTCCTCGGCGTCCTCGGCGGGCTCGGCGGCGCCGCGATCTTCGGCATCGCCCGCCCGAAGCCAGCGCCGACGAAGGCCTGAGGGGGACGTTCTCCCCGCGGGCCCCCGGCGGTCCGCGCCGTCAGCCGCTCGTGGCGAGCAGGATCGCCCCGACCGCCACCGCCGCGGCCGCGGCCAGGCGCACTCCTGCCCGTTCGCGTTCACGGAGCGCGATCACGCCCCACGCCGCGGCCAGGATCGTGGTCGCCTCCCGGAGGGGTGCGACGCCGGCGAGCGGAGCGATCTGGAACGCCAGCAGGATCAGCATGTAGGTCCCGATGATCAGGAGGCCGGCCACCAGCGAGCGGCCCATGCCCGCCCCCTCCTGCGGGTCCCCGTTCCGGCGGCCGGCTCCCGGCCGGGTCCCCGTTGAAGCACGCGGGCCGTGAGCGCTCGCCAGCCGATGAGCCCGACGGTGCAGACCGACCAGAGCGCCCAGGCGTAGAGCCACGCCGGCCCCGTCCGGACGCCCACCCGGTCGAGCGCCGAGTAGCCGGCCACCGCGCATCCCGCCAGGAGGGCCGGCGCGACGGTCGCCCGCGAGGCCGTGGCCAGCGCCGCCGTGAGCGTCCCGCCGAGGAGGAGCGCCACCCCGAGGTAGCCCGGCGGCTCGAGCCGCTCGCCGAGGAGCGCGACGCCGGCGACGACGCCAAGGAGGGCGCCCGAGCCACGCGCGACCGGATAGACGGACGAGAGCGCGCCGCGCCGGTAGGCGGCCGAGAGCGGCACGAAGTAGGCGGCCGAGACGATCCCCGAGGCGACCGCGATCAGCCACCCTTCGGGCGTCAGGGTGGGGTGGCCGGAGGCGAGCCAGGCGAGCGCGACCAGCGGCGTCGCGGCCAGCAGGCCCAGACCCACGGCGCGCGTCGAGGTGGCGAGGGGGTCGCCCGACGTCTTGACGAGGGTGTTCCAGGCCACGTGGAAGATCGACGACGCGAGGACGAGGGCGATCGCGGCGATGGGCACGCCGGCCAGCATAGCCTCGGCGCGGTCGCCGCCGCGCCCGTCCGCGGCATTCCCGGGACATGAACGACCCCGGGTCGGATGACCCGGGGTCGTGGTGCTGCGAGTGGAGCGGGCCGGCGTTCCGGTCCGGGACTACTCGGCCTTCTTGGCCGCCGGCTTCTTCGCCGCTGCCTTGGCCGCCGGCTTCTTCGCCGCTGCCTTGGCGGGTGCCTTGGCCGCCGGCTTCTTCGCCGCTGCCTTGGCCGCCGGCTTCTTGGCCGCTGCCTTGGCCGGTGCCTTGGCCGCCGGCCTTCTTCGCCGCTGCCTTGGCAGCCGGCTTCTCGGCCGCTGCCGACGTCGCCCTCGCCCGGGGGGTCCGGGCCTTCGGCGCGGCGGCCTCGGCGGCGACCGGGGCGACCTTCGCCTTCGCCATGTCGGCGTCCGTCCGTCCGGCCCTGGCGAGCGCGGCGCGCGCCTTGCCCGCGGCGGTCTGGGCGCCCTTGGCCTTGGCGGCCTTGCCGGCCGCGATGCGGGCCTTGGCGGCCTTCGCCGCGGCGGCCGTCCCGGTGGTCTTCGTGGGCTTGGCGCCGGCCTGGACGGCGACACCGCCGAGGGCGGCCCCGACGTTCCTGGCGAGGCGCGACTTGCGCCGCGCGGCCGCGTTCGGATGGATCGCGCCGACCTTGGCGGCCCGATCGAGCGCCGAGAATGCCTCGGCGAGCGAGGCGGACGCGTCGCCCTCCAGCTGGCCGGTGGCGATCTTGATGGTCTTGGAGACGAGGGTCTTGGCCCGGGACGCGCGCGGGCCGTTGATGGCGGCGCGACGCTCGGCCTGGCGAACACGCTTCTTCCCGGATGGCGTTCGCGCGCCGGTCCAGCCGCGGGGAGAGTGAGCCACGGTTCAGTCGGTCCTCTAGGAAGGTCGGAGGGGTGGATGGGCTGTTCGATGGGCGGCGCGGCGGGAGAGGACACCGCGGCGGCGCGACGGCAAATGGTAGCAGATCGGCCCCGGCGGTCGGGTCCGGCAGTCCGTCCCGTACAATCCCCCTTCGTGACCATCCCCCAGGATCGCCTCCGCAACTTCTCGATCATCGCCCACATCGATCACGGGAAGTCGACCCTCGCGGACCGCCTCCTCGAGTTCACCCACACGATCGATCCCCGCCAGATGACCAGCCAGGTCCTCGACTCGATGGACCTCGAGCGCGAGAAGGGGATCACGATCAAGGCCCGCGCCGTGCGCCTGGAGCACACGGCGCAGGACGGCCTCGTCTACGGCCTCAACCTGATCGACACGCCCGGCCACGTCGACTTCAGCTACGAGGTCAGCCGCAGCCTGCAGGCCTGCGAGGGCGCGATCCTGGTCGTCGACGCCGCCCAGGGGATCGAGGCCCAGACCCTGGCCAACGTCCACCTGGCCCTGCGCCAGAACCTGGTGATCATCCCCGTCATCAACAAGATCGACCTGCCCTCGGCCCAGCCCGACGTCGTCATCGAGGAGCTGGAGACCGTCCTGGCGATCCCCCGCGAGGAGGTCCTCCTCGCCTCGGCGAAGGAGGGGATCGGCATCCTGGAGATCCTCGAGGCGATCGTCCGCCGGGTGCCGCCGCCGAAGGGCAAGCCCACCGATCCGCTGCAGGGCCTCGTCTTCGACTCCCACTACGACCAGTACAAGGGCGTCGTGACCTACGTCCGCCTCGCCGCGGGCACGCTCCACGAGCACGAGCGGATCCGCCTCATGGGCTCGGGCGCCGAGGCGGACATCCTGGAGCTCGGCTTCTTCCGGCCCCAGCTCGTGCCGGTGAAGCTGCTCACGGCGGGCGAGGTCGGCTACATCGCCACGGGCCTCAAGAGCGTCCGCGACGCCCAGGTCGGCGACACGGTCACGAATGCCGGCTGCCCCCGCCGCGGAGCCGCTCCCCGGCTACCAGGCCGCGAAGAGCCTGGTCTTCGCCGGCATCTACCCGATCTCCGGCGAGGACTACCCGCTCCTGCGCGACGCGATGGAGAAGCTCCACCTCAACGACGCGAGCTTCACCTTCGAGCCCGAATCGTCGATCGCCCTCGGCTTCGGATTCCGCTGCGGCTTCCTGGGCCTCCTCCACATGGAGATCGTCCAGGAGCGCCTGGAGCGCGAGTTCGGCCTCGAGCTCATCGCCTCGGCGCCGTCCGTCGAGTACCGGGTCACCTCGCTCAACGGGAAGACGATCGTCATCGACAACCCGGCGCTCATGCCGCCGGCCGGCGACATCGAGGCGATCGAGGAGCCGTGGGTCAACCTGTCGGTCATCACCCCGACCGCCTACATCGGCTCGCTCATGGAGCTCTCGACGAAGCGGCGCGGCTCGTTCCTGACCATGGAGTACCTCGACCCGCAGCGGGTCCTCCTCTCGTTCGAGATGCCGCTCGCCGAGCTGATCGTCGACTACTTCGACCAGCTCAAGAGCCGCAGCCAGGGCTACGCCTCGATGGACTACGAGGAGGCCGGCTACCGCGAGGCGCGCCTCGTGAAGCTCGACGTCCTGGTCAACGGCGAGCCGGTCGACGCCCTCTCGATGATCGTCCACCGCGACAAGGCGCCGGCGATCGGGCGGGCCCTCACCGAGAAGCTCAAGGAGCTGATCCCGCGCCAGATGTTCGAGGTGCCGATCCAGGCCGCGATCGGCGCGAACGTCATCGCCCGCGAGACCATCCGGGCGATGCGCAAGAACGTCCTCGCCAAGTGCTACGGTGGCGACATCACCCGCAAGCGGAAGCTGCTCGAGAAGCAGAAGGAAGGCAAGCAGCGGATGAAGCGCGTCGGCTCGGTCGAGATCCCGCAGGAGGCCTTCCTCGCCGTGCTCCGGATGGGCGAGGACGCCTGAGCCCGGTGGAGGAGACCCTGCGCGTCCTCGTCGCCCTCGCGATCACCCTCTTCCTCGTCATCCTGCGCTTCGAGGCCGAGAAGTTCGGCGCGGCCGAGTACGACGAGCCCGCCCGCGACGGGCACCGGGCCTCGTTCCTGCGCCGCCTCAGCTGGATCCTGCTGGGCTTCGCCCTCGTCGGCGTCCTGCTCGTCGTCCACCCGAACGCGGCCGGGGATCTCGGGATCGGGCTCGGCGACCGCGGCGAGGCGCTCCTCCTCGGCTTCGGGTTCGGCGCCCTGGGGACGCTCCAGGCGGTCGCCTACGCCTACTTCCGCTACGCGAAGATCCGCCTGCCTCCGGCCTGGACCTATCCGGGCGCCGTGCTCAACGGGATCGGGACGGCGTTCCTCGACGAGGCCACCTTCCGCGGAGCGGTCCTGGGGTTCCTGCTCCTGACCGGGCTCAACCCGGTCACCGCCGTGATCGTGGCGACCTTCCTGTACACGCTGGCCACGCGGACCGGAGCGTCGGGCCGCGGCCGCTACATGTTCCTGCTCACGCTGATCGGCGGGCTGGTGGCCGGGTCGCTCACGGTCGCCAGCGGCGCGATCGGGGCCGCGTTCCTGGCCCACGCGATGACCCGGATCGCCGTCTTCGTGTGCACCGGCCACGCCGGCCAGCCGGCGCTCCGGGGCGAGGAGATCGAGGAGAGCTGGGAGTACCGCGGCCCGCCCCGGGGCTGGCGCCTCCTCGACCGGTCGGACGACGGAGGACCCTCGGAGCGGTGACCGGGGATGGCGTCGGAGCGGATCCCGCCCACGCGCCGGCCGCACTCTACGTCCACGTCCCGTTCTGCCGCTCGCTCTGCCCGTACTGCGACTTCGTGGTGGTGGCCGGCGCGGCGGCGGTCGGCCGGCGCAGCCGCGTCGGGGCGTTCCTCGCGGCCCTGCTCCGCGAGATCGACCTGCGCGCGGCGGCCCTGGACGCCGCACTCGGTCCGCCGGGCGACCCGCGACGGCCGCCCCTCGCCACGCTCTACGTCGGTGGCGGCACGCCGTCGCTCCTCCCCGCCGACGCGGTCGCGGAGCTCGTCGACCGCGTCCGGGCCCGGTTCGGCCTGGCCGACGGCGCCGAGGTGACGCTCGAGGCGAACCCCGGGCCGGACGACCGGGGCGACCTCGCCGGGTTCGCCCGCGCCGGCGTCACGCGCCTCTCGCTGGGGGCCCAGAGCCTGGACGACGCGGACCTGCGGTCGACTGGGACGCCGCCACCGCGCCGGCGATGTGGCCGACGCGGTCCTCGAGGCGCGCGCGGGGGGGATCCGGCAGGTGAGCCTCGACCTCCTCTACGACGTCCCGGGCCAGCGCCTCGCGAGCTGGGCCGAGACCGTCGAGGCGGCCCTCGAGCTGGCCCCGGACCACCTCTCGTGCTACGCCCTGACCCTCGACGACCCCGACGCGGAAGGACTCACCGGCCCGCTGGGCGACCACCTGCCGACGACGGCCGGCGCCCGCCGCTGGCGCGAGCGGGCGCGCGCGGCCCAGGACGAGGATCGGGCCGCCGCGGCGTACGCCCTGGCCGACGCCGCCCTCGAGGGCGCCGGGATGCCCTGGTACGAGCTCTCCAACTGGGCGTTCCCCGGGGCCGCGAGTCGCCACAACCTCGCCTACTGGGAGCGCCGGCCGTACGAGGCCGTCGGGCCCGGCGCCCATGCCTTCGACGGCAGCCAGCGGCGCTGGAACGCGGCCCGTCTCGACGGCTGGCTGGGGGCGTTGACGCCGGCGCCGGGACGGCCGGCGATGCTCCCGCCGGGCGACGAGCGAGGTCATCGACGCGACGACCGCCGCGGCCGAGGCGCTCATCCTCGGGTTGCGGACCGCGCACGGGGTGGCGCGTGGCCAGGCCCTGGCCCGGGCGGAGGCGATGGCGTGGGCCTACGAGGCCGGCCTCGTGGAGGAGAGCGCCCGGCGAGCGGGTTCGGCTGACGCTGCGCGGCCGCCTGCTCTCCAACGAGCTCTTCGCCCGCCTGGTCTGAGGTCGCCCCGGGCCGGGGCACACCGCGGGCAATGGACCGTTGACACTCAACCCACGAGACTGCTAGGATTTCGTCGTTTCCACTGGCACTCATCATGAGAGAGTGCTAACGCAGCGAAGGGGGCTGGCCGCCGCGTGGCTCGCCCTCGGAGGAGCCGTGCCGTGGCGCGAGGAATCCGCCGCAGCAGCGGACCGCTCGACGCCCGGGCGCAGGCGATCTTGCGGGCCGTCATCGAGGAATACGTGACCACGGCCGCGCCGGTCGGCTCGCAGACGCTCGTCGAGCGCTACCCGTTCGGGGTGAGCGCGGCAACCGTCCGCAACGTCCTGGCCGAGCTGGAGACCGAGGGCTTCCTCGGCCACCCCCACACGTCCGCCGGGCGCGTCCCGACGGACGTCGGCTACCGCTTCTACGTCGAGTCGCTGGTGGGCGGGACGCCGCTGCCCCCCATCGAGCAGCTGATGATCCGCCACCAGTTCGGGCAGGTGGAGTTCGCCACCGACCAGTGGTTCCGGCTCGCCGCGACGACGCTCGCCTCGGCGACGCGGTCGGCCGGGCTGGCCACGCCGGCCAAGCCGCGGGCCGCGCGGATCCGCCGCCTGGAGCTCGTCACGATCGGCGAGCGGATGGCTTCCCTGATCGTCGTCCTCAACGAGGGCTCGCTCAAGCAGGCGCTCCTCACGATCGACCCCGGCACGTCGAACGACGAGCTGGCCGAGGCAGCCGGGCGCCTCAACCGAGCTGCATCGGCCTCACCGCGGCCGACCTCGCGGAGCGGCTCCGCTGGTTCGAGGAGGCCCCGGCCGACGATCCCGTCTTCACCCTCGTCCGACGCGCCGGCGAGCGCGCCCTGCGGATCCTCCGCGAGTTCGACGGCGCCTCGGTCGAGCAGCTCTTCAGCGACGGCCTCCTCCACGTGATGGCCGAGCCGGAGTTCGCGGCTCGGAGAAGCTCCGCCGCGTCTTTGCCGTGCTGGAGAACCGGCGTCTACCTCGGCGAGCTCTTCGACGATGTCACGCGCTCCGGCGATCTGCGGGTCTTCATCGGGCAGGAGAACCGCCCGGAGGAGATGGCCGACGTGGCCCTCGTCCTCGCCCCGTACGGGCGTCCGGGGGCGGCCGTCGGCGTCGTCGGGATCCTGGGTCCCACGCGCCTCCGCTACCCGCAGGCGATCGGAACCGTCCGCTTCGTCGCCGGCCTCATGAACGATCTCGTCGACCACCTGTACGCCTGATGACGAAGGACCAGCCGATGCCGAGACACCGCGAGCCGTCGCCCGACCAGCTGCCCGCCGAACCCGCCCCCTCCGCCGCCGATGAGCTCGTTGCGGCGCGCGACGCCGCCCTGGCCCTGGCCGAGGAGCACCTCGCCATGGCCCAGCGCGCCCAGGCGGACTACGCGAACCTCAAGCGGCGGACCGCGGAGGAGCGCGAGCAGATGCTGGGCCTCGCGAACGAGATCCTCCTGCGCCAAGGTGGTCGCCGTGGCCGACGACTTCGACCGCGCCATCGAGCACGTTCCCGCGGAGGCGCTCGCGACCCCCTGGGTCGAGGGGATCGCCGCGATCGACCGCAAGCTCCGGGCCCTCCTCGAGAGCGAGGGCGTCACCCCGATCGAGGCGCTCGGACGGCCCTTCGACCCGGCCGTCCACGAGGCCCTCAGCCATGTTCCCGGCAGCGGCCGGCCGGAGGACGAGGTCGTCGCCGAGCTGCGCCGCGGCTACCGCATCCGCGACCGCGTCCTGCGCCCCGCCCTCGTCGCCGTGAGTGACGGCACGGGGCCGACGGAGCGACCCAGCTAGACACCACATCCCACCCACCGAACCCGACCACCCGACCCCCGCAGAGGAGCAAACGGACCCATGGGCAAGATCATCGGCATCGACCTCGGCACGACGAACTCGGTCGTGGCCGTGATGGAGGGCGGCGAGCCCACCGTCATCGCCTCGGCCGAGGGCGGACGCACCGTCCCTTCCGTCGTTGCCTTCACCAAGACCGGCGAGCGCCTCGTCGGCCAGCTGGCCAAGCGCCAGGCGGTCACCAACCCGGCCAACACGGTCTACTCCATCAAGCGCTTCATGGGCCGCCGCTGGGACGACCCCGAGGTGAAGCACAGCCGCGCCCTGGTCCCGTACACGGTCGAGAAGGACGCCAAGTCGGACGGCATCAAGGTCCTCATGGGCGAGGGCCGCAGCTACACGCCCCCCGAGATCTCGGCGATGATCCTCCAGAAGCTCAAGGCGGACGCGGAGGCCTACCTCGGCGAGAAGGTGACCGAGGCCGTCATCACCGTCCCGGCCTACTTCGACGACACCCAGCGCCAGGCCACGAAGGACGCCGGCCGGATCGCCGGCCTCGACGTCAAGCGGATCATCAACGAGCCGACCGCCTCGTCCCTGGCCTACGGCCTCGACAAGAAGCACGACGAGAAGATCGCCGTCTACGACCTGGGCGGCGGCACCTTCGACATCTCCATCCTGGAGCTGGGCGAGGGCGTCTTCGAGGTCAAGTCCACCAACGGCGACACCCACCTCGGCGGCGACGACTTCGACATCCGGGTCATGGACTGGCTCCTCGCGGAGTTCAAGAAGGACCAGGGCCTCGACCTGCGCGGCGACCCCCAGGCCCTCTCGCGGGTCAAGGAGGCAGCCGAGAAGGCGAAGATCGAGCTCTCCTCGGCGATGTCGACCGAGATCAACCTGCCCTACATCACGGCCGACGCCGACCGCAACCCGAAGCACCTCGTGATGACCATCACCCGGGCCAAGCTCGAGGACCTCGTGGGCGACCTGGTCCAGAAGACGGCCGAGCCGGTGGGCGAAGGCGCTCAAGGACGCCGGCCTCGCCGCGTCGGAGATCGACGAGGTCGTCCTCGTCGGCGGGATGACCCGCATGCCGGCCGTCATCGAGGCGGTCAAGGCGATGTTCGGCGGCAAGGAGCCGAACCGCGGCGTCAACCCGGACGAGGTCGTGGCGGTCGGCGCGGCGATCCAGGCCGGCGTCCTGGCCGGCGACGTGAAGGACGTCCTGCTCCTCGACGTCACGCCCCTCTCGCTCGGCATCGAGACGCTCGGCGGGGTGATGACCAAGCTCATCGAGCGCAACACCACGATCCCCACCAGCAAGTCGCAGGTCTTCTCCACCGCCTCGGACAGCCAGCCGCAGGTGGAGATCCACGTCCTGCAGGGCGAGCGCGAGTTCGCGACCGACAACAAGACGCTCGGCAAGTTCATCCTCGACGGGATCCCGTCGGCCCCGCGCGGCGTGCCCCAGATCGAGGTCTCCTTCGACATCGACGCCAACGGGATCGTCGAGGTCCGGGCCAAGGACCGGGCGACCGGCAAGGAGCAGAAGGTCACGATCACGGCGTCCTCCATGCTCGACAAGAAGGACGTGGACCGGATGGTCCGCGAGGCCGGCGAGCACGCCGACGAGGACCGCCGGAAGCGCGAGGAGGTCGAGGCCCGCAACCAGGCCGAGGCCCTCACGTTCCAGGCCGAGCGGACCCTCAAGGACCTGGGCGACAAGGTGTCGGCCGAGGACCGGGCCGCGGTCGAGGGCAAGGTCTCGGACGTCCGCAACGCCCTCAAGACCGAGTCGGTCGAGGTGGTCACCGTCGCGGGCGACGGAGCTGGCGGAGATCCTGCAGCGGGTCGGCGCGGCAGCCTACGCCGCGGCCGGTGCCGCGGGGACGCCGCCCGGCGACGGGGATGCCGGCGAGGCCGGCCCCGAGGCGGCCGAAGGCGCCCCGGCCGACGACGAGACGGTCGAGGGCGAGTTCAAGGAGGTCTGACCCGGGCGGCGAGTCGGCATCCGGGGAGACGGACAGAGAGGGGGGCATGGGCATGCGCTTCCGCACGACCATCGAGCTCGGCGGCAAGACCGCCACGGGCTTCCGCGTCCCGCCCGAGGTCGTGGCCGGCCTCGGGCGCGGCAAGCGGCCGCCCGTCCACGTCACGATCGGCGGCCACACCTACCGCAGCACGGTGGCCGCGTACGGCGACGTCTTCATGCTCCCGCTCGCTGCCGAGCACCGGGCGGCCGCCGGCGTCGCCGCGGGCGACGAGGTGGACGTCGACGTCGAGCTCGACGCCGCGCCACGCGAGGTGACCGTGCCGCCCGACTTCGCCGCGGCGCTCGGCCGCGACGAGGACGCCCGGGGCTTCTTCGACGGCCTCTCGTACAGCAACAGGCGGCGCATCGTGCTCTCGATCGAGGAGGCGAAGACGGCCGAGACCCGCCAGCGGCGCATCGCCAGGGCGGTCGAGGCGCTCCGCGAGGGCCGGGCTAGGCGCTCCGCGAGGGCCCGACCCCTGCCTGCGCCACGCCCGGTGCCAGCTCCCGGCCCAGTGCCTGCGCACGGCCTCCCGCGTCGACCAGCCGGCGACCGTCCCCGCGTCCGGCGGTAGACTCGCCCTTCCATGGCAACCACGACCCCGTCCCTCATCCATGCCCGCGGCCTGACCAAGCGCTTCGGCGCCCTCACGGCCGTCGACGCCATCGACTTCGACGTCGCGCCGGGCGAGTCGTTCGGCTTCCTCGGCCCGAACGGGGCCGGCAAGACGTCGCGATGCGGATGATCGCCTGCGTCTCCCCCCTCAGCGGCGGGCACGCTCCGCGTGCTGGGCATGGACCCCCTCGCCGACGGGCCGCGGATCCGGGCCCGGATCGGCGTCGTCCCCCAGCAGGACACGCTCGACAAGGAGCTGACCGTCCGCGAGAACCTCTCGATCTACGGCCGCTACTTCGGCCTGCCCCGGGCCGTCATCCGGCAGCGCGTCGACGAGCTCCTCGACTTCGTCCAGCTGACGGAGCGCTCCGGCGACCAGGTGGAGCCGCTGTCGGGCGGCATGAAGCGGCGCCTGACGATCGCCCGCAGCCTGATCAACGAGCCGGACCTGCTCCTCCTCGACGAGCCGACCACCGGCCTCGACCCGCAGGCGCGCCACCTGCTCTGGGACCGCCTCTACCGCCTCAAGCAGCAGGGCGTCACGCTCGTCCTGACCACCCACTACATGGACGAGGCCGAGCAGCTCTGCGACCGCCTCGTCGTGATGGACAAGGCGAAGATCGTGGCCGAGGGCTCGCCGCGCCAGCTCATCGAGGAGCACTCCACCCGCGAGGTGCTGGAGCTGCGCTTCCCGGTCGGCGTCCAGGAGACCCTCGACGGCCAGCTCGACGGCCTGGGCGAGCGCGTCGAGCGCCTGCCCGACCGGGTCCTCGTCTACACCGACGACGGCGACGCCGCGGCGACGGTCGCCCACGAGCGGGGGCTGCGCCCCGAGATGGTCCTCGTCCGGCGCTCCTCGCTCGAGGACGTCTTCCTCCGGCTCACCGGCCGGAGCCTGGTCGACTAGGAGAGGGCGGAGAGTGGCGGCGCCGGCGGTCCGCGTCCTGGAGCACGAGCTGCTCGTCTACCGGCGTGTCTGGCGGGGCAGCCTCTTCAGCTCGTTCCTCTCGCCGGTCCTCTTCCTGGCCGCGATGGGGGTGGGCCTCGGCAGCCTCGTCGACGCCAACGGCGGAGCCGGAGCCGGGGCGGCCGGGGGCGCGAGCGGCGCGGCGCTGGCCGGCGTCTCCTACCTCGCCTTCCTGGCCCCCGGGCTGCTGGCGGCCACGGCGATGCAGACGGCGGCCGGCGAGTCGACCTTCCCGGTGATGGCCGGGCTCGTGTGGATCAAGACCTTCCACGGGATGATCGCGACCCCCATCCGGGCCGCCGACGTGGTCATCGGCAAGCTGGCCTACATCGGCCTGCGCCTCCTCCTGGTGGTCGGCGTCTTCTTCCTGGTCACCATCCTCTTCGGCGCCGTCACCGGACCCGGGGCTCTGCTCGCCGTCCCGGCGGCGCTCCTGACCGGCCTCGCCTTCGCGGCGCCGATCGCGGCCTACTCGGCGACCCAGCGGGACGCGAACGGCTTCAACGCCCTCTTCCGCTTCGGGATCATCCCGCTCTTCCTCTTCTCCGGGACCTTCTTCCCGATCGAGCAGCTGCCGGGCATCCTCCAGCCGATCGCCTACGTCACGCCGCTGTGGCACGGCGTCGACCTCTGCCGGGCCCTGGCCCTGGGGACGGCCGAGCCCGTCGCTGACGCTCGTCCACGTGGCGTACCTGGGGACGATGACGACGCTCGGCATCGCGGCCGCGTTCGTCACGTTCCAGCGCCGGCTCGTGAAATGAGGCCCCGGCGATGACCCTCCTCGCCCGGGTCGCCCCGCCCATCCTCTTCGGCGGCCGCCGCGCCGGCCGCCTCATCGAGCGCAACCTGCTCGTCTACCGCCGCGGCTGGATCGTCATCGTCTCGGGCTTCTTCGAGCCGCTCTTCTACCTGCTCTCCATCGGCCTGGGGCTCGGCGCGCTCGTCGGCGGGGTCGTCGTGGACGGCCGCGAGATCGCCTACACGGCCTTCGTGGCGCCGGCGCTCCTCGCCAGCTCGGCGATGAACGGGGCGATCTACGACTCGACCTTCAACGTCTTCTTCAAGCTCAAGTACGCCAAGACGTACGACGCCATCCTCTCGACGCCGATCGGGGTCGGCGACATCGCCCTCGGCGAGATCGCCTGGGCGCTGATCCGGGGTGGCATCTACGCCGCCGCGTTCCTCGTCGTGATGGTCGCCCTGGGGATGGTCCTCTCGCCGTGGGCGCTGCTGGCCTTCCCGGCCGCGCTCCTCGTCGGGTTCGCCTTCGGCGCCGTGGGCATGGCGGCGACGACCTTCATGCGCACCTGGCAGGACTTCGACATGGTCCAGCTCGTCATCCTGCCGCTCTTCCTCTTCTCGGCCACGTTCTACCCGATCACGACGTACCCCGAGCCGATCCGAATCCTGGTCCAGCTCACCCCGCTCTACCACGGCGTCGACCTGATCCGCGGCCTCACGACGGGCGCCCTCGGGCCGGGGCTCCTGGTCCACGTCGCCTACCTCGCCGCGATGGGCCTGCTGGGCCTGGCGATCACCTCCCGGCGCCTGGAGAAGCTGCTGCTGAAGTAGGGGCGCCGGCACCCGCGGCCCCGACGCGGCCCTGAGTCGCGCTATCCTGCCGCTGCATGAGCGAGCCCGACGCGACCCAGACCCCGCAGCCCCGGGCCCATCGCCGCGCGATCGGCATCGACGTGGGCGGGACGGGAGTGAAGGCCGCCGTCGTGGACCTGGACACCGGGGAGCTGGCCTCGCCGCGCATCCGCGAGAAGACCCCCCAGCCTTCGACGCCGGCAGCGGTGCTCGAGACCATCGGCCGGATCGTCGACCGCCTGGCGGAGGGCGGGCACCTCGACCCGACGATGCCAGCCGGCGCCGGCCTCCCCGGGGTCGTGAAGGGCGGCCGCCTGGTGACCGCGGCGAACATCGACAAGGGGTGGGTCGACTACGCGGCCCAGGAGGCGCTGGAGGCGCGCCTGGGGCGCCGGGTCCGGCTCGTCAACGACGCCGACGCCGCGGGCCTCGCCGAGGCCTCCTTCGGCGCGGCGAAGGACGTGCCGGGGACCGTCCTCGCTGCTCACGATCGGCACGGGCATCGGGAGCGCGCTCCTGGTCGACGGCCGGCTCCTCGACTCGACCGAGTTCGGCCACGTGCCGTACCGCCGCAAGGTGGCGGAGTACTGGATCTCCGGCGCCGCCCGCGAGCGGCGGGGGATCGGCTGGCGCCGCTGGGCGGGCGAGTTCAGCGACTACATGGCCATGGTCGAGGAGTGGTTCTGGCCCGACCTCATCATCCTCGGCGGCGGCGTCAGCAAGGAGTACGCCAAGTACGGGAAGTGGCTGAAGTCGCGGGCCCCGATCGTGACGGCCCGCTTCCTCAACACGGCGGGGATCATCGGCGCGGCGCTGGCCGCCGGCGGCCACGAGGGCGCCCCCGCGGGCTGAGCGCCCCGATCGACCGGGCGCCCGGATCGGCGGGAGTCCGCAGCCAGTCCGCGGGCGCCTGACCGTCCGGCCCGCTCCCCGTAGACTTCCCCTCGCAGATGACGACCCAGCGCGACTACTACGACATCCTCGGCGTCGAGCGCGGCGCGACCGACGCCGACCTCAAGAAGGCGTTCCGCAAGCTCGCCCAGCAGTGGCACCCGGACGTCAACCGCGACGACGGCGCCGACGAGCGCTTCAAGGAGATCAACGAGGCCTACCAGGTCCTCTCGGATCCCCCGCGGCGGCAGGCCTACGACATGTTCGGCCGGGCGGGGGTCGGTGGCGGCGGCTTCGACCCGGGCGCCCAGCCCGGCTTCGGCGCCTTCTCCGACCTCTTCGACGCCTTCTTCGGCGGGAGCGCCGCCGGCGGCGGGGTCCGTCGCGGTCGGCCCGCCGTCGGCTCCGATCTCCGCTATGACCTGCGGATCACCTTCGAGGAGTCGATCCGGGGCACCGAGAAGGAGATCGAGTTCCCCGTCCTCGACCGCTGCCCCACCTGCTCCGGCAGTGGGGCGAAGGGCGGAACGGCCACCCAGGCCTGCCCCCAGTGCGGCGGACGCGGCGAGATCCGCCATACCCGCCAGACGATGCTCGGCCAGATGGTCAACGTGGTGGCCTGCCCGCGCTGCCGGGGCGAGGGCAAGGTCGTCGAGTCGCCCTGCGAGGAGTGCGGCGGCGACGGCCGGAAGCAGCGGACGAAGCGCCTGCGCGTCTCGGTCCCGGCCGGGATCGACGACGGCCACCAGATCCGCCTGTCGACCGAGGGCGAGGTCGGGCCGCGGGGCGGCCCGCCGGGAAGCCTCTACGTCGCGATCCACGTGGCCGCCCACCCCCGCCTGCGGCGCGAGGGGACCGAGCTCTACCACGAGCTCGACCTCTCGATCGCCCAGGCGGCGCTCGGCACGACGGTTCGCGTGCCGACGGTCGACGGCGAAGAGGACCTCGAGATCAAGCCGGGCACCCAGCCGGGGACCGAGATCCGTCTTCGCGGGCGCGGGGCGCCGCATCTCCGGCGGGCGGGCGCCCGTGGCGACCTCCACGTCCTCGTCGACGTGGCGATCCCGACGAAGCTCTCGAAGGAGCAGCGCGAGGCCCTCGAGGCCTACGCGGCGGCCTCGGGAGAGACGAACGTGGGCAGCGGCAAGGGCGGCGTCTTCGAGCGGATCAAGGACGCCCTCGGGTGAGCGCCGGGCCTGGCCCGGCCCCGGGCGGGCTGGCCGGCGCTGGCGCCTGGCTCGAGCTGGCGGTCACCTGCGACGCGGAGGCGGTCGAGGCCGTCAGCGAGATCCTCGCCCGGGTCGCCCCGGGCGGCGTGAGCGTCGAGCCGGGGTTCACCCTCGTCGACGAGGGCCTCGGCGCGGCGGTCGACCCGGCGGCGCCGGCGACGGTGCGGGCCTACCTGCCCGCCCGCGACGCGGCGGCCGCCCGACGCGCGGCCGGGGAGGTGGACCGGGCGCTGGGGCACCTCCAGGCATTCGGGCTGCGCGAGATCGGGGAGCTGCGGACCCAGGTGGTCCACGAGGCGGACTGGGCCACGGCCTGGAAGCGCCACGTTGGCGTGCTGCGGATCGGGCGCGCCATCGTGATCCGGCCGACCTGGCGGCGCCACCGCCGGCGGGCCGGCGACGTGGTGATCTCGATGGATCCCGGGATGGCCTTCGGGACCGGGCTCCACCCCACCACGAGACTCTGCCTGGCGGGGATCGAGCGCTGGGCCGACGAGGGCCTCCTCCGCGGTGGCGCGGCGGCCGTGCCCCACGGCCCGGCGGGCGCGCCCCGCGGCCCCGCCCGGCTCCTCGACGTCGGCTGTGGATCGGGGATCCTCGCCATCGCCGCCGGGCTGCTCGGCGCCGGGACGCTGGTCGGCATCGACACGGACCCGATCGCCGTGGAGGCGACGCTCGCGAACGCGCGGCGCAACCACCTCGCCCGCCGCCTGCGGGCGTGGCCCGGCTCCCTGCCATCGGGCGCCGCGCCGTTCGACCTGGTCGCCGCCAACCTCATCGCGGCGGTCCTCATCGCGCTGGCCGCCGACCTGGCGGCCGAGCTGCGGCCCGGTGGCCGGCTGCTGGCCTCGGGCATCTTCATCGACCGCGAGGCCGAGGTGGGGGCGGCCCTGGCGGGCGCGGGCCTCCGCGTCCTCCGCCGCGAGGCCGAGGGCGAGTGGGTGGCCCTGGAGGCCCAGCGCCCCGAGCGCTGAGCCGTGGGCCACGCCGGCGCGGCCGATCGCAGGAGGCCCCGGACGAGCCCGATCGCCCCGCCGCCACCGAGGGGCCCCTGGTCGCCGATGATTCCGCCGGGGCGCTCGGGCCACCGCACGCCCCCCGCCGCCCCGGAACGGCCGTTCGGCACGGCTGCGCTACGATCTTCGGCCCGAGACCAGACGGCCGGCGCCCAGCCGGCGGCCCGCACCTCCGAGTGATGCCGAACCTTGCCCCCCTCTTCCCCTACATCCTCGCCGTCCACGTGACGCTGGCGATCTCGCTCTTCGTGCCCAGCCTCCTGCTGCCGTTCACGTTGCGGAACCGATCGGTGGAGCGGGGGTTCACGGCGCCGGAGCCCGGCCGCTTCGTGCGCGCGCTCCTGTGGCTCCAGGCGCACGGGACGGTGGTGATCGGCGCCGGCCTGGCGCTCACCGGGATCGCCATGCTGACGGTGCTGGGGCCGCGGATCCTCGAGCAGCCGTGGCTGCTCGCCAGCCTGGCGACCTACGCGGCGACGGTCGTCGTGGCCTTCGCCGTGCAGCGGCCGGGCCTCCGCCGGCTCCAGGCCCGCGACGGGCTCGCGACCGATGCCGACCGCGAGGCCTGGCGGGCGAAGGCCCGCCGCCAGCGCTACATCGCCTATGCGATCACGACGGCGGTCGGCCTCATCGCCTTCCTCATGTCGACCAAGCCGGCCCTCTGGTGAGCCGATGACCGAGCCATCGTCGGCCGCTTCGGTCGGGGCCGCGCCGCCGCGGCCCCTCCGGCGCGCTGCCATCACGAACCTGGGATGCAAGGTGAACCAGGCGGAGATGGACGCCGTGGAGCGACTCCTCCGAGCTCGCGGGGTGGAGATCGCCGCCGACGGCGTCGCGGCCGACCTCCACCTCGTCAACACCTGCACCGTGACGGCGGTCGCGGACGACAAGTCGCGCAAGGCCGTCCGCCGGGCGCGGCGGGCGAGTCCGGCGGCGATGGTGATCGTGACCGGCTGCTCCGTCGGGGTCGGCGGTCCTGCGCTTGCCGCCGTCGACCCCGCGGCCAGGCTCGTCCCGAACGGGGAGAAGGACGGCCTGCTCGCGGAGGTCGAGCGGCTGCTGGGGGCGGCGATGCCGCCCGGCGACGGCCCCCACGGCCCCCTCGACGCGGCGCTGCCGACGCTCGCCGGCGTCGAGATCGAAGGGATCGCGGACGGCCGGGGTCGGATCGACCGCACCCGCGCCTACGTCAAGGTCCAGGACGGATGCAGCTTCTTCTGCACCTTCTGCATCATCCCCCGCGCCCGCGGCCCGGAGCGCTCGCTCGACCCGGAGACCGTCCTGGCCGACGTGCGGCGGGCTCTCGCCGCCGGCCACCGCGAGATCGTGCTCACCGGGATCAACATCGGGACCTACGACGGCGGCCGGTCGGACCGCGGCCCGCGCGGCGCCCACCTGCGCCCGGCCCTGGCCCTGCCGGGCCTCGTCCGCCGGATCCTGGCCGAGACGCCGGTCGAACGGATCCGGCTCTCGTCGATCGAGCCGCAGCACGTGGATGACGACCTGCTCGCCGCCTGGACGGGGGAGGGCGCCGGGCGCTGCCTTCCGCACCTGCACCTGCCGCTCCAGTCGGGCGACGACGGGGTCCTGCGGCGCATGGGCCGGCGTTACGGCGCGGCCGCCTACGCCAGCGTGGTCGAACGCGTCCGCGCCGCGATCCCGGGCGTTGCCGTCCACGCCGACGTCATCGCCGGCTTCCCGACCGAGGACGACGCCGCGTTCGCCCGCTCGCTCGGCTTCCTCCGCTTCCTCGAGCCGGCCGGCCTGCACGTCTTCCGCTACTCCACCCGCCCGGGGACGCCGGCGGCACGAATGGCGGGGCAGGTGCCCGACGCGGTCCGCAAGGAGCGCGCCTCGGTGCTCCTCGCCGAGGCGGCTGCGAGCCGTCGCCGGTTCGTCGGGCTTGCTGCCGGCGAGCGACGGACGGTCCTCTTCGAGGAGCCCGCGGACCCGTGCGACCCGAGCGCCGGCTGGGTCGGCCACGCCGAGGACTACGTCGTGGTGCGGGCCGCCGCCCCCGACGAACGCGACCTCGGGGGCGAGATCGCGGTGGTCCAGGTCGAGGGGGCGGACCCGGCCGACCCCGAGCGGGCCGTGGGCCGGATCGAGCGCTTCGTCTCCGACCGGGCTGCCGGTCGCGCGCTGCCCGTCGTACCCTTGCCGTGAGCATGAGCGCCGACTGCCTCTTCTGCCGGATCGTCGCCGGGGAGATCCCGGCCACGACGGTCCACGCCGACGACCTGCTGATCGCCATCCGGGACATCGCCCCGCGGGCGCCGATCCATCTCCTCCTGCTGCCCCGGGAGCACATCGAATCCGCGGCCGACCTGACGGAGGCCCACGGCCCCCTGCTGGGGCGCCTCTTCGCGGTCGCTGCCGAGCTCGCCCGCGCCGAGGGGATCACCACGCGCGGCTACCGGATCACGACGAACGTCGGAGCCTGGGGCGGCCAGTCGGTGCCGCACCTCCACCTCCACCTCATGGGTGGGCGCGCCTTCGACTGGCCTCCCGGGTGAGGCGAGGAGTCCCTCTCGCCCTCGTCGCCGCGGCGGTCCTGCTCGCTGGAGGCTGCCGCCCGGCCGCCACGCGCCCGCCGGAGCCCGACCCGACGCCCCGGCCGACGATCTCACCGGCCGTCGGCGCCACCAGGGTCCAGCTCGACGGGGCGCTGCGGGCCCGCGGCCTCGTCATGGAGGCAACCGAGCTCGTCGCCCGCCCCGGCGAGCCGCCGTCGCTGGCGGACGTTCCCCGCACCGCGTTCCGGGCCATCCTCGCCGACGACCCCGCCGGCGGCCTCATCGTGGTCTACGAGATGACCGACCTTGCCGCGGCGGCGACCGGGGCGGCCGAGCTGGCCGCCCACGTGACCAGCGGCCCCGGTCGCGTCGCAGTACCCGCCCGACGTGCGCCACGTCATCCGCCAGGTGGGGTCCACCGTCGTCTTCTTCCCCTGGTCGCCGGCGTCGTCGCCGGACGCCCGGACGGCGGACGTCGCGGCGGCGGTGGCCACGGTGGGCACGGAGGTGCCGGTGCCGCGCGGCTGAGCGCCGTCAGTCCCCCGTCACGGGGAGCGGGGCGGCCACGGCCGCCCAGGCGCGGACCTGGTCGCGCTTCACCTTGAAGGTCAGGGTCCGCGGGAAGTCGGCATCCGGCCAGAACCGCCAGGCGGCGATGCGGGCGTGGGCGGCGAGCGTGGCGTTGGCGGCCCGCACGGCGGCGTCCATCCGTGCCCGGAGCTCCTCCATCTCCGCCCCGTCGGGGAAGCGGGCCGTGGCCGGGGCGCCGACGCCCGCCACCGGGCCGGCCGGGGAGCCCGGTGCGAGGACGATCGCCTCGATCCGGCCGGGCTCGGTCTCCAGCACGACGGCGTCGTGGATCCCGGCCTCCCGCAGGGCGTTCTCGATGTCCTCCGGAAACACGTTCAGGCCGTTGGCCAGGACGATGACGTCCCGCTTCCGGCCGTGGAGGACCAGGCGGCCCTTCGCGTCGAGGTGGCCGAGGTCGCCCGAGCAGTAGAAGCCGTCCGGGGTGAACGCCGCCGCCGTGGCCGCCGGGTCCTGCCAGTAGCCGCCCGACACCGAGGGGCCGCGGAACTGGATCTCGCCATCCTCGGCGATCCGCATCTCGAGCCCGGGCATCGGCCAGCCGACGGTGCCGGTCGGGTGGTCGCGCCAGGTCGTGCACGCCCCGGACGCGGTCTCCGTGGCGCCGTATCCCTGCATGACCACGATCCCGAAGTCCTCCCACGTCTGCTGCAGCGCCGGGGGGAGGTAGGCGCCGGCCGACACGAGGAGGCGCAGCCCGCCCCCGAGCGCGGCGTGCACCGTGGAGCGGAAGAGGAGGCGCCGGGCCCACATCGGGAGGCGGCGGGCGATCGCGCGCAGGCGGCGGAAGAGGGCCGTCCTGCCCTGCCGCTCGACCTCCCGCTCCAGGCCCGCGGCGAAGATCTCGAGGACCTGGGGGACCACGATCATCGCCGTGACGCGTTGGCTGCGGAACGCCTCGAACAGGACCCGCGGGTTCATGCTCCGGGCATAGAGGATGTCGGCGCCGAGGTCGAGCAGCAGGTAGAGCCCGATGTTCTGCTCGAAGAGGTGCGAGAGGGGGAGCAGCGAGACGATCCGGTACTCGATCTGCGGGACGATCACGTGGAACCCGTCGATGCCGGCGACGGTGTTGGCGTGGGTCAGGGTCACGCCCTTCGGCGCGCCGGTGGTGCCCGACGTGTAGACGAGGAGGTAGGGGTCGTCGCGGCCGGGACGCGGCCAGGCCGCCACGGCGGCCTCCCAGCTGGCCGGGAAGCCCGCCCCGGGCTCCGCGCAGAGGTCGTCGGTCGTCGTGGTCGGGAGGTGGTCGAGGTCCGCGTCGGCCGGGTCCGGCGCGTCGCGACCGGTGCCGATCACGAGCTCGCGTGCGTCGGCGGTGGCCACGATCCGGCCGATGGCGTCCGGCGCCATGCGCATGTCGAGCGGGCACGAGGATGAGGCCGGCCCGCGATCGCCCCGAAGTAGACGGCGGCGAGCTCCGGGCAGGACGGCGACCAGGTCAGGAGGCGGTCGCCGGGCTGGAGTCCGCGGGAGCGCAGCCGCCACGCCGCGAGCCGGCTGCGCCGGTCCAGCTCGCGGTAGCTCCACGCCTGCTGCGAACCGTCGTCGCGGCGCAGCCGCAGCGCCGTCCGGTCGCCGAAGCGCGCCGCCGCGCCCTCCAGGAGGTCGACCAGGGTGCGACCGGATGGCCGATAGACGCTCACCCGCGCATGGTGGCCGAGGATCGCCGTCCGTGCAACGGTCGAGTCGCCGTTGGCGTACGGTAGGCCACGGAGGTACACCGCCGTGTCCGATGCCGCCCTCTTCCTCGCCGACCTCGCGACCCAGGCGCCCCACGTTCCGCGGGGCATCCACAGCCAGACCCTCTACGACGGGCCGGACCTGCGACTCGTCCTCTTCGCCTTCGCGCCCGGCGAGGAGCTCTCGGAGCACACCGCCGCCCGGCCGGCGGTCGTCCACGTCCTCGACGGGGAGGGCGAGGCGGTGGTCGGCGGGGACGCTCACCCGATCGGCCCCGGGACATGGTTCCGGATGCCGGCCCGGATGGCGCACTCCATCCGCGCCCGGACGCCGCTCCGCGTGGCGCTCTACCTGCTTCCCGGCGCTGGCTGAGCGGCCCGCGCGGCTCGATTCCGGGACCTTCGGCCGTTTGACCCCGGGGGGTCGCCGGTCTATGCTCCGCCGGGCTCGCCGGCGCACGACGGAACCGTGCGTCGGTGGGCGTTCGCGCCCGCCGACCTCGCCCGGCGGCTGGCGCTGACACGTCAATCCAGGGCGGAGGAGGTGATCCCGGCATTGGCAGAAATCCGCGTTGGTGAGAACGAGACCTTCGAAAGCGCCCTGCGTCGCTTCAACAAGAAGATCCAGCAGTCCGGCATTCTCGCCGAAGCTCGCCGTCGCGAGCACTACGAGAAGCCGAGCGTGAAGCGAAAGCGCAAGGAAGCCAAGCGCAAGAAGGCCACCCGCCAGCAGGGTTAGCCGCCGGGACCGGCGGCCAGGGGCGATGCATCGCCCGACATCCGTCGCCGGTCCACCTGCTTCCCCGGCCCGTTCCCGGGCCCCGGAGGCCCATCGCAGCCGGCTCGCCGCTTCCCCGGCGGGCCCCGCGGAGGAGCCAGCCCGGTGTCCCTACGAGATCGACTCCACGAGGAGATGACGGCCGCCACGCGGTCCGGTGACGCGCTGCGCCGCGACACCCTGCGCATGATCTGGAGTGCCGTCTACACGGTCGAGAAGCGCGATCGCGCCACCCTGACCGACGACCAGGCCCTGGCCGTCCTGGCCCGCGAGGTGAAGACCCGCCGCGAGTCGGTCGAGGCCTATCGGAAGGGGGGCCGCGAGGACCTCGCCGCCAAGGAGGAAGCCGAGATCGCGATCGTCGCCGGCTACCTGCCCGCGGCGCTGTCCGAGGCCGAGATCGGCGCCCTCGTGGGCGAGGCGATCGCCGCGACCGGCGCCGCGTCCGCCCGCGACCTCGGCAAGGTCATGGGCTGGCTCGGCCCGCGCACCCGCGGCCGCGCCGACGGCAAGGTCGTCTCCGGCCTGGTCGCCGCCGCCCTCGCCCGGGCGGACCTCGTCGCCCACGACGGCGGCGGGCACGGAGGCGGCGGCCGGGGCTGACGCCCCCGCCGACGAGCCGCGCCATGCTCTCCCGACGCCTCGACCGCGTCGCCGCCTTCACCCGGCGCGACGCCGTGCGCCTCACCGTGGCCGCCGCGCTCCTGATCACGGGCCTGACCGCGGTCCTGTCCATCGACGACCTCCCGCGCGCCGTCGACCTTTCGATCGGCGACCTCGCGACCGCCGACGTCCGGGCGCCCCGGACGCTGGTCTTCGAGAGCGAGATCGAGACGGCCGCAGCCCGCCAGGCGGAGCGCGACAAGGTTCGGCCCCAGTACGACTACAAGGCGGAGACGGCTGCCGCCCTGACCCGCCGCCAGCTCGACGCCCTCGCCGTCCTCCTCGCTCCCGTTGACGCGGCGTTCGCGGCCGGCGTCTCCCCGGAGGAGCGGCGGGCCGCCCTGGCGGAGGCGCTCCCGGGCCTCTCGCTCGCCGCCCGAACCACGCTCTACGCCCTGGCGCCCGAGCGGTGGGTCCTCGCCGGCGCCGAGGCGACCCGCGTCCTGGGGCTCGTCCAGCGGGACCCGCTCCGGGATGCCGAGCTGGAGGCCGTCCGGCGCAACCTCGGCGAGCGCTTCGCCGCGGCCCTCACGGACGACGAGCGGGGCCTCGCGGCGGAGATCGTCGCCCCCCTCCTCGTGCCGAATGCGACGTTCAGCGAGGCGCTCACGACCGACGCCCAGAACGCCGCGGCAGCCGCCGTGCAGCCGGTCGTCTACACGATCAGCCAGGGCCAGGTCATCGTCGAGGCGGGCAAGAAGGTGACGTCGCTCGAGATCGCCAAGCTCGAGGCCTTCGGCCTCACCGAGGCCCGTCTCGACATCGCCCGCCTCGCCGGCTGGTTCCTGCTGGCCACCCTCGTGGTCGTCCTCCTCCTTGCCTGGACGTGGCGCTACCGGCAGGAGCTCTGGCACCGGGCCCGCGCGCTCGCCCTGCTGGGGCTCGTGCTCCTCATCACCGCGCTCGCCTACAAGCTGACCGCGGGCCGCTCCATCCTGCCGTTCTTCGTGCCGGGCGCCGGGGCGTCGATGCTCGTCGCCATCCTCCTCGGCTCCGGCCCCGCCACGATGATCACGGCCATGCTGGCCATCCTCGCCGGGGCCGCGAACGGCCTCTCCCTGGAGCTCAGCGCGTATCTCTTCGTGGGGGGCGTGACCGGGATCATCGCCGTGCGCCGCGGCGACCGGGTCGGGGTCTTCCTGCAGGCCGGCTTCGCCATCGTCGTCGCCAGCGTCGTGGTCGTCTCGATCTTCTCGCTGCTGGGGACCCGCGATCTCACCGGCATCCTGCAGCTGTGGGGTGCCTCGCTGGCGACCGGGGTGGGCGCGGCGATCGCCACCGTGGGGACCTTCCAGGCGGTCGGCAACCTCTTCGGGATCCTCACGGTCTTCCAGCTCCAGGAGCTGGCGAACCCGTCGCAACCCCTCCTGCGGCGGCTCCTCCTCGAGACGCCGGGGACCTACCACCACTCCCTGATGGTCGGCAACCTGGCCGAGCGGGCCGCGGAGGCGGTCGGCGCCGACCCGCTCCTGGCGCGCGTGGCCGCCTACTACCACGACGTCGGCAAGCTGGCGAACCCCGGCGCGTTCATCGAGAACCAGGCCGGGGCGGGCAACGTCCACGACGAGCTGGCGCCCGAGGTGAGCGCCCAGGTCCTCAAGGAGCACGTCGCCAGCGGGATCGACATCGCCTACAAGGCGAAGCTGCCCCGGCCCCTGATCGCCTTCATCCCGCAGCATCACGGAACGGCCCGCATCGCCTACTTCTGGGCGAAGGCGCGGGAGGAGGCGGCGGCACCACTCGGCGGCCTCGAGACGGCGGCGGGGAAGGCGGCCGGGGACGCGCTCGACGAGCGACGCTTCCGCCACAACGGGCCGCGCCCCCAGTCGAAGGAGGCCGCGATCCTGATGCTCGCCGACGGCGTCGAGGCGTCGGTCCGCTCGCTGTCCAGCCACGACGAGCCGACGATCCGGGCGATGGTCAGCCGGATCATCGACGAGCGCCTCGACGACGGCCAGTTCGACGAGTGCGACCTGACCCTCCGCGACCTGGAGCGGATCCGCGAGGCGTTCGTGGCCCAGCTCCTGGGCATGTACCACCAGCGGATCGCCTACCCCGGGAACAAGGTCGTGGAGCTCGAGGCCCGCCGCACCGTCGTGGGCCCCGGCGCCTGATCCCCGACGTGCCCGCCGCCGGCCCCCGGCCGCACTACCTGCCGCCCTTCAGGCTGGACGTGGAGGTCCGGCCGGGCGTGCCCCGGCTCGTCCCGATGACCACCCTGGCGCGGGACCTGCGGACCGCGCTGCTTGCCGGCGGGGCGCCCGAGCCGGCCTCGGTCGGGCTGATCCTCGCCGACGATGCGGAGCTCGCCGCCCTCAACGCCGCCCACATGGGCAGGGACGGCCCGACGGACGTCCTGTCGTTCCCGCTCCTCCCGCCGGACGCGTACCCGACCCACGCCGGCAGGCCGACGCGCCCGGCGGGGGGCCAGGAGCCGTCACGCCCGTTCGACCGCGGGCGGGCGTTCCTCCTGCCGCCAGGCACCCGCCTTCACCTCGGCGATGTGGTGGTCTCCGTGGAGCGCGCGATCGAGCAGGCGGAGGCCGGCCGCGGCGGCCAGACCGGAGACGTCCGCTGGTCGTCGGCGGACGAGCTGCGCCTCCTCGTCGTCCACGGCGGGCTCCACCTCTGCGGCTGGGACCACGCCGAGCCGGCGGAGGAGTCCGCGATGCGGGCCCTCGAACGCGAGCTCCTCCTGGCCTCCGCCTGAGCACGGCGCGCGGCAGCGTGGAGCCGCAGCCGCGCGAGCGCCGCCGCGATCCGGGGCCGCCGGGTACCATCCCCGCAGAGGCCCGATCCGCGTCGGATTCGGGCCGTTCGGCGTGCCGCAGGGATGCACGCCCGCGCACGGAGGTCAGGTGAAGGTCGTCGTCGGGCTCGGCAACCCGGGCGAGCAGTACGCGAAGACGCGCCACAACGTCGGCTGGATGACCCTGGATCGGCTCGCCGACCGGGCCGGCTGGGCCGGCCGGGGGCGGACGCGCGACGCGAGCGCGGTCGCCCAGGGGCGCTACCGCGGCCTCGACCTGGTCCTGGCCAAGCCGCTGACGTTCATGAACGACTCCGGGATCGCCGTCCGCAAGCTGATCGCCCGCGAGCGGGCGCCGCTGCACGAGGTCCTCGTCGTCACCGACGACTTCAGCCTGCCCTTCGGGAAGATGCGCTTCCGCGAAGGCGGCAGCCACGGTGGTCACAACGGGCTCCGCTCCATCATCGACGAGCTGAGCACGGAGGCGTTCCCGCGCCTCCGGATCGGGATCGGGGAGCCGGGCCTCGACGCGGTCGACCACGTCCTCTCGATCTTCCGCCCCGAGGAGCGCCAGCGGCTCGACGAGCTCCTCGACGCCGCGGCCGACGCCGTCGAGGCGTGGGCCCGCGACGGCGTCAGCAAGGCCGCGAACCGGTTCAACGCGTTCCAGCTCCGGCCCGCGGATGAGGCCCGCACCGCGGCCGCCGGCGCGGTGGACGGGCCGCCCGGACCGGATGGCGTGCGCCGCACCCGGACGGGCTGGCGCCGGATCCGCCCGGCCGACGAGGAGCGGTGACGGCCCGTCCGGGCGGCGCCCGGCGGGCCGCCGCGGAACGCCCCGCCCCGGGGAGGGGCGCCGCTGCCCATCGGATCCCCGACCTGGCGGCCCTGCCGCCGCTGCTCCACGCCACCGTCCCCTTCCGCGATCTCCTGGCCCGCCTGGCGGGTCCGTCCGCTGCCCGCGGCCGCCACGCGGCCGTCACGGCCGTGCCCCACGGCGCGAAGTCGTTCCTCGTCGCCGCCGTGGCCCTCGCCGAGGGCCGCCAGGCCTGCTGGATCGCGCGGGACGCGGAGATCGGCGATCGCGTCGCCGACGAGCTGGTGACGTGGCTCGGCGACCCGGACGCCGTGGCGGTGCTGGAGCCGCGCTCCGCCCTCGCCTACGAGCGGAGCGAGCTGATCCGCGACGAATCCGCCGCGCGCGTGGCCACGCTCGCCCGCTGGCGGAGCGGCCGGGCCCGGGTGCTCGTGGCATCGGTCCAGGCGCTCCTCCAGCCGACGATCCTCACCGCCGACCTGCCTGCCCGCCCGCGCGTCCTCCGCCGCGGCGACCGGGTCCGCCAGGACCAGCTGCTGGCCGAGCTCCTCCGGCTGGGCTACGAGCCGGTCCTCGAGGTGGCGGGACGCGGCGAGATGGCCCGCCGCGGTGGCCTCGTCGACGTCTTCCCGGCCGGCGCCGACCTCCCCGCGCGCATCGAGCTCTTCGGAGACGAGATCGACGAGATCCGGCTCTTCGATCCCACGGATCAGCGGACGGTCCGCCCGGTCGAGGCCGTGGAGCTCCTGCCGGCCAACGAGTTCCTGGTCCCGGCCGCCGGGATCGAGGAGATTCGGGCGCGGCTGGGGCGGCTCGCCGCCCGGCTGCCGGAGCGCCTGGCCGCCGACCTCGCCCGGCTGGAGGGCACCGCCGAGTCCGGAGGCGCGACGGACCCCGCCGCGCCGGCGGCCGGTGGGGCGGCCGGCGCCCGGGCCCTCGACGTGGGAGACGCGGCCGAGGTCTGGTCGGCCGTCGTCTGTCCGGCGAGCGGCCTGGATCACCTGGGCCCGGACACGCTTCTGGTCGTCGACGAGCCGGGCGAGGTGGCCGCCGCCGCCGAGTTCCTCTGGGAGCAGGCCGCGGAGCGTCGCCGCGACCTCGTCGCCGCGGGCGAGCTCCCCGCGGACTGGCCCTCCGCCTACGTGGAGCCGCGAACGTGGAAGGCCCGCCTCCTTGGTGCCCGGACCCTGGAGCTGACGTGGGAGCCCGGGCCGGTGGAGGCGATCGGCGGCGCCCCCGCCCTCGACGACCCCTTCGGCTGGCGCGAACCGGTCCTCCCGTCCGGCCGGGCGGCGGGCCTGGCCCGGGCCATCGAGCGCTGGCGCGCGGCGGATCCGGCCCCCGGCATCGTGCTGGCCTCCGACCAGGCCCCCCGCCTGGCCGAGCTGCTCGGCGACGCCGGGATCCCCGCCGGCGTCACCATGGCCCCGGGCGCCCCGCCCCCGGGGGCCATCGCCCTCGTCGGCCGGAGCCTGAACGCCGGCTTCGTCGGCGGACCCGACGGCCTCGTCCTCGTCACCGACCGCGAGCTCTTCGGGACCGTCCGGGTGCGGCGCCCCAAGGCGCTCCGGCGGGTCGTGCCGCGCGACATCCTCGAGCGCCTCGTCCCGGGCGACCTCGTCGTCCACATCGACCACGGCATCGCCCGCTACGAGCAGATGCTCCGCCGCGGCGGCGCCGGCGAGGAGCGGGACTACCTCGAGCTGTCGTTCACCGCCGGCGACCGCATCTACGTCCCCGTGGAGCAGATCGCCCGGGTGACCCGCTACGCCGGCGCCGATCGGCCGGCCCTGTCCCGCCTCGGCGGCGGCGAGTGGAACCGCACCAAGGCCCGCGTCCGGAAGGCCGTCGCCGACCTGGCCGACGACCTCCTCCGCCTCTACGCGGCGCGGGCCGCGGCAGAGGGCCATGCCTTCGCCGCCGACACCCCCTGGCAGCAGGAGCTGGAGGCTTCGTTCCCCTACGAGGAGACGGTCGACCAGCTGCGCGCGATCGACGAAGTCAAGACCGACATGGAGACGGCCCGGCCCATGGACCGGATCGTCGTCGGCGACGTCGGGTACGGGAAGACGGAGGTCGCCCTGCGGGCGGCGTTCAAGGCGATCCAGGACGGCCGGCAGGTCGCGGTCCTGGTGCCGACCACCGTCCTGGCCGACCAGCACGTCCGGACCTTCGACGAGCGCTACGCGGCCTTCCCGGCGACCGTCCGGCTCCTCTCCCGGGCGGTCCCGCCGAAGGAGCAGGCGGCGACCCTGGCCGGTCTCGCCGCGGGCTCCGTGGACGTGGTCGTGGGCACCCACCGCCTCCTGTCGAAGGACGTCCGCTTCCGCGACCTGGGGCTCCTCGTCGTCGACGAGGAGCAGCGCTTCGGGGTCGCCGCGAAGGAGCGCCTCAAGCAGCTCCGCACGGAGGTCGATGTCCTGACGCTCTCGGCGACGCCGATTCCGCGGACGCTCAACCTGGCCCTCGTCGGGGTCCGCGACCTGTCCGTGATCGAGACGCCGCCGGAGGACCGGCTGCCGATCCAGACGCGCGTCGCGGAGGCGTCGGCGGGCCTCGTCAAGGACGCCATCCTGCGCGAGCTCGACCGGGGGGGCCAGGTCTTCTTCGTGCACAACCGGGTCGAGACGATCGAGGCCCAGGCGGAGCAGCTGCGACGCCTCCTGCCCGCCGCCCGGATCGTCGTCGGACATGGCCAGCTGACCGAGGGCGCCCTGGAGAAGGTGATGCGGACCTTCGCCACGGGCGAGGCCGACATCCTCGTCTGCACGACGATCATCGAGTCGGGGCTGGACATCCCGAACGCGAACACGATCATCATCGACCGCGCCGACGCCCTGGGGCTGGCCCAGCTCTACCAGCTGCGCGGTCGCGTGGGACGGAGCAGCCGGCGGGCGTACGCGTACCTGCTCTACCGGCGCCGCGACCGGCTCTCCGACGAGGCGCGCCGCAGGCTGCAGGCGATCTTCAACGCGTCGGAGCTCGGGGCGGGCTTCCAGATCGCCCTCGCCGACCTGGAGATCCGGGGCGCCGGCAACATCCTCGGCGGCGAGCAGTCGGGCCACATGGCGGACGTCGGCTTCGACCTCTACACGCGGCTCCTGACCGAGGCGGTGGAGGAGCGCAAGGCCGCCTGGGAGGGACGCGCGCCGATCCGCGAGGCGCCCGGAGCGACGGTCGACCTCCCCGTCGACGCTCACCTGCCCGATGCCTACGTCCCCGACGAGGCCCAGAAGCTGGAGCTCTACCGCCGTCTTGCCCGGGCGCGATCGGCCGGCGACCTCGCGGCCTTCCGCCAGGAGGCCACCGACCGCTTCGGGCCGATGCCGCCGCCGGTCCTGCGCCTCGTGGAGGTCGCCGAGCTGCGGCTCGCTGCCGAGGCGGCCGGCATCGCGTCCGTCGCCCGCGAGGAGGGTCTGCTCGTCGTCCGCTTCGGGAGCGGCCTCTCGCGGGGCGAGGCGATGCGCCTGATCGCGGGCGCCCCGCTGCCCGGTGTGCGGCCGGGCGACATCACCTTCGCCGCCGCCCAGGTGCGGATCCGCGCCCCGCGCGATCCCGGCCGCGCGTGGCTGCTCACGCTGGCCCTGGTGGCCCGCGTCGCCGCCGCGCGGGAGGCGCCTCAGCCGACCCCGGCGCCGTCGTCCGCGGAGAACCGGTAGCCCAGGCCGTACTCGGTCTCGATGAAGTGGCGCGCCGGGGCGGCGGCCCCCAGCTTCGCCCGGAGGTTGCGGATCGCGACGCGCAGCAGGTGGTTGTCGTCGCGGTAGCCCGGGCCCCAGACGGCGACGAGCAGGTCGGCGTGGGGCACGAGGAGGCCGTCTCGCTCGGCCAGGTGGCGCAGGAGGCGGTACTCCGTCGGCGTGAGGTGGACGGGAGCGTCGGCGACGAGCACCTGGTGCGAGCGGCCGTCGATCCGGATCCCCGGCCGCTCGATCGTCGCCATCGCGTCGGCCACGGGCAGGAGCGCGCGCGCGCGCCGGAGCGCCGCGGCGACGCGCGCCACGAGCTCGGGGAAGCTGAGCGGCTTCGTCACGTAGTCGTCCGCGCCGCTGGCGAGGCCGCGGATCTTGTCCGCCTCCGAGCCTCGCGCGGTCACCACGATGATCGGCACGAGGCTCTCCTCTCGGACCCGCTCGATGACGTGCCACCCGTCGACGCGCGGCAGGCCAAGGTCGAGGACGATGAGGTCGGGGGGACGCTCGGCCACGGCGCGCAGGGCGTGGGCGCCGTCGGGGGCGATCTCGGGGTGCCAGCCGTGCCGCTCCAGCCAGAGTGCGATGAGCTCGGCGAACGCCGGCTCGTCCTCCACGACGAGGATCCGCTCGCCGTGTCCGGCGAGCGGGCCGGCCGTGCGGTCGCTCATGGCCGTGCCTTCGCCGGGTCGCCACCGCGCCGGGCGGCGGCAGCGACGACGGGGAGGCCCAGGGAGACCGACGTGCCGCGCGTCGTGGCGTCGAGGCGAATCCATCCGCCGTGCGCCTCCACGATGCGGCGGCACAGGTAGAGGCCGAGGCCGCTGCCGGGAACCTGTCCGTCCCGCGCCCGGACGCCGCGATAGAAGCGCTCGAAGACGTGGTCGCGATCCTCGGCCGCGATCCCTCGGCCGCCGTCGACCACCGTCAGGACGACGGTCGTCGCGTCGAGCCGGCGGGCGCCGATCTCGATCGGGGCTGCCCCCCCGGCGTGCTTCTCGGCGTTCTGGACGAGGTTGGCGACGACCTGCCGGAGGCGCGTGGCGTCGACGTCGACCCGCGGCAGCCCGCCGGCGAGCACGAGGCGCAGGGGGTTCGCCCCGGGCGCTTCCGCGCGCTCCGCGACGAATGCCCGCAGGAGGCCGTCGAGGGCGACGGGCGAGCGGCGCAGGGCGAGCTCGTCGTTCTCCAGCTGACCCACGTCGATGATGTCGTCGACGAGGGCCTTCAGGCGCTCGGTGGCGCCGGCGACGCGCTCGAGATGACGGCGCGCGGTCGCCGCGTCGAGGTCGAGGTGGAGGAGGCTCTGCGTGTATCCGTCGATGAGGGCCAGCGGGGTCCGCAGCTCGTGCGAGACGGCGGCCACGAAGCTGGTCTTGGCGTCGTCGAGGGACCGCGAGGCGCGCAGGTCGCGGAGGACGCCGACCGCCCCGCCGTCGGGCACCGGCATGCGCGAGACGCTGGCGGCGACCGGGATCGTGGTCCCGTCACGATGATGAACGCCGATCTCGCGGCCGACGATCGGGCGCCCCGTCTCCAGGACCTCCGCGAAGGGGCAGCGCACCCCGCACAGGAGGTCCGCGGCACTCGCCCGTCGGGGCTCGTCGAGCCCCTGCGCGCGTGTCGGCCGGCGGCGCGGCGCAGCCGAGGAAATCCGAGCAGCGCATGCCGGCCCCCGCCGTGGGCGACGTCCCGACCAGCGCGGCCGCCGCCGCGTTGAGCCGCACGACGCGCCGGCCGGCATCGACGGCGACGATCGCGTCGGTCGCGCCCTCGAGGATCGCGCCGAGCGTCGCCTGCTCGCTCGCCAGCGACGCGCGCAGCTGCGCCGCGCGGAGCGTCACCGCGAGCTCCAGGCGCACCGTCGCGAGGTATCGCGCGTGGTCGGGCTCCAGGGGGGCGGCGGCGTCGGCGCGGACGGCCAGGTAGCCGACCGTCCCCGCGGGCCCGTCCCCGCCATCGTCACGGCCGAAGGCCCGGCCCTCGGGGAGGGTGATCCCGCTCCACCCGCCCGCCGCCGCCCACCGGGCGGCCGCCGCGGCGTCCGCGAAGCCGCGTGGGACGGCTGCCCAGCCGCGGCCGACCGGGCCCTCGGGATCACCCGGGAACGTGGCGACGAGCGTCAGCGAGGGACCCGCAGGGCTCGCGAGCCAGAGCGCCGCCCCGGCCGCGCCCGCCGCCCGGGCCACCTCCGCCAGGACGGCGGCGGCGATCTCGTCGACGCGGCCGCCGGCCGCCAGGAGCTGGCTCAGCTGGTACTGGGCGAACACCGCGTCGGCCTCCCGCTGGGCGTCCTCGAAGACGCGCCGGCGCTCCGCCTCCAGCTCCCCCACCCGGGCCTCGAGGGCGGCGACGCGCTCGGCCGTCTCCTCGGTCACCGGCGGCGGTCCTCGTCGACGGCGCGAGCCATGGCCGTCAGCAGGAGGAAGCACGACGTCGCGCCCGGGTCGCGATGCCCCCGCGATCGTTCGCCGAGGCGCAGGGCGAGGCCGCGCCGGGCGACCAGGGGGATCGTGGCCCGCATGCCACCCGCCGCGGCGCCCGCCGCGGCGCCGATGCATGCGCCCAGGGGGCTCGACGCGTCGGCGCCGGCGCGCAGGGCCCGGACCGCGGGGTCCAGGGCGTCGAGGATCGTCTTGTCGCCGACGGCGCAGCGTCCCCGCCGGATCAGTCCCGCGCGGCCCGCCTCCAGCGCCGTCGCCAGGTCCGCCGGGCCCGCCGCGGCCCGCCCGGCCAGGGCGAACCCGGCCTCGATGAACACGGTGCCGTAGAGCGGGCCGCTGGCGCCTCCCACGCTCCCGAGCAGGGTGTGGCCGAGGAGGCGGAGGAGGTCGCCCACGTCGTCCGGACGCTCGGCCAGCGCCGCCCGCGCCGCCGGGACCGCCGCGCTGAAGCCGGCGGCCATGTTGGTGCCGTGATCGCCGTCGCCCAGCGCCGCGTCCAGGCGGTCGAGGAGCGCCTCGTGGCGCACCAGTGTCGTCGTCGCCCGCTCCACGAACGCCAGGACGTCGGGCGCGCAGAGTGCGCCGAGGCCATCGGCTTCGGCGCGCGCGGCAGCACCCGGGGACCCTATTCTCTGCATCGGACGCCTGAGTCTACGGCGGCGGGCGCGGCCGCGCGACGCTGCCGCCACCGCGTCGCTGCAGGGGAGTCAGCCGCATGATCGCCCTCGCGCTGGTCGGCCACAGTCGAGAGCTCCTCCGCGCCCTGCGGTCCATGGTGGCCCAGGCGGCCCCCGCCGTCCCGGTCGTGACCGCCGGAGGGACCGTGTCCGGGAGCCTGGGAACGAGCAGCCCCGGGATCCTGGAGGCGCTCCGGGCGGCCCTCCAGGCATCCGACGGGGAGGGCGTCGTCGTGCTCTTCGACCTCGGGAGCGCCGCCCTCGCCCTGGAGATCGCGCTCGAGGACCTGCGCGGCCGGCGACCGGGCGCGGATCGCGGTGAGCGACGGCCCGCTTGTCGAGGGAGCCGTGCGGGCCGCCGTCGAGGCCGCCGGCGGGGCCTCGCTGGGCCAGGTATGCGCGGTCGCCGACGGCGAGCGGGCGACCGCGAAGCTGCCGCCGGACTGGCCGGATCGGCCAGGCGGGCGAGCCGTGTCGCGGTGACCGACGATCTCCTCGTCCGCTGGCTCACCCTGAGCGGGGCGCGCATCGCCGCGGCCCGCGAGCGCCTCACCGACCTCGATGCCGCCATCGGTGACGGCGACCACGGGATCAACCTCGACCGGGGGTTCCGGGAGCTCCTCCGGCGGCTCGAGACCGGGCTCCTGGGGAGCGAGCCGCCGGCCGCGGTCCTCGAGGGCGCCGGCCGGGCGCTCATCGGGACCGTGGGCGGCGCGAGCGGCGCGCTCTACGGGCGTGGCTTCCAGCGAGCCGGCGCGGCGCTCGCTCGCGCTGGGCGGCGGCGACCCGGCCCCGCTCGCGGACCGGTCGCGGGAGGAACGTGCGGCGGTCGCGTTCGGGGCCGCGGTCGAGGCGATCGCGGCCCTTGGCCGGGCGACGACCGGCGAGAAGACGATGCTCGACGCGCTCGTCCCGGCGCGCGCCGCGTTCGAGGCGGCCGTGGGAGCCGGAGCGACCCTCGGGCTCGCGACGCGGCAGGCGGCCGACGCGGCCGAGGCGGGCGCCGAGGCCACGATCCCGCTCGTCGCGACGAAGGGGCGGGCCAGCTACCTGGGGGAGCGGTCGATCGGCCATCTCGATCCGGGGGCCGTTTCCAGCGCCCTCCTCCTGCGCGCTCTCGCCGACGCCGCCGCGGAGGCCTGATGCGGCGCCCGGGCCGCGTGGCGCTCCCTGCGCCGGGAGCGTCGATCTGGACAATGTCTTGACGATTCCCAACCGTGCCGGGTCGTAACCTTCTCGCAACGGTGCCCGCGGGCACCGTTGCGCCGACCGCGCCCAGACGGTCGCGCGGCCAGAGGCCGTGGCTGCGACACGACGGGAGGGACGCACCCGAGCAGATCGTGCTGTGCCCTGCCCGGCGAGCCCGTACCGGGTGCTCGCTCGCCGGATCCTCGGTTCGATCGGCGACACGGTGTCGCCCCTCGCGCGAATGGCGCGCCTGCATACCCATAGGGAGAGAGCATGCTGCCTGAGAAGTTCATTGGGGAGGTCCTCGGGACGATGATCCTGATCCTCCTGGGCGATGGCGTGGTCGCCGGCGTCCTGCTCGCCAAGTCCAAGGCGAACGCCAGCGGCTGGATCGTCATCACGATGGCGTGGGCCTTCGCGGTGTTTTCGGGCATCGCCGTTGCCGGCACGTTCACCGGCGCCCACATCAACCCGGCGGTGACGCTGGCGGTCTTCCTCGACAGCACGGTCAACGCCGGCAGCTTCGGGGTCGATTCGTTGATCGTCTACTGGGCCGGCCAGATGGTCGGCGCCATGATCGGCGCGTTCCTGGTCTTCCTCCACTACTACCCGCACTGGGCGGAGACCGAGGACCAGGGCCTCAAGCTCGCGGTCTTCTGCACGGCTCCGGCCATCCGCAACCCGACGTGGAACCTGGTCTCGGAGATCATCGGCACGTTCGCCCTGGTCTTCGTCGGCTTCAGCCTCGCGGGCGGCGCCACGCCGGCCATCGGCGGCGCGCTCGCGTGGGGCCTCCTCGTCCTCGTGATCGGCCTTGCCCTCGGTGGCACGACCGGATACGCGATCAACCCGGCCCGCGACCTGGGGCCGCGGATCATGCACGCGATCCTGCCGATCGCGGGCAAGGGCGGCTCGGACTGGGGCTACGCCTGGATCCCGGTCGTCGGCCCGCTCATCGGCGGCGCCCTCGGCTGGGTGGCCTTCAACTACCTCATCACCGGCTTCGTCGCCAAGATCGTCGCCTAACCGAGCGATCGCATCCCCTCGCGCGCCGGCGGCAATACGGCCTCGCCGTCGGCGCGCATCCATCCCTCCGCACGTTCCCGAGCACCCGGCGCCATCGCATTGGAGGAACGGATGAAGAAGCTCATCAACAGCCCCGACACCGTCGTCGACGACGCCCTGATCGGCGTCGTGGCGGCGCACGGGGACCTCGTGCGCGTCATCGAGCCCAACGTGGTCGTGCGCGTTGACGCCCCCCGGGCCGGCAAGGTCGGCGTCCTGTCGGGTGGCGGCAGCGGCCACGAGCCGATGCATGGCGGCTTTGTCGGGATGGGCATGCTCGATGCAGCCTGCCCCGGCGCAGTCTTCACCTCGCCGGTGCCGGACCAGATGCTCGCCGCGACCAAGGCGGTCGACGGTGGAGCCGGCGTCCTGCACATCGTCAAGAACTACACCGGCGACATCATGAACTTCGAGCTCGCGGCCGAGATGGCCCGGGCCGAGGGGATCGAGGTCGCCAGCGTCGTCATCGCGGACGACGTCGCGGTCAAGGACTCGCTCTACACCGCGGGTCGCCGCGGCGTGGGGGGGACCGTCCTCGCCGAGAAGATCGTCGGTGCCGCCGCCGAGGCGGGCGCCGATCTCGCGACGGTGACGGCGCTCTGCCAGAAGGTCCAGGACAACGTCCGCTCGATGGGGATGGCCCTCACGAGCTGCACCGTTCCGGCTGCCGGCAAGCCGACCTTCGAGCTCGGCGACGACGAGATGGAGATCGGCGTCGGGATCCACGGGGAGCCGGGCCGGACGCGGATGAAGATCGCCTCCGCGGCCGAGATCACCGCGCTGCTTGCCAACCCGATCCTCGACGACCTCCCCTTCGTCGCGGGCGACAAGGTCCTCGCCTTCGTCAACGGCATGGGCGGCACGCCGCTCATCGAGCTCTACGTCATCTTCGCGGAGCTCAAGAAGATCCTCGACGGGCGGGGGGTCACGATCGCCCGCAACCTGGTCGGCAGCTACATCACCTCGCTGGAGATGGCCGGCTGCTCGATCACCCTGCTCCGCCTCGACGACGAGCTCACGAAGCACTGGGACGCGCCCGTCCTGACGCCGGCCCTTCGCTGGGGCCTCTGACGCCGGTCGTCACCGTCCTCCTCACGCCCGCAGAGCGGGCACGGAGCCGCCGATGATCTCGCACGACGACATCCTTGCCTGGGTTCGCCGGTTCGCCGCCGTCGTGACGGAGAACAAGTCGTACCTGACGGACCTGGATTCGGCGATCGGAGATGCCGATCACGGGATCAACATGGACCGCGGCTTCAGCGCCGTGGTCGGCAAGCTGGACGGCCTGGCTGGCCCCGACGTGGGGGCCACCCTCAAGACCGTCGGCACCACCCTCGTCTCGACGGTCGGGGGCGCCAGCGGCCCGCTCTACGGGATGTTCTTCATGCAGATGGGAAGCGCCGTCCTCGGGAAGGAGGCCCTCACCCTGGAGGAGTTCGCCACGGCCTTCGAAACCGGCCTGGGCGGGGTTCTCCGGATCGGGAAGGCCGAGCCCGGCGACAAGACGATGGTCGATGCCCTCATCCCGGCCCGCGACGCGCTGCGCGCCGCGATCGCCGACGGCGCGTCCGTCGGCGATGCCCTGGCCCGGATGGCCCGGGGGGCGGAGGAGGGGATGCTCGCCACGGTGCCGCTCGTCGCCCGCAAGGGGCGGGCGAGCTACCTGGGCGAGCGGTCCGCTGGCCACCAGGATCCCGGCGCGACGTCCACCCATCTGCTGCTGCGGTCCGCCGCAGAAGTCTGGGCCGGGCTCTAGCCCGGCAACCATCGGGTCAACCGTGTATCGGGAGACGCACATGACGAAGTACGTGGGGGCCCTCGACCAGGGGACCACGAGCACCCGCTTCATGATCTTCGACCACGCCGGCCAGGTCGTGGCTGTCGATCAGAAGGAGCACGAGCAGATCTATCCGAAGCCGGGCTGGGTCGAGCACGACCCGATGGAGATCTGGACGCGCAGCGTCGAGGTCATCAAGGGCGCCCTGGCCAAGGCCGGCATCACCGCCGCGGACCTCGCCGCGGTCGGCATCACCAACCAGCGCGAGACGACGGTCGTCTGGGACCGCCGGACGGGCAAGCCGGTCTACAACGCGATCGTCTGGCAGGACACCCGGACGAAGGACATCTGCGACGAGCTCGAGAAGGACGGCGGCCCGGATCGCCTCCGCCCCAAGACCGGCCTGCCGCTGGCGACCTACTTCTCCGGCCCGAAGATCAAGTGGATCCTCGACAACGTCGACGGCGCCCGCGCCGAGGCCGATGCCGGGAACCTCCTCTTCGGCAACATCGACACCTGGTGCATCTGGAACCTGACCGGCGGCCCGTCGGGCGGCGTCCACGTGACGGACGTCACGAACGCGAGCCGGACGCTCCTCTTCAACTACACCACGCTCGACTGGGATCCCGAGATCACCAAGCTCCTCGGCGTTCCGCGGGCCATGCTCCCGAACGTCAAGGCCTCGTCCGAGGTCTACGGCAAGGCCGTCGGCGACCTCGCCGGCGTGCCCGTCGCGGGCGACCTCGGCGACCAGCAGGCCGCCCTCTTCGGCCAGACGTGCTTCTCGCCCGGCGAGGCGAAGAACACCTACGGCACGGGCTGCTTCATGCTCCTCAACACGGGCACGAAGGCGGTCCCGAGCAAGAGCGGCCTCCTCACGACCCTCGGCTACAAGATCGGCGACCAGCCGGCCGTCTACGCCCTCGAGGGCTCGATCGCCATCACCGGCGCCCTCGTCCAGTGGCTCCGCGACAACCTCGGGATGATCGAGAAGTCGTCCGACATCGAGGCGCTCGCGGCCACCGTCGAGGACAACGGCGGCATCTACTTCGTCCCCGCCTTCAGCGGCCTCTTCGCGCCGTACTGGAAGAACGACGCCCGCGGTGTCATCGCCGGCATGACCCGCTACGTCACCAAGGGCCACATCGCCCGGGCCGCCCTCGAGGCGACCGCGTGGCAGACCCGCGAGGTCCTGGACGCGATGAACGCCGACTCCGGCGTTCCGCTGACGGCCCTCAAGGTCGACGGCGGCATGGTCTTCAACAACCTCCTCATGCAGTTCCAGTCCGACGTCCTGAAGGTCCCGGTCATCCGGCCGAAGGTCGCCGAGACGACGGCGCTGGGCGCCGCGTACGCCGCCGGCCTCGCGGTCGGCTTCTGGGCCGAGGTCGAGGACCTCCGCGCCAACTGGGCGAAGGACCACGAGTGGCATCCGACGATGGACGCCGCCAAGGTCGACGCCGAGTACGCGCAGTGGAAGAAGGCCGTCACCCGCACGTTCGGCTGGGTCGACTAGACCCCATTCGCCGCCCGGGCCCCGTCACGGGGCCCGGGCGGCCCTTTCCCGGGCGCGGAGCGCAGCAGATGACAACGACCCTTCCCCGGCAGCCCTTCCACGTGGCGATCGTGGGCGGCGGCGGAACCGGCGGTGCGCTCGCCCACGACCTCGTCCTGCGCGGTTTCCGCGTGACGCTCGTGGAGCGCGGCGAGGTCACCTCGGGCACCACCGGCCGGCACCACGGCCTCCTCCACTCCGGCGCGCGCTACGCGGTCAAGGACCGCGAGTCGGCCGTCGAGTGCATCGAGGAGCGCGAGATCCTGCGCCGGGTCTGCCCCGGCACCTTCGAGGAGAACGACGGGCTCTTCGTCGCCATCACCGACGAGGACGTGGCCTACGAGCCGCTCTTCGTCGAGTCCTGCCTCGCCAGCGGCATCCCGGCTCGCCGGGTCTCGCGCGAGGAGGCGCTGCGCCTCGAGCCCAACCTCAACCCCGACCTCAAGATGGCCGTCCAGGTCCCCGACGCGACGATGGACGCGATGCGCATGCCCCTCCGCTTCTTCGCCAGCGCGAAGGCGGGCGGGGCGATCATCCGCCCCTGGACCCTCGTGACGGAGCTGCTGGTCAGCGACCACCTCGTCTCCGGGATCCGCGTCCGCGACCTGACGAGCGGCGCCGAGGAGGAGATCCGGGCCGACCTGGTCGTGAACGCCACCGGGACCGTGGGCCGAGCAGCTCGCCGTCATGGCCGGCTGCGACGTGCCGATCCGGCCCTCGCCCGGCGTCCTCCTGGCCGTCCGCGGCCGCTGGTGCAACATGGTCATCAACCGCCTCCACCCGTCTGGCGACGGCGACATCGTCGTCCCCCAGCGCGGCCTCTCGGTCGTCGGGACCAGCTCGTGGGTCGTGGAGGACCCGGACGACCTGGGGGTTCCCGAGGACCACGTGGAACGGATGTACGTCGAGGGCGCGAAGATGATCCCCGGCATCCGGACCGCCGAGCGCCGCGCCGCCTGGTCGGCCGCGCGCCCGCTCATCGGGTCGAAGGATGCCGAGTCGGGGCGCGAGCTGAGCCGCACCTTCAAGTGCTTCGACCACCGCGAGACCGACGGGATCGAGGGCTTCGTCACGATCTCCGGCGGCAAGGGGACGACCCTCCGCGCGATGGCCGAGACGACCGCCGACGTGATCTGCCGGAAGGTCGGCGTGGAGGCCCCCTGCCAGACCCGGGAGGTCGTGACCCTCCCCCACACCGCGTTCTACGCGGCGTAGGAGCAGCGCCATGACCGAGACCGCGACCGACGCCCGCACCACCCGCGTCGTCGTCTCCCGCCGCAAGGAGGGCGACGACCCGGCCACCCTGCGCTACGACACGTTCGACGTGGCCGTGGGGCCGCGCACCACCATCCTCGACGCGCTCGTCGCGATCCGGCGCGAGCTGGACCCGAGCCTCACCTTCCGCCACTCCTGCTTCCATGCCTCCTGCGGGACCTGCGGGATGCGGGTGGACGGCCGCGAGGGCCTCGCCTGCGTGACGCCCGTCCCCGCGGGCGACCAGGTGACCGTGGAGCCCCTGGGAAACCTGCCCGTCGTCTCCGACCTGGTCGTCGACATGGACGTCTTCTACGACGACTTCGACGACGCCGGCCGGCCGCTCATCCGTTCGTCCGAGCAGATCCCGGGCGCCCAGAAGGCCGAGGGGATCGACGAGCTGGAGCGGTACGAGGACTGCATCGAGTGCGGGATCTGCCTGTCGGCCTGTCCCGTGGCCGGCAGCGACCCGCGCTACGTCGGCCCCGCGGCGCTCGCCGCCGCCTGGCGCGTCGTCGAGGAGCCACGCGGGCTGGATCCCGGCCCGGTCGTGCGGCTCATGGACGACGAGCAGGCCGCATGGCGCTGCCACCTTGCCTGGGAGTGCTCGGAGGCATGCCCGTCCGGGGTCGACCCGGCCGTGGCGATCATGCGGCTCCGCCGCTCGGCGGTCGGCTGCCCGCGCCCGACGCCTCTTCTCCTTCGGAGGGAACCGCTGATGGCGAGCACGATCGTCGGGCGGGAGCGGCCCGCCACCGGCCCGGCCCGCCGCCGGGGCATCCTCGGCTGGTTCGACCCCCGCGGCCGCCGCCTGGGCGGCCTCGCCTTCATCCTGAACCGGCTCACCGGGCTCGGCCTCGTCGTCTACCTCTACCTGCACCTCCTGATCCTCTCCATGCTCGTCCAGGGGCCGGGCGCCTGGGACGACTTCGTGGACATCGCGCTGAGCCCGCCGTTCCTGGCCCTCGACGTGCTCCTGCTCACGGGGATGCTGATCCACGGCCTCAACGGGATCCGCGTCGGCCTCGTCGGGCTGGGGTTCGTGGCGAGCCGCCAGAAGGCGCTCTTCATCGCCGCCCTGGTCATCGCGGCACTCGTGGCGCTCGTCGGAGCGCTGCGGATCTTCGGCGGCGAGTAGGAGGGACGTGATGGCCACCGAACCGCGGCGCGTCGATCGTCCCGAGGCCGGCCCGCGTCACGCACCCGCCGTTCGTCGGGCAGGTCGTCAGCGGCGTCGCGCTGCTCTTCCTGCTCGGCCTGCACATGGTCGCCCAGCACTTCATCGTCCCGACGGGGCTCCGCTTCTACGACGACGTCATCGACTGGCTGCGCAACCCGGTGATGATCGTCGTGGAGGTGGCGTTCCTCGTCGTCGTGACCTACCACGCCCTCGTCGGGGTCCGCGCGATCCTCTTCGACTTCGGCTTCTCGGAGCGCACCGAGGGGCGGATCACGCTGCTCCTGTGGGTCGTCGGGATCGTGACGGTCGTGTACGGGGTGGCGCTCTTCGCGGCCATTCTGAACGCCGCGTAGGATTGCCCGCCATGGAGCCGCTCGTCGGGATCGTCGTCGTCAGCCACTCCGCGCAGATCGCCGCGGGGACCGTCGAGCTCGCCCGCCAGATGGCCGGCGACGACCTGCGCATCGAGGCGGCGGGCGGGACCGCCGACGGGTCGCTGGGCACGGACGCGGCGGCGATCATGACCGCCATCCAGGCCGCGGAGAGCGGGGCCGGCGTCCTGGTGCTCGTGGACCTCGGCTCCGCCGTGCTTGCCACGCAGACGGCGCTCGAGCTCCTGGGCCACGACGCCGCAGCGCGGGTCCGGCTCTCCGGCGGGCCGCTCGTGGAGGGCGCCGTGGTTGCCGCGGTCCAGGCCAGCGTCGGCGACGACCTCGCGGCGGTCCTCGCGGCGGCCGAGGAGGCCGCCAGCCTGCCCAAGCTCGCGGGGTGAGCGGGACCGCGGCGGCGGGCGTGCCCGACGCGCCGCGGCGCGTGGCGGTGCTGGGCGCGGGGGCGGTCGGCACGCTCCTTGGCGGGCTGCTGGCGTCGTCCGGCGCGGAGGTCGTCCTCGTCGACCCGCGCGTCGCGCCCGACGCCGGCGACGAGATCGTCATCCACGAGCCGGACGGTCGTCGCGTGGCCGCCCGCGTCAGCCGGGCCGCCGCCCCGGCCGCCCTCGCCACGCGCGCCCGACCTGGCCGTCCTGGCCGTCAAGACGTTCGATCTCGCGGCTGCCCTCGACGACCTTCGGGCGTGGCCCGCGACGCCGGTCCTCACGATCCAGAACGGGGTGGGGGCGGAGGACCTCGTGGCCGCCGCCCGTCCCGCCGTGGGGCACGTGGCGGGCTCGCTGACGGCCCCGGTCGAGCGGTCCGGCGCCCACGAGGTGCGCTGGCGCGGCCGGGGCGGCATCGGCCTGGCCCCGGTGGCCGGGCCCGTCGGCGACCTGGTCGACGAGCTCGTCCGCGCCTTCACGGCGGCGGGGCTCCCGGCGCGCCGGCTGGACGACGCCCGCGCCATGAAATGGTCGAAGCTGGTCGCCAACCTCGTGGGGAACGCTCTCTCCGCCCTCGGCGATCGCGACCCGGGCGAGATCTACGCTGACCCGGCCCTCTTCGACCTGGAGCGCCGCCAGCTGCTGGAGGCGCTCGCGGTCATGCGGGCGCAGGGGATCGGGGTCGTCGCCCTGCCGGGCGCCAACGTGCCCCTCCTCGCCCTCGGCGTGCGGCTGCCCGCGCGGCTCTCCCGGCGCATCCTTGCCCGCGTGGTCGGCGGAGCCCGCGGCGGCAAGTCGCCGTCGCTGCGGCTCCACCTGCGCGGCGGGGCGCCGGGGCCGTCGGAGGTCGCCTGGCTCAACGGCGCCGTCGCGCGGGCGGGCGTCGCGTGCGGGGTCCCGACGCCGGTCAACGCCGCCCTCGCCGCCCTCGTCGACGCCGCGACCGTCGACCCGGAGCTGGCCGCGTCCCTGGCCGCCGAGCCGGCCCGGATCGTCGACCTGGTCGCCCGTTCGCCTCTCCGGCCGCCGCGCTGGCCGCCGTCCTGATCCACCCGGGAGATCGCCGTGCAGACGCTCGACATCGAGATCCGGAACCCGAACGGGCTCCACCTCCGGCCGCTGGGGCAGTTCATCCGAACCTGCGGTCGCGTCCGGTCCGCCGTGACCATCCAGAACCTGGCGACCGGGGCGGGACCGGTCAACGCGAAGCAGATGCTGCGGGTCCAGCCGCTGGGGGTCCGCCTGGGCCACGTGGTCCGGATCACGACCGAGGGCGACGACGAGGACGAGGCGATCGCGACGATCCGGGCCGCGATCGAGGGCGGCCTGGGGGAGGAGATCGCCCCGCCGACGTCGAGCGCCGCCTCGCCGCCCTCGACCGCGGCCCCGCCTCCGCCCGCGGCGCACGCGCGCCGGCGGTCGCGCCGCGGCTCCGGCTCCGACGGCGGCGGCCCACGGCGGCTAGCCCTGCCGGCGGCCGCGACCGCGGCTCCGCCAGATCCCACCGCTCGCCGCCTCGTCGGGCTCGGAGCCGTGGCCGGCATCGCCATCGCCCCGGCCTGGCGGTACCGGGAGCAGGACGCCGGAGCCGCGCTGCCGGTTGCCGGCGATCCCGGTGCCGCGATCCGGTCGGCCGCGACCGCCGCGTCGTTGCAGCTCGAGGCACTCGCGGACCGGATCCGGGCGGCCGGCCAGGCCCGACGACGCCGGAATCTTCGAGGCGCAGGCGGTCCTGGCCACGGACCCGACCATCGTCGACGGGGCCCTCGCCCTCGTCGCGGCGGGCGCGGACCCCGCGAGCGCGGTCGTCGGGGCCGCGGGCGAGGCGGCCGTGGCCATCGCCGAGCCTCGGTGACGAGCTGCTCGCCGCGCGGGCCGCGGACGTTCGCGACGTCGGCGCCCGCATCGCCCGGATCCTGCGGGGCGAGGCGCTTGCCCTGCCCGACGGGCCCGTCATCGCCGTGGCCGACGATCTCCCGCCGTCGGTCACCGCCGAGATCCCGGCCGCCTTCCTGCGCGGCATCGCCCTTGCCGGCGGGTCCCGCACCGCGCACGCGGTCATCCTTGCCCGCGGGCTCGGCATTCCCTGCGTCGTCGGGTGCGCGGGGCTCGTCGAGGCCGTCGACCACGCCGCCACCGCGGCCGGCACAGCCGTCGAGGTCGCCCTGGACGGCGAGGCCGGCGTCGTGCTGATCGACCCGGACGACGCCGCGCGGGCCAGCGCTGGGCGAGCGCCAGGCGGCGCTGGCGGCGCGACGTGCCCGCGCCGTCGCCGCGCGCGGCGGGCCAGCCGCAACGGCCGACGGTGCCCGCGTGCTCCTCGTCGCCAACATCGGGAGCCCCGACGACGCCGCCCGCGCCCTGGACGCCGGCGCCGAGGGCGTCGGGCTCTTCCGGACGGAGTTCCTCTTCATGCAGCGGCAGGCGCCGCCGACCGAGGAGGAACAGGTCGCGGCGTACCGTCGCGCCTTCGAAGCCTTCGGCCCCGGGCGCCCGGTGGTCGTCCGCCTGGCCGACATCGGCGGCGACAAGGGGATCCCCTACCTGGGGCTTCCCGTCGAGGCCAACCCCTTCCTCGGCGTCCGTGCGATCCGCCTCGCCTATCGCGACCCGCAGCTCCTGCGGACCCAGCTGCAGGCGATCTGGCGCGCCGGCGGGCTGGCCGGGGTGGTGCCCCACGTGATGGCCCCGATGATCGCCACGCTGGAGGACGTGGACCTGCTCGACGCGCTCCGCGACGAGGCGCGTGCCGCCGTCCTCGCCGCCGGCCACCCCTGCGCGGCGGCGATGGTGACCGGGATCATGGTGGAGATCCCGGCGGCAGCGCTCCTCGCCCCCGAGCTGGCCCGCCGTGTCGCCTTCTTCAGCATCGGGACGAACGACCTGACCCAGTACCTGATGGCCGCCGACCGGGGCAACGCCACCCTGGCCCGGTTCCAGGACGCCCTCCACCCCGCGGTGCTGCGGGCCATCGCGGCCGTGGTGGCGGGAGCCGACGCGGCGGGGATCCCCGTCGCGGTCTGCGGTGAGCTCGCCGGCGACCCGGCGGGGGCCCTCGTCCTCGTGGGCCTCGGCGTCGACGAGCTGTCGGCCGACGCGGGTTCCCTCGACGAGGTGCGCGTCGCATTGGCCGCGTGCACGCGGGACGAGCTCGATGCCCTGGCCCGGGCGGCCCTCGTCGCGCCGGACGCGGCTGCGGTCCGCGACGCCGCGGGCATCCTCCTTGCCCGCACCACCGGGGCCCGCGGGCGACGCCGGTCCCGGGGCCTGACGGCCCCTATACTCCCGGCCAATGGACCCCGTCGTCGTTCTTCGCGCCGTGGCCATCACGGTCGCCGCGTTCGTCATCGGCGGCATTCCGTGGGGAGTGATCGTGGCCCGCCTCTCGGGCGGCCCGGACCCGCGCACCATCGGGAGCGGGCGCACCGGGGGCGCCAACGTGATGCGCGCGGTGGGCCCCCGCCTGGCGCTCGTCTCCGGCCTCCTCGACATGCTGAAGGGGACGGTGGCCGTCCTCCTCGCCCGGCTCCTGGGGGCGGGCATCGAGGTGGAGGTCCTCGCGGGGCTCGCGGCCATCGTGGGCCACAGCCGGTCACCGTTCCTGGGCTTCTCCGGGGGCCGCGGCGTCTCGGCCGCCTTCGGGGCGGCGCTGGTGCTCGCGCCGCTGGCCTCGGCCGTCATCCTCGTCGTGTTCATCGGCGTCCTCGCCGTCTTCCGCTACACCTCGCTCGCCTCCCTGGTGAGCGCGGCCGTGGGCGGGGTCACCCTGGCCGTCCAGGTGATCGCGACGGGGCTGCCGCAGGTCCTGCTGGTCTTCGCGGTCGGTGGGGCGATCCTCATCTGGCTCTTCCACCTCGACAACATCGGGCGGCTCCTGCGCGGCGAGGAGCGCAAGTTCGGCGCGAAGTGAGGGCGCGGCCCGCGCCGCGCGGCGGCCAGTCCCCGTGCCGGCTGCGGTAGACTTCACGAGGGCGGCACCGACCGCTCCCACGAGCCCGCTGTCCTGGCGTCCGCCCGACGCCCTGGAGGTTCCCGCCACCATGACCCCCGACGAGCTCCGCGCGAAGATCCGCGAGATCCCGGACTTCCCGAAGCCGGGGATCCTCTTCTACGACATCACGACGCTTCTCAAGGAGGCCGGTCCCTATCGGGCCGCCATCGACGCGATGCTGGCCCCGTACGCGGCCGAGAAGGTGGACATCGTCGTGGGCATGGAGTCGCGTGGCTTCATCTTCTCGGCGCCGCTGGCCTACCAGCTGGGGGCCGGTTTCGTCCCGGTCCGCAAGCTGGGGAAGCTGCCGGCCGAGACCATCAGCGTCGAGTACGCCCTGGAGTACGGGTCGAATACCCTCGAGATCCACCGCGACGCGATCCAGCCCGGCCAGCGCGTCCTCATCGTGGACGACCTCCTCGCGACCGGCGGGACCGTCCGTGGCACGGTCGACCTCGTGGAGCGGCTGGAGGGCACGATCGTGGGCCTGGCGTTCCTGGTCGAGCTCTCCTTCCTCAAGGGCCGCGACCGGCTGGCCGGCCGGGCCGTCACGTCGGTGATCCGGTACTGACCGTCCAGTCCGCCCGCCCCCGGCGCCTCCCGTCCCTCCGTCCGTGAGCGACGTGGACGGTCCCCGCACCCGCGGCGAGGACGCCGCGCCTCCGCCGGACCCCGACGAGGCCCTCCGCCTGGGCCGGCGCCGCTTCTTCCGCGCGCTTGCCGGCGACGCCGTCCGCACCGCCGCGACCCTCGTGGGGGCTGCCGGAGCCCTGCGCGACACGACCCAGGAGATGGCGAACAGCGTCCTGGCCGAGAGTGGTTCCTCTGCGGCGCGAGGCGCATCCCCAGCGTCCGCCGACTGCCCCCGCGCCGTCCGGCTTCCGGAGCCCCTTCCGGCTCGAGGGCGACCGCCTCATCCTCGTCGACCAGCGCCGCCTCCCCGACGAGCTGGTGGAGGTCGTCTGCGAATTGGCCGGCGACGTCGCCCAGGCGATCCGCGAGATGGTCGTCCGTGGCGCGCCGGCGCTCGGCCAGGTGGCCGCGGCCGGGCTCGCCCTGGCCGCCGCCCGAGCGACGCACACGCAAGCCGTACGCGCGCCGGGCGATCCTGCGGGGTCCTCCAACGCCCTGGTCAATGCGCGGCCGACCGCGGTCTCGATCCGCTGGGCGACGAACCGGATGCTCGCCCGCTACGCGGCGCTCGGCGAGCTGCTGGACGACGGGCCGGCGGTCGCGGCCGCCATGCGGGCGGAGGCGGAGGCGATCATCGACGAGGCGACGGCGGATCATGCCCTGATGGCCCGCCTCGGCGTCGAGCTCCTGCCCGACCCCGGGGATCGTCCCCTCCAGCTGCTGACCCACTGCAATACCGGCCCGCTCGCCTGCGGCCAGGTCGGCACGGCCCTCGGCGTCATCCAGGCGCTGGCCGCCGACGGCCGGAGCATCCACGTCTACGTCGGCGAGACGCGGCCCTGGCTCCAGGGCGCGCGCCTCACGGCCTGGGAGCTGGGCCAGGCGGGCATCCCCTACACCCTCCTCGCCGATGCCGCGGCCGGCCGGCTCATCGCCTCGGGCGCCGTGGACGCGATCCTGGTCGGAGCGGACCGGATCGCCGCCAACGGAGACACCGCCAACAAGGTGGGCACGTATCCCCTGGCCGTCCTTGCCGCCCGCCACGGGGTGCCCTTCCACGTCATCGCCCCCACCGCGACGCTGGACGGCGATGCCGCCGACGGCTCCCAGGTTCCCGTCGAGATGCGGAGCGCGGCCGAGGTCACCTCGTTCGGTGGGCGGCGGATCGCTCCGGTCGGCGCGACGGCGTTCAATCCCTCGTTCGACGTGACGCCGGCGGAGCTGATCACGACGATCGTCACCGAGGCAGGCGTGCTGCGGGCGCCCTACGGGCCCGCGATCGCGATCGCGATCGGGGCGCGCGAGGCTCGCCGTCCCGCTCCGCCGCCGGGCCCGGACGGGCCGCCGGGCCCGGAGCCCGCGACCGGGGCCCCGGAGCCGGCCAGGGGGACTCCCGGGCCCGCGACCGGGACCCCGGCCGACGACGCTCCGGGGGCCTGACGTGGCCACCTCCGCCGTCTCCTCCGTCGCGACCCACGGGATCATGGCGCGCTCGACCACCGACCGCGGGCTCCTGCGCGCCTTCCTGGAGCGCGATCGGCTCTTCGCGGCCTACGCGCTCTGCGATCTCGACGTGCGGGAGTTCGCCCGGACCCGCTGGGGCATCGCGCTGCTGGACGATGAGCCGATCGCCGTCGTCCTGGAGTACGCCGGCTTTGCCCCCCAGCCGGTCTTCGCGATGGGCGAGAACGCCGGGATCGCGGCGGTCCTCCACGACGTCATCCAGACCCGCACCGCCTATGCCGCGGTGCTCCCGGCGAACCTCCCGGCCCTCGAGGCCAGCTACCGCGTGGAGCCCGGGCCCCAGATGGTCAGGATGTGGGTCGATCGCGCCTCGTTCCGGCCCTTTCCGGCCGAGGTCGCCCGTCTCCTTCCCGTGGAGATCGGCGACCTCAACCGCCTCTACCAGCTGGGCTTCACGGCCTGGCTGCCACCCTCCGCGATCGCCGAGGGCTGCTACTACGGCATCCGCGTGGGCGGCCGGCTCGTTTCGGCGGCCGGGACCCACGTCGTGTCGGCCGAGGCGCGCCTCGGCGTGGTGGGCAACGTCCTGACCCATGCCGACTACCGCGGTCGTGGCTTCGCGACCGCGGTGACCGGCGCGGTCACCGCCGACCTGCTCCGATTCTGCGACCAGGTGGTGCTCAACGTCCGCGCCGACAACCCTCCGGCGCTCCAGGCCTACCGCAAGCTGGGCTACCGCGAGCACGTGCGCTTCGAGGAGCGGCTCGTCCACCGGGCGTCCATCGGCGGTCCGGTGAGCGCGCTCATGGCGTCGTTCCGGCGCCTCATGGGTCGCGGGAGCGGTCGGGCCGGCTGAGGCGCAGGAGCCGGGCAGGCGATCGATGGGCCTCTCGCGGGCCCCTCGGGCATAATCGGCAGACCGCGAGCCACCCGCCCGCCGGACCCACCCCGGAGACCCCACCCCCGATGACGACCCCGACCGCCCTGCCGCCCCACGACGTCACCGACCTCGGCCTGGCCGACGAGGGCGTCCGCCGCATCGAGTGGGCCGAGAGGGAGATGCCCGTCCTCCGCCTGATCCGCGAGCGCTTCGCGCGGGAGCGGCCGCTGGCCGGGGTGCGCATTGCCGCCTGCCTGCACGTCACGACCGAGACGGCGAACCTGGCCCGGACGCTCGCGGCCGGCGGGGCGGAGGTCGCCCTGGCCGCCAGCAACCCCCTCTCGACGAAGGACGACGTCGCCGCGGCTCTCACGGCCCGCTACGGGATCGGCGTCTTCGCCCGGCGCGGCGAGGACCGCGACACGTACTACGCCCACCTCAACGCGATCGCCGACACGAAGCCCCACCTCACGATGGACGACGGCTGCGACCTCGTGAGCCTCCTCCATCGCGATCGCACCGAGCTCCTCCCCGGGATCCTCGCCGGCACGGAGGAGACGACGACAGGCGTCATCCGCCTCCGCTCCATGGCCCGCGACGGCGCGCTGCGGTTCCCGGTCGTGGCGGTCAACGAGGCGGAGACGAAGCACCTCTTCGACAATCGCTACGGGACCGGCCAGAGCACGCTCGACGGGATCCTGCGGGCCACGAACATCCTCATCGCCGGGCGCCGCGCCGTCGTTGCCGGCTACGGCTGGGTGGGGAAGGGGATCGCGTCGCGGCTCAAGGGCCACGGCGCCCACGTTGCGATCGTCGAGGTCAACCCGGTCCGGGCCCTCGAGGCCCTCATGGACGGGTTCGAGGTGAAGACGGTCGACCAGGCGGCGCCCTGGGGCGAGCTCTTCATCACCGCCACCGGGAACGTCAACGTCTTCCGGCGCGAGCACTTCGCGGCCATGCCGGACGGAGCCATCATGGCCAACAGCGGGCATTTCGACGCGGAGCTGGACCTCGTCGCCCTGCGCGCCCTCGCCGAGGGGCACGTCCGGGAGGTCCGCGAGAACCTCCAGGAGTTCGACCTTGGTCCCAGGAAGCTCCACCTCATCGCCGAGGGCCGGCTCGTCAACCTCGGCGCCGCGGAAGGGCACCCGGCCGCGGTGATGGACATGTCGTTCGCCAACCAGGCGCTGTCGGCGGAATACGTCGTGGAGCACCACGGCGAGCTCGAGCCGACCGTCTACGTGGTTCCCGAGGCGATCGACCAGCAGGTCGCGCGCCTCAAGCTGGAGGCGCTGGGGATCCACATCGACGCCATGACCGAGGAGCAGGCCGCGTACTGGAGCTCCTGGAGCCACGGCACGTAAGCCGGGACGAACGGAACCGATGACGAACCAACGAAGCCTGCCGAGCATCGCCCCGTACGGGAGCTGGCGCTCGTCGATCCCGCCGGAGGCGGTCGTCTCCGGATTCGTGCGCCTTGCCGAGGCGCGCTGGGACGGCGACGACCTCCTCTGGCTGGAGGGGCGGCCGGACGACGGCGGTCGGGCCACGCTCGTCCGGCTTCGCCCGGGCGGGGTGCCCGAGGACGCCAGCCCGCCCGGCGTGAACGTCCGCACGCGCGTCCACGAGTACGGGGGCGGGGCGTACCTCGCGGCCGGCGACCTGCTCGTGGTCTCCGACTTCGCCAGCGGCCGCCTCCTCCGCGTCGGCCCCGGCCGCGCGGGCGCGCCGATCACGCCCGCCGGTGCCTGGCGCTACGCCGACCTCGAGCTCGACGTGGCGCGGGGCCGGCTGCTCGCCGTCCGGGAGGACCACAGCGGTCCGGGCGAGGCGGTGAACGCGCTCGTGGCGATCCCCCTCAACGGCGCGGCCGCAGCCGACCCCGCGGCGGTGGAGGTCCTCGTCGCCGGAAGCGACTTCTTCTCCTCGCCCCGGCTCTCGCCCGATGGCGCGCGGCTCTGCTGGCTGCGCTGGGACCACCCGAACCTGCCCTGGGACGGGACCGAGTGCGTCGTCGCCGAGCTGGACGCGGCCGGCGTCCCGGGGCCCGGGCGGGTGGTCGCGGGCGACCCCGCCACCTGGACCGCCCAGCCGCGCTGGGCGCGCGACGGGTCGCTGATCGTCGCCACCGAGCCCGGCGAGTGGATCGGGCTCCAGCGCTGGGACGGCGAGCGGCTCGCGCCCCTCGCCCCGACGGTCGAAGCCGAGTTCGCGGTCCCGGACTGGGTCTTCGGGCTCTCCACGCACGGCGTCGTCGCCGACGGCACGATCGTCGCCGTGGGGCGCGCCGCGGGGCGCGACCGGATCTGGCGGATCGACCCGACGGGTGAGGCGGGCGCCGGTGGCCCTCGACCTGCCGTTCACGTCCATCACCGACCTGGCCGCCCACGGGTCCGAGGTGGCGGCCATCGTGGCCGCCCCCACGATGTTCCGGGCCCTCGTCCGGATCGACCTCGCGACGGGTGCCTGGACGACCGTGCGGCGCTCCTCCGACCTCGAGCTGGACGCTGCCGTCGTCTCCGTCGGCGAGCCGGTCGAGTTCCCGACCACCGGCGGCAGGGCGGCGCACGGGATCCTCTATCGCCCGACGAACCCCTCCTTCCGGGCCCCGGACGGGGAGCTGCCGCCGCTCGTCGTGACGAGTCACGGCGGGCCGACCTCGGCGGCCTACACGGGCCTCCAGCTTCCGTTCCAGCTGCTCACCAGCCGCGGCATCGCCGTCCTCGACGTCGACTACGGGGGCAGCACCGGCTACGGGAAGGCGTATCGGAAGCGCCTCGAGGGAGCCTGGGGGGTCACGGACGTCGACGACTGCGTCGCCGGCGGCCAGGAGATGGCCCGCCGCGGCGAGGCCGACGGAGCGCGCCTGGCGATCGAGGGGGGCAGCGCGTCGGGCTTCACGACGCTCGCCGCCCTCGCCTTCCGGGACGTCTTCCGGGCCGGGGTCAGCTACTTCGGGATCGGCAACCTCGAGGCCTTCGCCGCCGAGACGCACAAGTTCGAGTCGCGCTACCTCGAGCGCCTGATCGGCCCGTACCCTGCCGCCCGTGACGTCTACCGGGCCCGCTCGCCGCTCCTCCACGCCGAGGGGTTCTCCTGCCCGGTGCTCGTGCTGCAGGGCCTCGACGACCACGTGGTCCCGCCCGCGGAGGCCGAGCGGATCGTGGCCGCGCTCGCCGCGAAGGGGATCCCCCACGTCTACCTGCCCTTCGAGGGCGAGGACCACGGGTTCCGGCAGGCGGCGAACATCGTCCGCGCGGCGCAGGCCGAGCTCGCCTTCTACGGCGGCGTCTTCGGATTCGTCCCGGCCGACGACCTGCCACCCCTGCCGTGGCGCGCCGTCGCCTCGTGAGGCGAGGCCGGGCCGTCGTCGCGCTCCTCGCCGGCGCGATCCTCGCCGGGTGTGCGGCGACACCATCGCCGCCGCCGACCCCGACGTCGCTCCCGACGCCCGGGCCGACCCTCGCCCCCACGCCGAGCCCGGAGCCGACACCGGTCGGGCCACGTCTCGGCCCGCCCCTCCCCTCCGCCGTTCCCAGCCCGTCGACGTCGCCCAGCCCGGCGCCGGGCGAGGCGACCGGCCCCGCCGGCCGGCCGACGCGGGTCGCGGTCCCGGCCCTCGACATCGACCTCCCGGTCGTCAGCCCGCCGCGGAACTCCACCTGGCCACTCTGCGACGTGGCCGAGTACTTCCTGCCGCCGACGTTCCAGCACCCGGGGGCGGGCGGCGTGACGTATCTCTATGCCCACGCGCAGGAGGGGATGTTCCTCCCGATCCTCCTCGCCTCGCGGCGCAACAACGGCAAGGCGATCATCGGCAAGGCGGTCACCGTGTGGACGGCGCGGAACCACCGCTACACGTACCGGATCACGCGGGTCCGGCGGGCCCAGAAGTCGCTCGCCTGGGCGTTCGACCTGCCGCCGAACTCCGCTCGTGCTCCAGACGTCGGAGAACCAGTTCCGCACCGGGACGAAGGTGATGGTCGTCGCCCGCCAGGTGGGGGCGCCCGCCCTCGTGTCGGCCGGCGAGGCGCGGCCGGCGGCCCACCCGCGCGTCTGCGGTCGGTGATGCGCCGCTTCGCCTCCCTGTCCCGACCGTGGTGCGTGGTACGCTCGCCGGCACCATGACGAGCATCCTCGACGCCCCCAGCTACCTCTTCACCTCCGAGTCGGTGACCGAGGGCCACCCGGACAAGATGTGCGACCAGATCTCGGACGCCATCCTCGACGCCATCATCCGCGAGGACCCGGACGCGCGCGTCGCCTGCGAGACCGCGACGACGACCGGCCTCGTGGCCGTCCTCGGCGAGATCACGACGAGCACCTACGTCGACTTCCAGGTCGTGGTCCGCGAGACCGTGCGCGAGATCGGGTACACCAGGGCCGACTACGGCTTCGACTACCAGACCTGCGGCGCCCTCGTCAGCGTCAAGGAGCAGTCGCCGGACATCGCCCAGGGCGTCGACGCGAAGGAGCTGGGCGCCGGCGACCAGGGAATGATGTTCGGCTTCGCCTGCCGCGAGACGCCCGAGCTCATGCCGCTCCCGATCGCCCTCGCCCATCGGATGGCGCGGCGGCTCGCCGAGGCCCGCAAGTCGGGCCAGCTGCCGTATCTCCGACCTGACGGCAAGACCCAGGTCACCGTGGAGTACGAGCACGGGCTTCCGAAGCGCGTGGCCACGGTGGTCCTGGCCGCCCAGCATGACCCGGACGCGCCGGACAGCCTGCACGATGACCTCGTCGAGGCCGTGATCCTGCCGGTGATCCCCCACGCCCTGCGGGAGCGCGACCCCGAGATGCACGTCAACCCGACGGGGCGCTTCGTGATCGGCGGGCCGATGGGCGACGCCGGCCTGACGGGACGCAAGATCATCGTCGACACGTACGGCGGGATGGCCCGTCACGGTGGGGGCGCCTTCTCGGGCAAGGACCCGACCAAGGTCGACCGCTCGGCGGCCTACGCCGCCCGCTGGGTCGCCAAGAACGTGGTCGCCGCCGGGCTCGCCGACCGCTTCGAGATCGAGGTGGCCTACGGGATCGGGATTGCCCACCCCCTCTCGGTCTCGATCGAGTCGTTCGGCACCGGACGCGTTGCCGACGAGGTGATCCGGGCCTCCATCGACCGCCACTTCGATCTCCGGCCGGCCAGCATCATCGCGGCTCTCGACCTGCGGAGGCCGATCTACCGCCAGACGGCCGCCTACGGCCACTTCGGCCGGCCGGACCTCGACCTGCCCTGGGAGCGCACCGACAAGGCCGCGCTCCTCGCCGCCGAATGCGGGCTCCCGGCACCGGAGACGGCCGGCGCCTGAGGCCGGCCCGCCCGGCAGGGGCGCTCGTCGCGGCCCTCGCGCGCCCGGTACCCGCGGGTCACCGGGCGGCCCGGACGAACGGGCACTTCCCATCCGCCGCCGGGGGCGGCATCCTGTCGTCGTCGGGTGCCGGGAGTGCCCGCGCGACGAGGGATTGCTGTGCCGCACGCCACGGCCGGCCGGCCGGAGCCGAGCGCCACCGAGAGCCGGCGCGAGCCGGCCACGTCCCGGCGCCCCGGCCTGCGTCGACGGGCGCTCCTCGTCCTCGCCGCCGGGCTGGTCGCGGCCGCGCTGCTCCCCGGGGCAGCTCTCGCCGAGGATCCCTCGGCCGCGCCGGCGCCCGGCGCGCCTCCCTCGGCGGTACCCACGACCGATCCGTCGCCGGCCCCGACGCCCGATCCGACGCCCACGCCCGACCCGACCGCCGGTCCCTCGGTCGCGCCGGTCACCGTGGTGCCCACCCCCGCGCCGACGCCGGTCGTCACGACCCTCAACCTCTACCGGGCGGGAGCGGTGGTCACCCAGTACACGAGCGTCTGGTGCGTCCCGGCGTCGGTCCAGACCATGACGAACCTCATCCTGGGGACCCGCGACACGAGCTACGCCACCCAGAAGCTGCTCGCGTCGGTCACGTACCGCTTCAACCGGTACCGCTACGACGGCCCCGGCAACGACATCCGGGGCTGGGCCGGAGCGCTCAACTGGCGCCTGCCGGACACGCTCCCGGTCGTCTACCGCGATCGGTCGTACCCGTCGCGGACCGCCGCCCTCGACGCGATCGTCGACGCGATCGAGGAGACCGGCTATCCGGTGGGGATCACGGTCCGCCACGGCCGCCACGCCTGGGCGGTCGTCGGCTACCGCATCAGCCAGGTGCCCGACGACCCGGCCACCCGCGAGATCCTGGGCTTCTACGTGGTCGGCCCGCTGGGCGCGCCCCGTGATCCGTGGCCCGTCCGGTACACCAGCCAGGCTGCATTCCTCACCAGCTACACGCGCTACTACGAGAACGAGGAGCGCGAGCCGTGGCACATGGACTACGTCCTCGTCCGCCCCGAGCGGACGACCACGTGGTCGCGCGACTGGCCGCGGCCCTGACGAGACGCGGGACCATCGGTCGCTCCCGCCCCGTAGAATTGGCCGGATGTACGCGGTGATCCTTGCCGGCGGCGGCGGCACGCGGCTCTGGCCGCTGTCGCGGCCCGACCGGCCCAAGCCCTTCCTGGCGCTCTTCGGCGAGCGCTCGCTCCTCCGGGCGACGTTCGATCGCGTGCGCCCCCTGCTCGACGGCCCCGGGGATGTCGTCGTCGTGGTCGACCGCCGCCACGCCGAGCTCGTGCACCAGGAGCTTCCGGAGATCCCGCGGGGCAACGTCCTCGCCGAGCCGACCAGTCGGAACACGGCGGCCGCGATCGCCCTCGCCGCGGTCGCGCTCGACCGCGCCGCTGGCGATGTCATGGCCGTCCTGCCGGCCGATCACCTGGTCCTCGACGAGGACGGGTTCCGCTCCATCCTCGCGAGAGCCGCCGGCCTCGCCGGCGCCGCCGACCAGCCCCTCGTCACGCTCGGGATCGCGCCGACGGGCCCCGCGACTGGCTACGGCTACATCGTCGCCGGCGGCGCCCGGGCCGAGGCGGGCGCGCACGCCGTCCGCCGCTTCGTCGAGAAGCCGCCGACCGATGCCGCGCTGGCGCTCCTCGGGGGCACCGACCCGGTCGCCTGGAACGCGGGGATCTTCCTCTGGCGGCGCGACGCCATCCTCGCTGCGCTGGAGGCGTCGGCGCCCGACATCCTGGCCGCGATTCGCGCCGGCGTCGGCGGTGGGCTCGCTGCGCTCGAGGCGGCGTACGCCACCGTGCGGGCAACGTCGATCGACTACGCGGTGATGGAGCCTGCCTCGGTCGCCGGCCGCGTTGCGATGCTGCGCGCCGACGTGGGCTGGAGCGACCTCGGGAGCTGGGCCGCGCTGCGCGACGCCCTCGTGGCGAGCGCCATCGAGGCCGGCGAGCCGGCCGGTGCGGTCGGGTGGGGGCCCCGCCGCGACGTCGGGTCCGAGGGCACCCTGGTGCTGGCCGGCAAGCGCCTCGTCGTCACCCTCGGCCTGCGGGATACCATCGTCGTCGACACGCCGGATGCGCTCCTCGTCTGCGCCGCGGACCAGTCCCAGGAGGTCCGGGCCATCGCCGAGGAGCTGGCTCGGGCAAGGGAGGACGACTCGTGACCACGCTCGCCGCCGGAGGCGCCCCCGCCCCGACCACCATCGTCTTCGGCACGGACGGATGGCGAGCGAAGATCGCCGACGACTACACGTTCGAGAACGTCCGCCGCTGCGCGGAGGGCGTGGCCCGCTACGTCGCCGATCGGGGCGAGCAGGCGAAAGGCGTCGTCGTCGCCTACGACCGCCGCTTCGCCTCGGAGCACTTCGCCGCGGCGGCCGCGGAGGTCCTCGCGGCCTACGACATCCCGGTCGCCTACGCCGTGCACGCCGTGCCGACCCAGATGTCCAGCTACGAGGTCGTCCAGCGGGGCGCGGCCGCCGGCGTCGTGATCACGGCCAGCCACAACCCGTGGACCGACAACGGCTTCAAGGTCAAGTCGCCGACCGGTGCCGCGGCGGGCCCCGAGATCCTGGCCGCCATCGAGGCCGTCATCGCGGAGAACGGCGGCCGCGCCATCCCGCGCCGCCCCTTCGCCGACGCCGAGGCGGCCGGCCTCGTCGAGCGCTTCGATCCCTTCGAGGGCTACGAGCGGTTCGTCCGGCGCACGCTCGACCTCGACGCCCTCAAGGCCGCCGACGTGCGGATCCTCGTCGAGCCGCTGTGGGGATCCGGGGCCGGCTGGATCAGCCGCCTCCTCGGCGGCGGGCGGATCGAGGTCGTCGAGCTCCACACCGAGCGCAACCCGTACTTCGGCGGCGTGAACCCCGAGCCGATCCGCCCCCACATCGACGAGGCGCTGCGGCTCGTCGCCGGCGGCGGCTTCGACCTCGGCCTCCTCCTCGACGGCGACGCCGACCGGGCGGGCGCCATCGACGAGCGGGGCGTCTTCGTCCACCAGCTGCAGGTCTACGGCCTGCTCATGTACTACCTGGCCGAGCATCGCGGGCTCCGGGCGCCCGTCGTGAAGAGCGTCAACGAGACGTCGATGGCCGAGCGCCTGGGGGCGCACTACGGGATCGCCGTCCACGAGACGCCGGTCGGCTTCAAGTACGTCGGCCCGAAGATGATCGAGACCGGCGCGATGTACGGCGGCGAGGAGTCGGGCGGCTACGGCTTCGGGATGCACCTGCCCGAGCGCGACGGGATCTACGCCGACCTCCTCCTCCTGGACCTCTTCCTGCGCGAGCGGGCGGCCGGCCGGTGGCCGGTCTCGCGCGCGATCGAGCATCTCCACGAGATCGCCGGCCCGTCGTTCTACCAGCGGGTCGACGTCCACGTCGACCGGGCGACCTACCCGGCGATGAAGGAGCGGCTCGCGGTGGAGCTCGTCGCGAAGGCGCCGACCGAGCTGGCCGGCCAGCCGGTGACGACGACGGTGGAGCTCTCGACGAAGGACGGCTTCAAGTTCGTCATCGCCGACGGCTCGTGGCTCCTCGTCCGCTTCAGCGGGACCGAGCCGCTCGTCCGGGTCTACACGGAGGCGACGTCGCAGGCAGTCTCCGACGCCTGCATCGCGGCCGGCGAGGCCCTCGTTCGCGGCTGACCCGGGGCCCGGATCGATGCCCGCGGGCGAACCGGCCGGGGGCCGTGGGGCCGTCCCGCCGGCGGGTGAGCTGGCCGCGGCTCGGGCGGGGCGCGGGCAACGGTTCGGGCCGAGCGGCAGGCCGCCCTTCTTGGCGCCGGGTAGTAGAGTTGGCGGTACGACCGCACCTCCCGGCGACGAGCGCATACACCGGGCGGCGGCCCCTGAACGGTCTACGGGCCACGGAGGGACCTCGACGATGCACAGCTCTCTCATCGGCAAGGTCGAGAAGGCGAATCGGTACGCCCGTGAGCGCGACCGCCTGACGTTCGATCGTCTCAGCGTCACCTTCCGGGGCGACAACGACACGCATCACGTGAGCCTCGACGCCGGTGCCTGGCACTGCACGTGCCACTACTTCGAGAGCTGGAACAGCTGCGTTCACCAGTTGACGCTGCAGAAGATCCTCGGCGAGATGCTCGCCGAGGCCTCGCAGGTGTCCATCTTCACGGCCGTCGAGGAGACCGCCGCGGCCAACTGACGTGCGCGGCCGGACTTCCGGCCGCCTCGCGCTGCTCCGGGCCTCGGCCGCGCGCCGGGGCCCGTCCGTGTCCTCGCGGGGCGGCCGTCGGCTCACGGGAGCCAGGCCGGGATCGCGCTGCCGTCGGCAGGATCGAGCCCGATGGACCCGGCTGCCCGCCAGCCGTCGCCCACCTGGCGCAGGACGTCGACCCGCGCCGCCGCCCCCGCGTCGTCGAGACGGACGACGGCCACGCAGGACCCGTCCGGGGCGATCGCGACGGCGCCGACGCCCGCCGTCCCCTCGAGGGGGAGCGGCTCGCTGGGAAGGGCGCCACGGTCGAGCTCCGCCAGCGTCCCGATCCGGACCGCGACGTCGTCCACGAGCGCGACGACGTCGCCCCCGGCGGCCACCGAGCGCGCCGCCACGGGCAGCGTGACGAACGACCCGGAGGGGGCGATGCGGGCGAGGGCGCCCTGGTCGCGCAGGTCCCGGCCGACGAACGCGACCCGCCCGCCGGGCAGGGCGGCGATCGCCGGTCCGTCCGCCTCGAGCGGGACCTCGACCGTCGTCGCCGACGTCCCGTCCACCGGCACGGAGACGAGCGCCGTTCGCCGCGTGCCGGAGCCGGGCGCCCCGGCGAGGAGGACCAGGCGGGTCGCGTCGCCGCTCCATGTCGCGCCCAGCACGGGCCCCGGCAGCGGGCGGTCGAGGGCGACCGGGAGGGGCACCCACGCCGCGCCTTCCCCGGTGGCGCGGGGGGGCGGCGCGATCCACGCCAGGCCGCCCTGCGAGACGGCCGCGAGGCGTCCGTCCGGCGCGGCGACCACGGTGGCAAGGTGATCCCGGCCGGCGGGCGCGGGCAGGCTCGAGGGGTACCCCCGCCACGTCGGATGACGCGAGGTCGTGGATCAGCGCTCGCGGGTGCGACGGCGCGCCGACGAGGACGAGGAGGCGGCCCCCGGCCTCCGGGGCGGCACCGGAAGCGGCGGGCATGCAGCCGAGGATGCCCGGCGGAGATGCGGCTGGCGCCGCCGATCCGGAGGGGCTCGCGGCCGGCGAGCCGGACGCGGCCGGCGAGGCGTGACGGCCCTCGCATCCCCCGGCCAGGAGCGCCACGGTCACGAGGGCCGCCGCGACGACGGGCGTCGCGGCGGCCGCCATGGCTGCGAAGGGGTTCGGCGGGAGGCCCTTCACCGGAGGAGGTCCCCGCCGATCAAGGCGCCATCCCCGGCGTCGAGGTAGAGCTCGAGCGCCCGGAGCTGCTCCGCGAGCGGCCCACTCGTGCGGGCCTCGACGACCCAGGCAAGGCGCAGGACCGGGTCCGGGGCGTCCGGCGCGCTCGCGTCGAAGGTGTCGTTGGCGGCCACCCAGGCGAGGCGGGTGCCGACCACCCGGGCGCTCCCGCGGGCGGGTCCGAGGAGATCGCCGAGCCGCTCGCCGGCAATCCGCTCGGCGATGCCGCGGGCCAGGAGGACCCCTGGAGCGGGAGCGAGCGGCCGTTCCCGCCGGGCGGCGGCGTGGAACGAACCGTCCGCGAAGAGGGTGATCGAGGCGCCGTCGCCGAGGACCGGGACGCCCGCCGCGACGCGTCCCCAGGAGACGCGCCATCCGCGATCGATCGTCGGGGTCGTCGTGGGCGCCCCGTCGTTCGGCAGCCCTGTCGCGGTCGCGAGCGCGCCCGCGCGCTGGAGGGCGCCCGCGGCGTCGACGCGTGGCTCCGCTGCTCGCCGCCCAGCCGAGGCGAACGGCCGTGGCGAGTCGTCCCCCGGCGTCGATCCGCACGATTCCCAGGCGGCGGCCCTGCGCGTCCGTCGTGACGACCTCGTCCAGCACGGTGCCGGAGAAGCGGTCCTCGACGCGCGCCACGTGCGTCTCGGCCGCGACGGGCAGGCCGAGGGCCCGGGCATGCGCCAGCCCGCGAGCGCGAGCGCGGGTGGCATCGTCCCCGGCGAGGACGGTGCGTGACGAGGCGGCTTCGCCGGCGCGATAGCGGTCGCCGGCCGCGCCGGCGTCCGGCCCGCCGGGCCCGCCGACGAGGAGCGCGGCCACGGCGACGGCCAGGGCGAGAGGGAAGAGGACGCCCGCGCGTCGGGCGAGGGAACGACGACCAGGCATCACGCGCACCTCACAGGCACCGATCGCAGCCCGACGGGAGGGGTCCCGCCCGGCCGGTGTAGACGTACGAGCCCCACCAGTTCGCATCGAACGGCGTGGGCGAAGACCTGGGCCGCGGCGACGTCGAACGCCTCGCCGGCGCCGTAGCCCGGCCCGATCGCGTCCCAGAAGGCGACCTCGAACGTCCCACTCGTCGTTGTCCCAGGCGCTCGCCCAGGTAGCCGACGAAGAACTCCGGGCCGCCCCAGCTGCCCTTGGCGAACTTCTTCTTCGCGATCGCGAAGGCGCCGGGCATCGTCGAGGCGTCCTCGCCGACGTGGCACATCGACATCACGACGAGGTTGCTCTGGCGGCCGGCGCGCTTCGCCGCGATCTCCTTCGAGTAGACGACCGCCTGGCTGCAGTCGCCGGAGTCCTCGCGGAAGCCGGCGTAGCGCCGGCCGTCCGCGGCGTGCCAGTAGTGGTCGCCGTGGGAGTGGACGTAGGTGCCCCAGTCGCTGGCCGTGCGGGCGAGGTACGCGGCGCGGGTGAACGCCGCGCCGGTGTACGAGCGGGTGGCGTAGCCGAGGGCGGTCAGGCCGGCGACGGCCGCCTTGAGCATCTTCTCGGGGTACGGGTCGTCGAAGGTGAGGCAGGGCGGCTCGAAGGCGGTCTCGTTGGAGGCGACGGTCCCCTGGTAGGCGGCCAGCGCCGTGCCGGCGGGGGCGGCGGCCGAGGTGGTGAGCGAGGCGGCGAGCAAGAGGAGCATGAGACGGCGGTTCCACTGTCCGGGCGACATCCGGTGCGACCTCCTCCGGCGGGATGGCCGTGGCGGGAGGAGGCGGGTGAGCGCGACGCGCGGGCGGCGCTCGCACCCCGCAGTCTGCCCGGGGCCGCTTACGCGGCCCTTATCGGGCGCGGGGGCCCGCTCCGGCGGGCCATTCGCGCCGTTCGGCCCCTTCCGGGCGCCCCGGACGTGCTACGCTCCGCCCGTCACACAGACCCACCGCGTGGTCGCGAAGCCGGTGCGATTCCGGCACAGTCCCGCTACGGTGACCGTCCCCTCCGGGACGGAAGTCCGGTCGCCGGCCCCACGGTGCAGCCGCACGAACCCTCGAGAGAAAGGGGCAGGCAGGCATGATTCCCGTCACCTAGGGCCTCGCGTCCGTCGTCGCGCGCCCGGGCGCGCCACCGTGCCCCTGCGCCGCACTCCACGCCCAGCAGCGAGGTTCCCGTGCGTCCCTCCCCGTCCCGTGCCGCCCGCGTCGCTCGTCGCGATCGTGCCCCTGGCCCTGCTCGCCGTCCTCCGTCGCCGCCTGCGGGTCGGCCGCCACCCCGACCGCCGCGCCCAGCCAGGCCTCCGGCGCCGACCCCCACCGCGGCCGCCACCGCCACGCCGGCTCCCACCCCGACGCCGGCCGCCCGTCTCCCCGCTGACCCTCACCGACGACGAGGGCACGGCGGTCACGATCCCGGCGCGGCCGGAGCGGATCGTCTCCCTCACGCCGGCCACACCGAGATCCTCTTCGCCGTCGGTGCCGGGCGCGCGCGTGGTCGGCGCCACCGACGTCGACGACTACCCGACGCGGCGAAGGCCGTCGCCCGCCCGACGTCGTCACGTATCGGGGCGATCGACGTCGAGAAGATCGTCGGCCTCGAGGCCGACCTCGTCGTGGCCGGCGGCAACGGCTTCAACAGCCCCGACGCGCTCGCGAAGCTCCGCGGCCTGGGCATCCCGGTGCTCGTCGTCTACGCCCCCGACGTGGCGACCGTGCTGCAGGACATCGAGCTCGTCGCGACCGCGGCCGGGGAGCCGGCGGCCGGCGCGGCCATGGCGGAGCGGATGCGGGCCGAGATCGACGCGATCGGGGATGCGATCGCCGCCGCCGGCGGAGCTCGTCCGCGCGTCTTCTACGAGCTCGACGCCACGAAGGAGATCTACGGCCCGGCCGACGACTCCTTCATCGCCGAGATGATCGACCTTGCCGGCGGCGACCCGATCACCACCGGCAGCCCGACCGTCTTCTCGATCCCGCTCGAGACGCTCCTCGCCGCCGACCCCGAGGTCATCGTCCTGGGCGACGCCGCGTACGGGGTGACGGCCGAGATCGTCGCGGCCCGCCCCGGCTGGAGCGGGATGACGGCCGTGAAGGACGGCGCCATCCGACCCGTGAACGACGTGGTCGTCACCCGCGCCGGGCCGCGCCTCGTCGAGGGGCTGCGCGCGCTGGCGCTCGCGATCGATCCGACGGCGTCCCTGCCGCCGGCCCCGTCCCCGGCTTCGGGCGGCTAGGGGACCGGCCATGACGATCGGCGGCCGAGCGCTCGCCCTCTCCCGGGTCCGTCTCCGACGGCCCGCCGGAGCGCCGCGCCCGGTCGCCCTCGCCCTGCTCGGCCTCGCCGCCCTGGCGGTGGTCGTCGTCCTCGGCGTCGCCGCCGGGAGCGTCGCCGTGGCGCCCGGCGACACGATCGGGATCCTCCTCCGCGCCGCTCGGCCTCCCGATCGAGCGGACCTGGTCGCCCGCGGCGGAGACGATCGTCCTGGAGCTGCGCCTGCCGCGCGTCCTGACCGCGCTGGTGGTCGGCGCCGGCCTCGCCGTGGCCGGGGCCACGTTCCAGGGGCTCCTGCGGAACCCGCTCGCCGACCCGTACGTGCTCGGCACGGCGTCCGGCGCCGCGCTCGGGGCGGCCGTCGCGGTCCTGATCCCGATCCGCGTCGCGCTCCTGGACCTCGGCCTCCTCAACGTCCTCGCGTTCGCCGGCGGGCTCGCCGCCGTCGTCGTCGTCTACCGCCTGGGGCGCGGCGGCCCGCTCGCGCCGCTCACCGGGCTCCTCCTGACCGGCTACGCGGTCGGCTCGCTCCTGGCGGCCGGCCTGGCCATGACCATGTACCTCTCCGGCGCGAACCTCCGCCAGATCTTCGCCTTCCTCCTCGGCGGCCTCGAGGGGTCGTCCTGGATGCGCCTCGCGATCGCCGCGCCGCTCGTCGTCGGCGGGAGCATCGCGATCCTGGCCCGGGCGCGCGCCCTCAACGGGCTCCTGCTCGGCGAGGAGGCGGCCGCCCACCTGGGCGTGGACGTCCGCCGCGAGCGGGGGATCCTGCTGGGCCTCGCCACGCTCGTCACGGCCGCGGCCGTCGCGGTGTCGGGCCTCATCGGCTTCGTCGGGCTCGTGGCGCCGCACCTCGTCCGCCTGGTCGTCGGCCCGAACGCCCGCCACGTCCTGCCGCTGGCGGCGCTCCTCGGCGCCGTCCTCCTCGTCGGCGCCGACCTCCTGGCCCGCCTGCTCGGCGAGATCCCGGTGGGCGTCGTGACGGCCGTCATCGGGGCGCCCTTCTTCCTGGCCCTGCTCCGCTCGGCGCGCGGCGGGTACGAGCTGTGACGAGCGACGGCCGGCATCAGCCCGGCCGGATCCCGGGCGTCGTCCCGTCGCTCCCCGGGCGCGGCGCAGGCGGCGTTCGAGGACGTCGTGGTCGCCTACCGCGAGCGGACCGTCCTCCGCGGGGTGACCTGCGCGATCGCGCCCGGCGAGCGGGTGGCGCTCGTCGGGCCGAACGGCGCCGGCAAGTCGACGCTGCTGCGGGTCCTGGCCGGCCTCGTCGTGCCGCGCAGCGGGCGAGCCTTCCTGGGCGGCGACCCGGTCGACGCCCTCGACCGGCCGGCGATCGCGCGGCGCCTGGCCGTCGTGCCCGGGCCAGGCGAGCCTCCCCTTCTCGGCCCGCGTCGAGGAGGTCGTGGCGCTCGGCCGCCTGCCCCACGAGGACCCCTTCCGCGGCCCGCGCCCCGCCGATCGCGCCGCGGTGGATGCCGCGATCGCGCGGGTCGGGATCGATCGCCTCCGGGGCCGCGACGCCCGCGAGCTCTCGCTCGGCGAGCGCCAGCTCGTCCTCGTCGCCCTCGCCGTCGCCCAGGCGGCGCCGCTCCTCGTCCTCGACGAGCCGACGGTCCACCTGGACCTCCGCCACCAGGTCGCCGTCATGGAGCTGCTCGCCGACCTCAACGCCCGCGACGGGACGACCGTCCTGGCCGTCCTCCACGACCTGACCCTGGCCCGCCACTTCTTCCCGCGCCTCGTCGTGCTCGACGGCGGCCGGATCGTGGCCGACGGGCCGCCGTCAACCGTCCTGACCCGCGAGCGCGTCCGGTCCGTCTTCGGCGTCGACGTCGCCCTGACCGGCGGCGCCGCGAGCAGCTCCCGGCTGCCACGAGCAGCCCCCGGCCGTCGCGACCGCGTTCCCGACGACGGCCGGCGCGGACATGCCGTCCGCCCTCCGTTGACCGCGCGCGCGGCGACGGCTACGCTGGCGCCGTGACCCCAGTCCCCACGCCCGGCGGCCCGCGAGGCGCGCGCCCGGCGTCCGCCCGGCGCGCCGCAGCCATGCTGGCGGTGTCCCTCGCCCTGCTCGTCGCGGCCTGCGGCAGCACGGGACCAGGAACCCCGACGCCGTCCGCGACGGCCGCCACGGCGCCCCCGAGCGGGGAACCCTCGCCCACCGACGAGCCGACCGACGCCCCCTCGGAGACGCCCCCCGACGAAGCCAGCGCGCCGCCGACAGAGCCGCCGACCGCGGAGCCCTCCCTCGACGCCGACGGAGACGCCGGCACCCTCCGGCACCCCCGGCACCGCGGCTGCCTGCAGCGGGAACGATGGGAACCGGGACTTCTTCGACGCGGTCGCCCGGGCCGTGGCCTGGGACGTCTACTGTGCCGTGCTGCCCACGGGCTGGTTCGTCGACGCGGGCGAGTTCCGCCTCGCCGGCGGCGGGAGGATGGAGATCGCCTACAAGGGCCCGGGCGGGCGCCGGATCGAGCTGCGCGAGGGGGCGTACTGCGCCGGCGACGACGGCTGCATCCCGAGCGGGCCGGATGCCGGCACGGCGTCCTTCGGCGATCGAGCGGCTCGCCTCGTCGATGTCGGCGGAGGCGCCTGGCTGGTGCGTCGCGGAAGGCGGCGACATCAACTGGGAGGCGAAGGGCAGCGGCATGGACGGGACGGCCCTCGCCGCGCTCACGGCCGCGTTCGCGAAGGTAGGTGAGTAGGTCGACCGAGCGCCCGGTGGAGCGCGCAAGACCGACCTCTCGTACTCGTACGAGCGCGATGGCCGGCAGCACTGGTACACGCCGGATTTCGTGATCCGGGCGAGCGGCGATCGGTGGCTCCCCGTGGAAGTGAAGATGCCTGCCCGACGGGCGGATCGGGTGGAGGGGGAGCACGGGGTAAAGGCAGCCGCGCTGCGGGATCGCGAGACGCGAAACCCCGGACGGGTGGTCTACCGCATGGTCTTCGCGGCAGCTGCGCCGGTTCCGGCTGACGCGGTCGCAGCGGTCCGCGCGTTCCTGCGGCCAGCGTGACACCGCGGGGGGCGGTTGCCGAGCTCGGATCACCGGTATGATGACTGAAGTCATCGAACAGGTGATTGGATGCGACGCACGGCGAACTCGTGGCGATCGGGCGGCCGGTCGTCTTGTCCGCGGCTGGTGGGGCCTGCTGCCCGAGGTGCCGCTCCCCGGCGCGCCGGAGGCCGGCGTCCGTCTCTACCACCTGGGCCGGCTCGTCGGGGCGCCGGAGTGGTTCGCCCACCCGACGCCCGCCGCCCACCCTGCCCTCAACCGCCTGGTCGGCGAGGTCGAGCTGCCGCACGTCCCGGTCACCATGAACAAGGCCGACGTCGACCGCGGCAGCGAGGTGTGGGCCGCAGTGGAGGCACGGCTGCACGGGCTCCTCGCGCCCGCCGTCCGTCGGCTCACGCGCGAGCCGGCGTCGGCCGTGACGCCGGAAGCCGCCCGCACGGCTGAGCAGGTGCGACGGATCCTGGCGAAGGCGCTTCGGCTGCTGGAGGAGGGTCGGCTCTTCGAATCCTGGAGGTCGCCGTCGGCGGCGACGAGCCCGGCGGCCAGCTCGCGCTCGAAGGAGTCCGGAAACCGTCCGACGCGCCGGAAGGACGGGGTGCCGCCGAGGAGGCCGGCGTCGATCAAGATGCCTCCGGAGCGACCGAGCCGACGCCCCGCCTTCCGCGCCCGGGGGCAGGCGGCGGCACGGGGTCGATCCGTCGCCGCGCGCGGCCGAGGTCGTCGGCGGCGTCTCGACCCGCGCCTCCGGAGCGCCCTCGTCGATGAGGACGGCACCGCCGCGTGGTGATCAACAGCGCCTATCCGCTCTACGAGGTCCGGCGCGGCGACCTCTGTACCAGCTGGAGACGGCCCTCCGGGAGTGTGCGTCACGATCCCGGAGGCGACGGTCCCGGAGTTCGATCCACGACGTGGGGAACCCAGGAGACCTCCGGATCCTCCGCGAGATCCGCGCCTCGTGGGATCGGCCCAACCTCGAGCATCCGCCCCGGAGAGGTACGTCCTGGACACGACGGTCCTGATCGATCACGCCGCGGATCGGCCGGCCGCCGTCGCGCTGGTCCGACGCCTGTTCGAGGAGACGGGTGAGATCTTCACCTGCGATGCGGTCGTCGCCGAGGCATGCTCGAGGGGGAGCGATGACGAGCTGGCCGCGATCACGGCGATGACCCAGGCGCTGGAGTACGTCGCGACGCATCCGGACGCCGCACGATGGGCGGGCGAGGCGCGGCGTCGCAGTGGGCGGACGAGCCCGCCGACGCTCGGGGACGCCCTGATCGCTGGCGTCGCGTGGTCGCTCGGGGCCACGGTCGTGACCCGCAACCCGGACGACTTCGTGCGGATGGGCGTGCCCGTGATCGCCTACGAGGCGGACGCACCGGCCTGAGCACGCCGGGATTCGAGACCCGCCTAGGCGATGCCCTTGTACGCATCAAGGGGGCATCAGCCGTGGCGGCCCCGCCAATCTGATGCACGGGTGATGCGCCCAAGGGCATCACATTCGGCACTCATCTTCGCGCGGGCACGGATCCCGCCACGCGCCGGCTTCCGCCGGTCAGGCCGATGCGGGCGTCTCGGCCGGTGTGTCGAGCTTGATCATGACCTGGTCGGCAGTGAAGTGCGCGATCACCGCGTAGATCAGGTTTCCGATCCCGATGGTCCACCAGACCGTGAGGAGGGCGACCAGGACGTGGATCCCCACCGAGCCCCAGGTCGACTTCCGCATCAGGGTGGTCGCCTCGCCCTCCTTGAGGACTTCGTAGCCCTGGGTGATGAAGTCGTCTCGGGCTGACTCGAGCTCGCGCCGGGTGGCGGCGTGACGGATGCGGGGAGCGGCCATCCTGGTCTCCTTCGACGTCTCGTACCGAGGTTGACCGGAGTCTCCCCCCCGACTCGATGAGACGTGACGAAGGTCACGAGGTTGTGGGCCGGAGCGCTCGATGAGGCCGTGCGCGCGACGCAATGTTTCTTGCTCGGGAGCCGGGATTTGGGACGGTAGGGTGCCGAGAGTTGCGTCCCGCGCACGATTCCTCGGCCCGACGTCCCCAATGGGCAGTTCGGAGCAGGAAGGATGGCGCGCCACGCAACGGTGGGCGTCGCGCCAACCACAGGTGGATGCCGCGGCATCGGTCGGGCACGCGCCGCGCCGCGCCGCGCAACGGGAGGCCACGTGCCGTGCCCGGGCAACCGCTGCGCCGTCGTGCTCGCCAGTGCCCGCCGCGGAGCGATTCATCCAGCCTGCATACGATTTCATGCACAATGGCGCGCACATCCCGGACGAACCCCGAACGATCGGGCCGCCCGCCGGCGCCCAGCGGAGGAGCATGTGACGTGACGGTCGGGACGGCCTTCCACCCGCGGACCGCGCCCCTCAACGCCAGGATGCAGTGGCGCGAGTGGTCCGGCTTCTTCGCCGCCAGCGAGTACCACGACAGCCACGTCATCGAGTACAACGCCATCCGCGAGGCGGCCGCCCTCATCGACGTCAGCCCGCTCTTCAAGTACGAGCTGCGCGGCCCCGACGCCCTCCGCCTGGTCGACCGGCTCATCACCCGCGACGCCGCGAGGCTCACCCCTGGACGCGTCTTCTACACGCCCTGGTGCGACGAGCACGGCAAGGTCATCGACGACGGCACGATCCATCGCCTCGACGACGCCGACGGCGGCCAGGTGATCCGCTGGACCGCCGCCGACCCGCAGTACCGCTGGCTCCGCATGAACGCCCATGGCCTCGACGTCGACGTCGCGGACGTCACCGAGCGTGACGCCGCGATCGCCCTCCAGGGGCCCCTCGCCCGGAAGGTGCTGGAGGCGGCCTCGGGCGAGGCATTCGGTGACCTGCGCTACTTCCGGCGGCGGGCATCGAACCTCGGCGGCGTGCCGGTCGACGTCTCGCGGACCGGGCTACACCGGCGACCTGGGCTACGAGCTCTGGATCCCGGCCGAGCGCGCCGTCGAGGCCTGGGACGCCCTCGTCGCGGCGGGGGAGCCGTACCGGATCCGGCCGGCGGGGATGATCGCCCTCGACGTGACCCGCCTCGAGGCGGGCCTGGTCCTGATCGAGGTGGACTACACGAGCGCGGTCCACTCCCACATCCCGGCCCAGAACTTCAGCCCCTACGAGATCGGGATGGGCCGCCTGGTGGACCTGGCGAAGGCCGACTTCGTCGGGAAGCGGGCCCTCCTCGCCGAGATCGCGGCCGGCGGCCCGGCGCGCCGGCTGGTGGGGCTCGACATCGCCTGGCCGCAGATCGAGTCCCTCTACGCCGCCGAGGGCCTGGCGCCGTACGCGCCGCCCACCGTCAGTCGCACCCCCGTCCCCCTGCATGCGGGCGGGCGCCAGGTGGGCCGCGTGACGAGCACGGGCTGGAGCCCCCTCCTCAAGAAGATGATCGCCCTGGCCTCCGTCGGCCTGGCCCACGCCAGGACCGGGAGCCCCGTCCAGGTCGAATGGACCGTCGAGGCGAAGCGGAAGCTCGTCGCGGCCACCGTGGTGGACCTTCCCTTCTTCGACCCGCCGCGCAAGCGCGCCTAGCGGGCCGCCCGAGCCGGAGCCGGTAACCGGACCCGAACCGCATCCGAACCGCACAGCGACAGGAGGAGACGCGGGTGGCCGAGCGCTACGACGCGGTGATCATCGGCGGGGGCCACAACGGCCTGACGACCGCCGCCTACCTCGCCAGGGCCGGCTGGAAGACGCTGGTCCTCGAGAAGCGCCCCATCCTGGGCGGCGCGACGACGAGCGACGAGATCGTCCCCGGCTACACGTTCAGCGTCCTGTCCTACGTGGTCAGCCTGCTGCGCCCGGAGATCATCCGGGAGCTGGAGCTGGCCAGGCACGGCCTGGAGATCCTGCCCCTCGACGGCACCTTCACCGCGGTCCCCGGCGACTACCTCTGGCGTCGCGACGACCACGCCGCGACGATGCGGGAGATCCGCCGCTGGTCGAAGAGCGACGCCGACGCCTACGAGGAGTACGGCCAGCTGATGGCGGACATGGCCCGCTTCATCAAGCCGATCCTCGGCATCGTGCCGCCCGACCCGACCTCGATCGACCCGCGCGACTGGCTCGGGCGTCATGGGCCTGGCCCGCGACTTCGCGAGGCTCTCCGAGCGCCAGCAGGCCGCCTTCATCGGCCTCATGACGATGAGCGCCGCCGACTTCCTGGACCAGTGGTTCGAGACCGATCCGCTGAAGGCGACGATGTCGGCCTCGGGGATCATCGGGACCTTCCTCGGCGTCCGCTCGCCGGGCACCGCCTACGTCCTCCTCCACCACTACATGGGCGAGATCGACGGCGCCTTCCGCGCCTGGGGCCTCCACAAGGGCGGCACGGGCGCCATCAGCTACGCCATCGCCAGCGCGGCGCGGTCCCTCGGCGCGGAGATCCGGACCGGACGCCGGCGTGGCCCAGGTGAAGCTCTCCGCCTCGGGCGACCGGGCGACCGGCGTCGTGCTCGAGAGCGGCGAGGAGATCGAAGCCTCGGTGGTCGTCTCGTCGGCCGACGTCCGGCGGACCTTCCTCCAGCTCCTGGAGCCGGGCGTCCTGCCCGAGGACTTCGAGGCCCAGGTTCGCCGCTTCAAGTTCCGGGGGAGCTCCGGCAAGGTCAACCTCGCCCTCGACGCCCTGCCGACCTTCACCGCCAACCCCGGCGGCACGGAGTACCTCCGCGGCGCGATGAGCATCAGCCCGTCGGTCGACTACATGGAGCGCGCCTACGACGACGCCAAGTACGGCCGCTTCAGCCGCCGCCCGTACATCGACATCGTGATCCCCTCGCTGGTCGACCCGTCCGTGGCGCCGCCCGGCAAGCACGTCATGAGCTGCTTCGTCCAGTACGCGCCCGTACAACCTGGCGGAGGGGCCGGCCGACTGGGAGAACCAGCGCGAGGCCTTCGGCAACACCGTCATCGACACCATCAGCGAGTACGCCCCGAACCTGCGCGACGTGATCGTCGAGAAGCAGGTCGTCACGCCCTGGGACATGGAGAAGGAGTGGGGCCTCACCGAGGGGAACATCTTCCACGGCGAGCTCTCCCTCGAGCAGCTCTTCTTCAGCCGGCCGATCCCCGGCTGGTCGCGCTACCGGACGCCGATCCGGGACTACTGGATGGCGGGCTCGTCCACCCACCCGGGCGGCGGGATCATGGCCGCGAACGGCCGCCTCGCCGCGCTGGAGCTCCTCAAGGCGAAGAAGGGGAAGGTGGCGTAGATGGCCGCGATCACCCAGCCGTCCGCCGGCTACGACGCGATCGTCGTCGGCGGCGGCCACAACGGCCTCGTCGCGGCGGCCTACCTCGCCAGGGCCGGGCTCCGCACGGTGGTCCTGGAGCGGCGGCCGACGCTGGGCGGCACGGTCGAGACGCGAACCCTGGGCGACGGCTCCCGGGCCCCCGGCCTCTTCCACACGGTCGGGCGGCTGCGGCCGGCGATCGTGCGCGAGCTGGGCCTCGCCGGGCACGGGCTGGCGCTGGTCGCGCCCGAGGTGCGGGCGTTCGCGCCGCAGCCCGACGGCCGCGCGGTCACCCTGTGGGCCGACAACGGGCGGACCGAGGCCGAGCTGGCGACCTGGTCCGGTGCCGACGCGCTCGCCTGGTCCGGCTTCGACCGCGGGGTCCGGGCCCTCGCCGGCTTCCTCGCCGCGCTCGGCGAGCAGACGCCGCCGCCGACCTCCGGGGCGGGCCTCGGGCGATGCGATCACCGGGCTCCTGCTGGGGCGGGCCTTCAAGAAGCTTTCGAAGGACGACGCGCGGAACCTCCTGCGCGTTCTCCCGATGGCCGTGGCCGACTTCGTGGGCGAATCGTTCGAGACCGACGCGATTTCGGGCGGCCATCGCCGCCCGGGCGGTCCTGTTCACCGGCCTCGGCGCATGGTCGATGGGGACGACGGCCACCCTCCTCGCCGACTCCGCCGCCAACGATGGCGGCGGTGCGGGCCAGGCGGTCTTCGCGAAGGGCGGCCCCGGCGCCGTGACCGACGCCCTGGCCGCCGCCGCCCGGGCCTTCGGCGCGGAGCTCCGGACCGGGTCGGAGGTGGTCGCCGTGACCTCCGCCGACGGGCGGGTCACGGGAGTGGCCCTCGCCTCCGGCGAGGAGATCGCGGCCTCGATCGTGGCGTCCGGCCTGGACCCCAAGCGGACGCTCCTCGGGCTCCTCGGGCCCCTCGACCTCGGGCCGCACCTGCGCTGGCGGGCCGGCAACATCCGCCAGCCGGGCACCGTGGCGAAGGTGAACCTGGCGCTCTCGGCGCTGCCGCGCTTCCCCGCGGCCGGCGAGGGCGACGAGGGGGCGAAGCGGCTGCGGGGCCGAATCCTCGTGGGGGCCACCGGGATCGACGACATCGAGCGCGCCTTCGACGCGGCGAAGTACGGGCGGATCTCGGATCGACTCGTGCTGGAGGCGACGATCCCCACGCTGGTGGACCCGGCGCTCGCCGCGCGCGAGGGCGGCCAGGTGGTGAGCGTCATCGCCCAGTACGTGCCGTACCGCCTGGGCGAGGGCGCCTGGGACGACGCGGCGCGGGCCTCCCTCGGCGACCGCGTGGTGGCCGCCCTCGAGGAGGTGGCGCCCGGGATCGGGTCGCTGGTCACCGCCCGCGAGGTGCTCACGCCGGCCGACCTGGAGGCGGAGTACGGCCTGACCGGCGGCCACCCCTACCACCAGGAGCCTGGCCTGGACGCCTGGTTCGCCTGGCGGCCGCTGGTCGGCTGGGCTCGCTACCGGATGCCGGTCGAGGGGCTCTACCTCGTCGGCCCGGGCGCCCATCCCGGCGGCGGCGTCACGGGCGCGCCCGCCCACAACGCGGTGAGGGAGATCCTGGCCGACCGCCGGCAGGCGGCGGTAGCGCGTCGCGGTCCGTCCGCCGCGCGTCAGCCCTCGAGCGTCAGCTCCCAGCCGCGCAGGCGCTCGAGGAAGCGGTCCGCCGTGAGGTCGAGCTGGATCGGCGTGATCGCGACCTTGTCGTGGAGCACCGCGTCGACGTCCGTGCCGGGGATGGCCTGGCCCGTCGGCGGCGAGCCGCCGACCCAGTAGTAGGGCACGCCGCGGGGGTCCTCGCGACGGATCAGCTCGTCCTGGTAGGTCCGCTTGCCCAGGCGGGCGACCTCGAAGCCCGTCGCACTCGGCACAGGGGGATCGCCGGGCACGTTGACGTTGAGGAGCTGCTCCGGCTCCAGGCCGCGGGCCAGGATGGCGCGGGCCACCACCCGCGCCGCCGCCATCGCGAGCTCGAAGTCGTCCGGCTTGTAGTCGTCGTGGCTGATCGCGAAGGCCGGACAGCCGTTGAGGACGGCCTCCATCGCCGCGCTGACCGTCCCCGAGTAGGTGATGTCGTTGCCCAGGTTCGCGCCGTGGTTGATGCCGCTTGCCACGAGGTCGATGGGGCCCGGGAGGAGGCCGAGGAAGACGAGGCTGACCGCGTCGGACGGCGAGCCGTCGATCGACCAGGCCGGCGAGCCGTCGGCCAGCGTGCGCTCCCGGACGCGGAGCGGGCGCCACATGGTCCGCGAGTGGCCCACCGCGCTCTGGTTCGTCTCGGGCGCGATGACCAGGACCTCGCCGAGCGGCTCCAGCGCCTGCTTGAGGGCGAGCAGCCCGCGCGACTCGATCCCGTCGTCGTTGGTGACCAGGATCCGCGGCCGGGCGGTCATCGCTCCGCCGGCGACGTGCTGCCGGCAGGAGCGCCGGCAACGGGAGCGTCGGGGCCGGGATCGGCGTCGTCGACGATCTCCTCCGCCTCGCCGGGCCGGGGCTCGCGCAGCACCCGCTTCGGCCGCCCCTCCCGCTCCGCGAGGCGACGCGCCGCCCGCGCCGCCACCGATCGCTCGTCCGGGTTCGCGGTCCGGCGGAGGAAGTAGAAGAAGAACGACGAGACGACCGCGGCCACCGGCAGGCCGAAGATGGCGCCCGCGATGCCGAAGAGCTTCAACCCGATCAGGACGGAGGCGAGGACCACGACCGGGTGGAGGCCGACGGCGCCGGCCAGGATCCGCGGCTGGAGGATGTTCTGGTTGACGAACCAGCCGACGCCCATGATCGCGAGCGTCGGGCACGAGGGCGTCGGGCTTGGTCACCGCCGCCACGATCACCGGCGGTGCCCAGGCGACGAAGGGCCCGAAGAACGGGATCGCCATGAGGACGCCGGAGAGTCGAGGTGGTCAGGGCGGCGTAGTCCAGCCCCAGGACCAGGTTGCAGAGGAGGGCGACCAGGGCGTACGACCCGCCGATCACCACCATGCCCCGGATGAAGCCGCCGAACGAGCGCCCCACGCTCTCGGTGAGCAGGTGCGCCTCGCGGCTGTAGGCCGGCGGCACCAGCCGGAGCAGGAAGCTCCCGATGTCGGCCCGGTCGATCGAGATGAAGACGGCCAGGAAGAAGACGATCAGGACGTTCCCCACGAAGCCGATGCTCGCGACGGCCACGTCCTGGAGGGGCCCGAGCAGGTTCTGCGCCTGCGCGGCGAGCGTGCCCAGGAGCGTCTCGACCTGCGCCGCGAGGTCGACCCGGTCGAAGCCGAGCGAGGTCGGAGCCAGTCCGAGATCGGGCTGGACGAGGGCCACCAGGTCCTGCTGGAACTGGGGCAGGTTGCCCAGGAAGTCCGAGATCGAGGCGAGGAGGGCGGACGCCGCCACCACGACCAGGCCGAAGGCGGCGATCGCGACCGCCCCGTAGGCGATCGCCACCGCGATGACGCGCGGCATGAACCGGGCCAGCCAGCCCGCGATCGGCTCCAGGACGAACCCCAGGAGCCAGGCGAAGAAGAAGGTCAGGATCAGGTCCGAGAAGACCGCCCAGACGCCGGCGAGCTGGCCGAGGACGACGAAGAAGAGGGCGATCGAGCCGAGGGTGAGGACGATCTCCAGCCAGCGGCGCTCGCGCGCGCTCAGCACGGGCAGCGGAGCCGGCGCGGTGGGCGCCTGGGCCTGCGCGGCGGGCGCGACGGGCGCGGGCGCCGGCGAGGGCTGCGGTTCGGGGCGCGGCTCGAGGTGGTCCATCGTTGCCGATCTCGCGGGCCCGGCGGGCCCAGCCTGCGCCGATCCTAGCAGGGCGGCGGGGCGGCAGGGGCACTCCCTGGCCGGCGTCCGGTCCCCCCGCGTTGGGTGCCGGCAGCCGCGGCAACGGCGGTGGCTGCCCCGCGGTCGGCGGCGTCCCGACGGGGCGGACCGACGGGGGCCGACGGGGCGGACCGCCCCTACCGCAGGCCCATCTTCTCGCGGACCTCGGCGAGCGTCGCGTCCGCGATCGGCTCCAGGCGTGCGGCGCCCTCCTCGAGGATCGCGTCGAGCGTGGTCGGGTGCGCCATCAGGTCGGCATACCGTTCGCGGGCCGGCGCGTAGTGGCGCAGCAGCCGCTCCGCGAGCAGCTTCTTCGTGTCGACGCAGCCGGTCCGTGCCGTCCGCTCGCCCTCCCAGATCTCGGCGTAGTCGTCGCCGAAGAAGCGGTGGAGCTGGCAGACGTTGCAGCGCTCGGGGTGGCCGGGGTCGGTCCGCTTGATCCGCAGCGTGTCCGTGACCATCCCCATGATCGCCCGCCGGATCTCGTCCTCCGGGGCGAAGATCTCGATCGTGTTGCCGACCGACTTCGACATCTTCTTGAGCGCCGTCGGTCCCGAGGACGACGGGAGCCTCGGTGTAGACCGCCTGCGGCTCGGGGAACGTCTCGCCGTAGCGGTTGTTGAAGGCCCGGACGATCTCGCGGGAGAGCTCGAGGTGGGCCGCCTGGTCCTTCCCCACCGGCACGACCGACGCCTTGTAGAGGACGATGTCGGCCGCCTGGAGGACGGGGTAGGTGAGGAGGCCGTGGTTGACGTCCTCGGGCTGGTTCGCCCGCTTCTCCTTGTAGGTCGGCGTGCGCAGGAGCCACGCCGACGGGCGTCACGGTCGTGAACAGCCACATCAGCTCGGTGACCTCGGGCCGATGGCTCTGCACGAAGACGGTGCAGCGTGCCGGATCGAGGCCGAGGGCGAGCAGGGCCGCCGCCATCTCGCGGGTCCGCTGCCGCATCGCAGCGGGGTCGTGCGTGCTGGTGAGAGCGTGGAAGTCGACGATGCAGTAGATCGACTCGAACTGGTCCTGGAGCGCCACGTAGTTGCGGATGGCGCCGAGGTCGTTGCCGATGTGGACGGCGCCGGACGGCTGGATGCCGCTGAAGCAGCGGACCTTCGGCGGGGCGAGGCCCGCCGCGGCGGGGGGCAGGTCGGTCGGCCGGGGGAGGGGGCAAGTTCGGACATCGTCGCCGAGTGTAGCGGAGCGTTCGGCCCGCCTGCGTGCACGATGGCCCAGCGGCGGGCGCTCCTGCCCCGCGGCCCGAGGGGGGCGCCGGTCGGCTACGATCTGCCCGATGTCCACGCGAACCGCCCTCCGCGTCGCGGTGCTCGGCGCCGGCACCGTCGGCGGCTCCGTCGTGCGCGTCTTCCTGGAGCGCCCCGAGAAGCTCGCCCCCTTCGATGGCGCCCGCCTCGTCCTCGCCGGCGTCGCCGTCCGCGACATGGCGAAGGCGCGGGACCGCGGGATCCCGGCCGCGCTCCTGACCGACGCCCCGGCCCACCTCGTCGCCGACCCCGAGATCGAGGTCATCGTGGAGCTGATGGGCGGGGACGAGCCGGCCCACACGCTCGTCGCGGCGGCGCTGGGCGCCGGCAAGCAGGTGGTGACCGCGAACAAGCACGTCATCGCCCACCACGGGCCGGAGCTGGAGGCGATCGCCCGCCGCACCGGCGGCGCGCTCCGCTTCGAAGCGGCGGTCGCCGGCGGGATCCCCATCCTCTCGCCGCTGGCCGCGGACCTGGCGGTCAACACGATCTCCCGCGTCCGCGGCATCGTGAACGGGACGACGAACTTCATCCTGACCTCGATGGGCGCGTTCGGCCGGACCTACGACGAGGTGCTCGCCGAGGCGCAGGCGAACGGGTACGCCGAGGCCGACCCGCGCGGCGACGTCGAGGGCGACGACGCCGTGAACAAGCTGGTCCTCCTCGCCCGCCTCGCCTTCGGTTCGTGGCTCGAGCCGGCCAGCGTCCTGCGCACGCCGCCCTCGGTCCGCGGCTGGGGGAAGCCGGGGATCACCGGCGTCACCTCGGACGAGATCGAGGGCGCGGGCTTCCTTGGCCTCGAGATCAAGCTCCTGGCCGTGGTCGAGCCGGGCCCGGTCGCGGGCACCCTGGCGGCCACCGTCCTGCCCACCGCGGTCCCGAAGAACGGCCCGCTCGGGGGCACCGACGGTGTCCTCAACCGCGTCGAGATCCTGGCCGATCCGGTCGGCGACGTCGCCTTCTCCGGCCCGGGCGCCGGCGGCGACCCGACGAGCAGCGCCGTCCTCGGCGACCTCCTGGCGATCGCCCGCCACGGGGGCAGCACGTGGGCCGGCCTCGCGCCCGCCGACGAGACGCCGCTGGTCGCCAACAGCGCCGACCCGTTCGCCGTCGCCCGCCCGTGGTTCGCCTTCCTGCCCGGGATCGCGCCCGCGGGCGTGGAGCTGGGCGAGACCGCCGCGATCGAGGAGATCGAGGGCGGCACCGTGGTCCGGACCGGGCCGCTCCCGCTCGAGCGGGTCCGGGCGGCGATCGCGCCGCACCTGCCGGACGGCGTGGACGTCACGCTCTACCCGGTCACCGACTGATGGCGGACCCTGCCGCGCCGATCGTGGCCGTGGCCGCCGCCGCGGCCCCGGGGACCGTGGTCGCCGCGTCGCCGGCGCGCCCGCGCCTCCTCGACCGCTACGCGCCGTACCTCCCGCTCACCGACGCGACCCCGCGCCTCTCCCTCGGCGAGGGCGCCACCCCCCTGGTCCGGGCTGACCGCCTCGGGGCGGCATGGGGCCTCGCCAACCTCCACCTGAAGTTCGAGGGGACCAACCCGACCGGCTCCTTCAAGGACCGCGGCATGGTCCTGGCCGTGGCGAAGGCGGTCGAGGGAGGCGCCCGTTCCATCGTCTGCGCCTCCACCGGCAACACCTCCGCCTCCGCCGCCGCGTACGGCGCCGCCGCCGGCCTGGAGGTCGTCGTCGTCCTGCCGGCCGGCAAGATCGCCGCCGGCAAGCTCCTCCAGGCCCAGGCCGCCGGGGCACGGGTGCTCGCCGTCCGCGGCAACTTCGACGCCGCCCTCGCGGCGGTTCGGGAGCTGGCCGACCAGGACGAGCGCCCGATCACCCTCGTGAACTCGGTCAACCCCTATCGCCTCGAGGGCCAGAAGACGGCCGCCTTCGAGGTCTGCGACGACCTCGGCGGCCCGCCCGACGTCCTCGCCATCCCGGTCGGCAACGCGGGCAACATCAGCGCCTACTGGATGGGCTTCCGGGCCTATCGCGACGCCGGGGTGATCGACCGCCTCCCCCGGATGTGGGGCTTCCAGGCCGCCGGCGCGGCGCCGATCGTGGCCGGCCACCCCATCGAGCACCCGGAGACGTTCGCCACGGCGATCCGGATCGGCAACCCGGCCTCGTGGGAGAAGGCGACCGCCGCCCGCGACGAGAGCGGGGGCCTGATCGAGGCGGTGACCGACGACGAGATCCTCGCCGCCTACCGGGACGTGGTCCGGCTGGCCGGCATCTTCTGCGAGCCGGCCTCCGCGGCGAGCCTGGCCGGGGTGCGCAAGCTCCGCGCCGAGGGCCGGCTCGATCCCGACGCGACGGTGGTCTGCGTGCTGACGGGGCACGGCCTGAAGGATCCCGACAGCGGGGCCCGCCTCGTGGAGCCGCCGCTGGAGGCCGAGGCGACGCTGCCGGCCGTCATGGAGGCCCTGGGATGGCGATGAACGGGCGGGCCGCGGGGCCCTGGCTGGGAGTGTCGACGGCCGCGTCGACGGGGGTGGCCCCGTGGCGATGAGCCGGTTCGCGGACCTCGACGGGCGCTGGATCGCGGTCGAGGTTCCGGCCACCAGCGCCAACCTTGGCGCCGGCTATGACTGCCTGGCGGTCGCCCTCGAGATCGTCGATCGGGTCGAGGTGGAGTGCCTTGCCCGGCCCGGCGCGGGCGTCGAGATCGCGGTGGAGGGCGAAGGCGCCGGCGAGCTGCCCGCCGACCGCTCCAACGCCTTCGTGGTCGCCCTCGAGCGCGGCCTGGCCGAGGTCCGCGGTGACGGCGCCGGAGAGCTCGGCTGGCGGATCCAGATGCGCAACCGGATCCCGCTGTCCCGGGGCCTCGGGTCGTCGGCGGCCGCCACGGTCGGCGGGCTGCTGGCGGGCGCGGCACTGGCAGGGGAGTCGCTGCCCGTGGAGCGGGCGCTGGCCCTCGCCACCGAGATCGAGGGCCACCCCGACAACGCGGCCGCGGCCCTGCTGGGCGGCTTCACGATCGCGGCGCACGGCGGGACGCCGATGGCGATCCGCTTCGACATTCCGCGTGACCTGCGGGCGATCCTCTTCATCCCCGACCTGCGCCTGGCCACCCACGACATGCGAGCGGCGCTCCCGAAGCGGGTGCCGCTCGCCGACGCCGTGGCGAACCTGCAGCAGGTGGCGCTGGGCGTGGCCGGGCTCGCCGCCGGCAGCGCCGACGGCCTCCGCCACCTGACGATCGACCGCCTCCACGAGCCCTATCGCGCGGCGGTCTATCCGCAGCTCCCCGCCCTCGTCGGCGCGGCCCGCGATGCCGGGGCGCTGGGGGCGTGCCTGTCGGGCGCGGGGTCCACGATCATCGCCTTCGCCGACTCCCTGTCGGGGCTGACCCGGATCGAGGGCGCCTTCCGGGCGGCCGCGGCGGACCTGGACCTGCCGGGTCGCGTGGAGCTGGTCTCGCCGCGCAACACGGGCGCCCGCGTGGAGCAGCCCCTGGGCTCGTAGGCGCGGACGGGGCGGTGGCGGGCGGCGGCGGCCGCGCGGGCGGTGACGCGCCGACCCGTCAGGCCGGCGTGTTCGTCCGGATGAACGCGAGCACCCGCTCCCAGGTGTCCGCCGACGCGTCGGCGAAGTCCTCGGCCTTGCGATCGAAGAAGGAGTGGGGGGCGGCCGGGTAGGTGATCACCTCGTGGGGGACCCCGGTTGCCGCGAGGGCATCGCGGAACGTCTCGACCGCCTCGGGCGGGATCCCCCTGTCGGCGCCGCCGAAGACCGCCAGGACCGGACCGGTCATGAGGCCCGTGGAGTCGGCCGGGGCGGGGATGTCGCCGCGGGCGCCAACCGGCCAGCCGTAGAAGCCGATCGCTCCGGCGAGGTCGAGCCCCAGGGTGTTGGCCAGGAAGGCGAGCCGTCCGCCGAAGCAGAACCCGATCGTGAAGACGGCCCGCGTGCGACGGGGGGCTTCGCCCGCCCGGACATCCGCAGCGTCGCCCGCCGCGCCGCCCCCGGCGTCATCGGCTGCGCCACCCGGCCCGAGCGCACGGAGCTTCTCGGCCGCCGCCTGCACGTCCCAGGAGAGGTTCGAGAAGCGCGTCTCGCCGACGTGCGCCATGAAGTCGAAGTCCGTGGGACGCTCGCGGATGCCGATCCCCGCGGTCCGCCCGAAGTAGTCGATCGCCAGGGCGTCGACGCCGGCCTCCGCAAACCGCAGGGCCAGCTCCTCGTAGTAGGGATGGAGGCCGCGCACGTCCGGCAGCACGATGATCGCCGCCCCGCTCGGCTCCACGGCCCGGGCCAGCAGCCCGGCGAAGCGGCCGCCGTCGCCGGCGCGGAGGACGACCTCCTCCGCGTCGATGGCGCCGCCGGCGATCGGGGCGATCGGCGGTCGACTGTCGAGATCGAAGCACATCGGCGGGGGCTCCTGGCTGGCGGGCGCAAGCGGGCGGGCGCGGGCGACGCCCCTGGCGGGTCCGTGCGGCGTCGCGCTGCGCCGCCATGGTAGCGGCGCGTGGCCGTGAGCGCCGCCGGCCCTCGACGCCTCGCGCGCTGACGCGTTGCGCGCCGCGCCATGTTTCGTGACTTCGGCGAGTCAGAACGCCCTTCCGCGCCAACTCGGGCGTGTGGCGCTACGAACACGTGGCCTTGAGCCGCCGGGCGGGGTACTGGGCAGGAAACATCGCGTCGTGCGCAATCGGCGCGCCGGCGGCGTGCCTCATCGGCCTACGGCGACCAGCCGCGGGGGAGCGTCCATGATCGTCGCCCGGTGGCCATGCAGATTTACCCAGACGATCGCCGGTCCAGGCCACGCCACCCGTGGATCGCGGAGCGCCGCCAGCGCTGCAGACATGCGTGCCGGGTAGGCCGCCTTGAATGTTTCCTGGAGGTCACGCACGGCCGCCCGGGTGGCGACCGTCGATCGGAGGACCAGGAGGCGCGAGGTCTCCACCGCGTCGACCCGGAAGGACGCCGCCACGGCTGCGCCGAGCGAGCTGCGGCCCAGCGCATCCGCCTTGTCGGACGATCGGCGGATGGTCTCCTCGGCTCGGCGAATCTCCGATTGAATCTCGACGGCCACGAGCAGGGGGCGCGCAGGGTGACCGAGCGCGCAGTCGACAACGCCGCGCACCGCCCCGCCGACGGGCACCTCGACGTTCCTGTGCCACGCCGGGTGGACGAACGCCAGGAACGCCTCGAGAATTGGCGCCTGGAAACGGTCGTGCAGGGGCGCGCCCGTCGGGAAGAGGCGGATCGAGACCTCGCAGCCGAGGACCGACGCGATGCGGACGATCGTCTCGACGCCCGGTTCGATCGATGCCGCTTCGACCCGACCCACCGTCGACGGACTCAGGCCCGCGGCTCGGGCGATCGCGGCACGGGAGAGCACGGTGTCACGGCGGAGTCCGGCCAGGTCACGGCCGAGCCGGCGCCGAATGTCGCCGGCTCGGCGCTCCGAATCGACCTCCACGCTGGACCGTCCGCTCATGCTGAGGATTGAACCAGGACCCGCTCATCAGCCACGTATCCGGATACGGGGCTGCGCTGTGACCTCGCCGCCCCGCCCGTCGAGCGCGGCCCCGCCCGTAACCTCGCCGCCCCGCCCGTGAGCGCCGCCGGCCCCCTCACGCGGCCTCTCGCCCCCCGCACGGTACAATCCGCGCCGATGTCGCATCCCCTCGTCGTCATGAAGTTCGGCGGCAGCTCCGTTGCGAATGCCGACCGGATCCGTCGCGTCGCCCGGCGGGTCGCGCGCGTGCGCGCCGACGGCGCCGACCTCTGCGTCGTGGTCTCGGCCATGGGCGACACCACCGACGAGCTCCTCTCGCTCGCCGCGGCCATCACGGACGAGCCCGAGCCGCGCGAGCTGGACATGCTTCTCGCCACGGGGGAGCACCAGAGCGCCACCCTGATGTCGATGGCCCTCCACGCCCTGGGGCTGCCGGCCATCGCCCTGACCGGCGCCCAGGCCGGCATCGTCACCGACGGCACCTACGGCCGGGCCCGCATCGCGGGGATCGACCCGGTCCGGATCCGCGCCGAGATGGCCGACGGCAAGGTGGTCATCGTGGCGGGCTTCCAGGGGCAGAGCGCGCGGGCCGTCGAGCTGATGGAGACGACCACGCTGGGCCGCGGCGGCTCGGATACGACGGCCGTCGCCCTGGCGGCCGCGCTGCGCGCCGACCGCTGCCAGATCTACACCGACGTCAAGGGCATCTACACTGCCGACCCGCGCCTGGTCCCCGACGCCCGCCAGCTCTCCGTCATCGGCTACGAGGAGATGCTGGAGCTCGCCCACCAGGGCGCCCAGGTGATGCAGGTCCGCGCCGTCGAGCTCGGCTGGGTGAACGACGTCGTCATCGAGGTCCTCAGCTCGTTCGAGGACGCCCCCGGCACCCTCATCAAGGAGGACCCGCTCGTGGAGCAGCGCAACAAGGTGCGGGGCATCGCCCAGGACCGGAACGTCGCCAAGATCACCCTCGTCGAGGTCCCCGACCGGCCCGGCGTCGCCCACGCCGTCTTCGCCCCGCTCGCCGACGCCGGCATCAGCGTCGACATGATCGTCCAGAACGTGGGCCACGGCGCCACGACCGACATGAGCTTCACGGTCCCCCGGGTGGAGCTGGCGAAGGCAACGCGCGTCCTGGACCCGCTCGTCCGCGAGCTCGGCTTCCGGGAGATGACCACGGATGCCTCGATCGCGAAGGTCTCCATCGTGGGTGCGGGCCTCCACAACGCCCCCGGCTACGCCGCCCGCATGTTCGGGACCCTCTCCGATGCCGGCGTGAACATCGAGATGATCTCCACCTCGGAGGTCCGGATCACCTGCACGATCGCCGAGCACGAGCTGGAGGCTGCCGTCCGGGCCCTCCACGCCGCCTTCGAGCTGGCGATCCCGGACCCGGTCGACGGGCCGGCGGGCGCGACCGCGGGCCACGACTCCCGGGCGGCCACGAACCCCGGGGCGGCCGCGAGCCGGTGACGGCGTTCCTCGCCCGGCAGGAGCGGTTCGACCGGATCGGGTCGACGAACGATGCGGTTCGAGCCTGGCTGGCCGCCGGAACGCCCGAGGTCTGCCTCGCCGTCGCCGATGAGCAGACGGCCGGTCGCGGCCGAGCCGGGCGGACCTGGACCGCTCCGCCGGGTGCCGCGCTCCTCCTCTCGGTCGGGTTCCGGCCGGCCTGGCTGGCGCCCGGCCACGCCTGGCGGCTCGCCGCCGTGGTGAGCCTGGCGATGGCCGACACGGCCGAGGACGTCGCCGGCCTCCGCAACCATGCCGTCCGCCTGAAGTGGCCGAACGACCTGGTGATCGAGGCCGACGCGGCGGAGCACGCGGGATCCGGGCTGGGCGGCGGGGCGATCCGCAAGCTGGGCGGGGTCCTGGGCGAGTCCGACGGCCTCGGGACGGACGACCCACGCGTCGTGGTGGGGATCGGCCTCAACGCCGGCTGGGCCCGCGCCGACTTCCCGCCCGCGATCGCCGCGGCGATGACGAGCCTGGCCGAGGCGGGCGGCGGCCGGCCGATCGAGCGAGCGCTTCTTCTCGACGGCTTCCTCTCGCGCCTGGAGGCCCGCGTGGAGGCGCTCCGCGCGGGGCGCTTCCCGATGGACGACTGGACGGCGCGCCAGATCACGACCGGACGGATCGTCCGCCTGGAGGGGCACGGCTCCGAGCCCGAGGAGGCCCGCGCGCTGGGCCTGGACCCGGCGACCGGCGCCCTGCTGGTGGCGGACCCGACCGCCGCGGGCGGCGAGCGCGCGGTGCACGCCGGGGACGTCATCCACGCCCGCCTGGCCGACGTGGCGGGCCCATCCGACGGCCCGGGAGCTTCGGGCGGCCCGGGAGCATCCGCCGCGGCGCGTCCGGCGCCCCCGGCGCGCGCGTAACGGAAGGGGCCGGGCGGTGTTTGGACAGGGGAGGGGAGGAGAGGCAGCCGGCCTGGCCGGGCGGGTGGTCCCGCTCGACCCCGACCGGAGCCTGGTCCGGGAGGCGCAGGCCGACCCGGCCCGCTTCGACGCCCTCTACCGGAAGTACGTCGCACAGGTCTACAGCTTTGCCTACCACGAGCTCGGCGATCACCACGAGGCGGAGGACGTGACGGAGCGGACGTTCCTCCTGGCCCTCGGTGCCCTGCCGCGCTTCCGCGAGGAGGCGCCGGACGAGGCCGGGCCGGAGGCCTCCACGTTCCGCGTCTGGCTCCTGCGCATCGCCCGGAACGTCGTCGCCAACCAGCGGCGCACGCTGCGCCGGCGTCCGGCCACGCCCCTCGACGCCGTCGGGGAGGTCGCCGGCCCCGACGATCCCGAGCGCACGGTGCTGGCCCGGGCGGACGCCTCCGCCGCGTGGGCCGCCGTGGCCCGCCTTCCCGGCGACCGTCGCCGCGCCGTCGTCCTGCGCTTCGTCGAGGAGATGAGCACGATCGAGATCGCCGGCGTGCTGGGCCGCTCGGAGGGCGCGGTGCGCGTCCTCCTTCACCGGGCGCTGCGCACGGTGGCCCGCGACCTCGGCGAGCGGGGCGAGGCCCCATGACCACCGCGGCCGCGCTCGAGAGCGTCGAGATCGAGGCCCTCGTCACGGACCGCTACCTCGACGCGCTCCTGGCGGCCGCCGAGCGTCGCGCGCCCGACGCCCCGGCTGAACCGTCCCTGGACCCCGCCCTCCGCCGCGCCGCCCTCCGCCTCCGCGACGAGCTGGTGCGCGTCCACCCCTCGTTCCGCTTCGAGGAGCGCCTGGCGCGCCGCCTCGCCGAGGCCGCCGCCGGGATGCGCCTTGCGACCGCGGCCGGGGGCGAGGGCGTCGTCCTGCCATTCCCCGGGGCGGCCGACGATCCAATGGCGGCTGACCCGTTCGATGGTGACCCGTACCGCCGCGACCCGCTGGGCGACGACCCGTATCGCGACGGCCCGCACGGCGGCGGCCAGCGTGCGGGCGCCGTCCCCTACGGAATCCGCAACCTCCCGCGCCGGCCCCTCCTGGTCGGCGGTGCCGTCACCTCCGCCGCGCTGAGCCTGGCGGGCGCCGCCTTCGTGGCCTGGCGGCTGACGCGCGGCGCCCCCACCGACCCGATGGCCCGGGCCGTCCGCCTCGCCAGGGCGGCCCGTGCGGCGCGCGAGGGCTCCCCGGTGGAGCTCCACTGATGCCGATCACGCTTCCGTTCCGCCCCCGCCGCCAGAGCTATCCGCCCGACATGTGGACGCAGTGCCCCGGCTGCGCCCAGATGCTCTTCAACAAGCACCTCGACAAGGCGCTCCGGGTCTGCACCTCGTGCGGCCACCACTTCCGCGTCTCCGCCCCCACCCGCCTCGCCCAGCTCCTGGATCACGGATCGTTCCGCGAGCGCGACGCCGGTCTCGTCTCCCGCGACCCGCTCGGCTTCGTCGACAGCAAGTCCTACCCGGACCGCCTCGCGGCGGCCCAGACGGCCACCGGGCGGCACGACGCGGCCATCTGGGGCTTCGGATCGCTCGTCGGGCGGCGGATCGCCATCTGCGCCCTCGACTTCGGCTTCATGGGCGGCTCCATGGGCTCCGTGGTCGGCGAGAAGGTGGCCCGGGCGGCCGAGGCGGCCCTGGCCGAGGGAATCCCGCTCGTCATCGTCAGCGCCTCGGGCGGGGCGCGGATGCAGGAGGGGACGCTGGCCCTCATGCAGCTGGTCAAGACGATCGCGGCCCTCGAGGCCCTCCGGGCGGCCAGCATCCCCTTCATCTCCGTGCTCGCGGACCCCACCACGGGGGGCGTCTTCGCCTCGTTCGCGGCGCTGGGGGACGTCAACGTGGCCGAGCCGAATGCCCTCATCGGGTTTGCCGGGGCCCGCGTCTCGGCGGGGACGATCGCGGAGGAGCTGCCACCCGGCTTCCAGCGCGCCGAGTTCCTCTTTGCCCACGGCTTCGTGGACCGGATCGCCGCGCGCCCGGAGCTCCGCGACGAGCTGGCGGCGATCCTCGACGTGCTGGCGCCGCCCGTCCCCGCCGAGGGTGCCCCGGGGAGCGTGCGCCGTGGTTGACCGCCTCCTGGGCCGGGGAAGGGGCGACGCCACCGCCACGGGAGCGCCGGGAGCGCCCGGGACGCCGGGGGCCACGGGAGCGCCCGGGGCGCCGCCGCCACCGCGGACGACGGCGCCGCCCGGCGACGGCGCCCCCCGCCGCGCCCGCCCCGGGCGGGCCCGCCACTGCCGCCCGGCGCGACGCCGTCTGGGCCCGCGTCCTCCTGGCCCGCAATCCCCGCCGGCCCCACACCCTGGAGCTCATCGCCGGGATCGCCGACCGCTTCACGGAGCTCCACGGCGACCGCCTCTTCGGCGACGACGGGGCGATCGTGGGAGGTGTCGGCCGGATCGGCGGCCGGCGGGTCGTGATCGTGGGCCACCAGAAGGGCGCCGACACGGACGAGAACATCCGGCGCAACTTCGGGATGGGCAAGCCCGAGGGCTTCCGCAAGGCGATCCGCCTCTTCGAGCTGGCCGACCGCTTCGCGATCCCGGTGGTGACCTTCGTCGACACCCCCGGCGCCTACCCCGGGGCGGAGGCCGAGGAGCGCGGCGTCGCCGAGGCGATCGCCCGGGCGATCATGGTCATGTGCCGGATCCGCGTCCCCATCGTGACCGTCATCACCGGCGAGGGCGGCTCCGGCGGAGCGCTCGCCATCGCCGCGGGTGACGTGGTCATCGCCCTGGAGAACGCCGTCTATGCCGTGATCAGCCCCGAGGGCTGCGCGTCGATCCTGTGGCGAACGGCGGAGAAGGCGCCCGACGCGGCCCTGGCGATGCGGATGTCCGCCGCCGACCAGCTTGCGCTCGGCGTGATCGACCAGATCGTCCCCGAGCCCGGCGAGGGTGCCCACGCCGACCCGACCGAGACGGCGCGCCGCCTGCGGGGCGTCATCGTGGAGCAGCTCGACCGGCTCGCCGCGCTGCCCGCCGACGAGCGCGTGGCCGCCCGGATGCGGCGCTACCGCGACTTCGGGGCGTTCGACGACGTGGGCGCTCCGGAGGTCGCCGAGCCGCCCGAGCGGCCCGGCCTGGCGGACCGGCTCCGCCGCGCCCTGGAGCCGATGGGGACCAGGCTGGGCAACCTGGGGACGCGCGAGGGGCGCGACGAGCCCCCCGCGCGAGAGGAGGTCTGACGCGTGGCCGACCACGACGCCGAGAAGGCGGAGCGCACGCCCGAGGAGCGCCAGGCCGACCACGCCGCGATGGACCGCCTGGCCGACGAGCTCCTGCCCGCGCTGGTGGCCAAGCTGGGCGCCAGCGGGCTCGGCGAGCTGGACGTGCGCGAGGGCGGGTGGCGGGTCCGCCTGCGCATGCCGGCCGACGCGCGCGCGGCGCGACGGGCGAGCGCGCCCGGCCGAGCCGGGCACCCGGCGCCCCCGACCAGCCAGGCTGCCCCGCCGGCACGCGGCGCGACGGGCGCCCGCCCCACGGGGCCGGCGCTCGACCCCGCACCGGACCCCGAGCCGCCGACGCGCGCGGTGGCGACGGCCCCCGCGGTGGGCTTCTACCGTCCGCGTCCCGACCTTGTCGCGGGGGCCCGCGTGCGCGGCGGCGACCGGCTGGGCACGATCGACGTCCTGGGCGTCCCCCAGGAGGTCGTCTCGCCGGCCGACGGGATCGTGGGGGCGAGCCTGGTGGAGCCGGGCGACCCGGTCGAATACGGCCAGGAGGTCGTCGAGATCGAGCTGCTGGCGGCACCGGTCGCCGCCGCGCCCGGCGCGCCAGCGGCCACCGCCCCCGCCGCGCCAGCTGCCGCCGCCCCCGCCGCGCCCCGGCCGGAGGCCGGCTGATGTTCGAGCGCGTCCTCATCGCCAACCGCGGCGAGATCGCCCTCCGCATCCTGCGCGCCTGCCGGACCCTGGGGATCGGCGCCGTCCTGGCCTACAGCGAGGCCGACCGTGACTCGCTGGCCGCCCAGCTGGCCGACGAGGCGATCTGCATCGGCCCCGCGGACGCCCGCCGGAGCTACCTGTCGGCCTCGGCCATCATCTCGGCGGCCGTCGTCACCGGCTGCGACGCGATCCACCCCGGCTACGGCTTCCTCTCGGAGGACGCCGGCTTCGCCGAAGCCGTGACCGCCCACGGGCTCACCTTCGTCGGCCCCTCGGCCGAGGTGCTGGAGCGCTTCGCCTCCAAGGAGGGGACGCGGCGCCTGCTCGCGGCGCACGGGCTCCCCACGATCCCCGGTTCCGACGGCATGCTCCGCGACGAGGAGCACGCCCTGGCGGAGGCCGAGCGGACCGGCTACCCGGTCGTCCTCAAGCCTTCCGCGGGCGGCGGCGGCAAGGGAATGCGGATGGTCCGCACGCCCCGCGAGCTGCAGGCCGCCCTGCAGGTCTGCCGCTCCGAGGCCCGCGCCGCCTTCGGCGACGACTCGCTCTACCTGGAGAAGTGGCTGGAGGACAATCGCCACGTCGAGGTCCAGGTGGTCGTGGACCGCTACGGGCACGGTGTCCACCTGGGCGAGCGCGACTGCTCCGTCCAGCGCCGCCACCAGAAGCTCCTCGAGGAGGCGCCCACCCCGGCCCTCTCGGAGGCGGCTCGCGAGGAGCTCGCGGAGCGGGCGATCCGGGCGGTCGTGGCCGCCGGCTACGAGAACCTGGGCACCCTGGAGTTCCTCGTGGACCGGGACGCCAGCTTCTACTTCATCGAGATCAACTGCCGGATCCAGGTGGAACACCCCGTGACGGAGATGCGGACCGGGATCGACCTCGTGGCGACCCAGCTCCGGATCGCCGCCGGCGAGCCGCTCGGCTTCAGCCAGGCCGACGTGACCTTCACGGGCCACGCGATCGAGTTCCGGATCAACGCCGAGGACGCCGCCCACGACTTCCGGTCCCAGGCCGGGATCGTGGAGCGGTTCTACGCCCCCGGCGGGCCGGGCGTGCGGATGGACTCCCACCTGTACGCCGGCTACGACGTCCCGCCCTACTACGACTCCCTGCTGGGCAAGCTCATCGTCTGGGGGCCCGACCGGCCGACGGCGATCGCCCGCGGCCGGGCCGCCCTCGACGAGCTGGTCGTGGACGGCATCATCACGAACCGCGCCTTCCACCGCGCGGTCCTTGACAACCCCGCGTTCATCGAGGGGCGCGTGACGACGAACCTCGTCGACCGGGTCGGCGGGGCCGCCTTCCTTGCCCCGCGGAACTGAGGCGATCCGACTCATGCACCCCTGCATCAATCCATCCGCTCGGCGCGCGTCCGCCGGGCGACACTGACCCATCCAACCGGAGCCTGCCGTGACCGAGCCGATCCACACCGCCCGCGAGATCGAGCAGCTGATCCCGCACCGCTGGCCCTTCCTCCTCGTCGACCGGATCGACGAGTACGACCCGGAGGCGCGGCGGATCGTGGGCGTCAAGGCCGTGACCGCCACCGAGTGGTACTTCCAGGGCCACTTCCCGGGGCTGCCGGTCATGCCCGGCGTCCTCCAGGTGGAGGCGCTGGCCCAGACGATGGCCGTCTACGTGGCGAAGCAGGAGGGCTTCGGCGACCGGATCGGCCTGTTCGCCGGGCGTCGACGAGTGCCGCTTCAAGCGCGTCGTCAAGCCCGGCGACGTCCTCCGCCTGGAGGTCACGATGGAGAAGCTCGGCCGCCGTTTCGGGCGCGGCAAGGCGGTCGCCAGCGTGGACGGCGAGGTCTGCTGCGAAGCGTCGCTCTCCTTCATCATCCCCGACGCGTCGGTGCTGCGCTGATGACGCGGATCGCCCTCTTCTCCGACGTCCACGGCGTCGTCCAGGCCCTCGAGGCGGTCCGGGCGGCCATCGCGGCGGCCGCTCCCGACGTGATCGCCGTCGCCGGCGACCTCGCCATGAACGGCGGCGATCCCGCGGCGACGGTCGACGGGATCCGCGAGCTGGAGGCCGCCGGCGCCCTCGTGATCGCCGGCAACACGGACATCGCCGTGGCCGACTTCGACTACGGCGCCGCCTTCCCCTGGTTCGACGACGCCGTCCCGGAGTCGATGAAGGCCGCCGCGGAATGGGCCCACGAGGCGCTGGGCCCGGAGCGCGTGGACTGGCTCCGCCGCCTGCCGGCCGAGCGCCGCGTCCGGGCCGCCGACGGGACCCTGGTCCTGGTCACCCACGCGTCGCCGGGCTCCCAGACGGCCGGCTTCGACAGGGGCCTCGACGAGAGCGTCTTCATCGATCGCCTGGGGCGGACCGACGCCCGGATCATCTGTTGCGGCCACACCCACGTCCCCGAGGTCCGCGACTTCGGCTGGAAGGTGGTGGTCAACGGCGGGAGCGCCGGCTACGTCTTCGACGGCGACCCGACGGCGTCGTGGGCGCTCATCGACGTCGTCGACGGCAACGTGGCCGCCGAGGTCAAGCGGGCCACCTTCGACGCCCTCGCGGCGTCCGACGCGGTCTCCAACCGCGGCCTGCCCGGCGACGTCTACCGGGCGGCGACGATCCGCACCGGGAAGCTGGTGCGATGAGCGGAGGCAGCCCGTCCGGCACGGGCCCCCGGCGCGTCGTCGCCACCGGGCTGGGGCTCCTGACGGCGCTGGGCGCCGATGTCGCCTCCACGTGGGAGGGGCTCCTCGCCGGCCGCTCGGGCATCGGCCCCATCACCGCCTTCGATTCGTCGCGCGTCGCGTCGCGGATCGCCGGCGAGGTCCCCGGGTTCGACCCGTCGGGGGTCCTCGATCGCAAGGAGCAGCGCCGCAACGACCGCTACACGCAGCTCGCCCTCGTGGCAACGGGTGAGGCGCTGACGGACGCCGGGCTGCCGCGGCGGCTGGACGGGTCGCTCGCCGAGCGGACCGGGATCATCCTGGGGACCGGGATCGGTGGCGGCCTCACGTTCGCCGAGCAGGCGGCGATCTCCCTCACGAAGGGGCCCGACCGGATCAGCCCGTTCTTCATCCCGATGGCGATCCCGAACCTCGCGGCCGGCCAGGCGTCCATCGTCTTCGGCGCCCAGGGCCCCAACTTCGCGGTCTCGTCGGCCTGCGCCACGGGCGGCCACGCCCTCGGCGAGGCCTGGGAGACGATCCGCCGCGGCGACGCCGACGTGATGATCGCGGGCTCCTCCGAGGCCGGCATCCACGAGATGCTGGTCGGGGGCTTCGCGGCGATGCGCGCCCTCTCCACCCGCAACGACGACCCCCCGGCCGCGTCGCGCCCCTTCGACCGGGCCCGCGACGGGTTCGTCATCGGCGAGGGGGCCGGCGTCGTCATCCTGGAGGCGCTCGAGCACGCCCGGGCCCGCGGGGCGCAGCCGCTCGCGGAGCTGGTCGGCTACGGCGCCTCGGCCGACGCCAACCACATCACCCTGCCGGCTCCCGGCGGGACGGGCGCCATCCGGGCCATCCGGCGGGCGCTGGAGAAGGCCGGCCTGACCGTGGACGACGTGGAGCACGTGAACGCCCACGCCACCTCCACGCCCGAGGGCGACCGGGCCGAGCTGGAGATGCTCCACACGCTCTTCGGCGCCCGGGCCGGCGAGGTCAGCGTCACCGCCAACAAGAGCATGCTGGGCCACACCCTGGGCGCGGCGGGCTCCATCGAGGCGGCGGTCACCATCCTGAGCCTGCGCCACGGGGTGATCCCGCCGACGATCAACCTCGACGACCCCGACGAGCTGGCCGCCGGGCTGGACCTGACCCCCGGCGTCGCCCGCAGGCGCTCGATCCGGGTGGCCGTCAGCAGCTCCTTCGGCTTCGGCGGGCAGAACAGCGCCCTCGTCTTCCGGCGGTGGGAGGCATGACCAGGTGAGCGGCCAGCGCGGGACCCGGGCAGCCGGCGACCTGGCCCCCCTTCCCGCGGCCGACGCGTCGCTCCTGGCCCTCGTCGATCGCCTGGCGGTCCTCCTGGAGCGGAGCGACCTGACCGAGCTGGAGGTGGAGGCCGGCGGGACCGGGATCACCCTGCGCAAGGCCGCCGCCCTGGCGCCGCCGGCGGCCGGGTTCGCCGCCGGCTCGGCCGAGACGCCGATTGCGGCCTGGCACCCGGAGGCCGGCTCCCCGTCCGCGGGGCCCGGCGGCGCGCCGGCCGATCCCCCCGCCTCGACCCGCGCCGCCGTCCTGGCGCCGCTGACCGGGATCTTCTACGCCTCGCCCAGCCCCGACTCGCCGCCCTTCGTGGAGGCCGGCCGCGAGGTGGTCGTGGGCCAGGTGATCGGCCTCATCGAGGCCATGAAGCTCTTCAACGAGATCAAGTCCGACAAGGCCGGCCGGGTGGTCCGGGTCGTCCCGGCGAACGGGACGCTCGTGAAGGCCAAGCACCCGCTCATCGAGGTGGAGCCGCTGTGACCCTCCCGCCGCACGCCCCGTCGCAGCCCCCCGCCGGGCGCTTCGCCCGGATCAGCGGCTGGGGCAACTACGCTCCGGCCGCCGTCCTCACCAACGCCGACCTCGAGCGGATCGTCGACACGAACGACGAATGGATCGTCTCCCGGACCGGGATCCGCGAGCGTCGCGTCGCGGCCGCCCACGAGACGACGGCGTCGATGGCCGCGGTCGCCGGCGCCCGGGCGATCGCCGTGGCCGGCCTGCAGCCCGACGAGATCGACCTGATCCTGGTGGCCACCCTCACCCCCGACTACTGGATGCCGTCCACCGCGGCCCTGGTCAAGGAGGCGATCGGCAACCGGCGGGCGGCGGCGATGGACGTGGCGGCGGCCTGCTCCGGCTTCGTCTACGCCTACGCCACGGCCCACGCCTACGTCACCAGCGGGATGGCCCGCCACGTCCTCGTGGTCGGCGCCGAGCTTCTCACCCGCTTCCTCGACTACACCGACCGGGGCACCTGCATCCTCTTCGGGGACGGCGCCGGCGCGGTCGTCGTCTCCGCGGCGGACGAGCCGACGGGGCCGCACGGGATCGAGCTGACGACCGATCCTGCGGGCGCCTACATGATCTGGCTCCCGGCCGGCGGCTCCAAGAGCCCGTCGTCGGCCGAGACCGTGGCCCGCGGCGAGCATTTCATCCGGATGGAGGGCAAGGAGACCTACCGCTTCGCCACGAAGACCCTGGCGTCGACGGCGCTGGCGGCGATCGAGCGAGCCGGCCTCCACCCCGACGAGATCGACCTCGTCATCCCCCACCAGGCCAACATCCGGATCATCGAGGCCGTGGCCAAGGGCCTGGGCTTCCCGATGGAGCGGATCTTCGTCAACGTGGACCGCTTCGGGAACACCTCGGCGGCGTCGGTGCCCCTGGCCCTCGCCGAGGCGGTCGATTCCGGCCGCATCAAGGTGGGCGACCGGATCGTCTTCGTCGCCTTCGGGGCCGGCTTCACCTCCGGCGCGGTGGCGATGGAGTGGTCGGCCGACCCGGCCAACGGCGCCCGCGCCGCCGCGATCGACCCCGAGGCGATCAGGGTCCGCCTGCCGGTCGACTGGGATTCCGTCGACCCCATCCCACCGCAGCTCGCCGCCGTCCTGGCCGCCCCGGGGCCCGTGGACGTCCCCCTCGACGACGTGGTCCCGGGCGAGCCGGAGCGCGCCCACAAGGAGGTCCCCGCATGATCGATCTCAGCGGCAAGGTCGCCATCGTCACCGGCGGCTCACGCGGCATCGGCCGCGCCGTCTCCCTCATGCTGGGCCGGCAGGGCGCGAACGTCGCCTTCCTGGACCGCGCCGCCTGCCTCCTGGACGATCACACCAAGGGTGACGTCGAGGCCATGGGCCGCCGATCGATCTGCATCGGCGGCGACGTGACCGAGCCGGCGTCGTGCGCCGAGATCGTCGAGGCGACCCTCAAGGAGTTCGGCCGGATCGACATCCTCGTCAACAACGCCGGCATCACCCGCGACGACCTGGCCATGCGGATGAGCGACGAGGCCTGGGCCGACGTCATCAACGTGAACCTGACCGGCGCCTTCTACATGTCCCGGGCCGTGCTGCGTCCGATGCTCCGCCAGCGCTCCGGGCGGATCGTCAACATGTCCAGCGTCTCGGGCCAGATGGGCAACGCCGGCCAGGCGAACTACTCGGCCTCGAAGGCCGGCCTGATCGGGCTGACGAAGGCGCTCGCCCGCGAGGTCGCGTCGCGCGGGATCACGGTGAATGCCGTCGCCCCGGGGTTCGTCATCACGGAGCTGACCGAGGGGCTCCCGGACGCGGTCAAGGACGCGATCAAGGGCGCCACGCCCCTGGGCCGCTTCGCCTCCCCGGACGAGATCGCCAACGCGGTCACCTTCCTCGCCTCCGACGAGGCGGCCTACATCACGGGGCAGGTGCTGGGGGTGGACGGCGGCCTGGCGATGATGTGAGGGGGCGGGCGAGCGCAGCCACCAGGGCGAGCGCACCGCCGAGGGCGAGCACGACGAGCACGCCCAGACTCAACCCGCCGGTCTCCGGGCCGAGGCGCAACCAGAGGATGTCGCCGAGGGTCTCGACGCTCGCGGGCCGGTAGAACTGCCAGACCCCGATTCCCCCATTCGCCAGGACCTCGAACTGGCGCGCAAAGCCGGGCGTGCGGTGAATGCTGTCCCCGTAGACACCCCAGAACTGCTGCAGGGGATCGACGGCGAGGTGGCCGAGATTGACGAGGACGCCCACGAGGGCCAGGCCCACGAACGCTCTTCGGAAGGCAGGGCCCGCCCGGGAGAGGAGCGGAAGGGCAGCCAGAGCGACAAGGAGCGGGAGTACTGGAACCAGGAACCGGGGGCCCCAGGCCCATCCGCCGAGCCCGGCCCATATCGAGTAGACAAGAAGGTAGAGGACGACCGGACCTGCCAGCGGGAGGAGACGCCAGTGCTCTCGCCGGCGCACGAGGAGCACGGCGCCGACGACGGCCAGGGCAGTGACGGGTGCATACCAGAGGATCCCGCGGCCAGGGCTCAACAACCACGCAGCGAGGCCGGGCCCGAGGTCGCCTGTGAAGCCGGGTCCATATCCGTATTCGAGCGGCTGGCCGTTCTTCAGCCAGTTCGAGGCGAGACTCAATCCGAGCCCGACGAGGTAGCCGAGCGCCGGAGGAATCAGCGCCGCCAGCCTCTCCCGCCGCTGCTCCCGCAACGTGACGAGCGCCAGGGTTCCGAAGGTCGTCATTGCCACCAGGGTGCCATCCACGGGCCGGGCGAGGACAGCCAGGGCGAGCACGGGGACAAGGAGCCAGAGCACGCCGGTCGCACCCCGACGCCGCGCCCCGAGCACGACGACCGCGGACACCGTCACCAGGAGCGCCATGAGCGGCTGGGCGAAGTCGGCGCGCCCGTAGAAGCAGAGCGGGGTCCCGAAGACGGCCACGATGGCGACGCCGACACTCGTCCGTGGTCCGAGCCCGAGAAGGCGAGCAAGGACCACCACGGCAACCGCGGTCAGGGCGACAAGCGCGGGATTCGTCCACGAGACGAAGCCGTAGAACGGGTCGCCGTACAGGAGCCCCAGATCCGTCGGGGTCAGGGAGATCGGAGGGAGGCGATCGCGAAACGGAATGGCGAGGATCAGGGCGGGCACGTAGGCCAGCGAGAAGCCGATCGGTCCCGAAGGGGCTGACGAGATGATGCTGCTCCAGAGGATGGGACGATCGAACGTGAAGGCGCCGTCGTACGCCAGCCGGACCGCGCCTCGGTAGTAGTTCAGGCCATCGATCGAGTACAGGTGGCCCGGCATCACCGCCAGCAGCAGCAGGAACACCCCGGCCGCAAGGAGCGCCAGGCGACCGCGCGAGGCCATCCGTGACGTCAGGCCGGCAGCGTGGTGGCGGGGTACCAGCTGGCTCGGTGCGGCGCTCGTCACAGGCCGGTCAGCCAGCGCTCGTAGTCGTCCGCGATCGCGTCCCAGCTGAAGCGCTCCGAGGCACGGGCTCGGGCCCGGGCGCGCAGGTCGGCGGCGAGCGCGGGGTCGTCCAGCACCGCCTGGAGCTCGCGGGCGAGGGCTTCGGGGCCGTGGTAGTAGCGGCCGGCGTCACCCATCGTCTCGCGGTGCTCGGGCACGTCGTTGGCGAGGATGGCGTTGCCGAAGCCCATCGCCTCGACGAGCGCCGGGTGCGTCCCGCCGACCTCCGTCGCCTGGACGTAGGCCGCGGCGTGGGAGCGCAGGACCTGGTAGCCGTGGCCGTAGATCGCACCCGAGGAAGCGGACGCGGGGGTCGTCCGTCCGCTTCAGCGACGCGATGTAGTCGCTGGCGTAGGGGGCGTCGCCGACGATCGCCAGCGGGACGTCCGTCCGGACGGACCGGTAGGCCTCGATGACGACGTGGGCGTTGTTCTCGGGCTCGAGGCGGCTGACGTAGAGGACGTATCTGCCGGGCTCGAGCCCCAGTCGACCGAGCGTTCCGTCGTCGGCGACCGGGTCGAGGTCGGTGCCGTAGGCGAAGTAGTCGGTCTCGCGCCCGTACGTCTCGCGGTAGTACGGCTGGATCACCCGCGCGTCGGTGACCACGTGGACCGGGAGCCACGCCGCGACGCGGGCGCACGCGCGGTAGTACGCGCGGCCCGCGGCCCCCCACTTCCTGCGCTGCCACTCCAGGCCGTCGACGTTGAGGACGACGCGCTTCCGGGCCAGCCAGAGGATGATCGCCGCCGGCACGTTCGCCGAGTTGCAGACGTAGACCACGTCCCAGCGCCGGAGGAGGGCGTGGAACGCCGAGAAGAGCGTGTGGACCACGGTCTCCAGGTACTTCGAGCGGGGGGCCGGAAGGCGGACGATGCGCATCCCGCGATACGCGGTCACGTCGCGGCGCACGTAGGCGGAGCGCCCGTACACGGTGACCTGGTGGCCGCGCGCCGCGAGGCGCGAGCCGAGCTGCTCGGCGAAGGTCTCGAAGCCGCCGTAGTTGGCGGGAACCCCCCGCGTCCCGAGGATGGCGATCCGGAGAGGCCGGGTCTCCTCGGCCGTCACGCCAGGCTCACGAGGAGGTCGGCCAGCGTCCGGTCAAGGCCGATCCGGGGTTCCCACCCGGTGAGCTCGTGGAGCGCCCCGAAGTCGCCCCGGATCACGGCAGGATCCTCCGGGCGAGCCAGCGCCGGGTCCCGCACGATCGTGACCGGCCAGTCCGCGAGGGCGGCCAGCCGGTCGATGATCGCGCGCATGGTGACGGCCCGGCCGGACGCGATGTTGTAGACGCGGCGGCCACCCCGGACGCGGCCCTCCACGAGGGCCTCGGCGAGCAGGCGATACGCCCGGACCACGTCGCGGACGTCGCCGATGTCGCGGGCCACGTCCACGTTGCCGGCGCGGATCTCGTGGGCGCCCGCGGCACGCGCCTCGAGGATCCGCCGGGCGAAGGCCGGGACCGCGAAGACCGGCCGCTGGCCCGGCCCGGTGTGGTTGAAGGAGCGCGCGACCGCGACCTCGAACCCCTGGTCGGCGGCGGACGAGAGAGCGAGGGCTTCCGCGGCGAGCTTCGTCAGGCCATAGACGCCGCGGGGACCCAGGGGGCTGGCCTCGGTCAGCGGGGCATCAGACGGCGACGGCACGTAGACATCCGAGGAGCCGACCACCAGGAGGGCCGGCCTCGGGAGCCGCCGTCCGGCACGCCTCGACGACGGCGAGCGTGCCGCCGACGTTGACCCGGATCGCCTCCGCGGCGTCGGCGGCGGCATCCGGTGCGAAGGCCATCGCCGCGAGATGGACCACGGCATCCGGGCGTGCGACACGGATCGCGTCCCGGATCCCGGGCTGATCGGCGATGTCGAGCGCGCTCCGGTCCCGGCGCGGCGACGACGTCGTGGCCGCCGGCGGCCAGCTCGCGCTGACAGCCAGACGCCCGACGAACCCGATGGCACCGGTGACGAAGACCCTCACCTCGCGGCGCCGGCGCCTTCAGCCGGGGGCCGGCCGCGGGTGCCGCCGACCGGATGCCGCGCCACGTCGGCGTCGACCATCATCTCGACGAGCTCCCGGAAGTCGACCTCGGCTGCCCAGCCCAGCACCGCCCTGCGCCCTGGCTGGCGTCGCCCAGGAGGTGGTCGACCTCGGCCGGCCGGTAGAGCGCGGATCGACGACCACGTGGCGCTCGTAGTCGAGCCCGACCCGCGCGAAGGCGATCCGCGCACAGCTCGCGGACCGAGTGGGTGACGCCGGTCGCGACGACGTAGTCGCGTCGGCTCGTCCTGCTGGAGCATCAGCCACATCGCCCGGACGTAGTCGCCGGCGTAGCCCCAGTCGCGCTCGGCGTCGAGGTTGCCCATGCGCAGCTCGCTCGCGAGGCCGAGCGCTGATCCGGGCGGCGCCGTCGGTGACCTTGCGCGTCACGAACTCGAGGCCGCGGCGCGGCGACTCGTGGTTGAAGAGGATCCCGGAGACGGCGAAGAGGCCGTAGCTCTCGCGGTAGTTGACCGTGAGGAAGTGGCCGTAGGCCTTGGCCACGCCGTACGGGCTGCGCGGATGGAACGGCGTCGCCTCCGTCTGGGGCACCTCGCGGACCTTGCCGAACATCTCGCTCGACGAGGCCTGGTAGAAGCGGATCCCGGGATCGACCTGGCGGATCGCCTCGAGCATCCGGGTCACGCCGAGGGCCGTGAACTCGCCGGTCAGGACGGGCTGGTTCCAGGAGGTCGGGCACGAAGCTCTGGGCGGCGAGGTTGTAGACCTCGGTCGGGCGCGACGGCGCGCAGCGCCGCCACGAGCGACGCCTGGTCCAGGAGATCGCCCTGGACGAGTCTCGATCCGGTCGCGGATGTGGGCGATCCGCTCGTCCGACGCGGTGCTCGAGCGCCGGGTCATGCCGACGACGCGGTAGCCCTTCTCGAGCAGGAGCTCGGCGAGGTACGAGCCGTCCTGGCCGGTGATCCCGGTGATGAGGGCGGTTCGCATCATGCGGCAGTATAGTTGCGGCCGTGATCACGACCCCATCCTCTTCCCGCGCCGGGCCTCCGCCCGGCCGTCCTGTTCCTGCATGCGTCGGATGAGCTCTACGGGTCCGACCGCATGCTCCTGACGGTGCTCGACGCGGTGGGCGAGCGGGTGAGGCCGATCGTGGTTCTCCCGGCCGACACGACCCCTGGTGGGCTCTCGGCGGCGCTGTTCACCCGCGGGTTCGATGTCCGGCGATATCCATTGCCGGTCATCAGGCGGCGGTACATGTCGCCAGTGGGCCTGGTGCGGCTGTGGTTCGCGGCCATCCTGGGCCTGGTCCAGCTGGCGCGCGTGGGCCGAGCGGCGGGGGTCGTGGCCGTCCACACGAACACTTCTGCCGTGCTGGTGGGTCCCCTCGTGGCGGCGCTCTTGCGGGTGCCGCACATCTGGCATGTTCACGAGATCGTCGATCACCCCCGCTGGCTGGGAAGGACGATCGGCGTCGCGACCCGCTTGGGACGGCAGCGCGTCGTGGCGGTGTCCGAGGCGGTGGCCCGCCAGCTCCGGCTGGATGGCGGCCGGGTCTCGGACGTGCTGCTGAACCCGGCGCCGGACGTCGACGACCCCGGCCCCGCCGCCACGTGCTGGGCCACCGGTCGTCCTGATGGCCGGGCGCGTCAACGGGCGCAAGGGTCACGACGTCTTCGTCCGGGCAGCCGCCCTGCTCCACAATTCGGGCACGCCGGCAGTGTTCGAGGTGGTTGGAGGGCCCGTCCCAGGCCAGGCCGAGCCGTACGATCACCTGGCTGCGACGGTCCGGCAGCTCGACCCGACATCCACCTGGCTGCGGTTCGACGGGTGGGTCGACGACATGGACGATCGGATCATTCGCGCAACGATGGTGGTCCTGCCCACGACCAACCAGAGTCGCTGAACATTACCGCCCTGGCAATCGTGCAGTGTGGCGGAAGGTTGACGAACCAGAGATACCGGTCGCGGGACAGGGTTCCGTCCCAGACGGCGTCGCCCCGGTAGGGGTTCGGAAAGACCTTCACCTCGTTCTCGTACTTCGGGCCCGCGCCGGGGATGGCGAAGGTACGAACCTGCGCGAGGCCGCTCTCGAGCGGCGCGACGTCGTTCGTGCCGGTGTCGAAGGAGGTGACGGTCGCCCAGTACTTGAAGCCGTCCCGGAGGTCGTCGATGTCGTAGCGGTACTCGTAGTCGACGCCGTCGATCGTCTGCGGGTCGCGCAGCCCTTCGAGTCCCGTGTTCTCGAGCAGGCTGTCGACCTTGTCGACCTGCCGGATCATCCGGAAGCCCTCCTCCTCCTTCTCCTCGCTCACGTAGATCCGGTACCCCTCGAAGTCCTTCTGGTGGCTCTTCGGATCGAGGAAGTCCTCGGGGGAGCGGGCCCAGCGCAAGGTCAGCCGGTCGTGGGTCGGGAAGACGCGCATCTCGGGCGAAGGGGGAGGAACGGGGATGTTGAAATTCAGGTCGAATGCCTTCTGGGCCCACTGCGCGTTGAAGGCGATGTCCTGCTCGGCGCTCCGGCCGTCCTTGGGGGAGGGCTGTCCGCCGACGAAGGCGAAGGAGACCAGGACCGTGTCGCCGGGCTCGAGGACGTCGAAGGGGCCGACGGAGAGGAGGGTGACCGGGTCGTTGTTCGGGGCCTCGAGGCCGGCCGTCGCGTCGGTCGAACCGTTGCTCATCGTCCCGTACCGCTCGGCGTCGATGTGGGGTGTGCCGGAGAGGTTGCCGTTCGGGTCCCAGTTCCACCAGTTGAACGAGACGGTCATGTCGGCGACGGCCTTCGGCCGCGTGCCGAGGAGCTGAGCCCCGCCCAGCTGGGGCAGTTGCCGTTGTCGAGATTGTAGTGGTGCTCGGTGACCAGCCGGAGCGAGTCGACGTAGGCGATGTCCTTCTTCCGGAACCACCCGCTCGGCGGCCACTCGGCGTGTCCATCCTTCCAGCCCGAGGCCATCTCCGAGTAGAGCCCGACGTAGACGTTGTAGATCGGATCGTCCGGCTTGGTGTTGATGATCTTGTAGTTGGCGATCACGATCGCGTCGAACGGCTCGAAGCTGAAGAGCATCGTCTCCAGCTCGACCTTGACCCCCAGGGGGACGTGCTCGGGATCGGGGTGGGGATGGCTGTCGAAGTAGGAGAGCAGGAAGTCCTGCTCGCTGCGCGCGTCGGGGCTGTAATAGCGGCTGTTCGGGAGCGTCGAGCGCTCCTGGATCTCCGTCGCGGATGGGAAGAACTCGCTGACCTGGTTGGGATCGAAGCTGCCGACGCTCCCGTCGATCGTCGCGGTCGAACGAGACTCTCCGGCGGCTCGCTCGTCGTGAGTCCCCCGACCCAGAGTCCGGCGCGGACGAGATGCTCCTGGGTGCTCCGCAGGGGGAACTCCATCGACGGGGAGCGGTCGGCGAGGTTCGTCCCGATGAAACCGGTGTTGTAGAAGGTCATTCCCATGTTGTTGCCGGAGGTGACGCGCAGGGAGATCAGCGTGTCCGACATGGACCAGCCGTCGAAGGCCTCCCACTTGCCGTCACGATAGACGCGCGGACCGTCCTCCTCCTGCGCGAGGGCGGCCGGCGGCGCCGAGCGCCGGCACGACGCACGCGAACGCGAAACCAATCCGCACGATCCACTTGCAGATCATTGTTTCGTCAACCTCACGACGACGATCCGGTTGTTCGCCGAATCGGGCAAGAAGACGAGACTGTCGTCTGCGGCGACGTATCGCGGATCCCGGATCGGCGGAACGACGAGCGTCTCCTTTCGGGTCTGCGTGTAGACGGTGTCGTCGATCGCGCCGGTCGGCTGATACCGCAGGATCTGGTGCGCATACTGCTCGGCGACGAAGATTCGCTGGCCGGCGGGGTCCGTGGCGACATCGACCGGTTCCGCCAGCGGGATGGTCGCGCCGATCGGCCTGCCCGGATAGGCCGTGTTCGTCGAGTCCGGGTAGAGCCGCTGGACGCGTGTATTGCCGGGATCGGAAACCCACAGCGTGTTGTCCACGTGGGCCAGTCCGTGGGGTCGGCGACAGAATCCCTGCCCGGTGCCGACGCCGGAGACGAGGCGCACGCGCTTGCCCCGGGAGTCGTACTTGTAGATCACGGTGCTGTCGCGAACGGCGCAGGAGACGTAGACGTTCAGGTAGCTGTCGGCCGCGATGCCGTCGATGGCGATCCACGACGTGTCCGTGAAGCTGAACAGGGAAGGACCCCCGCGGAAGTAGAAGCGCTTGATCGTCATGTCGCCCGCGTCGGCGACGAACAGGAAGGTCGAGTCGCGCTTGGCCAGACAGAGCTGGATCGGCTGGACGAGTCCGTCGAAGGTCCCGATGAAGCTGGGCTTCACCGGTTCCTTCTGGCGGCTCAGGTAGACGTTGACCCGCGCCTGCTCCTCGATGACGAAGAGATAGCTGCCGCGCAGGACCACGTCGGTCGGGGACGGCACCTGCCAGACCTTGTCGAGGTTGTAGGTGCCCGGCGTCGGGATCCGGCCCGGCTCGGGCTGCGGGGGGAGTGTGAACTTCTGTGCCGCAGCCGGCGAGCATGGCCGCAGCAATCGCCGTCAGCCTCGGGTTGATGGCGCAGATCATTGAGAAAAAGAACAGAATCGCCATCGCGCCGGACAAGCAGCGTCTCCGCTGAATGGCTCGGCGTCGGCCAGGATTGGATCAGAGGATAGAGAAATTGGGTGGCATCATCAATGAAGATAAGCCCACCGAGGGGTTTTGAGTTTTGCCCTGGGTCGCTGAAAAGCGGCGTCACCACGGAGCTGTGTGGTGCTTGATGCTCCGTTTCCTTGTGCAGGTCAACAAAGACGGGCTGACGTTCTTGCAATGCCGCGACCAAGGCCGGCACATACCGGTTGTGGTGGCCCGTGATCCACCCGTCAGACTCAACCGTTCCTTTCCGTCCGGTTCCACCAGGACAATGTCATCGAAGTCGTGTTGATCGGCCAAACTGCGGAATCGAAGCAGCAGATCCTGGCGGTGCTCTTCACTCGGATCGGCCAAGAAATGCGCCACGCTTGCTCGAATAAAGGGATCCCCTTGCAAGATTGCCGCGTCGTGGAGTTGATCATTGCGCCAGGCGGCAATCTGATCGGCTTTGAGATGGGCGATGGCGGTCAGATTCCTTTCGACCTCAAGCCGCATGGCCTCTTTCTGCTCGAGGTAAAACCATACCCCGCCGGCAAGCATGGCGAGAAACACCAGTGCGAGAAAAGGTTTCGTCCAACCCGAAAGGATATCCACCCTCGGTTTCATGCCTTGTCTCCTTTTCCGCTTGCGATCCCGCCTTGCCTGTATGTTTCGCAACGCCCTGTTATCAAACCTCCGACCGTAACCAAACTCCCAATCTATTTCAACTTACTGTAGATTAGCCTTATGTCATCGATTATTTCAATCGACACTCTTTTCATTCATCAAGTGCCCACTTCCCGCCAGGGGATGGCAACTTCCACGGTTGTGCCCTTGCCGACCGCGCTGGTCAAGGTGACCGTGCCGCCCATCTGCAGCAGGGCCTCGCGGACAATGCTCAATCCCAGCCCCATGCCTTCTGGCCAACCGTACCCGCGTTTGATAAGCCACTGCACACCTTCAACTGCTAAATTATCAAGGTCCTTGTTTGATATGCTTAAGTCTTTGCGACGGCTTCCAAGACCTGAAGGAACATTGCGGAAAATTGATTCTGCCAGAGGTGCAAGTTTGGGCCTGATGTCTTTTTCTGTAAGTGTTGTTGATAGGAGGCGCACGCCACAGTTAATGTCGTAACCAACGCCGCCAGGGCTGATGACGCCTTGCTCATAATCGGTTGCTGCGACGCCGCCGATAGGAAAACCGTAACCTTCATGCCCATCAGGCAACGTTACAGCATATTTGTAAATTCCAGGCAAATACGCAACATTAGCACACTGCCATAGGGTGCGGTCAGTTTTCATTTTATCCAAAAGGGCTTCGTTGGCAAAGACCATGCCTGGAACCCTCATACCCGCCTTATACTGGGGAATACGCCATGCATAATCATTTACTTTTTCAAGAGGAACTTGCTCTGGCGCTTTTCTGCTATCACTTTCACCCAAAACTTTCTCACCTTAACACTCAAAAAAAGAAAAGTTAGTTATTAAACATTTACTGCACCGTGTTATCTTGCTTGGCATACTCTATAAAGCCGCGGACGCAGTTTTCCAACATTGTCTTTGAGTAAATTGGATGTGACATTACAAAGTTGATCATTTGATTCATCGCTTTGTCATTAGCCACGATTCGGTCGCGAATCTGTTCTAAACTCTGGTTTTTCTTCACTCCGTCTTTTGCGATATCAGCCCATAGTTGAAGTTGCACCTTGTAATCTTTGAGGCGTTGCACGGCGTTGTCGGCTGCTCCAAAATGGCTAAAGTAGAGTGCAGAGGGGTTTAGGCTGATTAATTTGTCCAGAGAAGCCAATGCCTCTTCCAGGTAGAAGGGCGGCGGAGTAGTTGGAACAACAACGCCAAACTCTGGAATATAGGTGCCAGCCGCATCTCCTGGAAAAACCCCGTGATTGAATGATTCTTGAAAGCTTAGATTGTGTGAGGCATGACCGACCGTTTCAATCGCCGTTAGTTTGCCACCGTTGCCAAGATCGAATGTGCCCTCGGTAACTGGAATTATGCGTTCTTGTGGAACTGGTTCAGGCTTTCCAAAACATTTCGGCGATAAATCCCAGAACCGTCTAGCGCGGAAGCCCAAAGCCGCTCAGGATTGACAAGATGTGGCATGCCTTTGGGGTGAACTATGATTTTGGCGTTTGGCAAATATTTTAGCAGTGTACCTGCGCCGCCACCGTGGTCTAAATGCACATGCGTGACAGCTACGTATTGTACATCCTCAAATTTGACGTCAAGCTCCTTTAAGCCCTCAACAAGTCGAGGAACTGAACTGGTTGGACCAGACTCAACAAGCGTAGCTTTCTCGCCCGTAAACACGTAGCTGCAAATGAGGTTTTTGAAGCCGCCAGTCTCAAGCTCAACTTGATACAGGTTTTTGTGGATTTGTGTGGTATGCAACAGCGTCACCTTTAGTATGGTTTGATTGGCGAATTTATGCCATAAACGTTTCCTCGGATAAAGGAGGCACACGATAAAATTTAATTAACAGACTCTAATTTTATGAAAGCTATTACAGGTGACAAATTTGAAAGCAATCATGTTAGGAGCTCCGGGAGCAGGAAAAGGAACCGTTACCATCAAGGCTTAAAGAAAAACTGGGCGTTGAAACCATTGCAACAGGCGATATTTTTCGTGAATTAATCAAAGAAAATTCGGAGCTTGGCAAAAAAGTTAAGGAGTTACGTGGAAAAGGGGCTATTGGTCCCAGATGAAGTTGTCATTGAGGTTTTAAAGCAGCGTTTAAGCAAAATCCCAAGGGGAAAAGGCTTCATCCTAGATGGTTTTCCACGCACGATGGAGCAAGCGAAAATGCTTGATGCCATCACCAAAATTGATGTTATTTTAATGCTTGACGTACCAGATCTGGATAATCATTGAACGATTATCAATCGAAGAATATGCAAAAACTGCGGAACTGTCTACAATGTACGCTACTTAAAACCAAAAGTTGAAGGTGTTTGTGACAAATGCGGTGGACCACTTTACCAACGCAGATGACGACAACGAAGAAGTAATAAAGAAAAGACTTCAAGTCTACAAAGAACAAACTAAGCCACTTAATTGAATTCTTCAAGGAGAAAAAGATTCCATTTGTCATCTCCTGCACACAGCTCTGAATCAGCCGCCAGAACCAATCGTTGAAAAAATGCTAGGACTAAAGAAACTTAAACTTGCTTAAATATCCAAAATAAACTCCAAGACCACACGGTCTTTTTCTCTTATTATCACCATTCTATGGTAAGTTACTGCTTTGACCCCGACTTTCTGGGGTGTTTTAGGGTTAAATTTTTCGCCCCAAACTGCGGCTTTAAACTTGAAGGTTTCAGCAGTTTCTTTCCAACCCGAAATTTGGAATCCTCGTCCTCCCTCTCGGCGAACTCGGTGAGCTGGTCTAGGACCAGGCGCCGTCGCGGATGGCCAGCAACTCCTCCGGTCGGGCCGTTTCACGATGCCTGGCCGTCTCCAGAATCTCGAGACCGGCCTCCGAATCAGGCGCACCAGGTGGTAGGCGTGCTTGGTGTCATACCCGAACCGGGCTTCCAGGGCATAGCGGTCGCGATTGCGGTTGGCCTTCCACTTCCGAGTATTGTCTCCATTCGGTTTGACGGCTGGCATACTCGCGTTCCCGCTTC
>CAWHCW010000016.1:0-20283 GCA_963827965.1 uncultured Chloroflexia bacterium | reverse complement strand
CTCGCCGGGCCAGCCCCGCCCGCGAACCGACCAGCGGGAAACCCGCCCCGACCTCGCCTGCGCGACCTTGGATCGCCCCGGCCCAGCCTGCGCCGACCCTCGGACCGCTCCGAATGAACCTGCTTCGAAACTGATGCCCGTGGCGGCATCACCGGCGCATCACCTGGGGACGCCGAGACCCTCCAAGGGCGGCGCATGTGCGGCCACCGCCTCGTGCACGGGCGATGCCTGATGCGCGGCGACCGCCCGATGCGCGGCCCGCAGCCTGATGCGCGGCGACCGCCCGATGCGCGGCCCGCAGCCTGATGCGCGGCGACCGCCCGCATGCGCGGCCCGCAGCCTGATGCGCGGCGACCGCCTGATGCGCGTGATGCGCGGGCGATGCGCCCACGGGCATCGAATTCAAGGCAGGGGCTCACGCTGATCACGCGGGCCTTGCTCGCGACGCCAAGCCTGCGCCGGGGCCGTGGTGCCCGGAGTGCCTTGACGCTGCCCATCCGCCCACCGACGATGGGAGCAAGGACACTTCGTCATTTGTTGGGGGGACCGTGGATCACGAGCCGAGCGACACGCCCGCGCCGGAAGACGCTCCGGCGGACGAAGGCCAGTCGCCGCCGAGGTCGCTTGGGCTGCGTGGTCGAGGTCATCGAGACCCTCGTCCTCACGCTCGTCGTCCTCTTCGTGATCCAGAACTTCGTGGCGCAGCCGTTCCAGGTGAAGCAGCATTCGATGGAGCACACCTTCGCCGAGGGCGACTACGTCCTCGTGGATCGCCTGACGGCCCTGTGGAGCCCCTACGGACGCGGACAGGTGGTCGTGTTCCAGCCGCCCGCGAACTGGACCGACCTCAAGGAACCCTTCATCAAGCGCGTCATCGGGGTCGGCGGCGACACCATCGAGGTCCGCGAGCGGCCGCGTGTCCGTCAACGGGGTCGCGCTCGACGAGCCCTACCTGTTCCGCGACGATGCCGGCGTCATCGAACCGACCGAGGCCGGCGACCAGACTCGCTGGGTCGTGCCGGAGGGCGAGCTGTTCGTGATGGGCGACCATCGCCAGATGTCGGAGGACAGCCGGGTCTTCGGACCGATCCCCGTCTCGTCGGTGATCGGGCGAGGTGTCGTCCGCTACTGGCCGCTCTCGGAGTTCGGGATCATCGCGACCCCGTCCTACGAGAACGTGCCGGCTCCCTGAACCGGTCGTGGCTGCTGGACGGGGGAAGCTACGGACCATCGCCGCGGGCTTGGCATTGGTCGCGATCCTGGTCGGACTGATCGCGGCCGGGGCCTGGGTGGCTCCCCGCCTCGATGTGCCGACCGAATTCTGGCTCGCACCGATCGAAACGGTCTGGGTAGACGGCCGCCAACTCCGGGTTGTCCGGGTCGGCTACAACCAGGGCCTGCGCGAGGTTGAGACGCTCGGCGGCCTCGACGGGGCGCTGTTCGTGCTCGATCAGGTTGCCGGCACGGACGCCGGCATGGGCATGTTCGACACGAGGATCCCGCTCGACGTGGTGTTCTTCGACCCTGCGGGGCGGTTCATCACCCGCTACACCATGCCCGTCTGCGAGTCGGAGGACTGCCCTGGCTTCTACCCGACCCGCCCGTGGCAGTTCGCCATCGAGGCCCCCGCGGGCGACCTCTCCTGGATCGCCGGAACGGCGACGCTGACCCGATGAGACCCTCGCCGAGCTAGCAGGTCGCAGCGAGCCCGAGGGCTCGACGATCGCCTCGCTCTCGATCCCACGCCCACCGTGCGGCGCCGACTCTCACCGTCGGTCGTCTGGCCAGCCCCCGGATCCAGACGCGATTCCCTTGCGCGAGCGCTCGTCGCATCCGTGCTGCAGTCATCCGTAATCGGGCTCCTTGTCGGCGGACTGGTCGCGACGGCCGCTTGACATAGGAGAATCGCACGACCGACGCATCAACCGTGGACGGCGAGACCCTCAAGGGGCGACTCCTATGCGACCACCGCGTGATGCGCGGGCGATGCGTCCACGGGCATCGAATTCAAGGCACGGGCTCACGCAGAAGAGATGCGCCGCCCCCGCGGGTGCGCAGGCAACCGTCGCGGCCGGCGTCGCGGCCGGCGCCGCTACCGCCTCACGGCAATGGCTCGGCGTTGCTCTCGTCGGCCATGACCCCGGCCGTCTGGGCGGCGCGGTGGGCGGCCAGGCGCGCCCGCCAGGTCGTCGTCGGACAGGGCCAGGATCGCCGCCGCCAGGAGCGCCGCGTTCTCGGCGTTCCCGATCGCCACGGTCGCCACCGGGATGCCGCGCGGCATCTGGACGATGGAGAGGAGCGAGTCGAGGCCGCCAAGGTGCTGCGTCGGGATCGGGACGCCGATCACCGGCAGCAGCGTCTTCGCGGCCAGCATCCCCGGCAGGTGGGCGGCGCCGCCGGCCCCGGCCACGATCACCCGGATCCCGCGGCCGGCCGCCGTCTCCGCGTACCGGAAGAGGTGATCCGGCGTCCGATGCGCGGAGACGACCCGCAGCTCGCAGGGCACCCCCAGCTCGTCGAGGAGCGCCTTCGCCTTCTCGAGGACCGGGAAGTCGGAGCGGCTGCCGCCGACGATCCCGACGCGAGGGCGCGCGTCGACGGGGGCCGGCCGACCCGCGCCCGATTCGTCCGTCATGGCCTACTGGCCCTGCGCCTTCGTGAAGCCGTCCGCGCCGGCGAAGACGTGGAGCTTCTCGATGTGGGTCCAGGCGTAGCGCTCGCCGACCCGCCCGACGAGCGCCGTGATCTCGGCGTCGCTCACCGCGGCGCCGTCCGCCTGCGCCACGTAGCGGCAGCGCATGAGGCCCACCTCGTCGGGGGTGAGCCCGCTGGCGGGCCAGATCATCGTGCCGCGGCTCGAGATCATCTGGAGCCGCAGCGTCTCGCCCGCGAGCGCCTCCAGCGCCGGGCCCGCGGCCGCCACGGGCTCCCACGTCTCGATGAAGAGGTCCACGCCCACGGTGGTGCGCGGGACGGCGGCCGAGACCGCCGCGCCGTACGACCAGCGCGGCCGCGCGGTGGGCGCGACGGCCGGGCGCTGCGCGGCGGAGCGCGGCGGGACGGAGGCGGGCTGGCGGCCCAGGTTGGCGACGATGGATTCGGTGAAGCCCGTCGTCGACGCCGCGTGCTCCACGTCGCCGCCGGTCTGGCGGGCCAGGTCCTGGGTGACGGCCTTCCCCTCTTCGAGCGTCACGAGGACGGCGTCCTCGATCGTGGCGGCCGCGGCCGTCTCGCCCACGTGGCGCAGCATCATGAGCGAGGAGAGGATGAGCGCGGTCGGGTTGATGACGTCCTTGCCGGCGTACTTCGGGGCCGAGCCGTGCACCGCCTCGAAGATCGCGACCCCGTCGCCGTAGTTCCCGGACGGCGCGAAGCCGAGGCCGCCGACCAGGCCCGAGGCGAGGTCGCTGATGATGTCGCCGTTGAGGTTCGTGGTGACGACGACGTCGAACTGGGCCGGGCTCTTGGCCATCTGGTGGGCGACGTTGTCGATGATCAGGTGCTCGGCCGTGATCTCCGGGTACTCGGCGGAGAGCTCCTCGAAGACCCGTTTGAAGAGGCCCTCGGTGAGCTTCATGATGTTGGCCTTGGTGGCACAGGTGACCTTGGTGCGCCCCTCGCGGCGGGCCAGCTCGAAGGCGTAGCGGATGATCTTCTCGCTGCCCTTGCGGGTGATGACCTTGAGGCACTGCGCGACGTCGGGCGTCTGCATGTGCTCGATGCCGGCGTAGAGGTCCTCGATGTTCTCGCGGACGATGATCATGTCCACGCCCTCGCCCGCGTAGCGGGTGGGGACGCCGGGAAGCTCTCGCGCGGGGCGGACGTTGGCGTACGTCTCGAAAAGCTTGCGGAGGGTGACGTTGGCGCTCTTCTCGCCGAAGCCGACGGGGGTCTCCAGGGGCCCCTTCAGGACGACGCGGGTGCGCTCGATCGAGGCGCGGGTCTCCTTCGGGACGCCCGACGTGTCACCTCGCTTGAACACCTCGGCGCCGGCCGTAGCCTCCTCCCAGTCGATGGCGACGCCGGCCGCGGCGATGATCCGCTGCGCGGACCGGACGACCTCGGGGCCCACCCCGTCGCCGGGGATGACGGTGATCCGGTGCGGCTGGGCGGTCATCGGGGGTCTCTCCTGTGCGGGCGTGCTGCCGGCGGCGCGTGCGGTGATTCTGCCCCATCCGGTGGGTCGCGGCGGAGTCGGCGACCGCTGGGCGAACGAGGCCCTTCATCCTGATGCCCCTGCCCGCATCACGCGGGCATCAACCCGTTCGAAGACCGTGCCTGCGGGCAGGCCAGTCGGGCAGGTCGCTCAGTACGGGACCCGGTCCGGCTTCGCCAGCCACTCGTCGAAGACGGCGACGGCCTCGGCCCGCAGGAGGTGGTCCGTGCGGAGCGAACGGGCCTCGGGGGCGAGCGCGACCTGGTCGTAGATGAAGGCGTCGTCGAACCCGGCGCGGGCGGCGTCGTCCCGGGTGCCGGCGTAGACGAGGCGGTCGACGCGAGCCCAGTAGGCGGCGGCCAGGCACATCGGGCAGGGCTCGCAGCTGCTGTACAGCACGCAGCCCTCGAGGCGAAACGCGGCCAGCTTCCGGCAGGCGCGGCGGATCGCGACGACCTCGGCGTGGGCCGTGGGGTCCAGGCCCGAGGTGACGGCGTTCCAGCCGCGGGCGACGATCAGCGCCGTCGCGGGCGATGACGGCGCCGAACGGACCGGCGCGGCCGCGCTGCATCCGGGACCGCGACAGGCGGATCGCCTCGCGCAGGAACCGGGCGTCCAGCTCGGCGGTCTCGTCGACGGGGGTCATGGGCTCACCTCGGGCCGACCGTAGCGCGCGGCGCGGGCCGGGGTGTAGGGCCGAAGCGCCGGTTTCGCGTGCGTCGGGCCGCGCGCATCGGCCGCGAGTCCGCCCCCGTTCGAGCGCTCGCTGGCAACGCTCATGCCCAGCGCAGCTTCGCCCGGGCGGCCCGCCCGCGGGCGAGGCCGTCCTCGACGTCGGCCGCCCCGGCCACCGTCAGGTGCCCCATCTTGCGGCGCTCGAAGACCCGCCGCTTGTCGTAGACGTGGAGATGGACGAGCGGGTCGGCGAGCGCCTCCGCGACGCCCTCCAGGCGGGCCTCGCCGGAGCTGGCCGGTCCCGAGCAGGTTGACCATCGCCGTCGGCCCGTGCGCGGCGGGGTCGCCCAGCGGCAGCCCGCAGATCGCCCGGACGTGCTGCTCGAACTGGCTGGTGCGGGCGCCCTCGATCGTCCAGTGGCCGCTGTTGTGGACGCGCGGCGCGAGCTCGTTGACGGCCAGCGAGCCGTCGGCGCAGCAGGAAGAGCTCGGCGGTGACGAGCCCGACGGCGCCGAGCGCCTCGGCGATGCGCGCGCCGAGCGCCTGGGCCGCAGCGGCGACCGCGGCGCCCACCGGAGCCGGCGCGGCGGACTCCACCAGGATGCCGGCGTCGTGGCGGTTGCGGGCGATCGGGAAGGCGGCGAGGGCGCCGTCGAGGGCCCGGGCGGTGATGACGGAGAGCTCGGCCGCGAAGTCGAGCTCCCGCTCGACGAGCAGGGGCGTGCCGGGTGGCCGGCCCAGCCGCTCCAGCGCCCCGGGAATCTCGTCGGGCGTCGCGATCCGGACCTGGCTGCGGCCGTCGTAGCCGCCGATCGGCGCCTTCAGGCGAAGCGGCGTGCCGAGCTCGGCGGCCGCCGCCCGGAGACCCGCGTCGTCCGCGACCTCGCGCCACGGCGCGGTCGCGATCCCGAGGCCGGCCACGAACCGCCGCTCGGCCAGGCGGTCCTGGGTCATCCGCAGGGCGTGCGCCCCCGGGCCGAACCGGGACGCCGGCAGACTCCACCGCGTCGACGAGGGCGGCGTCGACGTGCTCCAGCTCGTAGGTGACGACGGCGCAGCTCCGGGCCAGCGCCGAGCGCTCCCTCGACGGAGTCGTAGGCGGCCGGCACCACCCGGTCGGCGATCGCGGCCGCCGGGCAGTCCGGGTCCGGGTCCAGGACCGCGACGCGGTATCCCATGGCCCGCGCCGCGAACCCCAGCATCCGCCCCAGCTGCCCGCCGCCGAGGATCCCGATGGTGGCGCCGGGCGGGATGGGGGCGACGGGAGGGGTGGCGGTCATGGCCTGGCGAGTGTAGGGGGACCCCGCGTCTTGCCGAGCGGCCACCAAGGATGGCCTCGATCTGACGGAGGCCAGGGGATGAGCTCAGACGACGGCGTCAGCGGGGTGCCGCCCTCGCCCCGCCGCCGGTCAGGCTCTCCAGGGGCGGAGGCGGCAGGCGACGTGATCACCTGACATCTCCCGCCGAGTCGACCACGGGCGGCACCAGTCCGCAATCGGGCGTGGTGCACAGATCCAGCCCCAGCTCGGCCAGCCCCTCGGCCAATGGTGTGAACCCGAGCCATCCGCCGAAGCTGCGACTCGTGACCCCCGCCGGGATTCCCCGCACGAGGACCGCGCCGCCGGAGTCTCCGACTTCGACCTGGATGCGCGCGCCGATCATGCACGGGAAGTAGGCGCCGTCCTCCGGGTGGAGGTACTCGCCCTTCTCGGCCACCGTTCCGCTCCGGTAGACGTTGCGGCCGTCGATCTCGACCTGGTCGCCGATCGCGATGTCGGCGCAGGCGAGCGGCCGCGTGCCCGGCGGGACGATCCGGTAGCCGGCCGTGCCCAGGTCCACGACGTTGAGGTGCCCCCAGGGAATGCGGTCCGTGGCGACCACCAGGTAGTTCAGATCGGACGCCGCGCACGTGTGCCCGGGATACGGGCACGAGGCATCCCGGGCGGCCGGGCCAAAGACGCCGCGCACGGTGGTGCCATCCGGGTCGTAGGCCACCGTCCCCTCGCTGGTGCAGTGGCCGGTGGAGGTGAGCACGATCGTGTCCCCGAGGCGGGCGTAGAACCCGCCGGAGCAGTATCCCCAGAGGTGCTGGCCGGCGAGCACCGGCGGGTCGTACACCGGCGTGGTGCGCCGCGGCTGCAACGCGGCGCTCACGATCGAGAAGATGCCGATCCCGAGCAGCAGGCCCGCCAGGACGACGATGAGGAGACGGACGAGGCGCGCCCGCGCCCGCGCACTCGTCCTGGCCGGTCGTGTCACTGCCATGCTCGCTCAGGGAGGGTCGCCCACTCGGACCCGGTCATCAGATCGTCAGTGACGATCAGCGACCGCGCAACCCTGACGATCAGGCTCTCTCGATCTGGGGGGTTCCGCATACACGATCGGCGGCCGCCACTGGTCCCATTGGGGGGCTGGCTCCACGGTCCCCGTGCTGCTTACCTACCGCCATGGCCGAACGCGCCCCACCGTTGCGCACGCCGGCTCACAGCAAAGGGCAGTCACCGAGAGCATGCCACCCTCAATGGCCAACGAGGCTGTTGCGGGTGGATCACCCGTAGTTCTCCGTCGAGGTTGCGGCGGGCCGAGGGCCAGATGCCTCGCCGGAGGCGATTTCGCAAGTCCGGGGGAGGCGTAGGTATGTCCCTGCTCCAGCGGCTCGAGCATGCGCAACAGGGACCCGACGCGCAGAAGCCAGGCGCTCTGCCACCGGCCACGAATGCGGCTGCCCCGAAGACGCGCCTGCCCCGATGAATGCGGCTGCCCCGAATCCTCCCATGCGGCAGCCCGGGAGGATCGGCTGCGCGAGATCAGGCTGTGCCTCCGAGAGGAGGTCGTCGGCGCCTCCAGCTCGCTGTTCAAAGCTGACGCTGCGACTGACGTCCACGACAGGGTCGTGGCGATCGTCGACCGGGTCATCGAAGCGAATGAGTTCGCCGTCACCCGAGATGAACGACTGCGGCTCGTCGATGAGCTGGTTGGAGAGGTCGGGGGCCTCGGGCCGCTCGAGCCCCTCCTTCGCGACGAGTCGATCACCGAGGTCATGGTCAACGGCCCGAACCACATCTACATCGAACGGCGCGGGAAGATCCAGCGCGTGAATCGCGCCTTCCTGAACGACGAGCACGTGCTCCGGATCATCGACCGGATCGTCACGCCCATCGGACGGCGCATCGACCAGACGAGCCCGAGGGTCGACGCCCGCCTGCCCGACGGCTCGCGCGTCAACGCGATCATCCCGCCTGCTGTCGCTTGTCGGTCCTGTCATCACCATCCGGAAGTTCGCCGCCCGGCCGTTCACCGTTGACGATCTCGTCGGCTTCGGCACGGCGACGGCCGAGATGTTCGACTTCGTGAGAGCCTGCGTCGAGGCCCGACTCAACATCTTCGTCTCCGGCGGCACCGGCTCGGGCAAGACGACGACGCTCAACGTCCTGTCGTCGTTCATCCCCGAGGACGAGCGGATCGTCACGATCGAGGACGCCGCCGAGCTGCAGCTCAACCAGCAGCACGTCGTCACGCTGGAGGCCCGACCGGCGAACCTCGAGGGCGAGGGCGAGGTCACGATCCGCGACCTGCTGCGCAACGCCCTGCACATGCGCCCCGACCGGATCATCGTCGGCGAGTGCCGCGGCGGCGAGGCCCTGGACATGATCCAGGCGATGACCGTGGGCCACGAGGGCTCGCTCTCCACCGGCCACGCGAACAGCCCCCCGGACATGCTCCGCCGCCTGGAGACGATGGTCCTCATGGCCGGCGTGGACCTCCCACTTCGGTCGATCCGCGAGCAGATCGCCTCGGCCGTCGACCTGATCGTCCATACGGCCCGCCTCAAGGACGGCTCGCGCAAGGTCGTCAACATCACCGAGGTCTGCGGGATCGACGACGACGAGATCCTCATGCAGGACATCTTCGTGTTCGAGCAGACGGGCGTCGTCGACGGAAAGGTCGAGGGGCAGCTCAAGCCGACCGGGATCCGGCCGACCTTCATGGGGAGGTTCGCGGCACGAGGGATCGAGCTGCCGCCCGGGGAATTCGGCATCCCTCCCGAGGACCCCCAGCACCCGACTCGCCCGGGCAAGGGGAAATGGGGCCCCGGTGAGGGTGCTCAGCGCCCCGATGCATCCCGACCCTGCGTCGGCCTCGGCCGGGCACTGAAGGCCGGAGGCATCGTGTTCGTGTCGTCGATGGGACCCCTCGATCCCGAGACCGGCCAGGTCGTCAGCGGAGGGATCAGGGAACAGACACGCCAGTGCCTGCGCAACCTCGAGGCGACGCTCGGGGCCGAGGGGAGCTCGCTGGACAAGGTGGTCTGGGCCAACTGGTCGCTGTGCGACCCGGCGGACGCCGACCGGTTCAACGAGGAATGGGTGCGCTGGTTCCCGGGCGACGCGCCTGTCGGCCAGGGCACAATGATGCCTCCGCTGCAACGCCGTGCCCGCTTCCGGGTCTCGATCGGGGTCATCGCCGCGGCGTAGGGCGCCTCGCCGAGAACGCAGCCCGCACCGGTCGTTGACGCGCTGGCGATCGGGCACGCCTGGACGGTCTCGCGCAGGGGCTGAATCCCCTGCCGGGGCCAATGTCGGGCATCACCCATAAAATCGGCTCCCATGTCCGAGACCATCCCGCCGATCTTCTGGGTCGGCTTCCTCGCCGTCATCGGCGCCCTCCTCGCCCTCGACCTCTTCGTCTTCCACCGGAAGCCGGGCGAGGTCTCGATGCGCTCGGCGGCGATCACCTCCGCCTTCTGGGTCAGCCTGGGCCTGGGCTTCGGGATCGTGGTGCTCCTGTGGCTGGGTCCGGAGAAGGCGGTCGAGTACTTCAGCGGCTACCTGATCGAGGAGTCGCTGTCGATCGACAACGTCTTCATCTTCAGCCTCGTCTTCACCGCCTTCGCGGTGCCCAAGCACCTCCAGTACCGGGTCCTCTTCTGGGGCGTCATCGGGGCCCTGGCGATGCGCCTCGCGATGATCCTCATCGGCGCGGCCCTCATCGAGCGCTTCGACTGGATCCTCCTCGTCTTCGGCGGCTTCCTGGTCTTCACCGGGATCCGGATGTGGCTCTCGACGCGCCGCGAGGGCGAGGCCGACCCGGCCGCCAACCCGATCGTCCGCTTCGCCCGCAGCCGGCTGCCGTTCACCGACCGCCTCGACGGCCAGCGGTTCCTGACCCGCATGGACGGCCGGCGGGTGGCGACGCCGCTCCTCCTGGCGCTGCTCGTCGTGGAGGTCAGCGACCTCGTCTTCGCGGTCGACTCGATTCCCGCGGTCTTCGCCGTCACCCGCGACCCTTTCATCGTCTACACCTCGAACGCCTTCGCGATCCTGGGGCTGCGCTCGCTCTACTTCTTCCTGGCGGACCTCAAGGACCGCTTCCGGTACCTCACCCACGGGCTCTCGATCGTGCTGGTCTTCGTCGGGCTCAAGCTCCTGGCCAACCCCTGGATCCACCTGCCGCCGTGGGTCTCCCTGGTCGTGATCGCCGTGGTGCTCGGCGGCGCGGTCGCCTTCTCGCTGGCCCACGCCCGGCGCGAGGAGCGGGCGGCAGCGAGGGCCGGCGATGCGGAGATCGGCGAGGCGGCCGGCGGCGGCCGCCTCGGACGCGGCGGCGGGGCCGCGGCGGGCTGACGGCACCCATGGCGCCGCGACACGTGGTCCTGGTCGGGCTGATGGGCAGCGGCAAGACGACGGTCGGCGCCAGGGTCGCGGGCCGGCTGGGTCTGCCCTTCCGCGACGGCGACGCGCTCCTGGAGGCCGCGACCGGGCGGACGGCGGCGGCCCTGCGCGAGTCCGCCGGCGAGGCGGCGCTCCACCGCGCCGAATGCGAGGTCCTGCGGGCGGCCCTGGCCGCCGAGGCCCCGTCGGTGGTCGCGGCGGCGGCGGCCGTCGTGGACGACCCGGCCTGCCGGGCGGCGCTGCGGGCGGCGGGGATCGCCGTGGCCATGCTTCGGGCGGACCCCCCGGTCCTGGCGCAGCGCTTCACCGAGGGCGCCCGGGCGGGCGGCGGAGGGACCCACCGCCCGGCCTACGGTGCCGACCCCGCGACGTTCCTGGCGGCCCAGGCCGGCCACCGGGCCGCCCGGTTCGCGGCGTGCCGCCCGTGCGTCGTCGTGGACACCGGCAGGCTGGACCCGGACGCCGCGGCCGAGCGCATCGCCACCGTCGTCGGGGCGGCGTCGGCCGCGGTGACCCGGCGCCGCGCCGCCGCCGCGGGGGCGCCGGCCGACGCTGGCCCGGCCGCGCGGCCCGGCCGCCCCTGGCCCGGCCGCCGCGGACCTCCCGACGCGCTAGGATCGGCGGGCCATGAGCCACGCGCCGACCGCCGCGCGATCCCCCTCCTGCTCGACGTCGACACCGGGATCGACGACAGCCTCGCCCTCCTCTACGCCTGCGCCTCGCCCGAGGCCGAGCTGGTCGCCGTCACCTGCGTGGCCGGCAACGTCGACGCCCGGCAGGTCGCCGAGAACACGCGCGCCGTGCTGGAGCTGGCCGGCCGCGACGACGTCGAGGTGGCGCTGGGGCGCGAGACGCCGCTGGTCCGGCCGCTCGTGACGACGCCCGAGACGCACGGCCCGCAGGGGATCGGGTACGCGGAGCTGCCGCCGGCCGCGCCGGCCGCTCTCCGGACCGCCACGCCGCCGACCTCATCGTCGAGGAGGCGCGCCGCCGGCCCGGCGAGATCACGCTCGTGACGCTCGGGCCCGCTCACGAACCTCGCCGTCGCGGTCCTGCGCGAGCCCGAGCTCCCGCTGCTCGCTCCGCCGCTGGGTGCTCATGGGCGGCAGCTACCGCTCCCCGGGCAACACGGCGCCGACGACGGAGTGGAACGTCGCGCGTCGACCCGGAGGCGGCGCAGGTCGTGCTTCGCGGCCTTCGGCGAGCCGGCGGTCGTCGAGCAGCGGCTGGCCGCCGGGCTGCCGGGCTCCCCCTGGCCCTCGGCCTCGACGTCACCGAGCGGGCGAAGCTCCTGCCCGGACGTCACGCTGGCCGGCGCCGGCTCGCGCCCGGACCCGCCCGCGACGAGGCGGCCGGCAGCGTCGCCAGCACCCGATCGTCCGCTACGTCGCCGACGCGCTCCGCTTCTACATGGAGTTCCACTCCCGCTACGACGGCTTCTACGGCGCCTTCATCCACGACCCGCTGGCGCGTCGCGGCCGCCCTCGACCCCGGCCTGGTCCGGACCGAGGCGCTCGCCGTCGACGTGGAGCTGGGCGGCACCCTCACGACCGGCGAGACGGTGACCGACTGGCGGCGCGCCTGGGGCCGGCCGCCGAACCTCGACGTCGCCGTCGAGGCGGACGTCGCGACGTTCCTCGAGCGGTTCGTCGAACGCGTCGGGGGCCTGGCGGCGCGGATCGGCCCCGGCTGACGGCGCGCGACGCGGGCTGACGGCGCGATCGGCCGACGCCGGGCGGGCGCATCGGCGACGACTGGCGGGACGAGCGCGGCCCGGCCGTCGACGACGAGTCGCCGGACCGCCGGGGCGACGGAGGGACTGCAGGTCATGAGCTGGCTTTCGCGACAGTTCAGCACGCGGGTCATCGTCCTGATGCCGGTCGCGATCGCGATCAACATCGTCCTCGGGCTTCACCGTGCAGAAGGTGCTGAAGCTGCCCGATCTACCTCGATTCGATCGGCACGATCCTCGTCGGCGTCCTCGCCGGCCCGATCGCGGGCGCGGTGACCGGCGTCCGCATCGAACCTCATCTGGCAGTACGCGCCGGTCATCGGGCCGGGCAGCAACATCGGCCCGTTCGCCATCACCGCCGGCGTCATCGGCCTCCTCGCCGGGCTGTGGGGCTACCTCGGCGTCTACCGGCAGCCGCCCGGCCAGCGGGCCCGCGCTCTGGCTGGCCATCGCCGTCGGCGTCGGCGTGGTGGCCCTCCTCGTCTACCCGATCGTCAACAACCCGGCCTACACGGACCCCGACATCGGCGCCTACCCGGCGTGGGTGTACGGCGCCGCCATCGCGATCGCGGCGATCATCGCCGTGACCCGTTGCCGGCCATCGCCCTCGTGCGCCGCGACTCGGCGGGGGTCTGGGTCGCCCTCGCCGGCGCGATCACCGGGATCGTCGCGGCGTTCGTCTCGGCCCCGATCGCGGCCATCGTCTACGGGGGCGTCACCGGCTCCGGCACCGACCTCATCGTCGCGGCGCTGCGCCAGGGCGGCGCGGACGTCTTCAACGCCTCGCTCGGCCAGGGGCTCTTCAGCGACCCGATCGACAAGACGATCACGAGCTTCGTCGTCTTCGTCGTGCTCCTCGGGCCTCTCGCCGACGGTTCGCTCGCGCGGTTCCCGATGGGCGAGCGCCTGATCGGCCCTGCCGAGCTCTGACGCCGGGGCCGCCGCGCGGCCCGGGCTCCCGCCGTTCGTCCTGCCGCGTCCCGGCGGGTCCGTATCGGCGCGCTGAACCCGACGACGAAGCTCGCGATCGCGCCTGGCCGAGGCGCTCGTCGCGCTCGGCGTCCGCGGCTGGACCGGCCCGCTGGTCGTGCTCGCGATCTGCGCGGCCTGCGCCGCGGCGGCCCGGCGTGGGGCGCGCGGGCGCTGCCGCTCGTGCTGGCCAGCATCCCGCTGCTCGTCTCGATCCTCCTCGTCAACACGTTCCTCTATCCCGGCGCGACCGACGTCGATCGTCGAGATCGGCCCGCTGCGGCCGACGTGGACCGGGCTCGACGGTCGCGCTCCAGGCGACCCTCCGCGTCGCTCGCCTTCGGCTTCTCGCGTGGTCCTCGCTGATCCTGACCACGGAGACGGACGACCTCCTGGACGACCTCGAGCGGCGGGGCCTCGGGCGCCGCGGCGTCGTTCGTCATCGGCTCGGCGCTGCGCGCGATGCCCGCGGATGGCCGAGCGCGCGCGCCGAGATCGTCGAGGCGCAGCGGGCGCGGGCGCTCGACACGGAGGGCCGGATCTGGCGGCGGGTCCGCGGCGTCGTGCCGCTCGCCGGGCCGCTCGTCCTCGGCGCGCTGACCGAGGTCGAGGAGCGGACGATGGCGCTCGAGGCGCGGGCGTTCTCGCGCGCCGGGCCGCCGGACCACGCTCCGCGCCTTCCCGGACTGCCGCGGCCCAGCGCGCGCTCCGCTGGGGCTCGATCCTCCTGGCCGCTGGCGCTCCTCGCGGCGTCGATCGCCGGCTGGCTGGAGCCGCTGCCGTGACGGCCGGGCTCGGCCTGCGAGAGCGTCCGCTACCGCTACGCCGGGTGCGACCTCGCCGGCCGTCGACGGCCTGGACCTCGTCGTGCCGGCCGGGCCGGGTCGTCGGGCTCGTCGGCCCGAACGAGGCCGGGCAAGTCGACGCTCTGCCTCGTCGCGGCGGGCCTGGCGCCGGGCGCCATCGGCGGACGGCTCGAGGGGCGGGTCATGGTGGACGGGCTCGACGACGGCCGACGTCGCCGCCCGCACGAGCTGGCGCAGCGCTGCGGGATCCTCTTCCAGAACCCGGCGACGCAGCTGACGGGACGGCGGCGACCGTCTGCGAGGAGGTCGCCTTCGGGCCGCGCAACCTCTCGCTCGCCGCTCGACGAGGTGATCGACGCGGGTCGAGGAGGCGCTCGCGATCGCTCGGGATCGCCGACCTCGGCGCCGCGATCCGGCGCGCCTGTCGGGCGGGCAGGCGCAGCTGGTGGCGCTCGCGTCCGTCCTCGCGCTGCGGCCCCGCGTCCTCGTCCTCGACGAGCCGACGAGCCAGCTCGATCCGCAGGGGACGCGGCTCGTCGGCGACGCGCTGGCGCGCGTGGCCCGCGGCGCGGGGACGGCGGTCCTCGTCGTCGAGCACAAGACCGGGCTGCTCGCCCGGCTGGCCGACGAGGTCGCCGTGATCGAGCACGGTCGGATCGCGGACCGCGGGCCGGCGGCCGACATCCTCGCGCGGGCCGACCTCGCCGGTCGAGGGGTGGAGCCGGCGCCGGCGACCCGCATTCGAGCGGGCCCTGGCGGCGCCGGCGTCGGGCCCCGGTCGAGCTGGATGCGCTCCTCGAGGCGGCGACGACATGAGCGTCCCGATCCGCCGTCGGAGGACGTCGGCTTCGACGTACCCCGACGGGCACGCGCGCCCTCGACGGCGTCGACCTCGGAGATCGGCCCGGGCGAGCGGTCGCGATCGTCGGCCAGAACGGCTCGCGGCAAGTCGACGCTCGTCCGGCACCTCAACGGGCTGCTCCGGCCGACCGAGCGGGCGCGTGCTGCTCGACGGGCGCGACGTCGCGGCGGCGCCACGTCGCCGAGCTCGCCGCGCACCGTCGGGCTCGCGTTCCAGGACCCGGATCGCCAGATCTTCGCCGGCCGCGTCCGGGCCGAGGTCGCGTTCGGGCCGCGGAACCTGGGCCTGCGGGGCGCGGCGCTCGACGCGGCCGTCGCCGGCGCCCTCGGCGGCCGTGGGCCTCGACGAGCGACGCGGACGCGAACCCGTACGACCTCGGGCTACTCGCGGCGGAAGCTGCTCGCGCTCGCGTCGGTCCTGGCGATGCGGACGCCGATCGTCGTCCTCGACGAGCCGACGACCGGCCAGGACGCCGCGCGGCGTCGGCCGGGTCCAGGCGATCGTCGCGGGCCCTGGCGGCGGCGGGCCGGACCGTGATCGCGATCAGCCACGACATGCGCTTCGTGGCCGAGACGTTCGAGCGGGTCGTGGTCATGCGCGCGGGCGGATCGTCCTCGACGGAACGCCGGCCGAGGTCTTCGCCGAGGCGGCGTGGCCGGTGCTCGCGTCGACGTACCTCGAGGCGCCGCTGGCCGCTCGGGCGGGCGCGCGCCTCGGCCTGGGCTCGACCCCGACGGAGGCGGCCCTGGTGCAGGCGCTGGTGGCGCGCGGCTGACGGCTGGCCGCCGGCGCCCGCGCGCCTGCGCGGCTGACGCCGGCGGTCGCCCGTGAGGCCGGGACCTCAGGCCAGCTCGGCCGCCAGCAGCTCCATGAGGAGCCCGTCCGCCCAGGTCCCGTCCGGCAGGCGCTGGTAGGCCCGCAGCGTGCCAACCGGCCGGAACCCGAGGCCCGTGTAGGCGCGGATGGCGTGCTCGTTGTCGGCGGCCGGATCGATCGTCAGGCGGTGATGGCCGCGCTCCGCGATGAGCCAGCGGGCCACGGCGCGAATGGCGGCCGGCCCGAAGCGCTGACGCTGCGCCGCGGTCGCCAGGAAGAGGTCGATGCCGGCGTGGCGGTACTCCTCGTTCGGCTCCTCCCAGGCCTGGATCGCGCCGACGACGGCGAGGGGCTCCGCGGGGTCCGGGCGGGCCTCGATCACCCAGACGGTGGTCTCGGCATCGGCGGTGAGGAGGTCCTCCTCGACGCGGGCCTCGTCGTAACCGGGCCACCAGCGCGCGACAGCGGGCTCGGCCAGGATCGCGGCGAGCACCGGGACGTCTTCGGGCAGGACCGGCCGAAGCCGGACGCCGGGGCCGGCGAGCGGAGGGGCCGCCAGTCCGGCGGGGGGAATGAGGTGGTCGTGGATAGCCATGGCGCCATCATGGCGCGGATCGCCGGACAGAGTCGTGGCGGGAGCGGCGTCGCGGTGACGCGCCGCACCGGCATGCCCGGCAGCGGTCCCGCTCCGCGGGCCGGCGCGGCGGGCGGTCCGGCCCCGTCGGTGCCGGCGCGGTCTGCCGGCCCCACGGCCCCGCCGCGCCGGCCGGTCTGCCCGCGGCAGCGCGCCGGCGGCGGTCGGTCTGCCCGCGGGTCAGCCGGCTTCGCCCTCGACGTCCAGCGCCACCTCGAAGATGGCCCCGTCCACGATCCGCCACGCCCGCACGCTCGCAGCGCCCGTGACCGGGTCCGCCTCGTCGGCCGCCAGCGACACGAGCAGGTAGAGCGCGTCCGGGTAGAGCGCCAGCCCGACGTCCGTGGGGCTCGGCCGGGCCGGCGACCGGACGTGGCTGTGGACGATGCCCACGTCACCTCGCGGCATCGTCGATCGCGAGCGAGACCCGCAGCAGGTCGTCGGGGTGGATCTCGTAGCGGAGCGGCGAGGCGGCGCGGTTGCGCGTGGGATGCCAGCGGGTGGGCGCCCCGCCGTCGTCGGCCGGCGCCGTGCCGGCGACGAGGCCGCAGGCCTCGTTCGGGTACTCGGCCCGGGCGTGGGCGACGATCGCGTCGCGGATGGCGGCGTGATCGCGGCCCGGGCGGGCCCGGGGTGGGCGGCCGGCGCCCATCAGCGTCCCCGCCGTGCCGAGGCCGGCGACGAACACGTCGATCTCGGGGCAGTCGGCCAGGATCTCCGGGCCGGTGGTCTCGTAGTGGGCCTGCGGGTTGGCCGGGTTGCCGTACTGGTAGGGCATCACGAAGCGCGGGTCCTTGCGACGAGGTGCTTGGCCAGGGCGATCGCCCCGTTGCTGCCCAGCGCGCCGGGCGAGTCGATGACCTCGGCGCCGAAGAGCGCCGCCATCTGGCGCCGCTCGTTGGTCACGTTGTCCGGCATGACCAGGGCGACGCGATAGCCCTTGCGCCGCCCGATCATCGCCAGGGCGATCCCGGTGTTGCCCGACGTCGGCTCGAGGATGATCGAATCGTCGTGGAGCAGGCCGCGCCGCTCGAGGTCCTCGATCAGGTACTTCGCGACGCGATCCTTGACCGAGCCGGTCGGGTTGAGCATCTCGAGCTTGGCGAAGATGCGGACGGCCGGGTTGGGGGACATCCGCGGGATCTCGACGAGCGGCGTGTAGCCGATCGCGTCGAGGACGTAGCGTACCGGCCCCCGTGGCGCGGCAGCTCGTCGTGGCGCGCAGTCGTCGGACGTGCGGGCTCGAGCCCCGCCCGGTCGTCGGCCGCCGTGCGGTCGTCGGCCGGGTCCGGTCGCCGCGCCGCGCGTTCCGGATGGCCCCGCCGCGCCCGCAGGCCGCCCGACCGGTCACCCCGCCGCCGGCCATCGCCGGCAGGAGCACCACCTCGTCGCGCGCCTCGACCGGCGTCTCGAGCCCGCCGGGTAGCGGACGTCCTGGCCGTTGACGTAGACGTTGACGAACCGGTTGAGCGTCGCCGTCGTCGGTCAGGAGCTGGGCGCCGAGGGCCGGATGGGCGGCCACGAGCGCCTCGACGACGTCCCCGACGGTCGCGCCTCCAAGCTCAGGACTTGGCGCCGCCGACGTTGGCCCGCAGGACCGGCGGGATGAAGACCGTGCTCACGCCCGGGCCTCCGGCCGAGACGGGGCCGGGAACGAGGCCTCGGTGGCGGCCGGGGCGCGGCGGCGGCCGCGGTGGCGACCGCCAGCGGCCCGCCGCCCCGGCGGGCCTCGACCGCCGCGTCGGAGCAGACGGGCAGGTCGGGTCGCGGCGGAGCTTGAGCTCGGTGAAGCGGCGCGTCGAGGGCGTCGAACAGGAGCAGCCGGCCGGCCAGCGTGTCGCCGATCCCGAGCAGGACCTTGAGCGCCTCGTTCGCCTGGAGCAGGCCCATGATCCCGGGCACCACGCCCAGCACGCCGGCCACCGAGCAGCCGGGCGCGAGCTCCGGCGGCGGCGGGGTCGGGTAGAGGCAGCGGTAGCACGGCCCCTCGTACGGGATGAACGTCGTCAGCTGGCCCTCGAACCGGAAGACGCTGGCGTGGACGACCGGGATGCCGGCGGCGACCGCCGCGTCGTTGAGGATGTAGCGGGTCTCGAACGTGTCGGTGCCGTCGAGGATCACGTCGTAGCCGGCGATGATCCGCTCGACGTTCGCCGGGACCAGCATCTCCTCGTGGGCGACGACCTTGACGTCGGGGTTGAGCGCGTTGATCGCGGCCGCGCCGAGTCGACCTTGTTCTCCCCGACCCGGTCGGTCGTGTGGAGGACCTGGCGCTGGAGGTTCGACAGGTCGACGACGTCGAAGTCGACGATCCCGATCGTCCCGACGCCGGCCGCCGCGAGGTAGAGCGCCGCCGGCGAGCCGAGGCCGCCGGCGCCGATGAGCAGCGCCTTCGAGTCGAGCAGCCGCGCCTGGCCCTCCGCGCCGACCTCGGGGATCAGCAGGTGGCGGCTGTAGCGGCGCTTCTGCTCGGCGCGTCAGGAGCGAGGGCTGCGTCCCACGGCAGGCCCAGCGACTTCCACTGCTGGAAGCCGCCCGACATCGAGACGACGTCCGTGTAGCCCATCGCGCGCAGCGTCTGGGCGGCGAAGAGCGAGCGGACGCCGCCGGCGCAGTAGAGGATGACCGGGGTGTCGCGATCGGGGACGGCGGCCTCGATCTGCTGCTCGAGGTAGCTCTTGGCGACGTGGAAGGCGCCCGGGGAGGTGGCCCTGCTCCCACTCGGACGTCCTCGCGGACGTCGACGAGCGCGGCGCGGGGGTTCGCCCGGAGCTGGTCGGCCTCGAGCGGGGTCACCTCGCGGATCTCCGCGCGGGCCTCGCGCAGGAGGTCGGTGTAGGTCTTCGGCATCGGCTGTTGCGGGCTCCGCTGATCCGACGGGCTGACGGGGTTCGATCCCGGCAGGGCGAGACGGGCCGGCTCACGCCTCCGCTGGCGCGCTGGCGGTCGGTCGCCGCGCGCTCCCGCGGCGCGCCCGCCCGCCTGCGCCCGCTCCTCGAGCGCGTGGCTCACCGTGTCGAGCGACAGGAGGGCGCACTTGAGGCGCGCCGGGCTGATCTCGATGCCGAGCAGGTCGAGCACGTCGTCCGCGGTCAGCCGCGACCTCGGCGACCGGCTTGCCCTTGATCTCGTCGGTCAGGAGGCTGGCGGTCGCCTGGCTGATCGCGCAGCCGCGACCGGTGAACGCGACCTCGCTCACGACCCCGTCGCGGATCCCGAGCATCATCGTGATCCGGTCGCCGCACAGCGGATTGGCGCCCTCGTAGCGAGCGTCGGGGTCCTCGAGGACCCCGAAGTTGTGGGGCCGCCGGTAGTGCTCGAGGATGTAGTCGCGGTAGAGATCGTCCATGGGGCGTGAAGTGTAGCGCGGAGCGGCAATCCGGTCCGAATTCCAGTCGCGCGGTCGGGATTCCGGGTGATCCCGGGGAACCCGGTGACGGCGTTCGCCGGGCCCGCTCGCAGGCGACGATGCCCGGCACGAGCCGGCTCCGCGCGCGAAACTTGCATCCCATGCGCTGACGGTTCCAGGCGAGGAGGATCCCGCGTTCGTGCCCCTTTCCGCGCTCGAGTTCCGCGACCGGGCGGCGAGCCTACTTCTGGCGACAAGGATCGGCGTCGTCGACGGCGCGCTGGGTAGCTCACCTATCGCGACCTGGGCCGAAGCGCACCCACCGGCTGGGCGAGAACGCCCTCGACGGCCTGGGCGTCGAGCCCGGCGACCGCGTCCTCGTTCATCACCGACAACACCCACCACCTGCTCGAGGCGTACTACGGCGTCCCCGAGGCCGGGGCGGTCCTCAACCCCGTCAACATCCGGCTCGCGCCCCGAACGAGATCGCCTACATCCTGGAGCACGCCGCGTCGCGGGTCGTCTTCTTCCACGCGCACTTCGCGCCGCTCGTCGAGCAGCTCGCCGGCCCACCTCACGAGGCGCCCCCGCTTCGTGATCATGGAGGGCGA
>CAWHCW010000015.1:0-173345 GCA_963827965.1 uncultured Chloroflexia bacterium | reverse complement strand
ATCCCGACGCCTTCGTGGTCCGCGGCCGCCAGCGGAACCTGGCGCCAGCGTATCGCCGCCCACCGGTCCGCGCCCCTTCGACTGCCTCTGGTGTGGGCGGAAGTGGCAGCCGCGGGCCGCCGACGACCTGGAGGCGCGGGCCCTGGCTCCGCCCCGACTGCCTGGGGCGAGCCGGCGAGAACCCGTTCCTCCGCTTCAGGCTGCGGGCGGGCCTCGCTGAACGAGCGGACGCGGCCCGCGACCCCGACGCGGCCGCCCCCTCCCCTCCGCCGGGGGCCCGCTGCCGGCATCCACCCACGAGGACGAGCTGGTGCCGTACTACGAGGCGCGGGCCGCGGAGTACGACGACTGGTACCTGCGCCGCGGTCGCTACGGGCACGGTCCCGTCCACGACCTGGCCTGGCAGATGGAGCTGGGACGCGGCCACGACCTGGCTCGACGGCCTGCCGCTGCGTGGCGAGATCGTCGAGCTGGCGGCTGGAACGGGCTGGTGGAGCGCGCTCCTGGCGACCAAGGGCGAGCTCCACGCGTACGACGCCGCAGCCGCCCCGCTCGACCGGGCCCATGACCGGCTCCGCGCCCACCGGCTCCGCGCCCACCTCCACGTCCGCGACGCGTGGAGCCGCCCATCGGGCGGTCGACTCTCTCTTCGCCGGCTTCTGGCTGAGCCACGTGCCGCGCGCCCGCCTCGCCGCGTTCCTCGGCCTGGCCCGGGCGTGGCTCAAGCCCGGCGGCATCTTTGCCGCGATCGACTCCCTGCCCGACCCTGAGTCGGGGACCGCCGACTCCCTTCCGGCTCCCGCGCCGGACCTGTCCCGGCGGCGCCTCGCCGACGGGCGCGAGTTCACGATCCCGAAGGTGCTCTACGCGCCCGACGAGCTGGCCGCAGCCCTGGCTGCCGCGGGGTTCACGGACGTCGCGGTGCGGGTCACGGGCCGCTCTTCCTGCTCGCGAGCGGCGCCGCCGGCTGACGCGGCGGGGAGGTGGGATACACTCGCCCCCATGTTGCCCCTCGCAGGCCGCACCCTCGCCACCGTCGGCACCGGCGTCATGGCCGAATCGATGATCGCCGGCCTCATCCGCGGGACAGCTGGTCGCGCCGTCCCAGGTGATCGCCAGCCACCCGCGGGCGGAGCGCCGCGAGCAGCTCGCCCAGGCGCACGGGATCCGCGTGACGGGCAGCAACGTGGAGGCGGTCGGCGGTGCGGACGTGGTCCTGCTCGCGGTCAAGCCGCAGATGCTGGCCCGGGTCGGCCGCGAGATCGGGCCGCACCTCGCGGCCGGCCAGCTGGTCCTCAGCGTGGTCGCGGGGGCCACGACGAAGGCGCCTCGAGCGGTCCTCGGCCACCGCGAGCTCGTGCGCAGCATGCCCAACACGCCGGCGCAGCTGGGCCGCGGGATGACCGTCTGGTACGCCACCCCCGAGACGACCCCCGAACAGCGGGCCCAGGCCAAGGCCCTCCTGTCCGCGCTGGGTGCCGAGATCGAGGTCGATGACGAGAAATTCGTGGCGATGGCCACCGCCGTCTCGGGCACCGGGCCGACGTACGTCTTCCTCTTCATGGAGGCGCTCATCGACGCCGCGGTCCACCTCGGCTTCCCGCGTCACGTCGCCCACGACCTCGTCGTCGAGACGCTCGAGGGGAGCACGCTGTTCGCGAAGCAGTCGGCGACGCATCCGGCCGTGCTCCGGAACATGGTCACGTCACCCGGCGGCACGAGCGCGGCGGCGCTCCACGAGCTGGAGTCCGGCCGCTTGAGGACGGTCCTCTCCGAAGCGGTCTGGGCGGCCTACCGGCGGACCGTCGAGCTCGGCGACCAGCTCGAGGCCGCCGTCACCGCACCCCCCGAGCGCCGACATCGGTGACGGCCCACCGGTAGGACGCCAGCAGCCACGAGGTGGCTCCGGCGCGAGTCGTTCGTGCGCGTGGAGCCGCCCCTTCGCCAGGGAGAGCGGGAGACGGCCCCCCGCGGCGTGGTATAACGCCCGCGATGCCACGCTCCGCCCGCAGCGACGAGGTCGATGAGGCCCTCCTGCCCCGCGCCGAGACGGCCCTCGAGGCTGCCGGGGCCATGCCGCCGTCGCCCGCCCCGCGCCGGCGCGGCCGGCCGCCGGGCTCGAAGAACAAGCCGAAGCCCGCCGCCGCCGCAGCCGACGTGGCCGCCGCTGCCACCGCTGCCGCCGGCGTCGTCGCGGCCGGCGACGCGCTCCTTCCCGCCGCGCCAGCGGCCCGCCGTCGCGGACGCCCAGCGGGTCGCGCTCCCACGGCCCGTGACGCCCGCGGCCGCTCGCCGCGACGGCATCACGATCGAGCAGATCGTGGCCGTGGACTCGCCGCGCGAGCCGCGCCTCTCCCGGGACGGCCGGCGCGTCGCCTACACCGCCGAGGCCGCCGGGGCGCGCCAGGTCTTCGTCCTGGACCTGCGCTCCGGGCTGGTCCGCCAGGTGACGGCCTCCGAGCACGCCGTCAGCGATCCGCAGTGGTCGCCGGATGGGAACCGCCTGGCGTACGTGCGGGAGAAGGCGATCTGGATCGTCGGGATCGACGGCAGCCGGCCGACCCTCGTCGCGGATCACCCGGCGGGCCAGCACGCGCCGCGCTGGGCGCCCGACGGGCGCCGGATTGCCTTCGTCTCGCGTCGCCGCGGCTGGAGCCAGGCGTGGGTCGTCGCGGCGCCGCTGCCCCGTCGCGGACCACGGCCCTCCCGGGCCGCGCGTCCCGAGCCGCGGGCCCTCACGGCCGTCGGGCTGGACGTCGAGGACCTCCACTGGTCACCGGACGGCAGCCGGATCGCGGTGCTGGCCCAGCGCGACGCCGATCTCACCACCATGCAGGTCACCGTCGTCGAAGCCGCCAGCGGCGAGGAGCGCGTCGTTGCCGGCCTGTCGGCATGGGAGACGAGCCCGCGCTGGCTTCCCGACGGCAGCGGGCTCCTGGTCGCCTCCGACCGGGACGGCTGGTTCCAGGTCGTCCGCGTGCCGCTCGTCGGCGGCGATCGGCCGGCCCTCACGTCCGGCGCCGCGGAGCACGGCGACTACAACGGCGGACTTCGGCCTGGCGCCCCTCCCCTCGCCCGACGGGAGCCGCTTCGTCCACCCCCTGCTCCGCGACGGGCTCGTCGACCTGGTCGTCGCGCCCATCGCGGCCGCCACCACCGCCCGGCGCGGCCCTGGCAGGCCGCCGAAGCATCGATCCGAGGCCCTTCCCGGGGTCCGGATCAACCCGATCGACGGCGTCTGGCGGGCCGTGGACTGGCTCCCTGACGGGAGTGGGATCCTGGCGATCGGCGCGTCGGAGCGCGACCCGGAGGACTTCTGGATCCTGCCGGTTCCCGCCCCCGACGGCGCCCGTGTCCGGCCGCGGCGCCTGACGCGCTCGCTGCCCGCGGTCGTGCCCGTCGGCGGCTTCGTCGAGCCCGAGCGCCTGGTGATCCGGGCCCGCGATGGGCTGCCGATCCCGGTGACGCTCTGGCGTCCCACCGCCGCCACCGGGAAGCGCGGCGGGAGGAGCGTCCCGACCATCGTCAACGCGCACGGCGGGCCCTCCGGGCAGGTCTTCCGCGACTTCCAGCCGTTCCGCCAGCTGCTGGTCCAGGAGGGGTTCGCCTTCCTGTCGGTCGACTTTCGCGGCTCCACGGGCCACGGGCGCGACTTCCGCCTGGCCAACCGCGGCGAGTGGGGCCACGGCGACCTGCACGACGTCATCGACGCGGCGCGCTGGGCGGCCGCCCAGCCGTGGTCGGACGGGACGCTCGCGATGTTCGGCGGCTCCTACGGCGGGTATCTCACCCTGTGCGCGCTGGTCGAGGAGCCCGCGATGTGGGCCGCCGGCGTGGACCTGTTCGGCGATTCGGAGATCGCCGAGAGCTACCGCCACGGCGACCGGTTCGGCCGGATCGACCTCCGGCGGATGATGGGCTCCCCCGACGATCCCGGGCAGGCGGAGCTCTATCGTCGCGGCTCGCCGCTCTACCGGGCCGAGCGGATCGAGGCGCCGCTCCTCATCCTCCATGGCCGGAAGGACCGCCGGGTCGTGCCCCTGATGAGCGAGAAGATGGTCGAGGCGCTCGAGATCGAGGGCAAGCACCACGAGGTCCACTGGTACGCGGAGGAGGGCCACGGGTGGGAGCGCCGGGAGAACCGGCGCGACGCCTTCGGCCGCATCGTCGCCTGGCTGAAGCGCTACGTCCTCGAGGAGCTTCCCCCGGCGGAGCACTGAGGAGCCGTGGAGCTGGCGGCCCGCCTCGCCGCCCTCATCGCCTCCCGGGGTAGCCGGCGCGCTTCAGCGTGGCCGCCCCGAATCGCCGGCGTCGCGGGAGTAGGATCAGGCCACTGCCTTCCCAGAACGCTTGGAGCCCACCTCAGTCGCTCTTCCTGCCGGTCGCCATCGCCCGGACGGCGGTCATCGTCCGTCCCCGTCGTCTGACCCCGCTGCAGCCCCGTCGCCCGAGCCCGCGGCATCCCCGGGGCCGGGGCGCCCCGCAGCCCGCATCCAGGGAGCCCCCATGAGCACGTCGACCTCTCGCGACCCGATCCCGACGCGGGCCCTGCGGGCCTCCTTCATCTGGCTGTCGCACCGCAAGGCGCTCGGGCGGCTCTCCACGCGGGTCCCGATCACGCGGCCGATGGTCCGCCGCTTCATCGCCGGGGAGTCGCTGGCCGAGGTCCTGCCCGCACTGGAGCACCTGCGCGACGCCGGGTACCTGACGACCGTCGACGTCCTGGGCGAATCGGTCGGCTCGGCGGATGCCTGCGGGCTCGCGGCCGGCCGGTACGAGGAGACGCTCGACGCGCTCGCCGCCCACGGCCTCGAACGGAACGTCAGCCTGAAGCTGACCCAGATGGGCCTCGACATCGATCACGACCTCTGCCGCGACACGGTGGCCCGGGTCTTCGCCAGGGCTGCCGCACGTGGGTGCCTTCGTCCGGATCGACATGGAGGACCATACGAAGACCGACGAGACGCTCGATCTCTGGCGGGAGCTGCGGCCGCTCAACCCGGAGAGCGGGGTCGTCATCCAGGCGGCGCTCCACCGGTCGGCGGCCGACGTCGAGACGCTCATCGCCGAAGGTGCCCGCGTGCGTCTCTGCAAGGGCGCCTACAACGAGCCGCCGTCCGTCGCCCTGCGCGATCGGGACGAGATCAGCGCGGCCTACGAGGGCCAGGCCCGCCGCCTGATGGCCGACGGCACCTACCCGGCCCTTGCCACCCACGACGGGCGCCTCATCGGGCGCCTGGTCCGCTGGGCGGAGGCCGAGGGGATCGCCCGCGAGCGGTACGAGTTCCAGATGCTCCACGGCATCCGCCGCGACCTGCAGGCGCAGCTGCTGGAGCGCGGCTTCCGGGTCCGCGTCTACGTGCCGTACGGCACGCAGTGGTATCCGTACTTCATGCGCCGTCTCGCCGAGAAGCCGGGGAACGTGACGTTCATGCTCCGCTCCCTCCTGAAGGAAGGGACCGCCGGCCCGTCGCGGGACTGACCGCTGCGTCGACCGGACGGGCTGCGGTCCGGGCCGCGACTGACGCCGGACGGGACGGCCGGGCCGGACGTCAGCGGACGGCGAACGACCGCTTGGCCAGGCCGTACCAGTAGCCGTCGATCTTGAAGTCGGGTGCCTCGTCGGCCGCGGCAGCCGCGCCGAGGGTCACGAAGAGCGGCGCGAAGTGCTCCACCGTCGGGTGGGCGTAGGGCATCCCGGGGGCGCGGTTCCGGAAGTCGAAGAGAGCGTCCACGTCGCCGGCAACCAGCGTCTCGGCGGCCCAGCGGTCGAAGTCCATCGACCAGGTCGGGGCGCCCGCCTTGCCCGCCATGTACTCCCGGACGTAGGGCAGTCCGTGGGTCAGGAAGCCACTGCCGACGACGAGAACGCCCTCGTCGCGCAGCGGCGCCAGCCGGCGGCCGATCGCGAAGAGGTGCTCCGGATCCAGGTCGGGGAGGGACATCTGGAGGACCGGGACGTCGGCGGCGGGATACATCACGGTGAGCGGCACGTACGCTCCGTGGTCGAGGCCGCGGTCCGGGGCCTGGGCGACCGGCTCCAGGTCGCGGATCAGCTTCGCCACGGATGCCGCCAGGCCGGGGGCGCCGGGCGCCGCGTAGCGGGTCTGGTAGTAGCGCTCCGGGAAGCCGTAGAAGTCATGGACGAGCGGGACCTGCGTCGTCGCGCCGACCGTGAGCGGCTGGGACTCCCAGTGGGCGCTGATCATGAGGATCGAGCGGGGGCGGGGGAGGTCGCGGGCCCAGGCGGCCAGCTCGACCGGCCAGACCGGGTCGTCGACGAGCGTGGGAGCGCCGTGGCCGATGTAGAGGGCCGGCATTCGCTCCGGCGCGGGCGACGTGATCGGGAGGTCGTGTGCTGCCATGCGACCACGCTACCACGGGTATGGTTGCGCGCGCAACTACCCTGTGGCCGGCCCGTCCATCCGGACGCGCAGCCAGGCGGTCATCTCGTCGACGATCCGGACGCCATCGCGGGGGTCGTGGTGGGCCTCGTGGCGGACGCCCGGGTAGACCCGCCGCTCGGTCGTCGGGTACCGCTCGAGGAAGGCCGTCGAGGCGGTCGGCACCAGCGTGTCGTCACCGCCGTGCACGACGAGCACGGGCAGCGGGAAGCCGTTGGTCGCCACGAGCCGCGCGTTGACGCGGTCCATCGCCTCGAAGAGCAGGTGGCCGAGGCGCGCGGTGGTCTTCGACACGGCCAGCGGGTCGGCGTCCGCCACCACCGGCGGCGGCGGGTCGCGGGCGATCTGGGCCGGGTTCCAGGGGTTGGCCAGGGCGAAGGTCGGCCGGATGCGGGCGAGGAGGCTGGCGAGGCCGCGGAGGAACGCGCTGCCGCCGCCGAGCGCCGGCGCCGACAGGATCGCCACGTCCGGCTGTGGGCGGTCGGAGAGGAGGTAGTCGGCCACGATCAGTCCGCCGAGCGAGTGCCCGTAGATCGCCGCGGGGAGGCCGTCGATCCGGCTCGCGTCAAGGCGATCCTCGACGTCGTCGAGGAAGTCGTCCCACTCATCGACGTAGGCGCGCCGGCCAGCCGAGGCGCCGAAGCCGCGATGGTCGAACGAGGTGGTGGCCAGCCCCGCCGCGGCGAACCGCCCCCCCGTCGCGTCGTGGCGCCCGGAGTGATCGCCCCCCATCCCGTGGACGACGAGGATCGTGCCCCACGGATCGCCGGCCGTCGGCCACCACCGAGTCAGGAGCGGCGTGCCGTCGCGGGCGGCGACGGTCTCCACGCTTGATGGAGGAGGTGAGGGGGCCGGGGCGGTCACGTGGTGGGTCCTCCCATTGCCGCGCACTCTACGCGACCGCCGCGATCCGCGACGGCTGTCGGCGCCGCGGTCACGCTTCCTCGACCACCACGTCCGGCGTGGCGCCCGGCGTCGTCTGGGCCAGGACCACCCCGCCGATGACGAGCGCCCCGCCGATGAGCTGGAGCGGCCCCAGGCGCTCGTCGAAGAAGAGCATCGCCAGGGTGATCGTCCAGACCGGCTCCACGGTGGAGACGAGCGCCGTCTGGGCGGCCCCGATCCGCGCCGTGGCGGCGTAGAAGGCGGTGATCGCGAGGGCCGTCGAGAAGGTCGCGATTCCCAGCAGGCCGAACCACGCGGCCGCCGGGGACCTGGCCGGGCAGGACCGGCTCGCCGGCGGCCACCGCGAGGACGGCCACCACGGCGAACGTGCCCGTGATCATGAGCGACGAGGCGACGGCGGGCCGCGTCTCGGCCCCGGCACCGCCGGTTCGCGAGGCGGCCGTCTCCCCGCGCCGCTCGCCGGCCAGCCGGGCGGCCAGGATGATGTAGACGGAGTAGAGGATCGGCGAGGCGACGATGAGGACCAGCCCCAGCGGGTCCGCCCGGGTCTCGATGCCGCCGATCGTGAGGACGACTCCGAAGGTCACCAGGCCCAGCGCGACCCACGGACGGCGACCGTGGAGTCCGTGTCCCCAGCGGATCGAGAGCACGGCCACGAGGGCCGGGTAGATGTAGACGATGAGGGCCGCGAGCGACGCCGAGACGAACTGCAGCGAGGCGTAGTAGGTCGAGGCGTTGCCCACGAAGAAGGCGCCCAGGCCGAGCAGGGCCAGCAGCCGCCGCCGCGGCAGCGCGCGCAGCGCCGCGCGGTTCTCCGGGAAGAGGAGCGTCCAGGCCCAGACGAGGGCCCCGCCGATCAGGAATCGCCAGAAGAGCAGGGCGAGCCAATCGATCCCTGCTCCGTAGACGCTCTTGGCGAAGAGGGCGCCGGACCCGTAGCCGCAGGCGGAGGCGACCGCGAGGGCCACACCCAGCAAGCGGCGGCGGTCCATCACCCGCGAGCCTAGCAAAGCCGGGGTGCCTCCCGTCGCCCGCGCGCCCGCGGTCGCCGGGCGGGGACGCGCGGCCGCTCCTGCGGTACCCTTCACGGACCGGCCCGCGCCGCGCCCGTTCCCGCTGGTGCGCCGGCTTGGAGACCCAGGAGGATCGCGAGGTCCTGTGACGACCACGAAGGCCCACGAGGTGCCGGTCCAGGAGCTGGACCGCGTCACGATCCGCTTCGCCGGCGATTCCGGCGACGGGATGCAGCTGACGGGCACCCAGTTCACCCGGGCCGCCGCCGTCTTCGGCAACGACATCAGCACCCTGCCCGACTACCCGGCCGAGATCCGGGCGCCCGCGGGATCGCTGCCCGGCGTCTCCGGCTTCCAGATCAGCTTCAGCTCCAGCGACATCCACACGCCCGGCGACGCACCCGACGTCCTCGTCGCCATGAACCCGGCGGCACTCCGGGCCAACGTCAAGGACCTGGTGCAGGGCGGCGCGATCATCGTCAACAGCGACGCCTTCACGGCGCCGAACCTGGCCAAGGCGGGCTACGCCAGCAATCCCCTGGGCGACGGGTCGCTCAAGCCGTACGTGGTCTTCGAGATCCCGGTCTCGACGCTCAACGCGCGGGCCCTCGAGGGGCTCGACATGACCTCCAAGCAGGTCGACCTGACGAAGAACTTCTTCGCCCTGGGCGTCATGTTCTGGCTCTACGAGCGGAGCATGGAGCCGACGCTGCGCTGGATCGAGGAGAAGTTCGGGTCCCGGCCGGTCGTCGCCGAGGCGAACCGGCGCGCTCTCCACGCGGGCTATGCCTTCGGCGAGACGACCGAGATCTTCCACACCCGCTACGACGTCCCGGCCGCCCACCTCGCCGCCGGCACCTACCGCAACGTGACGGGCAACGAGGCAACCGCCCTTGGCTGCGTCGCCGCCTCCGCTCTCTCCGGCCGTCCCCTCGTCTACTCGACCTACCCGATCACGCCGGCCTCGGACATCCTCCACCAGCTCTCCGGCTACAAGAACTACGGCATCAAGACCTTCCAGGCCGAGGACGAGATCGCGGCCATCGGCGCCGCGCTGGGCGCCTCGTACGGGGGCGCCCTGGGGCTCACCGGCACGTCCGGTCCCGGGATGGCCCTCAAGGCGGAGATGCTCGGCCTCGCCGTCATGGTCGAGCTGCCGCTGGTGGTCGTGAACGTCCAGCGGGGCGGGCCTTCCACCGGCCTGCCCACCAAGACCGAGCAGTCGGACCTCTTCCAGGCGCTCTACGGCCGGAACGGGGAGTCGCCTGTCGCGGTCGTCGCCCCGATCTCGCCCGCCGACTGCTTCGACATGGCGATCGAGGCCTGGCGGATCGCGCTCAAGCACATGACGCCGGTCGTCTACCTCTCCGACGCGCTGCTGGCCAACGGCACCGAGCCGTGGCCGGTGCCCGACCTCGCCGACCTGCCCGACCTCCACGTGCCCAACCGGACCGAGGCCGCGGGCTTCTACCCCTACGACCGCGACGCGGAGACGCTGGCCCGGCCGTGGGTGGTGCCCGGCACGCCGGGCATGGAGCACCGGATCGGCGGGCTGGAGAAGCTCGACGGCCTCGGCACGGTCAGCTACGACCCCGACAACCACCACCGGATGACGCTGCTGCGCGCCGAGAAGGTGGCCCGGATCGCCCGCGACATCGCTCCCCTCGAGGTCTTCGGGCCGCCCCGGGGCGACCTCCTCATCCTCGGCTGGGGCTCCACGTACGGCGCGATCCGGAGCGCGGTCGAGAGCCTCCAGGCGCGCGGCAGGACGGTCGCCCACGCCCACCTTCGTCACCTGAACCCGTTCCCGTCGAACACCGGCGAGGTCGTCCGGAGCTACCGCACGGTGCTGATCCCCGAGGTCAACCTGGGCCAGCTGCGCACCGTCATCCGGGCGGAGTTCCTCGTCGACGCGATCGGCTTCAACCTCGTGCGGGGCAAGCCGTTCGCCATCGCCGAGATCGAGACCAAGGCCGAGCAGCTGCTCGGCGACCTGTGAGGCCGGCCCGATGACCCTCCCCGCGACGACGGCGGCCCCCGAGCCGCCCAAGCTCACCCGCAAGGACTTCGCGAGCGACCAGGAGCCGCGCTGGTGCCCTGGCTGCGGCGACTATTCGATCCTGGCCCAGGCGCAGAAGGTGATGCCCGACTTCGGGATCCCCAAGGAGAAGATCGTCTTCATCTCGGGGATCGGGTGCTCCGGCCGCTTCCCGTACTACATGAACACCTACGGCTTCCATTCGATCCACGGCCGGGCGCCGACGCTGGCGACGGGGCTCAAGGTCGCCCGCCCGGACCTCATGGTCTGGGTGGTGACCGGTGACGGCGACGCCCTCTCGATCGGCGGCAACCACATCCTGCACGCGATGCGCAAGAACGTGGACATCCGCGTCGTGATGTTCAACAACCGCATCTACGGCCTCACGAAGGGCCAGGCGTCGCCGACCTCGGAGCTCGGCCAGAAGACGAAATCGACCCCCGTCGGCTCGATCGACTACCCGATCCACCCGCTCATGATCGCCCTCGCTGCCGAGGCGAGCTTCGTGGCCCGCACCGTGGACACCCAGGCCGACCACATCCAGGGCGTCATCTCGCGGGCCGGCTTCCACCGCGGCTCGGCCTTCGTCGAGGTCCTCCAGAACTGCAACATCTTCAACGACGGCGCGCACCGTGCCTTCACCGACCGCGAGGTTCGCGAGGACCGGATGCTCGTCCTCGAGCACGGCAAGCCGATGCTCTTCGGCAAGAACCGGGACATGGGCATCCGCCTCGACGGGCTGCGCCCGGAGATCGTCCAGGTCGGCGTCGACGGCGTCACGGAGGCTGACATCCTCGTCCACGACGAGGCCAGCGACGATCCAACGATCCACAACATGCTCGCCCGGATCTACTGGCCCGAGTTCCCGGTCCCGATCGGCGTCATCCGCAACGTCCCCCGGCCCACCCACGACGAGCTGATCGATGCCCAGATCCGGGAGGCGATCGGCCGCCAGGGCGCGGGCGACATCGCGAAGCTCCTCGGATCGGGCGAGACCTGGACCGTTCGATGAGCGACGCGGGGGCCGGCGCCCCCGCCGGCGGGGTCGTCGATCCCGCCGGCGAGACGGTCGCCGTCCTCGCCGACGACCTGATCTGGGCGACGCGCCTCGTGGGCCAGCTGCGAACGCTCGGCGCCATCCCCATCCGGGCCGGGTCTGCCGAGGCGTTCACGGCCGTCCTGGCTTCCGGGACCGCGTCGCGGGCCGTCGTCGACCTGACCGCCCGGGCCTACGACGGGGTCGCGATGACGCAGCGCGCCGCTGCCGCCGGGCTGCGCGTCCTCTGTGTCGGCCAGCACGACGACCACGCGCTGCGGAAGGCGGCCCTGGAGGCCGGTGCCGAGCGCGTCCACGCATATCGAAAGCTCTTCGAGGACGGGCACGCCGTGCTGGCGGCGTGGCTGGGGGTCCCGGTCCCGGCGCCGGGCACCCTCGCCGTCCCCGCCCCCGCCGGCCCCGCGGAGGCTCCCCCGGCATGATCGCCACCCTCGCGACCGACGACGCCCGGCCGGCCATTCCCGCGTCGCGCTTCGCGGACCGGATCGCCCGCGCCCAGGCCGGCGCGCGAGCACGCCAGCTCGATGCGCTCCTGGTCGGCGTTGGCCCCGACCTGGTCTACCTCGCCGGGTACCGGGCGATCCCGCTGGAGCGCCTGACGATGCTCGTGGTCCCCGCCGAGGGGCCGGTGACGCTCGTCGTTCCGCGGCTGGAGGCAGCGCCGGCCCGGGGCTGCCCGGCCGTCGCCGGCGGCCACGTCGCGATCGCCACGTGGGAGGAGATCGAGGACCCGGTCGCGCTGGTGCGGAGACTGCTCCCCGGCGTGGTGGGCCGGCTCGGCGCCTCGGATCGGCTCTGGGCTCTCCATCTCCTGCGCCTCCAGGCGGCCCTCCCGGCGACCGTCTTCGAGCCCGCGTCCATCGTCCTGCGCGACCTCCGGATCGTCAAGGATCGCCGACGAGGTCGCCCTCCTCCGCCTGGCCGCCCAGGCTGCCGACACGGTGGTCCACGAGATCGCCCATGGCCGCCTCGTCGGGCGCACGGAGGTCGATGTCGCCCGCGAGGTCCGGGACCGGCTCATCGCCGCGGGCCACGACAGCGCCGAGTTCGCGATCGTCGGCTCGGGGCCCAACTCCGCCTCTCCCCACCACGAGGCGTCGGACCGCGTGATCCGCCCGGGTGAGCCGATCGTGCTCGACATCGGGGGCCCGCTGGGCGGCTACGGCAGCGACGTCACGCGCACGATCTGGGTGACCGGCGGCGACGCCGCCCGCGGTCCCGACGACGAGTTCCTCCGCCTCTACGCCGTCCTGCGGGCGGCCCAGGCGGAGGCGACGCACGCCGTCCGGCCCGGCGTCGCCTGCGAGCGGATCGACCTGGTCGCCCGGGAGATCATCTCCGCGGCGGGCCACGGGGCGCACTTCATCCACCGAACCGGCCACGGCATCGGCCTCGAGGGGCACGAGGATCCGTACCTCGTCGCCGGCAACGCCGAGGTGCTGGAGCCCGGCATGGCCTTCAGCGTCGAGCCGGGGATCTACCTCGAGGGCCGCTACGGCGCCCGCATCGAGGACATCGTGGTCTGCGGCGATGACGGTCCGATCGTCCTCAACGACGGGCCGCGGGAGCTGCTGGTGGTCACCGGCTGAGGTAGCGGCCTGCCGGCGGTCGGCTGTCGGGGCGGCGACACCCGGCCCTGCGGCTGCGTGTCCGGAACCGTGTCGCGCGAACGCCAGCGCGGAGGTCGGGCGGCCGCTACCGCTGCGGGCGGGCGACGGCGCACGATCCCCCTGTCTCCGGATCGCAACGCACGAGGAGCCGGAGCGCGAAGGGGGACTCCGATGTTCGACCACACCGCACCGCTCCTGGTCCCGGGCCGCATGGCCGATCGCATGGCCGAGATGCAGGCCCGCCGGCTCGCAACGGAGGCGCGTGCCGGCTACCCGCGCACGCTCTGGCTTACGGGCGAGCTGCGCTCCGCCGTCCACTCGGGCACCGCCCTGCTGGCGCGCCTGCGGCGCGTCCGCGTGGAACCCGGCCCCCGGCTCGCGTCAGGTCAGCGTCGCGCCTGAAGCCGACGCCTCCCCCGGGCCGCTCCGAGCGGCCGCCGGTCACCCGGTCGGCGGCCGCTTCGTGCCACCCGCAGGCACCGACGGGGACGGCCGGCGGCGCCTGTGGCGGAGCGGCGGTATCATCGGGCGCAGCCGGCCGTGCCACCGGCCCCTCCCGTCCGTCATGCGCGGCCCGCGCCGCGGAGCTGTCTCGATGAGCGACCAGGAGCTGGAGCCGCAGGCCCAGCGCGAGATCTCCCCCGGCATCGCCGCGCCCGGCGTTGTCTTCGTCCCCCTCGCCGCGACCGCTCCAGACGGTGGCGCCCCCGAGGCGCCGATGCCCTGCACCCAGGCCCAGCTGCGCCGCTTCATCAAGAGCCGGCCGTACGTGCCTCTCCACGAGCTGCGCCGGCGCTTCGGCCTCAACGGCGACGACGATGACGTCTGCGGCGCGGACATCGACGGTCGGCGCCTCTTCATCGGGCTGCCGGAGCGCGAGACGGGGCTGCTCGGCGAGCTGCTCCGCCAGGGCGACGTCGGCTACGAGCTCCTCCTCGACCCCACGAGCCCGATCGTGATCGGCGTCTTCCCCATGCGGCCCGTCCAGCGACCCTGATCGCCAGCCCGTCCCCGCGGACATGGCGCCTGTCGCGCGGCCGACAGGACGGCCGTCGCATGACCCCTTTACCCGGGTGACCCGGGCGAGCATGATCCGCGTCACCGGCGCAGCCGGAACCCTCGATCCCAAGGAGGATGCGGCATGGCAAGCACCAGGAGAATGGGTCCCGATGGCATCGGGACCAAGAAGATGGACGTCGACGGCGTCAGCAGCAAGCGCTCCGCCGTCGACGAGGACGACGTCGAGGGTCACGCCTCGAGGCGGTCGGCTCCCGACGGCCAGACAGGCGGATGGACGTCGAGGGCGTCAGCAGCAAGCGCTCCGCCGTCGACGAGGACGACGTCGAGGGCCACGCCTCGAGGCGGTCGGCTCCGGACGGCCAGAGCAGGCGGATGGACGTCGACGGCGTCAGCAGCAAGCGCTCCGCCGTCGACGAGGACGACGTCGAGGGCCACATGATCGGGGCGATGAACCCGATCCTCGCGCGGGACCTCGCCCGGGCGAAGGAGCGCGACGTGCAGCGCGGCGCCTCGCGCGGCAACCTGATCAGCGAGGCCAAGCGGGCCATCCGGCGCAAGGACTGACCGGGGGACCTCACCGGGATCGAGCATCCAGAGCGCAGGGGGCGGGTCGGGGGGCCCGCCCCCTGCGCGTTCTCGGCGCCGCCCATTGCGACGCCGGTCCGCGGCTCGTAGCATTCGACCGTCGAGCCCGGGGGCAGGGTGCGGGAGGGTCACGTGGCGGCGGATGAGCGGGCGAACGCCGCGGAGGCGCTGCGGCGCTGCATCCTCTTCTCACGGCTCGACGACGAGACGCTGGCGCGCTGCATCGAGTCGCTGCGCAGCCGGCGCTACCGGCGCAACGAGACGATCTTCCACCAGGGAGACCCGGGCGACTCGCTCTACGTGATCGAGAGCGGCGCGGTGAAGATCGTCCTCCCCGACCCCGAGGGAGAGGAAGGGGCCATCATCGCGACCCTCAGCGCGGGCGACTTCTTCGGCGAGCTCGCCCTCCTCGACGGCGAGGATCACTCCGCGACCGCGATCGCCCTCGAGGCCACCGAGGCGCTCGTGCTTCGCCGCGACGCCTTCGACCGCCTCGTGGACGAGGACCCCAACCTGCGCCGGGCGCTGTTCGCGGGACTGGTCGGCGAGCTGCGACGGCTCACCTACCACGTCGGCGAGCTCCACTTCCTCAACCTTCCCGGCCGCCTGGCGCGGCGGATCGTGCGGATGGCCCGGGAGGCCGACGCGGACGCCCACGGGGAGATCCGCCTCTCGTGGCCGTTCTCCCAGTCCGAGCTGGCGGCGATGATCGGCGGGACCCGCCAGACCGTGAACCGCCTCCTCTCCGAGTTCACCGCCGAGGGGCTGGTCCGGATCGAGAAGGAGTGGCTCGTCGTCCCGGACCTCGAGCGCCTGGAACGGGCCGCGGACCGGTGACGGACGCGACCGGCGGCGGCGCCTCGGGGGCGGCCGAGCCCGCCGCCATCCGCGAGGCGCTGGCGGCGATCGGCCGGCGCGCCGAGATCGCCCGGCGCCTGGAGCTCGGCGGGACGGAGGCGGTGCTGCGCTCGATCGTCGAGGCCGCCGTCCTCCTCTTCGAGGCCGAGGCGGCCTCCCTCGCCCTGTTCGACGCGACCCGCAACCTGCTCGTCTTCCACGTCGCGGCGGGGGCCCAGGGCCAGGGGGTCGTCGGCCTCGAGATCCCGCCCGACCGCGGCCTCGTCGGCTACGTCTTCTCGACCGGCCAGGCTCTCGCGATCTCCGACGTCGCCCGCGACCCGCGCTTCGGGCGCGCCTTCGCCGAGCAGACCCGGTACGTGCCGCGCTCGATCGTCGCCGTCCCTCTCGTCGACGAGCGCGGCACGATCGGCGTCCTCGAGGTGCTCGACAAGCGCACGGAGGCAACCTTCTCGATCCGCGACGTGGAGCTGGCCGGCGTCTTCGCCCGCCAGGCGTCGGTCGCCATCCGCGCCAGCCGCGTCGAGCGCGACGTGGCGGCGCTGGTCGGCGCTGTCGTCCGCTCGCTCGCCGGGGACGAGGCGCCCGGCGACGGCGTGGAGGCGCTCGTGGAGGCCGCCGTGTCCGACGTCGGCGGGCCGGACGACCCGCTCTGGCCGCTCGTGGAGCGGGTGGCTGCCCTGCGCCGCGCCGCTCCCGACCAGCTGGAGCTCGTGATCGCGCTGCTCGACGTCCTCGTGCGCCAGGCCGAGCGCGACGCGGGCGGGCTGCGCGGGGCGGGCGCCCGGGGGCTCCGCCGCCGCGCACCCGGGCGATGAGCGAGGAGCTCCTCCCCGCCTGGAGCGAGCCGTTCGTCGGTGCCCGCCTCGCCGGGCTGCGCCGGCAGGCCCCCTTCGGGCGCCTCACCCGCGCGTGGGCCGTGGGCGGGACGGACGGGACGGGGGTGACCGTCGCGATCATCGACTCGGGCGTGGAGGGCGACCATCCGGCCGTGGGCGGGAAGCTCGTGCGCAGCGTGAAGGTGGAGCCCGGCTCGTCGCCGGACGACGACCCCGTCGTGGTCGACGACCCCGAGGCGCTCGACGTCGTCGGCCATGGGACCGCCTGTGCCGGGATCATCCACGCCATCGCCCCGGGAGCCGACCTCGTCTCGGTCCGCGTCCTCGGCCCCGACAACCGGGGCAAGGGAATGGTCTTCGCCACCGGCCTCGACTGGGCCATCGAGCAGGGCGCAAGCGTCGTGAACCTGAGCCTCTCGTCCAGGAGCGACGCCCTCTTCGGGCTCTTCCACGACCTCGCCGACCGGGCCTACTTCGCCAACGTGCTCCTCGTCTGCGCGGCGAACAACGTTCCGGGCAACAGCTACCCGTCCCTCTTCGCCTCGGTCGTCTCGGTGGCCGCCCACGACCTGGCCGACCCCGCCGCCTGGTTCTACAACTCCGACCCGCCCGTCGAGTTCGGGGCCCACGGGGTCGACGTGGACGTCGCCTGGCGCGACGGGGGCCGGATGACGGCAACCGGCAACTCGTTCGCGGCGCCGCACGTGGCCGGGTACGCGGCGCTCATCCGGGCACGGCACCCGTCGGCCTCGCCGTTCGAGGTGAAGGCGATCCTGGCCGCGACGGCATCCGAGCCGCCGGTTCGGTAGCAGGCCTCGCCCGGAGTCCCTCTCCGGCGAGCCCCGCTCCGACGAGGCCCCCTCCGGCGAGCCCCGCTGCGAAAGTGTCCCTCTCCAATTCGATGACCGTGCCCGCATCACGGGCGCATCACACCGCCAGCAGGGAGATCCCCTGCCTCGGCCGCGACACCTGCGCCGGATGGCCTGATGCGCGCTTGATGCGGCCACGGTCATCGATCTGAGGGTGCCTGTTCGCGATGGCTGGAGCGGCGCGACTGCCTGACCGACACCCCGCGTCAGTAGCCGGCCCCGGGCGCCCCCCGCCGGAGATCCAACAGCCGCGGCGCCAGGAGCGGCCCGGCGTTCAGGAGCTCGCGGAAGTCCGCGGCGTCGAGGGCGAGGAGCGCGCCGGCCGACGCGGCCGTCACGGTCGCGGTCCGGGGGATGTGGCGCAGGAGGCCGATCTCGCCGAAGACCTCGCCCGGTCCCATCGTCCGCAGGTGCTCGACCGCGGGCGCGGCCGCCAGCGCGGCTGGCGCGGCCTCCGGCCCGGTGGGCAGCGGCCCCAGCTCGCCGGCGGCGGCGTCGCCGACGGGTCGGCGGGTCACCTCGAACGTACCCTCCTCGATGAGGTAGAAGCGGTCGGCCACGCTTCCCTCGTGGATCACGACCTGGCCGGCCTCCACCCGCACGGGATCGAGGCGCGCGGCCACCGCCTCCAGCGTCGCGGCCGGAACCCCGGCAAAGAGCGGCAGTCCCGCCAGGCGGGTCACCCGGACGTCGGCCGCGGAGCCCGCCCTCCGGCGCGCGGCCGGCGCGGCCATGACGGCGCCGAGCAGGCCGGCCGCGGCCACGGCGAGGCCCGCGCCGGCCAGCACCGGCCCGGTCCCCAGGCTGCCGCCCAGGACCGGCAGGAGGAACGAGCCGCCGGCGAAGGCGATCGTGGAGATCGTGCCCAGGACGCCGAGGACGCGCCCGCGGACCGCATCCGGCACCACGCGCTGGAAGATGGTCGTGCTCGTCACCTCGACCAGGAGGCCGCCGGCGGAGGCGACCGCGATCGCCGCGATCGCGATCCCCAGCCCCGGCGCGTATCCCAGCGCGGCGAGGCCGGCGGCCAGGACGATCGACCCGCCGGCGAGGACCGGGACGAGGCTGGGCCGCAGCACGAACGCGCCGGCGACCACCGCGCCGACGAAGCCGCCGAGGCCGATCCCGGCGTTGAGGAAGCCGGTCGCCTCCTCGCCGCCGCCCAGGCCGGTCGTCGCGATCACCACGGTGAGCACCGACAGCCCACCACCCGCGGCCGCCCCGACGACGTCGATGAGGGCCAGCCCGACGATCGGCACGAGGACCCGCCGGTCCATGCCGCGGCGGAGCCGGGGGCGACAGGGACGCGGGAGCGCGGCGGGGAGCCGCGACGGGCGCGGGAGCCGTCGGCGGGCCGGGAGCCGGCGACGGGCGGGGAGCCGTCGGCGGGCGTCTCGCCGGCCGCCTCCCCCTCGGCGCTCGCCGCGGCGGTCGCGACGCTCGGTGGCAGCCCCCACAGGACGACGGCGATGACGGCGAAGCTCGCCGCGTTCAGGAGGAAGGCGGCCAGGAGGCCCCCGGCCGCGATGAGGAGTCCTGCCGCCGCCGGGCCCGACGACGAAGGCCAGGTTGTCCATCGTCGACCAGGCGCTGTTGGCGGGGCCCAGCTGCTCCTCGTCCTCGACGAGGCTGGGGAGGTAGGCCCCGATCGCCGGCCCGAAGAAGGTGGCGAAGCAGGTGCCGCCGATCGCGAGGGCGATGATCAGCCAGACCGGGCCCGTCGAGGAAGACGATCCCGGCGATCACGAGCATCAGCATCCCGCGGGCGATGTCGGTCGAGATGAGGACGAGGCGGCGGTCGAAGCGGTCGGCCACGATCCCGGCCGGGATCGAGAGGAAGACGTAGGGGAGGACGCGGGCAGCGCCGACGATCCCCAGGATGAACGGGTCCTCGGTGACCTGGTAGACGAGGATGAGGATGGCCACGAGGTAGAGCCAGTCGCCGATCGAGGAGACGAACTCGCCGACCAGGAGCCGCGTCAGCGGCCCGTTGCGGAGGAGCTGGCGGTACGCCCGCAGGACGGTCATCGGCGCGACCGTCACCGGCGGGGCCCGGATCGCGGCGCCGACGCGGCGGGGACGATGCCCTCCAGCTCCAGGAGGCGCTCCTTGAGGCCGAGCAGCTCCTCGCGGCTGCCGAACCAGCTGCCGCCGTAGCCACCGAGCGTGCCGTCGCCGGCGATCACCCGATGGCAGGGGATCAGCAGCCCGACCGGGTTGCGGCCGACCGCGCCGCCGACCGCCCGCGCCGCCCCCGGCCGCCCGATTCGCCGGGCGACCTCCCCGTACGACGCGGTGGCGCCGCGAGGGATCGTCCGGACGCCGTCGAGGACGCGGCGGTCCCAGTCGCTCAGCGCCCTCCAGGACGACCGGCACGTCGAACGCGTCCCGCGTGCCCGCCATGTGCTCCGCGACCTCGCGCTCCAGCGTGGCGAGGTGGGCCCGCGCGGCAGGCGGTGCGGCGGGGTCCGCGGCGGGAATGACCGGCGCGCCGCGTGCGGGACCCGACCGAGACGGCGAACGCCTCGTCGGTCGTCCGCAGCTCCAGGCCGACGATCCCGTCGCTCGTCGCCGCGGCGTGGAGCGGCCCGACCGGCGTCGCGAGCACGGCCACGACCGCGGGCTCGCGCCCGGACGCGCCGAGGAGCGACGGCAGGCCGACTCGCGGCTGGACGCGGCATCGCCGGAGTGTAGCCGGTGGCGCCAGGGCGCGGGCCAGGCGGCCGCCAGCCATTGACGCGGTGATATACTCCAGGGGAGTATGAGCACCAGCGTCCCCATGGCTCCCGTCGTCCCCGCTCCCGCACCGGGCCCCGGTCGAGGTCTCGTTCCCCGTCGTCGGGATGACCTGCGCCTCGTGCAGCAACCGGATCGAGCGGTTCCTGCGCAAGACCGACGGCGTGGTCGAGGCCAACGTCAACCTCGCGACCGAGGTGGCCACGATCCGCTACCTGCCGGACGCCGTCGGGCGGACCGAGCTCGTCGGGGCGATCGAGAAGGCCGGCTACGAGGTCCGCCCGGGAGCCCTGGAGGCCGCCGAGGCGCGGGCGACAGGCCGCGCGGGCGGCGCCCCGGTCGCGATCGACGCCGAGCTCGACGAGACCGAGCGGATCCGCGCCGCCGAGCAGCGGGCACTCGGCATCCAGGTCGTCGTCAGCATCGCCGTCGCCCTCGGGATCATGCTCCTCATGTTCGGCCCGTTCCCGCTCGCGATGGCCGACGTGAACCGGCTGGTCCTCTGGCCGGCCACCTTCGTCCAGTTCTGGGCCGGCCGCCGCTACTACGAGGCCGCCTGGAAGAGCGCCCGCCACGGCGGCACGAACATGAGCACGCTGGTCGCCGTCGGCACCAGTGCCGCCTGGGGCTTCTCCGTCTTCGTGACGATGTACCCCGAGGCGATCATGCGGGCCGGCCTGCCCGCCGAGACCTACTTCGACTCGTCGACGATCATCATCGGGCTCATCCTCCTGGGCAAGTGGCTCGAGGCGCGGGCGAAGGGCCGCACGACCGGCGCGATCCGGCGCCTGGTCGGGCTCCAGGCGAAGACGGCCCGGCTCGTCCGCCCGGACGGCGACGTCGACGTCGCGATCGAGGAGGTCCAGCCCGGCGACCTCCTCCGCGTCCGCCCCGGCGAGAAGGTCCCGGTCGACGGCGTCGTCAGCGAGGGCTCCAGCGCCGTCGACGAGGCGATGCTGACCGGCGAGGCGATGCCGGTCACGAAGGCGCCCGGCGACGAGGTGATCGGGGCCACCATCAACACCACCGGCAGCTTCGTCATGCGGGCGACCCGCGTCGGGCGCGACACGGCGCTGGCCCAGATCGTGGAGATGGTGCAGCGCGCCCAGGGCAGCAAGGCCCCGATCCAGCGGCTGGCCGACCAGATCAGCGGCATCTTCGTCCCGGTCGTGCTGGCGGTGGCCGCGACGACCTTCGCCCTCTGGTTCGCTCCTGGGCCCCGAGCCGAAGGTGACGCTCGCGCTGGCCGCCTTCATCACCGTCGTCATCATCGCCTGCCCCTGCGCGATGGGCCTCGCCACGCCGACCGCGATCATGGTCGGCACGGGGCGCGGCGCCGAGGCCGGGATCCTGGTCCGCGGCGGCGAGGCGCTGGAGAACGCCCACCGCGTGACGGCGGTGATCCTCGACAAGACCGGCACGCTGACGCGCGGCAAGCCCGCCGTCGCCGAGCTGCTCCCCGCCGGCGACCTGGCCGAGGACGACCTCCTGCGCCTGGCGGCGGCCGTCGAGGCCGGCTCCGAGCACCCCCTGGCCTCGGCGATCCTCCTCGCCGCGCGCGAGCGCGGGCTCGCCTTCCCCGGCGGCGACGCCTTCGTGGCCACCGCGGGCGGCGGGGCCGAGGCGACCGTCGACGGGCGGACCGTCCTCGTCGGCAGCGCCCGCTTCCTTGGGGAGCGCGGCGTCGACCTGGGGGAGCTCGTCGCGGCAGGCGAGGCCCACGCCGCGGTGGGGCGGACCCCGGTCTTCGTGGCCGTCGACGGCGCCGCCGCCGGCCTCATCGCCATCGCGGACCCGGTCAAGCCCGAATCGGCCGAGGCCGTCCGGGCGCTCGCGGCCGCCGGCATCGAGGCCTGGCTGGTCACCGGCGACCATCGGGCGACGGCCCTCGCCGTCGCGGCGCAGGTGGGGATCCCGCCCGAGCGCGTCCGCGCCCAGGTGCTCCCCGGGGACAAGGCGGGGGTCGTCGACGAGCTGCGCGCCCGGGGCAAGGTCGTGGCCATGGTCGGTGATGGGATCAACGACGCCCCGGCCCTCGCCGCGGCCGACCTCGGGGTCGCCATCGGCACCGGCGCCGACGTGGCGATCGAAGCCTCCGACATCACCCTCGTCGGCGGCGACCCGCGCGGCGTGGTCGCGGCGATCGCCCTCTCGCGGCGCACGATGGCGGTGATCCGCCAGAACCTCTTCTGGGCCTTCGCCTACAACGTGGCCCTCATCCCGATCGCGATGGGCGCCCTCTTCCCGTTCTTCGGGATCACCCTCAACCCGGCGATGGCCGCGGGCGCCATGGCCCTCTCGTCGGTGTCGGTCATCTCCAACTCGCTCCGCCTGCGCGGCTACGACCCGCGCCCGGCGGCGGTCCTGGCGGCGGCCCAGCACCGGACCTGGACGCGGGTGAAGGACGCGGCGTACCTCGCGGTGATCGCGGGGCTGGCCGTCGGGATCGCGGCGTCGGTCATCGGCGTCAACCGCTGGCTCGACGCGGGCGCCGTGCCGCTGGAGCTGCGGGCCTCGGCGCTGGACGGCCCCGCCTCGATCTATCGCGTTGCGGCCGGCACGCAGGTCCGGGTCACCTTCACGAACGACTCCGACACGCTGTTCGTCTGCACCCTGCCGGGCGCCCCGAAGCTGGAGCTGAACCCGCGCCCGGGCCAGGAGCAGGCCGCCCGGTTCGCCCTCGGCCAGCCCGGGCGGTACACGCTCTCCTGCTCGCCGCTGGAGCAGACCGCCGCCGCGGGCGACGCGATGGGCGCCGGGGCCCCGATGGGCGGCGGCACGGCGATGCCGGCGGCGGTCTTCGAGGTCCGGTAGCCCGCCTCCGACCCGGTGCGTCAGCGCGGCTGGCGGAGCGGGTTGAGGCGGCCCTCCAGCCAGGTGCCATAGGCCGCGGCGATGTCCTCGTCGTCGCGCCACAGGGTGGCCCAGATCGGGGCGTCGATGGTGGTCCAGTCGACCCGCGCGTCGCCATCCTTCTCGACGGTGCAGGCCAGGGTCCCCCGGACCTCGGGGAAGATCCCGAAGATGCCCTCGTCGCGCCAGTCGCCGTGGGCCTCCTCGCCCTCCGCGCAGCTGCCGCCGGGCTTGATCGCCGCCTTGGCGAAGTACGCGTTCCACCGTGCGTTCAGCGCGTCGACGCCGCGGAAGAGCACGTAGTGGAGATCCCGGATGTCCTTCTCCGTGCAGCTCACGGCGGCGATCTCTCCGCTGGAGCGGAGGGCCGTCGACACGCAGGAGGTGCGGACGCTGCGCGGGATCCAGGCGCGCAGGATGGCCACGTCCTCCGGTCTGCCGAGGCGGGGCGTCGGAGCGGGGGTGGGCGTCGGTCGGGGCGTCGGACTCGGAGTGGGGGGAGGGGTCGGCGTCGGTCGGGGCGTCGGGCGCCGGGTGGGCCCGGCCGCGGCATCCGACGGACCCGGCGTCGTCGACCCGGGGATGACCGATCCGGCCAGCAGCAGGCCCCCGCCGATCCCGGATGCGGCGACGACGGCGATGAGCACGAGGATCGCGACGGCCCGGGCGGCCGTCGCGAGGCCCGCCCGCCGCCTGGGCCGAGCCGCCGATGGTGACGAGACGGACCGGGCGGCCAACGCCGGTCGGCCGTCGATGGGCACGGCCGGCTGGGTGACCGACGACGGCATGGCCGCTGCCGGATCGCTGCCCGGAACAAGGACCGCGCGGGCCGCCCGCACGAGCGCGCCCGGCGACGCGAAGCGGGCCGCGGGGTCCTTGGCGAGGGCGCAGGCCACCACGCCGTCGATCGCCGGGGGGAGGCCGGGCCGCCGCTCGGCCACGGCCGGCGGGTCCGCGTGGACGTGGGCCCAGAGGGCGGCCTCGTAGGTGTCCCGGGGATAGGGTGGGGCGCCCGTCAGGAGGTGCACGAGGACGCAGCCGAGGGCGTACACGTCGGCGCGGGACGCCAGGCTCGGGTCCGTGGCGCGGGCGGCCGCCTCGGTGGCGAACTGCTCGGGCGCCATGTAGGCGGGGGTCCCCATCGGGCCGAGCGTCAGCGCGGTCTGGCCGGCCGTGGCCGCCCGCTTCGTGAGCCCGAAATCGGTGAGGTAGGGGGTGCCGCGCGCGTCGAGGCGGATGTTCGTGGGCGTCACGTCGCGGTGGACGATCCCGCGGGCATGGGCCACGTCGAGGGCGTCCGCGATGGGCGCCAGCAGGTCGAGAGCCGCCGCCGGGGGGAGGGGACCGCGGGTCCGCACCACCTCGGCCAGGTCGGGCCCGTCCAGGTAGCGCATCGCGAGGTAGAGCTGGCCGTCGCACTCGCCCGCGGCGTGGATGGGGACGACGTTCGGATGCTCCAGGGCGGCGAGGGCGTCGACCTCGCGAAGGAAGCGCTCGCGGTACGCGGGATCCGCCGCCAGTGCCGGGGCGATCAGCTTGAGGGCGACACGACGCCGGGGCCGCTCCTCGGTCGCGAGGTAGACGACGCCCATCCCGCCCTGGGCGAGGACGGCGTCGAGGTGGTAGCCGGCGAAGACGCTGCCGGCGGGGAGCGGGGTGATCACGCAGCCTCCTGCGATCCGCGGTCCGGACCGCCGGGGGAGTATCGCACTGCCCGGAGATGGGGTCCGGCGGGCCTGGTCTCGCCCGCGCGATCGGTCAGGCCGCGAGCGGCACGACGATCGCGAGGATCGGGGTGGCCACGGCAGCGGCCACGATCGCGGCGACCCGCCCGGCGCGCCGCCCGAATCCCAGCGGCGTGAAGAGCTGCGCCGCCAGGAGCCCGCCGAGGGCTGCCGGCGCCGCGAAGACCCCCGCCACCACGCCGAAGGGCACCGCGATCCCGACGCCGACGAGCAGGAGCCGCTGGTCCATGGCGGCCGTCACGGCTGCCAGCAGGTCCGCCCCCACGATCCAGCCGACGATGGCCCCCAGGATGGCGTCGCCCTTCGTGGCCGCCAGGGCAACCGGGTAGGCGATGGCGAGGACGCCGATCGAGAGGACCGGCAGGGCGAGGGTGAGGCCCGCCGCCAGGCCCCCGGGAAGGACCAGCGGTCCCGGCCCCTGGTCCTCCCACGTGAGGGCGACGACGGAGACGAGCGAGAGGAGGGCGGCGAAGATGCCGGCCTCCAGGCCCCGGCGAAGCCAGGCGGGCAGGCGAAGGCGACCCATGGATGCCGATGGTACCCCGGCGTGGATGCCTACCCCGTGTAGCGCCGGAAGATCGCCACCGCGTTCTGGCCGCCGAAGCCGAAGCCGTTGACCATCACGGTGTCCACCTTCGCCTTCCGCGAGACGAGCGGCACGTAGTCGAGGTCGCACTCCGGCAGGTCCGGGTTGTCGTGGTTGATCGTGGGCGAGAGCACCTGGTCGCGGATCCCGCCGAGCGCCGCCAGGGCGGAGGCGATCCCGGCGGCCCCCACGAGATGCCCGATCATCGACTTCGGCGAGCTGATGGCCACCTTCGAGGCCGCCGGGCCGAAGGATGCCTTGATCGCCCGCGTCTCGGTCACGTCGTTGAGCGGCGTGGCGGTCCCGTGGGCCACGATCCAGTCGATCTCGTCGGCCGTCACGCCGGCTCGCTCGCGGGCCATCGACATGGCCCGGGTGGCGCCGCGTCCCGTCGGCTCCGGCGCCGAGATGTGGAAGGCGTCGGCCGTCAGGGCGCCGCCGAGGACCTCCGCCAGCGGCGTCGCCCCGCGCGCCAGGGCGTGGGCCAGCGACTCGACGATCACCACGCCGGCGCCCTCGCCCAGGACGAAGCCGTCGCGGTCGCGGTCGAACGGGCGCGAGGCCCGCGTCGGGTCGTCGTTGCGCTTGGACAGGGCGCCCATGTTGCCCAGGGCGGCCACGCCGACCTCCAGGATCGGCGCCTCGCTGCCGCCGGCGAGGACCACGTCGCACTCGCCCTCGGCGATCAGCCGCAGGGCGTCGTGGAAGGCGATGACCGAGGTCGCGCACGCCGCCACCTGGGTCATGACCGGCCCGGTGAGCCCGTGCTCCATGCTGACCATGCAGGCGGCCATCGAGGGCGAGAGGCCCGGGATGGCGAAGGGGCTGACGAAGCGCGGGCCGCGCGAGCCGCGGACGAGCGTCCCCTCCACGACCTGCTCGATCCCGCCGCCGCCCGTGTTGATCACGACCCCGACGCGATCGCGCTGCTCGGGGTCCAGGGCCGCCGGATCGAACCCGGAGGAGTCGAGCGCCTCCTTCGAGGCGGCCATGGCGAGGTGGGTGAAGCGGCTCATCCGGCGCGCCATCTTGGCGTCCATGTGATCGGCCGCCCGGAAGTCCTTGACCTCGGCCGCGATCTTGACCTCGAAGTCGGTGGGGTCGAAGTGGGTGATCGTGGCGACCCCCGAGACGCCGTCCCGCAGGTTCCGCCAGTACGTCTCGAAGTCGTTGCCGATCGGCATGACGGCGCCAAGGCCGGTCACGACGGCGCGGCGGGCGGGATCCTGGCTGGGGGGCACGGGCGTCTCCTCGAGTGCGGCGGCCGGCGCGACCGGCCGCGGGTGTGGGCGCGTACGCCGGATTCTAGCGAGGCGGTCAGTCGCCCTCGTAGCGCTTGAACACGACGGCGCCGTTGTGGCCGCCGAGGCCGACGTTGTCGGAGATGGCGTAGCGGATCTCGCGCTGGACGGTGGCGACCGGGACGTTGAGGTTGATCTCCGGGTCGGGATCCCGGAAGGTCGGCACGCCCGGGACGGTCTGGTTGTGGACGGCGAGGATCGTGAAGATCGCCTCGACGGCGCCGGCGGCGCCCATGAGGTGTCCGGTGAGCGACTTCGTGGCGCTGATGCTGATCTCCGGGGTGCGCTCGCCGAAGACATCCCAGAAGGCCTGCGCCTCGCGCAGGTCGCCCAGCGGCGTGGACGTGCCGTGGGGGTTGATCATGTCGATCCAGCTCCGGCTGGACGTCGTAGCGGTCCAGGGCAGCGACCAGCGCCCGGCGGACGCCGTCCCCCTTCTCCACCGGCTGGATGAGGTCCCAGGCGTCGGCCGCGGAGCCGAAGCCGACGACCTCGGCGTAGACGGTCGCCCCGCGGGCCCTGGCGTGCTCGAGATCCTCGAGGATCACGGCCCCGGCGCCCTCGCCCAGGACGAAGCCGTTGCGGCTGATGTCGAAGGGCCGCGAGATGGACTGCTCCGACGTCGCCCTCGCGCGGCGTGCCCATCCCCCGCATGTTCGAGAAGCCGATGTGGACCAGCTCGTGGAGCGGCGTCTCCGTGGAGCCGGCGATCGCCGCCACGACGTCGCCGCGGCGGATCAGCTCCGCCGCCTCGCCGATGTTGTGGGTGCCCGTGGAGCAGGCCGTGACGATGCACATGTTCGGCCCGCGGATCCCGGTCTCGATCGCGATCTGGCCCGACGCGGTGTCGGGCAGCATGTTGGCGATGAAGAACGGGCTGACGGCGCGCGCTCCCTTCGTCTCCCAGACCGAGACGTTGTCCATGAGGAGCTTGGAGCCGCCGCCGCCGGACCCGAAGTAGACGGCGATGTCGTCGCGGTTGGCGTCCGTCACCTCGAGGCCGGAGTGGGCCAGCGCCTTCTTGGCCGCCGCCACCCCGAGGATGACGTTGCGGTCGGTGCGGCGGACCTCCTTGAAGTTCATCCACTCGTTCGGGTCGAAGTCGAGAACCTCGCCGGAGACCTTGCAGTCGTACGGCTCGGGGTCCCAGTAGGTGATCCGCTTGAGGCCGGAGACCCCGTTGACGAGGTTGCTCCAGACGGTGTCGACGTCGGCCCCGATGGGGGTGACGAGACCGACGCCGGTCACGGCGATGCGGCGGGTGAAATCGGGCTTGCGCACGGGGGCGGGTCTCCTGTCGGGGTGGGGCGGGTCGGTGGCGGGCGGTCAGGCTGGCGGGACGGCGCCCGCTGGCGCGTCCGGGTCGGCGAGGCCGCCCGGGGCGTTGGGGTCGTCGAGGGGGAGTGCCTCGGCGTCGGGCGCGATTCGCCGGATGAGACCGCAGAGGACGCGGCCGGGCCCGACCTCCACGAAGCGGGTCACGCCGGCGGCGCGCATGGCGGCGATGGCGGCGATCCAGTCGACGCCGGTCGTCAGGTGGTCGACGAGCTCGGCGCGGCAGGCATCGGCCGTGGTCAGGGGCGTGGCGTCGGCGTTCGCCAGGAGGGGGACCGCGGGCTCGCCGAACTGCACGTCGGCGAGCGCGGCGGCCATGCCGGCGGCGGCGCCGGCCATCAGCGGCGAGTGGGCGGCGACGCTGACGGGGAGGACGATGGCGCGCCTGGCGCCCATGCCCTTCGCGGCGGCCGCGGCGGCCTCGACCGCGGGCCGCACCCCGGAGACGACGACCTGGCCGGGCGAGTTGCGGTTGGCGATCCCGAACGTGCCGTGGGCGGCGCCGGCGGCCACGAGGTCGTCGAGGCGCTCGTCGGGGAGCCCGATGATCGCCGCCATCGCCCCCGGGCTGCCCTCGCCCGAGGCCTGCATGAGCCGCCCGCGCTCGCGCACCAGGCGGATCCCGTCGGCCAGGGAGACGACGCCGGCGGCGACGAGGGCGGAGTACTGGCCCATCGAGTGGCCGGCGGCGAAGGCGGGGGCGAGCGGCGCCCGGCCTTCGGCGGCCCGTCGCTCCTCGAGGGCGCGGAGGAAGGCGATCGAGGCGGCGAGGAGGGCGGGCTGGGCATTGACGGTCAGGTCCAGCTCCTCGGCCGGGCCCTCCCAGGCGAGGCGGGAGAGAGGCTCGCCGAGGGCGTCGTCGGCCGCGGCGAAGACGGCGGCGGCGGCGGGCGAGACGGCGGCGAGCGCGCGGCCCATGCCGACGGCCTGCGAACCCTGGCCCGGGAAGACGAAGGCGAGGCTGGACATCGTGGTGGCAGTACCTCGAGGCTGGGAGGGCGGCTCGGCGACGCCGGTCCGAGCGGGACGCGCCTGCCCGGACCGGCGCCGGATGCAGAGTACCGCGCGGACGGGGCGCTTCCCGAAAAGCTCGTGCAACGTTGCACGGATCTCGCCCGCGGGATAGGCTCCGTCGATGACCGACTCCTCGCCGGATCGACGGGCGGCACCCCCGCCCGCCCGCCGTTCGCGGGCCTACCCGCGCTCCCGCCCGCACGTCCGGGTCACGACCGCATCGCTCGAGGCGATGGCCGACGACGTCCTCCTGGCGCCCGTCGCGGCGGCTCGCGCCCGCATCCAGAACCCGCGCGAGCTGTCCGAGCGGGTGGCGTTCGGCAAGGCCCTCTGGCGGGAGCTGGTGATCGGGTTCGCCGCGCAGCTCGGTGAGCTCCGCCTCGGCTTCACCCAGCTCGCCGCGCTCTACGCCGTCGCCGATGGCGGCACGACCACGATCGCCGACCTGGCCGACACCCTCAACCGCTCGCCGTCGGCGACGTCGCGGCTGGTGGACGGCCTGGCCCGGCGCCGGCTCCTCGAGCGGCGCGAGGAGGCCGACGACCGGCGGATGCGCTCGGTCTGGTTGACCGAGCGGGGACGGGCGCTCCTGGGGGTGATCGACCGGGCCCGGGCGGACCAGTTCCTGGCCGTGATCCGACCGCTCCCGCCGGCGGAGCGGGCCATCGTGGCGATGGGCGTGGCGGCGCTGGCCACGCGGGCCGTCTCCCGGCGCGGCCGCCTGATCAAGCAGCGGCCGCTGTAGGGTCGCGGCCGGGTGGCCGGGGCGGCCCGCGCGGGTTGGCGCCGCCCGGGCGGGCACCCGGAGCGTGGGTGCCGTTCGTCGCTCGCCCCGCGAACCTCAGGGGTGTCCGGCCCACCACTCGAGAAGCGTGCCGTTCCAGGGGGGCGTGTCGCGAAAGTCGAAGCGTTCGGCGAGGACCGTTCGGCCCCCATCCGGCCGGACGCCGACCAGGAAGGTCGTGGTCGTGACCGGGTCGCGGAGCCGCGGCACCTGGTACGCAACCACCGTCTCGATGCCGGCCACCGGCGCGGTCGCAACCGCCACGGGCTCCCGCCCGAACTGCACGACGCCCTCGACGACGCGCGCCGGCCAGAGCTCGAGGCGGACGGTCGTGAAGCGCGCGGCCACCGCCGGGCTCGGGAACTCGACCGTGACCTCGGCCGGATCGCCGGGCGAGGTCATCGACCACTGCATGCCCACCGCCTCCTCGGTCGGGTCCTGGGGATCCCCGAGCAGCGCGGTGTCGGCCATGAAGTCCGTCGGTTGCCCGGAATCCGTCGCCGTCACCACGGCGAGTGCTGTCATCGGCAGACAGAGCACCGCGGCCACCACGACGGCGGGGACGAGTCCCACCCTGAACCCGGGTCCTTCCGGAGCCCGCAGCGCGGCCAGGGCGAAGGCGACGGGGACGAGGGGCAGGCCCGCGGCCAGGACCGGGTCCAGGGCGACCTGGAGCAGGAGCCACAGGACCGTCGACCCGCCCACGAAGCCCACCACGGCGACGATCCGTCGCACGGCGCGCACGGAACGGATCGCGGGCCGGGCCACCTGGGCGGGCAGGATCCAGCCCAGATACGCCGCGGCGGCAAGGGCGGCGACCACCGTCGCGAGGCTGCCCAGGGGTCCCCCGAAGTAGCTCGACGCCGAACGACCCTGGGCGTGGATGACGGCCGCGGCGAGCGGGATCGCCACGACCGATATGCCGGTGACGACCACGGCCATGAAGAGCCAGGTCCGAACGCCCTCGACGACAAGGCCCCGAATCCCGCCCCCGACGGCCGCCAGCAGCTGGCGGCGCTCGTGCCGGGCGCGCGAGAGCTCGCCCCCGAGTCGGCGAGCGTCGCCGAGGCGCTCGATCGCGCGCCTCTCGGCGTCTTCTGCCGAGAGGCCCCGATCCCGGAGCTCGTCGGCTGCATCGCTCAGATGGCTCGCAAGCTCGTCGAGAACCCCGTGGGCCTGCTCGCCGGGCAGGTCGAGGTGGGCAGCGACCGCCGCGAGGAAGGCGTCGCGGGTCGCGAGGCGTGGTTCGCGGTCAGGCACCGGCCGGTTCCTTTCGGCCGACGAGGGAGACGGCACGGCTGAACGCCTCCCATTCGCGCTCGTGTCCGGCCAGCGCGGTCAGGCCCGCCTCGGTGATCTGATACCAGCGGCGGCGGGGGCCGCCCGCGCCTTCGCGCCACGTGGCGGTGAGGGCACCCTCCGTCTCGAGACGATGCAGGGCGGGGTAGAGGGCGCCTTCGCTCGGCACGAACTCGTCCGTGCTCCGGTCGCGGATCCGGCGCGCGATCTCGTAGCCGTACGCCTCGCCGTCGCGAAGCACGGCCAGCACGAGGTAGGGCGTTGCGCCCTTCATCAATTGCGACCGGACCGACTGAGCCGACACGTGGCAACTCCTCGACTACCTCAGTATCCGATGTAATCCTCGCCCGGGGCCGGCTGCCTGTCAAGGGGGCGCCCCGCGGGCGCGACGGGGGGCGGAGACGTGAACAACATGGACGTCGTTCGAGCACGAAACCCCGGCCGATCTCTCGCCATGCGCCCGGTTGCGTGGGGTTTCGTGCCTGGAGCAACGCCGATCTGGCCACGACCTGAGGCGATCCCCGATCGGGCCTGCACACCCCGATCGGGCCCGGTTTGACGCCGTCCCGGCCGAGCGGTCACACTTCGCCCGAAGGGGAGTAGTCCCTCTCCGGCCGATCGACATGCTGGCGCCTCGGCGCCCGGTCGCCGGGCCCTCGCGGGCGGACGAGACCTTCGACCAGCACCCATCCCCGGGTGCCGGGTCGAGGTCGCACCCCGCCCGGCGCCCCCCGACCGGAGGCATTCGTGGACGCATTCTGGCTGAGCTTCGGCATCGTGCTGCTCGCCGAGCTGGGCGACAAGAGCCAGCTGATGGCCCTCGCCTTCGCCGCGCGGTACCCGGCCTGGACCGTGCTGGCTGCCGTGACCGTGGCCACCCTGGTCGTCCACGCCGGGTCGGTGCTCCTGGGGTCGGCCGCCGCGCTCGCCCTCCCGACGAACGTGATCAACGTCGTCGCCGGCCTCGCCTTCTTCGTCTTCGCCGCCTGGACGCTGCGCGGCGACCACCTCGGTGAGCGCGAGCAGTCGAGGGCCGCCCGGAGCACGCGCTGGGCGATGCTCACGATCGGGACGGCGTTCTTCCTGGCCGAGCTGGGCGACAAGACGATGCTGGCGACCGTCACCCTGGCCACGACGGAGGAGCCGATCGGGACCTGGCTGGGCTCGACCGCCGGGATGGTGGCGGCCGACGCGCTGGCGATCGGCGTGGGAGCGCTCCTCGGCTCGCGGCTCCCGGAGCGCGCCATCAAGCTGTTCGCGGCCGCCTCGTTCGTGCTCTTCGGGGCGATCCTGGTCCTCGAGGGCCTCGACGTCCTCTGACGCGGTGGCGCGATGGCAGCTGCACGCGGGCGGCGGGGCTCGCGGCGGAGCCCGCGGCCCGTTCATCCGCCTCCTCGCAGGGAGACCAGCTGGCCGATGAAGGCGACGAGCGTGAGGAGCGTCGGCACGCCGACCAGGAGGATGATCATCAGGATCAGGAGGCGGGTCATCCGGCGCTCGTCGGCGACCCGCTCGGGGGGAGCGTCGTCTTCGCCTCCCGGTGGGAACCAGGCGTCGAGCCCGCGCGGCCGGTCGGCCGCCGCGTGGGTCGGGACGGTCGTGCCATCCGCGGCGAGGGCATCTGGCGCCGCCGACGGTCCATCCGGGAGGGCGCCAGGCTGGTCCAGGTCTGCTGTCATCGCGACCGATGATGCCCCCTTTTGCGTCGAACGCCAAGGCGCGTCCAGTTCGCCGCCGCCCGGCGCCCGGAGAATCTCAGCGGAGGTGAAACCTCTGGGGGCCCGCGTGCCTCTACGTCGGTACAGGTCGGTCACCCCGGCGACCGCCGTGGCGGCCCCGGGGCTGCGACCGCCGTGGCAACGCTTCTCTCGCCCGACGACCCGGACCATCCCCGGCCGGGTCGTCGGCACGTCCGGCGCCCTCAGCCGGCTGCCGCGGCCAGCGGCTCCGCCACCTCGCGGGCCACCACGGCGAGGCCGTCCGGAGCAGCGGCCGCGGGCAGGCCCAGGATCACGTGGCCGGCGCCGGCCCGCACGAACGCCGTGGCGACCGCGAGCGCCTCGCGGCGCTCCGCCGCCGTGGTCCCGCAGCTCAGCTGGGCGGCGAAGGTGAATGCCTCGGGATCGCGGCCGGCCGCCTCGAGGGCTCGCCGGATCTCGTCGCGCTTCTCGGCGAAGTACCCCACGTCGCCCGGCCGGTTTCCCGGCATCGGCCATCCGTCGGCGTGCCGGACAGCCAGGGCGATGCCGCGCCGGCGCTGGCCGCCCAGCCAGATCGGCGGGCCGCCGGGCCGCACCGGGGGTGGCTCGTTCGTGGCCCCGAGGAGCGGGTAGTACGGATCGTCGAGGGTGACCCCCGGGGCGGTGCGGGCGGCATCGGAGAGCAGCGCGGCGACCGTCCGGACGCCACTCTCGAACCGATCGAACCGCTCGGCCATCGGCGGCAGCGGGATCCCGAAGGCCTCGTGCTCGCCTTCGTGCCAGCCCGCCCCCATGCCCAGGACGAACCGGCCGCCGGTGATGTTGTCGAGCACCGTGGCGGCCTTTGCGACGATCGCCGGGTGGCGGAAGGTGTTGGCCAGGACGGCGATCCCGATCCACCTCCCCGGCACGCGGTGGGCCAGGCCTGCGGCTGCGGTGAGGGCCTCCAGGGCCGGCCCGCCCCGCTCCCGGGCCGCGTCGGAGAGGTGGTCGCTCATCCAGCCAGCGTCGAACGCGCCAAGCTCGCCGGCGAGCGCCCACGTCTCGTCGAGCCGCGCCCAGTCGATCCCGGCCGAAGCGGAGGCAGCGATCCGAAAGCCCAGGAGTCCCGGTCGCCGGGGGCCCGGGGCGACCTGGCCGGCGACGCTCGCGTTCATGCGTTCGGCAGGCTGGCCCGCATCCGGGCGCCGGTCGTGATCGCGCCGTCCGAGGCCGAGGAGACGAGGGCCGCGTACTTGGCCAAGACGCCGCCCGGGTAGCGCGGCGGCGGCGGCGTCCAGGCGGCCCGCCGCGCCGCGAGCACGTCGTCGGCCACGAGCAGGTCGAGCGCCTTGCGGTCGACGTCGATCTCGATCTCGTCGCCGTCCGCGACGAACGCGATCGGCCCGCCGAGCGCCGCCTCCGGCGCCACGTGGCCGATCATCAGGCCGTGCGTCCCGCCGGAGAAGCGGCCGTCGGTGAGGAGCGCGACGTGCTCGCCCAGGCCCTCGCCGACGAGCGCCGCCGTGACCGAGAGCATCTCCTGCATGCCGGGACCGCCGACCGGTCCCTCGTAGCGGATGACGATGACGTCGCCGCGGGCGATCGAGCCCGCCTTCACGGCGTCGAAGCAGGCGTTCTCCGAGTCGAAGACCCGGGCCGGCCCGCGGTGGCGGCGTCGCTCGTGGCCGGCCAGCTTGATGACGCAGCCCTCCGGCGCCAGCGAGCCGCGGAGGATCGTGAGGCCGCCGCTCGCCTTGAGCGGCGTCTCGATCGGCACCACGACCCGCTGGCCGGGGGTCTCGACGACGGCCGCCGCGATCTCCGCGATCGTCCGCCCGTCGACCGTCGGCGCGTCGCCGTGGAGGAGGCCGCGCTTGAGCAGCTCGCGCATGACGAGGGCGACGCCGCCCGCGTCGTACATCTCGGAGGCCGAGTAGCGGCCGCCCGGCTTCATGTCGGCCACGATCGGCGTCGCGTCGGCGATCCGGCTGAAGTCGTCGATCTCGAGCGGGATGCCGGCCTCGCGGGCGATCGCCAGGAGGTGGAGGACGCCGTTCGTGGAGCCGCCGGTCGCCGCGACCGAGGCGATCCCGTTCTCGAGCGCGCGCCGGTCGAGGATCGCCGAGGGGCGCACGTCGCGGGTCACGAGGTCCATGACGAGCTCGCCGCACTGCCGCGCCGCCGCGTCCTTGGCCGGATCCTCGGCCGGGATCCCGTTGAGGCCGGCCGGCGAGAGCCCGATGAACTCCATCACGGTGCTCATCGTGTTGGCCGTGTACTGGCCGCCGCAGGCGCCGGCGCCGGGGCACGAGGCGCTCTCGATCTCGTAGAGCTCCTCGAGGGTGATCGTCCCGGCCCGGTAGGCGCCGACCGCCTCGAAGACGGTGACGATGTCGGCGTTCCTGCCCTTGTAGACGCCCGGGTAGATCGTGCCGTTGTAGAGGACGAGCCCGGGGATGTCGAGGCGGGCGAGGGCCATCGCCGCGGCGGGGATCGTCTTGTCGCAGCCGACCAGGCAGACGAGGCCGTCGAAGAGGTGGCCACGGACGACGGTCTCGATCGAATCGGCGATCACCTCGCGGCTCACCAGCGAGGCCTTCATGCCCTCGGTGCCCATCGTGACGCCGTCGCTGACGGCGATCGTGCCGAACTCCATCGGCGTCCCGCCGGCCGCCCGGATCCCCTCCTTGACGAACTCGGCGAGGCGGCGCTGGTTGAAGTTGCAGGGCATCGTCTCGATCCACGTCGTGGCGACGCCGATGATCGGCCGGGCGAGGTCCTCGTCGGTGAAGCCGATCGCCTTGAGCATCGCCCGCGCCGGCGCGCGGTCGGGCCCGTCGGTCAGGCGCGCCGAGTGGCGCTTGGCCGGATGGCTCGGCTGGTCGTAGGGGAGGGCGCGGTCGGGCATGGCGGAAGTCCTCGGGTCGCGTCGTCGGCTGGCCCGGTGAAGTCTACGGCCCGCTACCGGATGCAGGGTCCCGTGGCGGCGGGGTCGGTCTCGCCGATGCCCGGCATGATCGCCACGGCGACGGCCGCCGGATCCAGCGCGTAGCCCACGGTCTCGTCCGTCCGGGACTCGGCGAACACGACGCCGCCCACGGTCCCGTTGGGCAGGACGAGCGGGCCGCCGCTCGTCCCGGGCTCGATGGCCGCGCGCAGCTCCAGCACGACGCGGACCACGGGGGCCTCGCCGTAGATGTCGCGGCCCCGGGCCCGGACGAGGGCCGTCACCGCGGCCGGGAGCGTGGTGAGGCCCGCCCCGTTGGGGTAGCCCAGGGCGGCCCCGACGGCGCCCCGCTGGGGTGCCTCCGGGGCGAGGACGAGGGCGGGCAGGCGAAGCGCGGTGGCGCGCACGACCGCGACGTCGAGGTCCGGGTCGAAGAGGACGACCGTTCCCCGTCCCGAGCCGGCCGCGCCGCGGAGGGTGACCCGCTCGGCTCCCGCCACGACGTGGGCGTTCGTGACGAAGTAGCCGTCCGCGACCGAGAAGGCGGCCCCCGTGAAGGAGGCCCCGCATCCCTGGGCCTCCACCCGCACGGTGCTCGCGACGGCGCGGGCGACGATCACCCCGGCCTCCGCGGCGGCGGGGACGTCCAGCGGGGCGGCCGGCAGCGGCTCCAGGCCGCTGAAGACCTGCGGCAGGCCGCTGTCGTCGATGATCGCGCCGACCTCGCCGATCACGTCGCCGGGCGGCGGGAGCACCTCCAGGAGCCAGCGGACGGCGACCGACCGCCCGGCAACGCTCGCGATCACCGGGAGGGAGCTGGTGGCGAGGAGGCCGCCCACCAGCCAGGTGACGAGGACCACCTGGGCCGCCCCGAGCGCGGCCCCGAGGGCGCTGTCGATCCGGCCCCCGACGCCTCCCAGCAGCCGGTCGCGCAGCATGGCCCCCCCGCCGGAGCCGATCGCCTGGGCCATGGCGACGACCAGGAAGGCGCCCCCGATCGCCACGAAGGCACGAGCAGGCTGCTCCACCCCGGCCAGGGCGCTCGTGAGCTGCGGCGCGAACGCCACGATGAGGGCGACGGCGGCGCCGGCGGCGGCCAGCCCCAGGACCTGGGGAATCGCCCCCGACCGGAAGCCGATCACGGCCGCCACGATCGCCAGGACGAGGACGACGAGGTCGATGGTGTTGATCGGGAGGAGATCCATCGCGACGATTGTGCGCGACGGCTCCGATTCCGGCACCATGGCGGGGCCACCAACGCGGCCGCCGCGATCCCGCGCCGCCGCCGCCGCCTCGAAGCGCCATCCGCCCGTGCCCCAATCACCGCCCGAGGAGTCGCCCGCCGATGCCCGCCACCGATCGCCTCACGGTCCTTCGCGCGATCCTCGACAGCGGCGCCGTCCCCACGTTCACGGCGCCCGATCCGGAGACGGCGTTCGACATGGTGGCCGGCTGCGCGGAGGGCGGCGCCCGCGCCGTGGAGTTCACGAACCGCGGCGACTTCGCCTCCGAGACGTTCCTCGCCCTCTCCCGCCGGGTGGTCGCCGAGCTGCCGGACGTGCTCCTGGGCGCCGGGACGATCATCGACGCACCCTCCGCGGCCATCTTCATCGCCGCCGGCGCCCGCTTCGTGGTCGGCCAGTCGTACAGCGAGGAGGTGGCCCGCCTCTGCAACCGTCGCCGCGTCGCCTACATCCCGGGCTGCGGGACGGCCACCGAGATCGCCGCGGCCGAGGAGCTCGGCTGCGAGATCGTCAAGCTCTTCCCCGCTGCCGCCTACGACGGGCCGGCGTTCGTCCGCAACTTCCTGGCGCCCAGCCCGGGCTCGAGGGTGATGCCGACGAACGTCCTTGCCACCGAGGAGGCCACGCGGGCCTGGATCGACGCGGGCGCCGCTGCCCTCGGCGTTGGCGGGCATCTCTACCCGGCGGACCTCATCGCCCGCCGCGACCGGGCAGGGATCGCCGTCCGGACCCGCACCTTCCTCGAGTGGATCCGGGACGCTCGGGCGGCCCGGGCCGCCGACGCCTGACATCGCCCCAGAGGACCCCGCCACCATGACCGACTTCGATTTCGACCAGCTTCTCGCCCTGCCGCGGCTTTCCGGCCTCCGTCTCGCGCCGGACGGGCGCCGTCTCGTCGTCGCCGTCGGCAGCCCCGATCCCGAGGGCAAGCGCATGCGCTCGGCGCTCTGGCAGGTCGAGCCCGGCGGGGCAGACGCCGCCGCGGCGGCTCACCCGCTCCGCCGCCGGCGAGGCCGGGGGCGCCGAGTTCCTCCCCGACGGCTCGCTGCTGTTCACCTCGAGCCGGCCGGATCCCGACGCGAAGCCCGACCCGGACCGCAAGATCCAGGCCCTGTGGCTCCTGCCCCCCGGCGGCGGCGAGGCGCGCCTCCTGGCGGCTCCCGAGGGTGGCGTGGACGGCCTGGCGACGGCGCGCCACGCGGCGGTCGTCGCCTTCGGGGCGGGGATGTTCCCGGGCGCCGCCGACTTCGCGGCCGACGCCGAGCGCGGCAAGGCCCGCAAGGAGGCCGGCGTGGGGGCGCTCCTCTTCGAGAACGACTACCCGGTCCGGCACTGGGACCACTGGCTCGCTCCGCGCCGCCGCCGCCTGTTCGCCGCGACCCTCGCCGACGACCCCGAGGCGCCGCTCCCCGCGCCGCGCGACGTGGAGCCGGATGTCGCCCCGAGCTCGTTCGAGGAGACCGGGTTCGCCCTCTCGCCGGACGGCAGGGTGCTCGTGGCGTCGCGCAACGATTCCGCGGACCTTCCCCGGATCCGGACGGACCTGGTGGTGGTGGACCTCGAGACGGGGGAGCAGCGCCCGCTGACCCACGGGGACGCCTGGTATCACGCTCCGGCGGTCTCGCCCGACGGTGCCATGGTGGCCGCGATCCGCGAGTCGTTCGGGAGCCCCGACGAGGCGAGCGCCGTGACGCTCGTCCTCATCGACCTGGCCTCCGGCGAGCAGCGGACCCTCGCCGCGGACCTCGACCGCTGGCCCGACAGCGCGACCTGGGCGCCGGACGGCTCGGCGATCTTCTTCACGGCCGACGACCACGGCCACCATCCCGCCTTCCGGCTCGATCTCCCCGACGGGCGGGTGACGCGGCTCTCCGCGGCCGGCGCCCTGGGCGACCTCTGCCCGACGCCCGACGGGACCGCCCTGTTCGCGCTCTGCTCGACCATCGGTTCGCCGCCACGCATTGTTCGCCTGGACGCACGGATGGCCGACCAGGTGCCGGCGGAGCTGCCGAACGGGATCTCCGAGGCCGGGATCGCGGCCCCCGGCGTGGTCGAGCGGCTGGGCGCGCTGGCGGCCGACGGGACGCCGGTCGGCAGCTGGCTCGTCCTTCCGGCCGGCGCATCCGCGGAGACCCCGGCGCCGCTCCTCGTCTGGGTCCACGGCGGCCCGCTGGGCTCGTGGAGCAGCTGGCACTGGCGCTGGAACCCGCACATCCTCGCGGCCCGCGGGTACGCCGTCCTGATGCCGGACCCGGCCCTCTCGACGGGCTACGGGCAGGCGATGGTGGCCCGCGGCTGGAACGACTGGGGCGGCGCCCCGTACGAGGACGTGACGGCCGCCGTGGACGCCGCCCTTGCCGAGCGGCCGGACCTCGACGCCGGGCGGACGGCGCTCATGGGCGGCTCGTACGGTGGCTACATGGCCAACTGGGTCGCCGGCCACACCGACCGCTACCGGGCCATCGTCACCCATGCCAGCCTCTGGGAGCTGCGCGGCTTCCACGGCACCACCGACACGGGCGCCTTCTGGGAGATGGAGATGGGGGACCCCTACCGCGAGCCCGAGCGGTACACCCGCCAGTCCCCCTTCGAGCACCTGGCCGGGATCCGGACCCCGATGCTGGTGATCCACGGGGAGCAGGACTTCCGCGTCCCGGTCAGCGAGGCGCTCCGCCTCTGGACCGACCTGCGCCGCCACGGGGTGGAGGGCAAGCTCCTCTACTTCCCGGACGAGAACCACTGGATCCTCAAGCCCCAGAACGCCCGGCTCTGGTACGCCACCGTCCTCGCCTTCCTCGACGAGCACGTCCTGGGCAGGGCCTTCGAGCGCCCCGCGCTGCTGTAGGCGCGGGGCGGCCGGTCGCGGCCGGCGGTTCGCGCGTCAGCCCGCGGCGAGCGGCGTCCCGCGGCGGGTGTCGACGCGGGCCGGGTGGGCGGCCTCCCAGGCCTCGATCGCGGGCAGCTTCGCGACGACGTAGCCGATCTCGTCGGTGCCGGCGAGGAGCATCTGCTTCGCGAAGGGGTCGATCTCGAAGTCGAGCGTGCTCCCGTCGGGGAGGAGGACGCCCTGCTCGGCGAGGTCGACCGTCAGGCGGGCATCCGGGTCGGCCTCGACGAGGGCGAAGAGGCGGGCGTGCGTGGCCGGGTCGACGACGATCGGCAGGACGCCGTTCTTGAGCGCGTTGCTGCGGAAGATGTCGGCGAAGCTCGTGGAGAGGACGGCGCGGATCCCCCACGCCGTGAGCGCCCACGGAGCGTGCTCCCGCGACGAGCCGGTCCCGAAGTTGTCGCCCGCCAGCAGGATGCTCCGGCCGGCCATCTCCGGCCGGTCCAGGACGAAGGGCGGGTCCTTGAGGGTCCCGTCGTCGTCGAAGCGCCAGTCGCGGAACAGCGCGCTCGCGAGGTCGGCCTTGTCGGTCATCTTCAGGTAGCGGGCGGGCACCACCTGGTCGGTGTCGACGTTCTCCGCGGAGAGCGGGACGACCTTGCTGGTGAACTGGCGGAACGGCTCGGCCACGACTCAGTACCCCCCGCCGACGGTCGCCGGCTCCTCGACCCCGGGGAGCGTCCGCGGGTCGGTGACCACGCCGGCGATCGCGCTGGCCACGGCCGTGAGGGGCGACGCCAGGAGCGTCCGTCCGCCTCTCCCCTGGCGGCCCTCGAAGTTGCGGTTGCTCGTGCTGACGGCGTACTGGCCGGGCGTCAGCTGGTCGCCGTTCATGGCGATGCACATGGAGCAGCCGGACTCGCGCCACTCGGCGCCCGCGGCGCGGAAGACCTCGTGGAGGCCCTCCCGCTCTGCCTGGGCCTTCACCTGCTGGCTGCCGGGGACCACCATCAGGCGCACGCCGGCGGCCGCGTGCCGGCCCTTGAGGGCGGCTGCGGCCTGGCGCAGGTCGCTGATCCGGGAGTTCGTGCAGCTGCCGATGAAGACGACCTCGACCGGCTGGCCGGCGATCGGCTGCCCGGCCCGGAGGCCCATGTACTCGAGCGCGCGCTCCAGGGCCCGCCGCGCGGACGGGTCGGCGGCATCCTCGGGGCGAGGCACGCGCCCCGTGATCGGGATCCCCATCCCCGGGTTCGTGCCCCAGGTGATCATCGGCTCGAGCGCGTCGGCGTCGAGGGCGACGGACGTGTCGAAGGCCGCGCCGTCGTCGGTGGGCAGCGTGCGCCAGCGGGCGACCGCGGCGTCCCACGCCGGGCCCTGGGGGGCGTGCCGGCGGCCGTGGACGTAGTCGAAGGTGGTGTCGTCGGGGGCGACGAGGCCGGCCCGCGCCCCGCCCTCGATGCTCATGTTGCAGATGGTCATCCGCTGCTCCATCGAGAGCGCCCGGATGGCCGCGCCGCGGTACTCGAAGACGTGGCCGGTCCCGCCGCCGATCCCGATCCGGGCGATGAGGGCCAGGATGACGTCCTTGGCCCCGACGCCCGGGCGGAGCCGGCCGTCCACGCGGACCTCGTAGGTCCGGGGCCGCCGCTGGAGGAGCGTCTGCGTGGCGAGGACCATCTCGACCTCGCTCGTCCCGATCCCGAAGGCGAGCGCGCCGAAGGCCCCGTGGGTCGCGGTGTGGCTGTCGCCGCAGACGATGGTCATGCCCGGCTGGGTGAGCCCGAGCTCCGGGCCGATGACGTGGACGATCCCCTGCGTCTCCGAGCCGTAGGCGTGGATCGGGATCCCGAACTCGGCGCAGTTGGCCTCCAGCTGCTTCACCTGGGCGGCTGCCATGGGATCGATGATCGGGAGGCCGCGGGGCGCGGTCGGCGTGGAGTGGTCGGCGGTGGCGACGGTGCGCTCGGGGCGGCGGACGCGGAGCCCGCGAGCGCGCAGGCCGGTGAAGGCCTGGGGCGAGGTGACCTCGTGGACGAGGTGGAGGTCGATGGCGAGGACGGCCGGGGCGCCGTCGTCCTGCGAGACGACGTGGTCGTCCCAGATCTTCTCGACGAGGGTGCGGGGTCGGGCGTCGGACACGGTGCTGTGGCTCCGGATGAGGGCGGTCGGAGGCCGAAGCGTAGCAGAGGGCGGTCGTGCGTCCCGTCCCGCCTGGGCGTCGGCCGGGGCGGGCTCAGATCCGGCGGAAGACCATCCCGATCAGCAGCAGCACGCCGGCCGCGATGAACGCCAGCACCCCGATCGTGTCGGTCAGCAGGGGCCCGCAGGTCAGTGGACCAGCAGCTCCGGGTTGTTCGCGACCCGGACGGTGAAGTCGGCGAGGCCCGCCGCCAGCACCCGGGCGAGGCGCAGGTTGGCGTTGGCCACGTCGTCGCAGGGCTGGTGGTAGCAGGCGTCGGCGGGCCGGCCGGCGACCGCGCCGGACGTGGCGGCCTGCTCCGCGGAGACCGGCTCGGAGGCGCCGGAGAAGACCCCGGCGGTGGCCACGCCGGCCTTGGCGAACCCGTAGTGGTCGGATCCGCCGCCCGGGTCGACGCCGACCGGGGTCGCCGCCGGCCCGTTCGACGGCGGAGGTCAGCAGGGCGCGGGCGGCCCCCGACCCCGCCGGCGCGCCCGGCTCGTCGTAGACGCCGGCGAACCCGTTGGGCGAGGCGATCATGTCGACGTTGGCGTAGACGAGGATGGCCCGGGCGTCCTCGGTGGAGAGGGCCGACGCATAGCGGACCGAGCCGTGGAGGCCGATCTCCTCGCCGCTCCAGAAGGCGAGGCGGATCGTGGCCCGCGGCGCGGTGCCGCCCAGGGCCCGGGCGATCTCGAGGAGGGCGGCCACGCCGGAGCCGTCGTCGTTGATGCCCGGCCCATCGATCACCGAGTCCAGGTGCGCCCCGAGCATGATGACGGCGCCCGGCTCGGTTCCCGGCAGCTCGGCGAGGATCGAGCGGGTGGGTGCGGCGCTCGTGCGGGCGCGCGTCACGAGGCGGGCGGTCGCGCGGCCGCCCGCGGCGGCAAGGAGCGCGTCCGCGGCCGCCCGCGAGACGGCCGCCGCCGGGATCTCCAGCAGGCGCGGCTCGATGAGGGTGGGGCGGTAGATCACGCCCGGGGGCATCTGCGGGTAGACGGCGATGAACGCCGCGGCTCCGGCCTCCTGCGCCGCGATGACCTGCTCGCGGCGCAGGCAGGGACCCTGGCGGACCATCACGATCGCCTTCGGCGGGAGCGTGCCGTAGTGGGCCGCGGCGCAACCCCTGGCCGTGTCAACGGGCGCGTCGAGGGCCCCGTCGAGCGCGATGACCGGGCCCTCCACGTCCCCCGCCGGCGCGAAGATGAGGGGCCGGAGGTCGTCGATCCCGAAGGTCCGCCCGCCGACCTCGAGGGACGATCCGCCCTCGTCGGCGAAGACGGCGCCGCTGTAGGCGTCCTCCGTGACGGTCCAGCCGGCGGCCCGGAGCTCCTGTTCGACGAAGAGCGCCGCGCGGTCATAGCCCGCGCTGCCGCCTGCGCGGTACCGGTCAGAGCCCTCCGTCGCGGTGGCGAGCGCCTGGAGGCGGGCCCGCAGGCCGTCCTCGGTGATCGCGGCGGCGATCGCCCGGGAGTCCGGCTGGCGCGGGGTGGGCGGAGCCGGCTCGCCGCAGGCCGCGGCCAGCAGGGCGAGGACGGTGCCGAGCACCGCCACCCGGGCGGCGATCCCGGTCCGCCCCGGGTCGCGCGATCGGATCGGCCGGTGGATCCCCATCACCGCACCCTACCGCCGCGACCCCTCCCCGGTTCAGTGCGGCGCGGATCTCGTCCGTCCGGCCGCCCGATCCGTGACCGGCGGCCCTTGGCCGTGGCGAGCCCTGCCGCGCACGCTCCCCGCGATGTTCGACCGGATCGGCCGGGCGGTGGTTCGCGCCCCGCTCGTCGTCATCGCCGCCTGGATCGTGATCGCCGCCATCTGCGTCCTGCTGGCGCCGGCGCTCTCGCGCGTCGGCTCGGCGGACGAGACGAGCTTCCTGCCGGCCGACGTGGAGTCGGTCGAGGCACGGGCGATCGGCGTCGCGGCCTTTCCGAAGGACGCGGCGGCGGCCACGGCGACGCTCGCCTTCTTCCGGGAGGGCGGCCTCACCGCCGACGACGCCGCCTACCGCGACGCCTTCGCCGCGTGGCTGACCGATCCCGCGACCCCCGCGGCCGTCCGCGACCACGTCATCGGCGTCACCACCGTCGCCACCGACCCCCTGCGCGCGCCCGAGATGCGCAGCGCCGACGGCACGACCGAGCTGGCCTCCGTCCGCCTCGACGTCGTCTCCTTCCAGCAGGGCGCGAACGGGGCCGTCTCGGGAATCCGTGACCACGCCGCCGCGACCGCGCCCGCCGGGCTGGCGGTCCACGTGACCGGGTCCGCCGGGATCGGCGCCGACTACGTGGCGTCGATCGTGGAGGGCACCGACCGCACGACGGTCGTCACGGTCCTCCTCGTCATCCTCATCCTCCTCGCCATCTACCGGGCCCCGCTGGCGGCCCTCGTGCCGCTCCTGACCATCGGGGCCGCCTACCTCGTCTCGCGCGGCCTCCTGGGCTGGGTCGCCGAAGCGGGCGTCAAGGTCAGCACGCTCATCGAATCGTTCGTCGTCGTCCTCGTCTTCGGGGTCGGCACCGACTACACGATCTTCCTCATCAGCCGCTACCGGGAGGAGCTGGCCCGGACGCCCGACGGCGGCCGGAGCGCGGCCTCGCGGGCGGTGGCGGCCGAGCGGACCGTCGCCCGGATCGGAGCCGTCATCGCGGCGTCGGCGGCGACCGTGATCGTCGGCCTCGTCTCCCTCGCGGTCGCCCGCTTCGGCCTCGTGCAGACCATCGGGCCGGCGATGGCCCTGGCGATCGCCGTCACCCTGGCCGCGGGCCTCACCCTCGCCCCGGCGCTCCTCGTCGTCTTCGGCCCGGCGCTCTTCTGGCCGCGGCACCCGAAGCCGATCGGCGAGGAGGCCGGCGTCTCGGCCTGGGACCGCCTGGCCGGCGGGATCGTGCGCCGTCCCTTCCTCGTCGCGGCCGTCGTCATCGCCGCGCTCGCGATCCCGGCGCTCGCGATCCGGGCGCCGACGACCAGCTTCGACATGCTCGCCGAGCTCCCGACCTCCTCCGACGCCCGGGTCGGCTTCGAGCGCGTGGCCGAGCACATGGACCGCGGGCGGCTCATGCCGATCGTGACCTACCTCGACGCTCCGGGAGGCGATCTCACGTCCCCGGGCGGGCTGGCGGCCATCGCGAAGGCGACCGAGGCGATCGCGGCGACGGAGGGAGTGGCCTCGGTCCGCAGCCTCGCGGCGCCGACCGGCGAGGGGATCAGCGAGGACCTCCACCCCTCGGCGCAGCTGCGGACCATCGCCGGCCAGGTCGGCCTGCTCGCCCGGCCGGGAGCCATCGACATCCTCCTCGCCCAGCCCGACGCGGTGGCGGCCCTGGCGTCCGGCGGGGCCTGGCTCGACGCCCTCGGCGCCGGGCATCCATTCGTCGCCGCCGACCCCTCGTGGGCGAAGGCGGCCGAAGCGCGCGGACCGTGCTCACGGACGCGCTCGCGACGCTGATGGTCCCCGGCACCGCCGTCGGACGCCGCCATCCTGCTCAAGGCGCGGGCCGCCGGGGCCGCGGGCGACCTCGCAGACGCGCTCGACGCGGTGGCCGGGCGGCTGCTGGCCAACCCCGACCAGGACTGGTTCCTGGCCCGCGGCCTGGCGGGCGACGCCGGCGCCCAGGTCGATCGCCTCGTGGCGGCGTTCGCCGGGGCCGACGGGCACGTGGCCCGGATCTCGACCGTGGCGACCGACGACCCCTACTCCAGCGCGGCGTCGGAGACGGTCGGGCGCGTGCGGGCCTCGATCGCCGCCCTCGTCCCGGTCGAAGGGGTCCGCTACCTGGTCGGCGGGCCGACCGCCGAGTTCGCCGACATCCACACGACCATGGAGGCCGACTTCCAGGTCGTCGCCGTCCTGACCGTGCTGGGGATCCTCGTCGTCCTGGCCCTGCTGCTGCGCAGCCTGGTCGCCCCGCTCTACCTCGTGGCGACGGTCCTCCTCTCGTACGTCACGACGGTCCATCTCTCCGGCTTCGTCTTCGAGGAGATCCTCGGCCAGCCGGGCATGAACACCTACCTGCCGCTCATCGTCTTCGTCCTGCTCGTGGCCCTCGGTTCCGACTACAACATCTTCGTGACGAGCCGGATCCGCGAGGAGAGCGCCACGGGCGACCTGCGGGCCGGGATCCGGCGGGCATCCGCGCGGACCGGGACCGTCGTCACGTCGGCCGGCGTCATCCTGGCGGGCACCTTCGGGTCGCTGATGTCGGCGCCGCTCCTGATCCTCTTCCAGATCGGCTTCGCGGTCGCCCTCGGCGTGCTGATCGACACGCTCGTCGTGCGGAGCATCCTGGTGCCCGCCCTCGCCGCGGCGTTCGGCGAGTGGAGCTGGTGGCCGTCGCGGCGTTGACGCGGCCCTGATCCCTGCTACACTCCGGGCCACTCGTCGCACCCGCGGCGAGCCGCGCAGGGAGCTGCCGGGCACCATGGGCCAGTTCACGGATCACGATCGCCGCCCCGTCGCCGTCGTCGTGACGCGCGACGGTCGCCACGTGAACGTGCCCCTCGACGAGCTCGAGCCCGACGCCGCTCCCGTATCCCTGCGGTCCATTCTCCTCGCCCTTCTTGGCCTTCTGGGCCTTATTGGCGGCTCCCGGCGGGAGCCTGGAGGACCTCGGACGGAGCGCTAGGCGCAACGAACGAACGGAACCAACAGGCCCTCGCCGGGAGACCGGCGGGGGCTTTTGCATGAGTGGCGGGTTCGCCGGCGGCCGACGAGGCACGCGGCGGCGCGGCCCAGGGAGGTCAGGCACAGCGATGGCGATGACGAAGGGCGAAGGGGCCGCGGGTCCTCCGGACGCGGCGGCGACGGCAGCGAAGCGACCGCCAGCGGCCGGCGCCCCGCGCCGCAGCCACGTGCCCGGCGCCGGGACGGCGGCCGCCGAGGCCGTGGAGAAGGCCCGGCGGGAGATGCTCCACGAGGGCTCCCGCGTCCGCGAGGAGGCCGCCGAGCGGCGCGGGAAGCGCGCCCGGATCGGCGCCGACGTCGTCGTCGAGGCGATCCTCCGCCAGGGCGTCGACGTCCTCTTCGGCTACCCGGGCGGCGTGATCCTGCCGCTCTACGACGTCCTGGGCGACCATCCCGACCTCCGCCACGTCCTCGTCCGCCACGAGCAGGGCGCCGCCCACGCCGCCGACGGCTACGCCCGCGCCACCGGCAAGGTCGGCGTCTGCCTGGGCACCTCGGGCCCGGCCGCCACCAACCTGGTCACCGGGATCGCCACCGCCCAGCTCGACTCGATCCCGATGGTCGCCATCACCGGCAACGTGCCCGCCGCGCTGCTCGGCAAGGACGCCTTCCAGGAGATCGACATCACCGGCATCACCCTGCCGATGACCAAGCACAACTACCTCGTCCGCGACGCGAACGACCTCCCCCGCGTCCTGGCCGAGGCCTTCTACATCGCCCGCACCGGGCGGCCCGGCCCCGTCCACGTCGACATCACGAAGGACGCCCTCCAGCAGGAGACGGAGGCGCCGCACCCGACCGACGAGGAGGTCGCCGCCGGCCTGCCGGGCTTCCGGCCGACCCTCGACGGCCACCCCCGCCAGCTCAAGCTGATCGCCGACGAGATCGCCAGGGCGAAGCGCCCGATCATCCTCGCCGGCCACGGCGATCCTCATCGCCGACGCCAGCGAGGAGCTGCGGGCGCTCGCCGAGAAGACGCAGATCCCGGTCGCCTGGACCCTCCTCGGCATCGGCGCGATCGACGAGACGCACCCCCTGGCCTACGGCTACATGGGGATGCACGGCTGGAAGCACGTCAACCGGGCGATCCAGTCGGCCGACCTCCTCGTCGCCATCGGGATGCGCTTCGACGACCGCGTCACCGGCAACGTCCGGACGTACGCCCCCTACGCCCGGATCGTCCACGTCGACATCGACCCGGCCGAGATCGGCAAGAACGTCGCCGTCGAGGTCCCCGTCGTCGGCGACGCGAAGCGCGTCCTGGCGGGCCTCCTCCCGCTGGTCGGCGAGGTCCCGGAGGCCGACCGCGCCGACTACCTCGGCCAGCTGGCCGAGTGGCGGCGCGAATCCGAGGGCACCAGCTGGCACGGCTCGGGCGCCTGGCGCGACGGCCTCCTCTCGGCCGACTTCGTGATCGCCCAGATCGGCGAGGTGACCAACCACGACGCGACGATGGTCGCCGACGTCGGCCAGAACCAGATGTGGATGGCCCGCTACGCCGGCTTCCGGCGCCCGAACAGCCACCTCTCGTCGGGCGGCCTCGGGACGATGGGCTACGCCGTCCCGGCCGCGATGGGCGCGGCCCTCGGGCGGCCCGACAAGAGCACCTGGGCGATCTGCGGCGACGGCGGCTTCCAGATGACGATCCAGGAGCTGGCGACGCTCGTCCAGGACCACATCCCGGTCAGGATCGCGCTCCTCGACAACAAGAAGCTGGGGATGATCCGGCAGTGGCAGGAGATCATCTACGCGGGCAACTACCACTCGTCGAACATGTTCGGGCCCGACTACCTGAAGCTCGCCGACGCCTACGGCATCCCGGCCTGGAAGGTCCGCACGCCCGAGGAGGTGCGGCCGGCCGTCGAGGCCGCCGAGGCCGTCGACGGCCCGGCCCTCGTCTGGTTCGAGATCGCCGAGCAGCAGAACGTCTTCCCGATCATGCCGGCCGGCAAGGGCCTCTCCGACCTCATCGAGAACTGGGGAGGAGCCGACGAATGAGCCCCGACGGATCCACCAGGGGGCCCGCCCACAGCGCGCCCCCGCCGCGCGCCCTGCCGGGGACCGGCGAGCAGCGCCGCCACGTCCTCGTGGCCATCGTCAACAACCGGCCCGGCGTCCTCAACCGCGTGGCGAGCCTCATGCGCGCCCGCAACTTCAACATCGAGTCGCTGGCGGTCAGCCACATCGACGATCCGGACATCAGCCGGATGACGATCACCCTCCGCGGCGACGACGTCCTGGTCGAGCAGGCGGCGAAGCAGCTCTACCAGCTCATCGACGTGCTCAAGGTCCAGGACGTCACCGACGAGCCGACCGTCCAGCACGAGCTGGCCCTGGTCAAGGTCCGGGCGACCGACCGGACCCGCGGGGAGCTCATCTCCATCGTCGAGATGTACAAGGCCCGGATCGTGGACATGGCCCCCGAGGCGGTGATCGTGGAGATGACCGGGGCAGAGTCCGAGGTGGACGCGCTCGTCGCGCTCCTCCGCGGCTACGGGATCAAGGAATTGGTGCGCACCGGGACCGTCGTCATGTCGCGGGGCGCGCAGTCGATCGAGGAGGCCACGAAGCGATGACGGCGAAGATGTACTACGACGCCGACGCGGATCCGGCGGCCCTCGCCGGCCAGACCGTGGCGATCATCGGGTTCGGCAGCCAGGGCCACGCCCACGCCCTCAACCTGCACGAGTCGGGCGTCCACGTCGTCGTCGGCCTGCCGCCGGCCTCGAAGAGCCGCGCGATCGCCGAGGAGGCCGGCCTCCGGGTGTTCGACACGGGCCGCCGCCGTGGCCGCCGCCGACGTCGTCATGATCGCGTCCCGGACACCGCCCAGAAGGCGGTCTACGACGCGGAGATCGCCCCGAACCTGAAGCCGGGCACGCTCCTCCTGTTCGCCCACGGCTTCAACATCCGCTTCGGCCGGATCGCCCCGCCCGCAGGGCGTCGACGTCGGGATGGTCGCCCCCAAGGGCCCGGGCCACCTGGTCCGCTCCGTCTACGAGAGCGGCGGCGGCGTGCCGGCCCTCTTCGCCGTCCACCACGACGCCACCGGGACCGCCCGCGCCCGCGTCCTGGCCTACGCCCGCGGGCTCGGCAGCACGCGGGCCGGCGTCCTCGAGACGACGTTCGCCGAGGAGACCGAGACCGACCTCTTCGGCGAGCAGTCCGTCCTCTGCGGCGGCACGGCGGCGCTCGTGAAGATGGCCTTCGAGACGCTCGTCGAGGCCGGCTACCAGCCCGAGCTGGCCTACTTCGAGACGATGCACGAGCTCAAGCTGATCGTCGACCTGATGTACCGCGGCGGCCTCAACTTCATGCGCTTCAGCGTCAGCGACACCGCCGAGTACGGCGACTACGTCTGCGGGCCGCGGATCATCGACGAGCGCGTCCGGACGACGATGCGGGCGGTCCTCGCGCGAGATCCAGGACGGCACCTTCGCCGCGCGCTGGATCGCCGAGAACGAGGCCGGCCGCCCCGAGTTCGAGCGCCTCCGCGCGGCGGACCGCGACCACCAGATCGAGCAGGTCGGCGCCGGCCTGCGGGCCGCGATGCCGTTCCTCAACCCCGTCACCGTGCGCGCCGGCCAGGCCCAGGCCGCCGCGCGAGCAGCACAGGAAAGGCAGACTGATGCCGTCGGTATCCGCACCCGCCGGCCCGTTCGTCCCCGCGGGCTCCGTTCGCATCTTCGACACCACCCTGCGCGACGGCGAGCAGGCGCCGGGCGCCGGCCTGACCGCCGCGGAGAAGCTGGAGGTCGCCCGCCAGCTCGTCCGCCTCAAGGTCGACGTCATCGAGGCCGGCTTCCCGGCCGCCTCGCCGGGCGACTGGGAGGCGGTCCACCGGATCGCGAAGGAGACGAAGGGCGTCGCCGTCGCCGCCCTGGCCCGCTGCCGCGACGGCGACCCGCAGCGGGCGATCGAGGCGATCAAGGTCGCCGAGCGGCCCCACCTCCACGTCTTCATCGCGACCTCCGACATCCACCTCAAGCACAAGCTGCAGCTGTCGCGCGAGGAGGCCCTGGCCGAGGCGGTCCGCTGGGTCCGCTACGGCCGCGAGCCAGCTGGGGCGCGACGCCGAGATCGAGTTCTCGGCCGAGGACGCCTCGCGCACCGACCCCGACTACCTGCTCCAGGTCTACGAGGCCGTCGTGGAGGCCGGCGCCTCCACGGTCAACATCCCCGACACGGTCGGCTACGCGATCCCGGCCGAGTTCGGCTCGCTCGTGGAGCGCGTCTGCGGCCTCGTCGGCGGCCAGGCCACCGTCTCCGTCCACTGCCACAACGACCTTGGCCTCGCCACCGCCAACACGCTGGCCGCCGTCCAGGCCGGCGCGCGCCAGGTCGAGGTGACGATCAACGGCCTCGGCGAGCGCGCCGGCAACGCGTCGCTCGAGGAGGTCGTGATGGCCCTCCGCACGCGACCCACCCAGTTCCCGGACCTCGCGAGCCGGGTCCAGACCGAGCAGATCACCGCCGCCAGCCGCCTCGTCAGCCACCTGACCGGCTTCGCCATCCAGCCGAACAAGGCGGTCGTCGGCGCCAACGCCTTCGCCCACGAGTCCGGCATCCACCAGGACGGCGTGATCAAGAACCCGCTGACCTACGAGATCATGACCCCGCAGTCGGTGGGCCTCTCCGGCAGCCAGCTCACGATCGGCAAGCTGTCGGGCCGCAAGGGGCTCCAGAGGAAGCTCCACGAGCTCGGCCACGAGATCGACGGCGAGGCCCTCGACATCGTCTACCGCGAGGCGATCGCCCTCGCCGACGCGAAGAAGGAGGTCACCGACGCCGACCTGCTCGCGCTCGTCGAGCAGCGGGCCGACGAGGTCCCCGCGTCGATCGTCCTCGACGGCTGGAGCGTCACCTCGTCGCACGGCGGCCGCTCCGCGGGCAGCGTCCGGGTCACCGTCGACGGCGAGGAGCGCTCGGGCGAGGCGACCGGCAACGGCCCGGTCAACGCCCTCTTCCGCGCCGTCGACGACGCGATCCGGCCGATCCTCGGCTGGGAGCCGACGCTCGACGAGTACGAGATCAAGGCGGTCACCGAGGGCGAGGACGCCCAGGGCCGCGTCTTCATCCGCTGCCGGCGCTCCATCGACGAAGGGCCCGAGGCGCTCGTCGTGACCGGCCACGGCCTCTCCACGAACATCATCGAGGCCTCGCTGGAGGCCTACGTCCTGGCCGCCAACAAGCTCCGCGCGGCGGAGCGTGACGGCACGGTCATCGCCATGCGCCGGCCGGCGGAGCGCCTGCCGTGACCGCGGAGGGCGGCCTGCCGGGCTCCCGGTACCGCCTCGTCGCGATCCCGGGCGACGGCGTCGGCCCGGACGTCGTCGCCGCGGCGCAGCGCGTGCTCGACGCCGCCGGCGCGCGCTTCGGCTTCGAGATCGACTGGACGGACCTGGTCATGGGCGGCGCGGCGATCGACGCGTACGGCGTCGCCATCCGCGACGAGGACCTCGCCGCGTGCGCCGCGAGCGACGCGATCCTGCTGGGCGCCGTCGGCGGCCCGAAGTGGGACGACCCGACGGCCGCCGTCCGCCCCGAGCAGGCGCTCTTCGCCCTGCGCGGCGGCCTCGGCCTCTTCGCCAACCTGCGCCCGGTCACCGTCCACCCGGCCCTCGTGCCGGCGTCGCCGCTCCGGCCGGAGCTCCTCGACGGCGTCGACCTGCTCATCGTCCGCGAGCTGACCGGCGGCCTCTACTTCGGCGCCCGCACCGAGGCGACCGGCGCCCCGGGCGCGCGCGCCGCCAGCGACACCCTGCCCTACACGGAGCCGGAGATCGCCCGCGTCGTCCGCCTCGCCTTCGAGCTGGCCCGCGGCCGCCGCCGCCGGCTGACCAGCGTCGACAAGGCCAACGTCCTGGCGACCTCGCGCCTCTGGCGGACGGTCGTCCACGAGATCGCGGCCGAGTACCCCGACGTGGACGTCGACCACCGGCTCGTCGACGCCTGCGCCATGCAGCTCGTCCGCGCCCCGGCCGTCGTTCGACGTCCTCGTCACCGAGAACCTCTTCGGCGACATCCTCTCCGACGAGGCGTCGGTCCTGGCGGGGAGCCTGGGGATGCTGCCCTCGGCCTCGGTCGGGACGCGGCGGACGGCCCACGGCCTGCACGGGCTCTACGAGCCGATCCACGGCTCCGCGCCGGACATCGCCGGGCGCGACCTGGCCAACCCGATCGGGACGATCCTCTCCGCGGCGATGCTCCTGCGCTGGTCGCTCGGCCGCGCCGACGCCGCCGACGCGGTCGAGGCCGCCGTCGCCGCGGCCCTCGACGACGGCTTCCGGACGGCCGACCTCTGGCCCCGCGATCCCGCCGCGGCCGCGGCCTGCAGACGCGTCGGGACGGTCGCGATGGCCGACGCGATCGTGGCCCGGATCGGGCGTGCCGCGGAGCCGCCCGGCGAAGACCTCGACGTCGCGACGACCGTGGCGACCGCCCAGCTCCTGGGGCTGCTCTGATGGCCGACCTGACGCCGCCCGCCCCGGCCTCGGCGGCCTCGGCCCCGACGGCCCCGGCCTCGCCGCCCGCGCCGACGGCCCCCGTCGTCCTCTACGACACGACCCTGCGCGACGGCACCCAGGGCGAGAACATCATCCTCTCGCCTGGCCGACAAGCTGCGCATCGCCCGGATGCTCGACGAGTACGGCATGCCCTACGTCGAGGGCGGCTGGCCCGGCTCGAACCCCAAGGACATCGAGTTCTTCGCGGCGGCGAAGACGATCCGCTGGGAGCGGGCGAAGCTGGCCGCCTTCGGCTCCACCCGCCACCGGGCGAACCGGCCGGCGGACGACCCGAACCTGCGCGAGCTGGTGGCGGCCGAGACGCCGGTCGTCACGATCTTCGGCAAGAGCTGGCTGCTCCACGTGACCGAGGTCCTGGGCGCCACGCCGGCCGAGAACCTGGACATGATCGCGCGACTCGATCGGCTTCGTCGTCGACCGCGGCCGCGAGGCGGTCTACGACGCCGAGCACTTCTTCGACGGCTACAAGGCCGACCGCGACTACGCGCTCGCGACGCTGCGGGCGGCGCGCCAGGCGGGCGCGCGCACGCTGGTGCTGTGCGACACGAACGGCGGGACGCTCACCGACGAGCTGCTGCGGATCGTGGACGACACGCGACGCGGCCCTCGAGGGCGACCCCGGCGCGCCCGCCGTCACCTGGGGGATCCACACCCACAACGACGCGGAGCTGGCGGTCGCCAACTCCCTCGCCGCGGTGCAGGCGGGGATCCGCCACGTCCAGGCCACGATCAACGGCTACGGCGAGCGCTGCGGCAACGCCAACATGGTGAGCGTCCTGGCCAACCTCGCCCTCAAGACGAGCCTCCCGCTCCTCCCGGCCGGCGGCGGCCGGATCTCCGAGCTGACGGAGCTCTCGCGCTCCGTCGCCGAGATCGCCAACGTCGCCCCCAACGACTACCAGCCCTTCGTCGGCCGCAGCGCCTTCGCCCACAAGGGCGGCGTCCACGGGGCGGCCGTGGCCAAGGTGGAGCGGAGCTACCAGCACGTCGACCCGGGGCTCGTCGGCAACGTCGGCCGGCTCGTCGTCTCCGAGCTCGGCGGCAGGGCGAACACGGCGATCCGGGCCGAGCAGCTGGGCCACCAGCTCGAGGGCCTCGACCCGCGCGAGCTCTCGCAGGCTCATCAAGCAGCTGGAGGCCGACGGGCTCGCCTTCGAGGGCGCCGAGGCCTCCTTCGAGCTCCTCATCCGGCGCCGGACCGCCGGCTACGTCGCCGCCGTTCCGGATCGTCGACTTCACCGTGCTCGTCGAGCAGCGCGAGGGGCGCGAGCTCCTGGCCGAGGCCACCGTCAAGGTCGAGGTCGAGGGCGAGGTCCTCCACACCGCGGCCGACGGCAACGGCCCGGTCAACGCCCTGGACGCGGCGCTGCGCAAGGCGCTGCGGGCCTTCTACCCGCAGCTCGACGGGGTCCACCTGGTCGACTACAAGGTCCGCATCCTCGACGGGAACGCGGCGACCGCGGCCCGCACGCGGGTGGTCATCGATTCGGCCGACGCGCGCCCGCACGTGGTCCACGATGGGCTCCGACACGAACATCATCGCGGCCTCGGCGTCGGCCCTCGCCGACTCGCTCGAGTACGCGATCTGGAAGTCGGGCGCCGAGCTGCGCCGCCGCGACGAGCGGCACTTCACGGAGCCGGCCCCGGCCGGAGGAGGGAAGCGATGAGCGAGCAGGGAACCCCGGCCGCGCCGCGGGACCCGGCCGCGCCGCGGGACCCGCGCCGCGCCGGCGGCGACCCCGCGGCCTGCGCCTCCTCCGCTGGACGATGACCACCGGCTCCTCGGGGATCGGGCGAGCGGCCGTCGTCCTCGCCGCCGGCGACCACCAGTGGGAGGCGACGGCGGAGAGCGCCGGCGCCATCGGCTCGCTCTACGACGCCGTGGACGCGGCCCTGGAGGACGTGCTGGGCGGCCGCGTGCGGCTCGTCGCCTTCGACGTCCACGCGATCGGGGAGACTGCCGGCGCCGACGCCCTGGTGGAGCTGGCGGTGGAGCCGCCGGCCACGGCGACCGGGGAGCGGGCGAGCGGCCGCTACGCCGGGCACGCCCGCCACGTGAACCTCGTCGCCGCCTGCGCGGAGGCGTACCTCGTGGCGATCCGGGCGCTCCTTGCCGACGACGCCTGGGCCGGGGCGACCGAAGCCGCCGGCAATGCCCGCCTGGCGGAGCTCCGCGCCCGGGCCGCGCGAGCCGGCGGCCGCGCCGAGCTGGACGAGTCGCAGGCCGAAAACCTCGCCGGGAGCTGGTTCGACCGGTGAGCGCCCCGGCGCCGCCGCTCGTCGTCGCCTACTCCGGCGAGCCCGGGGCCTTCGCCGAGGACGCCGTCCACGCGTATTTCGGCGAGGACGTGCCGACCCTGCCGATCGGCGGGTTCCGCGGCGTCTTCGAGGCGGTGGCCGACGGCCGGGCCGGTGCGGGCGTCGTGCCGATCGAGAACGTCGTCAACGGCACCGTCCGCGAGAACTACGACCTCCTCCTGGAGTTCCCCCTCGAGATCCGCGGCGAGGTCGTCGTGCCGGTCCGGCTCTGCCTGGCCGCGCTGCCGGGCGAGACGCTCGACGGCATCGAGCGCGTCTACTCCCACGTCCAGGCCCTGGGCCAGGCCGACGCCTTCCTGCGCGGCCGGCCGTGGACGCTCCTCACGACCTACAACACGGCCGGCGCGGGGAAGGCGCTCGTCGATCGCGGCGAGCGGGGGGCCGCGGCCGTCCTCTCGCCGCGGGCCGCGGCGCTCTTCGGCCTCGAGGTCCTCGCTTCGACGTCCAGGGCGATCCCGGCAACCGGACCCGCTTCCTGGTCGTGGCGGCGGAGGGCGCCGACCTGCCCGCCGCGCGTCCCGCAGCGGTCGACCCGTCCGGGGCGAAGCCGCACGACGCTCGTCGTCGGGATCCGCAACGAGCCGGGGGCGCTCCTGCGCGCGCTGGCCGTCTTCGCCGACCACGAGCTGAACCTGTCGAAGCTGGAGAGCCGGCCCGCCCGCGACCGGCCCTGGGAGTACGTCTTCTGGGTCGACCTCGACGCCGACGCGACGGCCCTCGCCACCCGCGAGGCCCTCGACGACCTGGCCGGGGTCACGACCTCCGTCCGGGTCCTGGGCAGCTACGCCCGCGGCGCCGGCGGGTAGAGGGCGCAGGCCGGGGCGCGCCCACGGCGCCCGCAACCCGCCCGATCGCCCACGCCGCCCGCAACCCGCCCGATCGCCCGCCGCCCCGCCCCTGAGGCGATGATTCATGCGTTGGCGGGCCGCAGCGGCGTGGCGGCTGGCCGGTGACGCCCGGCGCGGCCAGCTCGGAGCGAAGAGCACGGCTGACCCGCCCGCCGTTCCCGCCCCGAGGACGGCTCTCCCGCCTCGACCGGCGGTCTCCCCGCGTGAAGCCTGGTCGCCGTCCCCGCGCAACCCTGCCCGCCGGCCTCGCGCCGCGCGGTGGGGTCACCGAATCATCGCCTGTCAGGCGGGGATGCAGAGGACGGGGCCGATTCGTGCGCCTCGGCCCGGACAACTGCGCGATGATAGGCGACGACCCGCCGCGCCCGGGGTGCATGGCGGTATCGGCCGCTGGCCGGGGGCGAGCGAATCGCGACGACGCGGGGAGAGCAGACCGATGGCCCAGACGTTCCACGACGCGATGGCGGCGGGCTACGCCCTCGACGAGCCGTCGTTGATCCTGGGCTCCCCGATGGAGGGCACGAGGCGATCCCGGACGTCCGCGTCCAGGTCGCGCTCTCCATGCTCAACCGCCACGGGCTGATCGCCGGGGCCACCGGCACCGGCAAGACCAAGACGCTCCAGCTGATGGCAGGCCAGCTGTCGGCGGCCGGCGTCCCGGTGCTTCGTCGCCGACATCAAGGGCGACCTCACCGGGCCTCGCCCTGCCCGGCGACGCCACGAACGCGAAGGTCCAGGCCCGCGCGGCAGACCTCGGCTGGGACTTCAAGCCCGACGGCCACCCGATCGAGCTCCTCTCGCTCTCCGGGAAGCTCGGCGCCCAGGTGCGGGCGACCGTCCACTCCTTCGGGCCGCTCCTGCTCGGGAAGGTCCTCGACCTCAACGAGACGCAGACGAGCGTCCTCTCGCTCGTCTTCAAGTACTGCGACGACCACGACCTCGCCGCTGCTCGACCTCGACGACCTGCGGACGACGCTCAAGTTCCTCGGCTCGCGACGAGGGCAAGATCGTCCTGGAGGACTACGGCGGCATCGGCCCGGCGACGCTCGGCGTCATCCTCCGCTCGATCGTCGGCCTCGAGCAGCAGGGCGCCGACGTCTTCTTCGGCGAGCCCGAGTTCGAGGTCGAGGACCTCATGCGGACCACGCCGGCGGGGCAGGGGATCATCAGCATCCTCGAGCTGTCGGACGTCATGGACAAGCCGGTCCTCTTCAGCACCTTCATGCTCTGGATGCTGGCCCAGCTCTACGAGTCGCTGCCCGAGGCCGGCGACCTGCCGAAGCCGAAGCTGGTCTTCTTCTTCGACGAGGCGCACCTGCTCTTCGACGACGCATCGGACGCGCTCATGGACCAGGTCGAGCGCACGGTCCGGCTGATCCGCTCCAAGGGCGTCGGCGTCTTCTTCGTCACCCAGGTGCCGACCGACGTCCCCGTCGTCGGTCCTGGCCCAGCTCGGCAACCGGGTCCAGCACGCCCTCCGCGTCTTCACGCCCGACGACGCCGACAACCTCAAGAAGACCGTCCGGACGTTCCCGATGACCGACTTCTTCGACGCCGGGCAGACGATCACGTCGCTCGGGACCGGCGAGGCGCTCGTCACGGTCCTCTCCCCGCGCGGCGTGCCGACGCCGCTCGCGCCGACCCGCCTCGTCCCGCCCGACTCGCTGATGGCCGCCATCCCCCCGGACGAGATGCAGCGGCGGATCGTCGCCGGGTCCCTGTACGGCGACGTACGGCGCGACGATCGACCGCGAGAGCGCCCACGAGATCCTCTCGGCGCGCCTGGCCGCCGCGAAGGCCGCCATGGCGGGCGCCACCGGAGCCCGCCGGCACGCGCGCTCCGACCCCGGCCCAGGAACGGCGGCGCGATCGAGGCCCGTGCCCGCGAGCTGGAGCGGATCCGCCGCGACGCCGAGCGCGAGGCGCAGGCGCGGCCGAGCGCGAGCGGGACGCGCCAGGAGGCGGCGATCGCCGGGAGGCGGAGCGCGCCGCGAAGCGCCAGCAGGACATCGATCCAGGACGTCGGCGGCGACCTGCTCCGGGGCGTCTTCGGGACGCTGTTCGGCGGCGGGGCGCCGCCGCCGCTGAAGGGCGGGACGGCTGCGGCGCTAGACCACCTTGGTCCCCGCCACGCCTGCCGCCGCCGCGGGTAGGTGGGCTTCAGGTCGTCGAGCGTGTCGGCCAGGATCTCGCCGACGGCGAGGTTGCGGAACCAGTTCCGGTTGGCCGGGATCACGTACCACGGCGCCGCGTCGGTCGACGTCTCGCGACAGCGCTCCTCGAACGCCGCGCGGTAGTCGTCCCAGAGCTCGCGCTCCTCGAGGTCGCCCGAGGCTGAACTTCCAGCGCTTCGTCGGGTCGTCGACGCGGTCCTGGAAGCGGGCGCGCTGCTCGTCGCGGTCGATCGCCAGGAAGAACTTGACGATCGTCGTCGCCCTCGTCGGTCAGCATCCGCTCGAAGTCCCGGATCTGCTCGTAGCGCTTGCGCCAGACGCTCCTCCGGGACGAGGTCGTGGACGCGGACGACAGGACGTCCTCGTAGTGGCTCCGGTTGAAGATCCCGATCTCGCCCTTGCCCGGGGACGTGCTGGTGGACCCGCCAGAGGTAGTCGTGGGCGAGCTCGCTGCCGAGCTGGGACCTTGAACGACGTGACCGGGCAGCCCTGCGGGTTGAACGCGCCGGCGATGACCTGTGATCGTGCCGTCCTTGCCGGCGGCGTCGATGCCCTGGAGGACGATCAGGACGCGCGTGCTTCGCCCTCCGCCCAGATCCGCGTCTGGAGGTCGGTCAGGCGGTCGAGGACCCTGGGGCAGCTCGTCGGTCGCATCGTCCTTCTCGCGGCCGAAGGTGGCGTCGTAGTCGAACCGCGCGAGGTCGACCTTGCCCCGGGCTTGACCCGGAGGAGGCTCCGGAAGTCGTCCGCCGGTCGTCCTTCGTGGCCGCCCTGCCGTCGCTCCAGCTGGAGCCGCGCCCGCCGCGAGCCGACTCGGCGCTCGAGCTGCGCCGTACCGCGCGGCAATCGCGGCTGCGGCACCATCGTAGAGGGCCGCCGGACGCCGGCGTAGAATGGAGGTCGAACCGCCGCTGCGCGCCGCCATGCCGCCGCCCCCTGCCAGGAGTCCCGCCATGGCCACCGCCACCAGCCTCGTCCCCCACAAGATCTTCCTCGCCGGCCGCTGGGTCGACTCGCCCGACCTCCTCGACGATCGACAATCCGGCCCGCCCCGGCGAGCCGGCCGGCGCTGACGTACCACGCCACGCGCGGAGCAGTACGAGGAGGCGGTCGAGGCCGCGGTCGCCGCCTTCGAGGTGACCCGCAGGCTGCCGGCCTACGAGCGCGGGCGCGATCCTGCGCGAGATCAGCGCCGGGATCCGGGCGCGCCGCGAGGAGCTCGGCCGGCTGATCGCGCTCGAGGCCGGCAAGCCGATCCGCGACGCCCTCGGTCGAGGTCGACCGGGCGGTCCTGACCTTCCGGCTCGGCGCCGAGGAGGCCGAGCGGATCGGCGGCGAGCTGATCCCGCTCGACCTCATGGCCAGCGTCGCAAGGGCCGGATCGGGATCACCCGCCGCTTCCCGATCGGCCCGATCGCCGCGATCAGCCCGTTCAACTTCCCGCTCAACCTGGCCGCCCACAAGCTGGCGCCGGCGATCGCGGCCGGCTGCTCCGATCGTGCTCAAGCCGCCGTCCAAGGACCCGCTGACGATGCTCGACCGTGGCCGAGATCATCGAGGAGGCCGGGGCTGCCGGCCGGGCTCGGTCAGCATCCTGCCGATGACCCGCGAGCTGGGCGACCGGATGGTCGCCGACGACCGCTTCAAGCTGCTCACCTTCACCGGGCAGCCCGTCGGTCGGCTGGCGGATGAAGGAGCGGGCCGGCAAGAAGAAGGTCGTCCTCGAGCTCGGCGGCAACGCCGGGGTCATCGTCGACCGGACCGCGAACCTCGACTGGGCGGTCAAGCGGATCCCCGTCGGGCGCGTTCACCTACGCCGGCCAGGTCTGCATCAGCGTCCAGCGGATCTTCGTCCACGAGGACGTCTGGGACGCGTTCATCGGAACGGTTCGTCGCCGGCGCGCGCGGCGCTCCGGCTCGGCGATCCGCTCGAGCCGGAGACGGACCTCGGCCCGATGGTCGACGAGAAGGCGGCCGCCGCGGACCCAGGCGCTGGGTCGACGAGGCCGTCGCGCCTGGGCGGCCGGGTCCTCCTCGGCGGGACGGCCGACGGGACCTTCTTCCCGCCGACGATCCTGACCGATGTGCCGCTGCGACGGCGCAGGTCTGCTCCGAAGAGGCGTTCGCGCCGCTCGTGGTCGTCCTTCCCGTTCTCCGACCTCGACGACGCCGATCCGCCAGCGTCAACGACTGCGTCCTTCGGGCTCCAGACCGGCGTCTTCACGAACGACCTCGCCGGACGCCTTCGCGGCGTTCGACGAGCTCGAGGTCGGCGGGGTCATCGTCAACGACGTCCCGACCTACCGGATCGACAACATGCCCTACGGCGGCGTCAAGGACTCCGGCCTCGGCCGCGAGGGCCTCCGCTGGGCGATCGAGGACATGACCGAGATCCGGATCATGGTCGTGGCCCAGCCGGGGTAGGGGAGCCCGGCGGGCGGGCGCCGCCAGGATTCCGGCGCCGCCAGGATTTGGGCGCCTGCGCCGCGGCCGTCACATCTCCGCGATCGAGCGGGGTGCCATCCGGGGGCCGCGGCGCGGGGCGTGGATCCCGGCTGCCTCGATGAGCCGGATCACGCCGCGCGCGATGGCCCGCGTAGGGCGCCAGGAGCTCCAGCATCCGATCGTCGGTGCCGCGCTCCTCGCCTGCCAGCGCCCAGGCACACGGCGTGGCAGAGGTGGAAGTCCCCGACGCTGACGGCGTCCGCGTCCCCGAGCGCGCGCAGGCCGACTTCGGCGGCCGTCCACGCGCCCACGAGCGGCAGGGCGCGGAGCCGCCGGTAGGCGTCCGGCAGCGCCATCGCCGCGCACTCCTCCACGCGGCCGGCGTGCGCCGCGGCAACGCGGATCGCGTCGGCTCGCCGCCGCTCCAGCCCGAGCGGGTGGTAGGCGTACCCGGGGAGGCCGGCCAGCACCTCCGGCGCGGGGGCGACACGCAGCGGGGCCGCGCGCCCCTCCGCCTCCCACGGCCCGGGCGCCGGCTCGCCGTGACGACGGACGAGGGCCACGATCGCGGCACGCGCCTCGCCGCCGGTCACCTTCTGCTCGACGATCGCCGGGACCAGCGCCTCCAGGACCCGGTCGGTCCGCCCGATCCGGATCGCCTGGTAGCGTGCGAGCAAGGTGCGAAGGAGCGGGTGACCGGCCACCAGGCTGGCGAAGTCGCCCGGGTCGTCGGCGGCGCCGACCAGCTCCGGCGCCTGCTCGATCGCCCACCCGGCCCCCGGCCCCCACGCCTGCGCCCGGATCCCGTCGCCGTCCGGCACCAGGCGGATCGTCGCCGGCCCGTCCGGCGTGCGACTTGCTCGCCAGGCCGACCCGTCGCGCGAGAAGCGCAGCGTCGGGTCGCCGGGGCCGCGCCGGTGGGTCCCGAGCGTCTGGCGCAGGTCCGACCGGACGCGTGGAACGAAGCGGCGCTCGAGGTGCTCCACCGCGGCAGCCTACGCCGTCCGCGGGGACTACCCGTTGACGTCGCGCGGTCGTCTGCTTTACCATTCCGTCCATGCTTAGCGTCAAGGTCAGCACCAAGCATCAGATCGCCGTTCCTAGCGAGGCGCGCGCCACGGCTCGGGATCTAAGGCGGGCGACCGCCTCGACGTCGAGATCGACGGCGACGTGATCCACCTCCGGCGCCACGTCGTCGCGGCCGGACCCGGCTCCGCGGCCTCGGCGCCCACCTCGTACGACGGATCCGACGCGGCTGAGCGGATCCGTGCGCTGCGCGACGAGTGGGAGGCCCGCGACTGCGAGCGCCGGGCGCAGATCGACGCCGACATCCGCGCTGCCAGCTGCGCAGCGGCCCAGCGGCGCGCGGGGCGCCGGACGCCGCCGCGTGACGGTCGACGAGCTCTGCGCCGCCATCGCCGGATCGCCTTCGACTGCAACGTCTTCATCTACCTCTTCGAGGTCCGGGCGGACGCGGCGACCGTCGCGGGCAGCGCCTGCTCCGATGCTGGCGGCAGAAGGACGGCGTCGTAGCGTCGCCGTCGCGTCGCTGGCGGTGGCCGAGATCTCCGTCTACCCGGCGGCGATCGACGATGCCGTCATGGCCGACCGTTACGCCGACGCGATTCGGTCGGTCCCGCGCCTCGACCTCGTGCCGCTCACGGTCGAGATCGCGGTCGATGCGCGGCCTGCTCGCGCGGGCGGCACGGCCACTCCCTGCCGGACGCCATCCACCTCTCGACGGCCATCCGGGCGGGGGCGTCGGCATTCGTGACGAACGATCGACGGCTTCGATCACTGCCCCATCTCGACGTCGTGCAACTCGACCGACCTGGTCGCCTGACCGGGTCCGCGCGGGCGAACGGCGAGGCGCGGCGCGGCGGCGCTCGCGACCGGCGGACTTCCTGCCAGTCCGGCCCGGCGGGGCCGTCCCGCTCAGGCGCCGACGCGGACGATCCAGCGGCCCCGGGCGCGCCCGGCCAGGATGCCGTCGAGCGCCCCGGGGAGCGTGTCCAGCGTCACCTCGGTGAGGGCGTCGCCCAGGCCGTTGGGGCGCAGGTCCGTGGCGATGCGCTCCCACGTGGCGCGCCGCTCGGCGATCGGCACCACCGCCGAGTCGATCCCGACGAGGGCCACCGAGCGAAGGATGAACGGGAAGACGGTCGTCGCGAACGCCGGACCGCCGGCGTTGCCGGACGCGGCCACCGTCCCGCCGCGGCGGAGCGTGCGCAGGATCGAGGGGAGGGTCGCCCCGCCCACGCAGTCGACGGCCCCGGCCCAGCGCTCCGACTCCAGCGGCCGGGCGCTCTCGCGCGTGACCTCCTCGCGGGCCAGGACCCCGGCCGCGCCCAGGCCCCGGAGGCGTTCCGCCTCGTCGGGCTTGCCGGTGGCGGCCCACACCTCGTAGCCGCGCCGGGCCAGGATCCCCACGGCAGTCGACCCGACGCCGCCCGAGGCGCCCGTCACGAGGACCGGGCCGTCGGACGGTCGCAGCCCGCGCTCCTCGAGGCGGATCACCGACAGCGCCGCGGTGAACCCGGCCGTCCCGACGGCCATCGCCAGGCGCGCCGTGAGGCCGGCCGGCAGCGGCACGACCCAGGCGGCCGGGACCCGCTGGTACTCCGCGTAGCCACCGTGGCGGGCGACGCCCAGGTCGTGGCCGTGGGCCAGGACCGACGCGCCCACCGGGATCGCCGGGTCCGCGCTGGCGATCACCTCGCCGGCCAGGTCGATGCCGGGGATCAGGGGGCTGATCCGGGCGACCTTCCCGTTGGGGATCGTGGCCAGGCCGTCCTTGTAGTTGACGCTCGACCAGGCGACCCGGACCTCCACCTCGCCCGGCGGCAGGTCGGCCTCGGCGAACGAGCGGACGCCGCGCGTCACGCCATCGCCCTCCGCGAGGGCGACGAAGGCGCGGAAGGCGGCAGGGATGGCGGTCATCGGTGGCGCCGATGCTTCAACGGCCTATCCCTTCGGTCGTCGAACGTGCGGCCACAGCCACAGGCCCACCGATCCGACGGCCAGCCCGACCACGAGCCCGCTGAGGTCGTCGACCACGTCCGCGCTCTCGCAGCCCCGGTCGAGGACCGGCACGAGCAGCTGCGTCGCCTCGATCGCGAACGGCAGGACGATCACCGCCACGAGGACCGCACCAGCGCGGCGCGATCGCGGCAGCAAGGCCACCGAGAGCCCGAGCGGGATGAACAGCAGGACGTTGAGGCTCGTGTCATTGATATGGCGAAGCTCCGCCAGCGGCGCCAGCCCGATCCTCGAGAAATCGCAGGATCCGCGCACGACCGTGTCGAAGTCGAGGCTGCCGCGGAGCGGGGTCAGCGTCGCCGACACGATGATACCGAGGCCGAGGATGAGCATGCTGGCGACGGCCCGCCGAATGCCGACCACGCGACCGACCAGGCCGCCGGCGGCCAGGCTCACCGCGACCGAGATCGCGAACCCGGGCAGGAACCACGGGAGCACCGGGGAGTCGCCGTGGATGAGGCTCGATGCCTCCGCCGCCGGGGACGCCACGCCGGCCATGGCAGCCGGCACCAACCCTCTCACCCGCAGGTCGACGAACGCCGCGGTGGCTCGTGGCGCCGGGAGGCGCGCCCTCCGCGACCCGGATGCAGGTCGCCGCCCTATCGTTCGGGGCCTCGCCGATGGCCCTGACTCATCAGCGGGCCGCGACGCCGATGGGCTGGCCATGGGCGATCTTGCCCGCCGCGACGCCGTGACGGGCACCCCGGGCCTCGCGTTCCGCCGCCGGCGACACCTCGTCGATCTCGCGGACATAGGCGAGCACCGCGTCGCGGAGGGCGACCTCGTCCTCCCCGCCGGCCATCGCCAGCAGCCGCCGAACGTGGTCGCGGACGTCCGGGGGCGGCGACGGCGCGGTTGCCCGCAGGACCTTCGTGCTTGCCGTCGACTCCACCTGCTCCGCGTCGTAGAAGAGCTGCTCGTGGAGCTTCTCGCCCGGGCGGAGGCCGACCGTCTCGAACGGCTGGCTGTCGGGATCGCGCCCCGCCAGCCGGACAAGGTCCCGGGCCAGGTCCATGACGCGGATGGGCTCGCCCATGTCGAGCACGAAGAGGTCGCCGTCGCGACCGAGTGCCGCCGCATCGAGGATCAGCCAGGCGGCCTCGGGGATCGTCATGAAGAAGCGAGTCATGTCGGGGTGCGTGATCGTCAGGGGCTCGCCATTCTCGAGCTGCTCCTGGAAGATCGGCACGACGCTGCCGGTCGAACCCAGGACGTTCCCGAACCGGACCGAGACATACGGGCGGCCCGTCCGCCGCGCCGCGTCGGCGACCAGCATCTCGGCGATCCGCTTGGTCCCGCCCATCACGCTCGAGGGGCGGACCGCCTTGTCGGTCGAGACGAAGACAAACCGGTCCACGCCGGCGGCCGCTGCGGCGTCGAGAAGCACCAGCGTCCCGCCCATGTTGACGTGGACCGCATCCGACGGGTGCTGCTCCATCATCGGCACGTGCTTGTAGGCCGCGGCGTGGAAGATGACGCTCGGCGCCTCGGCGGCGATCAGGCGCTCCATCGGGGCGCGGCTGGCCACGTTCGCGAGGTGCACGCGGAGCTCGCCGCTTCCCTGCCCCCGGTTGCGCCGGGTCTCCAGCTCTCGCTGCACCAGGTAGAGGGGGCTCTCCGCCCGGTCGACGAGGACCAGGCGGCGCGGTCCGAGCGCGAAGACCTGCCGCGCCAGCTCGGACCCGATCGACCCGCCCCCTCCGGTGATGAGGACGGTACGGTCGCGGATGATCTCCTCGACCCCGGCGGCATGCTCCGTGACCATCGGCCGCCGGAGGAGATCCTCGACGCGGACCCTCCGCACGCGGTTGGCATCGACGCTGCCGTCGAGCAGGTCGGTCACCGAGGGAACGGTCCGGACATCGAGCTGGAGGGCCAGGGCGGCCTCGACGACGCGGCGCACCGCGACTCCCGGAGCACTCGGCATCGTGATGAGCAGCGTCTGGGCGCCGGTCGCGGCGACGGCCTTCTTCATCGACTCGAGGCCTCCGAAGACGCGCAGCTCGGCGACGATCCCACCGGCGAGGCTCGGATCGTCGTCGAGAAAGCCCACCGGCCGGACGCCCGAACCCGGGTGCCTCCGGGCCGAACGGGCCATGAGGACCCCGGCGCTTCCGGCGCCGTACAGCAGGGTTGCCCGGCGATCCGTCGTGGTGGCGCCGGCCAGCGAGGGCACGCCGTCGGCCGCGGCCCGGATGCCGAACCGGACGCCGCCCAGGACGGCCACGCTGAGGAGGAGCTCGATCGGCCAGAACGTGCGCGGGAACCCCTCGGTCCAGGTCGCATACCCGAACAATTGCGGCCCGTAGAAGACCGCCATGCTCACCAGCGAGCCGAGGGCCACCGCCCCGACGATGCGCTCGAGCTCCGGGATGCTGGCGTAGCGCCACCGTCGGCTGTAGAGCCCGAGGCGGACGTTGGTCGCGGTGCGCACCGCGAGGAGGAGCCCCACCACGACGGGGAACGCCGGCAGCATGAATGGGGCGGTGATGCGTTCGAGCCGGAGCGCCAGCGCCACGTAGGCCGCGATCACGATCCCGACGAGGTCGATCAGCAGGAGGTAGCGCCCGCGGGCACGGCGAGCGAGGCTGAAGAAGGCCCCGACGGCGGACTGCTCCCGATCGGCGGGCGCGCCGGCACCCCGCCACCTGGCAGGGTCGTTCCAGGCGCGGAGCGATGGTCGAATGGAGCGGCGTACGGCCAATAGACCCCCAATCCCGATCGGGCCCGTGCGCACCCTCGGTGAGTGACGCCGGTCCGGGCGTGACCCCGGACGTTCCCCCCCGGACGTCCCCCGACGCTTCCCCTCGGACGTTAGCCCCGGATGATTCCCCCGGCCGTTCCGGCGATGATGCGCCATACGACGCTGCTTCCCGGCTCGGATGTCAAAGACTAGGACAATCGGCTGCGCCTGCCTAGTACCAATGGGCCCGCGGATTGTGCTCGAAAGCGTTGCAGTCGGTGCCTGCGCGCACCGGGTTCAGCCTCGAGCCGCTGCGGGCGGTGCGACAAGGCCGATTCCGGGCTCGGCGGACCACGGCCAAGGTGGTCGTTCTCGACGGGCCACCCTCTATCATGATTCTCGGATGACCCATCGCCAGCCTGACCTGTCCGAGGCTCCGGCCTGCCCCTTTCTGGGGCTGGAGGCCAATTCCCGCACGCGTTTCACGTTCCCGCACCCCAGCCACCGCTGCCACGCGGCGCGCGGGGCGCGCACGATCGACCTGGCCCGCCAATCGGGCTACTGCCTGAGCGCCAGCTACCCGGCCTGTGAGCGGTTCCGGGCACAACTGCCACGGCCGGGGAAGTCTTCCGGCTCGCCCGTTCCCGCTCCGGCGAGATCGACACAGACGGTCGTTCACGTCTTCCGGGCTGGCGACTCGCTTGCCAGGATCGCCTCCGCGTACGGGATAGCGGTCGAGCAGTTGCTCGCGGCAAACAACCTCGAGGGGACCGCGGCCGTCCTTGACGGACAGCGCCTGCTGATCCCGATGGGACCCGACGGTCCGGCCAGGCCCGCCAAATCGGGGTCAGCGCAGGCCGGTTGACGCCGGCGAACGTCGTGCTCGATGATCAGGAAGCGTTTGCGTCGCCTGGCAATGACGGCGGCGCCATGGGCCCCGCCGATTCCGGGGCAGAGAGTGAGCTTTCGTGGACCTCCGGCGGCAGATTGCGATCGTTCGGGCGTGGCTCCCGCTGCTGATCGCGAGCGTCGTTCTCGCCGCCGGCGCAGCGTTCGTGATCAGCAACCTCCAGCCGAAGGTCTACGAGGCCAAGGCGACGCTGATCGTCGGCCAGTCGCTGACGGGCGTGAACCCGGACTACACGCAGCTGCTGGCGTCGCAGCGGCTGTCCACGACGTACGCGGCCGTAGCGACGAAGCGGCCGAGCCTCGACGCCGTCATCAAGCAGCTGGGGCTCGACGTGGCGCCCGACGACCTCCTCAAGCGCGTCGTGGCCGAGGCGCCCACGGACAGCACGCTCCTGACCATCACTGCCCAGGACTCGGATCCGGCTCGCGCCGCCGCGATCGCGAACGCCCTCGCGGAGCAGCTGATCGCGGCATCGCCGGCCATCGCGGGTCGCCAGGCGGATCTCCAGGCGTCCATCGACGCCGACCTGAAGGCGACCCAGGCGCAGATCAAGGCGACGCAGGCCCGGCTGGAGGGGCTCACCGGCCTCGCCGACCGGACGGCGGCCCAGGACGCCGAGCTGGCGACGCTCGAGGGCAGGCTGGTCAGCCTCCGTTCGACGTACGCCACCCTGCTCTCCTTCTCCTCCGGCAGCGCGTCCAACCTCCTGAGCGTCGTCGAGCCGGCAGCGCCACCCATTGCCCCGGTCTCGCCGAGGCCCCTGCTCAACACGCTCCTGGCGGCGATCCTTGGCCTCCTGATCGCCGCGGGCATCGCTTTCGTCGCGGAGTACCTGATCGACGCGATCAAGGACTCCGAGGACGTCCAGGAAGTCTCGGGCCTGAGCACGCTCGGCACGATCAGCCGCATGAAGGGCGAGGGTGGCCGCAGCGAGATCTACCAGCTGGCCGCCCTCCTCTACCCCCGATCAGGAATCGCGGAGGCCTACCGGACGCTGCGGACCAACATCGAGTTCACCTCCGTCGACGAGCCGATCCAGACGCTCCTCGTGACGAGCGCGATGCCGGGCGACGGCAAGACCGTCACGGCGGCCAACCTGGCCGTCGTCTTCGCCCAGGCCGGCCGGCGGGTCCTCCTGGTGGACGCGGACCTCCGCAAGCCCGGCGTCCACCTCGTGTTCGACCTTCCCAACGCGCACGGGCTCACGACGCTGCTGCGCAGCGACGAGGTCGGCCTGGACGCGATCGCCCAGGTGACAGAGCAGGAGCACCTCCGTGTGCTCACCACGGGCCCCCTGCCGCCCAACCCTGCCGAGCTGCTTGGCTCGCAACGGATGCGGCTCATCCTCGAGCGCCTCAAGGCCGGCGGCGACCTCCTCATCTTCGACAGCCCGCCGCTCCAGGCGGTCGCCGACTCGGCCATCCTGGGCTCGTTCCTGGACGGCACGCTCTTCGTGATCGACGCCGGCCACAGCCACCGGCGCTCCGTCCGCCAGGCACGGGAGACGCTCGCAAGGGCCGGCGCCAACGTGCTGGGGGCCGTGTTGAACCGGGTTCCCGCCAAGTCGAGCGCCGACTATGCCGATTACTACGGCGGCGCCTACGGCTCGCCGGCTGGGCCGGAGAAGCGGGCGCCGGGGACCGAGGCCGCCGGGCGCTCAACTTCCTGAGGCGGGTCCAGGTTCGCGGGCCCGCAGGGCCGATGGTCGTCTCGACCCGGGCGAGTCAGGTCGTGGCGTCGGGTTCCGGCGCGCCTTTCCGGATCGCGGGATGCCGACCCTCGACCACGGCGTTGAGCGTCGTTCCGAGGTGCTTGACGTTGTGCTCGCGGTCGACGTACTCCCGGCCGGCCGAGCCCATCGCCGCACGCGCCTCAGGGGTCATGCCGGCCAGCACGAGGAAGGCGCTGGCCAGGCGCTCGGGGTCATCGGGCCGGACCGTGAGGCCCGCTCCGCCTGCCTGGACGGGGTCGTACGCGCTCTCGCAGGCGAACAGGACGGGCCGCGCCGCCGCCATGTACTCGAAGAGCTTGTTGAAGCTGATCCCGTATCGGTAGACCGGCGTGTACGTGGTGTGGACCACCGTCGCGTCGAGGGCCCGCAGGAACACGGGCACGGAGTGCTTGGGGATCGGCGGCCCAAAGGCAACGGCCGGATCGCCCGCGGCGATGAGCTCGACCGCCCCCCGCTCAGGGCCGTTCCCGACGAGGACGATACCGACCCGGCCAGGCTCCCGCAGCTCCGCGATGGCCGCGGCTTCCGCGATCACGTCGACACGGTTGACCCGCCCGAATGCCCCGAGGTAGCCGAGAACGAAGCGACCCTCCGCCCGCAGTCGGGCGATCTCGCCCAGGCAGGCTCGCGTGGTCTCCGGGAGATCGCCTGGCAGCGGAGCGTCCGCGAAGGCGGACAGGTCCGCGCCGTTGGGGATGTAGACGACGTGCTCCGTCGGCAGGCCCCGCCCCGCCAGGTATTCCTGCATTCCCGGCAGCAGCGTGATGACCGCGGATGCCCGCCGGACGAGGAACGCCTCCATGCTGCGGAGGAGACGCTCGCCGGGCGACCCGACGTGCATGGCGCCAAGGTCGACCAGGGTCTGGGGCCACAGGTCGCGGACCTCGAAGGCGAATCGCGCTCCGCGGAGCCTGGCGGCGAGCCAGCCGCCGAAGGCGGCGAACGGATGGACCGTGGACCCGATGACGAAGTCCGGCCTGGGCTCGCGCGCCTGGACGACCAGGAACGCGACGAGGAACGAGAGCATGTTCACCTGGCGCCGCCAGTCGTTGCCGTGGTAAGCGGTCGTGCGCAGCCAGACGAAGCGAACGCCGTCGAATACCTCGGGGCGGTACAGATCGCGGGCCCTGAGCCGCCGATCGACGCCGCTGTGGTGCCCGAAGCTCGCCGCGAAGATCGTCACGGAATGCCCGCGCGCAACGAGCTCCTTCGCCAGGGCGAGATGGCGAGTGCCCGACGGCTGGTCGGGCAGCGACGCGTAGTGATTGACGATCCAGACGACCTTGCGGCTCCCGTCCTGTGTTCGTTCGGCCGCGGGTTTCTGCATGGTCACCTCGCTGGGCGGGTTCGACTCGTTCGTCAAGAGCTTGGGGGCGGCGGCTCAGCTGTAGCCGACCCTGGCCTTGCTGAGCAGCCAACGGCGCTCGAGACTCCGGCGCCGACCGGCCGTGATGACCGGATCTGCCTGCTGCGCCGCCAGGAAGTCCAGCAGCGTCGTGACAGGCACGAACCATCCGTTCTTCCGCGACAGTCGCTCCGCCAGCTGGGCGAACCGCTCGTTCAGGGTCCCGTCGACGACGAAGCCGGTCGCGAAGTGCGTGTACACGATGCACGCGCCACCCTCGGCCTCCAGCAGGTCCTGGTTCGCTTCGGACAGGCATCGGTTGAACGAGTCCACCCTCTGGCCCTCAGACGAAGCGAACCAGCGGTTCACGTACGGTCGGTCCGGATCGTGGTAGGGCATCTCCGGGCAGGCCGCCAGCGTGTTGATGCCTGTAAAGGTGAAGTTGCGCACGTACCGGACCTTCTCCCGGCAGATGTCGCCCCAGAACAGCGGATCGCCCTCGACGTGGCCCCTGAAGAGCCTGCTCCGGGAGTTGCGGGTCATCAGGTTGTATGCCAGGCGATGGACCCCGCTCACGCGATCGGGACCCCAGTAGATCCCGTCCGCGCACCCGGAGTGATTGGCCATGGACATCGGGTAGTGGCCGTAGATGTCACGAAAGCGTTCGATGGCGATCGCGATGAGCTCGCGGCGTGCTGTCACGTTCGTCGCGCCGTGATAGCCGATCTCGAAGCCCCGAGCCTGAAGCTCGAGGGTCCACGCACGGTAGGCCGGATCATCACAGGTCGTGCCCCCGATGACCGGCGTACCCGCGCCCGTCACCGGCCACACGGACTTCGTCGTTCGAAAGCCGAGACTGCCCAGCAACTCATAGACGGGTCCGACGTTCTCGAGCGTCGCACGGTCCGTGTCGTCGAAGACGGTGAACGCGAAGTCCTTCCCGTCGGGCCATTCGAACGGCGGGGCGACCATGTGCACTCCTGCGCGAGGGACGTCGTCGATCCATGGGCCTGGGGGCTGGTCGTCCTTCCAGGTGGCCCACAATCCTACCCACGACAGAGGCTCGACGGCGGTCGACCCCTACGAGGTGGATGACGTGTCGGCGTCGCGCTCAGCACGGGCTCGCCGCCGTGCGACCAGCTGGCGGAGGAGACCGGTACCGGCGGCCCAGACGAAGCGAACGTCATCCCGTCCTGGGATCCAGAAGCTGCGCAACGACGTGCCTGCGAGTCGGGATGCGATCAGGGTGATCGCCAGTGCGGACGTCGTGTAGGAGATGAGCGACGCCATCGCGGCACCCACGATCCCGTATGGCGGGATGAGGACGACGTTCGCCACGAGGTTGACGGCGAATCCCAGCACCGTTGCGGCCGACGTTCGCCCAGTCCTCCCCAGCCCGGCGACGTACTCACCGACGACTCTCGTCAGCGCGAGCGTGACGACGGCAGGCAGGAGAACGTAGAGCGCCGGCAGAGCAGGCGTGAATGCCGGCAGCAACAGGTGAATGAGGAGGGTCCCGATCGGGGCGAGCATCAGGGCCGTCACGCCGGTCAGCAGCAGCGTCGACCTGGCGACGATCGCGACGTCACGGTCGGCGTCAGCGCGCCGCGCCCCCGCGACGTGCGGAAGGAAGTTGGACGAGACCGCGTTGGGCAGGTACGTGGCCATCTCGGCGAGCGTGACGGCCATGCTGTAGAAGCCGAGCGACGCCGACGCGTTGGCCGCCATTGCCGCGATGAGGAAGACGTCGGCTCGACTGCTGAAGAACGAGGTCAAGCTTCCCGGATAGAGCGGGAGGCCGTAGCGCAGGAGCTCGCGATAGGTGACCGAGCCCGACGGAGACGATCTGGCGACGGCTCTGCGCGCGCCAGCCCACAGCCCGACCATCCCCAGGGCCGAGCCTGCCGCATACATGGCGAGTGCGCCCGGGAGGCCAAGGTGGAGCACCCCGACGAGCACCACGATGAGGATCGTGTTCGCGATCGCCTCCGCCAGCATCACCACCCCGAACCACCGCACCCCCTTCAACGCGATCAAGATGCTCGATGAGAGCGTGCGGAGGAGGAGGATGGGGAGCACGCACAGGGTCGCGATCACGAGCGCCGGGTCCATGTCGTGGAGGAGCACCTGCTGCAGGATCGGCCCGAGCGGGATGCCGATCAGGACGGCGCCTGCCGAGAGGACAGCGCTCAGGACGAGCGTCTTTCGCATCACTCCAGCGGTTCGGCTCCGCGCGGCGTAGAAGGAGAGAGCGGAGGGCAGGCCGAGCTGCAGAAGCACCATGCCGGTCGCGGGCAGCATGACGAGGAGGTAGTAGTCGCCCTTGATCGCCGGGCCGAGGAGCCTCGCGAACAGGAACGCATTGAAGATCCCGATGCCCGCGATGACGACATACGTCCCGAATACGATGACGACGCGCTCGGAGAACCCTCCGCCGTGGGTGTTCTGGGTCACGTTCGGTTCGGCCCCGATCGGTCCCCCGGACGACGTGGTGGCGGCATTCCTCTCCCTGGGCTAGGGTTTGTCACAGGATCGCGGGGGCCTCGAGGCGGGGAGCGACCCGGACGGGGCGCCGTTGTGTGCGGCCGGCGATGGGGATGATAGTCGAGAGGCACCTCGAACCCCGAAGGAGGATGGGCACCGAACGTGCGCACGGGCCTCGCAGCACCCGCCGCCGTCGCTGCTGTCGCCGCCGTCGTCGTGCTCGTCGCCATCGTCGGGGCGCCCGCCGCGCCGCGGGACCCGGCTGCGATCCTCGGGCCGACGCCGACGCCGACGCCGGCGCCGACGCGCGGATCGACCGATGCTGCCCCACCGACCGACCGACCGTGCGGGCCGACGCTCCAGGCGGAGGTCGACGCCGCCGAGACGGGCGCGACCCTCGACCTTCGCGGCTGCACGTTCCTTGCCGGGGCGACGATCGACAAGCCGCTTACCATCGTCGGGGTCACCGTCCGGGTGCCGGCAGGGGAGGCGGGAATCACGGTCGAGGCCAACGACGTCACGCTCGACGACGTCGCGGTGATCGGGGCCCAGGCCCGGACGTTCGTCTTCCACGAGATCGGCGTCCTGGCGCAGGCGACGCCCGAGGCGCCGATCCGCCGGCTCACGATCCGCGACTCCGAGATCGCCTCCCTCGGCGGCTTCGCGACGTACCTGCGCAACGTCGCCGACGTCCGCCTCGAAGGCAACGATGTGCACGACGTCGTGTACGCGGGGCTGATGGTTCTCTCCGGTACAGGCGGGACGATCGAAGGCAACGTCGTTCGGCGGATCGGCGTCGAGGGCGCCGAGGCCAACGAGAACAACGCCTACGGCATCGTCCTGACAACCCAGGGCACGATCGAGCCTCCGACGGTGGACTTCACGGTGATCGGCAACACGGTCGAGGACGTCCCGACGTGGCATGCCTTCGATACCCACGGGGGCAGTCGCATTGCCTTCCGCGAGAACACCGTCCGTCGCTCGATGCGAGGGATCTTCATTACGACTGACGAGGCCGGCAACGAGCCGACGGACATCGCGATCCTCGACAACCGGCTGCTGAGTCCCGCACCGATCGACGTGAACCTCGCCGCCATCACGCTCTTCAGAGCGCACCTCGTGGCGATCACCGGGAACACCGCGACCGGCTGGGGTGAGGGGAACTTCCTCCGCGACTTCGAGGGCCGGAGCACGCGCGTCGTCGTCGATGGGAACACCATCGAGCCTTGACGGCCGCGCCGTCCCGCAGGGCTCGGTGCGGGCGGCCATGGCGAGCCCAGCCAGTGCGTCGGAGGCGCACCGACGCGTCGCCTTGGATCTGCCGGCGAGACCCTGGGCCGCCGGTCGCGACTGAGCGATCGGACGGCGCGCCGTGGCTCCCGGCCCCGCACGCGGCGTCAGGCCGCCGGCCCCGGGGCCCTCGACAGCGGGGCGGCGGTGCCGTGCAGCCGGCCGTACGCCGCCACGAGGCGACCCACCTCCGTCTCCCAGTTCCAGCGCTCTCGCGCCGCCGCCAGGCAGCGCGCCCGGAGCGCCTCGCGGGCGGCGGCGTCCAGGCCGAGGATCCCGGCCAGCGCGCGCGCGACGCTCCCCGTGTCAGACGCGTCGCAGACCGCGCCGAGCTGCCCGAGGGGGTCGTCCATCACGATCCGCCGCATGAGCGGGAGGGCGCTCACCACCGGCGGCGTCCCGGCCGCGAGGCACTCGAAGAGCTTGTTCGGGGTCGCGAGGACCAGGTTTCGCGTCGCGGCCGGCAGCGCCATCGCGCCGACGTCCGCCGAGGCGACCCACGGCAGCAGCTCCTCCGGCGCGACCGCGTCGAGGACGTGGATCCGACCCCCGAAGCGAGGGTCGGCGGCATCCTCGGCTAGCGCGTCGCGCAGCTGGCCGTAGCCGAGGAGCACGAGATGGGCGTCCGCCAGCTCGGGCTCGAGCATCGCCTCGCACAGGCGCTCGAGGCCGCGCAGTTGCGAGAGGATCCCGTGGTAGAGGACGATGGGTACGTCCGGGCCGAGGCCCAGGCGCTCGCGGATGAGGTTGGGCCGCGACCCAGGCGGCGTCCAGCGCGGCGCGGCATTGTGGACGACCACGATGTTCCGCGGCCGGCAGCGCCGCTCGAGGTCCTCGGCGATCCCATCGTTCACCGCGACGACGACCTCGGCGCGCCGCACGAGCCGCTTCTCGTATGCTCGGGCGGCCCGCCGCATCGGGCCCGGCAGGCGTCGTCCCGTCCCGGTCTCGGTGAAGAGGTCGTGGACGTCGTACACGAACGGCACAGCGACCTTGGGCGCGATCGCGAAGAGCGCCGCGAAGTCGTGGAGGTGCCACACATCGACGGGCCCGGCGCGCTCGATGGCCATCCGCCCCCACGCCCGCAGGTTGCGCACGTAGCCGGTCAGCCAGCCGACGCGCGCGCGCAGCCGCTGCAGCCGGGTCGTCGGGCGATGGTCGAGGAACGGGCTCGCCGTCCCGGGCACGATGCCGCTGCGGTCCGGCACGATGACGATCACGTCGACGCGCCCGTCGAAGCGCGGCGTCCGGGCGCTCGACCAGGCGAGGCAGAAGACGGTCACGCTGTGGCCGGCGTCGGCGAGCGCGACAGCCTCCCGCTGCACGCGGCTGTCGTAGGTGATGTCGCCGTAGACCGCCATCGCCACGCGGAGGCCTTTGTCTGCCGTGGTCACCCTCGACGTGGGGCCGGGCAGGGAGGCGTTCCGGCCAGCGACTCCCGCGATCTCAACTCTCGACACTCCACCCGTCCCGCGGTGCTCAGCCGCTGGATCCGGTCGAGGAAGCCCCGATGGCGCTGTCGATCTCGCGGTAGCGGGCAAGGAGCTGGGCCGCGTTTCGGTCGACGTCGTAGTCGCGGAGCACGTGGGCGCGCAGCCGGTCGGCCGCCGCGCGCCCGCGGTCCGGCGAGGCACGGAACGCGCTCAGCGCGTCGCGCACTGCGCCGATGGAAACCTCCGGGAGGATCGCGCCCCGGTCGTCGCCGAGGAGCTCCGGGATTCCGCCGACCGCGCTTGCGATCACGGGCAGGCCGATCGAACCAGCCTCCACGAGGACCGTCGGGAGGCCTTCGCCAAACGAGGGGAGGACGAGGACGTCGGCCGCCGCCATGTAGCGGACCACCTCGTCGTGGAGACGCGCGCCCGCGTACACGAGCCGTCCCTTGGCGCGCGGATCGTCGGTCCCGAGCCCGGCCTGCGGCCCGGGCCCGACGAGGACGGCGGTGAACGGGTCGCCGAGCTCGAGGACGGCCGAGACGAACTCCCGCACCCCCTTCACGGGGACGAGTCGGCCGACGAACAGGACGACGAGGCGGTCGTCCGGCAGGCCGAGCGCACGGCGGGCCTCGAGGCGTGGGAGGGCGGCCGCGGCGATCCCGCGATGGTCGACGCCGAGCGGGAGGTGGAGGGCCTCTACCCCGGTCAGCGAGCGCACGCGCTCGGCAAGGGCGCCACTCACGGTGAAGACCGCTGCTGCCCCGCGGACGGCCTCCCGGAGGTCGTCGAGTCGCTCCGGATGAAGGTCCGGCCACCAGTTGATGTCGCCGCCGTGGAAGGTCAGCACGTACGGGACGTCGGCCCGCCGCGCGAGGCGCCTCGCGGCGAGGCCGATGATCGAGTAGTGGCCGTGGACGAGCCGGGCTCCGGCCCAGCGTTCGCGGGCCCGCCAGGCTGCCCCCGCGATGAACCGGTCGGGCATCGCCCAGCTCGGCTGCCTCGGGACGTTCAGGTACCGTGGCCGCACCACGGCGATCTCGCCATCCCGTTCCTCCCGGGGGGCGAGGGAGTGGCGGCGCCACTTGGCGCTCAGGTGCGCCAGCGGCCACGGGACGGCCGGAACGGGCGCGACGACCGCGACGGAGAGCCCCGCGCGGACCAGGGCCTGCGCCTGGGTGCGGAAGAAGATCCCGCTCACCGTGTCCCCGGACCAGGGATAGGACGACGTGAGCCAGACGACCTCGGTCACGCGGTGCCTCCTGGGGCTCTGCCCCGGATCGCGCCGCGTGGCTGCCGAGCGGGCGATGCCGCAGCCGCCGGGAGGGACAGCGGCCCCGCGGCCGGCGCGGCGGCGGCGCGGCGGCGCTCCTGCTTGGCGAGGTATGCGAGCCCGGCCGCCAGCCCGATTGCGACCCAGACCTGCTTCCGGTTGCCGACAATGTCGATGAAGAGTGCATCGATCATCAGCGAGGTGAGGATCGCCTGGATGACCAGACCGTCCGGTCCCCACCCGCGCCGCAAGATGAGGGGGACGAGGAAGAGCGCGAGCAGCACGAGCCCGACGATACCGAGCTCGCCGGCCGTGCCGACGACGATGTTGTGCGGCCCCTGGGCCGTCCCGATGGCCTCGCTCGCGTTCGCGGCGCGGACGAGCGACGGCGTGAAGGCGACTGGGAAGTTCGCGTAGCCGACGCCGATCACTGGCGACGACTCGAAGATCTGGACGCCGACGGACCAGATGTCGGTCCGGCCCGCCCCGCCAGTCGACGCCGCCGTCTCGGTTCGATCCGCGACGATGCTCGCGACTCCGGGGATCTGGGCCGTCGCGAGGACGAGGACCCCGACGACGCCGAGCGCGAGGACTCCCCGCCGGATCCCGAGCCGCGGGAGCATGAGGAAGAAGATGACGACGGTTGCCGCGAGCCAAACGCTCCTGGTCCCCGAGAGAGCGATGCCGGCCGTGCACATGACGGCGATGAGTCCGCTCGCGGCAACCCTTCGACCCTGGAGCACCTGGTACAGGCTGAAGATCAGGGCCGGGAGGAGGATCGATGCGAACTGGGCGGGGTTCTGGTTCGCGATCGCGGCGAGGCGCCCGCCATCCGCCGCCCCGCCGGTGAGGTAGAGGGCGATCCCGACCACCGCGGTTGCCGTCGCCGAGATCGAGTAGGTCCACAGGATCGGGCGGACGACGGACGGGTCGTGGATCACGACGTCCGCGACGAGGAAGCCGATCACGACGAGCTGGACGAGCGTCTGGAGCTGGCCCATGGCCGTGGCGGAGTTGAGGGCCCACGCGACGCTCAGCAGGGCCCAGGACACGTACGCCCAGCCCGCGAGGGGGAGTGCGCTGGGCACGAGCCGGCCCAGCCTCGGGATCCCGTAGACCCCCGCGAAGACGATGCCGGCCCACCGGCTCAGCGTGCCGAGGCCGGTGATGTTGGCTGTCTCTTCGATCGGGATGAGGGCGATGAAGACGAACAGGGAGAGGAGCGGCCAGCGGATGCTCAGGAGGATGAGCGCGAGCCCGCCGGCGAGCACGATGGCGATGAGCGGGTCCGTCGTCGCGGCGACGACGGCCGCCGTGAGTCCGGCGACGAGCACGCCGAAAATCGCGCAAGGAGGCCGCGAAACGATCGCCGCCGAGGGCGGGCGTCCCGAGGATCGGCAAAGGCGGGCACCAACCGAGAGTACCCCATGCCGGCCGCCCTCGTTTCGAGCCCGGGGGCACTTGCCGGAACGCATCCCAACGGCTGTGGTGCCGACGTGCGGTGCCGGTCGAGGTCTGCCCGGCACCCGGCCGGGGAGGCAACGTCGTGGTCGTCCGAACGCGCGGTGCGCTGCGTTCGGGGTGGCGAGAGCTATGGAGTGATGCTGTTCCCGGAAACGACGAGCCCGGTGCTCAGGCCCTGGTAGTCGTGGAAGAAGCCGCCCGTTCCCCAGCCGCTCGCGGTGTTGCCGGTGACGGTGACGTCGATGGTGGCGTACGTGGTGACGGCCTTCGGACCGATGGTCGCGGGCGCCGGGCTCAGGAAGCGGTTGCCGGTCGCGGTGACGTCGGCTGCGTTGCGGCCATAGCTGTCGCTCGTGATGAAGAGGGCCCGCGGGGCCCCGCTCACGGTGTTGTTGGTGAACGAGATCCGCATGCCTGCGTGGGTGTCGAGCCCGTGCCAGGTCGGGACGGTCTCGACGGTGTTCCCGTTGACGACCACGTCGGTCGAGACGGCGCCGCCCTCGTTCGAGACGGCGATCCCGTAGGCGTTGTTGTCATTGGCCGCCGCGCCCCTCACGCCGACCCGGCGGACCACGTTGCCGTCCACCGTGGCGCCGCTGGCGGAGATCACCATGATCCCGGCGTAGACCGCGTCCTCGATCGTGCTGCCGGTGATCCGGCTATTCGTGGACGGCCCGATCCACATGCCGGCGTTGCCGAACGTGCGGATGGTCGAGTTGCGGACGACGAGGTTGGAGATCGAGCCCGTCGTGAGGATGCCGACCTCGTTCCAGCTGTACGTCGTCGCCTGGGCGCCCGTGATCACGAGCCGGTCGAGGGTCACGTTCGAGGCGGTGACGATGAAGCCGCGCTGGTTGGCGGGGACGTTGACCTTCGCCCCCACGAGCGTCAGTGACTTCCCGATCGTGGCGCCTGCCCCGTACGTGCAGCCGGACAGGTCGAGGGTGCTCCCCGCCGGGGCCGCATCGATCCTGGCCTGCAGCGTGGACCCGCATGAAGCGGACGGCTCCTGGCGGACCGCCGAGGTCCTCGTCCCTGGCCAGCCCACGATGGACCGGGTCCACCCGGACCGTGAGCGGATGGGGTCCGTCCGGCCGATGGCACCGGCCGTGCGCGATGAGGTGAAGGAGGTCACGTGCCCATGCCGCGACGGCGCGTTCCTCCAGATGGAATCGAGGGAGGTGGTCTTCGTGAAGATCGAGCGGACGTAGTAGGTCGGAGGTGAGGCGTACTCCGCGATCACGGCCGACGCGCCGGCGGCGAGGAATCCGGCGCCGTAGTTGTCGACACGGCGGCGGGCGGTGCCGAGGGACGGCCCCGCATATCCCGACGGGCTCAGCCCCGAGGCGTAGTCGGTCCGATGGAGGAGGACGACCGCCCTGGGCGCCAGCGACACCGTCCGGATGTACGCCTCCCCGTAGTTGCGCCTGGTCGAGTTGTTCACCCCGGCGATCGGGTTGAGCGCGAAGCCGTTCTGCGTGGCCGGCCTCAGCACCGTGCCGCTGACCGACGGGAAGCCTGCGCCGCGACCGACGTAGACCACGACCGAGGCGCCCGTCATCGCCCTCTTCACCCTGCTCCACGTCGCGTTCGGCGTGTAGACCTTCACGACGTTGGACGTGTACTTGAGCGCTTCGCGCGCGGCGGCGTTCGCCCAGTCCCTGTTGGCGGCGGTCTGCGTGCCGGCGGGGCCCAGGATGACCGCGACCTTGAGTCCGCTCGCGGCGGTCGCGGCTGGCGGGATGGCCATGGCGACCGATCCCGCGAAGAACACCGCGGCCAGGGCGACGCCACCGACTCGACGCCACCAGTGGGGATGGCCCAGGGCGCGCTGGGCGCCGACGGAAAACGACAACGACGTGCCTCCTCTCTACCGGAACGCCGCTCTCGCGAGCGGCGACGAAGCGATGAGCTGCGTCCGGCGGCAGGGACTCACGGCGGGGGCGAGGCCGCGCCGCGGGCGCGCCGTACGGCGTGGGCGGCGGTGGGGGCTTGGGGGGTCCGCGAACCCGCCGCCGGAGCAGCGTTGTTCTGTTGGGCCTCTGTCTCCGACCGCCCGCACGGCACCGGGCTGGGGACCCGGGCGGCTCACGCAGGACGAGGTTCGGCATGGCCGGCGGCTACGCGTTGCCGGGACGCACCGACCGCCCGAAGTATCGCCCAGATCGCGGATCGACGCCGGGCCGCCTCGCGAGCTGCGGCCCGGCGTCATCACCTGTCGGCGGCTATGGCGTGACGGTGTTTCCCGAGACGACGAGCCCGGTGCTCAGGCCCTGGTAGTCGTGGAAGAACGAGGCGCCGCCCCAGCCGCCGGCGGTGTTGCCGGTGACGGACGCGCGCGCGACGGCGTAGGTCGTCACGGTCACGAGGTTGGTGGTCGCGGGCGACGGGCTCAGGAAGCGGTTGCCGGTCGCGGTGACGTCGGCTGCGTTGCGGCCATAGCTGTCGCTCGTGATGAAGAGGGCCCGCGGGGCCCCGCTCACGGTGTTGTTGGTGAACGAGATCCGCTGGCCTGCGTGGGTATCGAGCCCGTGCCAGGTCGGGACGGTCTCGACGGTGTTCCCGTTGACGACCACGTCGGTCGAGACGGCGCCGCCCTCGTTCGAGACGGCGATCCCGTAGGCGTTGTTGGAATTGGCCGCCGCGCCCCTCACGCCGACCCGGCGGACCACGTTGCCGTCCACCGTGGCGCCGTTGGCGGAGATCACCATGATCCCGGCGTAGACCGCGTCCTCGATCGTGCTGCCGGTGATCCGGCTATTCGTGGACGGCCCGATCCACATGCCGGCGTTGCCGAACGTGCGGATGGTCGAGTTGCGGACGACGAGGTTGGAGATCGAGCCCGTCGTGAGGATGCCGACCTCGTTCCAGCTGTACGTCGTCGCCTGGGCGCCCGTGATCACGAGCCGGTCGAGGGTCACGTTCGAGGCGGTGACGATGAAGCCGCGCTGGTTGGCGGGGACGTTGACCTTCGCCCCCACGAGCGTCAGTGACTTCCCGATCGTGGCGCCTGCCCCGTACGTGCAGCCGGACAGGTCGAGGGTGCTCCCCGCCGGGGCCGCATCGATCCTGGCCTGCAGCGTGGACCCGCATGAAGCGGCCGGCGCGGGCGTGGGTGTTGGCGTCGGCGTGGGTGCTGCCGTCGGCGTGGGTGCCGGCGTGGGCGTGGGTGCCGGCGTGGCGTGGGTGCCGGCGTGGGGTCGGGAGCAGGCGCAGTCGTGGGCGCCGGAGTCGGCACGGGCGTGGGCGTCTGACGGGCGTGGCGTCGGCCGCTGCCCATTCTTCTTCCCGTGGACCACGATCTTGACGGAGAGGATGGACGTCCGGGTGAGCAGCTTCGTCGACTGGATGCTGGCAGCCGACAGGCTGCCGAAGCTCGCGCGGCCGAACGTCAGCCGGTGGGTTCGGGCGCCGGCCCTCCGCGGGATCCGCAGGTCGGCCCTGAAGCCACCGCGGCTGTTCACCCAGATGAGCCGCATCCGGTTGGGGGCCTTGTCCCATCGGACCTGGAGGATCCCGCCCGGCCTGAAGCCGCTCCCGACCAGCGTGACCAGCTCTCCCGCGACGGCGACGCCGCGAACGACGACCCGTGGGTGATAGGTCGCGGCCCCGGCGGGCTGGATCGGGATGAGGAGGGCAGGCACGAGCAGGAGGATGGGCAGGGTCGCGAGCCAGTTCCGGAGTCGGCTGGACCTGGCTGGACGTGTAGACGTGACGACTGGCCCCTGCTCGGGGACCCAGTGCTCGCCATCCCAAAACATGAGATGGGCACTCCTTTCGACGACCCGGCTGGCTACGAGAGCCCCGTGGCTTTGCGGCCCCGCCTCGCGACGGGTGTGCCATTTCGAGGAGGCCAACCGTTAGATGGCGGTCAGCCGACGGCGCATTCGAACGCCCGGCAATCGTAGGGCCAGCCTGCCGGCCGGCCAACCGGCCCATGGGTACTGGGCGGCTCGCCCCAATGGCTACGAAGAACCGGCTCTGACCGTCCCGCAGGGCACCCAACCCCTTCGGCGCGGGGCGCGTCCCGGAACGCTGCGGCCGATCGTGCGTGCGCCGACGCACCACTGACTCGGAGATGCCGCGCCTCGGATTCGAGCCCCGGTCGGCGGCGCCCCGGCCGCCTACTCCGGCGCCGTGTCCAGGGGTTCGTAGCCAAGGAGGTCGCGCGCGCCCTGGAGGTCCCAGATGCGCCGCGGGTTGTTCGACACCCCGTAGACGACGGCCCAGTGGACGGGTGCGTCGAGCGCTCGCTGGATCAGCTGCGCGCAGTCGCGGTGGCTGAGCCACGTCGCGCGAAGGCGGTGCCGGCTCTGTTCCGCCGTGAGCGACGGGAACGGCCCGAACGGTCGGCCGGCCTGGGCCCGGGTCGGGTCGTCGTCCTCGCGCACGGACCCGATGCGCAGGCAGACCACGTCCATCCCGTATCGATCCGCGTAGAGGCGGCCAAGGGCTTCACCGAACACCTTGGAGATGCCGTAGGCGGAGTCTGGCCGGACCGGGGTCGACGCGTCGTACACCCGGTGGTCGTCGAGGTCGTAGATGGCTGGTGCCCCTTCCGCCTCATACATCCCGACGACGTGATTGGACGACGCGAAGACCATCCGCCGGACACCGTGCTCCCGCGCCGCCTCGAAGACGTTGTATGTCCCGGCGATGTTGTCGGCGAACACGTCGTCCCAGGGCGCGTCCACCGATGACGCCGCTGCGAGGTGCACCACGGCAGCCGCCCCCACGAAGGCCGGCCGGATCGACGCCAGGTCGCGGATGTCCCCGACGTGGTTCGGTGGGGGAGCCGGCTCGCGAGCGAGGAACGAAAGCGCGTACTCGCGGCCCAGGTGCCGTCGCACGATGCCCCCGATCAACCCATTCGCTCCGGTCACCAGAACACGACGGAGCTCGCCCACGATCCCTCCCGCGCCGGCTTCGCATGGTCTCGGCCGATAGGATTGCATCATGAAGCCGAACAGGCACCTTCGCACCGGCGAAGGCCCGATCCTTGTCCTGGATCCCATCAGCAGGCACACGGTCGCCGCGGTCCGCGGCCTGGGCCGGGCAGGCTGGGGCGTGGTCGTCGCGGGCTCGGAGCGCCGGTCCTCCGCCCTCGCGGCGATGTCCAGGTACGCCGCCGGTCCATATGCGCGCCTGCCCGATCCGCACGGCGAGGCGGCCCCGTTTGAGGCTGCGCTGACGCAGCTCGTGCGCCGGCGCCGCTGTCAGGCGATCGTCGCGGTCTCCGATTCCACGATTGCCCGGCTTCGGGACCTCGACATCGGCGTGCCGACGGTTCCCCGGAGGGACACCGGCTTCGACAGGGTCATCGACAAGGTCAGCCTGGCGGCCGTGTGCGCGGAAGCCGGCGTGATGTATCCGGAGACATGGTTGCCGGGGCTCGGCGCCGCGGCGTCCGCCGGCTGGCCACGCATCGTCAAGCCTCGCCGGACGGCGATCGCGCGCCCGGACCGCGTGGTTGGCCGAACGGGTGCCTTCGTGGTCCACGACCAGGCGCAGCAGGATTCGGCGCTGGCGGAGCTTCGGGCGGAACAGCTGGAACCGATCATCCAGGCACGCGTCGAACGCGCCGGAAAGTTCAACGTGTCGATCGTGCGAAGCCGCGGTCGCACCAGCTTCCGAATCGCCTATCGAGTCCTCCTCGAGTATCCACCGCAGGGGGGACAGGCGGCCGCGGTGATCAGCGTCGACCCGCTCCGCGGGATCGGCGCCCGCGCCCTCGAGGCCGCCGAGCGCGCGTGCGATGCCGCGGGCTACGACGGCCTGGCGAACGTCGAGTTCTATCTCCAGGAGGATGGCACGCTCTGCCTCATCGAGGTGAACCCGCGCGTCTGGGGCTCCGTCTGGTTCCCGGAGCGCCTGGGCCTCCGCCCAGTCGAGCGCGCGGTCCTCGACGCGCTGGGGGAGGATCCGCTGCCGCCGCTCGACTATCCTCCGGGTCGCCGGTTCCACCGGCCCACGCTCGAGGCCCGCTGGCTGCTTGCCTCGCGCCGCGAGCCGGGTGCCGTCCGCCGGCTCCTCGCAATCCTCCGGCCGTGGGACGTCTTCGACCTCCTCTCCGTGACCGACCCGCTGCCGCTCGTCAACGGCGTTCGGCGCATGGCGGTGCGGTCGCTCGAGGAGCTCACCGGTCGGTCGGACCGCCTTCGTCGCTGACAGACCGGAAGAAGCCCGCGTGGCGCGCCTGGAGGCGGCCCATCAGCTCGTCGGTGTCGAGCGTGGTGATCGCCAGCGACGAGATCCCGTGGACCCGGTAGCGGCCGACGATCTCGCGGACGTGGACCCCGCGGTAGCCGTGGGATGCGAAGCTGAGCCAGAGGTCGTAGTCCTCCCAACCGAGCTCGAGCGCCGGGTCCGTGACGTAGCCGCCGACCTCGCGCCAGGCGTCGACGCGAACGAGGGCCATCGCGTCGATGTAGTGCGAGCGGGCCAGGCGGCGCTCATCCCAGCCCTCGAGGCCCATGAGCCCGAGGCTGCCCGCCTCGCCGAACCGCTCGATGATCCCGTAGGCGAACGCGGCCTCCGGTTCGCCCAGCAGGGCCATCGCGGAGCTTGGCCAGGCCGCGCGGGTAGACGACGTTGTCGGCGTCGAGGACGAAGGCGAACGGAGCCCGGGCATGCCCGAAGGCGAGATTCCGGGCTCGCTGCACGCCGGTGTTGACGTGCTGCTCGAGGAGCGTGATGGCGGCGTCCGGTCGCTCCTCCATGATCGCCCGCACGACCGCCGGTCCGTCGTCGGATGACCGATCGTCGATCACGATCACCTCGACGGCGACTCCCTCGCTCGCCAGCGCGCTCTCGATCGCGGTACGCACGAAGCGTCCGTAGTTGTACAGGGTGACGATCACGCTGATGTCGGCCGGCGGTGCCGCGTCCCAGCCCGGTGTCGTCGTGATCCCGACGAGGGGGGCGCCCGGCTCCTCGACCGAATGCCGGACGTGGGCGACCTCGCGCCGGAGCCCGCGGATCTCCACGAAGAGGCGCTTCAGCACGGCGTTCTGGCGCATCACGGCCGCGTGGACGGGGTCGACGGCGGGCTGCTCATCGGGATCCGCCGCCGCCGGCGGCTCGGGCGGGGCGGCCGTCGGGTGGCGGCGGGCGCGGGCGACCTGGCCGTCGGCTGCCTCCACGATCGCCCGGGCGGAGTCCTCCAGGCGGACGCTCTCGCGGAAGAACGCCGCGCCCGCCGCGCGGATCTCCTCCAGTCGCTCGGGCTCCGCGAGGAGCCGATCGATCGTCGGGCCGAGGTGCCCGTGGTCCACGCTCACGAAGTGGCGTCCCGGGTCGAGGGGCGTCGCGCCCGACGAGAGCTCCGAGACGAAGAGGCAGCCGTTGGACAGCGCCTCGTAGGCCCGCAGCCACTCGAACAGGGGGTCGTCTCCCGGGTGGAGGTTCATCACGATCTTCGCCCGGCCCAGCAGGCGCAGCTTCTCCTCGCCCGAGATGAAGCCGTCCACCGGCTCGAGGCGGCTGGCTACGGCTTCGGTGAACCGCAGGTCGGTGTCGTGGCGAGAGAGGTACGGCGCCGCGGCGGCCATGAGCCGCAGGCGGCGCGGCGTGGACGTGCCGAGGAAGACGACGTCTGTTGGCCGCGTCGCCACGCCGCCGCTCCCGCGGTCGATCGTCGGGTCGTACCCGAGGCGGAACCGACGGACCTGGAGGCCGGTGGTTGCGAACGCCGCGACACCCGCGTCCGAGACGTCGAGGACGTCGAGGGCCCCAGCCGCGTAGCGCAGCGCCGTGGCCCACTCGGGAGCCGAGGGCCGGGCCGTCGAGATGAGGATCGCGCGCGCCAGGTGCTCCTCGAGCGCCGCCGGTGGCGCCTCGAGGTACGGATAGACGTCGTGGGGCGCCAGGGTCACGGTGACTCGGCCCGGCCGGGCGGGCGGGAGGCGGTCCTCGACGACCTCGACCTCGTGGCCGAGGGCCGCGAGCGCCCGCCGGATGCCAAGGGCTGCCTCGACGACCGGGAGCGGCGTCGAGCCGCTGAGCAGGATGTCGAATGCCGTCGTCACGCGGTCGCGCCCCATCGATTTCCCCGGATGCGGACGGGTGTCCGCTCCCCGGCTGTCCGGTGCCCCATCATACGGGTGCCGCCGACCACGTCTGACGGCCGGCACCACCGCGCGAGCCACGGAGGCAGGGATGGTCGAGCAGCATCCGGCGGACCCGGACGACGGCCCGCGGCCCGGACGACGGCGGCGCGGCACGCCTCGCAGCGGCGGCCGATCGCTTCTGCAACTGGGGACGCTGGGGACCGGACGACGAAGTCGGCACGCTCAACTTCATCACCCCGGAGATGGTCGTCGCGGCCAGCCGCCTGGTGCGTCGGGGCACCGCTTTCAGCCTGGCCATCGACTTTGGGCCGTCGGGCCCGCAGACCGGCTACCTGCGCCGCTTCAACCCGATGACGTTCATGCTTCGCGACGGCGACGATGCGTTCGCCCGCGAGATGCCGGGTGTGCCCCGCGGCATCGGGGCGGCCGACGACGTGCTGCTCCTGCCCACGCAGGGCGCGACACAGTGGGATTCCCTCGCCCACATCTTCTACGACGGCCGGATGTGGAACGGCTACGACTGCCGGCTCGTGAGCAGCCTCGGCGCCGAGCGCAACGACATCGCCGGATATCGTGATCGCATCGTCGGCAGGGCGGTCCTGGTCGACGTGCCCCGCCACCTCGGGCTCGACTGGTGCGAGCCCGGCTTTGCGATCGGCGGTGACCTCCTCGACGCGGTGGCCGCGGCCGAGGGCGTGGCCGTCGGTACCGGCGACATCGTCCTCGTCCGGACCGGGCAGCTTGCGGCGTGTCGGGCTGCCGGCGCCTGGGGCGACTACGCGGGTGGCGATGCCCCCGGCGTCGACTTCGAGTCGCTCGCCTGGGTCTACGAGCGCGAGGTCGCCGCCGTCGCAACCGATACGTACGGCGCCGAGGTGCGACCGAGCGAGATCACGTACGCCAGCCAGCCCTGGCACCGCGTCGCCATCCCCCGGATCGGCCTCTGCGTGGGCGAGATCTTCGACCTCGAGGCGCTGGCCGCGGACTGCGCGCGGGATGGCGTCTACGAGATGTTCCTGTGCGCCAACCCGCTGCCGGTGCCCGGCAGCGTGGGAGGCCCGATCAACCCCACGGTGATCAAGTAGCGCGAGCCTGCTAGATTGCCCGACACCATGCACATCGTCGTCATCGGCGCCGGGTACGTGGGCCTGGTCACCGGCGTCGGGCTGGCCGCGTTTGCCGACCACCGCGTCACGTTCGTCGAGACTGCGCCCGATCGCCTGGCCGCGCTGCGGGCGGGGCGCATGCCGATCGTCGAGCCGGGCCTCGGGGAGGCGTTCGGCGCCGCCGGCGACCGAATCGAGGTCGCCGGAAGCCTCGACGCGGTGCGCTCGCCCGACATCGTGTTCGTTGCCGTCGCGACGCCCATCTCGGAGGCCGGCGATCCCGACCTCAGGCAGGTGCGGGCCGCCCTCGCGGACCTCCGGGCCTGGCCGGACGTCCACGTCTCCGTGCGGAGCACCCTGCCACCCGGCCTCTCGCCGCGCCTGCCCGGCCTCGCCGGCCGGCCCGACGGATCCCGGATGTCGACGAACCCGGAGTTCCTGCGCCAGGGATCCGCGATGCGCGACTTCCGCCACCCCTCGCGGATCGTCGTCGGGCGCTATCCCGAGACCTCCCCCGAGCATCTCGCGGCGCTGGAGGCCGTCTATGCCCACCTGGAGGCCCCTCGGCTGACGGTCGGCGTGGTCGCGGCGGAGCTCATCAAGAACGTCGCCAACGGGTTCCTGGCGCTGCGCCTCAGCTTCGTCAACGAGATGGCGACCCTCGCGGAGGAGTTCGGGGTCGACGCGGATGAGGTCCTCGCGGGCGTCGCCCTCGACCCTCGCATCGGGCCTGCCTACCTCCGACCCGGCCTCGGCTTCGGCGGCTCGTGCCTGCCCAAGGAGCTCCAGGTCCTCACCGTGGCCGGCCGGCGCCGGGGGCTGCCGATGCACCTCGCGCGGGCCGTTGCCCAGGTCAACGTGGAACAGCAGGACCAATTCGTCCGGCGGATCGTCCGGGAGCTCCCGGTCGATGGTGCCGTGGTCGGCCTGCTCGGCCTCAGCTTCAAGGCGGACACCGACGACCTGCGGGGGAGCCCGGCCGTGTACGTGGCCCGGCGCCTCCTCGACGCGGGCCACCGGGTCCGGGCGTTCGATCCCGCCGTGGGTCGGGAGGCGGCCGAGCGGGCGGCGCCGGGGATCGAGGTCGTCGATCGCGCCGAGGCCGTGTTCGACGGTGCTCATGCCGTCGCGATCGCAACCGAGTGGCCGCAGTTCGCCGAGCTGGACCTGGCCGCCCTGCGGACGCGGGTGACCTGTGCCGTGCTCCACGATGGACGGGGGCTCCTCGACGGCGACGCCGTCGCCCGCGCCGGCTGGGCGTATCGCGGTGTGGGCCGCCGGGAGCGCGAGGCGGACCGGGACATCGCGAGGGCGCGGGCTGCGCGCTGACGGACGCTGACGGGGCGCGGCGCCGGGTGGCGCTCGCCTCACTCGGCGCGGTAGGCCGGGAAGTAGCCGCCCAGATCGTCCGGGTCCAGGTCCGGGTCGCGGGCGGCAACGAGGCGCCGGTACTCCGCCTCGTCCAGCACGACGCGCAGGGTCCGGTAGGGGTGGCGCACGGGGGAGAACCCGGCCTTGAAGTAGAGGAGCGAATCGGTGGCGCCCCCGACCCCTCCGCCGAGGTGCAGGCTGCGATTCCCGCGCTCCTTCGCCCAGTCGCACGCGTGCGTGGATCATCAGCTTCGACGGCTCGGCCACTGGCGAACGCCTCGTTCGTGCCCATCAGGTGGTACTGCACGATCCCGCCGGTCTCGCGGCGGCCGCCGCATCGCGTCCGCCAGGGGCGCCGCCCGAGGGCCTCCCGCACGTCTGGTCCGGCCTCGAGGTCGAGCAGCATGACGAGCTCGCCCCGGTCCTCGCCCGCGTACTGCGTATCCCATGGACTCGTAGAGCCGCCGCGCCCGGATGTTGTCACTGTGGACGCGCAGGCGGACCTGGACGGCTCCGCGCCTTCTCGCCTCGGCATGACAGGTAGCGTCATCATCAGCCTTCCGAGGCCGCGACCCTGCGAACGGGGTGCGGACGGCGATCCCCAGCGACGGGGTCGTGTAGCCCTCGTCCCATCCCCGGAGCATCCCGTAGGCAACGGGCTGCGAGCCATCCGAGCAGGATCGCGTAGCGCGTCCTTGCCGACGAGGGCGGCGATGCGTCGCGCTTCGCGTCTCGGTGAAGGGGTGCGGGCGGAAGAACGTCGCGTCGATGTCCGAGAACACCTCGGCCAACGCTCGCGCGTCACCCGGCCCGACCAGTCGGAACTCCAACCCTCACCCCTCCCTGCGCCACGGCCTCGGCGCAGCGGCGTCGGCATCATCGACGAGATCCGGCACGCGGGGCGCGAAGCCACCTCTCCCGGTGGGTCGCGGGCATGGTCATTCGGATCGGGTCTCGTCCTCGGCGGCGCGCGATCGGAGCGTCGGACGCGCGACGGCCCCGACCACCGTCGTATTCGGCGCGACGTCGCGCACGACAACGGCTCCTGCACCGACCACCGCTCCACGGCCGACCCGCACGTTCGGCAGGATCACGCAGCCGGTGCCCAGCGTCGCTCGCTCCTCGATCACGCAGCCTCCGCTCAGGTGGACCCCGGGGTACAGCGTGGCGAAGTCCTCGACGATCGTGTCGTGACCGACGGTGCAGTTGGCGTTGAGATGCGCGTGACGACCCACGACGATGTGCGTCGTCAGGCGGGTACCGGCCGCGACCACCGCCCCATCGCCGATCTGGACGTCGCTCCCTGTCGTCGCCGAAGGGTGCATCAGGATGGCCGCCGTCCGACCCAGGGATTGCGCGAGGGCATCGATCCGGCTCCGGGGCTCGCTGGCGCCAATGCCGATCACGTAGCTCGCCGCAATGTCCGCGAATCGGGACGAGGGACCGAGAAGGCGGGCCCCGAGTCGTTGCAGGAGATCGGCGTTCACCTCGCCGTCGTCCAGGAAGCCCAGGAAGTCGAACGTCGGGGCGGCGGAGTTGACGTCCCTCACGAGGTCGAGGACCTCGCGACCGAAGCCACCTGCGCCGATGATCACGAGCGGAGTCAGCTGGATCGTCATGTCCCGTATGGTCCGGTTCGCCGCGGAATGGTCTGCGAATGATGCGCCTCATCCTCGAGCCGTGGGCGCGGATCGAGGGCTCCTGTGCTGGGCGGGCGTGGCGCGGCCGCAGTGCAGGCCAGTGCCGCCCGCCAGGCTTCCGCCACCGCGACGACCCGCGGGAACGGCGTGCGCCGACATGGCGACCGACGGGTCCCCCCGGTCGCGTGCGCAGGCAACTATCGGGTACCGTGCCGCGCGGCGAGCTCGGCCCGCAGGAGCTTGCCCGACTCGTTGCGCGGCAGCGCCTCCACGAACCTGAAGCTGACCGGGACCTGGTACGCCGGCAGACGCTCGCGGCAGAACAGCAGCAGGTCGGCCTCGCTCGGCGTCGCCCGGTGCCGGCGCACGACCACGGCGGCGGGCACCTCGCCCATGAGGTCGTCCTTCATGCCGATCACGGCCGCCTCGGCCACGTCCGGGTGGCGCGCGATCACCTGCTCGATCTCGATGGGGCTCACGCGGTGGCCGCCGATCTTGAGGATCTCCTTCGCCCTTCCGCGGTGGTAGAAGAAGCCGTCGGCGTCGCGATACGCCAGGTCGCCGGTCCAGAGCCAGCCGTCGCGCAGGATGGCCGCCGTCTCCGCCGGCTCGCCGAGATAGCCGGGCGACACGTTCGGGCCGCGGGCGATGAGCTCTCCCACCTCGCCGGGCGACAGATCGACGCCGTCCTCGTCCACGACCCGCAGCTCGACGCCGGGGATCGGGATCCCGATGGAGCCCACCTTGTCCTCTGCCCGCTCCGGCGGAAGGTAGGAGAGGCGCGCCGTGGCCTCGGTCTGCCCGTACATCACGTAGAGACTGGCTGGCCGGAATGCCGTCCGGGCCCACGCGATCGTGTCCTGGGCCATGGCTCCGCCGGCCTGGGTGAGGTACCGCAGGCGAGGGAAGCCGATCGTCGCGAGGTCCACCTGCTTGCGGATCAGCTCGAAGGTGAGGGGGACGCCGGCGAACCCGGTGCACGCCTCCGCAGCCAGGGTCTCCATGACGGTTCGGGGGAACGCCATGCGGTTGTCGAGGAACACCGAGCCGCCGGCGAGCAGGTGGGTCTGGAGGACGCTGCGGCCGTAGCAGTAGTAGAGCGGCAGGGTGAGCAGGGCGCGATCCTCGGCCGTGAGGCCGAGGTACTCGACGATCGACCGGGTGTTCGCCTCGATGTTGCGGAATGTCTGGATGACGCCGTGCGGCCGTCCGGTGCTTCCGGACGTGTACAGGACCAGAGCAGGCCAGCCCGGGGACAGCTCCGGTGCCGGGTGCTCGGGGGCCGCGCCGAGCTCCGGGTCGACGCGGCCATCCTCCAGGAGCAGGGTCGCCGGAATCCCGCCCAGCGCCTCGCCGAATGCTTCCGCGAGCGGACCGCGATGCACGGCCCAGACGCGTTCGATCGGCCGTCCCGCCAGCGCCGTGCCCCACGTCGAGGCGTCGCGAGCCCAGACGACGGCCTGGCGCACCTGGCTCCTCGTCACGATGTCGCCGAGGACCTCGGCGCTCCAGTCGCGGCTCACTTCCACCGAGGTTGCGCCGAGCGCGTGCAGGGCGAGACCCGCGACGACCGTTGCCGGGGTGTTGGGGAGGGCGAGGAGGACCCGGCTGCCGGGGCCGATTCCCTGGGCCGCGAGGTGGCCCGCCAGGTTGCGGACCCGGCTCGCCAGCTCGCCGTACGACAGCCGCGTCGTCAGGCTGGCGACCGCCGGCGCGTTCGGCGCCCGCTCCGCGTGGAAGAAGAGCCAGTCGGGGAGGAAGGGGGTTCGGGGCAGGGAATCGCCAGCGGTGCCTGTCCCGGCCGGCGGCCGGTGATCGATGCCCAATGCGAGTCCCTCGTGTGGTCGGAGAGTGCCGTAGACTCGGTCGGCCGGGGCACCGACGCGACCGCCGACGCGAGTCCCGCCGACGTCCTCTGCTGGAGCCGACCGACATGTTCTCACGAGAGGTGCTCCGGATCGACCCCCGGCAGGTCGCCGAGCAGATCGAGGCGTCGATCCGGCAGGTCGTCCTGGGCGACCTGCGTCGACGCGGGGCCGTCGTCGGGATGTCGGGCGGGATCGACAGCTCCGTCGTGGCCGCCCTGTGCGCCAGGGCGCTCGGGCGCGAACGGGTCCTCGGGCTCCTGATGCCGGAACGAGACTCGTCGGGCGACGCCCTCCGGCTCGGCCGGATGCTCGCCGAGCAGCTCGGCATCCCGCTACGTGGTGGAAGACATCGCGGGCACGCTTGCCGCCCTCGGCTGCTACGAGCGCCAGGACGAGGCGATCCGGATGGTCGTTCCCGAGTACGGAGACGGGTGGCGCTGCAAGATGGTCCTGCCGTCGCTCCTCGACGGCGATCGCCTCAACGTCGCCCAGCTCGCCGTCGCCGATCCCGACGGCAACGAGCGACGCTCCCGCATGCCCCCCGCCGCCTACCTCCAGATGGTGGCGGCCACCAACTTCAAGCAGCGCACCCGGATGATGATGGAGTACTACCACGCCGATCGTCTGCAGTTCGCGGTTGCCGGGACGCCGAACCTCGCCGAGTACGACCAGGGGTTCTTCGTGAAGCAGGGGGATGGGGCCGCCGACTTCAAGCCCATCGCCCACCTCTACAAGACCCAGGTCTACGCGCTGGCCGAGCACCTCGAGGTGCCGCACGAGATCCGGGCCCGGCAGCCCACCACGGACACCTACTCGCTGGCGCAGACCCAGGAGGAGTTCTACTTCGCCCTGCCGTACCCGGAGATGGACCTCTGCCTGTGGGCCGCCGACCACGGCATCCCGGCGGGAGAGGTGGGCCCGGCCATCGGGCTCACCGAGGAGCAGGTCGAGCGCGTCTTCCGCGACATCGAGGCGAAGCGACGGGTGAGCCGCTACCTGCATCACGTGCCCACGCCGATGAGCCAGCCCGTAGCCGTGTGCGGCATCGCCGGCTCGGTCGCGCTCCGCGACGAGACGCCGCCCCCGGCGCTCGAGGACCTGGCGGCCATGGTCGGGGCGCTCCGCCACCGGGGCCCGGACGAGCTCGGCCTCTACCGCGACCGGCGCGCCGGGCTGGCGCATGCCCGGCTCTCGATCATCGACCTCGCCACCGGCCAGCAGCCGCTGTCCAACGAGGATGGCTCGACCTGGGTCGTCTTCAACGGGGAGATCTACAACTACGTGGAGCTGCGGACCGAGCTGACGGCGCCTCGGCCACCGGTTCCGGACGCTGAGCGACACCGAGGTGATCGTCCACGCCTGGGAGCAGTGGGCGGAGGGCGCGTTCGGGCGCTTCAACGGGCAGTTCGCCGTGGCCCTGTGGGACTCCGTCGAGGAGACGCTCGTCCTGGCGCGCGACCGGCTGGGCGTTCGGCCGATCTACCTCTGCGAGCACGACGGGCGCCTCTGGTTCGCCAGCGAGGTGAAGGCCATCTTCGCCGGCGACCGCTCGATCCCTCGCGCGCTCGACCCGCTCGGCCTCGCCGAGACCTTCACGTTCTGGACGACGACGGCGCCGCAGGGCGTGTTCGCGGGGGTGACGGAGCTCGAGCCGGGTCACGTCCGGACCATCTCGCGCGGCCGCACGGTGGACCGGGCGTACTGGGAGCCGCGGTACCCGGTCGGCGAGACGACGACCTTCCCGGGGACCCTCGACGAGGCCGCGGAGCGCGTGCGAGCCACGCTCGAAGATTCCGTTCGCCTGCGGATGCTCCGGGCGGATGTGCCCGTCGGGAGCTATCTCTCCGGCGGGCTGGACAGCTCGCTCGTCGCCGCGCTGGGACGGCGGGTGAAGGGAGACCGGTTCTGCACCTACTCGATCCGGTTCGAGGACGCCGAGTACGACGAGACGCCATACCAGCGGACCATGGCCGCCTTCATCGAGAGCGATCACCGGGAGATCACGGTGCGTCGCGCGGACATCGCGGCCGCCTTCCCCGAGGTCGTCTACCACGCGGAGCGCCCCCTCCTGCGGACGGCGCCGGCCCCGCTGTTCCTGCTGTCGCGGCTGGTGCGGGAGTCGGGCATCAAGGTCGTGCTGACCGGAGAAGGCGCCGACGAGATGTTCGCGGGCTACGACCTCTTCCGAGAGGGGAAGATCCGGCGCTTCTGGGGCCGCCAGCCGGCTTCCACGATCCGGCCGCGCCTCCTCGAACGGCTCTACCCGTACCTCTCGCGGTCGCCGGTCGCCCAGCGGGCCATGGCCCGCGAGTTCTTCGGCCGAGGTCGCGAGCGGTGGGCGGACCCCGGCTTCGCCCACCAGACGCGCTGGCAATCGGCTGCGGCGCTCCAGCGCCTCTTCGCGGCTGACCTGCGCCACGAGGCGACCCGCCTCGACGTCAGCGAGCGGCTGCTCGCCGACCTCCCCGGCGACTTCCGCCGGTGGTCGTTCCTCGCCCAGGACCAGTACCTGGAGGTGCGGACCCTGCTCTCCGGGTACCTCCTCTCCTCGCAGGGCGACCGGATGCTCATGGCCCACTCGGTGGAGGGCCGGTTCCCGTTCCTGGACCCGAACCTCGTCGAGCTGGCGAACGCCCTGCCGCCGTCCTACAAGCTGCGGGGCCTCGACGAGAAGCACGTCCTCAAGCGCGCTGCGGCGGGGCTCGTTCCCGAGGAGATCCTCCGCCGTCCCAAGCAGCCCTACCGCGCGCCGGACGCGCTCTCCTTCGTCGGCGCGGAGGCCCCGGACTGGGTCGCCGAGGCGGTCAGCGAGCGTGCGGTGGCGGAGGCGGGAGTCTTCGACCCGACTGCGGTCGGACGCCTGTGGCGCAAGTGCCTGCGCCAGCCGAGCGACGGGCAGTTCTCGAATGCCGATAACATGGCGCTCGTCGGTGTCCTCTCGACCGGGCTGCTCGTCGAGCGGCTCGTTCGCGGCACGCCGGACAGGTCCGCCACCATCGAGTTCCAGACGGTCGTCGATCGGCTGGCGACCGGGGAGGCGGGCGACGACCGCGTGACCGGCGACCGGGAGATGCTGTCGACATGACGGTCCAGGAGCGAGTGAGGGACTTCGTTCTCGAGTTCTTCTACGTGAGCGACCCCGCGGAGCTGACGGACGAGGTCTCGCTGATCGACAGCGGGGTTGTCGATTCGACCGGGATGATGGAGATCATCCTGTTCCTCGAAGGCGAGTACGCCATCCACATCGAGGACCACGAGACGATCCCCGAGAACCTCGAGTCGATCTCCCGGATCGCCGCGTTCGTTGCCCGAAAGCAGCCTGCGCGCGGCCGGCTGAGGCATCGCTGAGATGGCGAGCACGATGATCATCGACCACGTCGGGATCGCGGTGAGATCCATCGAGCGGTCGATCGAGCACTGGCAGGCGGCCTTCGGCTACCGAGCAGGCGACCGAGATCGTCACCAACACGCGGCAGAAGGTGCGGGTCGTCTTCCTGGAGCGGCCAGGGTCACTGCAGGTCAAGCTCATCGAGCCGACGGATCCGACCTCGCCCATCCATGCGCTCGCCCAGCGCGGAGGCGGCCTGCATCACCTGTGCTTCCGATGCGAGTCGGTGGACGCGGAGATCGTCCGCCTCGAGGAGCTGGGCCTGCGGGTCATCGTCCCACCGCAGCCCGGGGAGGCGTTCGAGGACGAGAGGATCGCCTTCGTGTACGCCGGCGAGGGCCTGAGCATCGAGCTCATCGACACGGAGCGGCGCGCGGGGCGGCTGCCCGACGGTCCCATCGCGTAGTCTTCGATCTCTCGCAGCACGGAGACCCGATGTCGCCCTCCCCCGGCTCCGCTCGACGGAGCATCCCGCTCGCCCGGCCGGACGTCGGGCCCCGGGAGCTGGAGCTCGTGACCGAGGTCCTCCGCAGCGACGTGCTCGCGCTGGGCCCGTTCGCGCCGCGCTTCGAGGCGGGCATCGCCGCCCTTGCCGGCCGTCGCGAGGGGGTGGCCTGCTCGAGTGGCACGGCGGGCCTGCATCTCGGCGTGCGGGCGCTGGAGATCGGCGAAGGCGACGAGGTCATCACGACGCCCTTCAGCTTCGTGGCCTCGGCCAACTGCCTCCTCTACGAGCGCGCCGTCCCCCGCTTCGTCGACATCGAGGAGGAGAGCCTGGGGATCGACCCGGACCTGGTCGCGGGGGCCGTCACGGATCGGACGCGGGCCATCCTCCCCGTCCACGTCTTCGGGCGGCCCTGCCGGATCGAGGCCATCGAGGCGATCGCCCGCAGCCACGGGTGGGCGATCATCGAGGACTCGTGCGAGGGCCTCGGCTCGTCTGTCGGCGGGCGGCCGCTCGGGAGCTTCGGCGACGTGGCGGTCTTCGCGTTCTACCCCAACAAGCAGATCACGACCGGCGAGGGAGGGATGGTCGTGACCGACGAGGCAGCCCTCGCCGACACCATGCGGAGCCTGCGCAACCAGGGACGCGACACCGACGGGACGTGGCTGCGGCACGTCCGCCTCGGCTACAACTACCGGCTCGACGAGATGTCCGCCGCGGTCGGGGTCGCCCAGCTCGAGCGGCGCGTCGAGATGCACGCGGGGCGGGACCGGGTGGTCGCGGCGTACCAGCGCGCGCTCGGCGACAAGGGCTGGGTACGCCTCCCGCGCTCGGGCCCCGGCGAGGTCGTGGACTGGTTCGTGTACGTCGTGCGTCTCGACCCCGAGATCGACCGCGACCGCGTCATCGGCCGGCTCGCCGAGCGGGGCGTCCCCGGCGCGGCCGTACTTCTCGCCCCTCCACCTCCAGCCGTTCTACCGCGCGACGTTCGGCTTCAAGCCGGGCGACTTCCCGGTCACGGAGCGGGTCGCCGCCTCGACGGTGGCGCTCCCGTTCTCGTCGCGACTCGCGGACGACGAGGTCCAGTACGTGGCGGACGCGCTGGAGGTTGCGGCGGTCGGGTGACGTGGCCCTGGCGGTGGTGCCCGGCGGACCCGAGGAGATCGGCTACGACATCCTGCTCATGCCCGATCACCTGGGCAGCCAGCTCTCGCCGATCGCGGCGCTGATGGCCGCGGCGGCGGCCACCACGCGGCTGCGGGTCGGGAGCTACGTGCTCGCCAACGACTACCGCCATCCGCTCGTGCTCGCCCGCGAGGCGGCGACCCTTGACCTGCTGTCGGGAGGCCGGTTCGAGCTCGGCCTCGGAGCGGGCTGGAGCGTCGCGGACTACCGCATGCTCGGGCTGCCCCTACGACCAGCCGTCGCGGCGCATTGATCGACTGGCCGAGGCCGCACCCCTCGTCAAGCGCCTGCTCGGCGGGCGAGACGATCGACCACGAGGGACCGCACTACCGCCTGAGCGGCGCACACACCGGCGTGGCGCCGGTGCAGCGCCCGCGAGTTCCTCTCCTCGTCGGCGGAGGAGGGCCGCGAATGCTGCGCCTGGCCGCTCGGGAGGCCGACATCGTGGCCGTCCAGCAGCAGTTCGATCCGCGCGGCCGACCGATGCGAGGCGAGGCGACCGAAGCCGCCCTCGAGCACAAGATCGCGATCGTGCGCGACGCGGCCGGGCCGCGCTTCGAGGAGCTCGAGCTCAACCTCATCGTCTTCGACGCCGCGCCTGGCGGGGCCGCGGCACGCGTCACGCCGAGTCGCTGCAGGCGGCGACCAAGGCCGTCGTCAGGGCCGGGAAGCCCTACTTCCTCTACGGAACGCTCGGGCAGATGCGGGAGCGGACTGCTGCGCAGGCGCGACCGCCTGGGCATCAGCTACTACACGATCCCGGGGCACGCCATGGAGGCGATGGCACCGCTCGTCGCCGCGCTCGCGGGGAGGTAGTCCTCACGCGCCACTCGTCGGACGGCGCGACGCCCGACACGTCGCGGCACGCCGTCGTCGCCGAGGCGCCTCCGTGGTCCGCGCTGGTCCGGGGAAGGACCTCGCCCGGCCGGTCGCCCGGCGATCGGTGGCCGTCCCCGCCGACGTGCACGAGGCTGCGGTCGATGTCCGCGACGGTGGCGCAGCCCACGAGCGCCATGGTCTGCTCGATCTCGGCCCGAAGGACCTCCAGCACCCGCGAGACGCCTGCCTGACCGCCCGCAGCCAGTCCGAAGAGGTATGGGCGACCGATGAGGCAGGCGCGAGCGCCGAGAGCGAGCGCCTTCACGACGTCAGTCCCGCGTCGGATTCCGCTGTCGATGAAGACCTCGGCGCGGCCATCGACTGCCTCGACGACCTCGGGCAGGACGTCGATCGTGGCGCGCACGCCATCGAGGACCCGTCCCCCGTGATTGGAGACGACGATGCCATCGACGCCGAGGTCCACGATCTGCCGGCACTCGTCCGCCCGCATCACGCCCTTCAGGACCAGCTTGCCCTTCCAGCGCTCCCTGAGCCGCCGCACGTCGGCGAAGGTGACCGGAGCCTGCTCCCGGACGGTTCTCGAGATCGCTTCCACGGCGCGGAAGCCGCCACCGATCTCGATCCTCCGCCCGCGGCTCAGCCCGCCGAGCAGGTATCCGAACGACCACCTCGGGCGCGATGCCGCCGCCAGCATCGTGCGCCGGGACAGCCTGAGCGGGAGCGTCAGGTGGTTGTGGAGGTCCCGCTCCCGCTTGTGCAGGACCGCGCTGTCGATGGTGACGCAGAGTGCGTAGAACCCCGCGCGTTCGATCCGATCCAGCATCGGCTCGATCGCCTCGCGGTCCGAGGGCATGTACAGCTGGTACCAGAGCGGCCGGGTGGCCGCCTCGACGATCTGATCCATCGGGTGTCCAGACGAGCTGGCGACCGCGTAGATGGTGCCCGCGTTCCCGGCTGCGCGGGCGACTGCGACCTCGCCCTCCGGGTGGCAGACGCGGCTCAGCGCACACGGGCCCAGCATGAGCGGCATCGAGACCCGTTGACCGAGCACGGTCGTCGAGATGTCCCTGTGGCTGATGTCCGCCAAAGGACGCGGACGGAGCAGGATCCGGTCAAATGCCGCGCGGTTCTCGCGCAGCGTGACTTCGTCCGTGGCGCCGCCGTCGATGGCGTCGAAGACCGCCCGCGGCAGCACCCTGCGCGCGCGCTCGCGCACCTCCGCCATGTTGACGATGCCGTCGACTCGAGGCTGCCGCACCGACATGTCTCCTTGCTGAGACCCCCGCCGCAGATGCCGGGCGATTCTTCGAGTGCCCGCCACCAGGAGTGTGCGCCATCGCTTCGGCCCACGACGCGCGCGCGCGCACGGGTTGCCCAGGGACGCCCAACGTCAGTCGCCCGGGCGCGGCTCTCCCGTCTCCGCCTGCGCGAGCCCGCTCTGGAAGCGGAGAGGGAGATCCGCAATGTCCTGGGTCACGGTCACGCTCTCCCGCCGCAGCACCTGCGCGATCGTCCGGGCGAGAATGCGGACATCCAGGGCGAGGCTCCAGTGCTCCACGTACCACACGTCGAGCTGCAGGCGGTCCTCGAACCGGGCGGTGTGACGACCGTTCACGGCGGCCCAGCCCGTCAGCCCCGGCCGCATGTCGTGGCGCCGCCGTTCCTCCGGGGTGTAGTGGTCGAGGTATTCGACCAGGAGTGGCCGGGGCCCGACGAGGCTCATCTCACCGCGCAGGATGTTCCACAGCTCTGGCAGCTCGTCGATGCTCGTCGACCGGAGGATCCCCCCGATCCGCGAGACACGCTGAGCATCGGAGTCGTACCAGACCTCGCCTGGCCGGGGCGAGCGCATCGTCCTGAACTTGACGAGGGAGAAGGGCTTCCCGTGCAGGCCCGGGCGCTCCTGGCGAAAGAAGATCGGGCGGCCCTGGGCGACGGCGATGGCCAGGGCCGCCCAGGCGAGGACGGGTGACAGCAGCGCCAGCCCCCCGATGGCGCCGACCACGTCAATCCCTCGCTTGACCGACAGCGCGAGCCGCCTTCGCGCGATCATGCCGGCATCCGATTCACAGGTTCGTCTCCGGGCCGCATCGTGAGAGGAGCAGTGTCCACGCGCCGGGCGAGGCCCGAGCAGGGTATCTCGCGATGCCCGCGTCGGTGGAGCTGCCCCGTGACCGCCAACGCCCCGGCGAGTGCGGGGCGCGCCTACGCGCTGGAACCTTGCGAGTCCGTCGGCCGCCGATACGCAGGGAAGTAGCCCTCCTCTCCGGCGCTGATCCCCTGCGCATCGAGGCGCCCACGACGTTCGCACAGCTCGTCATAGGCCATCGGATCGACGATCCACCGCCAGGTCGCGAACTTGTGGCGCCGGTCCGAAAAGCCCGCCTTGTACTGGAACAGCGAGTCCTCTCGCCCGCCCACGCCGCCCCCGAGATGGAAGACACGAGCGCCGGCCTCGACGGCCCACCGCCGCGCCGTGTCGTCCAGGAATCGCGTAGGGGACAGCTTCGAGTACTCCTGGCTGAAGGCACCCAGGTGGGCCTGGACGATGCCGTCGCAGATGGTGAAGAGGCCGGCAGCCGCTACCCTCCCATCCACGAGCGCGACGAACAGGTGCAGCACGGAGCCCAGCTCGGCCGCCAGGAGCTCGAAGTACTCCTCGTCGAAGAGGTAGGAGGAGGGAGCCCCGACGCGTCGCATCGTCTCCTGGTACATGTCGACCCACTCACGTCGGTAGACGCGTTCCCGATCATCGATGCAGATCGCGCCAGCTTCCTCCGCCTTCCGAATGATGCGGCGGGTCTTCTTGCTGTAGCCTGCCCACTGGTCTTCCGGGGAAAGCGTGAGGTCAACCGAGACCGTCAACCCGCCGGCGCTCAGCTCGCCGAGGCCGGCCAGGAGATCCCGCTGTTCGATCAGCGGATGCAGGCGAGAGAAGACCGCAACCACCCGCCGGTCGACGAGCTCGTCGCGAAGCGCCGCCTGGAACGACCGGACGATCTCTTCCGGGATCCGCTCGTGGGAGGCAATGGGCCCGCCGTAGCCGTAGACAGAGGTCGCGTCCTGGAGCCCGGCCGGATCGTCCTCGTCGACCGGTCGCAGGAGCAGCGGCAGCGCCACCAGGTAGCCGGCCTCACGGTAGGTGAACAGGAATCCCCTTCCCTCACCGCGGCGCTCCGCAAGACGGTGGTAGCCGGCGAGATGGTGGAAATCGTGCTGAAACGAGTGCGCCAGCACGTCCGTCCATCCGGCGTCGTCCTGCGCTCCCACGATGGCGAATGTCCCGGCACCTGCCGCTCCACGAGGTCCTATCGCATCGCCCGGATCGGTCACGACCACGTCTCCTGGCCTCGGCGCGGGCTGACGGGGCTGCGCCGGGTCGCCGAAGGACATCTCCTGCCAGTATCGGAGAGCGGTACGCAGATGTCAACCGCGGTGGCCGACGGCAACCCTGGACGGCCGCCTATCGTCACCCGAGCGGCCAGCGACTCGGTCACCCTACCGCCTTCCCCATCCACGGGCTGTCCCACCCGGCCGGATCAGACGAGCGTCGTGGTGCCCCCCATGCGGTCGAGGAGCTCCTTCGCGACCGCCCGGTAGTCCTCGGCGGCAGGGCTCCAGGGCGCGTACCGCGTGATCGACAGCCGGACCGCAGAAGCCTCCGCCAGCCGGATCGTCTCGCGCACGGTCTGGTCCAGCACGACCGAGCCGAACGTGGCGCGCAGCTGGGCGAGGACCTCCCGCGCGTGGACCGTGGCGTTCACCCGGCAGGCGACGATGCCCAGCAGGTCGATGCGCTTGTTGACCTGCTCCCGGGCCCGCTGGATCGAGGTGACCACGCTGGCAGTCCCCGGCAACGCCAGCGCATGTGCCTCCACGGGGATGACCACGTGGTCGCTGGCGACCAGGGGGGCAAGCGAGAGGTAGCCCACCGTCGGCGGGGTGTCCACGAGGACGACGTCCCAGTAGTCGGGCAGCCGGGCGAGGCCGCGCACGAGGGCGAGGCCCGTGTCGTTGAGGCTCTTCTCGCCCGACGGGACGAGGCTGAGGCTGGTCGGGATGAGGTCGACGCCGGGCGTCGACGATGGCTGCACGAGCTGGGCGACGCGGACGCCGCCCTCCGAGAACTCGACGAGCCCGACGGTCGACTCGCGGCCACCCAGCCAGAGCGTTGCCGATCCCTGGGGGTCGAGGTCGATGACCAGGACGCGAAGGCCGCTCTCGGCGAAGGCCGAGGCGAGGCTCACGGTCGTCGTCGTCTTGGCGCTGCCCCCCTTGTTGTTGGAGAAGGTGATCGTGCGCATCTCAGGGACGGCGGTCCACCCGTCGGACCAGGCCGCCGAAGAAATCGTCGGCCGCGATTGCGACGCTTCCCGGGACCTCGATCAGGTCGGCGGGGGCGGTGGGAACCCAGGATCGCCTGCCCGGCCCGACGGGCACGCCCGCCGGGGTGCTGCCCGCGGGCGGAGACGCCGCAGCGTCCGGGACGGCCTCCAGCGGCCCGGGATCACCGGCGACGAGCGGGCCATCGGCCTCCGCAGCGGCCGGGAGGCTGACCTCGGCGCCAGGCATGGGGGCCGCGCCCGCGGGCGGTGACGTCGGGGAGCCGGCGTCGGGCGCTTCGGCCGCGGCGGGGCGTGCCACCTTCGCCTCGGGCGTCGCTTTCGGCTGGGGCGTCGGTCGCCGTGCGGCCACCGCGGGCTCGAGCGGCGTGGCGGACCGAAAGGCCTCTCGCAGCGCCTCCTGGTATGCCGCAGCCTCGTCTGCGGCCACCGGCCCCGGGCCGCCGGATGCCTCGCCGCCCGGGACGCGGCGGGCCAGGCGAGCGGAGGCCCCGGCGAACGGGCGGGGCAGGGCTGACGACAGGCGCCCGGACAGGGGCACCGGGGCGTGGCCGCCGGGGACGCGGACGTGGGGGGCTGGGGCGTCGGGGCTCGATGTTGGAGCGGCCGGCGCCGCGGACTGCGGATCGTCAGGCCCCCGGTTCCGGGTTGACAGGCGCGGGCTCATGGCCGCGAGCCCAGGGTGAGGCTGACCGCCGCGACTCTCACGCCGTGCACTCTACAGGCTCGGGCAGCCCCGCCGGGTCCAGCGGGGTCCGCCGCGAAGAGCGATCTCGTGGGACTCCGGGAGCACGGCGTCAGCGGTCTTCCGGTTCGCGCATCACGGCTGAGGCGTCGGGGCCGCGTCCGGCAGGGCGATCCCGGCCCGGCCGGCGATCTCGCGCGTGGCCGCGGCGATGGCCGGCAGGGAGTCGAGCGCCGTCAGCATGCGGTGGCCGGCTGCGGCGTAGGCGGCATCGTCGCTCAGCGGGGCGCCCAGGCCGTCCTCGGCGACGGTCGCCGCGGCGTCGTAGAGGGCGAGGACGGTGGCCGGGAATGCTCCGGCGGCCGTCCACGCCTCGACCCGCCGCGCGCCCTGCTCGCCGGACCGGGCGTCGGCCGCGATCTTGCGCAGGAGCGGGGCGACATCCGCCGCGGACGGGTTCCTGGCCTTCAGCACCGCGGCGAGATCCGCGGCGGCGCCTGCGAGTCGCTCGTTCACGGTGGCGACCTGGAGGATCCCGGCCGCGACGCCGTCGGGGAGGTTCGCGGCCGGAGCAACCGACGGAGCCGCCGTGGCGGACGGGACGGCCGACGGCGTGCCGACCGGCTCGGCGGTCCGCGGGGCCAGGGCCGCCCCCACGACGAGGGCGCCGCTGATCAACCCCACGACGCTTCCCGCCACGACCAGGATGAACACCGTGCGGACGCGCACGCCGGCACGCTCGTTCGCCGGTGGGCCGCCGGCCTGCGGGTAGATCGGGGGCCTCGGGGAGGGCGTCGGCACCGAAGGCGTCGGCACCACGGGCGTCGGCGCCACCGGCGAGGTTGCCGCCAGCGCGCTCTGATTCACCCGCCGGCGGGCCTGGATCGCAGCGGGCCGGGGAGCTTCGGCCCCGGGCGTGGCAGCCGCGAGCGGCGTTGCCGCGCCCGAGGGCGGTGACGTCGGGGAGCCGGCGTCGGGCGCTTCGGCCGCGGCGGGGCGTGCCAGCTTCGCCTCGGGCGTCGCCTTCGGCTGGGGCGTCGGCCGCCGTGCGGCCACCGCGGGCTCGAGCGGCGTGGCGGACCGAAATGCCTCTCGCAGCGCCTCCTGGTATGCGCGCAGCCTCGTCTGCGGCCACCGGCCCCGGGCCTTCGGCGGGCGGCGTCGCGGGGACCGGATCGGCGGGTCCAGGGTCTCGGCGAGGGGCGCGCGGGCTCATCTCCGCCTAGCTCACAGGTTTGCCGGCCGCCGCGAAGATCACGGCGAGCACTGTACAGGTTCGCACGTCTGCGCCGGGTCGAGCGGCACCCCGCGGCGTGCGATCGAGCACCCCGGACCACACCTAGGGGTTCTTATGGATTGACGTGCCGGGTTCGCCGCGGCGACAGTTGGGCGAGCCTCCGCTGCCGGGGTCCACGCAGCATTGGGAGCAGACCGGCCGACATGCCGCCTGACGTCCTCCTGGCCCTCCTGGTCGTCCTGCTTGTCACGCTGACCGCGTTCGCCGTCGGCGCCGCGATCGGGGTGGTGATGGGCCGGCTCGGCCTCGACGAGCTCGACGACAGTCCGGGTGCCCAGCCTGCGACGCAGGGCCGGCGCCCGCGGGGCTGACCGAGCCCGGCCCGGCGGCCTCAGCGGAACCAGGCGGCCGAGAGGCGGAGCGAGAGGCCGGGGCGCGCGACGGAGGTCGACGCCCGGATCATGTAGCGCCCGGCCCGCAGCGACGAGATCGCGATGGCGGCAGAGCCGGTGCCCCGCGCCTCGGCCACGACTCGTCCGCTCGAGCTGACGAGGCGGACGACCATCCGCGAGGACGGTGGGCCCCGGAAGCGGGCGACGAAGGGGCCGCTTCGGCTGACGGTCACCGCCCGCGTGATGGAGCGCACGGTCGAGGTCATCAGCCGCGACGTCCGGACCTCCACGACCTGCCGCCGGTTGGCGACGAGAACGCGTGCGGTGGCCGTCCCCACGAGGCGCCCGGCGTCGGTGGCGTAGCCGGACCAGCGGTGGAGCCCGTCCGTGCCGCCGGCGGTGTTCCAGCGGACGGCGACGCTCCCGCTGCGGCGGACGAGGTAGTAGCCGCCGTCGCGATAGACGCGCGTGGCGACGATGGCCGAGGCGTCGGCGGCAGCGAAGGTGACGGTGACCACGCCCCGGACGACCGTGCCGTCGGCGATCCCCGAGATCCGTACCGCCGGCGCCGCCCCGTCGCTGGCCGGGGCGGGGACGGAGGCAACCGCGGCGCCCGCGCTGAGCAGTCCCGCCCCCGTCTCGGGATCGGGCCCGGCCGGCCCGAGGTCCACGGCGGAGCCGATGAGGGCGGCCTCGACGCGGTCGGCCGTGAGGGACGGGTCGCGGGAGAGGACGAGCGCGGCCACGGCCGAGACGAACGGCGTCGCCATCGAGGTCCCGGAGAGGTAGCCGTAGTCGGTGGACGCCCATCTCGGGATCGTCGAGAGGATCGACGTTCCCGGCGCCGCCAGGTCCACCTCCGGGCCGCTGTTGCTGTACGCCGCGGGGGCGTAGCGGGCCGCGGACCCGGGCCCGCCGAGGCTCGGGCCGCCGTCCGTCACGGCAGCCACCGTGAGCACGGGGCCGTAGGCGCCCGGCTGGCTGACGCCAGGTCCCGGCGCCGTGGCGGCGTGGTTCCCGGCGGCCGCCACGACGACGACGCCGCGGGCGCGGGCGCTGTCGATCGCGGCATTGATGACGGCGCTGGGCTGCTCGTTGGGCGCTCCCAGGCTGAGGTTGACGACGCGGGCGCCGCGCGCGACCGCCCAGAGGATCGCCTCCGCGACCGTCTCCTCGGTGATGACGAGGCTGCCATCCAGGTCGAACCAGGAGACCTTCACCGGCATGACGACGACGGCGGGGGCCGCTCCGCTCACGCCGCGTGCATTGCCGGCCGTGGCCGCAACGATGCCGGCGACGTGCGTCCCGTGCCCGTGCTCGTCGCTGGGGTCCGCGTCGCCGGATCCCAGGTCCGTGCCCGGGATCAGCCGGCCGACGAGGTCCGGGTGGCCCAGGTCGACGCCGGTGTCGATCACCGCGACGACGATCTCGGGACGGCCGCGCGTCAGGGCCCAGGCCGATCGAACTCCGGCGGCATCCAGGCCCCATTGCGAGCCCCAGAGCGGGTCGTTCGGTGCTGCCACGGGGGCCGGCGGCGTCGGGGCGGGCGAGGGTGGGGGATCGGGCGGCGGGACCGGTGGCGGGTCCTCGGCGGGCTCCAGGCGGATCGGCGGGTGCGCGTCCAGGACCCCGGATGCCTTCCGCATGGCGGCTCCCAGGCGAGCCAGGCGCGAACGCTCCGGTCCATTGACGCGCCCGGCGGCGAGGATGGCGACAGCGAGCGAGCGTGCGTCGGGGCTGACGGAACGCGGTTCGTCAGCCATCACATACTGAGCGGTGCGCAGGTCGGGGTTCCAGGCCACGCGCACCAGTCCCAGGGCGGCGGCGGCCTCGTCGGCGGCCGCGGGCCCGGCGCCCGGGCGAAGCGTGACCAGCAGGCTCGTGGGAAGGCTGCGCAGCGGCCGGACCCCGCGGTCGGAGGCCGCGCCCGGGACCGCATCCGGGGACGAACCGGGGGCCGCACCCGTGGACCCTGGCGTCCCTCCCGTGACCGGAGCGCGGCCGGCGCCCGCGGCCGGACCCGCCAGGACGGCGACGAGCGCTCCCGCGAGGACCAGGCGGAAGGCGATCGCGGGACGACGGTGGGCCACGGCCGCAGGATGACACGGATCGTCGCGGCCGGCCATGGCCCCATCGGCTGACGCGATCGTCACCCTCCGATCGTGTCGCCTGGCTTCCAGTCGTGGACCACGACGCCGCGCAGCCCGCGCTCGTCGAGCTCGTGGCGCAGCGCGGCCGGCGTGCCGGCGAGGAGAGGGAACGTGCCCCAGTGGATCGGCGCCACGGTGTCGACCCCCAGCAGCTCCACGGCGAGGGCTGCCTCCCGGGGGCCCATCGTGTAGTGGCCGCCGATCGGCAGGAGGGCCAGGTCGGGCCGGTAGAGCTCGCGAATGATGGCCATGTCGCCGAAGACGTTGGTGTCGCCGGCGTGGTAGATCGTGGTGCCGCTTTCCAGGCGGACCACGAAGCCGGCGGGTTCGCCGAGGTAGAGGGTCGTCTCGCCCCCCGGGTTCCAGTCGCCGGCCGAGTGGTCAGCGCCGACCATCGTGACGGCGATCTCGCCGAACGCGAACGTGCCGCCCTTGTTCATCCCGATCGTGGCGTCGCTGCCGCCCGGCAGGCGGCGCGCCAGCCACAGGCTCATCTCGTGGATGCAGGGCCAGGTCGGTCGGAGCCGGCTGGCCAGGGCCACGGCGTCGCCGAGGTGGTCGCCGTGGCCGTGGGTGACGAGGAGCAGGTCGCAGGCCCGGACGTCCGCCGCCGCCTTCGGGCTCCTGGGGTTCCCGAACCACGGGTCGATGAGAATCGTCTTCCCGCCGGGGGTGCGGACCTCGACACAGGCGTGGCCGTACCAGGTGATCGTGGTCGCGGCATCGAGTCCCATCGCAGCACCTCCGCGGTCCATCGTACGGCGCGCGCCCATGGCGGCGCGCGCGCCCATGGCGACGCGCGGGTGCCGGACGATGCCGCGGGGATGGCCGGTGCCGGCCCCGGCGCGCGGGCGCGGCCGCGCGCTCCCCGCGGGGACAGCCTCTACACTCGCGGGCGATGCCCGCCGAGCAGATCGCCCGCAACCTGGCCTTCGTCAACTGGACCCTCCTGGCCGCCCTGGCCGTCGGGTCGTTCGGGGCGGTCGTCCTGCTTCGGCTGCGGACCGACTCGACGAAGGGGTACCTGGGCTTCACGGCGCTCTGCGCGGCGGCGTTCGGGGCACTGGCGTGGCTGTCGGACGGAGCCCTCCCGGGGGCGGCAGCCGCCGGCTCGCCGGTGACCGTGGACCCCGCCTGGGAGGTGCCGCGGCGCGCCCTCCTCGGCCTCTTCGCGGTGGGCGCCCTCGTCTACGCCGTGGTCCTCTTCCGGGCCGGCCGGGCGGCGCCGCTCGCGCTCGCGGTGGCGGGTGCCGGGACCGGCGCGCTGCTGCTCGGCGCGCTCACGTGGGGTGGGGGAGCGGTCGGCGTCGCCGCCCTCGCGGTGCAGCTGCTCGCCCTCGCCGGCGGCGACGGGCGGTGTCTTCGCGGCCATGATCCTGGGCCACTGGTACCTGGTGACCCCCAAGCTCTCCACGGGCCCCGCGGTCCTCCTGTCCCGGGTGATGCTGGGCGTCGTGGCGCTCCAGCTGGCCCTCTTCGTGCTCTGGGTGGGGACCGGCCTCGGGACCGGGCAGGCCCCGCTGACGCCGCTCACGGGACCCTGGGCTCTCTTCGTCTGGCTCCGCCTGATCGTGTCGCTGGTCTTCCCGCTCGTCGTAAGCTGGGCGGCGGTGCAGACCGTGAAGACCCGCTCGATGGAATCGGCGACCGGGCTCCTCTACATCAACGTGGGCCTCATCGCCGCCGGGACGATCGACGCGGCGGGACTCTACTTCGGCGCGGGGCTGCTGGTCTAGGAGGGTTCCCGTGCGCGTCCGCGTCCGCCTGTTCGCCCGCCAGCGCGAGATCGCGGGCGCCCGCGAGGTCGTCCTCGAGCTCGCCGACGGTTCCTCGATCGAGGATGCGTGGGCGGCCCTGGCCGCCCTCCACCCGGCGCTCGCCGACGGGCGGCCGTACGTCCGCTTCGCCCGCAACGGCGAATACACGACGGCCGACGCGGGGCTCGCCGAGGGCGACGAGGTCGCCTGCATCCCGCCGGTCAGCGGCGGGGCGGAGGAGGGGCGGGAGGCGGGCCCGCGGAAGGTCGGCCAGGACCGCATCCTGGAGCTGGCGCCCGCGCCGCTCGCCGCGAACCTCGGGCGCGCCCTGGCCGACCGCCTCGCGACCCCCGAGGACGGCGCCGTCGTGATCTTCGAGGGGCGGACGCGCGCGACGCCCGGCACGCCGGCTCCCGGCGAGGAGGCGGAGGCGCTCCGCCACGCCGGCCGGCGGGTGGAGGCCCTCGAGTACGAGGCGTTCGAGACGCTGGCCCTGCGGGTGCTCGGCGAGATCGCCGACGCGGTCGGCGACCGGTTCGGCGTGGAGCGCCTGGCGATCGTCCACGCGACCGGGGAGGTGCCGCTGGGCGAGGTGTCGGTCGTCATCGTCGCCTGCGCGCCCCACCGCGACGCCGCCTTCGATGCCGCCCGCTTCGCCATGGACGAGACGAAGGCGCGCGCGCCGATCTGGAAGGCGGAGCGCTTCGCCGACGGCCACGTCTGGATCGGGCAGCGTCGCCCGAACGGACCCGGTCGCATGAGCGGGCCGCCGCCCGCGCATACTCCGACGGGATGAGCGAGCCAGCCCGCAGCCCGGCCCAGCGCCTCGAGGCGGTCCTCCGCCGCGCCGATGACCTTGCCGGCGCGTGGGGCGCCCGGGCCCGGGCGTCCACGACGCCCGCCCGCGAGCGGGCCATGCTGCGCCTCTTCGGGGTCGGCGGCCTGGACCGCGGCGGGATCCCCCTCGCCTCGGCCGTGGTCGAACGCCACGTCAGCGGGTCGCCCGCCCGGCTCGCCGCGGGGATCGCCCTGCCCTTCGTCGTGGCCCTTCGCGAGTACGACATCTCGCCCCAGCAGCTGGCCCTCGACGTCGCCAGCGGGGCCATCGACCTCGCGTTCGAGGCCGAGCTCCTGGCCGAGCCCGACCGCCGCGCCGCCGCCGAGGCCGAGGCGACCCGGCTGGCCGCCCGGGCCCTCGAGCGGTTCGACGCGAACCGGACCGCGCGCCTCGAGCTCCTCGACGTCCTGGGCGACGCGCCGCGGCCGTGGTTCGGGCTGTCGCTCTCGGCTCCCACCATGGAGGCCGCCCCCGACGACGCCGCCGCGCTCGTGGCGGCGGGGGCCGACCTGGTGCGCATCCGCGTTCCGGCGGCCCGCGAGCTGGTCCTGCGGCTCCACGACCGGGGGCTGGAGCCGGAGTACTGGCATCCGCGGGATGGCCGGCCCGCCGAGGATGCGGAGGATCCCGCCAGCGTGCCCGCCGGCAGTCAGCGGGCGCTGACCGGCCTGCGCGCCCGCGTGGACGAGGCGGCGGCCGAGGCCGGCCGCTACGTCCGGATCGCAACCGTCGCGACGGCGCTGGCGGCGCCCGAGCAGGCGCTCGTGGCGGCCCTCGAACGGATCGACGTGGTGGAGGCCGATCCGATCGCCGAGATCGTCACGGACGGCGTGGACCCCGACCGCGCGCTCGCCGACCACGCCTTCGGACATCGCCTCCTGCGCCGCTCCGGGGCGATCGTCCTGGTCGGCGCGGGGCCGCTCATCGTCGCGCCCGACCTTGCCCGCGGGCTCCCGGCCGATGCGGGGACGCGGGCCGGTCGCGCCTTCGCCATGCAGGCGCTGGCCGTTGCCCTGGCCCGCGGCGACGGCATCGGCCCCGGGCAGCTGGCCGCCGGGGCCCTCGTCCCGTGGCTGGCCGACGAGCGCTCTCCGGCTGCCCAGGCGCTGGCCGCTGTCGCCCTCCGCCGCCTCGCCTGGCCCGATCTCGGCCTGGCCTTCGAGGAGCCGGACCTGCCGTCCCGGGCCCGCGCCCGCTGGCCGTACCTCGTCGGCCTGGCCCTGGCGGTCGCGGGACCGGCAACCATCGTCCTGGCCCGGGCGACGGAGCACGAGGGGGCGGTCCGCGCAGAGGAGGCGACCCGGGCTGCCGCAGCGCTGGCGTCGGAGATCGCCGAGAGCCCGGCCGCGGTGCTGGAGCGGCCTGCGGTCCTGGATCGTGCGCTGGCGCTCCTGGCCGCCGCGGAGGTCACGCTCGCCGAGCTGGCGGACGAAGGCTGGCAGGCCGTCCTGGGGCCGCCGATCGGCGGCCCGGAGCACGAACGGCTGGGGGCCGATGCCGTGGTCGAGCGCACGGAGACGTTCGACGCCCTCGACGGGGCCATCCCCGGCTGACGGCGGGGCGTCCGATCGGCGCACCTCCCGCGTCCGCCCGCTTGCGGACTTGCGCAAATACGCGATAATCCAGTCGCGCCCCCATCCTGCCGCCCTCCCCGAACCACGGAGCCCCGCCCATGTCCCGTCCTTCCGCCCGTCGCGTCCTCGCGATCCTCGTCCTCGGTGCCGCCGCCCTCCTCGCGGCGTGCTCGCCCGCAGCCCCGGCGGCGTCGTCGTCCCCTCGTGCCCCGGCCGCCAGCGCGCCGGCGGGCTCGCTCCAGGCGCTCCCGGCCGAGGTCTCGGTCGCCGAAGCGCTCGCCCTCCGCAACGCCGGCGCCTACGTCCTCGACGTCCGGGAGCCGAGCGAGTGGGCCGCCGGCCACATCGCGGACGCGACCCTCATCCCGCTCGGCGAGCTCGCCTCGCGCGTGAACGAGGTGCCCAGGGATCGCCAGGTCGTGGTGGTCTGCCGGTCCGGCAACCGGAGCGCCCAGGGCCGCGACGTCCTCCTGGGCGCCGGCCACCCGTCCGTCACCTCGATGGCGGGCGGCATGAACGATTGGGCCGCCGCCGGCTACCCGACCACGACGGGCGGCTGATCCGCCGGTCGCTCGAGTCCCGCGCCCGCTGACGGCGGCGCGTGACATCCGGCCCTTCCCGCGCCGGGGGCGTCGCGCCACGCTCCGCCCACCAGAGGGAGGTCCGAGCGATGTCGACCGAGCTCGCGCCCGCGTCCCTGCCGGCGGACCCGCCGGACGACGCCTACGCCCGGCCCACCCTGCGCCTGCCGTGGCTGCAGCTGCTCCAGATCTCGATCTACTGGTTCGGGATCAACGCGATCTGGGGCGGCTGGGAGGTCCTGAACCAGGAGAAGGCCCCGGTCCTCTTCGGGGTGGACGCGACCGGGCGGGGGATGATCTGGATCGAGGTCCTCGCGGCGATCGTGGCGATCGCCGTCCAGCCGACCGTCGGGACCATCAGCGACTACACGATGTCTCGCTGGGGCCGCCGCAAGCCCTACATCATCATCGGGGCGACGCTCGACGTCGCCTTCCTCCTGGGCCTGGCGTGGGCCAACACGCCACTCCTCTTCGTGGCCTTCCTGCTCCTCCTGGAGTTCAGCTCCAACTTCGCCCAGGGCCCGTTCCAGGGATACATCCCGGACCTGGTCCCCGAGGAGCAGGTCGGGAGCGCGAGCGCGCTGGTCGGCGTGATGTCGATCCTGGGCGTGCTGGGGGGAGTGCTCATCATGTCCCAGGGGATCGGGAGCGGAGACTTCACCCTGACCGCCCTGGTCCTTGGTGTCGTGGAGCTGGCGACGGCTCTTGGCACGTTCTTCTTCGTCCGCGAGGGCCGCCAGGCGAAGAGCCGCGAGGGGCGCTCCTGGGCCCAGATCGCCCGGGAGGCCTGGGGAACGGACATCCTGCGCGAGCGGAGCTACGTCTGGCTCCTGGCGTCCCGCTTCTTCGTCCTCGGCGCCGGGGCGTTCATGGGCAACTGGGCGCTGATCTGGATGGCGCGCGCCCTCGGCTTCGACGCCGACCAGCGCCAGGACTGGGTCCTGCCGATCCTGGGAGCGGCCGCGGTGGCGACGGCCCTCTCGACCATCCCCGCGGCGAGGATCTCCGACCGGGTCGGGCGCAAGCCCGTGATCTGGGCGGCCTGCGCGATCGGCGCGACCGGGACGGGGCTGTTCGCCTTCGCCCCGGGCATCGAGGTCGCCCTCGTCGCCGGCGTCCTCGTCGGGATGGGCAGCGGGATCTTCCTCGCCGTCGACTGGGCGCTCCTGTCGGAGCTGGTGCCCAAGGCCTCGTCCGGGCGCTACATGGGCATGAGCCAGCTGGCCACCGCCCTGCAGGCCGTGATCGCCGCGATCTTCGGGGGCCTCGTCCTCGACATCGTCAACAACGGCTTCCTGGGACTCGAGAAGGACTACGCGGGCAGCGCGCGCTGGGCGATCGCCGTCGGGCGTGCTCTTCTACGTGATCGGCGCCCTGCTGCTCGCGCCGGTCGAGGAGCCGCAGCGGCGGCGACCGTCGAGCGGCGCGCCGGGTGCAGCGGGCGGGGCCGGGTAGACAGCCGGCTCCGGGCCGACTCCCCTCCGCGGCCTCAGCCGGCGGTCGGGCCGGCCTTGCGCGCCTCCTCGACGGTGCGGAGCGCGTCGCGGAGGCTGCCGATCCAGGTCGCCTCGTTCTCGCCGACCAGCTTCACGCACCAGGCGAGCGCCTCGCTCCGGCTGCGGGCGACGCCGGCCTCGACGAGGGTGTCCAGGACGCGGCGCTCCGGCTGCCGGAGCCGCGTCATGACCGGGACGCTGGCGGTGGTGAAGAGGTGCGGCTCAGCGGCGATCCGGACGCCCCACGAGACGACCTTCCGGAAGCGGTGCTGGGCGTCCTCGGCGATCGCCATGCGCTCGCCGCGCGTCTCCTCGCGGAAGCGTTCGACCCGGCTGGTCCGGGCGGCCGCGCGGGCGGCGTCGGTCGCATCGGCGCCGAGATCGACGTCGGCGATCTCGCCGACCACGAGGATCTCCTCGCGATCGACCGAGACGTCGGGTGCGCCCGCGAACCAGGCGTCGGGGAGTCGGCCGGCGAACCATCCGGCGAGCTCATCGGGAGTTGTGTGGTGACCCATCGGGCGATGCTCCTGTGCTGCTTGGGACTTGCTGAGATTACAACATTACACAGCAATACGCCTGACTCGCCGCCCTCTCCGACCTGCTTCCCGCGCGTTGCCTTGCCCCGCGCCTGCTCGCGCCCTGCGCCGGCATCCGGTGAGCGACCCGCCCGGGATTGGCGACGAACCGGTGAGAACGTGCGGCCCTGCGGCTGGGGGCCTGGGCCTCGCGGCGCTGCCCCGCCATCCGGGTGAGCGACGCGTCCTGGGTGGCGACGAGTTCGACCGCTCCCCGGCCCCGCGGCCCGGCCCGTCGCGACGTACGCCTTGCGGCTGCGCCGCCGATCAGCCCGGGGCGCCCATCCGCCGCTCGTGGGACCCGTCGATCGTGACACCATCGGGACGGCACGCCGCGATGGAGGAGAACCCGGTCCCATGCGCACGATCCTGCTCTGGATGGCCCGCAACGCCTGGCTGAAGGAGCGCGTCCCGCGCCTCCGCTTCGTTCGCAAGGCCGTCCGCCGCTTCATGCCCGGCGAGGACGAGGATGCCGCCTTCGCCGCGGCCGCCACGCTGGCCGCCGCGGGGCAGGGAATCCTCTTCACGCGCCTCGGGGAGAACCTCGTCGCCCTCGCCGAGGCGGACGAGGTGGCCGCGCACTACCACGCGATCATCGACCGGGAGCGACCCTCCAGCGTCCGATCGAGCTCTCGGTGAAGCCCACCCAGCTCGGCCTCGACATCGACGAGGAGGCCTGCTTCGGGCACATGGCCGGGCTCGCCGCCCGGGCCGACGCCACCGGCACGTGGCTCTGGGTGGACATGGAGGGCTCTGCCTACGTCGAGCGGACGATCGCCCTGTACGAGCGCCTCAGGGCCGCCCACCACAACGTGGGGATCTGCCTCCAGGCGTACCTGCGCCGGACGCCGACCGACCTGCGGCGGCTGCTCCCGCTCGAACCCGCCGTGCGCCTCGTGAAGGGCGCCTACGACGAGCCCGCCGAGATCGCGTGGCAACGGAGACCGGAGGTCGACGGCGCCTTCCAGGCGGCGGCGCTCGTCCTCGCCGAGGCCGCCCGCAAAGGTACGTGCCGCCTGGCGCTCGGCACGCACGACGGGGCGCTCGTGGAGAGGATCGCGGCCTTCGCCGAGGCGGCCGGGGTCCCGCGGGAGCGGCTCGAGGTCCACATGCTCTACGGGATCCGGGCCGGCGAGCTGCGACGCCTCCAGGAGGCAGGGTTTCCGCCGCTCACCCTCATCGCCTACGGCAGGCACTGGTACCCGTGGTACATGCGCCGGCTCGCCGAACGGCCGGCCAACGTGCTCTTCGCGCTGCGCCAGGTGCTGCCCTGAGGCGGTCCGACTAGGGCTCTTCGGTCGCGGGGGTCGATTCGGCCGTCGCCGTCGGCGCCGGCGTGGGCGGCTCGGCGGCGGCGTCGACCACGACAGGCCCGGCGGGAGCGGCGTTGGCCGCGGCGTGGCCCGCGGCTTGGTCCGCCCCGGGGTCCGCCCGGTGCGGCTGCGGCGTGGCACGCGGAGCGCGCGTCGCCCGCGGACGTCGCCGTCGAACGGCCGGCGAGCGGGCGTCGCCGCCCGGCTCGGCGCGACCGACGGACGCGACCGGCAGCACTGCCTCGGGGGACGGGGACCTGCGGCGCCGGCGAGGCCCCCAGGACGACGACCGCCAGCGCTCCGACGACGACCCATGCCACCGAGGCTGCCAGCCCGACCCGCCCGGCGCCGGCGCCTCGGGCGGCGCAGCGCCGCAGTCCGAGGAGCCCGTGCGGTCGGCCGCCTCGAGATCCGGGGTCGTGTTCGACCGTGCCAGGCGGCGGCCGGGGCGTGGCCCCCCGGCGCGACGTCGCGGGGCCGCTCTCGCGCCGGGCCCCGGGAGGCGGCCCCCGCGTCGGTGGAGGGAAGCGTCTCGGGATCGGACCGCAGGTCGGCGTAGCGATCGACGCGAGCCGTCGTGGGCGGGAGGTCTCGCCGCGACGACGATGCGTGGTCGGGTGGTGGCGCCCGTGAGGCGGAACGGGGCGCAGGCGAGGCAGGCCTTGTCCACCAGGTTCCAGCAGTCCGCGCAGCAGGCGGCCCCGCAGGACGGACAGTCGCGGTACGTGTTCCGGGCGGAGGCGGACGAATCCCGGTCCCGCCCGCACTGCTCGCAGAACTGGGTCCCCGCGTCCACCATGCACTCCCACCGGCGCACTCCCCCGGCGGATGCGCCACGTCCCGACAATAGATCGGCCCCATCGCCGTGGGTCACGCTGGTGGTACCTCGACGCCGAGACGTTCGTCTCGTTCGGTGCGGGTGGCACCGGACGGTGCGGCGGCGCCACGTCCGGCGGCCCTGGATGCCGAGACACGGCAGCGGCGTGCGTTGCAACGGCGGCGCATCGGCTGCGGGCGCCACGCGGAGTACGCTGCGCCCATGACGGACGCTGACCCCATCACCTTCGCCGCGCTCGGGCTGGCGCCCGCGCTCCTCGAGACCCTCGCCGGCCTCGGCTACGAGGAGCCGACGCCCGTCCAGGAGGCCGCGATCCCGCCCCTCCTCGCCGGCCGCGACCTGCTGGCCGAGGCACCGACCGGGACCGGCAAGACGGCCGCCTTCGCCCTGCCGATCCTCCAGCGGCTGGCCGCCGGGGGCCTGGGCCGCGCCGAGGCGGGGACATCCCGTCGCCCTGGTCCTCGTGCCGACCCGCGAGCTGGCGATGCAGGTCGCCGAGGCGGTCCACCGCTACGGGCGCGTCCTCGGCGCCCGGGTCCTCCCCGTCTACGGCGGGCAGCCGATCGGCCAGCAGCTGCGGGGCCTCCGGCGCGGCTCCACGTCGTCGTCGCGACGCCCGGCCGGGCGGTCGACCACCTGACCCGCGGGAGCCTCCGCCTCGACAAGGTGGAGGTGGTCATCCTGGACGAGGCCGACGAGATGCTCGACATGGGCTTCGCCGAGGAGCTCGACGCGATCCTCTCGGCGACCCCCGCCGCGCGCCAGACCGCCCTCTTCTCGGCGACGATCCCGCCCCCGATCGCCCGGGTCGCGGCGCGCCACCTCCGGGAGCCGGTCCGGGTGTCGCGTGCGTCCCGAGCGACCGGCCTCCGGCGAGACACCGGCCGAAGCTCCGCCAGCTCGTCTACGTCGTGCGCCGATCCGACAAGCTCGCGGCGCTGGGCCGGATCCTCGACGTCGAGGATCCCGCCGCCGCGCTCGTCTTCGCCCGGACGCGGGGCGAGGTGGACGACCTGGCCGAGGCCCTCGAGCGGGCGCGGGCACGACGCGGCGGCGCTCCACGGCGGCCTCTCCCAGGAGCAGCGCGACCGGGTGATGGGCCGCTTCCGCGACGGCGCCCTCGACGTGCTCGTGGCCACGGACGTGGCGGCCCGCGGTCTCGACATCGACCACATCTCCCACGTGGTCAACTTCGACGTCCCGTCGTCGCCGGACGCCTACGTCCACCGGACCGGGCGAACCGGTCGCGCCGGCCGCGAGGGGACGGCGATCACCCTCGTCGAGCCGCGCGAGCACCGTCTCCTGCTCAACATCGAGGCGGCGACGAGGACGCGGCTGGAGCGGGCCACGGTCCCAACGATCGCCGACCTGCGCGAGCGGCGGCTCGAGCTCCTGCGGGCGAGCCTCCGCGAGCGCCTGGCCGGGAACGAAGATGGGGACGAGGGCGGGGCGGAGTCCCGGGACGAAGGCGGTGACGATGGTGCGCGCGGAGGCGATGGCGCGCCCGTCGGCGGCGGCGCGGGCCCGGCAGCGGCCGACCTCGACCGCTACCGGGCGGTGGTCGAGGCCCTCGCCGACGAGTACGACGCGGTGGAGATCGCCCTGGCCGCCATCGCCCTCCTCGACGCGCGCGAGGCGGGCGACGAGTCGGAGGCGGAGATCGCGCCGGCGTTCCTGCCGCAGGACCGGCCAGCGCGGCCCGTGCGCCCGTCCGGCGGGCCACCCTGGCGCGGCCCCGGGCAGGGTCCTACCGCGCCTCCGTGGCGCGGCCCCGGCCAGGGACCCCCAGGCCGCCCCCTGGGCTCCGCGACCGCCGCGCCCGGGCCTCGCCCCGGGCGGAGGATGGGTCCGCCTGTTCGTCGGCGGCGGCCGGCGGGCGGGGATGCGGCCGGGGGATCTCGTCGGGGCGATCACCGCGGAGGCCGGGGTCCCGGGCTCGGCCATCGGGGCGATCCAGATCACCGACAGCTTCTCGCTGGTGGACGTGGCCGACGAGGTGGTCGAGCAGGTCGTGCGGGCCCTCCGCAGCGCGACGATTCGCGGCCGGACGTTCGCCGTCCGCCTCGATCGGGACGTCCGCTAGCGATACAGGCGTCTGGCCGGCGACGGTCGGCCGGGACACACGAAGGAGGGGTTCGATGACCGAGGGAACGCGCGGCAGCGGCACGCGGGACGATCCATGGATCCTCCAGACGGCGAGCGGCGGAGTCGGAGTACCAGATGTGGCGCGACGAGTCCGCCGATCCAGCGGCGCTCGTCTGCCAGGTCGGCTCGACGCAACTCCGCTATCACCTGCGCTGCATCGAGGATCTCCACGCCTGGCTGACGGCACGCGGCGACTGGGTGCCGCTCGGCGCGGCCGACGAGCAGAAGCCGGCCGCCGAGGGCACGGTCGAGGGGTGGGGCCGCTCGGCCGACAATCCGGTCGGCGGCTGGTACGGCCTGCGGAAGGGCTACCGCGGCCGCTTCGGGATGTACCTGCCGCCGCTTCTCGAGGCGCTGGGCCTCGCCGAGCTGGAGCACCTGCCCAGGAACAACCGGGTGCGGGCGAGGTAGGCCGGGTGCGATCGGCTGCGGACGCAGCGGGCCTCTCTGGCGCCAGCCGCGGGCCTGCCTACCAGAGGCGCAGCTGGCCGGTCCGGCGGAGCCAGAAGAGGGCGACGAACCCCAGGACGAGCCCCGTCGCCAGGAAGATCCATTGCAGGATCATCGTCTCGGGCATGACCGCGAGCTGGACCAGGATCCAGATGATCAGCCCCACGCCCAGGACCGCCGTGAGCCACGGTGCCGTCCAGTGGCGGAGCACGATCAGGCCGGCCAGCACCAGCATGCCGGCGCCGTTCATCGCCAGGAGGTAGATCCCCGGCACGAGGTAGCTGCCGAAGGGAGTTGCCTCGATCCAGCCCTGCGGGAGTCCCATGGACGCGCCCGTCGGATCGGTGATGAAGATGATCCCGACCGGGATGGCGAAGACGCCGGTGAAGACGGCCGCCGCGAACGCGATCCAGGCGTATGGCGGCCGCTCCACGGGGCGCGCCGCGGGGAGGATCCGGAGCTGCATGTGGTGGAGCCCTCAAACGGAGTGCCGCGGCGCGGCACGACTCCGCCCAGAATCCGACGTGCGGGGCGCTCCGGCGACGGCCGCAGGTCGCCCTCCCTGCGTTCCGACGGCCCGCGGCGCGCGGGCCGTTCGGCAGGCTCCGCCACCGCCGGGACCGGCCGAGCTCCCGTCGCAAGGCCGCCGCATCCATGCGTGTCTGTACCATCCGGTTGGATGCCCGGTCCAGCAGGAGGTTCTTGATGCAGAGCTATCGCACCACGGTGACAGAGCTCCGCCACCCGGTGAACGTCGCCCTCCACGTGAACGCGCCGCTCGGCGTTCGGGTCGCCAACGCGGTGACCGGGTTCATGGGCAGTTGGCGCTTCATCATCCTTCAGACGGTCATCGTCGCCCTGTGGGTCGCGGGGAACGTCTACCTGCTCTTCAACTTCGACCCGTATCCCTTCATCTTCCTGAACCTTGCCTTCTCCACCCAGGCGGCGTATGCCGCGCCGCTGATCCTCCTCGCCAGCAACCAATCCGCGGTCCGCGATCGGGCGACCCTCGAGCACGCCGCCGCCGAAGCCGAGGACGCCGACGTGAAGGATGCCGAGATCCTTGCCCGACTGACGCGGATCGAAGCGATCCTCGCCGAGCTGGCCGGCTCGAAGAGCTGATCGGTTGGCGCCCCTCGTCCTCACCGCAAGCCTCGCTGCCGCGTGCCCTGCGCGCGGTGGGTCAGGCGATGGGCCATGAGGAGCGGGATCCCCGACGACGACACGCTGGCCAGACTCCAGCGCGACACGTTCGGCTACTTCCTGGAGGAGGCCAACCCTCGCAACGGCCTGGTGCCCGACAGCACGCGCCCGGGGGCGCCGTCGAGCATCGCCGCCGTCGGGTTCGCGCTGGCTGCCTACGCGGTCGGCGCGGAGCGCCGTTCATGACGCGGGGCGAAGCGATCCAGCGCGTCCTCGCGACGCTCAGGTTCTTCTGGGACAGCCCGCAAGGGGAAGAGCGGGACGCGACCGGCCACCGGGGGTTCTTCTATCACTTCCTGGACATGGAGACCGGTCGGCGGGCGTGGGAATCGGAGCTGTCGACCATCGACACGACGTTCCTGCTCGCCGGCGCACTGGCCGCCGCCGCCTACTTCGACGGCGAGTGCGAAGGACGAGCGCGAGATATCGGCGCTGGCCGACGCGCTCTACCGCCGCGCTGACTGGCGGTGGGCGCAGAACGGTGGTCTGGCGGTCTCCCACGGATGGAAGCCGGAGAGCGGATTCCTCAGGATTCCGCTGGGAGGGCTACAACGAGGCGATCCTCCTGTACGTGCTGGGCCTCGGATCGCCGACGCACGCGCTGCCCGAGGCGAGCTACGGGGCGTGGACCCGGACCTATCGCTGGAAGAAGCTCTACGGCCAGGAATTCCTGTACGCCGGGCCGCTCTTCATCCACCAGCTGTCGCACGTCTGGATCGACTTTCGCGGCATCCGCGACCACTACATGCGCCAGCGCGGCATCGACTACTTCGAGAACAGCCGCCGCGCCACGCTCGTGCAGCAGCAGTACGCGATCCGCAACCCGAGGCGATTCAGGGGCTACGGCGAAGACTGCTGGGGGCTCACGGCGAGCGACGGCCCCGGCCCCGCGACCCGCCGGATCGATGGTGTCGAGCGCCGCTTCTACGACTACAAGGCCCGGAGCATCCCCTACGGGCCGGACGACGGCACCGTCGCCCCGTGGGCGGCGGTCGCCTCGCTGCCGTTCGCGCCCGAGATCGTGCTGCCGACGATCCGCCACTTCCACGAGGCTCACCCACAGCTGCTGAGCCACTACGGCTTGCTGTGCAGCTTCAACCCGACCTTCAGGGACGGCTCTCGATCCGGGCAGGGATGGCACTCCCGGGGCTACTACGGAATCGAGCAGGGGCCGATCGTCCTGATGATCGAGAACTTCAGGACGGATTTCCTGTGGAGCCTGATGAAGAGGTGCCCCCATCTCGTCAGGGGATTGCGCCGCGCAGGCTTTGCCGACGGGCTGGTTGTCGGCCACGGCCTGATTGCCGGCCCGCCTGATCCCCGGGTCGCCCGAGGCTCGGCCCCGACCGCCTGCCGGCCGCCCGGCGGGCACGAGCGGCCGCGACTACCGCAGGACGAGGAAGGCGTCCACGTCGAAGCGCGGGTGGCCGGCGGTCCCGAGGACCCGGACCTCGAGGGTGTGCGAGCGCGCCGGGTCGACGGCCAGCGCCTGGAGGAGCCAGCGGCTCCCGGAGCTCCTCGAGTAGGCGCTGACCCGGCCGACGAGCACCCCGTCGAGGCGGATCTCGGCCGTCCCTCGCGTGGGACCCTTCGCGCCGACGAGCGCGATCCCGCGGCCCGTGAACGTGTAGCGGACGGTGGATCCGGCCCGCGTCGCGTAGGCGGCCCGGCCGCCGAGGGCGGACGTCGCGACGTAGCGCGTCCAGCCCGTGCTGCGCCGCACGACGGAGCTCGACTCCTGCACCACGAACACGCGGGCGGGGGCAGCGACGGCCCAGCGGCCGACGTTCCCCGGCAGGTCGGTCGCCCGGACCGCCCAGGCGCGCGCCGCGGCGAAGGGGATCGTGCGCACCGCGCTGCGGACCGTCGCGGCGGTGCTCGCCACCGCGGCCGGCCCGGTTGCGGCGACCTCGCCGAGCTGGTAGCCGGTGATGGGGGACTGGTCGGTCGCCGCCGCCCAGGAGAGGCGCAGCGGGACGCTCGTCAGCCCTGCCCGGCTTCCCCGGACCAGCGTCGCGACCGGTGCCGCCGCGACCGGTGGCTCGTTCTCGACGATCACCGTGATGCGGATCTCGTGGACGCGGGTCGCCCGATAGGCGGCCCCGATGACGACGGTGTAGGTGCCGGCGGGCGTCGAGGGAGGGACCGTCAGGGAGAGACTCGCGGCGGCGGCCGCGCCCGACACCGTGGTCGGCCCGACGAGGGCGACGGCGAGCGGCGCCGGGGCGGCTGTCACGCTGAACGTGATGGGTTCGATGAAGCCCGGCCCGCGGCCCGCTGCAAGGGCGATGGTCCACGTCGCCCCGGCCTCATTGGCGATCAGGCCCTGGGCCGGCAGCGTCGCCGCCGGGGCGAAGTCGCCCAGCGGCCCGATCCGCGAGACGTCGAGCAGGATGTCCGGCTTCCCGTCCGGATCCGTCGCGGTCTTCCAGTCGCGGTTGCCCAGGTACTGGAGCGCCCAGCGGACCTCGGAGGGCGGCGCGTCGGGCCGGGTTGCCCGGTAGAGGGCGGCGGCTCCCGTGACCAGCGGCGCCGCCATCGACGTCCCCGACGAGTAGCCGTAGGTCTGGCCGCGCTTGGTCGACCAGATGCACTTGCCGGGGGCGATGAGGTCCACGTCGGCGCCGTAGTTCGAGAAGTCGGCGAAGGTGTCGTCCTGGTCGTAGGTGCCGAAGCTCCAGCAGCGGCTGGCGCCCGTGGCGCCGGGCTTGCCGTCGGTGTCGGCCAGGGCGGAGACCGTGATGACCTCGTCGTAGGCCGCCGGCGTCCGTTTCGATGCCGCCCCCGCGTCGTTCGCCGCCGCGGCGACCACGGTGATGCCGCGGGCGACCACCCGGCAGATCGCCTGGTGCAGGAGGTCCTTGTTGACCGTGCCGCAGCTCCGGTCGTCGCTGCCCCAGCGGGTGACCGACATGTTGACCGCCTCGATGAGAGGCCGGGCGGGATCCTTGGGGTCCTTCTGGGCCGCGATCCAGTCGAGGCCGCAGAGCCACCAGGAGAGGTAGCCCTCGCCCTTCGCGTCGAGGATTTCACCGCCCAGAGGCGGACGCCCGGCGCGACGCCCACGACGCCCTCGCCGTTGTCGAGCGCGCCGACGGTTCCCGCCACGTGCGTGCCGTGGCCCTGCTCGTCGATCCAGTCGGCCCGGTTCGAGCTGGTGCAGTTGTACCCGCCGGCGACCGCGAGGTCGGTATGGGTCGGGTCGATCCCGGTGTCGTAGATCGCGACGTCGGCGTCGACGCGGGTGTCGATCCCGTCGATGCGGGCGGCCGGGCTCTTGCGCCCGAAGACGCGAGCGACGCCGGTCGGGACGGTCTGGCCGGCCAGCACGTCCTCGCCCGCGATCCGCTCGTCGGCGACGATGGCGGCGACGGAGGGGTCGGCCGCCAGGCGGCGTGCCTGGGCTGGATTCAGCGAGGCGGCGTACGCGCGGAGTGCGCTCCGGTAGGTCCGTTCGACGCGGACGCCGATGCCGCGGGCCCGCGCGGCGCCGGCGACGGGGTCGGCGTCGGACCGCAGGACGACGATGAAGCGCTCCGCGGCTCCTGGGGCGGGTGTCGGCGTCGCGGCAGCGGGTGCCTCCGTGGCTGTGGGGGCGGCGGCCGCCGGCGGCGCCGGCGTGGGCGTCGGCTCGGCTCCGAGCGCGCCGGACGCGGCCGTCAGCGTGGCGAGGATGGCGGCGAGGAGCGGGTGGAGTCGATGTCGACGGGTCACGGCCTGACCTCGCGTGCTGGGCTGAGCGCCCTGCCGCCCGGCCCCCCGGCCGCGCGGACGCCTACCTTGCACCTCGTGGTGCGCGAGGTCAACGGGCGCGATGGTCCCAGCGGGGAGGCAGGACTGCGGCCGTCCGGCGCCTTCCGGCGGCCATGCGCCCGGCCGCGACCACCGCTGCCCCGCTGAGGACGGCCAGGACCGCGGCGCCGGTCATCCCGGCGCCCAGGCCGGCGCCGACCGAGACCAGGCCCATGAGCGGCGGGTAGAGCACCGAGCCCACGACGCCCGACACGGTCAGCACGGAGCTCACGGTGGCAGCGCGGTGCGGGAAGAGCGTCCCGCCCACGGTCATGACCATCGGCCAGACCGGGCCCAGGACGAAGCCGGTCAGCGCGAACGCCAGGATGCGGGGCGCGCCGGCTGGGCCGTGCACGGCGACCGCCAGGGCTACGCCTCCTGCCATCGTGCAGGCGGTCGTGAACCGGATGGGGTCGAAGCGGTCGGCGAACCGGACGGCCGCCAGGCGCCCGCTGGCGTGGCCCAGCCAGAAGAGGCCCAGGCCCAGGGTCGCGACGCTCATCGGCTCGTCGGCGAGGAAGCCCACGAGCCAGCTCGACACCCCGAGCTCCGTTGCGACGTAGCAGGCAATGGCCAGCCCCAGGATCGCGAGCGGAAGGCGGAGATCGGGCCCCGCAGGCCTGGGCGTCCCCAGCGGGTCCATCGGCCCGGTCGTCCGCACCCGGCGCGGCAACCTCGGTCGCCGCACGGCGGCGGGGCGGCACGGACCCGACGCTGCGCAGGGGGAGCACCAGGATGAGAGCCGCGACCCCGGTTCCCGCGGCGAGGAGCCGCCAGTCGAGCCCGAGCCCCACCAGCTGGCCGATGACCAGCGGGGACCCCAGCGCGCCGAGGCTGTAGAAGAGGTGAAGCCGATTGAGGGCGCTCCCCTTGCCCGAGACGGAGAGATCCATGATCACGCCGTTGACCCCGGCGTCGATCGCCCCGGAGCCGGTGCCGGCGAGGGCGACGCCCAGCAGGAGGACCGGCCAGGACGGCGCCAGCCCCTGGGTCGCCAGCCCGGCCGCGACCAGGAGTGCCGCGAGAGGCAGCAGGACCCGCCGGCCGAGGCGCTCCGCGAGCAGGCCGGCTGCGAGCGCGCCGACCGCGAAGAAGAGAGCGCTGAGGAAGTAGAGCAGGCCGAACCCCGCGTCGCTCTGGTCGAAGTCGGCCTTGATGACGCGGAGCAGCGAGGGGACGAAGAGGCCGGTCCAGCCGCATGAGGATGTAGCTGGCGTAGGCGGCGGCGAGGATCAGCGGCCGCCGATCCTCGCCGATCGCGCCCGGGGCCGTGCTCGCCCGGGCGTCCTTCTCGTTGGGCACGGTTGGATTGTACGAACTGCGGGGCAGGTCCCCGGCGCCGTCGGGTCACCAGGGCGCCGGAGGGCGAAGCGAGCCGGGTGCACCGCTCCCGGCCCGTTCGTGATGGCGTCCAGCCTGGACGGAGGACGCAGCCGAAGCGGGCCGCCCAGATCGGGTCACATGACGTCGAAGGTCTCGATGACCTCGATCGAGGACCCGCCCGCCAGCACAGGGCAGGTCCGGGCGAACGCGACCGCCGCGTCGAGGCTGTCCGCGCTCAGGATGGTGTAGCCGCTGAGCGACGCCGGGCCCTCCGGTCCCACCGTGCCGTTCGTCGCGATCGTGCGCGACTTCGACGACGGATTGCCGGGATCGGCCACCGCGGCGCCGACGCTCGTGAACCAGGACTCCCAGGCAGCCATCACCTGGGCCCCGGCCTCCTCGCCCTCGGGCATGCTGCCGCCCCTGAACGCGAGCAGGTACTTCGCCATCTCTGTCGCTCCTTCCATGACCGCGGTTGCGAGCGATTCTTGCCGCTCTCATCCGGACGACGAACGGCCGCGGGCGGAATCGACAGGTACGGCGCCTGCCGGATCAGCCGGCGACGGCCGGGTCGACCTCGCCCGGGCCGGCCGCCGCCGCATGGCCGGCTCCGGCGGGCGTGTAGTAGCGGCGGTACTCCCCGGGCGACATCGCGCAGGAGCGGTAGAAGACCCGGTAGAACTGGTGGAGGTTGGTGTAGCTGACGGCGCGGGCGACCTCCGCCACGGAGAGATCGGTGCTCAGGAGGAGCCGCTTGGCCTCGGCCACGCGGACGTTCGTCACGTACTCCTTGAAGCCGACGCCCGTGACGTCCTTGAAGACGTGGCGCACCCGCGACGGGCTGACGTGGACGACCTCCGCCACGTCGTCGAGGGTGATGCTCTCGCGGCAGTGCCGGTCGACGTAGGCGAGCACCGGCCGGATCTGCTCCCGCCTGTCGGCGGCGGCCCGCGCCGCGGCGTCCCCGGAGCCCGTCCCACGGTCCCGGATCACGAGCGCCAGCGCACGACGCAGCGTCGCGTCGAGCAGGTGGCGCTCGGCCGGGTCGTGCCGCTGCCATGTCTCGCCCAGCTCCGCGAGCACCGGCGCCAGCTCGCACGCGAGCCCTGTCCCGCCCCGGATCCGGGCCGACGCCGTCCGCCCGTCGACGCGGAACGGCGCGAGGTACCCGAGGTCGAGCTCGCGACAGCCGGGGCCGGCGACCAGCTCGGGCCGGAAGAGGACCAGGAGCAGCCGGAGCGACCCGCCGGGATCGGCCAGCGCCACGTGGGGCTGCGAGTTGTCGATGAAGAAGACGTCGCCGGGCTGAGCCGGCAGCGCGCGGCGGCCGAAGAGGAACGCGCCCTTCCCGTCGAGCACGAGCGCGATCTCCAGGTGGTCGTGCCAGTGCATCCGGTCCCGGTCGCCCTGTGTCGCGTACTCCAGCACGGCCAGGGGGAAGTCCGGGTCCAGGTCCTGCTGCCAGACGTAGACGGCCACCGCCGGGCGCTCGATCAGCCGGGGCGCGCGGGGTGGGGGACCAGCACCATGGCGCGGATCCTGGGCCTGGGCAGCCGGATCCAACAGGGCCACATGGTGCGATTCGTTCACGCCGAGCGGCACTGGCAGCCGCTTCTGCCATTTCGTCGACCCGCTCTGGCATTGCCGCGGCGGGCCTGCCGGGACCAGCATCAGGTGTCGCGATCCGCTCGCCAGCAGGAGAACCGGTCATGGCCTTCCCGCACCTCTTCAGCCCGCTCCAGCTGGGGAGCATCGAGCTCTCCAACCGCATCGTCCACGTGCCGACGGACATCAGCTCCTCGCACGCCGACGGCGAGGTGAGCGAGCGCGACCTCCACCACCACACGGACGTCGCGCGGGGCGGGACCGGCTTCGTCATCGTTGGCGCGACGACGCCCGACATGAAGACCGGCCGCCCCACGGTGACCTGCCTCGTCGCCGACGGCGACAACTACATCCCGGGTCTCGCCCGCCTCGCGGAGGGGATGCACCGCTACGGCGCGAAATGCGCGGTGCAGCTCCAGCACCCGGGCCGGCAGTGCGCGATCCCGCGCTACAACACCCTGGGCGCGACCGATCGTGTCCTCAAGCTCCCCTGGTCGGCGGGCCACGAGATCGTCTACGAGAACGCGGAGGAGAAGGGCAAGGAGATCCGCGCCGCCTCGATCGCCGAGATCCTGGAGCTCGTCGACCTGTTCTCGGAGGCCGCCTGGCGCGTCAAGCAGGCCGGCTTCGACGCGGTGGAGCTCCACGCGGCCCACGGCTACCTGCTCTCCGAGTTCATGAGCCCCTTCCTCAACCAGCGCACCGACCGCTTCGGCGGGAGCCTCGAGAACCGGATGCGCTTCCCCCTCGCGGTCGTCGACTCGATCCAGAAGAAGTGCGGGAGGAGCTTCCCGCTCCTCGTCCGCTACTCGTTCGACGAGTGGTGCGAGGGCGGCCGCGGCCTGGAGGAGGGGATCGAGATCGCGAAGATGCTGGAGCGGGCCGGCTGCGCCGCGCTCGACCTCAGCATGGGCATGCAGGAGAGCCCGGGCGCCGGTTTCGACCCCATGCAGTACCCGCAGGGCTGGGCGACCTACGCCGCCGAGGCCGTGAAGAAGGCGATCCGCATCCCGGTCATCACCAGCCATTCGCTGCGCGATCCGGACTACTGCGAGCAGATCATCGCCGAGGGCAAGACCGACCTCGTCGGCCTGGCCCGCCAGATCCTTGCCGATCCCTACTGGCCGGTGAAGGCGCAGTACGGCAAGGTGAAGTCGATCAGGCGCTGCATCTCCTGCCTCGGCGGCTGCTGGCAGGAATCGCTGATGGCCAAGAAGGAGATCGCCTGCTCCATCAACGCGGCGTGCGGCAACCCCGCCTACGCGGCGATGAAGCGAACGACGAAGCCCGTCAAGGTGGCGGTCGTCGGAGGCGGGCCGGCCGGGATGGAGGCGGCCCGGATCGCGACCGAACGCGGCCACCACGTGACGCTGTTCGAGAAGCATGCCGAGCTGGGCGGGGCGATGCTCTACGTCTGCCTGGTGCCGGGCAAGGAGAAGATGCGCTGGTACCTGGACTGGGTCCGCGACCAGCTCCTGGATCTCGACGTCGACATCCGCCTCGGTCACGCCCCGACCGTCGAGGAGCTGCGCCGCTTCGACCTCGTCCTGAACGCCACCGGGGCCGTCTCCTACGTCCCGGAGGTCGCCGGCGACGCGTCGCGCGTGGTCCCGTTCGAGGAGGCGATGGCCTGCCCCAAGATCGCCTGCGAGTGCCATCCGGGCGGCCGGAAGATGCGCAAGCTCGGCGCCCGCGTCCTGCTCTGGGGCGACAGCTACGCCGCGACGGACACGGCGGCCTTCCTGGCCGACATCGGCAAGCAGGTCACGATCGTGACCGAGAACCGCGAGTTCGCCGCGGACTGCGAGGTCATCCACATGTACGTCCTGCGCAAGCGATTTGCCCAGGGCGACGCCGAGGTGCTCCACTCGCGGCCGTACAAGCACGCCGTGACCGTGATCACGAGCACGACCGTCGCCGAGATCGGCGCAGGCGGGGTGGTGCTCCAGGACAAGGACTTCGGGCGGACGACCCTCGAGGTCGACGACGTCGTCACCTGCCACACCCGGCCCGACGCCGCGCTCTTCGGGGAGCTGCGGGCGGCCGGCGTCCACGTGATCAGCGTGGGCGACGCGGTCCGGCCGCGGAACCTCTACCACGCGGTGAAGGAGGGCTCGGCGTTCGGCCTCGCGGTCGACGAGCACGTCCTGTTCAACCCGAACGGCGCCATCCTCAACGAGCTGCCGATGGACGTCCTGGCCCAGCTGACCCGCGAGGAGGGCCCGGCCTACACGGCGAAGCGGATGCTCGAGCTGGCGGCGGCCGGGGGCGGGAACGGTACGGCGAAGGGCTGAGCGGCGGGCCAGGCCGCGCATGGCGCGAGCTGCACGCCTCGCCTGTGCCGTTGGATAGATGCCGGGCGAGCCGTCCGATGGATTGATTTCGGGCCGGTCGGCAGTCGACGCTCTTGCCGATCGAGCGGCCCCGCATGGACGGAGCGCAGGAGAGGCAGATGAGCCCGGACACGCAGCCCACCGCGGGACCGCCAATCCCCCGGCGTCGCTTCCTGCGCTGGCTGCTGGGCTTCTCGGTCTTCTCCACCCTGGCCATGGTCGCCATGCCGGTCATCGCCTTCCTGGTTCCCCCGAAGTCGAGCGCGGCCGGGAGCGGGGGCAAGGTCCCTGCGGGCACCCTCGCCGACATCCCCCTCGGCAAGGGCAAGGTCATCGCGATGGGCAGCAAGCCGGCCATCGTCGATCAACACGGCGCAGGGCGTGGTGGCCTACTCGGCGATCTGCACCCACCTCGGCTGCATCGTCGCGTTCGACGACCTGAGCTCCATGATCGTCTGCCCCTGCCACGACGGGCGGTTCAGCCCGGCGAACGGGACGGTCGTCTCGGGACCACCGCCGACGGCGCTGCCCTCCGTCACCGTCAGCGTCGAGGGCGACCAGATCTTCCTCGTGAGCGCCTGACGTGACGGCCGACGCGGAGCGCACCGCGAGCCCGACGGGCGCGGGCGGCTGGCTGGAGCAGCGGACGCGCGGCCGGGCGCTCGCGGACGCCCTGCTCCACGTCCGGATCCCGGCAGAGGCGCGAACCCTCTACTTCGGCGGGATCGCCCTCTTCCTGTTCGGCATCCAGGTGGCGACGGGGACGCTCCTGGCGCTCTACTACAAGCCGACGCCGGCGGCTGCCTACGACAGCGTCCTCTCCGTCATGAGCGACGTCAGCTTCGGCTGGCTCATCCGCAGCGTCCACCACTGGGCCGCCAACCTGATGATCCTGCTCGTGGTCCTGCACCTCCTGCGGGTCTTCTTCCAGGCGGCCTACAAGTACCCGCGCGAGCTGACCTGGCTGTTCGGGATCGGGCTCTTCGGGGTCACGATGGTCTTCGGATTCACCGGGTACCTCCTGCCCTGGGACCAGCGCGCCTACTGGGCGACGGTCGTGGGGACCGAGATCGCGGGGTTCGTGCCGCTGGTCGGCGAGCAGCTGCTCCTCCTCCTGCGCGGCGGCATCGACGTCACGGAGGCCACCCTGAGCCGGTTCTTCGGCCTGCACGTCCTCGTCCTGCCGATCGCCCTCGCGGGCCTGCTGGCGGTCCACCTCACCCTGGTGCACCAGCTCGGCCTCGCCAACCCGAAGCGGCCGGACCCCCGCGGGCGCGAGCCGGAGGGGCGGACCACACCCGTTCTTCCCCAACTACATCCTCGACGAGCTGATCGCGTGGTACATCCTGCTCGCCCTCCTCGTCGTCCTGGCCTCCCTCTTCCCGGCCGGGCTCGAGGACAAGGCGAACCCCCTGGAGACGCCGGTGGGCACGAAGCCGGAGTGGTACTTCCTGGCGGTCTACGAGTTCCTCAAGCTCGTCCCGCGGATCGTCGGGATCATGGTTCCGATCGTGGGGCTCGGCTTCCTGACCGTCCTGCCGTTCCTGGACCGGAAGCCGGAGGTCCTGGCCCGGCGGCGGAAGATCGCGATCGGCGTGGCAACGGTGATCCTCGCCGCCGCCGTGGGCCTCACCGCCCGTGGGTTCCTGCCGTGATCTCGTCCGGACGCGGCCAGGACCGCCGTCGCCGGCTGCTGCTCGGCTGCCGCCATCCCGGCCGCCTTGCTCCTGCTGGCCCTGGCGGGCGGCACGCGGGCGGAGGATTCCACGCTGGCGCAGGTTCCCTTCGCGACCCCGTCGCCGTCGCCATCGCTGATCCCGGGACCTCCGCCCCCGACGCCCCTCCCGCACCCGCCCGAGGGGCAGACGAACCAGTGCTTCGAGTGCCACCGGGCGGTGAACCATCGCCAGGAGACCATCGCCACGGCATGGCAGGAGAGCATCCACGGCAAGGGCGGCGTGACCTGTGCCGACTGCCACGGCGGCGACCCCACCTCCGACCGGATGGGGATCGCGATGGACCGGACCAAGGGATTCATCGGGAAGCCGTCGCGCGCCCAGACGGTCGGGATCTGCGGCAGCTGCCACGCCGATCCGGCGCGGATGGGCCAGTACAACCTGGCGACCGACCAGTACGCGAAGTACTGGACGAGCGTCCACGGGCAGCGTCTGCTCGTCGCGGCCGACACGCAGGTCGCGATCTGCATCGACTGCCACGGGTCGCACGACATCAAGAAGGCATCGGACCCGACCGCCGCTGTCTACCCGCCCAACGTCCCCAAGCTCTGTGCGAGCTGCCACGCCGACGCCGCGAAGATGGAGCCGTACGGGATCCCCACGAACCAGTACGAGATCTACGCGAAGAGCGTCCACGGCGTCGCCCTCCTCGACAACGCCGACGTGCGGGCGCCCAGCTGCGCATCCTGCCACGGCTCACACGCGGCGAAGCCGCCGACCGACGTCACCGTCGTGGAGGTCTGCGGGAAGTGCCACACCGCCACCCAGGCCCTCTACATGGAGAGCCGGCATGCCGAGCTGAGCGCGGCGGCCCCCAGGTGCTGGACCTGCCACGGCACCCACGACGTGGCGCAGCCCTCGCAGAAGCTCTTCATCCACGAGGTGCGACCCGACTACCAGTGCTCCACCTGCCATGACCCCGTCGACCAGTCGCTGCGGATCGAGCTGACCCGCTTCAAGGCCGAGGCGGACCGCCGCTGCGACACGTGCCATCACCCCGATTCCGACATCTATGCCCAGGTCGAGGCGATCGCGGGCTCCCTGTCGGGCGCCCAGGGTGCCTTCGACAGCGCCGAGGCACGCATCCACGAGGCCGCCGGCGTGGGCATGATCGTCGAGGACGCCGACGTTGCCCTGTCGGAGGCGAAGACCAGCCTCATCCAGTCGCAGGCCGCGGTCCACACCACCAAGCTGACGGTCATCTCGACGACGGCCGCCGAGGCCAGGACCAAGGCCGAGAGCGCGGAGGCGATCGCCCGGTCCCGGCTCGACGAGAGCGTCTTCCGGCGCGAGGCGATGGTCGTCGTCCTGGCCCTGATCGTCCTGAACGTGATGGCCCTGTTCCTCGTGCGGCGGCACGTCGAGCGCGGGGCGCACCGGGATGAGACGGCCGCCGGCGGGCCCGCCCGAAAGGGCTGATATCGGCCTGCCTCCACACTTGCCACACGTCGATAGCTCCGTGGCGTCCAGCGTGATGACCGCGCTGCCTCGTCAGCGCTTCCCGGCGCGGTCGGCGGTTTCCTCCTGCACGCGCGCCAGCGCGTGGGCCTGCTCCCGCGTGGCCGGATAGAGCGATCGGTAGACGCGGTACAGCTCGTCGTAGCGGGCACGCGCCCGCGTGTCGGGCTGGAGCGTCTCCGCGGGCGCGTTCCAGCGGGCGTCGAAAGCGACAAGGCCGGCCCCCATGCCGGCCAGCATCGCATCGCCGTAGCTGGCCCCGATCGTCACCGCCGGGATGACCTGCCGGAGCCCCGTGACGTCGGACACCAGCTGGGTCCAGAGGCTGCTCCTCGTCCCCCCGCCGACGGCCGTCAGGTAGGCGGGCGCGGCGCCGGCCTCCTCCATCACCTCGAGGTTGTGGCGGACCTCGTAGGCCGCACCTTCGAGCACCGCCCGGTAGAGGTGGCCACGACCGTGGCCCAGGGTCAGGCCAAGAATGGCGCCGCGGGCGCGGGGGTCGAAGATCGGCGAGCGGGCCACGCCGAAGTAGGGCAGGACGACGAGGCCATCGGCGCCGGGCGGCGTCCGCGCCGCCTCGGCGATCAGGGTCTCGAGATCGCGTTCGACGATGTCGCGCAGCCAGACGGTCAGGCCTCCCGACGCCGACATGCCGGCGGTATACGTTGAGGTGCCCTCGAAGAGTCCCTGGGTGGTCCACAGGCTGGCCTGGGGGCGGATCACGTCGGTGATCTCGATGAGGCCCATCGTCGTGCCATACATCAGGAGCGTGTCGCCCGGGTCGCGGACGCCCGCGCTCAGCGCCTCGACCCAGGCGTCGAGTGCCCCCGCCACGACGGGCGTGCCCTCCGGGATGCCGGTGGCTGCGGCACCCTCGGCGTGCACCGCCCCGACCACGTCGCTGGACCAGGCCAGCCGCGGGAGGTCCAGGCCGGGAACCACGTCGGCGGCCCAGTCCGTCGCCCAGGCTGCCGTCCCCAGGTCGTACAGCGGGTTGCACTGGCTTGCCGAGTGGTGGTCAAGGACGTACTCGCCGGTCAGGCGCGCGACCACCAATGACTGGGCCATGTGGAAGCGGCGCGTCCGGGCCCACACGTCCGGCTCGTGGCGGCGGATCCAGGCGAGCTTGGGCCCTGCAGCCTGCGAGGTCAGGGCCGTGCCGCCGCGGGCCAGGATGGCGTCTGCGCCGAAGCGTGCGGTCAGCTCCTCGACCTCGCGGGTCGCCCGGGTGTCGATGCCGTACAGGATCGCCGGGCGGAGGGATCGACCGGCCGCGTCCACCGGCAGCACGGCCGGTCCGATCCCGCTGACCCCGACCGCGCCGATCGATCCGCCCTCGTGGGCCGCGAGCTCGCGCGCGATCGCCACGAAGTCGGCCCACCAGACGGCCTCGCCGTCGTGCTCCGCCCAGCCCGGCCGGGGCAGCGACAGCCGGTGCGGCCGCTGGGCCATGGCGACGATCGTGCCGTCGGGCCGGACCAGCACGCCCTTGGAGCTCGACGTGCCGATGTCGACGCCAAGGAGCAGGGCGCCCACCGTCATCCCGGGATCGAGCCCGCGCCCTCCTCCTGCACGCGCGCGAGCGCGTGGGCCTGCTCCCGCGTGGCCGGATAGAGCGATCGGTAGACCCGGTACAGCTCGTCGTAGCGGGCGCGCGCCCGCGCGTCGGGCTGGAGCGTCTCCGCGGGCGCGTTCCAGCGGGCGTCGGCCGCGACCATGCCCGCGCCGTCGCCGGCCAGCATGGCGTCGCCGTAGCTGGCCCCGATCGTCACCGCCGGGATGACCTGCCGGAGCCCCGTGACGTCCGAGACGACCTGCGTCCAGAGGCCGCTCCTGGTCCCCCCGCCGACGGCCGTCAGGTGCTCGGGCGCGGCGCCCGCGGCCACCATCACCTCGAGGTTGTGGCGGACCTCGTAGGCGGTGCCTTCGAGCAGCCCGCGATAGAGGTGGCCCCGACCGTGGCTGAGGGTCAGGCCGAAGATTCCGCCGCGGGCCTGGGGGTCGAAGATCGGCGAGCGGGCCACGCCGAAGTAGGGCAGGACGACGAGGCCGTCGGCGCCGGGCGGCGTCCGCGCCGCTTCGGCGATCAGGGTCTCGAAGTCCTGGCCCACGATGTCGCGCAGCCAGACGGTCAGGCCTCCCGACGTGGAGAGGCCGGCGGCATAGGTGCAGGTTCCCTCGAAGACGCCCTGGGTGGTCCACAGGCTGGCCTCGGGGCGGAACGCCCGGGCGATCTCCACCATGAACATCGTCGTGCCGTACATCAGCATCGTGTCGCCGGGGTCGCGGACGCCCGCGCTCAGCGCCTCGGCCCAGGCGTCGATGGTGCCCGCGACGACGGGCGTGCCCTCCGGGATGCCCGTGGCCGCGGCCCCTTCGCCGTGCACCCGGCCCGCGATCTCGTTGGACCAGGCCAGCCGCGGGAGGTCCAGGCCGGGAACCACGTCGGCGGCCCAGTCCGTCGCCCAGGCGGCCGCTCGCATGTCGTACAGGGGGTCGCACTGGCTTGCCGAGTGGTGGTCAAGGACGTACTCGCCGGTCAGGCGCTCGATGACCAGCGAGTGGGCCATGTGGAAGCGGCGCGTCCGGGCCCACACGTCCGGCTCGTGGCGACGGATCCAGGCGAGCTTGGGCCCCCCGGCCTGCGAGGTCAGGAGGGTCCCGCCGCGGGCCAGGATGGCGTCTGCGCCGAACCGCTCGGTCTGCTCGTCGACCTCGCCGGTGGCCCGGGTGTCGATGCCGTACAGGATGGCCGGGCGGAGCGCCCGGCCGGCCGCGTCCACCGGCAGCACGGCCGGCCCGATCCCGCTGACCCCCACGGCCGCGATCCGGCCGCCCTGGTGGCCGGCGAGCTCGCGGGCGATCGGCCACGAAGTCGGCCCACCAGACGGCCTCGCCGTCGTGCTCCGCCCAGCCGGGGCGGGGCAGCGAGAGCTCGTGGGGTCGCTGCGTGGTCGCCACGATGGTGCCGTCGGGCCGGACCAGCACGCCCTTGGAGCTCGACGTGCCGATGTCCACGCCAAGGAGCAGGTCGCCCACCGTCATCCCTCCGTTTCCATGGCTCAGCGGCGCCCGTACAGCGGGCCGAAGTTGGCGCAGGCACGGAAGTCCGCGCCCTCGAGGTCGGCCGTCCCGAGGTTGGCCCACGCGCTCGGACGGAAGAGGTCTTCCTCCGGCACGTTGTGCATGTGGACGGGGATGCGGAGGATCGAGGCCAGCGTGACAAGGTCCGCCCCGATGTGGCCGTAGCTGATCGCGCCGTGGTTGGCGGCCCAGCTCGCCATCACCGTGTAGACGTCGCGGAACGGACCGACGCCGTTCACGCGTGGCACGAACCAGTGCGTCGGCCAGGTCGGGTCGGTGCGCTGGTCGAGGATGTCGTGGACCTCCTGCGGCAGGTCGACCGTCCAGCCCTCGGCGAGCTGGAGCACCGGTCCGACGCCGGAGACCAGGTTGAGACGAGCCATGGTGACGGGCATGCCGCCCTTGCTCACGAACTGCGAGGAGTACCCGCCGCCGCGGAAGTAGCCCCGGTTGGCCGGGTACCACGTGGTGGCTGCCAGGGCCGCCGTCACGTCGGCGTCGGTGATCTCCCAGAACGGCTTCATCGCCGGCAGGCCGTCCTTCGTCATCGCGCCCGTCGCGTCGAGGGTGGCCGCGCCGGAGTTGATGAGGTGGATGAAGCCGCCGGCCGCCGGACCCTCGAGGTCGTGGCCGGTGACCCGCTTCACCGCCTCCGGGCTCCAGTACGTGCGGACGTCGGCGAAGATCTGGGCGCGGTTCGTCAGCAGGTAGCTGAGCAGCATCGTGGCGCCGTTGAGGCTGTCGTTCTCGGTCGCGAAGATGTGCGGGGCGCGGATGCCGTTCCAGTCGAACGACGAGTTGAGGATCGCCTCCATGAAGTCGCCGTTGGGGGCGTGATCGGTCCACTGGCGCTGGCCCTGGAAGCCGCCCAGGATGGCGTTCCTGCCCATTGCCTCCTCGCCGAACCCGAGCTCCGCGAGGCGCGGATTGCCGACCAGGAGGTCGCGGGCGATCAGGGTCATCTTGACCACCGTCTCCCAGTCGCGGTCCTTGTCCTCGCGGCTCTTCGCCTTGGCCGGCCGGGTTGCGGTCCGCACCCTCGCGGCAGTTCGCCTTCGCCCAGGCGAGCGCCCGTCTCGAACTCGAGCGGGTCGTAGATGCCCTCCTCGAGGCGGCGGGTCAGCTCGGACATGTCGACGCACTCGACGCGCATGCCGAGGTACCGCTCGAAGAACGGCTGGTCCACGATGGAGCCGGCAATGCCCATCGAGACGCCGCCGAGCGAGAGGTAGGACTTGCCGCGCAGGATCGCCGCCGCGAGTCCGCCCTTCGCGAAGCGGAGGATCTTCGCCTGCACGTCGGGCGGGATGGTGCCGTCGCCGGCGTCCTGCACGTCGCGGCCGTAGATGCCGAAGGCCGGCAGGCCCTTCTGCGTGTGGGCCGCCAGGACGGCTGCAAGGTAGACGGCGCCCGGGCGCTCGGTGCCGTTGAAGCCCCAGACCGCCTTCGGGGTGAGGGGATCCATGTCCATCGTCTCGGACCCGTAGCACCAGCACGGGGTGATCGTGATCGAGACGCCCACGCCCTCCCGGCGGAAGAGCTCGGCGACCTTTGCCGCCTCGTAGACCCCGCCGATGTTGTGGTCGGGGACCACGACCTCCACGGGCGTGCCGTCGGGGTAGCGAAGGCTCTCCCGGATGAGCCGGGCCGTCAGGTGGGCCATCCGCTGGGTCTGCTCCTCGAGCGACTCGCGGACGCCGTGCATGCGGCCGTCGACCGCCGGGCGGATGCCGACCTTGGGCCAGTCGCCGACGAAACGGCCCGCGGACCCGGTGGAACTCGTCATTCGTGCACTCCTGTGGATGGCTGGCCGGCGGTGGGATCGAAGCGTCCGCTCGCGCTGGGTCGGCAGATGGCGGGAGATCAGGCCGGGGGGACGACGCCGATGGTGAGCAGGAGGTTCGCGTAGATCCGCTGCTCGCCCGTGGAGATGGCGAGCGCGACGTCGGGACCGCCGGCCGCGTCATAGAACGCGAGTCGGCCCAGGGGCTGGAGCTCGATCCCGGGCAGCCCGGCGCGGAACTCGGCGAAGACGGCCGGCTCCTCGCCGCTCTCGGGGAGCATGACGTGGGCGGCCTCGATCGGGATGGCGTCGACGAGCACGTCCAGGACGGCGGTGACGGTCAGGAGGCCAGGTGCCAGGTTGAGGTAGACGCGATGAGCGGCGCCGTTCGAGCGGGTCAGCAGGGGATAGTTGCCGTCCGCGATCAGGACCCGGGCCCCGTGTCCGGCCTCCCCGAGCGCATGCAGGATCCCGGGGTGGAGCAGGCGGGTCTTCAGCATCGAGCGGCTCCTGTGGGCGGCGGCGGGCCGGGCATGTCAGTCATGGGCGAGGGCGAGCCCCAGCGGCGCCGCGGTGGAACGCCGGATGATCAGCTCGAAGGGGAGCACGACCGCCTGGGCCGCCGCCTGCGCATCGCCGCCGATGCGAGCGAGCAGCAGCTCTGCGGCGCGTCTCCCGATCTCGTAGGCGGGCTGGGCGGCGACCGTCAAGTAGGGGTCCATCGCCCATTCTGGCGGCAGGTCGTCGAAGGCGACGACCGACATGTCGTCCGGAACCCGGAGCCCTGCCTCGCGGAGGGCGCGGATCGCGCCGAAGGCGATGAAGTTGTTCGCCGCGAAGATGGCCGTCGGCCGCGGCGGGGCGGCTGCGAGCACCGCCCGGGCCATCTGGTACCCGTCGGCCTGGTTCAGCGAGCCGAAGTTGTACCCGCCGTAGCGGACGAGCTCATCGTCCAGCTCCAGCCCGCTCTCCTCCATGGCGCGGCGACAGCCGGCCACGCGGTCGACCGAGGTGGAGACCGCCCGGCGGCCCGTGAGCACCGCGATCCGGCGGTGGCCAAGGGCGAGGAGATGGCGCGTCAGCGCGTAGGCGCCTGCCTCGGAGTCGCAGCGCACGCTGTCGACGTGGCGGGCCGTCACCCGCCGATCGAGCACCACCACCGGCATCCGGTGGGCGCGAAGCGTCCGGAAGGACGTGCTGGTGCTTCCCGTCGGGACGAGGAGCACGCCGTCCACCTGGCGCTCGATCAGCATGTAGAGGTACTGCGCCTCCTCGGTCGCGGATTCGTCCGTGTTGCAGTACATGACCGAGAACCCGTGCGGGGCCGCGGCGTCCTCGACGCCGCGGGCGATCGTCGTGAAGAACGGGTTCGAGATGTCGGAGACGACCAGGGCGAGCGTGTGGGTGCGCCTGGACCGCAGCTGGCGGGCCAGCGCGTTGGGCACGTAGCCGAGCTCCCCGATCGCCCGCTCCACCCGCTGGCGCGTCGTCGCACTGACGTACCCGGCGTTGTTGACCACGCGCGAGACCGTCATCGCGGACACGCCGGCCCGCTGGGCGACATCGCTGATCGTGCTCATCGGGGAGGGGCCTGGGTTCGCACGCGAGCACCCCGTGGACCGACCGGAGGCTGCCCGCGGTTCGGACAGCCTCCGGGGACTGGGCGGAAGTCGATGAACAGGCGGGTTACTGGTAGAGGACCGCCTGGATCTCGGGCTTGTCGATGTTGGTCTTGTCGTACCAGAAGTAGCCGGTGTCGATGTTCTTCGCGAGGGTCTTGCCCGCGATGGCATCGAGCGCGGCGTCGACGCACTTGGCGCCGATGCCGACCGGGTTCTGGGTGATGGCGCCGGCCATGACGCCGCTCTTGATCGCGTCGATCTGCTGCTGGCCGGAGTCGTAGCCGATGGCCACGATCTTGCCTTCCTTGCCGGTCTCCTTGAGCGCGTTGAGGACGCCCTTGGCGGAGCCCTCGTTGGCGCCGAAGAAGCCCTTCAGGTCGGGGTACTTGGTCATGATCGCCTTGGCGAAGTCGGCCGACTTGACCGGGTCGCCGGCGCCGTACTCGATGGCGACGACCTCGATGTTCGGGTGCTTCTCCTTCATCCGGTTGACGAAGCCGTCACGCCGGGTGGTGCCGGTCTGGCTGGTCTGGTCGTGGACGATGACCGCGACCTTGCCGGTGTCGCCGATCAGCTTGGCCATCTGGTCGGCGGCCTCGCCGGCCGCGGCGACGTTGTCGGTGGACACGGTCGTCACCGGGATGTCGCTGTCGACGCCGGAGTCGAAGCCGACGACCGGGATGCCGGCCGCCTTGGCCTTGCTCCAGGAGCGGGGTCGCCGCCTTGCTGTCGAGGGCCGCGAAGCAGATCGCCTTGGGCTTCTTGTCGAGGGCCGTCTGCAGCATGGTGAGCTGCTTGTCGACCTCGGACTCCGACGCCGGGCCCTCATACGTGATGGTGGCGCCCTTGGCCGCCGCCTCGTCGGTGGCGCCCTTCTGAACGGCCTGCCAGAACTGGTGCTGGGAGCCCTTCGAGACGATGGCGATGTACGGCTTCTCACCCGTACCACCGCTGCTCGACGGGGCCGGGGTGCCGCCGCCGCCGCACGCTCCGACCACCAGGGCCAGGGCCGTGCTTCCGGCCAGCAGGCCAGACAGTCGCGTGAACTTCATGCTCTCCTCCGTGCGTGATGGTTGACCGATCTGCCGGCCTCAACTGCTCGGGGCCGGCGTTTGGCCCGGGGATAGGGCGTCGCGGCGCCGCTAGGCGCGACCGCGGCGCCGGAGAATGTCGAGCCAGACGGCGCCGATGATCACGAGGCCGGTGATCACCAGCTTCCACTGGTCGGGGACTCCGACGATGGACAGGCCGATCGTCAGGGTGCTGATGATGAAGGCCCCGATGATCGTGCCGAGGATGCTGCCCACGCCGCCGCTCAGGGACGTGCCGCCGATGACGGCGGCGGCGATGGCGTCGAGCTCGTAGCCCATGCCGACCGACGGTTGGGCGGAGGTCATGCGGGCCGCGATCAGGATGCCGCCGAGACCGGCGAAGAGCCCGGCCACGCTGTAGACGGCGATCTTCCAGGCGTCCACGTTGACGCCGGAGAGGCGGGTGGCCTCCTCGTTGGAGCCCAGGGCGAAGGTGTACCGGCCGAGGACCGTCTTGGTCAGGACCAGCGTGGCGAGGATGCCGGCGCCGAACATGATGAAGACGACGTTCGGGATGCCGAACAGCGGCTTGCCCATGAAGACGTCGTAGAACTCCGGGTTGCCCTCGAAGTAGATGGGCTTGACGTCCGAGAGGATCTGGGCGAGCCCGCGGGTCACGTTGAGCATGCCAAGGGTGGCGATGAACGGGGGGATCTTGGCTTTCGCGATCAGGACGCCGTTCACTGCGCCCACCAGGGCGCCGGCCAGGAGCGCGGCGGGGACGCCCAGCCAGAGCGGGAGGCCCGCCTTGGTGACCACCAGGCCCAGGATGACCGAACAGAAGGTCATCGCCGTGCCGACGGACAGGTCGATGCCGCCGGTGATGATCACGAAGGTCGCGCCCATCGCCAGGACGCCGTTCACGGCGGTCGCGACGAGGATCGAGATGTAGTTCTCGGTCGTGCGGAACGGCGACGAGATCGCCGAGAAGAACAGGAGCAGGAGGACGAGGGCGCCGAGCGCCAGGAAGCGCTGCAGCGATTCGCCCTTGACGAGCGACTGCATCCGGGACTGGCTCTTCGTGGTCGTCTGCATCGAAGGTTGCCTCGTCTGGGGGTCTCTTCCGGGGGTTCGGGCTCGCCCGTCAGGTGGCGGCGAGCGCTTCGCGCTGGGTCGCGAAGGTCATGACCTTCTCCTGGGTCGCCTCGGCCGCGCTCAGCTCGCCCGTGATGCGCCCCTCGCACATCACGAGGATGCGGTGGCTCATGCGCAGGATCTCGGGAAGCTCGGACGAGATCATGATGATCGACTTGCCCTGCTGGGCGAGGTCGTTGAGGAGCCGGTAGATCTCGCTCTTGGCGCCGACGTCGATGCCGCGGGTCGGCTCGTCGAAGATGAGGATCTCCGTGTCGGCGGTGAGCCACTTGGCGACGACGACCTTCTGCTGGGTCCCGCCCGAGAGATTCCGGACCCGCTGGGCCAGGCTCGGCGTCTTGATCGCCAGGCCCTTGACCTGTCCCTCGGCGGCGGCCTTCGTGCGGCCGAACTTGATCTGTCCCAGCCGGCCGACGAACTTGCGGAGCGAGGCGAGCACGACGTTGGCCTCGACGTCCATGATGAGGGCAAGCCCGTATCGCCGACGGTCCTCGGAGAGGTAGCCGATGCCGTGGGCGACCGCGTTCGCCGGAGTCCGGATGGCGACCGGCTTCCCGTGGACGAGGATCTCGCCGGAGTCGTGGGCGTCGGCCCCGAAGACGGCCCGGGCCACCTCCGTCCGGCCCGCGCCCACGAGGCCCGCGATCCCGAGGATCTCGCCCCGGTGCAGCCGGAAGCTGACGTCGCGGATCACCCGGCCGCGCTTGAGGTTGCGGACCTCCAGGACGACCTCCGGATCGGGGTGCTCCGGGAGCTCCGGGGTCGCCTCGAAGATCGTCCGGCCGACCATCTTGCTGATGATCGACCCGATGCTCGCCTCGGCGGTCTGGACAGTGTCGACGTAGCGGCCGTCGCGCATCACCGTCACGCGCTCGGAGATCTGCTTCAGCTCCTCGAGGCGATGCGAGATGTGGACGATGCCGGCCCCGCGGTCGCGCAGGTGGCGGATGATCCGGAAGAGCTCGCCGATCTCGGTGTCGGTGAGGGCGGCCGTCGGCTCGTCCATGATCAGGACGTCCGAGTTGAACGAGAGCGCCTTCGCGATCTCGACCATCTGCTGCTGGGCCACGGCCAGGCCGGAGACGCGGGCCCGGGGGTCGAGCTTGAGGTGGAGTGTCTCGAAGAGCTCGCGCGCCTTCGCGTTGAGGGTCTTCTCGTCGAGGAGGAAGGGCACGGCGCCGCGCGGCTCGCGACCGATGAAGATGTTCTGGGCCACGGTGAGGTGGCCCATCAGGTTCAGCTCCTGGTGGATGATGCTGATCCCGAGATCCTGGGCGGCCCGCGGCGAGGGGATCTCCACCTCCTGGCCCTTGACCCGGATCGTGCCGCCATCGCGGCGGTAGACGCCGGCGAGGATCTTCATCAGGGTCGACTTGCCGGCCCCGTTCTCGCCGACCAGGGCGTGGATCTCGCCGGCGCGGAGGTCGAAGCGGCACCCGTCGAGGGCGTGCACGCCCGGGAAGGACTTGCTGATGTCGGTCATCTCGACGAGCAGCTCAGCCATGGCGAATGTCCCCTGGCGCTGTGGCCACTGTTCGACCGGACCGCGACCGGGACCGGGACGCATGGTCGGCGGCCGGCGATGCTCGTGTTTCGACGTCGGTTATCGATAACACACCGGCAGCGTAGCGCACCTGTCAATACCTCACCCGGGTTTGGTGCGGGCCACGGTGGAGGCGCCGGCCAGCCTCAGGGGAAGCTGTTCACCTCGACCCGGCCGCTGTCCACGACGACGGAGATCCGGAGGCCGCGGGGCGCCGACCCGGAGCGATCCAGGTACTCCACGACCCAGTGCTCGACGCCGAAATCGGTCGCCTTCGTCACGGACCGCTCCGCCGCGGCGAAGCTGGGATAACGGAGCCGGACGATCGTCGCAGCGGACGTCTCGGCGACCTCCCGGGTGACCGGCGGGGCGGGATGGAGGGCTGCCTCGAGCTCGTCCGCGGCGGTGGGCAGCGGTCCGCCCAGCAGGAAGACGACCGCGAAGCCGGCCACGAGAAGAGCGGTCCAGGCGGCGAGGATGACGGGGAAGCGGTTCATGGGCGTCCCAGGTAGACCATGTAGTGGAGCGTCTTGAGATTGATCCGCGCGGTGTCGATGTCGCCCTCCGCCACGAGGGTGTCGATGGCGGCGGCGATCCCGACCTTCGCCTCCTGGAAGGCGTCGATGGGAGCCAGCCCCGCCGTGATCCCGCGCCAGAAGAGGAGCTCGAAGCCCGTGCGGCCGCGAGGCGTCTCGTCGGGGCCCATCAGGGTGCTGTACGAGATGTGGGTGTCGGCGACGAAGGCCCGCGTCCCGGACTTCAGGTAGTGCAGGGCGAGGCTGTTGGCGGCCGTCTTGTGGACCGGCTGCTGGATGGTGTCGAGGGTCCACCCGCCGTAGCAGGCGCCCACCTCCACGACACCCCGGCTCAGGGGGTCCGTCTCGACCGTGACCGCGTCGAGCTGGGTCGACTCGTGGACGGTCCACTCCGCGGCGAAGGGGTCCTGCGGGTTCCCCGGCTCCCAGGCGACCGTGTTCGCCGACCAGGTGTTCGTCAGGACGCCGATGCCGTGCAGCAGGACGTACAGGTAGCGCGCCGACTCGGCGTCCGCGTTCTGGCCGAACGTCGCGGCGTCGACCGGCGGCGCGTACTGCAGCCGCACCTGCGCCCCGGAGGCGATCGCCCCGAGGACCACGCCGGCCTGGGTCTTGCGCTCCTGGTTGACGAGGGCGAACGCGCTCCCGTCGGGGGGCACCAGGGTCCCCAGCTGGGTGAGCAGCAGGTCGGCGTCGTCGCTGCTCGGGATCCGGGCGACGGCCAGGTCGGGCGCCCCGTACGGATCGCCGTCCAGGTCCACGTAGTAGTTGTCGGACGGCAGCCAGTCGGCCGGGAGCTCCCACTCGGAGAGGACGGCCGCCTCGGATGATCCCATGGGGTTCTCGACGTGGAAGAACGGCACGGTGTCGTCGTTGCCGACGATGAGGAGGTAGCGATAGGGACGCGCGCGAAGGAGCCGGTGAACCTCGGCGGCAGCCTCGTCGGGTGTTGCCCGGGCCACACCGTCGGCCTCGAGGTCGTGGAGGTCGCCCACCAGGGCCGCGGCTGCCAGCACCCTGTCGGCGGCGCTTCCCAGGGCCTGGCGGAGGACGGCGGCCCGGGTGACGACCAGCACCTCGCCCGGACTCTTGTAGGGAATGGGTCCGCTCCCGATCCCCGACCCGCGAACCTCGTCCGCGCCCGACCCGCCGCCGACCACGAACGGGACGACCTCGTCGGGCAGCCCGTTGTAGAGGACCTCCACGGCGTACTGCCCGGCGGGAAAGCCCTCCTCGACGACGAACGGAGCGACGAACCCCGCGCCCTGCCCGGCCCGAGGGCCGGAGCGGCTGGCCACCACGTGGGACGTCTCGTAGGCAAAGCGGTCGCCCTGGAACAGCCGCAGCTTCAGCTCCGTCCCGGGGTCCACGTCGCTCCAGCCGAGGAGGCCGAAGATGACCTTCGTTCCCTCCGGGAAGGTGGTTCCCTGGCCGATCGGGCTGCCATCGCCGGCGATGTCGCTGGCCAGCTGGAGGTGGAAGAGGACGGCCTGGCCGACCGATCCCGGGAGCTCCGGCGCCGCGCTCGCCGCCGGGCGCCATCCGAGCGGGTCGGCGACGAGGAGGAGGGCAGCCAGGACGATCGCGGCACGGCGGGGGCTCATCGGGATTCCCTCCGGGTCCATGGCGCCGAGGTGCGCGGATCTCGGCTCGCAGCGCGTCCCCGCGTTGCGGCGCGGGCGGCCGGCGCGTCCGGATCGCCGCCCGCCGCTTGTGGAAGGCCAGCTCGCCCTCGGCCGCGTAGAGGCGGCGCAGGCGACGTACGGGCCTGACGCCACCGCTGCGCAGGAGCTGCGCCTGCCGCCGCAGGCGGCCGCCGAAGGAGGTGATCGTCGCGTAGTCGGCCTCGCTGACGAGGCCGGACGCCACCTCGTCGCGGAGCTCCTCGTGGAGGATGCGGGCCTCCCGCCGCCAGGCCAGGACCACGATGAGGGCGAGGGTGGCGATCCCCAGCCAGTTGACCGCGTTGGCGAGGAGACGGCTGGCGAGGCCGACGGCGGCGTCCGGCTGGCCGAGGAGACGCGCCAGGATCGGCGGCAGGGTGTCGTGGAAGGCGTGCAGGAACGCCGCCGTGGCGAGGCCCAGGGCGACCACGACGGCCCGCTGCCCGCCGGCCAGCCGCTGGGCGCCGCCCACGACCGCGCCGAAGACGGCCGTGTAGAAGGCGTGGTTGAGGCCGGCGACCACGAGCGCGGCGATCGTCGCGGGGGCGAGCGTGTCGGTGCCGCCCAGGGCGTAGAGGAAGCTCTCCGCGGCCCCGAACCCCGCGCCGACGGCGGCGCCGTAGATCACGCCGTCGAGGACGTCGTCGAACTCGTCCCGTGCGGTGTGGACGAGGACGTAGAGGAGGATTCCCTTCACCACCTCCTCCACGATTCCGGTGAGCGGGTCGGGCCGCAGGCCGGGGGCGAAGGCAGGTGGGATGGACGCCGGGCGTCCGGCCAGGGCGAGCACCGCGATGGCGACGATGGGCGCCACCACCGCCCCCAGGCCCAGGCAGGCCAGGAGGATCGTCCACGGCTCCTTCTCGTAGCGGTCGATCGCGTTGAGGACCACCAGGTAGAGGGCGGACGGCACGACGGCCAGGGCGAGGGCCGCGACGACGATCGAGGGCTCGGGCATCCGGGTGGGGTCCTCCGGGACGATGGGTTCGAACGCCTGGGTGCAGGGCTCATCCGGACCGCGTCGCCGGTCGGGGCGCACAGTGTCGCGGGCGGCGGACCTGGGCGCAAGGCGCCCGCGCACCTGGTGGTGCGAACGCGCACGATCGGGGGCGACCGGGGGGCGGTCGCCCGGACCGTCAGTGCCTCAACGGCGCGACGTCGTCCTGGGCGGGCCGATCGGAATCCACGAACCGATCGAGCGCTCTTCGGTGCTCGTCCGACAGGCTCCCGTCGCGGGACTTCAGCTCGAGGGAGACCTCGCCGGCCCCGCCGGCCAGCGTGTCCCGCATCTTCCCGAACATGCTGCCGCTGAGAAGCCGGTAGGTCGTGAAGAGGCCGACCTTGCGGGGCGTCGAGCGGCGGGACCTCCCGGACGAAGTCGATCCACGGCTGGTCCGGGTGCTGCAGGACGACGAAGAGCCCGTTCGTCCAGCAGCCCAGGAGGACGAAGTCGACCTCGGCGAGGGCCCGGCGGATCGGCGTCCCCGACCGACTGCACGATCGCCTCGACGTCGCGCGTCCGCAGGTGCGCCCCGATCGCCTCCGCGAACCGGCGGGTCGTCCCCGTCCGGCTCCGGTAGACGATCGCCGCCGTCCTCATCGGCCGCTGCCCGGGGCCGGCGCCTCCTTCGGGTAGCCGCCGCTGATCTTCTTGAAGAACCGGTGGATGCCGTGGAAGAAGGGCGTCCCCGGAAGGAACATGTAGGGGCACTGGCCGGCGACCAGCTCGATCCCGTGCTCCTCGCAGAGGGCCACGGCCGCCGGGTCGACGGCGCCCGGCCCGCCGCCGGCGCCCTTGTGCATCCAGACGTGGCCGATGCCCGCCTCGACGCAGTCGCGCACGACCTGCGCCGTGGCGCTGGAGGGCGTCATCACGAGGACGCCCTGCACCGGCGGCTCGATGTCCTGGACGCGCGCGTAGCAGCGCTGGCCGTCGATCTCGGTCGCGTTGGGGTTGACCGGGATTGCCTCGTAGCGGCGCTGCCGGAGCTCCTGCCAGACGACGTACGAGAAGTGCTTCGGGTCGCGCGAGACGCCGACGACTGCCAGGCGCTTCAGGGCCAGGAAGTCGTCGACCGTCTGCCTGGTCGTCACCGGTGTGGGCACGGCGTTCTCCTCCATGGTTCGGGCCCGGGCATCGAACCGCGACCGGCCCGCGGCCACCAGAGCCCTTGGTCACAGCGGGGCCGCCATCCGGCCGGGCCGGCGCGGGCGAGGCTCGCAGGGGACCCACCGTGGTGCCTCCAGCCTTCCTCGCCCGCTGGGGCTCGCAAATTACGGCTTGCATTGCCAGGTCCGGGCCGTCTACTATCTTCGATAATCGATGATCCCCGCATCGCGCGGACCGGTTTCACGTGCCATCGATCATCAATCAAGAGCGGTGATGCGCACCGGCTCCCTTGGCGAGGTTGGGCGATGACCACAGCGGGACGCCTGGACGGCAACGGACCCCAGCGGTTCCGCACCGTCACGCCCCGCGATCGCGTCCCGCCCCGAGCCAGGGAGACGCCTGATGGACTTCGTCATCCAGTCGGTCGTCATCGGCCTCACCGAGCACGCGCCCCTGGTCCTCGCCGCGATCGGCTTCGCCCTGCTGTACAAGCTCACCGGCCTGATCAACGTGGCCTACTCGGAGACCATCACGCTCGGGGCCTACTTCGGGATGTGGCTCAACACGACGTACGGCCTCGACTTCTACGCCGTCCTGATCCCCACCGGGCTGCTGGCGGGCGTCCTCAGCGTCGCCACGTACCTCGCCATCTTCCGGCCGGCCAAGCGACGCAACGTCGGCGCGCTGGAGATGATCATCATCTCCTTCGGGCTGTCGATCTTCCTGCGGCACGGCCTGCAGTTCGTCTTCGGCTACCCGGTGCGGTTCTTCGACGTCCCGCCACCCGACACGATCATGGTCCTCGGCGTCGGCGTGACGTCGTTCCGCCTGCTCGCCCTCGTCGAGCGTCGCGGTGCTCTCCCTGCTGCTCTACCTGTTCATCCAGCGATCCGGCCTACGGCCTCCAGATCCGGGCCCTGGCCAGCGACGAGAACCTGGCGAAGGTGAGCGGGATCCGGCCGCTCGTCGTCACGACGCTGATCTGGTTCATCGCCGGCGTCGCCGGCGGGCTGGCCGGCGCGTTCTACGGCGTCGGGTCGTCCGTCTCGCCGCTGCTCGGCTGGCGGCAGTTCCTCCTCATCCTGCATGGTGGCCCTCGTGGGAGGGAGCTGGGGGCTCGGCGGCGTCATCGTCGTCGGCGTCGGCACGAGCGTGGCGCTGGCCGCCATGGCGCTCCAGTTCGACCAGGCCCTGTACGCGCAGCTCGTGCTGATCGTCGCCTTCGTCGTCGTCCTGAAGGTGCGCGGCACGCGGCTCACCGAGACGGCGAAGGTGTAGCGCCATGAACCTCGACTGGCTCGACGCCTTCCTGATCTCGGGGCTGTTCCAGGTCGTGATGGTGATCGGCCTCGCGCTGCTGCTCCACCTCCAGCTGGGGCTCGCCCGGATCGCCAACTTCGGCGTCGTCGGGTTCTGGGGCATCGGGATGTACGCCTTCGGCGTGCTCTACGTCAAGGTCGACTGGCCGTTCGGGGACCCATGGCAGTTCCTCGTCTGCGCCGCCGCCGCGACCCTCGTCGCCGGCGCTGGCCGGGCTCCTCGTCGGATGGCTGATCGCCGACCTGGACACCGACGGCGTGCTCGTGGGCACGCTCGGGTTCGCCACCGCCGTCCAGATCCTGGCGACCACCGAGGACGACCTCACCGGTGGCGCGCGCGGCATGGGCGGGCTCGGCTTCCCGTACGACATCGGCCGCGTCAAGGACAACGAGTTCCTCTGGCTGCTGATCACGGCCGCCGTCGTCGTCGCGATCCTCCTCTACGTCTGGCGGGTCCACCGCTCGCCCTACGGGCGCCTCCTGATCGCCGTGGGCGGCAACGAGCCGCTGGCCCGCAGCCTGGGGAAGTCGACGTTCCGGACCAAGCTCTGGCTGTTCGCCGTCACCTCGGCGGCGATGGGGCTGCTCGGTGCGATGAACGGGGTCATGGTGCACTTCCTCGACGTCGGCAACCTCGGGATCGACGTCACCCTCGCCGCCATGGTGGGGCTGGTGCTGGGCGGCACGGCGCGCGTCTGGGGAGCGGTCGTCGGCGTCGTCCTCACCGTGGGGCTCTTCGACATCGTGGTCCAGTCCTACCTGCCGCTCCCGAAGGAGTGGTACACCCAGGCGATCCCGGTGCTGCGGGAGGCGGCGTTCGGCGCTGGCGCTGATCCTGGTCCTGCTGTTCCGGCCGCTGGGCCTGCTCGGCGACATGCGGCGCGACAAGCTGATGAGGCAAGATCCATGGTCGCTGACGTCGTCGACGCCGCGGCCGTCGACTCGTCCCCGGATCCGCGTCCAGGGAGCCGTCAAGAGCTTCTCCGGCCGCGTCGTCGTGGACGTCGACGACCTCGTCCTGGGCGACCGGCCGATCGAGGGCCTCATCGGACCCAACGGCGCCGGCAAGACGACGCTGATGCGGATGATCATGCACTCGACCCCGCTCGACCGCGGCACGGATCACGCTCCTGCCCTGCGGCGGGAGGCGAGGTGGTGCTCTCGAGCCTGCCCGGCGCACCGGATGGCGCGCCACGGCGTGGTCAAGAGCAACCAGGTGATCATGGACTTCGACAAGCTGACCATCTGGGATTCGCTCCTGCTCGCCGTGGCCGAGGCGCAGGTACGAGCAGCCGCACCGGATCTTCAGCGAGCGGACGGTCTTCGAGCGGCACGAGGACGAGATCCGGCACTACCTGGACTACTTCGGGTTCGCCGACCCGACGGCCTTCGCGCTGTCGGCCGGCGAGAAGAAGCTCCTCGACATCGTCCGCTGCCTGCTCCTGCGGCCCACGTTCCTCCTGCTCGACGAGCCGACGGCCGGCCTTCCCGACGACCTGACCGAGAAGGTCATGACCGTGATCAGGGACCTGGCCGCCGCCGGCACCTCGGTGGTGATCGTCGAGCACGACCTCAACGTCATCTGGAACCTCTGCGACGAGGTCCACTTCATGGCCGAGGGCAAGGTCATCCTCGATGGCGACCCGCAGTCGATCCGCGAGAACCGGACCGTCGTCGAGAAGTACCTCGGAGAGGGTCATGTCTGAGACGGCCGGATCCGTCAGCCTCGAGGTCGAAGGCCTGCGCAGCGGCTACCACGGGGTCACCGTCCTCAAGGGGCTCGACTTCACCGTCGGCGACGAGATCTTCGCCGTGCTGGGAGCCAACGGTGCGGGGAAGACCACGCTGCTGGCGACCCTGGCGCGCCTCATCCCGCTCATGGCGGGGACGATCAGGTTCCAGGGCGAGGACGTGTCCAGGCTGCCCCCGTACGAGACCGCCGGCCCGGGGGATCGGCTACGTGCCCCAGGAGAAGGGCGTCTTCTCCGACCTCACCGTCCTCGAGAACCTCAGCGTGGGGGGATGATCGGCAAGCGCTCGCGCGACGAGCGGATGGCCGAGGTGTTCGAGCTGTTCCCGGATCTCCGGGCCCTGCAGGCACAGAGGGCGGGGACCCTCAGCGGCGGCGAGTCGCGCATGGTGGCCTGCGGGCGGGCCCTGATGCAGGACCCCAGGGTGCTGCTCCTCGACGAGCCCACGGCCGGCCTCTCCCCGCTCTACGTCGACATGTTCTTCGACAAGATCAGGGAGATCCACGAGACCAGGGGCGTCGCCATCGTCCTCGCCGAGCAGAACGCCACGAAGGCGCTCCAGGTCGCCGACCGGGTGATGGTGCTGAGCCTCGGCGAGGCGTTCGCCGTGATGGACGCCGCCGAGCTGACGACCCAACAGCTCAAGGAGGGATACCGGATCTGACGACCCACGCTTCCGGGCCAAGACAGAGCGGAGGAGAACGCAATGAGGGTCGGTAGCATCAAATCGGGCCGCACCATGGTCGTGATCGCGGTGCTCGCCCTGCTCGTCTCCGCCTGCGGCGGCGGCGCCACTGCGACGCCCGGCACGAGTGCCGCGGCCACGCCCGCCGCGTCGGGTGCCCCTGCCGCCACCCCGGCGCCGTCCGCGGCGGCCGGGAAGGTCGTCGGTCTGCGAGCTCGCCTACTACACGGGCTCGTTCGCGGCGTACGGGAAGGCGCTCACCAACGACGTGCGCTTCCCGATCGAGGAGGTCATCAACCTCGACCCGCCCCTCGGCCGCGCCTGGGAGCTGGTCTCCGAGGACATCGGCGACGACCATGAAGGCCAGGCGGCCAAGATCTGCCTCGAGCAGCACAAGGCCGAGATCGTGGTGAGCATCGCCCACCAGTACCGGACCTACCGCGACTACATGATGGAGTGGTGGCAGGAGAACGATTCGCCGCTCGGGCCGTCGGTCCACGGCGGCGCCATCCCGGGCAACCTCGGCGGCAAGGCCGCCGAGCCGATCTTCCGGGCGCAGGGCCTGGACGAGGCCCTTGGGACGTACGGGAGCCTGTACGCGCGAGTCGATCGGCGCCAAGAAGATCGTGATCTTCGCCACCCAGGTCGAAGGCTTCCAGCTGGCGGCCAACGCGGCCGAGAAGGCTGCCGGCATCCTGGGCCTCGACGTCCTGGCCCGCCTCAACGTCCAGGTCGAGCAGCCCTCCTACCGGGCCGAGGCCCAGAAGATCGCCGACCTGAAGCCCGATGCCGTCATCGTCCAGGCGGGATCGACGGAGTCCGCCGCGCTGATCAAGGGGGCGGCCGAGGCCGGCCTGTCGCTCAACTGGATCGGTGAGACCGGGTGGGCCGAGGCGGAGTTCATGGGAACGCTGGGCACCGCGCCGATCGCCTCGCAGAAGGGGATCGGCTTCCCGTCGTTCGCACCCAACAAGTCGACCCCGGCGTGGGACTTCTTCCAGCCGCTGTGGGACGCCCAGACCGACAAGGCCTACGACGCGACGGGCCAGTACGCCTTCTCGACCTACGACCTCATGGTCCAGACGGCCCTGGCCGTCGAGGCCGGCGGCTCGTACAAGGCGAGCGCCTGGGCGCCGGCCATGTTCAAGGTCGGCGAGGCCCCGGGAGAGGTGTGCTACACGTACGCCGACTGCCTGAAGCTGATCCGGGACGGCAAGGACATCGACTACGAGGGCGTCACCGGCCCCGGCCTGTACTCCGACGGCGGCGTCAACGCCGTCACCCCGGCGTTCATCCCGTTCACGGCGGACGGGAAGACCGGCGAGCCCGTGCTCCTCGATGCCGCAGAAGGGGCTGGATGCTTCTCGAGCAGATCGTGACCAAGGCGACCTGCGACCCCGAGAACCCGCCCAACGAGTGCCAGTGGTAGCGGGCATCAAGCTCGCAACGTCCTGATCCGCTGATCTGGCGGCGCGGACCGACGAGGCCGCGCCGCCCACCTCGCGCCAACCAGGCCAGCGACAGCCGCCCGGAGGATGTGGGTCCTCCCGGTCCCGGCTTCCGCTGGCCTGTTGGCGTCCGCCCGCAGGGACGGTAGTCCCTCTGGCGGGGTTCCCGATGGCTCTCTTGGGTCGTGGCCAGGCGCCTCCCGTTCCGCCACGCTCGGCGGAACCGATGGAGTACGTCGTGCCCGTTCCCGACTCGCGCACCGCGAACCGCGGGGTGCCCGCCCGCTGGGCGGCCGTCGCCCTCGCCGCGCTGCTGCTCGCGGCAGTCGCTGCCGTGCCGGCCACGGTCGCGGCGGCCAGCGCGGCGATGATGCCGGCCTGCGACGGGGTGAACCTGCGGACCGGGACCTCCACGGCCACGACGGCCAGGGCCCGGATCTCCACGGGCACCACCGTCACGGTGACCGCCACGGTCAGCGGAACGGCCTGGAGCACGGTCTGCTCCGGCGCGAAGTCGGGCACGACGTGGTACCGGATCAGCCACGTCAACGGCAGGACCGTCACCTCCCTCTACGGCGTCGCGTCCCTCTACGCCGCCAGCGGCGTCCTGCGGGCCGCCCCGACCGCCCCGGCCGGCGGCGGGGCCACGACGCCCGACGCCTACGGCAAGGAGCTGATGCGGCTCGTCAACCTCGACCGGGCCGCCCTTGGCAAGCCGGCCCTGCTCATCGATCCGGGGCTGGTCGCGATCGCCCGCGACGCCCCGTTCGCCTGCCCGACGAAGCCGTCCCTGGTGGTCCGCGGCCGGGCCGCCGACCTCGCGGCTCGCTCCTACTTCGCCCATTCGGTGCTGGGCTGCCCCGTGGCGGGCACGGCGACGCCGTACCCGGCGCTGGAGATCGTGCGCACCGTCTTCGGCTACGCGCAGGCTCGCAGCGAGATCCTCCACTGGAACGCGGTCGGATCGCGGGCCACGTCCTACCGGCTCGGCTGTGACATCAACGGCGCGACCTGCAAGGGCGGGACCACGACGGCGCCGGAGACGGTGGCGCTTGCCCAGCGCAACTTCATGAGCTCCTCGGCGCACCGCTCGTCGGAGCTCGCCGCGTACCAGCGGTTCGGATGCGGCACGGCGACCGTGCCCGGCACGACGAAGACGTACTTCGCCTGCCTCTTCTCGAACAGCGGGTCGACCAGGGCCGTCGCGCCGACCCCCACGCCGACCCCGACGCCCACGCCGACCCCGACGCCCACGCCCGCGCCCACGCCCGCTCCCACGCCGGCCAGCGCGGCGATGATGCCGGCCTGCGACGGGGTGAACCTGCGGACCGGGACCTCCACGGCCACGACGGCCAGGGCCCGGATCTCCACGGGCACCACCGTCACGGTGACCGCCACGGTCAGCGGAACGGCCTGGAGCACGGTCTGCTCCGGCGCGAAGTCGGGCACGACGTGGTACCGGATCAGCCACGTCAACGGCAGGACCGTCACCTCCCTCTACGGCGTCGCGTCCCTCTACGCCGCCAGCGGCGTCCTGCGGGCCGCCCCGACCGCCCCGGCCGGCGGCGGGGTGCCGACCGGGGCGACGGCGCTCGGGCCGAGCGTGGCCTTCTTCGGCCGCGGCTGGGGCCACGGCGTGGGGCTCTCGCAGTACGGCGCGCGCGGCCGTGCCCTCGCCGGCCAGGGCGCCGCGGAGATCCTCGCCCACTACTTCGCCGGCACGACCAGCGGGACGGTTCCCGCCGCCGCCGCCATCCGCGTCCTCGTCCTCGACGACCACGTCCCGGCGGCCACGACCCCCCTCACGGTGGTCGGCCGCGGCGGCGCCTGGTCGATCGTCGGCGTCGAGGCGACCTTCCCGGCCGACGCCCGCCTCCGCCTGTTCCCGACGACCAGCGGCACGACCACCACCTGGCGCGCCGTCGTGGAGCGCACCGCCGGGGACGTCCTGTACGCCGCGCAGGCCCCCGCCGATCTCCGGGTCCGGGGCGCGACGACGGCAACCACGTTCGAGCTCCCGGCGCGCTCGACGACCTACGGCACCTATCGCGGGACCCTGCGGATCCTCCTGGCCGGCCCGAAGGCCGACGTGGTGAACGAGCTCCCGCTGGAGTCCTATCTTCGCGGCGTCGTGCCCGTCGAGATGCCGTCCAGCTGGCCGCTCGCGGCGCGCACGGCGCAGACGATCGCCGCCCGCTCGTACGCGGCGGCCCGCCTGCGGCCCGGCGTCTCGACCTTCGACGTCTACGACGACTCCCGCTCACAGGTCTATCGCGGCGTCCGCGCCGAGACGGCCGCGGCCAACGCCGTCATCGCGGCGACGGCCAACCAGGTCCTGCGCAGCGGGACCGCGATCGCCAACGCGATGTTCCATTCGACCGGCGGCGGGGCGACCGAGAGCAACGAGAACGTCTACGTCTCGGCCAGCGGGGCCAGGGTCGCCGCGCCCGTCAGCTACCTGCGGGGCTCGCCGGACCGGGACGCCAGCGGCGCGGCCTACGATGCGGCGGCTCCCTACGCCACGTGGCAGACGAAGGCCTACCCGCTCGCCCAGCTGTCGGCGATCTTCGCCGCCGACGCTCGCACCGACGTCGGGACGCTCATGGCGCTCGACCTCCGCACGCGGGGCGTCTCCGGGCGGCTCCTCGCCGTGACGCTGGTCGGCACGAGCGGGTCGAAGACCGTGTCCGGGGGTGTCTTCGTCGGCGTCTTCAACGCCCACCGGCCGGCCGGCGATCCGCTCGCCCGGAGCACGCTCCTGGACCTCGCCCCGATCCCCTGACCGCGGCACGACGACCGCGGCCAGCGGCCGCCGGGCAGGGCCCGTGCCCCGGCGTGACGGGCGTCCGGACCCCGCGATCAGGCGGCGCTGGCTCCCGGCAGCCCCAGCACCTGGCGCACCTCGCGCACGATCTCGAGGTCCTCGCGGGCCCGGATCACGACGGTCCGCACCGCCGCGCCGGGCGCGCCGATCTCGGCGTCGCCTCGCCACGGCGGCGTTGGCGGCGGCGTCGACGGCCACCCCGAGGTAGGCCAGGTCGGCCGCCGCCCGCTCGCGGATCGCCGGGTGCGTTCTCGCCGACCCCGCCGGTGAAGACGAGCACGTCGAGGCCGCCGAGGGCGGCGACCATCGCCGCGATCGACGCGCGGAGCCGGTGGAGATAGACGCCGAGTCCCAGGATCGCCGCCTCGTCGCCGGCCGCCTCCGCCGCCAGGATCGCCCGCATGTCGGCCGTCCCGGCGAGGCCCAGGAGCCCGGAGCGGTGCTCCAGCGTGGACGCCAGCTCGGCCGGCGGCATCCCCACGTGCTCCTCGAGCCAGAGGACGAGCCCCGGGTCGATGCTGCCCGGAGCGGGTCGCCATCACGAGGCCGTCGAGCGGCGTGAAGCCCATCGTCGTGTCGACCGACCGGCCGTCCCGGATCGCCGCCAGCGACGCCCCGGCGCCGAGGTGGCAGGTCACGATCCGGAGCTCCTCGACCGGTCGGCCCAGCATCTCGGCGGCCCGCCGCGAGGCGTACGCGTGCGACAGGCCGTGGAAGCCGTACTTGCGGAGCGCCCAGCGCTTCCGCCACTCGGGCGGGATGGCGTACGTCGTCGCGGCGGCCGGCATCCCGGCGTGGAAGGCGGTGTCGAAGCAGGCGACCGCCGGCACGTCCGGCAGCACCGCGTTCACCGCGGCGAGCGCCGCGAGCGACTTGGGCTGGTGGAGCGGGGCGAGGTCGGTGAGCGCCCGGAGGTTCGCCTCGACCGCCGCGTCGAGGAGGACCGGGCCGCTGTAGCGCGTCCCGCCGTGGACGATCCGGTGGCCGACCGCGCGGATCGTGCCGAAGCCGGCGACGGCCTCGGCGATGGCCCCCGCGTCGGTCGACCCGCGCGGCGCCGGGCAGGTCGGCCGTCGCGACGACGGCGTCGGCCGCGTCGAGGACCCGCAGCTTGAGGCTGCTCGACCCGGCGTTGACGACGAGGATCCCGGCGGCGGGGCCGCTCGGGGCGCCGGCCATGTCGCCGCCGGGCTCGCCGGCCAGGCCCCCGCCCGTCACGCCGGCGCCGCCTGCGCCGGCCACGTCCAGTCGCGGATCTCCGGGGCGTCCTCGCCCTCCTGCCGCGTGTAGGCGCGGCACTCGCAGGCGCCGGTCGACCATCCGCTGGCGCAGGTGCGCGGCCCGGGCGGCGAGCCCGGGCACCCGGTCGATGACGTCGATCACGAGGTGGAAGCGGTCGAGGTCGTTGAGCATGACCATGTCGAACGGCGTCGTGGTCGTGCCCTCCTCCTTGTAGCCGCGCACGTGGAGGTTGTCGTGGTTGGTCCGCCGGTAGGTCAGCCGGTGGATCAGCCACGGGTAGCCGTGGTAGGCGAAGACGATCGGCCGGTCGGTCGTGAAGAGCGCGTCGAACTCGCGGTCGGACAGGCCGTGCGGGTGCTCCGACTCCGGCTGGAGCCGCATCAGGTCGACGACGTTGACGACGCGGACCTTGCAGGTCGGGCAGGTCGCTGGCGGAGGAGGTCGACGGCGGCCAGCGTCTCGAGCGTCGGGATGTCGCCGGCGCAGGCCAGCACGACGTCCGGCTCGCCGCCCTCGTCGTTGCTCGCCCAGTCCCAGATGCCGATGCCCCGCGTGCAGTGGAGGATCGCCTCGTCCATCGACGAGCCAGTTCGGCGCGGGCTGCTTGCCGGCGACGATCACGTTGACGTAGTTGCGGCTGCGCAGGCAGTGGTCGGCGACCGAGAGCAGCGTGTTCGCGTCCGGCGGCAGGTAGACCCGGATGACCTCGGCCTTCTTGTTGACGACGTGGTCGATGAAGCCCGGGTCCTGGTGGCTGAAGCCGTTGTGGTCCTGGCGCCAGACGTGCGAGCTCAGCAGGTAGTTGAGCGAGGCGATCGGGCGCCGCCAGGGGATGTCGGCGGTCACCTTCAGCCACTTCGCGTGCTGGTTGAACATCGAGTCGACGATGTGGATGAACGCCTCGTAGCAGTTGAAGAGGCCGTGCCGGCCGGTCAGCAGGTAGCCCTCCAGCCAGCCCTGGCACTGGTGCTCGGAGAGGACCTCCATCACCCGGCCGTCCGGGGCGAGGTCGTCGTCGGTCGGGAGGATCTCGGCCATCCAGGCCTTGTCGGTCACCTCGAAGACGGCGCCGAGGCGGTTCGAGGCGGTCTCGTCCGGGCCGAAGATGCGGAAGTTCTCGCGGTTCGCGGTCCATGACGTCGCGCAGGAAGGTCGCCGAGGACGCGGGTCGCCTCGCTCGTGCGTCGCGCCCGGGCGCGGGCACGTCCACCGCGTAGTCGCGGAAGTCGGGCAGCGCGAGGTCGCGCAGGAGGAGGCCGCCGTTGGCGTGCGGGTTCGCGCTCATCCGCCGGTCGCCCCGCGGCGGGAGCGCGGCGAGCTCCGGGACCAGGGCGCCGGTCTCGTCGAAGAGCTCCTCGGGCCGGTAGCTGCGCAGCCAGTCCTCGAGGATCTGGCGGTTGCGCGGCGTTCGTCCGGACCTCGGCCAGCGGCACCTGGTGCGAGCGCCAGGTGCCCTCGACCGGCTTGCCGTCGACCGCCTTCGGGCCGGTCCAGCCCTTCGGCGTCCGCAGGACGATCATCGGCCAGCGCGGCCGCTCGGTGACGCCGCTCCTCGCGCGCCGCCCGCTGGATGGCGGGGATCTCGTCGAGCGACGGCGTCGAGGGCCGCGGCCATCTGCTGGTGCACGAGCGCCGGGTCGTCGCCCTCGACGAAGTAGGGCTTGTGGCCGTAGCCCTCCATGAGCGGCCCGCAGCTCCTCCTCGCGGGATCCGCGCCAGGACCGTCGGGTTGGCGATCTTGTAGCCGTTGAGGTGGAGGATCGGCAGGACGGCGCCGTCGCGTGACCGGGTTGAGGAACTTGTTGGAGTGCCAGCTCGTGGCGAGCGGCCCGGTCTCGGCCTCGCCGTCGCCGACGACGCAGCAGACCACGAGGTCCGGGTTGTCGAAGGCCGCGCCGTAGGCGTGCGAGAGGGCGTAGCCGAGCTCGCCGCCCTCGTGGATCGAGCCCGGCGTCTCGGGCGCGACGTGGCTGGGGATGCCGCCCGGGAAGGAGAACTGGCGGAACAGCGCGCGCATCCCGTCGACGTCGCGGGTGATGCTCGGGTAGACCTCGGTGTAGGTGCCCTCGAGGTAGGCGTTGGCGACGATCGCCGGGCCGCCGTGCCCGGGGCCGATGACGTAGATCGCGTCGAGGTCCCAGTTGCCGGATCACCCGGTTCAGGTGGGCGTAGATGAAGTTGAGCCCGGGCGTCGTGCCCCAGTGGCCGAGCAGGCGCGGCTTGACGTGCTCCGGGCCGAGCGGCTCGCGGAGGAGCGGGTTGTCGAGCAGGTAGATCTGGCCGACCGACAGGTAGTTGGCGGCCCGCCAGTAGGCGTTGATCCGCTCCAGCTCGGTCGGGGAGAGCGGTCCCGTCGCACCGCCCGGCGAGGTCTCGGGCGCGGTGCCCTGCGTTGCGCCTCCGTCGCGATCGGCGGTCCCCATCCGACTCCTTCCCCGTGTGGTGCTCGGCTGTCGGATCGAGTCTAGGACGGTTGCCGGTCGCCGGTTGGCGATTGCCGGCTGCCGGTTGCCGGTTGGCGGTCGGGCCCGTGGCCGGCTGCCGCGGCCCGCCCCGTGCAGGGTCCGGCGGCTGCCGCGGCGTCGGGGTCCCTGCCCTCGTCATCGAGGGGGCACAATGCGCCGCATCATGTCCCTGGCCCTGCTCGACTGGCGTCGCGCGATCGCCGCCCTCTACGCGGACGTCCGCTCGAACGCGGAGCGCGACCCGCAGGGCACCTTGGCGCGCTTCCGGGCTGGGCGCGACCGGCTCTTCCGCGAGCACCCGGAGTCGCCGCTCCCGCCGGAGGCGCGCGCTGCCTTCCGGGGCCTCCGGTCCTGGCCGCACGACCCGGCCCTGCGGTTCGAGGCCGTCGTCGAGCCGCTGCCGCCGGAGCTGCGCGTGGCCACGAGCCTGGTCGGGGAGGACTTCCCGCTCCAGCGGATCGGCCGGGTCCGCCTCCCGGTCGGCACCCTCGACGTCTTCTGGATCGCGGTCTACGGCGGCGGCATCTTCCTGCCGTTCCGCGACGCGACGGCAGGGACCGAGACGTACGGGGCGGGCCGCTACCTGCTCGACACCGTGAAGGGCGCCGACCTTGGCGGCTCGGGCGACCGGCTCATCCTCGACTTCAACTACGCCTACCACCCATCCTGCGCCTACGACCCGCGCTGGAGCTGCCCGCTCGCGCCGCCGGGGAACCACCTGGCCATGCCGATCCGGGCGGGGGAGCGGCTGGCGGGCTGACCCGTCGGTCGATGCCCGGCCTCGACCGCACGCGATGCCCCGGCCGCGCGCCCCGATGCGCGCGTGATGCCATCACGGGCATCAGATTTGAGAGGGGTCTCGCGCCGGCCGCGCCTCAGCGCCGGATCCCCCGGCACGACGACCGGCCGCGCCGGCCACGCCGCCACGCCACGCCGCCCGCCACGCCGCCACGGCCGCCGAACCGCGGCGATCGGTGGCACGGGCGACTACTCTTGGAGGACGGCGAGCCGACGACGAGCAGAGCAGGAGGCGACGAGCGCGATGACCATCAGCGAGCGCGCCGGCCGGCCGGCCGACCCGGCGATCCTCGTCGACGTCGACCGGCTCCTCGCCGCCTACCACGACGACGCCCCCGACCCGTCGATCCCGGCCCAGCGCGTCGCCTTCGGGACGTCCGGGCACCGCGGCTCCTCCCTGCTGCGGTCGTTCAACGAGGCCCACATCGTCGCCGCCAGCGCGGCCGTCGCCCGCTACCGGCGGATGAAGGGGATCGATGGGCCGCTCTTCCTCGGCCGCGACACCCACGCCCTCTCCGAGCCGGCCACGCGGACGGCCCTCGAGGTCCTGGTCGCGGACGGCGTCGACGTCCTGGTGGACGCCGGCGACGGCTACACGCCGACGCCGGCCCTGTCGCACGCGATCCTGACCCACAACCGGGGCCGCCGGGATGGCCTCGCCGACGGCATCGTCGTGACGCCCTCGCACAACCCGCCGGAGGACGGCGGCTTCAAGTACAACCCGCCCAACGGCGGCCCGGCCGACACCGACGTGACGGGCTGGATCCAGGACGAGGCGAACCGCATCCTCGAGGCGGGCGTCGCACGGCGTCGCCCGCATCCCGTTCGAGCGCGCCCGCGCGGCGGCCCGGCCCTACGACTTCAGGGGCGTCTACGTCGGCCGACCTGGGCACCGTCCTCGACATGGAGGCGATCCGGGCGTCCGGCCTGCGCCTCGGCGTCGATCCGCTGGGCGGGGCCAGCGTCGACTACTGGTCGGCGATCGGCGAGCGCTACGGCCTCGACCTGACGGTGGTGAACGCGGCCGTCGACCCGACCTTCGGCTTCATGACGGTCGACTGGGACGGCCGGATCCGGATGGATCCCTCGTCACCGTACGCGATGGCCCGGCTCGTCGCCCTGCGCGACCGCTTCGACCTCGCCTTCGGCAACGACACCGACGCCGACCGCCACGGCATCGTGACGCCGGCGGCCGGGCTGCTGAACCCGAACCACTTCCTCTCGGCCGCCATCGCCTACCTCTTCGGCGGGGCCCGCGACTGGGGCGCCGACGTGGCGGTCGGCAAGACCCTCGTCTCGTCCGCGATGATCGACCGCGTCGTGGCCGACCTCGGGCGGCGCCTGCTGGAGGTCCCGGTCGGCTTCAAGTGGTTCGTCGAGGGCCTGATCGACGGCACGCTCGGGTTCGGCGGCGAGGAGAGCGCGGGCGCCTCGTTCCTGCGCCGCGACGGCGCGACGTGGACCACCGACAAGGACGGCATCATCGCCTGCCTCCTTGCCGCCGAGATGACCGCCCGCACCGGCCGCGACCCGGGCGCCGCCTACGCCGAGCTGACCGCCCGCTTCGGCGCCCCGGCCTACCGGCGCATCGACGCCCCGGCGACCCCGGCCCAGAAGGCCGTCCTGGCCCGGCTCTCGCCGGAGGCGGTGACGGCGACCGAGCTGGCCGGCGATCCCGTCACCGGGATCCTGACGACGGCGCCCGGCAACGGCGCGGCGATCGGCGGCCTGAAGGTCACGACGACCCAGGGCTGGTTCGCCGCCCGACCGTCGGGGACGGAGAACGTCTACAAGGTCTACGCGGAGAGCTTCCGCGGCGAGGAGCACCTGGCGCGTCTCATCGAGGATGCCCAGGGGCTCGTGAGCGCCGCCCTGGCGGCCGGCGCATAGGGCACCGTGGGCGCGCGCTCCGGCGAGCGACCGCCCGGTGTCGGGCGCCCCGGCGGCCAGCGCGCTAGGATCAGGCCGCCGCGGGGACGGCACGGTCCACCATCCCGCCCGAGAATCAGCGAGACATGAGCCTGGTGCAGGTCGAGTACTCGAAGCCCGCGAGCGACGGTTCCGAGCGCATCGCCCGGGCGTGGGCGCGCGTGCCCCTCGTTCCCGACGCCGGCCCAGCGGGCCGAGCAGAAGGCGCGGGCCGCCGCCCTGCTGCAAGGCCCACGACGCCGTCCTCGTCGCCCACTTCTACGTCGACGGCGACATCCAGGACCTCGCCCTCGAGACGGGCGGCTGCGTCGCCGACTCGCTCGAGATGGCCCGCTTCGGGCGCGACCACCCGGCGCAGACGCTCGTCGTCGCCGGCGTCCGGTTCATGGGCGAGACCGCGAAGATCCTGAGCCCGGAGAAGCGGGTCCTGATGCCCGACCTCGACGCGACCTGCTCCCTCGACCTCGGCTGCCCGCCGGACGAGTTCGCCGCCTTCTGCGACGCGAACCCCGACCGGACCGTCGTCGTCTACGCCAACACCAGCGCCGCCGTGAAGGCGCGCGCCGACTGGATGGTCACCAGCTCCTGCGCCCTGGCGATCGTGCGCGCACCTCGGCGATGCCGGCGAGAAGATCCTGTGGGCGCCCGATCGGCACCTCGGCGGCTACATCGCGCGCGAGACCGGCGCGGACATGCTGATGTGGAACGGCGCCTGCATCGTCCACGAGGAGTTCAAGGGCATCGAGCTCGCAGCTCCTCCGCGAGGAGCACCCCGACGCGCTGGTCCTCGTCCACCCCGAATCGCCCGCGAGCGTCGTGGCCCAGGCCGACGTCGTCGGCTCGACGTCCCAGCTCCTGAAGGCCGTCGTCGACGGCGACGCGCGCGAGTACATCGTCGCGACCGACAACGGCATCTTCCACCGCATGCGCCAGCTGGCGCCCGGGCAAGACCCTGATCGAGGCCCCGACGGCGGGCAGCAGCGCCACCTGCAAGAGCTGCGCCCACTGCCCGTGGATGGCCATGAACGCCGCTGCAGGGCGTGATCGACGCCTCGAGCGCGGCAGCGGCGAGATCGTCGTGCCGGAGCCGACGCGCGTCCGCGCCCTGGGCTGCATCGAGCGGATGCTCGCGTTCGTGGCCGCGAACCCGGACAGCATCGTCCTGCCGCGGCACGGGTTCGTGCCGCACCTCGGCTCGGCCTGAGGCGGCCCGGCATGGACGCCGTTCGTCGCCGCCGCCGGCGAACGAGACGCTCGAGGAGGCGCGGGCCCGCAACGTGCGCGACGCGCTGCGCGAGGACGTCGGGACGGGCGACTGGACCGCCCGGCTGGTCCCGCGGCGCCCGGTCACCGCGCGGCGTGCCGCGTTCGCGAGGAGGCCGTCCTGTGCGGGCGCGACTGGTTCGAGGCGTGCGTCCGGGCGCTCGACCCGACGCGACCCGCGATCGACTGGCGCTACGAGGAGGGCGCCGACATGGCCGCCGACACGGCGGTCTGCGACGCTGGCCGGCGACGCGCGCGCGCTGCTCACCGCCGAGCGCCCGGCCCTCAACTTCCTGCAGCTGCTGTCGGGCACCGCGACGGTCACCCGGCGTCACGTGCGCGCGATCGAAGGCGCCTCGCCGAACCCCCGCGGCTGCGCGGTCCTCGACACGCGCAAGACGATCCCGGGCCTGCGCCTGGCCCAGAAGTACGCCGTCCGCGTCGGCGGCGGCCGCGAACCAGCGCCTCGCGCTGTGGGACGGCATCCTGATCAAGGAGAACCACATCGCCGCGGCCGGCGGCGTCGCGGCGGCCCTGGAGCGGGCGTCCGCGCTCGGCGCCGGCGTCGAGATCCAGGTCGAGGTGGAGCGCCTCGACCAGCTGCGCGAGGCGCTCGCGGCGGGCGCCACCAGCGTCCTGCTCGACAACTTCACGCTCGACCGCATGCGCGAGGCGGTCGCCGTGACCGCCGGCCGGGCGCTGCTGGAGGTCTCGGGCGGCGTGACCCTGGAGCGGCTGCGGGAGATCGCCGCGACCGGCGTCGACCGCATCTCGGTCGGCGCGCTGACCAAGGACGTGCGGGCGGTCGACTACTCGATGCGGTTCGTCTAGCGGCCCCGATCGCGGCGGGAGCTCGCCCGAAGGGCGCCGGGCTCGGCGTCGCGCGGCCCGCGGAGCAGCACCGTCGGGAAGCTGGCCGGGAGCGTGTACGGGTAGTCGCGGCTGAAGTGCAGGCCGCGGCTCTCGTGGCGCTCCAGCGCCGACCGGACCACGAGCTCCGCGCAGTCGACGAGGTTGCGCAGCTCCAGGAGGTCGCGGTTGACCCGGAAGTTGGCGTAGTACTCGTCGATCTCGCCCCGCAGGAGGTGGATCCGCCGGAGCGCCCGGTCGAGCCGCTTGGTGGTCCGCACGATGCCGACGTAGTTCCACATGAAGAGCCGCAGCTCGTCCCAGTTGTGCGAGATGACGACCTGCTCGTCGGCGTTCTCCACCCGGCTCTCGTCCCAGTCCGGCAGCGGCGTCACCTCGCCGGGCGGCTCGCCGTCGATCCGCGCGGCACACGTCCGGCCGATGACGACGCATTCGAGCAGCGAGTTGCTGGCCAGCCGGTTGGCGCCGTGGAGTCCCGTGTAGGTGGTCTCGCCGACGGCGTAGAGCCCCGGCAGGTCCGTCCGCCCGTCGAGGTCCGTGACCACCCCGCCGCAGGTGTAGTGGGCCGCCGGCACGACCGGGATCGGCTGGCGGGCGATGTCGATGCCGAGCTCCAGGCAGCGGGCGTGGATCGTCGGGAAGTGCTCCATGAGGAACGCCTCGCCGAGGTGCGTGGCATCCAGCCACACGTGGTCCAGGCCGTGCTTCTTCATCTCGAAGTCGATCGCCCGGGCCACGATGTCGCGCGGCGCCAGCTCCATGCGCGCGTCGTGCGCCGCCATGAACCGCGTGCCGTCGGGCAGCGTCAGGTGGGCGCCCTCGCCGCGGAGCGCCTCGCTGATCAGGAAGCTGCGCTCCTGCGGGTGGTAGAGGCAGGTCGGGTGGAACTGGATGAACTCCATGTTCCCGACCCGGCAGCCGGCGCGCCAGGCCATCGCGATCCCGTCGCCGGTCGAGGTGTCCGGGTTGGTCGTGTAGCGGTAGACCTTGCCGACGCCGCCGGTCGCCAGCACGACGGCCGCGGCGGGGAGCGTCTCGATGCGCTGCCTGTCGATGTCCAGGGCGTAGACGCCGTAGCAGCGCGGGGGCTCGTCGCGATGGAGGTGGCGCGAGGTGACGACGTCCACCGCCATCCAGCGCTCGCGCATCGTGATGTTCGGGTGGCGGCGGGCGCGGGCGAGGAGCGCCTCGTGGATCGCCGCTGCCGGTCGCGTCGGCCGCGTGGGCGATGCGCCGGACCGCGTGGCCGCCCTCGCGCGTCAGGTGCAGGCCGAGCGGCCCCTCGGGGTCCGTCGTGAACGGCACGCCCTGCTCGACGAGCCACTCGATCGCCTGGGCGCTGTGCTCGGCGATGAACTCCGCGGCGTGCTCGTCGACCAGGCCGGCGCCGGCCTCCTGCGTGTCGCGGACGTGCAGCTCGACGCTGTCGTCGTCGCCCAGCACGCCGACGATGCCGCCCTGGGCCCACGCCGTCGCGGCCTCGTCGAAGCCGCGCTTGGCGAGCACGACGACCGGGTGCCGGTCGGCGAGGTGGAGGGCGACGGTCAGGCCGGCCAGGCCGGCGCCGACGATGACGACGGGTGTCGCGGCGGGATCAGCCGCGGGCGGTCCGGAGGGGGCGGATGCAGAAGGGCTCATGGCCGGATTCTATTCCCCGTCGCCCGGGCGGCGGGACCGGCGCCAGCGGGCCATGGGGGCGCGCCGGTCCGGCGCCGGGCGCCGTCACGCCCAGGCCGCGGCGGCGCGCGGCGCGCGGCTCACCGGCCCGGGCAGGGCGGCGAGCGCCTGGTCGCGGACCCGGCCGTCGCGCATCCGGACGACGCGGTCGCAGGCCTCGCCGACCTCGGGGTCGTGGGTGACCAGGATGAACGTCTGGCCGTGCTCGCGGTTGAAGCCCCGCAGGAGCGCCAGGACCTCCGCCGAGCGCTCCGAGTCGAGGTTGCCGGTCGGCTCGTCGGCGAGGATGAGCGACGGGCGGTTGACGAGCGCCCGGGCGATCGCCACCCGCTGCTGCTCGCCGCCGGACAGCTCGGCCGGTCGGTGGTCGGCCCGGTCGGCGAGGCCGACGAGGCCGAGCGCCTCGAGCGCGGCCGGCTTCGCCCGGGAGCCGGCCACGCCCGGCGTAGTCGCAGGCGAGCATGACGTTCTCGAGCGCGGTCAGCGTCGGGACCAGGTTGAAGTCCTGGAAGACGAAGCCCATCTGGCGGGCCCGGATCCGGGTCCGCTCCGTCTCGCCCGAGGGCCGACCATGTCGCGGCCGTCGAAGAGCAGCTCGGGCGCGGGCCGTGGTTGAGGTCCGGGCGCGTGGAGCAGGCCCAGGATGTGCATGAGCGTGCTCTTGCCCGAGCCCGACGGGCCCATGATCGCGACCATCTCGCCCGGCTCGATCCGGATGTCGACGCCGCGGAGGGCCTCGATCGTGTTGCTCCGCCCGAGGCGGTAGGTCTTGCGCAGGTTGCGGCCTTCGAGGAGGGCGTCGGCGTCATCGTTCGTTCTCCAGTCGTCCGGGTGGGATGGTCATTCGTAGCGGAGCGCGGTGACCGGGTCGAGCCGGGCCGCGTGGAGGGCGGGGACGAAGCCGGCGAGGCGCGCCGAGGACGGTCGAGAAGACGACCGCGGTGAGGGCGGTCCCGGCCGTCAGCTCGAAGAGCACCGTCCCGGACGCGCGGCCCGCCTCGTTGGCGGCGATGACGACCGCGGCGCCGAGGGCGAGGCCGATGGCGCCGCCGATGAACCCGATGAGGGCCGACTCGGTCACGAGCTCGCGGACGATCCGCAGGCGGCTGCCGCCGATCGCCCGCTTGATGCCGATCTCGCGGGTCCGCTCGGCGATCGACATCGCCATCGTGTTGACGACCGACAGGCCGCCGACGACGAGGCTGATCAGGCCGATCCCGACGAGGATCGCGTTGAAGATCGCCGTCGCCGAGCCGATCTGCTCGGTCGAAGTCCTTGCCGGTCATGGTGGCGACGATCGGGCGCAGCGGCCTCGATCTCGGCCGCGAGCGCCGTCGGGTCCGCGCCCGGCCTTCGGGTAGACCGTGATCGCGGTGACGACGGTCGCCGGGTCCAGCTCCGCCGCGACGATCGGGGGCAGCGATCGGACGAACAGCCGCTGGGCCGCCGCGAGCGGGCACGACGGCGGTCGTGTCCGGCGCCGTCAGCGTCGGGCTCGAGGATCCCGACGACCTCGAACGGCTCCCCCCGCAGGTCGATGGTGTCGCCGACCCGCGTGTCGCGCTTGCGGGCGATGTCGGAGCCGAGGACGGTGACGTTCGCGCCCTCGTCCGCGGGCGTGAGCGCGCGCCCGCTCGGCGTAGTTGAGGGTGAAGGTCTCGCGCCCGCGGGCGGCATCGGCGACCTGGCCCTGGATCATCTGGGGCATGCCCATCGAGGCGCCGCTCGATCTCGTCGGACATGAGGATCATGACGCTGGGCACGACGACGTCGACGCCGTCGAGCGCGGCGATCCGGTCGGCCGCCGAGAGCGACATCGGGCTGCCGAACCCCATCGTCCCGCCCTTGGCGCTGGCAGTCACCTTGCCCGCGTAGTACTCGCTGCCGCCGGCGACCAGGGAGTTGATCTTGTTGGCCATCGAGCCGAAGACGACCAGGGCCCAGATCCCGATGGTGATCCCCAGGATCGTGAGCGTGGTCCGGACCTTGCGTCGTCCGAGGTTGCGCAGGAGTCGCATCGTTCCTCGTCCCATCTCGACCGGCACTCCGCCGGCCGTCCGGCTCGTTGCGTTGCGCGGCATGGATGACGCTACCCTCGGGGCATCGCGCCGCCCAGCCGGCCAGCCGGCATCTTTGGGGTGGGGCTAGCCCCACCGATCGGTGCCGCGGACGTGCCACGGCCCGGGGCGAGGCGCCGATTGGTGCATGATCGACGCGTGGACGCCCAGCCGCTCCGGGTCGTCATCGCCGAGGACTCCGGCCCTCATCCGGGAGGGCCTCGCCCGCCTCATCGAGGAGTCCGGCGGGCGAGGTCGTCGCCAAGGTCGGCGACGGCCCGTCGCTTCGTGGCGGCGGTCGTCGAGCACCGCCCGGACGTGTCGGTCGTCGACGTCCGGATGCCGCCGACCCAGCGCGACGAGGGGCTGCGGGCCGCGATCGAGGCCCGCCGCCGCGTGCCCGGCACGCCGGTCCTCGTCCTCAGCCAGTACGTCGAGCGCCAGTACGCGACCGAGCTCCTGGCCGACCGCGCCGGCGGCGTCGGCTACCTGCTCAAGGACCGGGTCGCCGACATCCGCGAGTTCATGGACGCGCTGCGGCGCGTCGCCCGCGGGCGGGACCGCGCTCGATCCCGAGGTCGTCGCCCAGCTCATGGTCCCGCGCCGCGCCGACGACCGGCTCGACGCCCTGACGCCGCGCGAGCGCGAGGTCCTCGCGGCGATGGCCGAGGGCCGGACGAACGTCGGGATCGCCACCCTCCTGAGCATCACCGAGGGCGCCACCGAGAAGCACATCAGCAACATCTTCGGCAAGCTCGAGCTGCCCGACTCGCAGAACGACCACCGCCGCGTGCTGGCGGTGCTGACCTACCTCGGCTCGTAGCCCTCGGCCGCCGTCTCACGGGCGCGGCGGGCCGCCCCACTGCGGGCCGGCCCAGGCTGCCGGGGCCGCGGGAGGCCGGCAGCGCGGCGACCGGCACCTCGGCCCGCACGAGCGTCGGTCCGCCGGGCGGGCTCTCGACCGTGAGCGTGCCGTCGAGCGCCTCGACGCGACCGGCGAGCCCGGCGAGCCCGCCGCCGGGGACCACGCGGCGCGCCACCGGCCCCGTCGTCCCAGACCTCGACGACGAGCCGCTCGCCCTCGCGCCGGCAGCGGATCTCGCAGCGCCGGCGCGAGGCGTGCTTGGCCGACGTTGGCCAGGGCCTCCGCGACCACGAAGTAGGCCGCCCGCTCGGCCGCGTCCGGCAGGCGCTCGCCGGCGGGCAGCGTGCTCTCGACGACCGTCGGCACCGGGCAGCGGCCCGGCGATCGAGCTGAGGGCCGGGACCAGGCCGCGGTCGAGGAGGATCGACGGGGCGATCCCGCGGACGAGGTCGCGCAGCTCGGCGAGCGCCTGGCGGGCCTGGTCCTGGGCCTCCACGACGAGCGTCCGGGCCGACGCCGGATCCGTGTCGATGCGCTCGGCGGCCAGGCTGAGGTCGATCGTCAGCATGACCAGGCGCTGCTGGGCGCCGTCGTGCAGGTCGCGCTCGATCCGGCGCAGCTCGCTCGCCTCCACGTCGAGGACGGCCTTGCGGCTCCCCTCCAGCGTCTCCACCCGGCGCTCCAGCGCCCGCTGCCCGGAGTCGCAGAGGAGGCCGGCGACGACGGCGCGATGGAGCGCCATGAGGCCCCGCGAGACGGAGGCGGCCACGGGGGCCAGGGCCAGGCCGACCGCTCCGCCGATGAGGCCGATCACGAACGGCGAGATGGGCGACGTGCCGGCGGCCGGACCGAATCCCGACGAGGCGAACCAGAGCGGCATGGACAGGAGGGCCAGGGTGGCGCTCCAGAGCATCACCGTGACGACGAACTCGAGGACGGTCAGGGGGAGGGCGACGAAGACGTAGACCACGTCGCGCCAGCGGTTGACGTCGACGAAGAGGGCCAGCAGGAGGTCGCGCAGGCCGCTGCCGTACGGCCGGTAGGCATGCGGCCCGGAGTGGCCGCGGGTCGGCCAGGGCCGCCCGCCACCGCTCGACCCTGGCGACCAGGCGGCAGCCCTCGACGGCCAGGCCGAGGAAGACGATGCCGATCCCCACCACGAGCAGGGAGATGCCGGACGAGAAGGCCGCGGAGACCAGCCCGAAGGCGAAGATCTCCAGGAAGAACCCCAGCCCGATCGCCGCCGTGGCGTACCAGGTGGCCGGGTTGAGCGGGGAGAGGATGAAGGCCCGGACCGCGCCGCGGTCCCGCCCCCTGACCTGAGCGCCGACCAGGGCGCTCAGGACCAGGAGCAGGCCCAGGACGAGGAACGGGCCGCCGATCACCGATCGGAGGCGGTGCGGCGGGCCGAGCCCACCACGAGGGCGATGCCCAGGGCCACCAGCAGGGCCGGCCCCAGGACCCAGTGCCCGGCCCAGCCGGGGATCAGCGCGTTGGCCATGGCGATCGCGCCGAAGACCACCAGGACGACGCCGACGATGAGGGTGCCCCGCCCGGGGGCGGCATCGGGCCGCGGGTCGTGCCGCGGCCCGGCCCGGGCGCCGGCCAGGCGGGACTCGTCGTCCCATCCGCGGGCGCCGTCCGGCGTCGGATCCTGGACGCCGCCGCCGGAGGCCAGGCGTCGGGCGCGGGCGAACCGGGCGCGGGCGAACCGGGCCAACCGGGCGCGGGCATCGTGGCCGGCTCGAGGGGCATGACGAAGGCAAGGATGACATAGAGCACGATCGTGACGCCGCCCAGGAAGACCGACAGGATCCACAGGACCCGGACCAGGGTCGGGTCGAGGTCGAGGTACTCGGCCATGCCGGCGGCGACGCCGGCGAGCTGCCGGTCGTGACGGCAGCGGTAGAGACGACGGGGGTTCACAGACAGCCTCCCACGGGATTGACGTCCACGCTACCAACGTTGACCGAGATGGTCACGTCCGCGTGGTGGTTTGCCGATGCATAGCCGGGGCTCTCCCAGCGGTCGCCACTCGCGCACGAGGCCGGTGACGGTGGTGGAGCCCAGCACGCTGCTCTGGCGGATCCTCAGGCCGACCTCGTCCGGCGCGCAGACCTTGAGCGAGCCGGCGTTGACCGAGAAGTCCGCCGGCGAGGTCCTGGGCCCCTGGCAGGCGCAGCGACGCCGCGGCCGCGTTGACGCTCATCGAGAGGTGCGCGACCGTCGCCCCGGACAGGTCGACCTTCGCGTCCCCGGCGTTCACCACGAGCTGGACGTTCCCCAGCCGTGCGCCGGCCAGGTCGAACCGACCGCGGCCCGCGTTGACCTCGGCGGTCAGGTCCATGGTGCTGGCGACGGGCAGGGCGAGCCGCCACGCGTCGCCGCCTCGGAAGACGCCGAACGGCCGCCCGCGGTCCGCGGAGACCACCGAGAGCCGGTTGGCCGAGGCGTCGACCATCGGGGACCGCGCCCGGGACGTTGCCCGTCTCGAGCTGCCAGCCGCTGCCGGGGACCGTGGTGACGGAGAGCTCGCCGCAGGCGAGGACCGAGGTCGACCGACGCGGCGCCGTCGAACGTGCCGTCCCGGGTGGCGAAGCTCGCCGGCTGGACGTCGCCGCAGTCCAGCGGCAGCCGCGGCGCGGCCACCACCAGGCCGCCGAGCAGGAGCCCGGGCATCGCGGCGGCAAGCAGGCCGCCGGCCAGCCCGAACCGGGTCCGGCGCAGGAGCAGGGCGACGCCGAGGGCGATGACGGCCACCGGCCAGAGGCGCAGGGCCTCGGCGACGGTCCCGCCGTCGACGGCGCCGCCCAGCCCCGCGAGCATCACGCCGCCCGCGGCGACCAGGAAGACCCCCGCGTAGAGGAACCTGTGATTGACCTTCATCGTCCCTGCCTCCGAGCTGCCCGACCGGTCTGTGCGGTCGGCGCTCTCCGGGCGACACGCCCCGAGCCGACGCCGTTCCGCCCGGTCCATGAGCGGGGTCCGGGGCCGATCGCGATCGATGCCCAGACGCTACGTTCGCCGGGGCCGCCGGACCAGCCGGGCAGCCGGCATCTTCGGGGTGGGGCTAGCCCCACCCGCCGGAAAGATGCGCTGCGCTCGGTCCGGTCCGGCGCGCTAACCCGCCGGAAGGGCGATCCTCGTCGGCCACGGTCCGGGCGCGCGACTGTCCTGTGGACGGCCCAGGAGGTAGCCCTGGCCATATCCGATCGCGAGGCCGCGGAGCGCCTCGAGCTCGGCGGGGTCTCGACTCCCTCGGCGATCAGGCGGAGCTTGCGCTTCCTCGCGAAGTAGCCCATCCCCGCGATGAGGGCCTGTCGGGCGGGGTCGGCGTCGATGCCGCGGATGAGCCCGATGTCGAGCTTCACGAAGTCGGGGGCGAGCTCCAGGATGTGGCGGAGGCTGGCGTAGCCGGCGCCGGCGTCGTCGACGGCGAGGCGGACGGTCGGCCCGAGCTCCGCGAGCTCGTGGCGAAGCGTCGGGTAGTCGTCGATCCCGACGTGCTCCGTGATCTCGAGGACAATTCGTCGCGCGGAGCCCGCCAGGAGCGCCGGAAGCTCGCCCGACACGATGAGGGCCGGCGAGACGTTCAAGCTCAGGTACGCTCGGCGCGGGAGGATGGCCGCCCCCTCGAGCGCCGCCCGGAGGGTGGCCGAATTCGAGCTCGATCCCGAGCCCGGCCCGGACGGCAAGCGCGAAGACGGCGTCGGGCGGGATGCCGTTCCTGAAGCGGCTGAGGGCCTCGTAGCCGACGACCGACCCGGTAGGGAACTCGACGATCGGCTGGAAGAACGGGGTGAAGGCCGCGGCGTCCAGGATCGCCTGGACGCTCGCCCGGGCATCGTCCTCGCGATTGCGCACCTCGAGCCCGGGCCCGACGAGCGCCCCGACGATCGCGCCGAATGTCGCGAGGGCCGGCAGGCGCTCGATGATCCGATCCGCGTTGATCGCGTCGTGAACGCCAAAGCCCATCACCCCCACGACGCCCTGGGGGCTCTTGAGGGGCACGAAGACGGCCGTGTGGAGGCCAGATGCGCTGATCGCCTCGCCGTAGCTGCCTTCCTCGGGCCTCGTCTGCCAGACCTCGGCCCACGGCCCGGTCAACGCCCGCTCGCGAATGGCGGGCCCTGGCGCCGGGAACGAGCTCCCGGCCGCAAGCGCACGTCCGATGCGGCCCGCAGCGGCGAGGATCCGCCCGTGGTTGCCCCACAGCCCGATCGCCCAGGCCGAGTCGACCTCCGGGAGCCGGACGATCTCGGCACAGGCAGTGGCGGCGATCGCCTCGGGGGTATCGGCCGGGTCGATCTGCCCGAGAGCGGCCTCGATCGTCTCCCGCTCGCGGGCCTCGCGCGCCAGGGCGTTCTCGAGGGCACGCTCCCGGGTGACGTCGCGGTCCGTCTGCATGTAGCTGACCAGGCGGCCGTCGGCGTCGCGGATACCCGAGATCACGGCCTCGAGCTCCAGGAGCGTGCCGTCCTTGCGGCGATTGACGATCGAGCCGCTCCAGGTCTTGCCCGCTGCCACCGAGGCCCAGATCGCATCGAAGAAGGCGGGCTCATGGCGGCCGCTGTTCACGATCCCCGCGTAACGCCCGACGATCTCGTCCGACTCGTAGCCGTAGAGGCGGCTGAACGACCGGTTGGCGTACATGACGATGCCGTCGACGTCCTGCATCCAGACCGCCTCGGCCGTCTGCTCGACCGCCGAGGCGAGCCAGGCACGCTCCTCATTCGCCGCGACTCGGTCGGTGATGTCCTGGATGACCTCGACGAAGGCCGGCGGCGTCTCGTTGGCGAGGAGGTTGGCGCGGACCTCGACCGGGTACGTCGAGCCGTCCTTGCGGCGGTGGATCGACTCGAATGTCACCTGTTCGCGCGCGCCGGTGCGCAGTGGCGCCAGCAGGGCGGTGAACGAGGCCAGGGTGTGCTCGCGCTTGAGGTCGAGGGGTGTCAGCTCGCTCAGCTCCTCGAGGGAGTAGCCGAGATTCCGCAGCGCGCCGGCATTCGCGCCGCTGAACCGCAGGGTCGCGGCATCGAGGACATAGATCTCGCTGCTGACCTCATCGAGGAGCCGGGCGAGCCTCGTGTGCTGGGCCTCGAGCGCAGCGCGCTCGGTGATGTCCTGCATCGTCCCGCAAATCGTGACCACGGCTTCCGTGTCGTCCCGTTCGGCGATGCCGCAGGGCTGGCGACCCACCCTGGCGCTCCATCCGGCCGTGCCAGCTCCAGGTCCACGTCCCACGGCGCACCGGCCTGAACGGCCCGTTCGACGGCCGCCGCCACGCGGCTGACGCTCTCGGGGGTGAACGCCCTCGAGATATCCGCGAGCCCGAGGGCTGGACCGGCGGGATCGAGCCCCAGGATGTGGTACATCTCGGACGACCAGGTGGCGTCGCCGGTCAGCGGGTCGAGCGTCCAGCTCCCCGATCCGGGCGATGCGCTGGGCCTCCGCGAGGTCGTGCTCGCTGCGGCCAAGCTGTGCTTCGGCCGTCTCGCGCGCCG
>CAWHCW010000014.1:0-71345 GCA_963827965.1 uncultured Chloroflexia bacterium | reverse complement strand
TGCAGCAGCCTGGTTTCTACTTCTCCGGTGATGGAGCAATAAAGAACGAAGACGGCTATTTCAGGCTCATGGGCCGCATTGACGACGTCGTCAACGTATCTGGTCACAGGATGGGAACTGCAGAGGTTGAAGCGGCACTTAATTCCTTAACGACAGCAGTTGCAGAATCAGCAGTCGTTGGCTTCCCGCACGACATCAAAGGCGAAGATCTTTACGCATACGTTATTCTGAAAACAGGCGTAGCTGGCGATGATGCGCTCAAGAAAACGCTGGTGGCGCATGTCAGAAAAGAGATTGGTCCTATTGCATCTCCTGGCAAGATCCAGTTTGTTTCCGGTCTTCCGAAGACTCGTTCCGGCAAGATCATGAGAAGGATTTTGAGAAAGGTTGCAGCCGGCGCAATAGATGAGCTTGGCGATATTACAACCCTCGCCGATCCGTCAATTGTCGATGAGATCGTAAAGGGCAGACAGTAAGATCCATTAATGGCTAACCAGGGCCCCCGGGAAAATTTCCGGGGGCCTTTTTTATACCTTAAACAGAAATTGTATATAGTATATTGTAATCGTAGACTTACGGAAAACGACGGACTAAAAGATATATGGGTGTATAAATAGAATGAATTTGTGAGAGCATGGTGTTGGGTTTTCCTGAGCAAACCGTCGAGAGACAAGGAAGCTCGGTCTTTTGCAAGGCAAAAGTTCCGAAGTCGAACGCGAGCGAGTGGAGCCGCTGGAGCGAATGAGCGTGTTTGCGGGGAATGCCCGACACCAGATGCTCATTCTAATACTTAGTTGGGTTATTAATGTCTACGATGTCTCTAGCTATGCATTTACAGAATGATTGAACATATGAAAAAAAATTACACACTCAATTCAACGAAATCCTACCACACGGGAAGCCTGAAAAGCCTCGGTTGGGAACTGACTGTCTGTAACGCCCTCTACCCGGAGGGAACACCGGTAAGAAAGTTGCTCTCCCGTAACGGTTCTTTTGGGCATCTCCTCTATGACTATCTGGGCCAGTTCTTTCCCATGGAGAAAATCTCGAAAGTTCTCGAAATAGGCGGAGGCTATGGTTACCTGATGAGGGATTTTCTCGACAGGAACAGATCCATCAAGGCATGCATGCTTGACATTTCGCCGTTTCTTCTCGGGAAGCAGCAAGAGACACTCAAAGAATATGCATTGGACTTCCTGCAGGAGGATTTCCTTGAAACGGACCCCATCTTCTTGAAAGGTTTTGACCTCGCTATCCTGAATGAAAACCTGGGTGATTTCCCGACCCTCGTTAACCTCGGCCAGGATGTCTTTGGATTGTCGCCCAAGAATGCAGATCCTGTCTTGCAATGGGCTGCAGGCTTCTTCAAGAAGTACAATTTAGAGAGACCAAGGGACGATACATTTAACGTGAATGTTGGTGCCATTGAGACCCTGGAAAAACTATGCTCTGCAGGAATTCCTTATATCTATTTAGGAGAGCACAGCTGCGAGGCTTCTGTCCCGGAGGGTTTGCGATCCCTTATTCGCATTGAGTCAACGGGAAATCCGGAACGAATAAGCCTTGCCGGTCATGACGAATACACAATAAAGTTCTCTTATCTGGAAAAGGTTGCCGCTCTTCATGGTTACAAGTCCATTCGGGGACCCTTTGCCAATTTTATTCCCTTTACGCTGTCGGACGAGGCTCGCTATGCCCTGACATATGGTGGGCACTATTCTGACGAAGCAGAAATGATCTGCCATTTTGTTGAAGACCTCTATAAATATGAGTACCTGATTTTAATCAAAGAGGAGACCGATCTATGAGCGGATACCATGAGCGGAATTGGGAGCCCTTTCCAATGCACACCATCAAACGGGTCGAGCGACCTACCACGGCAATACATGATGACCAGATAAAGCGGGTGGATGAGAGGGAGAGTGGCTTCAATCGGGCGAGAAGAGGAGATTTTGGGGATAGGCTTTCAAAGGAAGTTCAACGGTTTGTTCCGAAGCAACCTGTCTCTGGCGCCCTGTTGTGGATGACCAGCAACATGGTCAATATGGTCGACGGCCTGGTTGCAGTCCAGAAGGCCCCACTACCGGAAGACCCGGCAGCCATCTCCCGCCACATTAAAGAGCTTGCCTATTTCCTGAGGGCGGATGCAGTAGGCATCTGCAAGCTTCCTTCCTATGCAGTGTATACCCACAAGTTCCCGAAGGGCGATCCCATCGAATTGGATCACAAGTATGCGATCGCTGTGCTTGTTGACCAGGACTGGAGAACAGCCCATGCATTTACCGGGAGTGACTGGATTAGCAACGCAATGAGCTTCCTTGCCTATTCCACATCAGGTTTTATTGCCTGCATAATAGCAGAATACATCCGCCGCCTCGGTTATCCGGCCCGGGCCCATCACGCCAGAAACTACCAGGTGGTGGTTCCTCCTATCCTTCTCTGGGCAGGGCTTGGCGAGATGAGCAGGATAGGGGACTGCGTTGTTCATCCCTTTTTGGGGCCACGATTCAAAGGGGCTGTAGTGACTACCGACCTTCCTCTCCTGGTTGATAAACCGATTGATTTCGGCCTCCAGGATTTCTGTTCCAAGTGTAAGAAGTGCGCTCGCGAATGTCCATCCGGCGCCATAAGCTCCGGGCGACAAGGTCATGGACAAGGGTTATGAACATTGGCCGACCAATACCGAGAGATGCACGAGGATGCGCGTTGGCAACAAAAGAGGCTCGGGCTGTGGCACATGCGTCAAGGTCTGTCCGTGGAACAAGCCCTACACACCATTCCACCGAGGAGTAAACTGGGCCATGCGCCATTCCGGGATAGCTAGGAGCCTGGCGATACGGTTTGATGACCTTCTCGGATACGGAAAGCCCCACTATGAGGACAAATGGTGGTTTGACCTGGAGGAGGTGGACGGCATCATTGACGTCCCCCGCCACGCAGCCAAGAACCAGAAGGAATACAAGCAGGACATCGACTACTGATGTAAACACCTTTTCCCCTGAATTTTCCTTTAGATGGGTACGATGTCGGCCATTCCCCGCAAACACGCTCATTCGCTCCAGCGGCTCCACTCGCTCGCGTTCGACTTCGGAACTTTTGCCTTCGCAAAAGACCGAGCTTCCTCGTCTCTCGACGGTTTGCTTAAGGATTACCCTACACCATGCTCTCCAGTCTATTTAAGAAAATATATGCGTGGGAAGAGTGTCTCTCCCTTGCAGTTTAAGCCTAAGCTTCCTCAACCTGCCATGATTCACTGACCTTCAATTTTCCAACTTGCTCTGAAATTTACAGCGAGAGAGGGATGCTCGAATGCACGACTCGCGTTCGCCGCCCACGCCGCCGTCGACGTCCCCATGGCCCTGGCGCTCACCTGCCGGCTCGCCTGACCGCCTGCCGGGCCGGACGTCCCGCCACCCTGGGGGGGCATGGCCAACCGGCCGCGTTTGACAGGTTCGGGCGGCGGCCCCATCCTTGTCCGTGTTCAGGCGATGCCTGCGCAGGGTTCGAGCACCCAAGCCACGCTCCCCGCGCCGCACCGCCACCCGGTCGCCCAGGCCCCAGCAATCGCCGGGCGACCACTCATCGCAGGGACCGAGCCCGCACCTACCCGCCGGCCGGCCAAGAAAGGTTCTCAACGGACATGATGTCCAACCACACCCCAGCGCGGCGACCCGCCGCGCCCCTCTCTCTTGCCGGGCGAGCCGCGGATGCGCGGCGCCGGCGCAGGCGCCAGGTCGGCGACCCGCGCCTCTACTGCGGCACCAACGGCTGCCCGACGTCCCTCAACCTCGACCCCCGCACGGGCGTCGCGGCCTGCCCGATCTGCGGCTTCGCTCGCCGGCTCGTCTGACCCGGGCCGCCCCGGGCGGCACGACGGTGGCCGCGGCGCCGGGCGGCGACCGTGGACGGACCGTGGATAACCCGGCGCCGGGTCCCGAAACTCGTGGATAGACCCCCTTGCGGGGGCCGACCTCGGCAGGCGATGATCCGGTCAGCCCGAAGGGGCCGTGATGAACGGACCGCGGTGCCGCCGCAAGGCGGCCGGGCTCCTCGCAAGGGGAGACGGATCCTCCGCAAGGAGGGTCGGCCCTTCCGCAAGGGAGGCGGCGCGATCCAACGGTTGCACCGGTGCCGCAAGGTGCCGGACCCGCTCGCAAGAGCGGGAGGAGCTCCGCAAGGAGCGCCACAGCTGCCCGCAAGGGTGGCGAGTTCCCCGCAAGGGGGGCGAGGCGACCGAGTCGGCGGTCCTTTCGGGCGTTTTGCTGCGCCGATGCCCCGGTGATCGTGCGCGGCACCCCTCTCACGTCGAATGTAGACTCGACCGCGACGTGTCCGCGCGCCACCCGGCGCGCCCGTTCCCGACGTCGAGGAGCCCGTGTCCGACGCGCCCCCGCCTGCCCCGGCAGCGCCTGCGCCAGCAGCGCCTCCCCGCAGCGCCTGCGCCCGCAGCGCCTGCGCCCGCAGCGCCTGCGATCCGCCTGGCCGGCCTGCGCTTCGCCTTTCCCGTCGACGGGCACACCGTCCCGGTGCTCGGGGGGATCGACCTCGAGGTCGGGCGCCGCTCCGTCATCGCCCTCGTGGGGCCGAACGGCTGCGGCAAGAGCACGCTCCTCCGGGTGATCGCCGGCCTGCTGCCGGCGGCCGGTGGCACCGTCGAGGTCGAGGGGCGCCCGGTGAACGGGCCCGACGCCCGCGTTGGCCTCGTCTTCCAGGAGCCGCGCCTCCTCCCCTGGCGGTCGGCCCTCGCCAACGTGGCCTTCCCGCTGGAGGTGGCCGGACACGAGCGCGCCGTGCGCGAAGCCCGGGCGCGTGACCTCCTCGGCCTCGTTGGCCTCCGTGACTGGGCCGGGGCGCGGCCGGGCGAGCTGTCCGGCGGCATGCGGCAGCGCCTCGCGATCGCCCGCGCCCTCGCCCTCGAGCCGTCCGTCCTGCTGCTGGACGAGCCGTTCAGCGCCCTCGACGCCCTCACCCGCGAGCGCTTCAACGTCGAGCTCCTCCGCCTCTGGGAGCGGATCGGCAGCACGATCGTGCTGGTCACCCACAGCATTCCCGAGGCCGTCTTCCTGGCCGACCGGGTGGTCGTGCTCTCGCCGCGTCCCGCCGCAATCGCCGCCGACGTCCCCGTCGAGCTGCCGCGGCCCCGCCGCCTGGCCGACCTTGACGCCGCGGTCCTGACGCGGACCGCGGCGGAGATCCGGGCCCGCCTGGGCGGGGCCACCGACGATGCGTTCGCGGTCGCGACGGGCGAAGTCGGGCGCCACGACGAGCCCGACGCGGTGATCGCGTGAGCGGCGCCCGGGCGCGGATCCTGCCCCCCCTGGTCGCCTTCGTCGGGTTCCTGGCGACGTGGCAGGCGATCGTCTGGATCGGCGACTACCCGGCGTACATCCTGCCGGGCCCGCTCCTCGTCGCCGAGCGCTTCCTCCGCGGGTGGGTCGAGGGCACGTTCTGGCCGCATCTCGTGACGACCGTCGCGGAGATCGCCGTCGGGTTCACCGCGGGAGCGGCGGCGGCCCTGCCCACCGGGTACATCATCGCCCGGTCGCGGCTCGTGGACCGGGTGCTCTCCCCGTACCTGGTCGCGGCCCAGGCGGTCCCCATCCTGGCCCTGGCCCCCCTGATCGCCATCTGGTTCAGCACCGGGCTCCTGGCCCGCTCGATCATCGTGGCCCTTGTCGTCTTCTTCCCGGTGGCGATCAGCGTGATGGTCGCCATCCGGGGCATCGACCGGCGCCTCCTGGAGATGGCCCGCAGCTACCGGGTGACCCGCCGCCAGCGGATCGTCCTGATCGAGATCCCCGCCGCCCTGCCCGGGATCGTGGGCGGCCTGCGGATCGGGATCACCCTTGCCGTCGTGGGCGCGATCGTGGCCGAGTGGACCGGCGGCGAGCGGGGCCTGGGCGTCCTCATCAACCTGGCCCGCGGCAGCCTCTACGACACTCCCCTCCTCTTCGCGACGCTCATCGTGATCGCCGTGCTGGGGATCGCGCTGTACGGCTCGGTGCTGCTCGTGGAGCGCCACGTGGCCGCCCGGGCCTGAGACCGCCGGCGGTCGGTCGGGGAGCCCGCCGTCGGGCTCGAGACGCCGGCTCGGGGCACGGGCCCGCCCCCATCCCCCCGCCGCCTCTGCTACGATCGCGGCGCCTTCGGGGCAGGGTGCAATCCCCGACCGGTGGTAGCGCCCCCACCTGGGGTGAGCCCACGAGCGACGGCCGCCACTCGGCGACGTCGCAGACCCGACCGCGACCGTCCCCGGTCGCGCCAGCGGGGCCGACGGTCAGAGTCCGGATGGAAGAAGGCGACGGGTACGCGCCCGAGCGGGGCGCGTCCACGTGTCGTGTCGCCCCGGGGCCGCATCGCGAGCACGGGAGAGACACGTGAGCACCTCGATCACCCTCCGCCCCACCGCCCGGCGCATCGCCGTCCGGCCGGGCTTCCTCCTCGGCGTCCTCGCCGTGATCGTCGCCGCCTGCGGCGGTGGAGCGAGCGCCACGCCGGGCGTCCCGACGTCCACGGCACCCGGCGCCTCGGGAGCGCCCGCGACGCCCTCCCCCACCCCGGTCGCTCCGGTCGAGCTGACGGTCGGCCTCGGCTACATCCCCAGCGTCCAGTTCGCCCAGTTCTACCTCGCTGACCAGGCCGGCTACTACCGCGACGCCGGCCTCCAGGTCACCTTCCAGAACAAGGTCGACCCGGAGCTGGTCACGCTCGTGGGCCAGGGCGCGATCGACATCGGGATCGCCGACGGGACGAGCGTCATCCCGGCGGTCAGCCAGGGGATCCCCGTCCGCTTCGTCTTCACGGTCTACGCCGACTTCCCCAGCATCGTCTTCGCCAAGGCATCCTCGGGGATCACCGGACCGGCCGACCTCGCCGGCAGGAAGATCGGCATCCCCGGCAAGTACGGCTCGTCGTGGATCCAGCTCCAGGCGCTGCTCGCGGGCGCGGGCCTCACCCCGTCCGACGTCGAGATCGTGCCCTTCCCCGACTACGGGCAGCTGACTGCCCTCGAGCAGGGGGTCGTCGACGCGGCGACGGGATTCGTGAACAACGAGCCCATCCGCCTCGAGCTGGCCGGGACGCCGGCCGTCGTGCTGGCCCTTCCCGCCGGGTCGCAGCTCCCGGGCAACGGCCTGATCGTCGGCCAGAAGGCGCTCGACGGCCCGAAGGCCGACGCGATCCGCCGCTTCGTCGCGGCGACGCGCAGGGCGATGGAGGAGATCATGGCCGACCCGCAGAAGGGGCTCGAGGCTGCCATCGCGCGGGTGCCCGGAGCTGGCCACCGATCGCGACGCGCAGCTCGCGGTGCTGGTGGCGACCATCGACACGTGGCAGAACGACTACACCGCGGCCCACGGGATCGGTGCCGTCAACGCCACCGACTGGGAGCGCTCGATCGCCTTCATGAGCGGCCTGCCGGAGTCGCCGGTGGCGAAGCCGGTCACCGTCGCCGACTGCATCGACGCGACGTTCGCGGCGCAGTAGGGGCGCGGCGCGCGAATCGAGACGGCCGGCGCGCCCGCCGCGAGGGCGGGCCGCGCCGGCCGTCGGAGCGGGAAGGTCAGGCTGCGATGGCGCCTGCCGGCTCGACGACCGCCGCGGCGGCGACCTCGTCGGCGGCGACCTCGAGCTCGATGACGACCTCGTCGGCGACGAGCCAGCCGCCCGCCTCGAGGCCGACGTTCCAGGTCAGGCCCCAGTCGGAGCGCTTGATCTTCGCCGTCGCTTCGAAGCCGGCGTGGCGGCGGCCGTCCATCCCGGTGACGACCCCGAGCGGCTCGGCGTCGAGGACGACCGGGCGGCTGACGCCGCGGATCGTGAGATCGCCGGTGATCGACCAGCGATCGCCCTTGGGCGTGATCGCCGGTGCTGACGAAGGTGAGCGTCGGATGGCTGTCCGCGTCCAGGAAGTCGGCGGAGCGGAGGTGGGTGTCGCGCGGTCCCATGCCGGTCTCGATGGATGCCGCGGGGATCGTGACCTCGACGCGCGAGCCCGCCGGGTCGGCCTCGTCGAACGCGATCGTGCCGCTGACGCCCTTGAAGATGCCCGCGCACCTTGGTGATCATCATGTGCTTGGAGGTGAAGCTGACGACGGTGTGCGCCGGATCGAGCTGCCAGTTGCTCATGGGTTTCCCTGCTCCTGTCCCTGCCGTCGTCCGGCGACGTGAGCGCCGGTCCGCGTGTAGTTGACTGCGCAACTATATCCCACTATAGTTGCGTGTGCAACTACCGCTTCGCAGAGGCGCTATCATCCGGGTTGCCCGAGCCAGCACCCGACCAGGAGACCGATGACGCAGAGCACCGCGCGTCCCCGCGCCACCGCCGACGTCGTCGGGGCGCCCAGCCCCGATGATCCGCGCCTGCGCGCGTGGATCGCCTTCCTGCAGGCCCACGCCGTGGTGACGCGGCGCCTGGAGGCGGAGCTCCAGGTCGAACGCGGCCTCTCCCTCGCCGACTACGACGCCCTCGTCCAGCTCGCGATCGCCGACGAGCGGCGCCTCCGGATGAGCGAGCTCGCCGACCGGGTCGTGCTGTCGCGCAGCGGCGTCTCGCGCCTCGTCGACCGGCTCGCAGGTCGACGGGCTCGTCGCTCGGCGCGCCTGCCCGACGGACGCCCGCGGGTCCTGGGCCGAGCTGACGGCGGCCGGCCTCGACCGCCTGCGCGAGGCGGCGCCGGTGCACCTCCGCGGCGTGGACGACCACTTCCTCTCGCCCATCCCGGAAGCCGACCGCGAGGGGCTCCTCCGGGCCCTGGAGGCGGTGGTGCGCGGCCTGCAGGCGCCCGCCGAAGGCGCGTTCTCCCCGCCTGCGGCACGATCGCCGAGGCGCTGGAGTCCTGACCGGCGTGGCCGGCGTCCTGCGGACGCGGCACCAGCGGGTTCGCCTACCCCGCCTGGGCTCCCGCCTTCTACCCGCCCGGCACCCGCCCCGACGCGCTGCTGCCCGCGTATGCCGCGCGCCTCGGCGCGGTCGAGCTGAGCGGCACCTACTACCGCCATGTCACCGATCAGCAGGCCGCCGCCTGGGCGGCCCGCGTGCCGTCGTCGCTTCCGCTTCGCGGTGAAGCTCCTCCGCACCGGCTCGCTGCGCGCCTACGCGACCGATCCCGCCGGCACGCTGCCGTGGCTCGCCGCGCCCCTCGCCGCCTTCGGCAGCCACCTGGGAACGGCCCTCTTCCGGATCCAGGCCGGCCAGGGACGCGACGACGCGCGCCTGGACCGACTGCTGGCGGCCTGGCCCGCCGACGTCCCCCTCGCCCTGGAGGCGCAGGACCCGTCGTGGCAGGTCGACGAGACGCACGAGCGACTCCGCGCCGCCGCGGCCGTCCTCGTCGTGACCGAGACGGACGAGGCCCCCGATCCGCCGCTGACCGTCACCGGCCCCTTTCTCTATCTCCGCCTTCGCCGCACGCTCTACGGAACCGCCGACCTCGATGCCTGGGCGGCGCGGCTGGAGCCGTTCCTCGCCGACGGCCGGGACGCGTACGTCTTCTTCCGGCACGATGAGCGGGGCACGACACCGGGGTATGCGGTCGCCCTCGCGGCGCGGCTGCCGCAGCACGCCCCAGCGAGCGCGGCGGGAGACGGAGGCAACGGATGACGCAGCGAATCCGGATCGGGCTGGTCGGGGCCGGGGGGATCGCCCGGGCGCGGCATGTCCCGGGCTTCCGGGCGCTCCCGGGCGTGGAGATCGTCGGGGTCGCCAACCGCACGCCGGACTCCACGGCGCGGGCGGCCGCGGAGCTCGCGATCCCCCGCCCGTACGCCGGCTGGGAGGCGCTGGTCGCCGATCACGAGGTGGACGCGGTCGTCGTCGCCACCTGGCCGTACCTCCACGCCCCGATCGCCATCGCGGCCCTGGCCGCGGGCAAGCACGTCCTCGTGGAGGGCCGGATGGCGATGGACGCGGCCGAGGCGCGGGCCATGCTCGCGGCCGCCGCGGCGCGCCCGGACCGCGTCGCGATGGTGGTCCCGGCTCCCTTCGGCTTCGCCGACGCGACGATCCGGCGCCTCCTCGCCGGGGGCGCCATCGGCGAGCTGCGCACCGTGCGCGTCTCCTGGTCCGGGGGGATCGCCCCGACCGGCCGCGACCAGTGGCGCCGCGAACGCCGCCACTCCGGCAACAACGTGATGACGCTCGGGATCCTCTACGAGAGCGTCGCCCGCTGGCTGGGCCACGCGACGGAGCTCTCGGCGGCCCTGCGCACCTTCGCCCCGACGCAGGCGGGGCCGGACGGGACGGCGATCGCCGCCGACGTCCCGGACGCCGCGGCCGTCATCGCCGGCTTCCCCGGAGGCGTCGTCGCCACCTTCGCCGTGGCCGGCTACGGGCGCCCCGATCCGGTCAACGGGGCGACGCTCGTCGGGACCGGCGGCGTCCTGCGCGTGGACATGGTCGGTGCCCGCCTGGACCTGGCGCCGGCGGGGGCGGCCGCCTTCGAGGAGGTCGCCATTCCCGATGCGGAGCGCTGGACGTGGCGCGTGGAGGCCGACTTCGTCGGATCGATCCGCGACGGCGATCCGGTCCGCCTCACCGACTTCGCGACCGGCGTGCGCTACATGGAGTTCACCGACGCCGTCCACGAGGCCGCCGCGACCGGGCACCGCGTCGACCTGTGAGGGACGCCATCCGCCCCGGCGCCGGCCTCCGATTCCCGGGCCGGGACCCGCGGCGACGCGCCGCCGCTTCCTTCGTTGCCCTGACCGTCCTCGTCGCCGCGTGCGGGGCAGCCCCCACGCCGTCGGGCCCGACGCCGCTGCCGACCCCGACATCGTCGGGAAGCCCGGCCCCGAGCGTGGCCCCGACGGCCTTGCCGGCCGCGACGCCCTCCGCGTCGGTTGCGCCCCTCGCGGCGATCGCCCTCGAGCCGGTGGCCGACGGCCTCGCGAGCCCGCTCTTCGTCGGCCACGCCGGCGACGGCAGCGGGCGCCTCTTCGTCATCGAGCAGGCGGGCCGGATCCGGGTGGTCCGCGACGGGCGCCTCCTGCCCGAGCCGTTCCTCGACATCGCCGACCGGATCGCGTCGGGGGGCGAGCGGGGGCTCCTGGGGCTCGCCTTCGCCCCGACCTTCGCCGTCGACGGCCGCTTCTTCGTCGACTACACCGACCGCGACGGCGACACGGTCGTGAGCGAGTTCCGCGCCCCCGACCCCGCGGCGCGACCGCGCGGACCCGGGCTCCGAGCGGGTCCTGCTGCGGATCGAGCAGCCGTTCCCCAACCACAACGGCGGCGGCCTCGCGATCGGCCCCGACGGGTTCCTCTGCATCGCGACCGGCGACGGCGGCTCGGGCGGCGACCCGCAGGGCAACGGCCAGCGCCTCGACACGCTGCTCGGCAAGCTGCTGCGGATCGACCCCCGCCCGACGGCGGGCGCGCCCTACGGGATCCCGGCGGGCAACCCGTTCGTCGGCCGGGCCGGCGCCCTCGGCGAGATCTGGGCGTACGGGCTGCGCAACCCGTGGCGCTTCTCCTTCGACCGGAGCACCGGCGACCTCTGGATCGGCGACGTGGGCCAGGGATCCATCGAAGAGGTGGATCGCTGGCCGGCGGACGCGCCGGCCGGGCCGAACTTCGGCTGGAACACGATGGAGGCGAGCGCCTGCTTCGACCCGCCGGACGGGTGCGACGCGACCGGGCTCGTGCTGCCGGTGGCCGAGTACGGCCACGACCGCGGCTGCTCGGTCACGGGCGGCGTACGTCTACCGCGGGCCGGCCGTTGCCGGCCTGGGCGGCACGTACCTCTACGCCGACTACTGCAGCGGCACGATCTGGGGCCTCGACGCGGGCGGCGCGCCGGCGGCGCCACGCGTGCTGCTGCAGAGCGGCCTGGCCGTCGCCTCGTTCGGCGAGGACGAGGCCGGCGAGCTCTACGTCGTCGACCTCGCCGGCGGCGGCGTCTTCCGGGTCGTGGCGTCGGGGGACCAGGCGCCCTGACGTCCGTCAGGCGAGGGCGACGACGACCTCCACGGTGACGGCGATCTCGCTCTCGCCGGCCTCCACCGGCGTCGGTGCCGCCTCGGCGACCATCAGCTTCGCGGCGCGCGCGACCGGGTACGGCCCCGGGTGCTGGCCCGGACCCTCGGTGATGGCGAGGACCGGCCCGAGCGCCGCGCCGGCCGCCGCCGCGAGAGCAGCGGCCTTGCCCAGCGCCTCGGCGACGGCCGCGGCGCGGGCGGTCTCCTCGGCGGCGGCGCGATCCTCGACGTCGAAGCGCACGCTCTCGAGCGCCGTGGCGCCGGCCGCGATCGCCGCGTCGATCGCCCCGGGGAGGCGGGCGAGGTCGCGCAGGCGGGCGACGACGCCGTTGCGCAGCTCGTAGCCGCGGAGGCGCGGCGGGCCGTCGTTGCGATAGTCCATCACCGGCTGAAGGGCGAGGCCGTCGGTGCGGAGGTCGCGGTCCCCGGCCCCTGCCCCGCGAAGCGCGACCAGGACGGCGGCCATCGTCGTGGCCGCCTCGGCCTGCGCCGCGGAGGCGGTGGGGCGGGTCACCGCGACGCCGAGGCGAAGCTCGACGACGTCGGGCGTCACCGCCACGCGGCCGGTGCCGGTGGCGGTGACGGTGCGGGATGCGGTGGGCTCGATCTGGCTGCTCATGCGGCCAGTCTAGGCGGATGCAGGGCCCGGGGCCGAGGCCGCGCCTACCCGATCAGGTAGACGACGCTGACGGAGACCGTGATCTCCGAGGTCCCTGGCAGGATCGGCGTGGCGGCCTCGTCGCGGGCGGCGGCGGCGTACGGAACGGGCCACGGGGTCGGCGACGACTGCTCGCTGATGGAGGCGACGCCGACGATCGTGACGCCGGCGGCGCTGGCCAGGGCGTCAGCCTTCGCCCGGGCCGCCTTCATGGCCTGCGTCCGGGCCTGCGCCTCGGCGCCGGTCGGGTCGTCCACCCGGAAGCTGATCCCGTCGAGCGTGGTCCCGCCCCCGGCGAGCGCCCCGTCGACGGCATCGGCCAGGCGGTCGAGGTCGCGGATCGTGGCGACCACGCCGTTGCGCAGCTCGTACCCGGTGATCTTCGGCGGGGCTCCGTTCGCCCGGTAGTCGTAGATGGGCTGCAGCGAGAGGGTGGTGGTCCGGATGTCGCGCTCGGCGACACCGGCGGCGCGGAGCGCCTTGACCACGCCCTGCATCGCCGTCGCGGCGGCGGCCCGCGCGTCCTTGACCTTGGGACGCTGGATCACGACGCCGACGTGCAGGTCGGCGACGTCGGGGACGAGGGTGACGGTGCCGGTGCCGGCGACGCTGATCGTGCGGTCGGGCTCGGTGTCGTCGACGGCCTGCGCGGCGCGCGGCGCGAGGGCCGGGCCAAGGACGACGGCCAGGGCCAGGCCGGCGACCATGCCGATGGCGACCCAGCCGGGGCGGGACGGGGCGCTGAATGGGCGACGGGTTGCGGACATGACGGCGACTCCCTGCCGGTCGTCCGGCGGCGGCCCGGGAGGAGGTGACCCCGGCATCGCCCGTCCGGTCGGCGACCGTTCTGGCCCCGTGACGCGGGCGGCCCGGCACGGGTTCCCGGGGCGGCCCGGCAGCGGCCCGGCACCGGCTCCCCGGCAGCGGCTCCCCGGCCGGCGGCGCTACAGGGCCAGCGGGTCCAGCTTCTCGGGATCGATTCCCAGGCCCGCGATCGCGTCGGCGACCACGCCTGGCGGGAGCGCGCCCTCGCGGGCGAGGGCCGCGAGGGCGGCCACCGCCACGTTCGGGGCATCGATCTCGAAGAGCCCGCGGAGCGCCTCGCGCGTGTCGCTGCGCCCGAATCCCTCGGTCCCCAGGGAGACGTACCCGGCCGGGAGCCAGCGCCCCACGAGGTCGGGCAGCGCCTTCACCCAGTCCGAGACGAGGACGACGGGCCCACCGTCGGGGCCCAGCACCTGCGAGACGTAGGGGATCCGCGGCTCCTGCGCCGGGTGGAGCCGGTTCCAGCGCTCCGCTTCGAGGGCGTCGCGCCGGAGCAGCTGCCAGGACGTCGCGCTGTAGACCTCGGCGGCCACGCCGAACCGCTCGGCGAGCAGGTCCCGCGCGGCAAGCGCCTGCTGGAGGATCGCGCCGGACCCCACCAGGCGGACCCGCCCCTTCGCCCCGCCGTCGATCTCGGGGCCCTCCAGGAAGCGGTAGAGACCGCGGACGATTCCCTCCGCGGCGCCCTCGGGCCGCGGCGGCATGCGGTAGTTCTCGTTGTAGAGCGTGACGTAGTAGAGGTGGTCCTCGCCGCGGCCGTACATCCGCTCGATCCCGTCGCGGACGATCGCCGCCAGCTCGTAGGCGAAGGCCGGGTCGTAGGCCCGGACCGCCGGCACGGTCGAGGCGAGGAGGTGGCTGTGGCCGTCCTGGTGCTGGAGCCCCTCGCCGTTGAGGGTCGTCCGGCCCGCCGTCGCGCCCATCATGAAGCCCCGGCCGCGAGCGTCGCCGAAGGCCCACGCCTGGTCGCCCGTCCGCTGGAAGCCGAACATCGAGTAGAAGATGTAGAAGGGGATCATGGGTTCGCCGTGCGTCGCGTACGACGTGGCGGCCGCCTGGAAGGAGGCCATCGAGCCGGCCTCGGTGATCCCCTCCTCGAGGACCTGGCCGTCCTTCGCCTCGCGATAGGAGAGGAGGAGGTCGGAGTCGACGGGCTCGTAGTGCTGGCCCTGGCTGGCGTAGATCCCGACCTCCTTGAAGAGCGGGTCCATGCCGAAGGTGCGGGCCTCGTCGGGGATGATCGGCACGACCCGGCGGCCGAAGCCCGGGTCGCGCAGCAGGTTGCGCAGGAGCTTGGCGAAGACCATCGTGGTGCTGACCGGCGAGGTCGATCCCGCCGCGAACTCGGCGTCGGCCTCCGGCGCGGGCGCCGGCAGGGGGCGGGCCCGGACGATCCGCTTCGGCAGCGAGCCGCCGAGCACGCGCCGCCGCTCCAGCAGGTACTGGATCTCCTCCGAGTCGGCGCCCGGGTGGAAGTACGGGGCGTCCGCGATCTTCTCGTCGGGGATCGGCAGCTCCAGGCGGTCCCGGAAGATCAGCAGCTCGGCCTCGGAGAGCTTCTTGGCCTGGTGGGTGATGTTGCGGCCCTCGACCCCCGGGCCGAGCGTCCAGCCCTTGATGGTCTTGGCCAGGATGACCGTCGGGGCGCCGCGGAACTCGGTCGCCGCGCGGTAGGCGGCATAGAGCTTGCGGTAGTCGTGGCCGCCTCGCCGGAGCCGGGTCAGGTCGTCGTCGGAGAGGTGCTCCACGAGCTGCCCCAGGCGCGGGTCGGGGCCGAAGAAGTGCTTCCGGATGTAGGCCCCGCCGGCGACCGAGTACTTCTGGAACTCGCCGTCGACGGTCTCGTTCATCTTGCTCACGAGGACGCCGTCCGTGTCGCGCGCCAGGAGCGGGTCCCACTCGCGGCCCCAGATCACCTTGATCACGTTCCACCCGGCGCCGCGGAAGATCCCCTCCAGCTCCTGGACGATCTTGCCGTTGCCGCGCACCGGGCCGTCCAGGCGCTGCAGGTTGCAGTTGACGACGAAGGTCAGGTTGTCGAGCCGCTCGCGGCCGGCGACCCAGAGCGCCCCCAGCGACTCGGGCTCGTCCATCTCGCCGTCGCCGAGGAAGGCCCACACGCGCGACGCTGACGTGTCCGCGATCCCCCGGTCGGCGAGGTAGCGGTTGAAGCGAGCCTGGTAGATCGCCGAGATGGGCCCCAGCCCCATGCTGACGGTGGGGAACTCCCAGAAGTCGGGCATCAGGCGCGGGTGGGGGTAGGAGCTGAGGCCCCGCCCGGGAACCGCCTCGCGCCGGAAATGGTCCAGCTGGTCCCCGCTCAGGCGCCCCTCCAGGAACGCCCGGGCATACATCCCCGGCGCCGCGTGGCCCTGGTAGAAGACCTGGTCGCCGGCGCCGTCGTCCTTGCCCCGGAAGAAGTGGTTGAAGCCCACCTCGTAGAGGCTCGCCGAGCTGGCGTACGTGGAGAGGTGGCCGCCGATCCCGGGGAACGCGTTGTTGGCGCGCAGGACCATCGCCACCGCGTTCCAGCGAACCAGGCGGCGGATGCGGCGCTCGATCGCCTCGTCGCCCGGGAAGGCGGGCTCCTGCTCGGGGCTGATCGTGTTGATGTAGCGGGTCTGGGTCAGCGGCGGCAGGCCGACCTCGCGCTGGCGGGCCCGCTTGAGGAGCTTGTAGGCGACGAACCGGGCGCGCTCCGCGCCTTCCTGGTCGAGCAGCTGGTCGAAGGACTCGATCCAGTCCCGGGTCTCGCCCGGGTCGATGTCGGGCAGCTGCTGCTTGAAGTCGTCGCTGTACATCGTGACCGGGCACTCCACGGGATGGCGCGCGGCGATGGCTGCGCCACCGCCGAGGGTAGCGGATACCGGGATCACGCGCCCCGCAGGGGACGCCGCCGACCAGCGGCTCGTCCCGTCCGCCGTGCATGGGGTACAGTCCAAGCGTGGCGACGCCGTACGACTCCACCACCGCCCTGCTCATCGTGGACGTCCAGAACGACTTCGCGGACCCGGCCGGCGGCCTGGCCGTCGGCGGCGGCGCGGCGATCATCCCCCTCCTGAACGCCGAGATCGCGGCCGCCCGCGCCGCGGGCGCCCTCGTCGCCTGCACCCAGGACTGGCATCCCGCGGTCACGCCGCACTTCGCCAAGGACGGCGGCACCTGGCCGGTCCACTGCGTCGGCGGCACGTGGGGCGCGGAGCTCCACCCCGACCTTGTCGTGGGCGGGGCCCCGCGCGTGCGCAAGGGCGCCAACGGCGAGGACGGCTACTCCGGCTTCACGATGCGCGACCCGCGCACCGGCGCGACCGTCCCCACGGAGCTCGACGGCCTCCTCCGCGGCCGCGGGATGCGGCGGGTCGTCGTCGGCGGCCTCGCCACCGACTACTGCGTGAAGGCGACCGTCCTCGACGCCCTCGCCCTCGGCTACGAGACGCACGTCCTGGTCGACGCCATCCGCCCGGTGGACCTGGCGCCCGGCGATGGGGAGCGGGCGCTGGCCGAGATGGAGCGCGCCGGCGCGCTCCATCTGCGGCGATCCGGGGAGCCCGTCCCGTCCGAGGGGAGGGCCTGATGCGCCTGCGAAGCATCGTCGCCATGGCCGTCGCCGGGGTCGGCGGCGCCTACGTGATCGATCGCTGGATCGGCGACCTCGTCGCCCGGGGCGAGGGTCCCGACCCGGTCATGAAGATGGCGATCACGGTCCGCGCCCCGATCGACGACGTCTGGGACCTCGTCGCCGACATCGAGCGCCAGCCCCTCTGGATGGAGGAGATGAAGGCCGTCCGGCTGACCACGCCAGGCCCGGTCGGGGTCGGGACCCGCGGCGACGCCGACGTCCGCATCTTCCTGGTCGGGATCGTCGACGCCGTCGAGGTCGACGTCTACGACCCGCCCACCCGGTTCGGGATCCGCCACGTGGGGACGTACACCGGCGGGGGCCGGATCACCCTCGAGGCGATCGACCGCGGGCGGACCCTGGTCCGCTGGGACGAGCGGCTCGTGCCGCCCTTCTTCCCGCACCTGGGCCAGCTCCTCCAGAAGCCGATCATGGGAGCCATCTTCCAGGCCGACCTGGAGCGCCTGCGCGAGATCGTCGAGTCGCAGCACGCCGAGGCGATGGCGGGCGCCGGCGCGGACGCCGGCTGACCCGATCCCGGGCCCAGCGGTGCGCGTCCACCTCGTCGACGCGACGTACGAGCTCTTCCGGGCCTACCACGCGCCACGGCCGCCCGTGCGCGGCCGGGACGGCATGCCGCTCACCGCGGTGGCGGGCCTCGCCGGGACGCTCCTGGCCCTGCTCCGCGACGAGGGCGCCACGCACGTCGCCTGCGCCCACGACCGGGTGATCCGCTCCTTCCGCAACGACCTCTGGCCCGGCTACAAGAGCGAGGCCGGGGTCCCCGCCGACCTCCTGGCCCAGTTCCCCGTCGCCGAGGAGGCGATCGTCGCGCTGGGCATCCCGCTGTGGGCGATGGTGGAGCTGGAGGCGGACGACGCGCTGGCGACGGCGGCCTTCCGCTTCGCCGCCGATCCCGCCGTGGCGCAGGTCCTCGTCTGCACGCCGGACAAGGACCTGGCCCAGGTGGTCCGCGGCGATCGCGTCGTCCTCCGCGACCGGCGCCGCGACATCGTCTACGACGACGCCGGCGTCCGGGCGAAATGGGGCGTCGCGCCGGCCGCGATCCCCGACTGGCTGGCCCTCGTCGGCGACGCTGCCGACGGGTTCCCGGGGATCCCCGGCTTCGGGTCGGTGGCGGCCTCGACGCTCCTCGCCGCGTTCGACTCCCTCGAGGGCGTCCGGGCTGCCCCTCCGGAGACCTGGCCGGCCCGCGTCCGCGGTGCGGAGCGGTTGGCCGCGACCCTCGGCGCGCGCTGGGACGAGGCCCTCCTCTTCCGGGACCTGGCGACGCTCCGCCGCGACGCTCCCCTCCCCGAGCGCACCGTCGAGGAGCTCCGCTGGGAGGGCGCCGACCGGGGCGCCTGGGAGGCGTTCTGCGCCCGCTGGGAGCTCCCGGGCCTGCGCCGCCGGCCCCACCGCTGGCGGGACACGTAGCGCGGCGCGGCGCAGCGCGCCGGGCAGCGCGGCGCGGCGCGCCGGGCAGCCCGCAGGGCCGACTACCCAGGCTCGCGGAGCAGCTCGAGCAGGCGCGGGTGGTGGGCGGGCGGGGCGGCGAGGATGCCGACCCCCTTTGCCGGCGCCGCCAGGTCGAACCACGGGCCGCCGGCCATGTTCGTCACGGTCGCCCCGGCCCGCTCGGCGATGAGGCCGGCCGCGGCGATGTCCCAGGGCGAGAGGCCCACCGTCTGGCTGTAGGCGTCGAAGCGGCCGTTGGCGACGTAGGAGAGGGCGAGGGCCGCCGAGCCCATCTGGCGCGGGATCCGGATCGCGCGCCGGACGCGCCGCGTCCGCAGGGCCGGAGACCGTCCGCCCACGGCGAGACCCATGACGAGGTCGACCAGGCGCTCCTTGCGCGAGACGGCCACCGGTCGACCGTCGACGGTGGCTGGCCCATCGGCGGTGGCGGCGAACGTCTCCCGGCGGAGCGGGTCGTGGACGACGCCGGCGACCGGGTGGCCGTCGACCACCAGGGCGAGCGAGACGCAGAAGAACGGGATCCCGTTGGCGTAGTTGACGGTCCCGTCGATCGGGTCGCAGACCCACGTCCGGTGGGCGGCCGCCGCGTCCCGGCCCGATTCCTCGCCGTAGAAGGCGTCGTCCGGGAAGCGTTCGGCGAGGGCCGCCCGGATGAGCGCCTCCGACGCGTGATCGACCTCGGTCACGATGTCACGCACGCCCTTGTAGGCGACGTCCCCGGCGTCGTCGAGGCGCCCGACCACGAGCACGCCGGCCCGCTCCGCGATCTCGACCGCCGCCGCCAGCTCGGCGGCCCAGGCGCTGGCCGTCACCGGGAGCAGTCCACGGCGAGCGACCGTTCGGCGGCGCCGAGCCCGGTGACGCGCTGCTCGAAGACGAGGCCCTGCCCGGCCGGGATCTCGGGCGTCCGGACGTAGGTCTCGACGGGGGGGTTGCCGGGGTAGGTCGGGTCCCAGACCCGGCAGCTCGCGTGGCCGGCCCGCGAGCCGAGGTTGTCGACGGCGACGGTCAGCAGCAGCCCGTCCCCCTCGGGCACGACGTCTTCCAGGGTCGCCCGGAAGGGCCCCACGCCGCCGACGAAGACGGTGAGCGCGACGGCCATCGCGACGACGGCCAGGCCGATCCCCAGGAAGACGGTCCCGTGCGCCTGGGAAGCGGCCGGCTGCTTGAGGCGGGCGGGATTGCACGCCTGGCACAGCGCGTCGGCGAGGGGGACGGCGGCGCCGCAGCGGACGCAGGCGTGGGTCGGCTCGGGGGCGGCGGAGCGGGCAGCTCCGGGGGGCGTGGTCACGCTCCTGATCTTCCCATGGGCGGCCCCGGGCGCCGAGCGACGGCCCGCGGCGCCTCCCGGGCCGCCCTCAGCGCCGGGCCGCGGCCGCCACCAGGAGGTCGACGTCCGCCGTGGTGTTCGCGCCGAGCACGGCCCCGTCGGCGCCGGCCGCCGCCCACCGCGAGGCCGCTCCGGCGGGATCCTCGACCCAGGGGCTGCCGGCGAGCGACGCGCTCCGGGGCAGGTCGAAGGCGGCGAGGACCCGCTGCGCCGAGCGCGCCTTCCCGGCCGCCGCCAGCGCGTCGAGGTAGTCCGGCAGGCGCTCCGCCAGCGTCGCGGCGGGCGTCGTCCAGCCGTCGCCGACGCGGGCCGCCAGCTCCACGCCCGGGCGCGACTCCGCCCCCACGATGACCGGCGGCGGCGGGACGGGGACCGGGGAGGCGTACGCGTCCACCAGCGGGTAGAACGGGCTGGGTCGCGTCACCGGGCCGCCCGTCCAGAGGGCCCGCATCACGGCGACGGCCTCTTCGAGGCGGGCCACCCGCTCGGGCACGTCCGGGAAACGGGATGCCGTAGGCCCGGTGCTCGGCCGGGTGCCCGCCGATCCCGATCCCGAGCGTCAGGCGGCCGCCCGTCGCGTCCTGGAGCGTCGCGGCCATCCGGGCCAGCACGGCCGGGTGGCGGTTCATCACGTTGGCCACGAAGGTCATGAGGCCCAGCCGCGTCGTGGCGCCCCCCACCGCGGCCAGCGTGGTCCAGGCTTCGAGCACCGGATCGCTCCGGACGCCGCGGCTGACGAAATGGTCCCAGGCGGCGACGCCCGCGTAGCCCGCCGTCTCGAGGCGCAGCGCCTGCTCGCGCCACCAGGCGAACGGAACCCCGATGGCCCGCAGGTTGACGAAGACGGGGAACGGCGCCGGCGTTCCCGGGACGGCGCTCAGAGGCCGGCCGTGACGGCGGGCGCGGTCGCCGCCGCCAGGGCGACCTGCAGCGTCGTCGCCGTCCGGCGCTCCAGCTCGTCGAGCGGGAGGTACGACTGCTCGGAGGTCACCCCCTCGCCCAGCACGTCGCTGACGGTCAGGATCGTGGCCGCCCGGACGTCGGCGCCGGTCGCCCGGGCGCGGGCGGCCAGGAAGAAGAGGGCCGAGCTCTCCATCTCGAAGGCCAGGACGCCGCGGGCGGCCCAGCGGCTGAAGTAGTCGGCGTCGGGGTTGTAGAAGACGTCGACGGTGCAGATCGGCCCGACCTGGTAGGCGGCGCCCGCGGCCTCGGCGGCGTCGACGAGGGCGCGGGTGAGCAGGAAGTCGGCGGCGGGGGCGTAGGGCTCGCCGTGGAGGTAGGCCGCCGTCGTCCCGTCGAACGGCGACGCCGCCGTGGCGATCACGATCTCGCCGGTCCGGATGCCCGTCCCGATCCCGCCGCACGTGCCGACCCGGATCAGCCGCCGGGCGCCGAGGCGGAGGAGCTCCTCGACGACGATGGCCGCCGCGGGCGCGCCCATGCCGGTCGTCTGGACGCTGATCGGGACCCCGCGGTAGGTGCCCGTGTAGCCGTAGAGGAGCCGGTGGTCGTTGACCCGCCGCGTCGCCTCGAGCCCGCCGTCGAAGAGGGCCGCGATCGCCGTGGCCCGGTTCGGATCGCCCGGCAGGAGGACGATGGGCGCGTAGTCCTCGGGCTCGGCGCGGAGGTGGAGCTGGGGCATGGGGGGTCCTCGGTGCAAGTCGGCGGGGCGAGTGTACGGCGGCGGGCGTCCCCGCGCCCGGGGGCGAGCCGGCGTCCGGGCCGGGCTCCGGGCCGGGCAGGGCTAAACCGGTTCAAGCGCCTCTTGACAGTGGCCCGGGTTCGGGCTTCATGATGCCCCGGTTGGCCTCTGGGCACGCCCCGAGGCCGGGTGGCGCGTATCTGCGCGACCATCGCGTAGGAGGATTGTTCATGAAGCATCGCGGAACACGGATCGCCGTGGCCCTGGCGACGATCGCGCTCGTCGTGGGCGCCTGCGGCGGCGGCGCGTCGCCGACCCCGGCCGCCGGGACGGCGAAGGGTGACGTCGAGGTCTTCTCCTGGTGGACCGGAGGAGGCGAGGCGGCCGGCCTGGAGGCCATGATCAAGGTCTTCGCGCAGAAGTACCCCGACGTCAAGTTCATCAACGCGGCCGTCGCCGGCGGCGCCGGCACGAACGCTCGTGCCGTCCTGGCGACGCGGCTCCAGGCCAACCAGCCCCCGGATTCGTTCCAGGGCCATGCCGGCCAGGAGCTGATCGGGACGTACGTGGCCGCCGGGCAGCTCGAGCCGCTCAACCAGCTGTTCACCGACATCGGGCTGAAGGACAAGCTCCCGAAGCTGCTCATCCCCCTCATCTCGCAGGGCGACAGCATCTACAGCGTCCCGGTCAACATCCACCGGGCCAACGTCCTCTGGTACAACCCCAAGGTCCTGAGCGCAAACGGGATCACGCCGCCGACCACGTGGGACGAGTTCTTCGTCGCGGCCGAGAAGCTCAAGGCTGCCGGCGTCATCCCGCTCTCGCTCGGCGAGCAGTGGACGGCGATGCACCTCTTCGAGACGGTCCTCCTCGGGACCGTCGGCGCCGACAAGTACAACGCGCTGTGGGCCAAGGGTGGCGACTGGAGCAGCGCCGACGTCACCAAGGCGATCGACAACTTCAAGAAGGTCCTCGACTACACGAACAGCGACGCGACCAGCCTGACCTGGCAGGACGCCTCGAAGCTCGTCGCCGACGGCAAGGCGGCCATGAACGTCATGGGCGACTGGGCGGACGGCTACTTCTCCGGCACGGTCGACGGCGGCAACCTCGCCCTCAAGCCGGGCACCGACTACGGCTGGGCGCCCGTTCCGGGCACGAAGGGGATCTTCTCGTTCCTGTCCGACTCCTTCACCCTGCCCAAGGGCGCGCCCCATGCGGAGACCGCCAAGGCGTGGCTGACGATCGCGGGCTCCAAGGAGGGCCAGGAGGCGTTCAACCCGGTCAAGGGCTCCATCTGCGCCCGGACCGACTGCGACCCGGCGCTCTTCAACGAGTACCTCAAGACCGCCATCACGGACTGGTCCAAGGACACGATCGTCGGGTCCCTGGCCCACGGCGTCGTCGCTGCCGACGCATACAAGGCCAAGATCAACGACGCGATCGGCTTCTTCCTCAGTGACAAGGACGCTGGGGTCTTCCAGAAGGCCCTCGTCGATGCGTTCACGGCCGAAGGGCCCAAGTGATCGAGTGACCCTCGCCCGGGCCCGTCCGCGGGCCCGGGCGACGTGCGGCGGGGCCGTCCGCGGGCAACCCGGGCGGCCTCTTCGCACCCGTCTCCGGGCAACCTGACCCGAATGGCGGTCCGCGGGGGCCGCACCGAGCCGGAGGCCGCATGGCTCGCGTCCGCGCAGGACTTCGACGATCGGCGCCGCTGCTGATCCTCGCGCCATCGCTGATCGCCATCATCGTCTTCGTCTACATCTTCATCGGCTGGACGTTCCGCGTCTCGATGACGTCCTGGAAGGGCCTGACCCCGGTCTTCGACTTCGTCGGGCTGCAGAACTACTTCGACCTGTTCGCCGACCGCCGCTTCCAGATCGACATCAGGAACACCGTCTACTTCACGGTCCCGTTCGTGGGCGGGTCGATGCTCTTCGGCCTCATCCTGGCGATCATCGTCGACCAGCGGATCCGTTTCGAGGCCTTCTTCCGGACCATCTACCTCTTCCCGATGGCGGTGAGCTTCATCGTCACCGGTGTCGTCTGGCGCTGGCTGATGAACCCGGCGGGCGGCGACCGGACGACGGGCCTCAACCTCCTGTTCGACATCTTCGGCCTCGGCGGCCTCCAGAACCTGTGGTACACCTCCAAGGACGTGGGGGTCGTGGCGATCGCCCTGCCGGCCATCTGGCAGATGAGCGGCTACACGATGGCGATCTTCCTGGCCGGCCTGCGAGGCATCCCCGACGAGGTCCGCGAAGCGGCCCGCGTCGACGGCGCGAGCAGCTGGCAGCTGTACCGCCACGTCATCCTGCCGCTCCTGCGGCCCGTGTCCCTCACCGCGCTGGTGATCCTCGGCCACATCAGCCTCAAGGTCTTCGACCTGATCATCGCCGTCGCCGGGAAGCAGCTCCAGCTCGACGTGCCGGCGGTGAACATGTGGCAGACCACCTTCGACGCGAACGACTACGGGCACGGCGCCGCGATCGCGATCTTCATCTTCGTCACGGTCGCCGTGGTCCTCGTCCCCTACCTGTGGACGACGCTGCGCTCGGAGGCCCGCTCGTGAGCGCCGCGACGCGGGCGGCGGCCGGGGCCCCGGTCCCGCCCGCGGGCCTCGCCGGACCACTGGGGCGCCGGATCCGGCGGCTGATCGTCGTCTACCTGCCGCTCGTCGTCCTGGCGGCCTTCTTCCTCATGCCCCTCTACGTCGTCGTCATCACGGGCTTCAAGCCCAACTCGGAGGCGACCCCGGGGTCGATGTGGGCCCCGCCGACGCGGCTCGACTTCTCGGCCTTCCAGGCAGCGTTCGACAAGCTCGCCCCGAACCTGTGGAACAGCGTCCTCCTCGTCGTCCCCGGGGCGATCCTCTCGGCGATCGTCGGCTCGGTGAACGGCTTCGTCCTGAGCCGCTGGCGCTTCCGGGGCGCGAACCTCATCTTCATCCTGATCCTGTTCGGGATGTTCATCCCCTACCAGGCGATCCTGATCCCGCTCGTCCAGGTGATGCAGTCGATCGGCCTGTACGGGTCGATCGCGGGCCTGATCCTGGTCCACGTCATCTACGGGATCCCGATCACGACGCTGACCTTCCGCAACTACTACGCCCAGATCCCCTACGAGCTGGTCGAGGCGTCCAAGATCGACGGCGCGAGCATGTGGGACGTCTACCGGCGCATCTTCCTGCCTCTCTCCGCGCCGGGCTTCGTCGTCGTGCTCATCTGGCAGTTCACGGCGATCTGGAACGACTTCCTCTTCGCCGTCATCCTCACCCGCTCGCAGTCATGGCCGGTCACCGTCGCCCTCAACAACATCTCGGGCAGCCAGATCGTCGAGTTCAACGTGCAGATGGCCGCCGCGATGCTGGCGGCGCTCCCCACGGTCGTCGTCTACCTGCTGCTGGGGCGCTACTTCCTGCGCGGGATGATGGCGGGCGCCCTGAAGGGCTGAGGGGGAGACGGAGGACACCATGGATCCTCGAGGAGGCGCTGCGGCCGGTGACCGAGATGTCCCGGGACCGGGCAGCGTGCGCACCCTTCGTTGGGGGGTCCTCTCGACGGCCTCCATCGCCACGGAGAAGGTGATCCCCGGCATCGGCCGCTCGACGCGGGGCGACGTCGTGGCGATCGCGTCGCGGGACGCGGACCGGGGGCGGTCCGTCGCCCAGCGGCTCCGGATCCCGCGCGTCCACGGCTCCTACGAGGCCCTCCTGGCCGACCCCGAGGTCGACGCCGTCTACGTCCCGCTGCCGAACCACCTCCACGCGGAGTGGACCCTCGCCGCCGCCCGCGCCGGGAAGCACGTCCTGTGCGAGAAGCCGCTGGCCATGACCGCCGCCGACGCCGAGCGGATGATCGAGAGCTGCCGGGTCGAGGGCGTCCTCCTCATGGAGGCGTTCATGTACCGGCTCCACCCATCCTGGGTCGCCGTGCGCGAGCTCGTGGCAGGCGGCCGGATCGGGCGGCTGACCGCGGTCGACAGCTGGTTCTCGTACTACAACGACGACCCCGCGAACATCCGCAACATCCGGGCGTTTGGCGGCGGCGCCCTGTACGACATCGGCTGCTACTCGGTGAACCTGTCCCGGATGCTCTTCGGTGCCGAGCCCGCGCGGGTGACGGGCTCGCTCATGCGCGACCCGGCCAGCGGCGTCGACGTGCTCACGAGTGGGGTCCTGGCGTTCGATGCCGGGATCGCCAGCTTCGCCTGCGCGACCCTGGTGGAGCCCGACCAGCGGGTCGACATCTACGGCACCGTGGGGCGGATCTCGATCCCCATCCCCTTCAACATCCCGCCGGACCGGCCGACCCACGTCCACGTGACGGCCGGCGGCGACCCGCCGGTCGCCCCGGCCACGGAGACGCTCACGTTCGCGACGGCAGACCCGTACGCGGTCGAGGCCGACCGGTTCGCCGACGCCGTCCTCGACGGCGCGCCGCTCCCGACGCCGCCGGAGGACGCCGTGGCCAACCTGCGCGTGATCGAGCGCCTCTTCGCGGCGGCGTCGACGACGTAGCCCACCGGCGCGAGGGAGGCTCCCCGAGTCCGGGTACTTTCGGCGAGGGCGGCCCGGTACGGTCGCGACGGGTCGCCAGCCGTGCGCGGCGCGCATGATGGCGGAGCCAACCCGGTTTCCGACTCGGTGCTGACGCACCACGGCCACCGGCCCAGGGAGCTGCATGCCGTTCTGGATTCACCGCCCGCAGCACGAACGGCTGTTCTGGGCGAGGGGCGATCAATTCGCGCGGAGCGTGGCCGACGCCGCGCCGGGCTCGCATCTCGTCGACCTCGACGCAGGGTGGTGCGTCATCGGTCCCGCGGCCACCCTGGGCGATGTCGTCGTCGCCGGCCTGGCCGCCGGGCGGCCGTATGGGCTGGTCACGGTGAACCCCGCCGCCCCCGCCCCGGACCGCTACCTCCACGCCCTCACGGACGCCGTCCAGCAGTCCGGGATCGCGGACCGGATCGGGATGGACCAGTCGCCGCTCGTGGCCGCCGGCGAAGCTCCTCGACTACTTCTTCACGCTCCGGAGCCGCCATCACGTCGTCTTCCAGCCGCTCGTGGATCTCCGGACCCTCCGCACCGCCGAGTGGGAATGCCTCTTCCGGCCCGAGATGCCGATGCTCCCCCAATCGATCAGCGGCATCGTCGACGCGGCGATCGCGACGGGGCGCTCGGTCGACCTCGACCTGTTCATCGTGGAGCGGATCCTTGCCCGCATCGCCGAGATCGTGGCCCGCGACCCGCTGCGGCACCTGCGCGTCGCCATCAACTTCGCGCCGGCGAGCCTCCTCGACCCCCGCTTCAACCCGCAGACCCTCGCCAGCCGGGTCCGCGCGGCCGGCATCTCGCCGCACCAGGTCACCCTGGAGTGCACGGAGCAGCAGGCGATCCCCGACGTCGTGCCCCTCAAGCGCGTCGTCCGGGCCCTGCGCCGGCTCGGCTTCGGCGTCGCCGTGGACGACGCCGGCGCCGGGTACGCCTCGTTCACGCTCATCGCGGCCCTCCGGCCCAGCGCCATCAAGATCGACCGCGAGATCGTCCGGGGGAGCGCCCGGAACGTCGCGAAGCGCGCCCTCATCGAGGCGTTCGTCGGCTTCGCCCGGCGCATCGATGCCCGGCTGGTCGCCGAGGGCATCGAGAGGCGCTCGGACCTCGCCGTCCTCGTGGGCGCAGGCGTCGACCTGGGGCAGGGCTACCTGCTGGGGCGCGCCGCCGACGAGCCGCTGGAGCCTCATGCCGAGCCGCATGGCGGCCGGCCTTCGAGGCGCTCGGGACGCTGTGGCCAGCGCCGGCCCCGGTCGGTCCCGCACTCCTGGTCCGGCCGGCGGACTGAGGCCCGGCCGGGCGGGGCCGCTCCGCCGGGGGCGAGGGCCGCTATCGCGCCCGGCGGTGCTCCGCGAACGCGCCCACCAGCTCCCCGCAGAAGGCGGGGATGTCCTCCACGACCCGGCCCCAGACCAGGTTCCCGTCGCGGAACGCCGCCTCGTCCACCCACGTCGCCCCGGCGTTCAGCAGGTCGTCGCGGATCCCGAGCGAGCCCGTCGAGCGGCGTCCCGCGACGATGCGCGCCGAGATCGCGATGAGTCCCCCGTGGCAGATGATCCCGATCGGCTTGCCCGCCGCGTGGATGGCGGCCACGAAGTCGGTCACGGCCGGGTAGCGGCGCAGCTTGTCCGGCATGTGCCCGCCGGGGATCACCAGCCCGTCGACCTCGTCGGGGTCGACGTCCCCCACGGCGACGTCGACGGGCACCTCGAGGCCGTTCTTGCCCCGGACGGTCGCCCGGGCGAGGCCGACCGAGGTGACCCGCGCGCCGGCCTCCCGCAGCCGCATCACGGTGACCCAGTACTCCAGGTCCTCGACGCCCTCGCCGGCAAGGACCGCCACGTGCATCCCGTCGAGCTCCATCGCTCCTCCGTCGCCCGCGGCCTCGGTGCCGCGCCGCTCCCGCCGAGGATACGCTCACCGCCCCGCCCGACGGGTCGGTCGCCTACCATTCGCTCATGACTTCCTCGATCCTCGGCGACCGCGTCCGTGACTACCTCGCGGCGCCCGGCCGCTTCGCGACCCTGGCGACCATCGACCCCGACGGCGCGCCCCGCCAGGCGGTCGTCTGGTACGGCCTCGACGCCGACGGGCTGATCACCGTCAACAGCATGGACGGCCGGCGCTGGCCGGCGAACCTGCGGCGCGACCCGCGCTGCTCCCTGGTCGTCCCCGACGGGGCCGACGGCTACGCCTTCGTCGCCCTCGGCGGTCGCGTCGTCGAGACCATCGACGACCAGGCCGTCGCGCAGGCGGACATCGCCGCGATCGCCCGCCGCTACCACGCCGACGACCCGGCCAGGGCCGAGCGGGTCATCGCCCGCTTCCGCACCCAGCACCGGGTCTCCTTCCGGATCGAGATCGTCAGCGCCCACGACCACCTGGAGGATTGACGACGGTGCCCGACGTCCGCTTCGGCGCCCAGCTCTGGTGGCAGGCAACCGACTGGCCGGGGTTCGTCGCGGGCGGCCCTGGCCGCCGAGGAGGCCGGCTGGGATTCGGTCTGGACGTGGGACCACCTCCACGCCATCTTCGGGCCGTGGGAGCAGCCGATCCTCGAGGGCTGGCTGGCGATGGGCGCCGTCGCCGCGCGGACGTCGCGGGTCCGGGTCGGGCTCATGGTCGGCGCCAACACGTTCCGCAACCCGGGCCACACGGCGAAGCTCGCGGCCACGCTGGATCACGTGTCCGCGGGGCGGGCCGTCCTGGGCATCGGCGGGGCCTGGTTCGCCCGCGAGCACGAGGCCTTCGGGATCGACTTCGGGGCGAGCGTCGGCGAGCGCCTCGACCGGCTCGACGAGGCGGTCGAGGTGATGCGCCGCCTCCTGGACGGCGAGCGCTTCAGCCACGACGGCCGCTTCTACCGGTTCGACGACGCGCTCATCAGCCCGCGCCCGGTGCAGGACCACCTCCCGATCCTGGTCGGTGGCGGCGGGCCCAGGAAGACGCTGCGCACGGTCGCCCGGCGGGCCGACGCCTGGAACACGAACGGCACGGTCGACGAGGTCGCGGGCCGCGACGCGATCCTCCGCGAGCACTGTGCGGCCGTCGGGCGCGATCCCGCGACGATCGAGCGGACGGTCAGCTTCCCGATCGTCCTCCGCGACGACCCGGCCGCCGCGGCGCGCGCCTTCCGCGCCCTGCTGCGACGCCAACGGCGTGCCCGACGCCGGGAACGTGCCGACGCTCCTGGGCCCGCCCGCGCTCGTCGCGGCCGCGATCCGGCCCTACGTCGACCTCGGCTTCGCCACGATCGTCGTGCGCCTGCCGGCGCCGTACGACGCCGAGACGATCGCCCGGATCGGCGAAGTGCGCGCCGCGCTCGCCGGCTGAGGGGCGCGACGGTGCCGCGCGTCGTCGCCCTGGCCGGCGGGGTCGGCGGGGCGAAGCTCGCCCACGGGCTCCAGCACGTCCTGGCGCCGGGAGAGCTGACCGTCGTCGTCAACACGGCCGACGACGCGGAGTTCAACGGCCTCCTCGTCTGCCCCGACCACGACACCGTCCTCTACACCCTGGCCGGCCTCGCCGACCGCGAGCGCGGCTGGGGCCTGGCCGGGGAGACCTGGGCGGCGGCCGCGATGCTGGAGCGGCTGGGCGAGCCGACCTGGTTCCGCCTCGGCGACCGCGACCTCGCCCTGCACGTGCACCGGACGCGGCGGCTCCGGGAGGGGGTCCGCCTCACGGAGGTCAACCGCGGGATCCAGGACGCGCTCGGCATGGCCACGGCCATCCTGCCGATGGCCGACGAGCCGGTCCGCACGCGCGTCCGGACGCCCGACGGCTGGCTCGCCTTCCAGGACTACTTCGTCCGCCTCCACCAGGCGCCGGACGTCCTCGAGGTCGCCTTCGGCGGCATCGAGGAGTCCCGCCCGACACCCGAGGTCGCCGCGGCGTTGAGCGCCGCCGAGGCGGTCGTGCTCTGTCCCTCCAACCCGTTCGTCTCGATCGGCCCGATCCTCGCCGTTCCCGGGATGCGCGACCGGCTCGACGCGGCGCGGGAGCGCGGCGTCCGGATCGTGGCCGTCTCGCCCCTCGTCGGCGGACGGGCGCTCAAGGGCCCCGCCGACCGGATGGCGCGCAGCCTGGGGGCGGAGTCGAGCGCGGCCGGGATCGCCCGCCTCTACGCCGGGCTGATCGACGCCCTGCTGATCGACGATGTCGACGCGGCCGACGCGGCGGCGATCGCGGCCCTGGGGATCGAGCCCATCGTGGGCCCGACCGTCATGACCGACGACGCTTCGCGGGCCGCCCTGGCCACCGCGGCGGTCGCGGCAGCGTGGCGCGGAGCGTCCTGACCGCCGGTCGCGGCCTCGTCTAGGATCGACGCGTGCCGAACCGTGCTCTCCTCCTCGAGCGGATCGTCGCCCTCGTCCCCGTCCGGGCCCTGGAGGGCGCGAAGGCGCGCCTCGGCGAGGCGCTCGACGCCGAGGAGCGGCGGGCGCTGGTGGAGCGCCTCCTCGCCCGCACGGTCGCGGCCGCGGCGGCGACGCCGGCCGTCGCCGAGGTCGTCGTCATCTCGGCGGACCCCGAGGTCGTCGCCCTCGCCGGCGCGCTGGGCGCCCGCGGGGTCGCCCAGGAGGATGGCGGGCTGAACGAGGGACTCGCCGCCGGTCGCGCCTGGGCGGTCGCGGCCGGCGCCGACGCCATCCTGGTGGTCCCGGTCGACCTGCCGGCCCTCGCCGCGGCGGAGCTGACGCGGATCGTCGAGCTGGCCCGCATCCACGCGGTGGCCGGGACGGCCGCCGGGACCGCGCCCGGACGAGCCCCGCGGGGACCACCTCCGGACCTCCGGCCGGCGCCCTGGTCGCCCTCGTGACCGACCGCGCGGGCAACGGCACGAACATCCTCCTCGTCGCGCCGCCGGACGCGATCGCGTTCCGCTTCGGCGAGGGCTCGCGCGCCGCCCACGCTGCCGCGGCCCGCGCGGCGGGCGCCCTGTACCTCGAGATCAGCGGCCCCCTGGACCTCGACCTCGACACCCCCGACGACCTCCTCGCCGCCGAGGCGGCGGGGCTCGGCGGCCTTCGGGCGGAGCTGCCGTGAGCGGTACGGACGCGGGCTCCGGGGGGCCGGCCGAGGGTTCCGGGACGCCCGTCGACCCGACCCGCCCGGCCGACGCCCTGCTGGTCCTCCCCCTGGCGCCGCTCCCCGAGGTCCGCCCCGGCGACGACCTCGCGGCGCTCCTCGGCGACGCCCTCGCGGCGACGCCGGGCGCCCTGCCCCTCCGCCCCGACGACGTGGTCGTGGTCACCCAGAAGGTCGTCTCCAAGGCCGAGGGCGCCATCGTCGACCTGGGCACCGTGGAGCCCCGGCCCGAAGCCGTCGCCTTCGCGGCGCGCTGGAGCCGCGACCCGCGCCAGGTCGAGGTGGTCCTCCGCCAGGCGGTCCGCGTCGTCCGGATGGCCAACGGCGTGATCATCGCCGAGACCAGCCACGGCTTCGTCCTGGCCAACGCCGGCGTGGACGCCAGCAACGTGGGCCCCGGGAGCGGCCAGGTCGTGCTCCTCCTGCCGGAGGACCCCGACGCGTCGGCGCGGCGGATCCGCGACGGCCTGGCCGCGCGCTTCGGGGTGGCGCCGGGCGTCGTCGTCTCGGACAGCCTGGGGCGGCCGTGGCGCTTCGGGATCACCGACCTCGCGATCGGCGTGGCGGGCTTCCGCCCGCTGGAGGACCTGCGGGGAACCCCGGACGCCGACGGCCGGATCATGGCCGCCACGGTCCGCGCCGTCGCCGACGAGATCGCCTCGGCCGCCGAGCTCGTCCTCGGCAAGGCGGCGCGGCGCCCGGCAGCCCTCGTTCGCGGGGCCGCGCCGCCCCCCGGCGAGGGCAGCGTCCGCGCCGACGTCCTCATGCCCCCGGAGCTCGACCTCTTCCGGTAGGCCGCCGCGCCGACCGCGTGGTCGGGCCGGCAGGCGCGGATCGGACCCCGCCTGACCCTGCCGCCGCCGGGTCGGGCAGCGGTGTACGCTCGGGTCCCCCGAGCACCACCGCCAGGAGCCTCCCCTCGTGAAGATCGGCCTCCAGCTGAACCGCTTCGACTACGCCGGCGGCACCCCGGCGATCGGACCCACCCTGGCCCGCGTCGCCCACGGCGCCGACGAGGCCGGCTTCGACTCCCTCTGGGTCATGGACCATTTCTTCCAGATCCGGGGCCTCGGGCCGGCCGACGGACCCGATGCTCGAGGGCTGGACGACCCTCGGCTTCCTGGCCGCCCACACGCGCCGGGCGCGCCTGGGGCTCATGGTCGGCGGCGTCCACTACCGGCTGCCCGGGCTCTGGGTGAAGGCGGCGACGACCCTCGACGTCCTGTCCGGCGGCCGCGCCTGGCTCGGAATCGGGGCTGCCTGGAACCAGGAGGAGAGCGACGGCCTCGGCTTCCCGATGCCGCCGCTGGCGACCCGCTTCGAGATGCTCGAGGAGACCCTCCAGATCGCCCACGCGATGTGGGACGGGGAGCGCGGCTCGGAGGGACGCCACGTCGGCGCGCACTTCGCGGCCGATCGACTCCTGAACTCCCCGCAGGCCATCAGCCGGCCCCGGGTGCCGATCATGATCGGCGGCGGCGGCGAGAAGAAGACGCTGCGCCTCGTGGCCCAGTACGCCGACGCCACCAACGTCTTCGGCGGCCCCGACATCCTGCGCCGCAAGTACGCCATCCTGCGCCAGCACTGCGAGGCCGTCGGCCGCCCGTTCGACGAGATCGAGCGCTCCACGCTCCAGAGTACGCCGGCTCTCCCCGGACGGCGCCGCCGGAACGGAGACGCCGGAGGCCGCTGCCGAGCGCTTCGCCGCCCTCGCCGAGGCCGGCGCCCAGCACGTGATCGTGGGGATCCAGAACATCGAGCAGCCGGGCGTGGACGCCCTGGCGGCCCGCCTCGCGGAGCTCGTCCACGACGTCGCGACGACGTAGCCACCCCGGCGGCCGTGGCGCCCCCCAGGACCCGCGGGCCCCGCGCACGCCTGGATCGATACTCCCAGGGAGTATGGATCGCGTGCTACGATTGGTGTCCGCTCCGCGCGTGCCCGCGGCCACTCCCTCCACGAGAATCTCCCTTCGATGTCCGAACCCAGCTCTCCCTTCGGTGGCCTTGCCATCGACTTCGGCGCCCCCGGCGACGCCGCTCCGCTCGCCGCCGTCCCCGTGGCCCCGGCCGGCCCGGCCAGCGGTGGCCCGCACGAGGCGAGCCTCCTCATCGTGGGCTCGGGCCCGGCCGGCCTGACGGCCGCGATCTACGCGGCGCGGGCGGATCTCGCGCCGATCGTGCTCGCCGGCTACCAGCCGGGCGGCCAGCTCACGATCACGAGCGACGTCGAGAACTACCCGGGCTTCCCCGACGGGATCCAGGGTCCCGAGCTGATGGTCCGCTTCCGCCAGCAGGCCGAGCGCTTCGGGGCGCGCGTCTTCGACGTCGAGGTCGACCGCGTCGACTTCTCGAGCCGCCCCTTCCGGGTCTGGGCGGGCGGCGTGGAGTACCGGGCCCAGGCGGTCATCGTCGCGACGGGGGCCTCGGCGCTCTGGCTGGGCCTGCCCTCCGAGGAGCGGCTGCGCGGCCGCGGCGTGTCGGCCTGCGCGACGTGCGACGGGTTCTTCTTCCGCGACCGGGAGATCGCCGTGGTCGGCGGCGGCGACACGGCCCTCGAGGAGGCCACCTACCTGACCCGCTTCGCCTCGAAGGTCCACCTCCTCCACCGGCGCGACGAGTTCCGGGCCAGCAAGATCATGCAGGACCGCGCCGAGAGCCACCCCGAGATCGAGATCCACCGCGAGCGTGACCGTGGACGAGGTGCTCGGCGAGCGAACGGTCACCGGCGTGCGCCTGCGCGACGTGGCGACCGGCGCGACGACCGAGCTCCCCGTCGAGGGCCTCTTCATCGCCATCGGCCACCGGCCGAACACCGCGCCCTTCGAGGCGTGGCTGGCCCGAGGACGACAAGGGCTACCTCGTCGTCGAGGACGAGACGGACTCCCAGGATCGAGGGCGTCTTCATCGCCGGCGACGTCCACGACCACCGCTACCGCCAGGCGGTCACCGCGGCCGGCGACGGCTGCCGGGCGGCCATCGACGCCGAGCGCTGGCTGGAGGAGCAGGGCGTCGCCGAGGCCGAGACCGCCGCGGCCGCGAGGTGAGCGACGGCCGCGACGGGCGTGACCGCCGCGAGGCGCTCCTTCGCCGCTGCGGCATCGTCCCGACCGTCGCCGAGCTGCTCCGGGCCGCCCTCGACGACGCGCTCGGGCGGGCCGAGGGTGCCGCGTGGAGCGGACGGCGAGGCACCTCCGGCGGTCGTCGTCCTCGACGCCGGCTGCGGCCGCGTCTCGGCGCTGGCCCCGTCACCGGGCCCGGATCGGGCGGTTCGTCGGCGTCGACATCCACGCCCCGGCTCCGGGGGCGCTCCCCTACCTCGACGAGTTCGCCACCGTCGACCTCTGCGCCAGCCCGGACGCGTTCCCCCCGGCGACCTTCGACGTCGTCCTGCAGCTGTTCACCGTCGAGCACTTCGCCGACCCGGGCGCGGCGTTCGCCAACCTGCGCCGCTGGCTGCGGCCGGGCGGAACGCTCGTCCTCACGACCGTCAACCGCCGCCATCCGTTCGTCGCCGCCTACCTCTCGATGCCCGCCGGGCTGCGCCGCCGCGTCCAGCCCGTCGTGAAGGCGACGGCGGCCGACGCCCACCCGCTGGTCGGCGCCTGCAACGACCCGGCCGCCCTCCGCGCCGCCCTCGCGGCGGCGGGCTACGAGGCGATCCGCGTCGGGACGGTCGGCCACCTCGCCCGCGCCTGGGGCCGGCGGCTCCCGACCTTCGCCCTCGGGCTCGTCGGCGACCTGCTGGCCCGGGGCGTGCCGTCGCGCCGCTCCACCCTCGTCGTCACGGCCCGGGCGCCGGAACCCACCGCGTGACCGGGCGCGGGGGGGCGCGGCGGCTCGCCCGCGGCCCGTTCGGAGGGGGCGAGCCGCCGCCGCCCATCCCGCCCGAGCGTCGCCGGCGGACGATCCGCCGGATCGTCGCCTTCTTCCGGCCGTACCGCGCGCAGGTCGCGGTCGTCCTCGTCGCGATCCTGGTGACGAGCCTCCTCGGGCTCATCAACCCGATCCTGCTCAAGCTCCTCATCGACGACGTGATCATCGGGCGGGACTTCGCCAACCTCACCCTCTTCGTCGGCCTGATGATCGTCATCCCGATCGTGTCCGGCCTGATCGGCGTCGGGCAGACCTACCTCAACAACGTCATCGGCCAGAACGTGATGCAGGACCTGCGCAACGCGCTCTACGCCCACCTCCAGCGGATGCCGCTGCGCTTCTTCACCGAGACGCGGACCGGCGAGATCCAGAGCCGCCTCGCCAACGACGTCGGCGGCGTCCAGGCGGTCGTCACCGACACCGCGGCGAGCGTCGCCGCGAACGTGGCCACGGTCGCCTCGTCGGTCGTCGCGATGATCATCATCGACTGGCGGCTGACGCTCCTCTCCCTCGGGCTGCTGCCGTTCTTCCTCTACCTCACCTAGCGGGTCGGCGAGGTCCGGCGCGAGGTCTGCACCGAGACCCAGAAGTCGCTGGCCGACATGACCGTCGGCGACCGAGGAGACGCTGTGCGTCTCGGGCGTCCTCCTGACGAAGACGTTCGGCCAGCAGGAGACCGCGACCGATCGCTTCCGGACGCTGAACCGCCGCCTCGCCGGGCTCCAGATCCGCCAGGCGATGGTCGGGCGCTGGTTCTTCATGATCATCGGCACGATCTTCAGCATCATCCCCGGCGTTCGTGTACTGGCTGGCGGCGGCGCTGGCGATCAACGGCGACCCGTCGGCCCCGACGATCGGCGACATCGTCGCCTTCACCACGCTCCAGAGCCGGCTCTTCTTCCCGCTCGGCCAGCTGCTCAACGTCCAGGTGGAGATCGCCGGGTCGCTCGCCCTCTTCGACCGGATCTTCGAGTACCTCGACCTCGACCCGGAGATCGTCGACGCGCCCGACGCCGTGACCCTGGAGCCCGCGGCCGTCCGCGGCCGGGTCCGGCTCCGCCGGGTCTCGTTCCGCTACCCCACCGCCGCCGTGCCGTCGGAGCGCGCGCTCGAGGCGATCGCCGGCGGGCACACGCATGAGACGAGGTCGACGCCGGACGAGGCGGTGGCCGACGCCGTCGTGGAGCCGATCGCCGGGGAGGCGCTCCAGGCCGGGCTGCCCGAGGAGGCGCCCGGGGCGGGTCGCCCGACCGCGCGGCGGGGCTGCCGAGCCCGCGGCGGTCCGCCGCAGCCGCGGCCCCCGGCGAGGATCGCGACCGCGGGAGTGCCGGCCGTCGCTTCGGCCCCGCCGGCCGCGTTCGCCCTCGAGGAGATCGCCTTCGAGGCCGAGCCCGGCCAGCTGGTGGCGCTCGTCGGCCCGTCGGGCTCCGGCAAGACGACCACGACCTACCTGGTCCCGCGCCTCTACGACGTCGACAGCGGCGCCGTCGAGATCGACGGCCGTCGACGTCCGGCGGATCGCGCTGGCGTCGCTCGGGACGCGCGATCGGCGTCGTGACCCAGGAGACGTACCTCTTCCACGCCTCGATCCGCGACAACCTGCTCTACGCGCGGCCGGAGGCGACCGAGGCCGAGCTGGAGGTGGCGGCCCGCGCGGCCGCCATCCACGAACGGATGCTGGAGCTGCCCGAGGGCTACGACACGATCGTCGGCGAGCGCGGCTACAAGCTCTCGGGCGGCGAGAAGCAGCGGATCGCGATCGCCCGGGTCCTCCTCAAGGACCCCCGCATCCTCATCCTCGACGAGGCGACCTCCGCCCTGGACACCGTCTCCGAGCGGCTCATCCAGGCCGCCCTGGAGCGGCTGATGGAGGGCCGGACGACGATCGCCATCGCCCACCGCCTCTCGACGATCCTGCGGGCCGACCAGATCCTCGTCTACGAGCGGGGCCGGATCGTGGAGCGGGGCCGCCACGAGGAGCTGCTCGCCCTCGGCGGCCTGTACGCCCGCCTCTACCACGAGCAGTTCGAGACACCCGCGGGAGTGGCCGGCCCGGCCTGATGCCGACTGACCCGCGAGCGCGGATCCGGTGGTCCGCCCTTGCTCAAGCACTTGCGCAAACGCGCAATACTTGGAGTAGACTGGCGGCGCGTCCCCGGGCCATCCCCGCCCGCACTCCCCATTGGCGCCCCGCCGCATCCCCCCGCCCGAGGAGCAGACACCCATGGCCGTCAAGACCGCCGAGCTCCGCCACGAGGGCGGCCTCCGCTTCGTCGCCCGGACCGGCTCCGGATTCGAGATCGCGATGGACAACGAGGTCGGCGCCTCCGCCCCTCGCCCGACGGAGGTGCTGGCGGCCGCCATCGGCGGCTGCACCGCGATGGACGTCATCACCATCCTCGACAAGAAGCACCAGGCCGTGACGCGGTATGCCCTGCGGATCGAGGGCGAGCAGCGCGACGCCCATCCGCATTCCTTCCGGCGGGTGACGCTGACCCACGAGGTCGAGGGCCCAGGGGTGGACGTCGAGGCCGTCCGGCGGGCCATCGAGCTTTCCGCCACCAAGTACTGCTCGGTCTCGATGGGCCTGGCCAGCGGGATCGCCGAGCTCCACCACCGCTACGTGGTGGTCTCCCCCGAGGACGCTCCGCCGGTCGAGGGCGAGGCCGCCGTCACGGGTCCCGGGCAGGACCTCCCGCCCGACGCGGGGTAGCTCGCTGGCGCCGGGGAGGCCGGCCGGGGCGATGGCCGGGCTTGCATGACTATGCGCTTGTGTGTATAGTCATGCGTGGCATGAGAACCCCGGCGATGCGGCTCGACCCGCCTGACCATCTCCCGCTCCGCCCGGCCGCCCGCGAGCGGCCCGCCGCGCCCCGCCCCGGCGGCGGCGCCCGTGCGCCCGTGAGCGCGGGGTCGGGAGCGGTCGGTCCGGGTTGCGCCGGACCGCCGGGGCGTGCCTCTCCCCCGCGGCCCGCGCCACGGCGAGCGGATCCGCGTCGCGATCGTCGGCGCCACCGGCTACGTCGGTGCCGAGCTGGTCCGCCTGCTGACCCGGCATCCGAACGTCGAGATCGTCGGGCTCGTGGGCCGCGGCCGGAGCCAGGAGCCGATCGGGGGCACGCACATCCACCTCGACCGGACGGGGCTCCACGTCGACGCGACCGTCCCCGATGCCGACGCGATCTTCCTGGCCCTGCCCCACGGGGCCGCCGCGGAGATCGTCCCCGAGCTCGCCGCGACGGGCGCCGCGATCATCGACCTGGGGCCGGACTTCCGGCTCCGCGACGCGGCCGACTACCCGCGCTGGTACGGCTTCGAGCACCCCCGGCCCGACCTCCTCGAGGTCGCCGTCTACGGCCTGCCGGAGCTCCACCGCGTCGAGCTCGGCGCCCTGCGCGGCGAGAAGACCGCGATCGTCGGGGCGCCCGGCTGCTATCCGACGGCCACGCTCCTCGCCCTCGCTCCCCTGGCCCGGGCCGGGCTGATCGGCGACCTCGTCGTCGACGCCAAGACCGGCGTCTCGGGCGCCGGCCGCGAGCCGAAGCAGGACCTCATGTTCGGCGAGGTCAACGAGAGCGTCAAGGCGTACGGCATCGGCGGCCACCGCCACGTCGCCGAGATCGAGCAGGAGCTGGCGGCGCTCGGCACGGCAGCCGGGCACGGGCCGGGCGCGAACCCGGGGGCACGGGGCGTCGACTTCCTGCCCCACCTCATCCCGATGACGCGCGGCATCCTGTCGGCCTGCCACGTCCGCCCGACCCGGCCGGTCACCCAGGACGAGCTCGACGACCTCTACGCCGAGGCCTACGCCGGCGAGCCCTTCGTCCACGTCGTCGCCCAGCCGCCGGCGACGAAGCACGTCCTGGGCAGCAACCCTGCCGGGTCCACGTCCGCCTCGACGAGCGGACCGGGCGGATCCTCGCCATCGGCGTCATCGACAACCTCGTCAAGGGCGCCGCCGGCCAGGCCGTCCAGGCGTTCAACCTCGTCCACGGGCTGCCCGAGACCGCCGGCCTCGAGCAGCTCCCGCTGGCGCCGTAACGGGGCTGCGATGACGACCGAGCCCGCCCCGCCGACCCCGCCGGCCGCAACCCGGGCGGCCGCGGGACCGCCGGCCGCGGCCCCCCATGACGTCCTCTCCGCGCTCCCGTCCGCCCTCCCGGTCATCGAGCGCCGGGCCATCCTGCCGGCCGGCTTCGCCGCCGGCGGGCGAGCTGCGGCATCAAGGCCTGCGGGACGCCCGGACCTGGCCGTGATCCGGACCACGCGGCTCGCCCGCGTCGGCCGCGGCGGTCTTCACGCCGAACCAGTTCGCCGCGGCCCCGGTCCGGCGTCGCGGACGCACCTGGCGATCACGCGCCCCGAGGGTCGCGGCGGCGGCCCGGCATTTCGGCTGGGCCGAGGCCATCGTCTCGACGAGCGGCTGCGCGAACGCCGCGACCGGCCCGCCGGCTGACGCGACCAGGTGGCGATCGCGCAGGCCGTCGCGGTCCACTTCGGCGTCGACCCGCTGGGGGTCCTGAACCTCTCGACCGGGGTCATCGGGACGCGGCTCCCGCTCGACAAGGTCGCGGTCGGGATCGTCAACCTGGCCTCCGCCGGCCTCCCGACCACCGACGACGGATTCCTGGCGGCCGCCGAGGCGCTCCGGACGACCGACTCGGTGGCGAAGATGGCCGCGACGCGGGTCGACCTTCCCGGCCCCGACGGGGCGGCCGCGACGCGTGACCGTCTCCGGGATCGCCAAGGGCGTCGGGATGATCCACCCGCGGATGGCGACGATGCTGTCGGTCGTGCTGACCGACGCGGCGGTCAGCCCGGCGACCCTCCACGGGCTGCTCCGCGCGGCGACCGCGCGGACCTGGAACCAGCTCTCCGTCGACGGCGACACGAGCACGAACGACACGGTCTTCCTCCTCGCCGCGGGCGCGTCCGCGGCAGCCCCGATCGTGCCGGGCACGGCCCCGGCGGCAGCCCTCGGGAGCGCCATCGAGGCCGTCGCCCGCGCTCGCCCGCCAGCAGGCGGCCGACGGCGAGGGCGCGACGACCCTGATCACCTGCCAGGTCTCGGGCGCCCGCGACGACGCCGACGCCCGGGCGGTCGCCCGCGCCGTGGTCTCGCAGCAGCCTCGTCAAGGCCGCCGCCCACGGTCGCGACCCGAACTGGGGCCGGATCGCCGGCGCGGCCGGCAACGCCCGCCTCGGCGAGGCTCGCCGTCCTCGAGGCGGCCGGGCTCGCCCACGCCGACGCCGCGCCCGCGCCGGGGCCCCGGCCGTCGTCGACCCCGACCGGCTGCGGATCGCGATCGCCGGCCACCTCGTCTTCGACGGGCCGGCGGGCGGGCCGGTCGCCTTCGACCGGGCGGCGGCCCGCGCCGCGATGGACGGCCCCGGAGATCCTCATCCGCCTCGACCTCGGCCTCGGCGACGGGCAGCGGCGAGGCCTTCGGCTGCGACCTGACCGAGGAGTACGTGATCGAGAACTCGGAGTACACGACGTGAGCGAGATCCTCGTCGTCAAGCTCGGCGGGACGACCATCGCCGACCAGCAGCAGGTCCTGGACGAGGTGGCGGCCGTCGCCCGGCGCCGGCCGGTCGTCCTCGTCCACGGCGGCGGCAAGCGGATCACCGAGTGGCTCGAGCGGCTCGGCGTCCCGACCCGCTTCGAGGGCGGCCTGCGCGTCACCGATGCCCAGGCGCTCGAGGTCGCCGCGGCGGTCCTGCGCGGCGTCGTCAACTCCGAGCTCGTCGCCGCGCTCCGCGACCTGCGGCGTCGACGCGGTCGGCCTGTCGGGCGTCGACGGCGGGCTGCTCATCGGGGAGCGGGTGCCCGGAATCGGCCTCGTCGCCCACGTCGTGGGCCTCAAGCGCGACCTCCTCGACGCCATCCTCGTCGGCGGCCAGGTGCCGGTGGTGGCGCCGCTCGCCCGCGACGAGGAGGGCATCGTCTGCAACGTGAACGCCGACGACGCGGCGGCCGGGCTCGCGGCCGGGCTCGGCGCCCGCCAGCTGGTCCTGATGACCGACGTCGACGGGGTCCGCGACGCCGCGGGGACGAGGCTCGCCTCGCTGACCGAGCCGGAGGCCGAGGCGCTCATCGCGCGGCGGCACCATCGCGGGCGGGATGGTCCCCAAGATCCGGGCCGCCCTCGCCGGGATCGCGGCGCCCGGGGCCGAGGCGATCATCGGCGACGCGGCCGCGCCCGGACGCGCTCGCCCGCGCGCTCGACGACCCGACCTTCGGCACGCGGCTCACCGCGCGCCGGCGCGCGGCCGCGGGGGAGCCGCGATGACGCCCCGCCGTGGCCGCCCGGCGACGGACGATCCGGGACCTGGTCGCCAGCCGGGCGATCGGGAGCCAGGAGGAGCTCGCCGGGCTCCTGCGCGACCGCGGCTTCGCGGTCACCCAGGCGACCGTCAGCCGCGACATCGCCGAGCTCGGGCTCGTCAAGGCGCCGCGGGGCGACCGTCACGTCTACGTCACGCCGGGGTCCCTGGCGTCCGCGATGGCGCCCGCCGCCGGGCGGAGCAGCCCGGACGAGGCCCGCCTGCGGCGGATCCTCGCCGACTATCCCGGTGACGATCGGCCGGAGCGGGCTGACCCTCGTCCTCGTCGAGCCGGCCGGGCGCCGCGTCCGTGATCGCCCAGGCGATCGACGAGTCGCGCCTCGCCGACCAGGTCGGGACGCTGGCCGGCGACAACACGCTCCTCGTCCTCTTCGCCGACGAGCCCGCCCTCGAGCGCTGGCGGGCCCGCTTCATCGTCGCTCGCAGCGCAGGCGGCCGCCGGGCTCCCCGGGACCGACCTCACGAGCACGTACCCCTAGACCCGCGAACGGAGGCATCGCAACCATGACGAACAAGGTCGTCCTCGCCTACTCGGGCGGCCTCGACACGTCGGTCGCGGTCGCCTGGCTGCGCGAGCAGTACGACGCGGAGGTCGTGACCCTCACCGTCGACGTCGGCGGCGGCTCGCTCCGCGAGGGCGTCGAGCGGCGGGCGATGTCGGCCGGCGCCTCGCCGCGCCTACGTCGTCGACGCCCGCGAGACGTTCGTCCGCGACTTCTTCTGGCCGCACCTCCAGGCGAACGCCCTCTACCAGGGCGCCTACCCGCTCGCGACGGCGCTCGCCCGGCCGCTCATCGCCCAGCTCCTCGTCGAGGTGGCCCAGAAGGAGGGCGCCGACGCGGTCGCCCACGGCTGCACCGGCAAGGGCAACGACCAGGTCCGCTTCGACGTCGCCGTCCACGCCCTCGACCCGGGGCTCGAGGTCATCGCCCCGATGCGCGTCGGGATGGGCCTGACCCGCGACCAGGAGATCGACTACGCGAACGCCCGCGGGATCGAGATCCCGATCACCAAGGCCTCGCCCTACTCGATCGACGTCAACATGTGGGGCCGCTCGTGCGAGACGGGCGTCCTCGAGGACCCCTGGGTCGCCCCGCCGGCCGACGCCTACGACTGGACGGTCGATCCGGCGGCGGCGCCCGCGGCCGTCGAGATCGTCATCGGCTTCGAGGGCGGGGTCCCCGTCTCCCTCGACGGCGAGCGCCTCGGCCCGGTCGACCTCGTCGAGCGGCTCAACGAGCTCGGCGGCGCGCACGGCGTCGGCCGGATCGACCACGTCGAGGACCGCCTGGTCGGCATCAAGAGCCGCGAGATCTACGAGACGCCGGCGGCCACGATCCTCCACGCCGCCCACCGGGCGCTCGAGGGGCTCGTCCTCTCCAAGGACACGCTCCGCTTCAACCGCCTCGTCGCCGACGAGATCGCCCAGCTCACCTACGACGGCCTCTGGTTCAGCGCCCTCCACCGCGACCTGCGGGGCTACGTGGCGAGCTCCGATCGGACGGTCTCCGGCGAGGTCCGGGTCCGCCTCGACCACGGCTCGGCGACGGCCAACGGACGGCGCTCCCCGCTCTCGCTCTACGACAAGAACCTCGCGACCTACGACGAGGGCGACGCCTTCGACCACGCGAGCGCCGTCGGCTTCATCGAGATCTTCGGGCTCCCGCTCCGCGTCGAGGCGGCCCGCCACGGCGCCGTCGGAGCCCACCACGGGGCGGCCTGGACCTGGACCCTGCCGCTCCTGCCCGACCTCCCCTCGACGGTCACCGACCCCGAGCCGGCAGGATCCACGTCCTGAACGTTCCGCGAACGCCCGCCTCGCGCGGCGGGCAGGAGCCGGGCGCGGCCGGAGCGCCCGGCGGGCAGGAGCTGGGCGACGAGCACGAATCGGGCGACGGCGCCCCGGGCGGCGGCGGACACCCCGAGCGCGTTCGCGCCACAATCACCCCGATGTCCGAACAGCGCCACGTCCCGCCTCCCCGGGCGGCCCGCGTCCGCGGCCGGTCGCGCCGCTGACCGCCGAAGATCGCGTCGAGCGCCTCGCCGCCGAGGCGGCTCACCTGACGCCCGAGACCGACACCCTGCGGACCCTCCGCGAGCTCTCCTTCCTGCACGAGTTCGCCCAGCTGGCGACGCAGGCCCGCGACTGGGACGAGCTGATGCAGACGGTGGTCGACCGGACGCGCGAGGCGCTCCACGTCGAGGTCTGCTCGTTCTACCTCCTCGACCACGGGACCGATCGGCTGACCCTGGCGGCGACGAACGGCCTGGACCAGGAGCACGTCGGGAGGGTCAGCCTCGCCCTCGGCGAGGGGATCACCGGGGCCGCCGCCGCCGCGCGCCAGCCCATCGAGGTTCCCGACGTGCGGCTCGACCCGCGCTTCAAGTACCTCCGCGGCTTCGACCTGGCCGGGCTCACCTCCATGCTCTCGGTGCCGCTCACCTGGAACGACCTGGTCGTCGGCGTCCTCAACGTGCAGACGGTCGAGACGCGCCGGTTCACCCCGCGCGAGGTCACCCTCCTCGTGACGATCGCGGCTCTCCTCGCCGGGATCGTCGAGAAGGGCCACCTCCAGCGCGAGCAGGAACGCCAGCTCGAGACGCTCCAGCAGCTCGACGAGGCGCGCGCGGAGCTCCTCTCGCTCGTGACCCACGAGCTGCGGACCCCGCTGTCGGTGGTCCGGGCCTACATCGACCTCCTCGCCGACGCGGCCGGCGGGATCGGCGAGGCGCCGCCGCGGGCGAGCGCGGACGACTGGCGCAATGCCGCCATCGACCAGATCACGCGGCTCGACCGGCTCGTCGATTCCATCCTCGTCTCGGTGCGCGGCGAAGGGCTGGTCGCCCTGGCCCGGTCGCCGTTCGACGTCGGCGGGACCGTCAGCGAGACCATCGAGCTGCTCCGGCCCCTCCTGCGCAATCACCGCCTCCGCTGGGACCACGCCGACGAGCCGCTCGTCGGCAGCGGCGACGAGGCCCGCTTCCGGCAGGTGATGGAGCTGCTCCTGGAGAACGAGGCGAAGTACGCGCCCCGCGGCCGGGGTGTCTCGGTTGGCGCGTGGAGCCAGGTCGGCGAGATCCGGGTCTACGTGACCGACGATGGGCCGGGCATCCCGATCGAGGAATGGGAGACCGTCTTCGAGGCGTTCGTCCGCAAGGCGCGCGGGCGCGGCCGCGGCTCCGGGATCGGCCTCTACGCGGCGCGGCGCCTGCTCGATGCGATGGGCGGCCGGATCTGGATCGAGGGAAACGGGTACGGCGGGAGCCGATTCGTCGTCGCCCTGCCCGCGGCCAACGAGCGATGACGAACGGAGTGGAGGGACGAGCGCGATGACCATGCCCCAGCCGCCGGACGGCCTGCGGATCCTCGTGGTGGACGACGAGCCGGCCATGGTCGGCGCGGTCACCGCCCTGGTCGGCACGGCGGGCCACCAGGTGATCACGGCGTACGACGGCGACACCGCGCTCCGCCGCTTCGAGGAGGAGGCGCCCGACCTGGTCCTCCTGGACCTCGCGATGCCCGGCCGCGACGGCGTCGACGTCTGCCGCGAGATCCGCAAGACGAGCCGGACGCCGATCATCGTGCTGACCGGCGAGGCGGACGAGCTGGCGAAGGTCGAGGCGCTCGACGCCGGCGCCGACGACTACGTCACGAAGCCGTTCGGCAAGCAGGAGCTCCTGGCCCGGATCCGCGCCGTCATGCGGCGGCTCGAGGGCGGCGACGCCCCGGCCGGCGGGTTGCGCGTCGGCACGTTGACGCTCGACACCGGCCGCTACGAGGCGTCGGTGGAGGGGACGGCGCTGGCCCTGACCCGGACGGAGTTCGCCCTCCTGGCGTCGCTCGCCGCAGCTCGCGGGCGGGTCGTCCCCCACGACCGGCTCCTCGCCGCCGGCTGGCCCAGCGACCCCGACCCCGACCCGCAGTGGCTCAAGCCGCACCTGGCCCGGCTCCGCGCCAAGCTCGAGGAGGCCGGGGCGCCGCTGCCGACCTCGGTGCGCGGCGTCGGCTATCGGCTGGAGGCATCCGGGGAGTAGCCGACGCCGGGCGGCGAGCCGGCGCGGGGACGGCGGGCCGGCGAGCCCCGGCCCCGCCCGGGAACGCCGCCGGGGGGCTCAGGATCGCCCGAGTGCTCCGGCGATCGCGGCGACGTGGGCGGCCGTCGTGCCGCAGCAGCCGCCGACGATCGACGCACCGAGATCGACGGCGCGCCGGGCGTAGACCGCTGCGTCGGCGGGCGTGGCCGGGTAGGTCACGCTCCCGTCGGCGGCCGGCCGCGGGCGGCCGGCGTTCGCCTTGGCCACGAGGAGCAGGCCCGGCGCCCCGGCGCGCAGGCCCGGCAGGACCTCCAGGACCGCCTCGAAGCCGGTCCCGCAGTTGGCCCCCACGGCCGCCACGCCGAGCTCGGCAAGCGCGGCGGCGGCGTCCTCGGGCCGGTCGCCGAAGAGCGTCCGGCCGCGCTCGAACGTGAGGGTGGCGACGATCGGCAGCCCCGGCGCTCCGTCAGCGGGCACCTTCCACGGCCGCCCGCGCCTCGGCGAGGTCCGCCATCGTCTCGACCCACAGGAGGTCCGCGCCCGCCGCGGCGAGGGCGGCCGCCTGCGCCGCGAAGGCCTCCCGGGCTGCCGCCGGCTGGAGCTCCCCGTACGGGGCGAGAAGCGCGCCGCTCGGCCCGATGTCGCCGGCCACGAGGACACCGGCGGGAACCGACCCCCGGGCGATCGCGACCGCTGCCGCGCAGACCGCCGCGGTCGCGCCGGCCGCCGGACCGTCGGCAAGGCGCACCGGGCTGGCGCCGAACGTGGCGGTCAGGACGACTCTGGCGCCGGCCGCGACATGGGAGGCGTGGACGGCGCCGACGGCAGCCGCTCCCGCCGGGGTCAGCAGCCAGGCCTCGGGCGGCATCCCCGGCGGCAGCCCGCGGGCGATCAGGGCGCTCCCCATGGCGCCGTCGGCCGTCACGGGCCGCGACCGAGGTCAAGGAGGTCCACGAGGCTCGGGCGGTCGGTGTTCATGGCCGCGACCGTGCACCCTCCGGCCGGCGCACGTCAAGGGCCGGCGTGCCCGCGCCCGCCCGCGGTCCAGCCCCCCGCCCGTCCCCTACCCCGCCGCGATCGGCTCCACCAGCCAGAAGGAGGCGCGCTCCGTCGCCCACCGGGCGAGGAGCGTTGCCGCCAGGCCACTGCCCTCGGCGGCGTGGGCGGCGATCAGGGCCCGGAGCTCGGCCTCCCGCCCGGTCGCGGCGGGGGGCGGCGCGTCGTCGCGGCGGGGGCGCGCGTCGCGGGTCGGCCGCGCCTGCCCCGAGCGCGCCCAACGCCGTGGCCCGCACGCTCGCGGCGTTGATCCGCAGGGGCACCCGACCATCCGGGTCGTACAGCCAGGCGCGGCCGCCGGTCATCCCGGCCCCGAAGTTCGCGCCCGGTCGGCCCGAGGACCACGACGACGCCGCCGGTCATGTACTCGCAGCCGTGGGCCCCGATCCCCTCGACGACCGCCGTCGCGCCGGAGTTGCGGACGGCGAAGCGCATCCCTGCCCGGCCGACGAGGTGGAGGCGCCCGCCGGTCGCGCCGTACAGGCAGGTGTTCCCGGCGATCGCCTCGCGCTCGGCCGGAAGCCGGACGTGGCCGGCGGCCGGACGACGACGGTGCCGCCCGACAGGCCCTTGGCCACGTAGTCGTTGGCGATGCCGGTGACGGCGATCCGGACGCCGTCCGCGGCGAACGCGCCGAGGCTCTGGCCGGCGGCGCCCGCGGCCCGCAGGTCGACGAGAACGGCCTGGCCACCCGCGCCGCCCGCCGCGAGCGCCGGGCGCCCCGCCCGATCGCGGGCACGTTCGAGGTCGCCGGAGATCCGGGCGCCGACCGTCCGTTCGCCCGTGGTGAGGGCCGCCGAGAGGACGACCGGGGCCGGCCCATCGCGTCCCAGGAGGGCCGCCATCATCGGCGCCAGCGCGGCCGCGAGCCGGTCGTCGAGGGGGCTCGCGAGGGGCGCCTCGGCGATTCGACCGTGCGCCTTCGGGATCTCCGTCGCCCGGGCCGACGGCAGCCGCCATGCCGGCGCCCGACGACGGCGTCGAGGTCGAGCGCCGCGTCCTCCCGCGACGGCGCAGGCGGTCGGTGCGCCCCACGGCATCGGCCAGGCTGCGGAAGCCGAGGGCCGCCAGCTCCCGGCGGACGTCCTCGGCGAGGGCCGTGAAGAAGCGCCACGACCTGCTCGGGCGTCCCGGTGAACTTGGCCCGGAGGTCCTCGCGCTGGGTGGCGATGCCGGTCGGGACAGGTGTCGAGGTGGCACTGGCGGGCCATGTCGCAGCCGATCGCGACGAGGGCGGCGGTCCCGAAGCCGAACTCCTCGGCGCCGAGGAGCGCCGCGACGACGATGTCGCGACCGGTCTGCAGCCCGCCGTCCGTGCGCAGCACGACGCGGTCGCGCAGGCCGTTGCCGGACGAGCACCTGGTGGACCTCGGCCAGGCCGAGCTCCCACGGCGCCCCGACGTGCTTGATCGACGAGAGCGGGCTGGCGCCGGTCCCGCCGGCGTGGCCGGCAGATGAGCACGTAGTCCGCGTGGGCCTTGGCGACCCCGGCCGCGATCGTCCCGACACCGGCCGAGGCGACGAGCTTGACCCCGATCCGGGCCGCGGGGTTGATCGCCCGCAGGTCGGCGATGAGCTGGGCGAGGTCCTCGATCGAGTAGATGTCGTGGTGCGGCGGCGGGCTGATGTAGGTCATCCCGGCCTGCCCGCGGCGCAGCGCGGCGATGTAGCGGCGTCGCCTTCTTCGCCGGGAGCTGGCCGCCCTCGCCGGGCTTGCTCCCCTGGGCCATCTTGATCTCGAGCTGCTCGGCCCGGGCGAGGTAGCGGGCCGTGACGCCGAAGCGGGCCGAGGCGACCTGCTTGATCGCCGACTCCGCCAGCTCGCCGTTCTCGTCGGGCTCGTACGCGGCGGGATCCTCGCCGCCCTCGCCGGTGTTGGACGTGGCGCCCAGGCGACGCATCCCGATCGTGAGCGTCCGGTGGGCCTCGGGCGAGAGGGCGCCGAGGCTCATGGCCGACGACGACGAAGCGGCGGACGATCGTCCGCGGCCGGCTCGACCGCGACGAGGGGCACCGGGCGGGCCCGGCGCAGGACCAGGAGGTCGCGGACCATCGCCGGCTCATCGCGGGCGACCGCCGCGCGGTAGGCCACCAGCTGGTCCTCGATCGCGTCCTCCGCAACCGCCGGGGCCAGCGCGGCGCCGGGGCCGACGCCGGCCGGGTGGCCGGCGGCGAGGGCCTGCGTCGCCCTGACGATGGCCGGGGCGAAGGCGTGCAGCTCGCCGTCGGCACGGAAGCGGGCGAAGCCGGGGTCGAGGCAGGGCCGGGGCCGCGGCCGGCGGTGCGCGGCCGTGGCGGACACCGCCGGGCGCGCGGCCGGGACCGGCGCCGGGGTGGCGAGCGGAGCCGGGTAGGCCGTCGCGTGACGGGCGAGCGCCTCCGCGCCGAGCCGATCGAGGCTGGCGGCGCCAACCGTCCGCGGTGCGGCCGGGAAGCAGCGGTCGACGACCGCGTCGGCGAGTCCGATGACGTCGAAGAGCTGGCCGCCGCGGTACGAGGCAAGGGTGCTGATCCCCATCCGGGCCAGCACCTTGCGCAGCCCGTGCTCCAGGGCGTCGAGCAGGTTGGCCTCGGCCCGCTCGGGGTCGAGCTCCTCGTTCCCCCGGGAACCGGCGAGGTCGCGCGCGATGGCAATCGCGTGCCAGGGGTGGACGGCGTCGGCGCCGGCGGCGAGGAGCATCGCGGCAGCGTGGACGTCGAACGCGTCGCCGGCATCGGCGAGCAGGTCGCAGGCGTCGCGGAGGCCGGCATCGACGAACGCCGCGTTGACCGCGCCCACGGCGAGGAGGCTGGGGATGGGCGCCCGGCCGGGGCCGGCGCGGCGGTCGCTCACGACGAGGAGGTCCGCCCCGCGATCGCGGGCGCGCGTCGCCTCGGCCACGAGGCGGTCCAGCGCGGCCGCCAGGCCTGCCGGTTCGGCCGCGCCGTCGGCCAGCCCCTCCGGACTCGCCGCGACGTCGGGAGCGGGCCACGTCGCGTCGAGGACGACGATCTGCCAGGGACCCGTGTCGTTCGGCCCGCGGCGACCGAGGGCCAGCAGGGCGTCCCGGCCCGCGGTCCCCAGCAGGGGTCCCGCGAGGCGCACGCAGCGGGGGGCCCCCCGTCCGGCCGGGTCGAGGAGCCGCGGCCGGGGCCCCACCGGCACCTCCAGGCTCATGACCGCGCGCTCCCGCTCGGGGTCGATCGGCGGGTTCGTGACCTGGGCGAAGGCCTGCCGGAGGTAGTCGGCGACGGGCCGCGGGCGACGCGCCATCACGGCCAGGGGCGTGTCGTCGCCCATGCTCCAGGTCGGCTCCCGGCCGCCGGTCGCCATCGTCTTCAGGGTCATCCGGAGCTGCTCGGCGTCGAGGCCGAAGAGGAGCTGGCGCGAGCGGGCGGCGTCGGCATCCGGCGCGGGGTCGGCATCCGGTGCGGCATCGGCGTCCGGCCGTTCCTGCCCTGCCGGCTCCACCAGCCGGGGGGCCGGGCCGGCCGGCGCGATGGCGATCGCCGCTCGCTTCGCCTCGCCGTCCTCGAGGATCCGGCCTGCGACCGTGTCGACGATGAGCAGCTCGCCGGGCCCCAGGCGACCGTGGCGGATGACCTGGCCGGCCCCGGCCGGGAGCATGCCCGCCTCCGAGCCGCAGACGACGAGGCCGTCACGGCGCACCTCGAACGCGGCGGGCCGCAGGCCGTTGCGGTCCAGCACGCAGCCCACGCGCCGGCCGTCGGAGAAGACGAGCGCCGCGGGCCCGTCCCACGGCTCCACGCGGGCGACCGCCGCCGCCTGCCAGGCCGCCAGCCCGGGCACGGCCTCGTCCCGGAGGTCCAGGGCCTCCGGGAGAAGCGCCATCACCGCCGCGTCGATTCGCCAGCCGGCGGCGAGGAGGAGCTCGAGCGCCTCGTCGAGCGACGTCGAGTCGGACCCGGCCGGATCGAGGAGCGGCCGTCCCGCCGCCGCCAGCGCGCCCAGGCGCCTCCCCAGCGCGCCGCCGCCGAGGCGGGAGGAGCGCCCGCGCATCGCCTCGCGGTTGCCCCGCAGGGTGTTGATCTCGCCGTTGTGGGCGACCAGCCGGAACGGCTGGGCGAGGGCCCACGACGGGTGCGTGTTCGTCGAGTAGCGCTGGTGGAAGACCGCGTACGGCACGCGAACCGCCCCGTTCCCCAGGTCGCCGTAGAAGCGGCCGAGCTCGGCGCCCACGAAGAGGCCCTTGTAGACGAGCGTCCGCCGCGAGAGCGAGGCGACGTGGAAGGCGTCGAGGCCGGGCACCGCCGCCCCGAACGCCTCCGCGGTCCGCCGGGCGAGCAGGAGGGCGCGGTCGAAGCCGGCCGGGCCCATGCCGGCCGGGCGGGCGACGAGCACGTGGCGGATATCGGGTGCGGACGCGGCCGCCTCGGGTCCGAGGACGGTGGGGTCGACCGGCACGCGCCGCCAGGCGAGGACGACGAGACCCTCGGCGGCAAGGGCATCATCGAGGATGCGGCGGGCCGCCGCGCCGGCGGCCGGGTCGGCGGGCAGGAAGACGGCACCGACCGCCAGCCGGGCGGGGTCGGGCGCGGCCGCGCCGGCGTCGGCCGCCAGGGACGCCGCCAGCGCGGGGGCAACCGGGATCGCCAGCCCCGCGCCATCGCCCGTCTTCGCGTCGGCGGCGATCGCGCCACGGTGGGTGAGCGACGCGAGCGCCTCGAGCGCGAGCGGCACGACGCGCGTCGATCGCCGCCCCGCCCGGCCGCCATGGCTCGCCCGGCCCGCCTCGGCGACGAACCCGACGCCGCACGCGTCGTGCTCGAAGCGGGGGTCGTAGAGGGGGGCGACGGGGATGGCCGGCACGGCGGGGGCGGGACGTCGCTGTCGGTCCATCGGGGCGGCCTCCGTGGGCTCGCTGGTCCTTGCCCGCATCCGGGAGCCCGACCGTACGCCCCGGCGCCGCCGGGATCAGTGCCGTGGCGGCACGGATGGGTGCGGATCGGGTGACGCCCGGGTTGTCGTTGCGAACGGACCGCCCACGCGACCGAGCCGCAGCCGCGGGTCCCGCCCCCGCGGCCGTACGATCCACGCCACATGACTCAGCCACGCGCCGCGCGCCTCCGCGTCCTCGTCGCCGCGCCGCTCCCCGCGGATGTCGGCGCGGTCGCGGCCATCCTCGGCACCGCCGGTCACGAGGTCCTGACCGCGTATCGCGTGGACGCCGTCATCGCGCGGCTCGTCGCGGACCGGCCGGACATCCTGGTCGTGGACCCGGCGATCGGCAGCACCCCGCCGGCCGACCTGCTGGGGCGGCTCGGCGGCTACAGCGACGCCCCGTTCCTCGTCCTCGCCGACGTCGTCGACGAGGCCGTGGTGATCGCGGCGCTCGACGCCGGGGCCGTCGACGTCGTGGGGCGCCCGCTGCGGCCGCTGGAGCTGCTGGCGCGGATCGCCGGCGCGGCCCGCCACGGCGGCGCGGGAACGGCGCAGGCGGGGGGCCTCACCGACGGCCTGGGCGTGGACGCCGCCCAGCGCCACGCCACGGTGGCCGGCCGCGACCTGGGCCTGACCCGGATCGAGTTCGACCTCCTGGCCGCGATGGCGGCCCGCCGCGGCGGCGTCGTCGACCACCGCCTCCTGCTCCGGGCCGCCTGGCCGAACCCGGCCGCCGTCGACCCCGAGACCCTTCGGACCCACCTCGCCCGCCTCAACGCCAAGCTCGTCGAGGCCGGCCATCCCGGGCTGCGGAACGTGCGGTCCCGGGGCTACGCCATCCGCGTGGAGGGCGCAGCCCCGGAGGGTTGAGGGGAGGACTCCCGCCGCGGTGGCTCAGGCCTGCCCGTAGGCCACCTCGCCGTGGAGAGCGCGGTCGAGGCCCGCGATCTCGATGTCCTCCCCGACCCGGACCCGGAAGACCAGGTCGACGACCTTCAGGATCGCCAGCGTCATCAGGCCACTGAAGATCCACGTCGTGGCCACGGCGATCAGCTGGGTCACCAGGAGGGCCGGGTTGCCGCTCTCGAGCAGCCCGCCGCCGTTGACGACCGGGTTGACCGCGGTCGAGGCGAAGACGCCGGTCAGGATCGCTCCCAGCGTGCCGCCGACCCCGTGGACCGCCCAGACGTCCAGGGCGTCATCCACCTGGAGCCGCTCGCGGAGGAGGATCGCCGCGTAGCAGATGGAGCCGGCCGCCATGCCGATGAAGAGAGCGCCGCTGACGTCGACGTAGCCCGCGGCGGGCGTGATGGCCACGAGGCCGGCCACGGCCCCCGAGACGGCGCCCACGATCGAGGGCGCCCCCTTGTGGAACCAGCCGACGAAGAGCCAGGTGAGCGAGGCGGCGGCGGCGGCCGTGTTGGTCACCAGCAGGGCGTTGACGGCGAGACCGTTGGCCGCCCACGAGGAGCCGGCGTTGAAGCCGAACCAGCCGAACCAGAGGAGGGCGCCGCCCAGCACCACGTACGTCACGTTGTGGGGCTCGAACCGCTCTGACTCCGCCCGGATCCGCTTGCCGAGGTAGAGGGCCGCCACGAGCGCCGCGACGCCGGAGCTGATGTGGACCACGGTGCCGCCGGCGAAGTCGAGCACGCCCAGCTTGAAGAGCCAGCCGTCGGCGTTCCAGACCCAGTGGCAGAGCGGCAGGTAGACGAGGGTCGACCAGAGGAAGGCGAAGACCACGAAGGCCCGGAAGCTCTTGCGCTCGGCGAAGGCGCCCGTGATGAGGGCCGGCGTGATGATGGCGAACATCATCTGGTAGGCCACGAAGAGCATCGCCGGGATCGTGGTCGCGTAGGCCCCGGGCTCGACGCCCACACCCCGCAGGAAGAGGTGGTCAAGCCCGCCGATCAGGCCGCCCTGGCTGGGGCCGAAGGCGAGGGTGTAGCCGAAGACCACCCAGGTGATGCTGACGAGAGCCAGGATGAACCAGCTGTGCATGATCGTGGAGAGGACGTTCTTGGTGCGGACGAGGCCGCCGTAGAAGAACGCCAGGCCCGGTGTCATGAGCATCACCAGGCCCGTCGACATCAGGATCCATGCGGTGTCGCCGGTGTTGATCAACCCTCGGTCCCTCCTCGCGGCCGTCCGTGGCGGGGCTCGCCCGTCGGATGGCTGCACCCTAGGCGGGCGAACGCGGGGCGCGTCCCACGGCGGGCGACCGGCTGGGTGGCGCCGCGGTTGCGAATGGGGACGGGGGCAGCGTGGGGCACAATGGCCGCATGAGCGATCCTCCGCGCCTCCCGGCAACGGGGGCCCCGCAGCCCGGCGCCGCGGCTCACCCCACGCGCGTGGCCGTCGTCGGCACCGGGGCCGTCGGCTCGACATTCGCCTTCAGCCTCCTCCTCGGCGGCCTCGCCGCCGAGATCGTCCTCGTCGACGCCAACGCCCGCAAGGCCGAGGGCGAGGCGATGGACCTCATGCACACGGTCCCGTTCGCGCGCACGACGCGGATCTGGGCCGGCACGATCGACGACTGCGCGGGCGCCGCCATCACGGTCATCTCGGCCGGCGCGGGCCAGAAGCCGGGCGAGACGCGGCTCGACCTGGTCAGGAAGAACGCGGCGATCTTCCGCGAGATCGTGCCCGCCGTGGCCCGGGCAAACCCGGACGGGATCATCCTGGTGGCCACCAACCCGGTCGACGTGCTGGCCTACCTGACGTACCGGATCTCGGGGCTCCCCGCCGCGCGGGTCATCGGCTCGGGGACGATCCTCGACACGGCGCGCTTCCGGGCCCTCCTCGCCGAGCACTACGGGGTGGATCCGCGATCGGTCCACGCCTACATCGCCGGCGAGCACGGCGACACCGAGGTCCCCGTCTGGTCGTCGGCGAACATCGCGGGGATGCCCCTCGCCGACTTCGCGACCGCCAACGGGGTCGGCCACGACCAGGCCCGGCTGCACGAGATCTTCGAGGCGACGCGCGACGCCGCCTACCAGATCATCGAGCGCAAGGGCGCCACCTACTACGCGGTCGCCGCGGGCCTGATGCGGATCGTCGAGGCGATCCTGCGCGACCAGTCGACGGTGCTCTCGGTCAGCTCCCTGATCTGCGACTACTACGGCATCGACGACGTCTACCTGTCGGTGCCGACGGTGCTCGGCCGGGGCGGCGTCGAGCGGACGCTGCGCCTGGGCGCTGTCCGCCGAGGAGGCGTCGGGCCTGCGCCGCTCCGCGGACCTGCTGCGCTCGACGATCGCCACGCTGGAGCTCGACCGCGCGTAGGTCCAGGGGCGGTGTCAGGCCTGTTCGGACGCGTGGAGCGTGGCGAGCCGCTCCCGGGTTGCCGCCAGCGCCGCGGCCACGCGGCCGGGCGCCGTCCCGCCGACCACGTCGCAGGACGCCAGCGCCGCCTCGACCGTCGCCGCCGCGCGCAGCTCACCGGGAAGCGCGGCGTCCCCGGCCAGGCCGAGGGCTGTCGGGTCGTCCGCCTCGGCCAGCGCCGCGCCGACCGCGGCGTCCTCGAGGTCGGCCAGGCCGATCCCCTGCAGCTCCGCCACCGCGACCAGCCGCCCCACCACGTGGTGCGCGGTCCGGAACGGGATGCCCCGCCGGACCAGGGCGTCCGCGATGGCCGTGGCCGTGATGTACCCCTCGTCCGCCGCCCGGCGCATGGCGGCCCGGTCGACGGCGAGCGTCTCCACCATCCCGGCCATGACGTCGAGCGACGCCTCCAGCGTGGCGCACGCCTCGAAGAGGGGCTGCTTGTCCTCCTGGAGGTCGCGCTGGTAGGCGAGGGGGAGTCCCTTGAGGAGGGCCAGGAAGCCCGCCAGCGAGCCGATCACCCGGCCGGCGCGGGCCCGGACCAGCTCCGCCGCGTCGGGGTTCTTCTTGTTGGGCATCATCGAGGAGCCCGTCGAGAAGGCGTCCGCCGTCCGCACGAAGCCGAAGCGGGGGTTCGACCACCAGGTGATCTCCTCCGCCAGGCGCGAGAGGTGGACCATGGCGAGGGCGCAGGCGAAGACGAGCTCGACGGCGAAGTCGCGATCCGAGACGGCGTCGAGGGAGTTGGCGGTGACGCCGTCGAAGCCGAGCTCGCGGGCCGTCGCCTCCCGGTCCAGCGGGTAGCCGGCGCCGGCCAGCGCGCCCGACCCGAGCGGGCTGAGGTTCGCTCGCCGGCGGCCGTCGGCGAGCCGGCCCCGGTCGCGCTCGAGCATCTCCACGTAGGCGAGGAGGTGGTGGGCGAAGAGGACCGGCTGGGCCGGCTGGATGTGGGTCGTGCCGGGCAGGACGGCGTCGCCCTCGCGGTCGGCCAGCCCGACGAGGGCCCGCTCCATGCGCACCATCGCCGCGTCGAGCGCGTCGCTCGTCCGGCGGGTCCAGAGGCGCAGGTCCGTCGCCACCTGGTCGTTCCGCGAGCGGCCCGTGTGGAGCTTCCCGGCCAGGGCCCCGATCCGCTGCGCGAGGGCCTCCTCCAGGTTCATGTGGACGTCCTCGAGGGCCGGGTTCCAGGCCAGGGTCCCGGCCTCCACCTCGCGGCGCAGCCCGTCGAGACCGGCGAGGAGCGCCTCCACCTCGCCGGGGGCGAGCAGGCCCGCCCGTCCGAGGCCGCGGACGTGGGCAGCGGATCCGGCGAGGTCGTCGAGGGCGAGCGCCTGGTCGACCTCCAGCGAGCGCGTGAAGTCGGCCATCCGCGCGTCGGTTGATCCCTCGAAACGCCCGCCCCAGAGCCGCATCCGTCCCTCCGTCGCGCCAGGATCAGCCCGGCGTCGAGGGGAATGGTAGCGGTATGGCCTCGTCCCCCTCCCGGGCGACGCGCTCGCCGCGGCGCGGGAAGACGAGGAAGGCCAGCAGGCCCGCGGCGACGGCGAAGACGGCCCCGACGGCGAAGACGGCCGCCGACCCGAGCGTGCCGTAGAGGAGGCCGCCGCCGATGTTCGCCACCACCGCGGCGACGCCGAACCCCGTCACCTGGTAGAGCCCCTGGCCGGTCGCCTGGAGGCGCGGCGGGAGGAGGACGGCCATCGTGAGGACGCTCCCCACCCAGAGCCCGGCGAACGCAAAGCCGGTCGCCACCCGGGTGGCGATGATCAGCAGCGGGCTGTCCAGCACCGTCCACGTCACGAAGCACGCGGCATAGAGGAGGGCGCTCCCCGCAACCAGGCCGCGGATCCCGATGCGGGCGGCGACGGCGCCCGTCAGCAGCATCGCCGGGATCTCGGCGAACGCCGAGACGGCCGCGTTGAGGGCCACGTCCGAGGGCCCGCCGCCGAGCTCGGTCAGCCGGAGGGGCAGGTAGGTGAACCCCGCGATGATCCCCACGTGGACCAGGAGGAGGGCCAGGAGCACCGGGCCCAGGCGCGGCTGGATCCGCAGGGCGACCACGAAGGAGCCGCCCCGCGTGCGACCCCGGCCGACGGTCGCGAGGTCGGCGCGGGCAACGTCGGGGGCCCGGACGGCGGCCACGGCGAGCAGGACGGCCAGCAGGGCGCAGAGCACGAACGACGGGCCGTACCCGGTCTGGTTGTAGAGGAACCCGGCGAGGGCCGAGACGACGCCGAAGCCGATCGACGACAGGAGGCGGATCCGGGCGTAGTCGCGCCCGTGGTCCACGATCGCGTTCACGGCGAGGGCGTCGCCAAGCGGGCCCCAGGCGCTCTCGAAGAGGCTGAACCCCACGAAGGCGAGGGTGACGACGACCAGCTGGACGGGCGCCCCGGCCAGGAGCACGAAGACGGCCCCTCCCAGGGCGGCGACGGCCAGGGCGCGGCGGCGGCCGAGGATGACGTCGGCGATGTGACCCCAGGCGGGGACCGCCACCGAGAACGCGGCGGACGAGGCGGCCGTGACGAGGCCGATCCCCTCCGGCGGCACGCCGCGATCGGCCAGGATCACGGAGATGAAGGGATAGAAGACGCCGAGGGCTGCCCCGTTGAGCAGGAAGACGGCGCGCAGGGCTCGCATTGCCTCCATGGTACGAGGAACGACGGGCCTGGCTGACCCCGGACCGACCGGCCCCGCGCGGCTCGGCCTGCCGTGGCAGACTCCGCCGGTGACCCCCGACCCCGAGCGACGGGCCTCCCGCGCGCCCCTCGCGCTCGCCGCCGCGCCGCCCCGCCCGGCCGCGGGCTACGCCGCCCTCCTCGGCGCGCTGGCCCTGATGTGGGGCAGCAGCTACCTCTTCATCAAGATCGGCGTCGAGACGCTGCCGCCGCTCAGCCTCGTCCTGTTGCGGGTGCTCGTCGGCCTGGCGATCCTCCTCCTGGTCGTGGCCGTCAGGCGCACGCCGCTCCCCCGGGACGCCCGGACGATCGCGCACCTGGCGGTCCTCGGCGCGGTCAACATCGCGATCCCGTTCTGGCTGATCGGCTGGGCCGAGCAGCACATCGACTCGGGGCTGGCCGGGATCCTCCAGTCGACGGCGCCGTTCTTCACGCTCGTGCTGGCTGCCAGCTTCATCCACGACGAGCACATCACCCGGGGGCGGCTCGCCGGGATCGGCCTCGGCTTCGCCGGGATCCTCCTCCTCTCGGCCGAGAACATCGCCGACCTGGGCAGCGCGCTCGGCCTCGAACGGCTGCTCGCGGAGCTGGCCGTCATCGGCGCCTCGCTGGCCTACGCGATCGGGAACACCTACGCCCGGCGGACCCTGCGCGCCACGCGGCCCCTCGTCCTCGCCACCGGCCAGGTGGGCGGGGCCGCCGTCGTCGTCGGCGCGCTCGCGCTCCTGGTCGACGGCGGGGTCACCCTGCCGGCGGTCCCGGAGGCGGCCTTCTCGGTCCTCTGGCTCGGCGCGATCGGCACCGGCTTCGCCTACATCGTCTTCTTCCGGCTCCTCACGGGCTGGGGGCCGACGCGCGCCAGCCTGGTCGCCTACCTCCTGCCGGTCGTGGCGGTGATCCTGGGCGTCGTCGTCCTCGGCGAGTCGATCGACGCCCTCTTCGTCGCCGGGGCGGCCCTCATCGTCGCCGGCGTCTGGGTCGTCAACCGGCACGGGTAGCCACGGCCGGCGTCATGCGCCGGCCGCGCCGGATCTCCTCGCCCGCGGCGCAGCCGACGACGTGGTCGTTGACCATCCCCGTCGCCTGCATGAACGCGTAGCAGACCGTCGGCCCCACGAAGCGGAAGCCGCGCCGCTTCAGCTCGCGGCTCATCGCTCCCGATTCCGGGGTCTCGGCGGGGAGCTCCCCCAGGTTCGCCGCCCGCCGATCGAGCGGCGCGCCGCCGACGAAGCTCCACAGCAGGCCCGCCAGCCCCCCGCCGCCCTCCGCCAGGGCGAGGACCGCCCGGGCGTTCGCCACGGCGCTCTCCACCTTGAGTCGGTTGCGGACGATCCCGGGGTCCGCCAGGAGGCGGGTCACGTCGGCCTCGCCGAAGCCGGCCACGACCGCGGGGTCGAAGCCCGCGAACGCCCGCCGGTAGCCCTCCCGCTTGCGCAGGATCGTCGACCAGGAGAGGCCGGCCTGGGCGCCCTCGAGGACGAGCATCTCGAAGAGATGCCGCTCGTCGCGCGACGGGGCGGCCCCACTCCAGGTCGTGGTAGGCCCGGTAGAGCGGGTCGCCCTCCACGCCCCAGGCGCAGCGGACGACGCCATCGGGGCCGAGGGTGACGGTCCGGGACGCCCACGGGCTGGCGGGCGCGGGGGTCGCCGCGCCCGGGTCCGCCGGCGCGTCGCCCATCAGTCCACGTCCCGCCGCGACATGCCCCACGCGCCGAGCAGGATGCCGCCGACGGCGATGGACGGCGCAGGCGACGATGCCGACCGAGGTCCCACTCCCCGATCATGGGCTTGCCGAGGTGGGCGGTGAGGGCGAGCTGGTGCACCCAGTCCGGCAGCTTCAGCGCCGGCGCGAGGAGGTCGAGCAGGAACGTCGCGATCACGATGGCCGCGACGATCTCGGCGGCCGACGAGGTGCGCCAGAGACCGCCGATGGCCACGCCGATCCCGACCATCGCGGCCGCGTAGAGGCCGAGCGCGATCGTCGCCGAGGATCGGCGTCGCGATCTCGCTGCCACGCGACGGCCGCGCCGAGCGCCGATGCCCAGGCGCGTAGACCGCGGTCGTGACGGCGACGGCGAGGAGCGCCGCCGACGCCGCCGGCGATCGCCCAGCGAGCCCGCGTGAGCGGCGCCGCCAGGACCATCTCCAGCCGGCCGGTCCCCTCGTCGGACGCCCACCTGGCCGACGAACGTGGCGGCCGAGAAGCCGACGACGATGAGCCCCATCTCGACGAAGATGAGCTGCAGGAACCAGCCGGCCGACGTGAAGTCGACGGTCGGGAAGATCGCCTTGATGAGCGTCCGCGAACGTCGGGTAGCTCGGTGATCGAGCGACTCGCCGAAGGACCGGCTCATCGCGCGCCAGCATGAACCCGAACAGGCCGATCCCGATCCCCCACGCGAGCGCCTGGGGCAGCTGGTCGCCGAACGACCGCGCCGACCGGGCCGCGGAGGCCGAGGATGGCCGCGCGGCAGGCCGGGGACGGGGATGCCGGTCATGACGCCGAGGTCGCGGCGGGCGAAGAGCCTCGACGCCGACGGCGAACAGGACGACGGTCACGAGCCGCACGAGCCCGAGCGAGGCCCAGTCGAGACTGGCCCGCGAGCGGGACGTGGTCGTACGTCCAGTGGAACCACGACAGGATGGCGATCGGCTCCAGCGCCGGCACGTACGGCGCGTAGCCGCCGAGCGACGAAGGCGCCGAGCAGGACGGCGCGGCGACGCCGGCCGCGCTGCGCGCGGCCGACGAGCGGCGCGAGGGCGAACGCGACGCCGCCGGAGACGAGCCCATGAGCCCGACCCAGAGGGCGAAGCCGACCGCGCCGAGCGGCGGGATCTCGTCGCCGAGCGCGGCGTCGCCGAAGACCGAGCGCGGCCACGATGAGTGGCGACGACGAGGAACGTCATCGAGAGCGCCACGGCGTCACGTGGGCGGCGAGCTTCTCGAGGGCGATGCGCCGCTTCCCGAAGGGCGCGGCCGCGACGAAGTCGAGGCTGCCGCGGCGGGCCTCGCCGGCGAGGGTCGCCGGAGAGGGCGAGGATCGACCAGATGGCCGGCGAGGAACGCGAAGAACGGGCCGTACTTGTAGGTGAGGAAGCCGCCCATCGTGTCCGGCTTCGACCGACGGGACCGGCGATCCCGCGCGATGCATCGCGCGGGGATGCTCCGTCGACGAGCGCGGCGATCTCCGCCCGGGCCTCGGGCGTGCCGTAGGCGGTGCCCCAGGCGGACGCCGATCGCGAGCATCAGCCCGGAGAGCAGGCCGGTCATCGATGATGAAGGCGAGCCGCGAGTCGCGGATCGTCTTGCCGTAGATGCTGCCGAAGCCGTAGAGCTGCGGCCCAGCAGGGGAACGGGCGGCAGCGGCGCCGCGCGGCGCGGCGTGCCAGCGTCAACGGCCATGGTCAGTCACCTCGACGGCCTGCTGGCCGTACTGGGCCAGGAACGTCTCCTCGAGGCTCGGCTCGCGGCTGACGAAGTCGAGCAGCTCGTAGCGGCGCGGCGGCCTGGACGACCGGCGTGATCGCCCCGGTGACGCGCAGGCGGAGGACGTGGTCCTCGACGATGCACCTCGCTGACGCCGGGGAGGGCCTCGAACTCGGCCGCCGGGACCTCGCCCGCGAAGCGCAGCTCGACCTGGTGGTGGGCGAGGTCGCGCAGGGCGTCGACCGTGTCGACCTTCACCAGCCGGCCCTCGCGGATGATCGCCACGCGGTCGCAGCTCTTCTCGACCTCGGACAGGATGTGGGAGGAGAGGAAGACCGTCGCCCCGTCGGCGACCGCCTCGCGGAGGATCTCGAAGAAGCTCTGCTGGACGAGCGGGTCGAGGCCCGGCCGTCGGCTCGTCGAGGATGAGCAGGTCGGGCCGGTGCTGGAGCGCGATGACGAGGCCGACCTTCTGCTTGTTGCCCTTGCTGTACTCCTTGAAGCGGCGCGACGGGTCGAGGTCGAAGCGCTCGACGAGCGCCGGCCTGGTAGGCGGGGTCGACGCCGCCCCGCAGGTTGGCGAAGTAGCTGCAGCGTCTGGCGCGCCGGTCAGGCGGTCGTAGAGGGCGAACTCGCCGGGCAGGTAGCCGATGCGGCGGTGGATCGCCACCGGGTCGACCGACGACTCGATGCCGAAGACGCGGGCGATGCCCGAGGTCGGCCGGATCAGGTCGAGCAGGGTCCGGATCGTCGTCGTCTTGCCGGCGCCGTTCGGGCCGAGGAAGCCGAAGACCTCGCCCTCCTGGACGGCGAGGTCCACCTCGACGATGCCGCGGTGGGTCCCGTAGCGCTTGGTCAGGCGCTCGGTCTCGATGACGTTCGTCACGCTGCGTCTCCTCGCTCGCGGCACCCGCCGGTCCGGGACTTGGCCCCCGATTCCAGGATGGGCTCCGGCCGGCGACCATCACGTTCGGCGGTGCGGCTCGGTCTCCACGATCCGTTTCAGGGCGGCGAGCTCGGCCTCGAGGCGGGGCCCGAGGGCGCGGCGCTCCAGGCGCATGACGGCCCTCCCGAGCCGGCTCCGCCCCTCGAGGTGCACGGCGCAGGCGACCCGCGTCCCGCCGGCGGCCGGCGCCAGCTCCCAGCGCCTCTCGCCGACGATGGTCGACCCGGTGATGCCGACCCGGAAGCTGCGCGCCGGCCGCGCCTCGAGGCTCTCCAGCTGCGCCCCGATGGGCAGCGGCCCCAGGCGGAGGTGGGCCGCGCGGCGGGCGCCCGCCGCCGGCCAATCGGGGCCCGCCGGCCGGGGGGCCAGGATGGCGTCCGTCGCCAGCGCCCGGGCGGGGTCGTGGAGAGCCAGCCAGACGGCCGCGGGCGGGGCGTCGACGAAGAGGCGACGCTCGACGGCGTCACGCGGGAGCCGCGGGGTGGCGCGCCCGGCTGCCATGGCCCGATTATCGCACCGGTATCGCACCGGCTCTGCGGCCGCTCGCCCGGGGTTCGATCCCGGGGGCCCGGCGGTGCTCAGGAGAACGCGAACCAGTCCGGCTCGGCGACGGCACACGGGTTGCCGCGTCCGTACCGGATGACACCCGTCGTCACGTCGGCGATCGTCCAGAAGACCGTCTTGACGGCGCCCTCGTCGGTCGCGGCGGGCGCGGCGTCCACCGTGTCCGCGGGCGCGGCGCCCTCGTCGGTCGCGGCGGGCGCGGCGGGCGTCGTCGCCGGATGGCGGCAGATGGAGTCGGGCGCGCCGTCGTGGTCCGAGAGCCAGGCGCGGAGGACGGCCGGGGTGACCGAGCCAGGACCGGCCGTCGCGGCGCCCGCCAGCAGCGCACACCCACGCTGATAGCGGATCGCGGAACGGCGGGCGTAGGCTGGGTCGCCCTCGTAACGGAGCATCGCCGGCTCGACGTAGTGGTTCGTGTGGGCCAGGGTCTCGCCGGGGCCGATCGCGCGCACGACGGCGTCGCCCCCGCTCCCCTCCACGTTGACGACCCGGCCGTCGCGGTGGGCGAAGACGGTGTTGTAGCTGCTGGCCCGGTCCGGCCGGAGGGCCATCGCGACGGCATCGTCGAGGGTGCGCGCGGTGAGCTGCTCGCGGACCATCAGGAGGCGCGGGACGCCGACGCGCTCGTCGTTCGGGGTCAGCTCGTTCCCGCTGAGCGAGAGCCCGGCACCGTTCCAGCCGACGCTGATCCAGGGTCCGATACCGATGGAGAAGACGACCGGCTCGCCGGGGACGCGCCACTCGACGGCGACGAGCTGGGCCTCGGAGGCCTCGCCCAGGTCGTTCGTGTGGGCCACCCAGAGATGGTCGTCCGCGGTGAATGGCGGGCCGATCACGAGGTCCGAGCAGCGGCCGGGAACCGGCTCGCTCGTCCCCGGCTGCGACGGGCGGACCGTCCAGATCTCCTCGACCGAGGCGGCGAAGAGCGCCAGGGGATCGACCCCGGCACCCTCGGCCGCGCCGTCGATCTCCTCCACGAGCCACGGCGTGCCGGCCCGGGTCGCCGCGCGGTAGAGCGCGGCGAGTGCCAGCTGCTCGCCGCGCGAGCGACCATCGGGGAGGGCGGCGTCGAAGGCCACCGCTTCCCGGAGGACCGGCGCGGTCGCCGCGCCCACCGCCCGGCCGACCTCGCGGTGGCCGCCCGCGACGTGCAGGACGGGGATCGAGGCGGTCACGCCGCTCCCCTCCCCTAGATCCCGGCGCGGTGCGCCGGGAGCCGGGGCAGCTTCGTCTTCCCCTTCACCAGGAAGTGGTCGAACCAGCCGCGCACCTGGACGAGGTTCTCGACTCGCCGGAACGGCGTGCCGGAGCGCGTCAGCTCGTGCGTCTCGTTCGGGACCCGCATGAGGCGGACCGGGCCGCTTGAGCGTGCGGAGCACCGCGAAGAGGGCCTCGGCCTGGCCGATCGGGCAGCGCAGGTCGTTCTCGGCGTGCTGGATGAGGAGCGGCGTGCGGATCCGGTCGGCGTAGGTGATCGGCGAGAGCTCGCGGTAGAGGTCGGGCTTCTCCCACGGCTGGGCTCCGAACTCCAGGATCCCGAAGATGCCGCCCGCGAGGTCGCCGGTCAGCATGAGGCTCGTCAGGTCGGTCACGCTGCGGCAGGTCATCGCCGCCGCGAAGCGGTCCGTGTGGCCGACGATCCAGTTCGTCAGGTAGCCGCCGTACGAGCCGCCCGCCACGCCGAGCCGGGCCGGGTCGGCGACGCCGTCCGCCACGCAGGGCGTCGACGTGGGCCATCACGTCGCGCATCGGGCCCGTCGCCCCAGTCCGGGAGGTTGGCGCTGTTGAAGTCCTCGCCGTACCCCTCCGACCCGCGCGGGTTGGTGAAGAGGACGCTGATCGCCGGCCCCGGCGAGGACCTGGAACTCCCAGTAGGGCGCCCAGCCGTAGAGCGTGTGCGGGCCGCCGTGGATCTGGAGGACGAGCGGGGCCGGCTCGCCGCGCTCCGGCCGCGGCAGCAGCGGATGAGCCAGCCCTGGATCTCGCGGCCGTCGACCGTCTCCCAGCGCTCCTCCGGGGGCGCGGACGTCGAGCTCGGCGAGGACGTGCGTCGTTGAACGCCGTGACGCCGCCGGAGACCGCCGGCTGGCGGCCGGCGCCCGTCGGCCGCCGAGGTCCAGGATGTGGACGTCGGAGAGCGCGGTGGCGGTCGAGCGGATCGCCGCGACCCGGGCGCCGCCGGCCGGCCGTCTCGACGACCTCCCAGCCCGACAGGTAGTGGCGGTCCTCGGTGAGGCGCTCCACCGCGCCGTCGGCGATGGCGATCCGCCACAGCTCGTACGAGCCGCGGACCGGTGCCGTGAAGAGGAGATGGCGCGCCGTCCGGCGTCACCGGAGCCGGGCGGCCTCGCCCGGCGTGACGTCGCTCCCCATGCCCGGCGCCGAACATCAGGTCGCTGGGCCCGGAGAGGTTGCGGCCCCCTCCCCGGTGGGCCTCCGAGCCGTCGGCGGCGAAGAGCCAGACGTCGTTGCGGCTGCCGCCGCCCCGCGGAAAGCGGTGCCCGGCGACTGCCAGCGTCGCGCCGTCCGGGAGCCAGGCGGCGCTGCCGAACGCGCAGCCTGGTCCCGTCGGTGATCCGGGTGACCTGCCCGGTCGCCACCTCGACGACGAAGACGTCGAACTGGTAGTCCAGGTCGTGGTCGCGGCCCCGCGAGGCGGTGAAGGCGATCCGCGTCCCGTCGGGCGACCAGGCGGGCTCGGCGTCGGAGGTGGGGCCGTCGGTCAGGCGGCGCGCCGCCCCGGTCTCCACGTCGACGAGCCAGAGGTGGGCCACCTTGTCGTCGATGAAGCCCGGCCCGTTGAGCATCCCCTGGAGGCGGTCGAAGTAGCGGTAGTCGGAGAGCGGCGTCGCCCCCGGCTTCGGCAGCTCGGCCTTGCCGCGGGCCTTCCGGTCGTCGGCCCGGGTCGCCCCGAACGAGGTCGTGCGGACCACGAGCGAGCGGCCGTCGGGCGACCAGGCGAAGGCGTCCACGCCCCGCGGCAGGTCGGTCAGGCGGCGCGCCTCGCCGCCGGCGAGCGGGCAGGAGGTGGACCTGCGTCCCGTCCTCGCGGTCCTTCGGTGCATCCGGCTCCTCCTCGACGAGCGGGCGGCGGTCCGAGAGGAAGGCGACGGTCGTCCCGTCCGGCGAGAAGCGGGGATGCGTGTCGTGGCGCGTCCCGAGCGTGACCTGGCGAGGCGGGGCGCTCCCGTCGGCCGGCACCAGCCAGACCGCGTGGCGGTAGCCGTCGCGGCCCGGCGCGACGGACTGGACCGTCACGGCGACGAGCGTGCCGTCCGGCGAGAGCTGGGGGTCGGTGGGGATCCGGAAGCGGTAGAGGTCCTCGGGCGTCGGGGGTCGAAGCATGATCCCGAGTGTACGACCCCTCGCCCGCCCGGATGGGCCGTTTCGCCGTGGCCGCGGGCGCGCCAACGGCGCCATGATGGGATCGAGCCCGCCGCTGCCGGAGCTCGCCACCCCGCCCGGAGTCCGCGGGCCGCCCGGAGGTGCCAGGCCATGCGCATCCTTCTCGCTCTCGACGGCTCCCCGTCCGCCGACCGCGCCCGAGCCCTCGTCGCCTCGCTCGCGTGGCCGGCTGGATCCACCGTCCGGGTCGTGGCCGCCCTCGACGTCGTGCCGGCCCTCTGGGGCGGCCCCTGGATCCCGGCCATCCCGGTCGACGCCGACCAGCTGGAGGAAGAGGCCGTCGGCGAGCTGACCCGGGTGCTCCTGGAGGCGCAGCCCGCCCTCGAGGCCGCCGGCCTGACGGTCGAGGCGGAGCTGCTGCGCGGCCGCCCGTCGGCGGCCGTCGTGGACGACGCCCGGCTCTGGGCGCCGGATCTCGTCGTCGTCGGCAGCCGCGGCCACGGGCCCGTGGAGACGGCGCTCCTCGGCTCGGTCTCGGCGGCGATCGTGGACCACGCGGCGTGCCCGGTCCTGGTGGCCCGCGGCGACCACGCCGCGCGGGTCATCCTCGCCGAGGACGGTTCACCGGCCGGGATGGCGGCCCGCGACCTCGTGGCCGCGTGGCCGGCCTTCGCGACGATCCCCGTGGTCGTGGTGGGCGTCGTGGACGTCGCCGCGCCGTGGCGCTCCGGCATCGCCCCGACGATGTTCGCGGCGGCGATGGACGTCTACACCGACATGATCGCGAGCGCCCGCACCACCCACCGCGAGATCGTCGCGGCGACCGAGGCGCACCTGCGGGCGGCCGGCCGCACGGTCAGCGGGGAGCTCCGCGAGGGCGATCCGGCCGACCAGCTGCGGCGCGCCGCCACCGACCCTGCCGGCGACCTCATCGTCGTCGGCTCGCGCGGCCACGTCGGGATCAGCCGCCTGGTGATGGGCAGCGTGGCCCACGCGGTGCTGACCCACGCCCACTGCTCGGTCCTCGTGGTGAAGCGGCCCCCCGACGGCCACTGAGGCGGCCGCGTCACCGCGCCGCGGTCGCCCGGCCCCGTCGGCCCCGCTGCGGCCGCTCAGCTCCGGCGCGTGGCCCGGAGGACGCCGGCGAGCGTCGGGCGCTGGCCGTAGAGGAGGACGCCCGCGGCGTAGATCCGGGCGGCCACCACGAGGGCGACCAGGATGGTCGCCGCCAGCAGGCCGACCGCGAGCGCCAGCTCCCAGGGCGGGACGCTCCCCGTGACGAGCCGGGTCAGCATCAGGTAGGGGCTGAAGAACGGCACCCACGAGAGCGGGGCCACCCACGCGGCGCCGGGCGCCCCGGAGGCGAAGAAGGCGGCGAAGTAGGCCACGAAGGAGAGCATCAGCATCGGCAGGGCGACCTGCTGGACGTCCTCCTGGCGGCTGACGAGCGAGCCCGCGGCGGCGTAGACGAGGGCGGTCAGCACGAAGCCGAGCAGGAAGAAGGCGGCAAAGGCGACGAGGATGCCCGGCGTCAGGCCGGCGAGCGGGCGTCTCGTCGGCGTTCTCGCCGAGGACGAGGCGCGCCAGGGGGCCCTGGAGGACGACGACCGCGGCGGCCGGGAGCACGATCGCCGCGAGCTGGGTGAGGCCCGCGCCGCCGACCCCGAGGACCTTGCCGGCCAGCATCTCGCCGGGCGTGGCCGCGTTGAGCATCAGCTCCATCACCCGGCTCGACTTCTCCTCCGCCACGCTCGTGGCGACCCACATCCCGTACGTGACGGAGGTCATGAAGACGAGCATCACGAGGATCGTGGCGAGGATCTGGCGGCTGGCGGCGTCGAGCTCCGAGCCGCCGGGGGCGTCCCCCGGGATGGCGTCGGTCACGACGAAGTCCCCGATCAGGCCGCGCGCCTCGTCGGCCCGGATGCTCGCCGCGACGGCGATCGCCACGAGCCGGAAGAGGACCGCCTGGCGACCGGCGGGGTTCGCGGTCACGTACTCGAAGTCCAGGCGCTCCTCCGGGCCGAAGGTCAGCACGAGCAGGCCGTCGAGGGTCCCGGCGGCCACCTCGCCGCGCGCGGCCGTGACGCCGGCGGGCTCGACCAGGCTGAACCGGTAGACAGGCGTGCTGCCGGGATCGAGGTCCGTCCCGGCGTTGAAGACCATCCCGAGCGAGCGGATCGTCAGCTCGGCCGATCGCGCGTCGGGGGCGCTGGCGGCGATCTGCACCACGGAGTCGCGCTCGAGGGCCCGGATCGCGAGCGGCGCCAGCGCGGCGACCGTCGCCACGACGGCCAGGACGAGCGTCGAGATCGCGAACGCCCGGCTGCGGACGCGCACCCCGTACTCGCGCCCGGCGACCAGGCGCGCGTTGCGGACCACGACGGATACGGGATCGCCTCGACGCACGGGGGCAGTCTGGCGCACCCCGGCCCGGACCGTCGGGCCGGCGCGACGCCGGCGCGGGTCGCGGGGCGCCCGCGGCGCGCGGGCCTACAATCGCGCGATGACGTCCAGCTACCTGCGCGGCGACGACCTGACGGCACCCGTCCGCATCCACGCCGACCGCGAGGCGCGCACCCTCCGCATCGAATGGGCCGACGGCCACGTCAGCACCTTCGACTTCGAGCGCTTCCGGTGGCTCTGCCCGTGTGCCTACTGCCGCGGCGAGGCCGGGCTGCCCGGCTGGCTCGACGCCAACCCGACCCTGACCGCCGAGCAGACCCGCCTCGCCTCGATCGATCCGGTCGGCGGCTACGCGATCGCGCCGACCTGGGGCGACGGCCACCACACCGGCTACTACACCTACACTGCGCTCCGCGCCCACTGCCCCTGCCCCGCCTGCGCCGCGTCCCGCGCCGCCGGCGGACATGCCGACACCCCGGGAGAACGCCGATGATCGTCAACACGACCCCCTTCGTGGCAGGCCATCGCGTGGTCGAGACGAGGGGGATGGTCTTCGGGCTCGTGGTCCGAAGCCGCGGCCTGGGCGGGAACATCATGGCCGGCCTCCGCTCGCTCGGCGGCGGCGAGATCCACGAGTACACGTCGCTCCTCGAGGACACCCGGCGGCAGGCCATCGACCGGCTGGTCCAGAACGCCACCCTCCTTGGCGCGAACGCCGTCATCTCCATGCGCTTCGACAGCTCCGAGCTGGCCGGCACGATGTCCGAGATCGTTGCCTACGGGACCGCCGTCGTCGTGGAGCCCGACGCCTCCGCCGTCCCGACGCTCGAATAGCCGGATGGGCGGCCTGGGCGTCGTTCGGATCGTCGTCCTCGTCCTGGGGGCCGTCGCTCTCGTGGGCGGGCTTGTCCTCGTGCTGGGCGGCGGGCCCGGCGGCGTGATGGCCGGGGCCTGGCTCGTCGTCAGCGGGTCGATCGTCCTCCTCGCCGTCGCCTTCGAGCGGACGCGGTACCGCAGCGAGCAGGCCGAACGCACGTCGGCGCCGCCCGGTCCCGGTGGCGGCGAGACCGCGGAGGCCCACGTGGAGCCTCGATTCCGGCCGACGGACGAGGTCTTCGTGGACCCCACGAGCCGCCGCCGGATGCGCGTCTGGCTCGACCCCGTCCGCGGCGAGCGGCGGTATCGAGCCGAGGACTGATGGCCGCCCGGCCCGGCGCCGGCCGGGATCCGGGAGGGCGCGCCGCCCCGTGCTACGATCGTCGGCCGGGCCGCGGGCAACCGCCGGCCGCCTGCGTGTCCACGAGGACGTCGCCCAGCAGCATGACCACGCTCCGCGCGCGCCCCCATCGATCGGGGAGACGGCGCCATCGCCGCCTTTCCCTACGTCAACCGCGAGCTCTCGTGGCTGGACTTCAACGCGCGCGTCCTTCACGAGGCGCGGGACGAGCGCAACCCACTCCTGGAGCGGGCCAAGTTCCTGGCGATCTTCGCGTCCAACCTCGATGAGTTCTTCCAGGTCCGCGTCTCCGGGCTGATGGAGCAGGTCGCCGCCGGGAGCGCGAAGCTCTCCTCCGACGGCCGGACCGCCGCCGAGCAGCTGGCCGTCATCCGCGATCGCGTCCAGGACCTGGTCACCGAGCACAGCCGCCTTTCCGGCGAGGTCCGCGCCGGCCTCGCGGCCCATGGCGTGGCGATCGTCGGCCACGCCGCGATCCCGGAGCACCACGCCCGCCTGCGAGAGCGATACCTCGAGGAGATCTTCCCGGTCCTCACGCCGCTCGCCGTGGCGCCCGGCCACCCGTTCCCGTACATCAGCACGCTGAGCCTCTCGCTGGCGATCACCGTGGCCGACCCCGTGGCGGGCGAGCAGCGGTTCGCCCGGGTCAAGGTGCCGCCGATCCTGCCGCGCCTGGTCGAGGTGCAGCGCGGCGTCTACGTCCCCCTGGAGCAGGTGATCGCCGCCAACCTGGACACCCTCTTCCCGGGCGTCCGGGTCGTGGAGGCCCACATGTTCCGGGTGACCCGCGACGCCGACTTCGACGTCGAGGAGGATGAGGCCGGCGACCTCCTCCTGGCCATCGAGCAGGAGCTCCGGCGGCGGCGCTTCGGCTCCGCGGTCCGCCTCGAGGTCGAGGAGTCGATGCCGGCTCCGATGCGGGAGTTCCTCCTGTCCGGGATCGGCCTCGGCGCCGACGACCTCTACGAAGTCCCGGGCATGCTCGACCTCACCTCCCTGTGGCAGATCGCCACGCTCGAGATCCCCGACCTGCGCGACCCGCCATGGACGCCGGTGGTGCCCGCCCGGCTCGTGCCCGCCGACGAGGGCGAGCAGGCGGATGTCTTCGCCGCGATCCGGCAGGGCGATCTCCTCGTCCACCACCCCTACGAGTCCTTCGGCGCGTCCGTCGAGCGCTTCATCACCCAGGCAGCCGACGACCCGGACGTCCTCTCCATCAAGCAGACGCTCTACCGGACGTCCGGTGATTCGCCCATCGTCCGGGACCTGATCCGCGCCGCCGACCAGGGCAAGCAGGTCGTCGTCCTCGTGGAGATCAAGGCCCGCTTCGACGAGGAGGCGAACATCGTCTGGGCTCGCAAGCTGGAGCAGGCGGGCGCCCACGTCGTCTACGGCCTGGTCGGCCTCAAGACGCACAGCAAGGTGGCCCTCGTCGTGCGCCGCGAGGGGACCGGCCTGCGCCGCTACCTCCACCTCGGGACCGGCAACTACAACCCCAAGACGGCGCGCCTCTACACCGACCTCGGGCTGCTCACCTGCCGCCCCGAGCTCGGTGCCGACGCCACCGACCTCTTCAACTACCTGACGGGCCTCTCCCGCCAGGAAGGGTTCCGGCGCCTCCTCGTCGCCCCGATCACGCTCCGGCCCCGGATCCGCGACCTCATCGCGCGGGAGGCGGACCACGCCCGGGCCGGCCGGCCGGCCCGAATCGTCGCCAAGGTCAACGCCCTGGTGGACCCGGAGATGATCGAGGCCCTCTACGAGGCGAGCCAGGCCGGCGTGGACATCGACTGCATCGTCCGCGGCGCCTGCAGCCTCCACCCCGGGCTTCCCGGGACGTCGGAGCGGATCCGCGTCCGCTCGATCATCGGCGAGTTCCTGGAGCACAGCCGGATCCTCGGCTTCGCCAACGGCGGGCGCCAGGAGTGGTACACGGGCTCGGCCGACCTCATGGAGCGCAACCTGGACCGCCGCGTCGAGGTCGTCTTCCCGATCGAGGACCTGGAGGCCCAGGCGCGGATCGAGGAGATCGTGGCCGTCATGCTCGCCGACGAC
>CAWHCW010000013.1:0-86398 GCA_963827965.1 uncultured Chloroflexia bacterium | reverse complement strand
CGGGATCGCCCGCCGCCGCCGCGTTGCGCCCGCCCCACGCGCTCGTTACCGCAGCAGGACCGGGATCGCCTCGAGCGGGACCGGGTTGGCGGCGATGACCACCTCGGCCGCGGCCCGCGACCTTCGGTGCGAGCGATGCCACGTACGCCCGCGCGACCGGCTTCTTGTGCTCCGCGACGATGGTGTCGCGCAGCAGCAGCCAGCCGCCGACGATCCAGATGGCCATCTCGACCAGGTCGACGGCGTAGTAGTCCACGCGGTCGCGCTCGGGCAGCGCCTTGAGCGCGCCCACGGCCTCGTCGAAGAGGCCGGTCAGCTCGGCCAGGAGCGCCTTCTCGGTGGCCATGTCGGCCGGGTACTCGGCGGCCTGCCATTCGGCGAGCAGCGGATCGAGCGACCGGTTGAGCAGCTTGCCGATGGCCGCGACCACCTGGAGCTGGCTCGTGCCCTCGTAGATGTTCGTGACGCGGACGTCGCGGAAGAGGCGCTCGATGTTGAACTCGCGCATGTAGCCCACGCCGCCGTGGACCTGCATGGCCTGGTAGCAGACCCGGTTGCCCATCTCGGTGGCGGCAGTACTTCACCATCGGGGTGAGCGTCTCGGCCAGCGCCTGGGACTGCTTGTGGCGGGCGCGCATCGCCGGGTCGGCTTCCGAGCCGCCCTCTCCCAGCGCCTTCTCGTAGACCTTCCAGAGGTCCACCCAGCGCCCGGTCTCGGCCAGCAGGGCGCGCGTGGCCTCGAGGTCCACCTTCATCGAGAGCAGCAGCCGGGCCACGGCCGGCAGGGCGCGGATCGGCTTGCCGAACTGGATGCGCTCGCGAGAGTACGCGTCGGCCTCGCGGTAGGCGGCCTCGGCGATGCCGAGGGCCTGCGCGGCCACGGCCAGGCGCGCGCCGTTCATCAGGTTCATGGCGTAGCGCATGAGCCCGAAGCGGCGCTTGCCGAGCAGGATGGCCGGCGTGTTGTTGTACTGGATCTCGCACGTCGGCGAGGCGTGGATCCCCAGCTTGTTCTCGATGCGCCGGATCTTGACCGTGTCGTCGCGCTCGACCAGGAACATCGAGAGGCCGCGGGCGTCGGTCGAGCCTTCCTCGCTGCGGGCCAGGACCAGCGACATGTCCGCCACGCCGTTGGTGATGAAGCGCTTGACGCCGTTGAGGTGCCACTGGCCGGTGGCCTCGTCCAGGCGTGGCCCGCGTCGCCACGGCGCCCAGGTCCGAGCCGGCATCCGCCTCGGTCAGGACCATCGCCCCGGACACCTCGCCGCGCGAGAAGCGGGGCAGGACGCGGGCCTTCATCTCCGGATCGCCGTACTCCTCGATCGACGAGGCGATCTCCTGGAGGCCGTAGACGGTCATGAGGCCGCTCTCGGCCCGGGCGACGATCTCGACCATCATCTGGTAGATCGACTCGGGCAGGTTCAGGCCGCCGTACTCGCGCGAGCAGCATGGCCCCGAAGAGCTCGGCCTGGCGCAGCGCCTCGATGGCGTCCTGGGTGGCGGCGGCGTAGGTGACCTCGCCGTTCTCCGAAGTGGGCGCCTTCCTCGTCCGCTTCGGCCGCCCGGGGCGCCACGCGCTCGCCGCAGATCTCGCCCAGGACGTCGAGCACGATGCGGTAGTTGTCCTTGGCGTCGGCGTAGTTGCGCGGCGCGGTGGGGTAGAGGCCGGACTCGGAGTAGCCCTTCTCCTTGAGCTCCAGCACCTCGCGCAGGTCGAGCTGCTCGAGGCGGAACTGCAGGTCCGGGTTGTCGAGGAAGAAGTTCTCGCTCATTCGGCTTCTCGCTGGTCCATGGAGCGCTCGCGCAGGGCCTTGATGATCATGGGCAGGACCTCGCCCGCGTCGCCGACGATCTTGTAGTGCGCGACCTGGAACATCGGCGCGTCGGGGTCGGTGTTGATGGCGATGATCTTGGACGACTGGTCCATGCCGGCCCGGTGCTGGATGGCGCCGGAGATGCCCGCGGCGATGTAGAGGCGCGGCCGGACGGTCGTGCCGGTCTGGCCCACCTGGTGCTCGCGGCCGATCATCCCCGCGTCCACGGCGGCGCGCGAGGCGCCGACCTCGCCGCCGAGCAGGTTGGCCAGGTCGCGCAGCAGGGCGAACTCCTCGGCGTCGGAGATGCCCGCGCCGCCGGAGACGATCACCGGCGCGTCCTTGAGCTTGACGGTCGAGTGGCGGACCTGCCGGCTCAGGACCTCGAGGGCGAAGTCGCCCGGCTCGAATTCGGGCGTCACGGCCTCCACGACCCCGGTCCGGCCGGCGTCCGCGGCGGGCATGTGCATGACGCCCTCGCGGACGGTGGCCATCTGGGGCCGGGTGTGCGGGTTGACGATCGTGGCGATCAGGTTGCCGCCGAAGGCCGGCCGGATCTGGTAGAGCAGGTTCTTGTAGGTCTTGTCCTCGCGCTTGACGTGGTAGTCGCCGATCTGCAGGTCGGTGCAGTCGGCGGTCAGGCCGCAGCGCAGGGCGCTGGCGACGCGCGGCGCGAGGTCGCGGCCGTTGGGCGTGCCGCCGACCAGGAAGATCTCCGGCTTGCGCCTGCGCGCCTCGCTGATCGCCACGCGGGCGTAGGGCAGGGTGCGGTACTGGGCCAGCTCCGGATGGTCGGCCAGCAGGACGCGGTCGGCGCCGTGGTGGATGACGTCGCGGGCCAGCTCCTCCACGTCGTGCCCGCACAGCAGGCCCACCACCTCGTAGCCCAGCTGGCCGGCCAGGTCGCGGGCCTTGCCGGTCAGCTCCAGGCTGACGTCGGCGATCTGGCCGTCGGTCTGCTCGATGAATACCCAGATGCTCTTCTGCTCGGTCATGGCCGCCTACCCGACGATGTACTCGTGGACCAGCTCCGCCACCATGGCCGCGATGGCCTCGGGGGTGGGCTGGACCGTCTTGCTCTCGGTGCTCTCCAGGACCACGAAGTTGACCTTGTGGACCTGGGTCGGCGAGCCGGCCAGACCGATGCTCTCCGCGGTGGCGCCGATGTCGTCCGCCGTCCAGACCGGGATCTCGAGGTCGTGCGCGCTCAGGTACTCCTCGAGCGCCGCCTCGGTCTCGAACTCGGGCCACCGCTTCTGGAGCGCGGCGTACTCGCCCGAGGTCGCGGCCAGCTTGCGCGCGATCTGCCGGCGGACCGAGGGCGGGCGGGGCGTGTTGGCCGAGCCGACGACGGTCAGCAGGCACGGCAGCTGGCAGCGGACGACCTCCGAGCCGGAGTCCAGGGCGCGCTGGGCGGTGATCCGGCCGTCGGCGATCTCCAGGACGGACTCGGCGTAGGTGATCTGCGGGATGCCCAGCTTCTCGGCCGTCTGCGGGCCCACCTGGGCCGTGTCGCCGTCGATGGCCTGGCGCCCGGCCAGGATCAGGTCGTAGCGGCCGAGCTTCTCGATCGCCTTCTGGAGGGCGACGGAGGTGGCCAGCGTGTCGGCTCCGGCGAACCGGCGGTCGGTCAGCAGGATGACCCGGTCCGCGCCGCGCCAGAGCGACTCGCGCAGGATGTCGGCCGCCTTGGGCGGGCCCATGGTGATCACGGTGACCGTCCCGCCGTGACGCTCCTTGATCTGCAGGGCCATCTCGAGGGCGTTGAGGTCCTCGGGGTTGAAGATGGCCGGCAGGGCGTTGCGGTTCATGGTGCCGTCCTTGGTCATCACGTCGCCGGTGATGTTGTGCGTGTCGGGCACCTGCTTGACCAGGACCACGCTGTCGATCGGTCTGGAGTCCGTCATCCATGTCTCCGGAGGTCGCCGGCCAGCGCCGGCGATGGGAGTCGCGGCCCTCGGGTTGCGGACGCCTCCCGGGTGGCGGGAACGATCCCGGAGGTCCTTCGCGTTCCGCTGAAGGATAGCCGCGGGCAGGCCGGGTCGTTCGTCCCGGCGACCCGGCCCGGTGCCGCATCCGACCCGGGTGCCTCCGCGCACCACAGTTCGGGGCCGGATGCCTTCGGAGGTGTGGCAATCCGTGGGGGCCGATGTACCGTCATCGCACAACCGAAGATCGATCGTCACCGCAGGCGCGGACGACCACCCCCGCACTCATCGATCGTTCGTTGCTCATTCGCTTCGCTCCGCGCCGGCCAGCGTCCTCGGGCGCCCGCGCGGTGGCGCGATCCCTTCGGCTCGTGCGTGAGCGGGCCGTGCTCGCCCGTTCGCGTGTCGTCGACCATCCGACGTGCACGGGCGTGAACCATGAGCCGACAGCGCAACCCACGATCCTTCGGCAGCGCCTGCAGCGCTCGGCGCCTTCGGCCGAGGCGTGACCCAGGCTCGCCCGCCCGCCCCGACCGCCGTCGACCCGCGAGCGCATCCGCGGACGGGGCGGTCCTCGCGCTCCTCACCGAGATCCTGATCGGGGACAGCGCCTGGACCATGGCCGAGGTCGGGCGGCTGATCTCGATGCGGGAGTTCGCCGAGCTCGGCCGATGGCGCGTCGCGGGGCTCGACGACGAAGAGGCGAACGGCGGGTAGGCGGCGGACCAGCCTGAACGACGGCGCACGGCGCCAGGCCTGCCGCCATCGGGCTGCGCGCCTGCTTCGGCAGCGGGCGCCGCGGTGGGCGCTCAGTTCCGCCGCGGCGGCGGCTCGTCCGAGATGCTGATCCAGCTCTTCTTGAGCGCGTACAGGACGGCCTGGGTGCGGCCATTGACCGCGAGCTTGCGCAGGATGCTCGTGACGTGGTTCTTGACGGTCTGCTCGCCGATCGAGAGCGTCTCGCCGACCCTCTTGTTCGTCAGGCCCTGCGCGATGGCCTCCAGGACCTCCACCTCGCGTGCCGACAGTGGGGCGAAGGCGGTTGCTGCGAGGTCGCCCGTCGCGACCTCGCCCAGGAGTGAGGCGTCCCGGAAGGCCTCCAGCACGCGGCGCGCAACGGCCGGTCGTGCCGCGACCGCGTCGTCGATCAGGTACTCGCCGTCGGCCGCTGCGCGGATCGTCCGGACAAGCTCGCTCGGCCGGGCGTTGTCCAGCACGTGGGCAGCCACTCCTGCTTGAAGGGCCGCGAAGAGCTCGTCGTCGTTGCGTCGATGACCCAGCAGGACGACCGGCGAGCCCGGACATTCACGCTTCAATCGCTGGACCGCCGGGACCATCAGCGAGATCGGGAGCTCCGTGTCGACGAGGACCACATCGGGCGTCTCGTCCCGGATGATCGCGATCGCGTCATCGATGTCGGTTGCCTCGGCGACGATGTCGATGTCGGGCTGGCCCCCGACGATCTCCCGCAGCACCGCCCGCACGAGGGCATGCCGCTCGACGAGGATCATCCGGATGACGCGCCCTCGGGTTGCTGTCTGCCTGGGACGCTGACTCGGCACTCTCGGCCCCCCTTGGCTGTGCGTGCTCTGGACCACCCTACCGCGCCGAGGTGGCGGTGCACACCTGACCACCGACCTTCGTGGTGCCCGGGGGCGACACATGCTGCCATGGTGTCCGGGGCCGGGGCGCCACCCGGGCGTGGTGAGCCGGAAGACGGCCCTCCGTGACGGCTCTCGGCCAAGAAACCCTATGGCCGGCAGGGCCGCCGGCCGATACGCTGCTGCGACCACGCCAACGAGGCTCAGGACCGCGGAGACCAGACAGGAGGGTTCTCGATGGCCGACAAGGAGTCGCGCCCCTGGCTGACGTCGGAGGAGGAGAACGAACCGAGCGGCTGGCTCGAGCTCGGCCTGGAGGGCCTGGGGCTGCCCGGGACCGAGGTCCCGTTCCGCCTGTTCGCCAGGCAGTTCAAGAGCAGCTCGCCCGACTCGGAGTGGTTCCTCCACGACCCGCTCGGGATGCTCCTCGAGGAGCGAGCGTTCGCGGACTCGGGGTTCGACGGCACCTGGAAGATCACGACCTTCGTCGTGAATCACCACCGCACGCTCAGCCGGATCCACCTCTACACGATGGCCGTCGTGGCGCCCGAGGAGCAGACCGTCGCGCTGACGATCTACAAGAAGGATTCCGGCTCCTGACGGCCCCTGGCCGGCCCGTCCACCGCCGGGCGTAGGACGGGCCCGGAGGCGAGCCGCTCCAGGAACGACCGGGCGCCGAGGCGCTCGAAGGTGGCCCGCGCGTCGTCGCGGGCCACGGCTGCCTCGTCGGATCCGGCCGGCAGGTTCAGCGCGGCCTCCAGGCGGCAGAGCGCCAGCTGAAGGGGCAGGTCGAGTCGGCGCCAGGCCGCGGACGCCTCCGCGTACTGCCTCGCGGCGGTCTCCATCTCGCCCCGCCGCGCGCCCAGCCCGGCCTCCAGCGTCCAGATGACCGCCTCCATCCAGCGGCCCCGGATCCCGGACCCGCGGAGGTCCCCGATCGCGCGCGCCAGCCGGTCCGTGTCCCCGCTCCACAGCGCCGCCCGGGCGACCACGACGCCGGCCTCGCGGGCGGCCGTCCCGCCGCCGAACGCCGCTCCCGTCGCGAGTGCCGCCTCCGCGTCCAGCAGGGCGGCGGCGGGCCGGCCGAGCGCCAGGGTCGCGAGCGATCGCCGGTAGCACAGGGTGGCCGCCGCGAGCTCCTCTCCGCTGGGCGGGATGAGGGACGCCAGGGCCTCGAACCTGGCGGCCGCTGCCGGGTCGCCGCGCCACGCGAGGACGAGCGCCACGATCCCCCCGAAGTCCACCCGGTCGGTGATCGGGAGCCGCTCGTCATCGAGCTCGGCCAGGACGTCGATCGCGGCGTCCCACTCCCCGACCTCGATGGCCGCCTCCGCCCAGTTGCTGGCCAGCCGGATCGCGGCGTCGCGGAACCCGAGCCGGCGGGCGACCGCAAGCCCGGTGTCGGCCATGACGAAGGCCGCCCGCGGGTCGTCCGCGAGCAGGCCGACGGCGAGGCTGCTCCGGGCCCGCAGCGCGGACACCACCAGGCCGTTGTCCTCGGCCACCGTCAGCGCCGCGCGGAGGAGCGCGACGCCCTCCGTCGTCCGGCGCTCCTCGAGGAGGGCCGCGCCCTTGGCCGCCAGGGCGTCGGCGGTGAGCGAGACGAGCCGAAGACGCTCGGCGCCGCCGAGGGCCTGGTCGGCCCAGGCGATCGCCTCGGCCATCCGGCCGTTGACGACGCAGGCCCGGGCAAGGCCCGCCAGGAGGGCGATCACGGCCGCCTCCTCGTCCTGCGCCGGCGCACCGCCGGGCTCGCCGCGCAGCTCGTCCACCACCCCACGCATGGTGTCGATGGCCGTCGCGTCGTAGCGAGCGACCTGGATCGACCCGAGCCGCGTCGCCGTCCGGGCCATCGCGGCGCGATCCCCGCGCTCCCGGTACCAGTCGAGGGCGGACCGGGCGTACGCCTCCGCCATCTCGAGCCGGGCGAGCGCCTGCGCGGCGGAGGCGGCCTGCTCGCGGATCGCCGCCACCTGCCGGGGGTGCGTCGCCACCCCGAGGGCCTCCTCGAGGAAGGGGAGCGCCGTGTCCGGGGCATGAAGGGAGGAGGCGCGCTCGGCGGCCGTGCACAGGGCGGCGACGGCGCGATCGGCAAGGGCCGGGTCGCCCATCCCGCGAGGACCCGAGCGGTACGCCGCCAGGACGTGGCTGGCGATCGCGCCGCTGGCCTCGGGGTCGTCGAGCGACTCGTAGTAGCCCGCGGCGGCGAGGTGGCGGGACCGCCGGTCGCGGAGGGCGAGCGTCACGTAGGCGACCTCCCGGACGAGCCATTCCACGAACCGGAGCCGGTCCGTGTCGCGCGTCCGATCGTCCTGGGCCGGCGCCAGCAGCTCGCGCCCGACGAGGCGGCGGAGGCCCGGCTCGATCGCGTCGGCCGTCGTCCCGGCCACGACGGCGAGCGCCTCCGGCCGGAATGCGTCGCCGAGGACGGCGGCGTCGCGCAGCAGCGCTCGATCGTCGGGGTCCAGGCCATCCAGGCGGGCGGCCACCAGCGCGTGAAGCGACTCCGGGACGGCCAGCCGGTCGAGGGCGCCGCGGACCTCGTACCCGTCCGCGGCCGGCTCGAGGGCGCCGCGGTCGACGAGCATCCGGATGAACTCCGTGGCATAGAGCGGGATCCCGGCGGCGCGATCCAGGATCCGGCCCGTCAGGTCGGCCGAGAGGCCGGGCGCCAGCCGGACCAGGAGCTCCGCCATCGCCGCCCTCGGCAGCGGCACGAGGTTCATGCCCACGTAGCCGCGGCGTCCCACCCCCCACTCGGGCCGGCGCTCGAGGAGCTCGGGCCGTGCCAGCGTCACCACGAACAGGCGGTGACCAGGTGAATGCGCCACCAGGTCGTCCACGAAGTCGAGGAGGCCGGAGTCGGCCCAGTGGAGGTCGTCGAAGACCAGGACGGTCGTCCCCTTGTCGGCGATCCGCTGGAAGAAGGTCCGCCAGGCGGCGAACTGCTCCTCGCGCTCGCCGTCGGGCACCGGGCCCAGGCCGACGAGGGCGGCCAGGAACGGGGCGATCCAGCGCCGCTCGGACGCGTCCGGGACGAACCGCGCGAGGCAGGTCGCCAGCCGCCGCCGGGCCGCGTCCGGGGCCACGCCGGCGCCGATGCCCGCCCGGGCGCGGACCATCTCGGCGAGGGCCCAGAAGGCGAGTCCCTCGCCGTAGGCGGGCGTGCCGGCCTCGTGCCACAGGATCTGCTCGACGATGCCGTCGAGGTACTTCTCCAGCTCCCAGGCGAGGCGGCTCTTGCCGACGCCCGCCTGGCCGAAGATCGAGAGCAGGCGGGTCGTCCGCTCCTCGCGGACTGCATCGAGAAGCCCCTTGGCCGTGGCGAGCGCGCTGTCACGTCCGACGAGGGGGCCCTCCAGGCCGGCGCTTCGCCCCCGGCCGCCACGCAGGGCGACGACCTGGCGGGCCTCCCATGCCGACACGGGTTCGGGCTTCCCGCGGAGCATCTGCGGTCCGGCCGGCCTGAAGGTGATCGAGCCGCGCACGATCCGGTAGGTTGCCTCGTCGACGAGGACCGCCCCCGGGCCGGCCGCGCCCTGGAGCCGGGAGGCCGTGTTGACGACGTCGCCCGCGACGATGCCCTGGCCCACCGCGCCGACGGTGACCGCCGCCTCGCCGGTGACGATCCCGCCGCGGGCGGCGAGGCCGTCCAGGCCGAGCTCGACCCCCAGGCCGGTCACGGCGGCCACCAGGTCGAGGGCCGCCCGCGTCGCCCGCTCGGCATCGTCCTCGTGGGCCACCGGCGCTCCCCAGACCGCCATGACGGCGTCGCCGATGAACTTCTCGACCGTTCCGCCGTAGCGGGCGATGAGCGCTCGGCAGATCTCGAAGTAGCGGTCCAGCAGGTCGCGGACCTCCTCGGGGTCGCGCTCGGCGGCGAGGGCGGTGAACCCCACCAGGTCGACGAAGACGATCGAGACCTGGCGCCGCTCGGCCACCGGGGGCGCGGCCCGGGCGCCGGCCCGCCGGGCCGCGAATTCCTCGCCCCCGGCAACCAGCGGCTCGCCCGCGACGACCGGCGGCGGGACCGGCGCCCGCGGGGCGACCTGGGCCCCGCATGCACCGCAGACCCGCTCCTCGGGCCCGACGGCGGCATTGCAGGCCGGGCACCGCACGCCGAGGGCGCTGCCGCAGGCCCCGCAGTAGCGGGAGGTCCGCGGGCTCTGCGCTCCGCACGTGTCGCATCGCGTGGTCACCGGCGCATCATCAACCCTCGCCCGCCCGCTGCGAAGGGCCCAGGTCGGGTGGTCGCCGTCGGGCGGGCGCGGTCGGGCGACGCGGCCCGGCCGGGGCGCGGGCCGGGCGAGGGAACCGGAGGCGACGGCTACGCCTCGGCGATCACCCCGATCGAGATCCGGAAGCCGGCCCGGCGTTGCAGCGGCGGCATCAGCGTGCCCTGACCGATCGGCGCGTCGCCCGGGAACCAGCGCACCCATTCCTCGTTGAACGTGTCGAACTCCGCCGGGTCGCGCAACGACCAGTTGGCCCAGACGACCTTCTCGAGCGAGCTCCCCGCCGCCTCCAGCCTGGCCTTGAGGTTCTGCAGGCACTGGCGTGTCTGCTCCTTGATCGCTCCACTGACGACCTGGCCGGTATCGGGATCGACCGGGCCCATCGACGAGACGTAGACCATGCCTCCGGCGCTGACCGCCCGGCCGTAGCCGACGAGGGGCCGGGATGCATCGGGCGGAAGCGGCTCTCCGACGCCCGATCTCCCCTTCCCGCGGTGGGCAGCGCCGCGTTGCGCGGGGTCTTCGGCGGGGATGCCGAACTCCCCGGGCGGCAGCTGGATCCCGCTCGCCTTGAACTTCCCCATGAACGTCGGCCGGATCCCGGTCGGCTTGAGGAGCCCCTCGACCTTGCCGTCTCGAACGCCGGTCTGCTCGAACGCGAAGATGTCCTGGACGAGGATCTCGTCGTCGTCGATCCCGTAGACCTCGGTGATGTTGACGACCTTGCGCGAGCCGTCCTTGAGGCGGGCCGTGTGGACGATCAGGTCGACGGCGGAGGCGATCTGCTCGCGGATCGCCCGCAGCGGCAGCTCGTAGCCGGTCATCAGGACCATCGTCTCGAGCCGGCGGAGCATGTCCGCCGGGCTGTTCGCGTGCCCGGTGGACAGCGAGCCGTCCTGGCCGGTCGTCATGGCCTGGAGCATGTCCAGGGCCTCGCCCGAGCGGCACTCCCCGACGATGATCCGGTCGGGGCGCATGTGCAGGGCATTGCGCAGCAGATCGCGGATCGTGATCTCGCCGTGGCCCTCGAGGTTCGGCGGGCGCGCCTCGAGGGTCACGACGTGCCCCTGGCGGAGCTGCAGCTCGGCGGCGTCCTCGATCGTGACGATCCGCTCGTCCTCGGGGATGAAGGAGGAGAGGACGTTGAGCGTCGTCGTCTTGCCCGAGCCGGTGCCGCCGGAGACGAAGACGTTGAGGCGGGCCTCGACGCAGGCCTTGAGGAACTCGAACATCTCGGCCGTTGCCGTGCCGAAGCGGACGAGGTCGTCCACCGTGAGCGGCTTGGCCGGGAACTTGCGGACCGTGATGACCGGTCCGACGAGCGAGAGCGGCTCGATGATCGCATTGACCCGCGAGCCGTCGGGCAGGCGGGCGTCAACCCTCGGGCTCGAGCGTGTCGATGCGCCGTCCGATGGGGGTGATGATCCGGTCGATGATCCGCAGCACGTGCTCGTCGTTCAGGAAATGGCTGTCGACGCGCTCGATCTTCCCGTCCCGCTCGATGTAGACGTGGGTCGGGCCGTTGACCATGACCTCGGTGATCGTCTCGTCGCGGAGGAGCGGCTCCAGCGGCCCGAGGCCGCCGATCTCACCGGCGATCTCCTCGATCAGGCGCATGCGCTCGTCGTGGGTCACGGCGAACCCGTGGGCGCGGATGATCCGGTCGACGATCACCTCGATCTTGGCGTGGAGGTCGGCCGGGTTGGCGATGTCGAGCGAGCGAGTCGAAGGCGTGCGTGACCTCGTCCTGGACGAGAAGCCGGATCTCGCGCAGCAGCTCCTCGCGGGCCGCCGCCTGGGCCGGCCTCGCGACCGGTACCGGCGCGGCAGGCACGGGCGCGACAGGTGCGGGCGGGGCAGGCACGGGATCGCCGGCAGGCGGGGCGTCGACGCGCTGTTGCGCCAGCTCGACCCGCTTGAGCAACGACATCCCGCACACCTCCCTCGGCAGGCACCACGAATCGAGATGCGTGGTGATCCGGGCCCCCCCGCGAGTGAGCGACGGACGGCCTGGCTTGCCGACTTCCCACGGAGCATACCCCCGCCCCGCCAGCAGGGGTGGATTGCGCCGCCGCTGCGGTGCGCAGGGGCAACCCGAAGGTGGGCACCGTCGGCGCACCGGCGTGCCGAAAGGAATCTCGAGACGCTCAGCCAGTGCGGGCGACGTCGGACCGGGCGCGGACCTCCGACCCCGGAGGCTAGCGGTGCCGTCGGGGGATGGTGATGCGGCGGGGGCCGGGGCGCAGCGACAACCAGCCGGCGACGAGGGCCAGGGCGGCGAGGAAGATCCCGACGAAGAGGACGGGCGTCGTCCCGGACCCCGGAACGTCGGTCGTTGCCAGCATGGCCGTCGGCGGCGTCGTGGACGACGGAGGCGTGGTGGCGGACGGGGGTGCCGCGGAGGGGGCCGCGGAGGGGCTGGAGCCACCGCGCTGTTCTCGATGCTGGCAGAGCAGATGACCAGGGCTCCGCCCCCGTTGGCCGAGCCGTTGCACTGGTTGACCTTGACGCTGAGGGCCGCGGCCTCCGTGCCGGTCGCGGTGCAGGTCAGGCCGACCAGGGTCCCGCCGTTGGCCGAGCCATTGCACTGGGTGATCGTGGCGCCGGTGGTGGTGGCCGGGAAGGGGTCACAGCCGGTCGTGATGCCGCCGCCCGAACCGACGCACTGGTTGACGGTGGCGGCGGTCGCGCCGGGGCTGACGCCGTCGAACTCGTTGCGGACCTGGACGCTGCAGCGGAGGGTGCCGCCCCCGCCGTTGATCGCGTCGTTGCACTGGGTGACCGTGGTGACCGGCTCGGTCAGGACGGCCGTCCTGGTCTCGCAGGCCGCCTGCGGGTCGCCGGCGGCGCCGTGACACTCGCGGACCGTGACCGTGGCGGACCCGCCACTGGCGGTGATCCTGTTGACGATGGTGACCTCGCAGATCGCGCCCAGGCCGCCCGTGTTGTCGACCCCGTTGCTGCAGGTCGTGGCTGCCGCGATCGTCGTCTCCGCGGTCGCGCCGCCCGCGAGTGCCAGAGAGCTGACGACGAGGAATCCAGCAGTGAAGAGGGCAACGAGTGAGCGTCTCATGGCAATCACCTGACCCGGCACGAGCGAGCGCCTAACCATGGGCATATGTGCCTGGCTCGTGAGTGTGGTGTCCGGGGGCCGGCACGTCATGACAGTCCGTCATCTGGCCGGCGCCCCGGCGCCAGGAAATCGCTGGCCACGCCGGCCAACCCTAGAATGGCGGTGCGTGGCCGGGTCCCGGCCGGCGGCCAGGGGAGCTCGAGGAGGATCGATGAGGCGCTCCCGGCGGCTCGTGGGTCGGATCGCGCTGGCGGGGATCATCCTGGCCGGCAGCGCGGGCCTCGCAGCCGTCGGCTGGGTGGCCGTGGTCCAGCCGGCGCTGCTGCCCCCCGAGCCGTCGATGCCGCCGCTTTCCGCCGACCTCCAGAAGCTCCAGGACTACTACCACTTCCGCTTCCTGCCGGACGGGTACCCCGGCAAGCTGGATGGCGGTTCGGTGATCGTGCAGCCGATCTACGGGAACTACGTGATCGCCGACTACATCCGCCAGTACCGGGCGAATCCCACGACGGAGCTGCGCGACGCGGTTGCCAGGGTGGCCCATGCCGTCGGTCGCCCGGATGGAGCCGCTGGAGGGCGCCCTCGTCTTCTGGTACCCGGAGGAGCTCCGCATCTCGCGCCAGCCGGAGAAGCACTACTCCGGCCTCACCCAGGCGTACTACGCGGTCGTGCTCTACCAGGCCTCCCAGGTCCTGGGGGACGAGTCGCTCCGCGAGGCGAGCGAGCGATGCTTCCGGAGCCTCCTCATCCCCAAGGAGCGGGGCGGCGTCTTCTACGGCTGGGACGACAACGTGGCGCTCGCGGAGGTGCCCACGGCGCCACGCGACCTCATCCTCAACGGCTGGCTGTCGATCCTGGTGTCGGTCCATAGCTACGAGGAGCTGACCGGCTCCGCGGAGGCGCGCGACCTGTTCGATCGGAGCGCCGCGACGGTGGCTCGCCTGCTGCCGCTCTACGACGCGCCCGACCTCAAGAACAGCCGCTACAACCTGACCGGCCCGCTCAACCTCCGCCTCGACTTCGGCGGCCCCATCGACGGCGTCCAGGTCGCGGACCTCCGCGTCGACATCCCGACGGAGGGCACCTTCCCGGTCCCGGTGCGCTCCGGGGTTCGCTGGGAGTACTGGGTGAACCCGAGCTCGGCGACCGCCGTCGACGGCGGCCTCGCGCCGAAGACGTCCCACGTGCTGGCCAACGTCGTCCTCAGCCGGCTGCCCTACCCGACGGAGAACGTCGTGCGCTTCACGGTCGACACGCCGCGCCCGACGACCGTCACGCTGCTCGCCAACGTCGGCAAGTACAACCCGCTCACGAGCGAGCAGGACGGCGAGACGTGGCAGCCGGTCAAGGCCGTCGACGTTCCCGCCGGACGCACCGCGGTGGACGTGCCGCTCCCGTGGTCCATGGTGGACCTCATCGCCTACCCCACGAACTTCATCAAGAAGATCGAGGGGAAGAACACGGACGTCTACCACGTCATCCACATCCTGCGGCTGCGCAAGCTGGCGGAGTGGACCGCGAACCCCGTGTTCACCGAGTGGGCCGACCGCTGGCAGGGCTACGTGTGCCAGTGGGCGACGATGCCGATCTACAAGGGCCTCTCGGTGCGTGACTACCGCACGGACTCCGAGGACCTTGCCTCCGACCCCGCGACGTTCTGCCAGTAGCCGTCTCCGCCGCCGGGGCGTCCGGCGGCAGCGCCCCGACGGCCCGCCGCGAACGTCGCCCGCGCGGTCGACCAACGCGCCGCCCGTCAGCGGCGGGATCGGGCCGGCGGAACAGGAGGATCTTGCCGGACGGCGCGACCCCGGACGGCATCACCAGCCGGTCGACCAGCGAGAGCACCCGGCCGACGAGGCTCGCGCGGCGCGGACCCTTGCGCGCCTGGCGGACCGCCGTGCGCCACGACCAGACGAAGCGCCCGATGTGGGGAAGCCCGTGCTCGATGGGGTTGTTGGCGACCGCCGTGCTTGCCGACGCGGTGACGAGCTCGAGCCCGGCAGTCTCGAACACCTCCCGGTAGCGGGCAAGCGGGACGGGCGATGGAGGTGGCCCCCGGCTTGGGCGGGCGGACGGACGCATCGAGGAAGAGGGCGGGCTCGACGAGAAGGAGGTGGCCCCCGGGGCGGACGGCGGCCGCGATGTGAGCGGCGGCAGCCCCGAACCGGTCCTCGTCGATGATGTGGAGGAGGACGTTGAGAACCGTGACGAGATCGTACGAGCCATCGGCCGGGACCACGCCCTCGTCGGCGATGTCCCCCACCGTGAAGGTCGCCGCGGGGAATCGCTCGCGAAGGCGGGCGACCGCCTCCTCGGCGAGATCGCAGCCGTCGACGCGCTGCGCGCCGAGGTGGTACCAGAACGGGGTCCAGTACCCGGTGCCGACGCCGACCTCGAAGACCCGCCGCGGCGGGGGCGCCACGAGCCGGTGGCGGCGCAGGAAGGCGCCGAGATTTCGTTCCAGGATCCGGTAGAGCCAGGCGTTGAGCTCCACCGGCAGCCCGGACTGGCCCACGGACCGGAGGCTGCCCTCACGGTGGAGCCGGGTCCAGTAGGCGCGGGGGTCATACGCCTGGGGGGGCTGCGGCATCGGCTGAGTCTACGCGGGTGCCGGACCATCCGACCCGCCCGGCAGCGCCCGCCTGATCGCAGCGGACGGTTGGCGGGGCCGGGCGCCGCCTGGCCCGCGGTTTCGCTCGGCCGACGCGTCAGCCGGTCCGGAGAATCCTGAGCGCCGCCCTGGCCCGGCGCATGATCGTTCGACCGCGGGCGGTCCGACCGGGAGGTGGCGGCTGCTGCGGTCCCCGGTCCCGCAGCGGGGCGGCAGGCGCGGGGATCGCCCCATCACGGGCGAGAACGCGGGCGGCGTAGCGGTCTCGAATCGTGTTCCGCAGCGCAGCATCACCGGCATCGAGCTGATCTGACACGTTCTCCGCGTGGCGTCGATACAGGAACATGGGATCCGTGAGCCGCGTGAAGCGGGCCCCCGCGTACAGCAGCTCGAGCCAGATGGGGTAGAAGATCACCTGCTCCAGGTCGGGATCCCAGGCGAGCCCCTTGACCAGGCTGGACCGCGTCATCGCGCCGTCGTTGATCGTCATCCGGCCCGCGAGCAGGTCGCCGAGGGCGGGCTCGGGCAGGATGACCTCGCGGGTCGGGCGCAGGCGGGCATCCGTGCGCAGGAAGGCCGTCGTGCAGACATCGAAGCCGGATTCGAGGGCCTCGACGTGGGCGGCGATGAACCGGGGCAGCATGATGTCGTCGTCGCCGAAGACCGACTGGTATTCGGACTCCACGAGGCCGACGCCGACCGCGATGGCCGTCGCCGGGTTGTTGCGGCCGTCGTGCGTCTCGATCCGGTGATATGCGACTCCCAGCTCGGCCGCGAGGCGCCCGGTCGAATCCGTTGGCGACGCGTCGTCGACGACCAGCACCCGCGTCTCGATCCCGACGAGGGCCGCCTCGGCGGCGCTGGCAAGCACCGAGTGCAGGGACGCGCGGAGGTAGTCGGGTCGCTCCCGCGTGGGGATGACGATCGTGACCGTCGCGGTCACCCGGCAGGCCCCCCGTCGCGATCGACCGGCCGGTGGCGAAGGACGCGCGCGGGAACGCCGGCAGCCACGACGTACGGTTCGAGGTCGCGCGAGACGACGGCGCCGGCACCGACCTGGACGCCCCGCCCGATCGTCACGCCCGGGAGGATGATCGCCCCGACCCCGATGTCCGCGTCGTCGTCGATGACGACCGGCGCGAGCTCGATGCGGCTGTGCAGGATCGGACGGTCGACGCCCTCCTCGGCGTGGCGCGACGTGATGATCCGCACGGCGGGTCCGATCCCGACATTCCGGCCGATCGTGATCCCCCCGGCGGCGTGCAGGAAGCACTGCTCACCGATCCACGTGCCGTCCCCGATGACGAGCTCGTTCACGTGGTAGCCCTTGAGAATGGTCCGGTGACCGACGTACACGCCGGATCCGATCCGGACGTGGTCCGGATGGAACACGAGGACGTCCCGCTCCAGGACCGAACCTTCGCCCAGGCCCGCGAGCGCCGTGGGCGTCCACCGCCCGGACCCGTGGGATCGGCGCGGGATCGGCTGGCTCCGGCGTCAAAGCTCGGCCAGGAGGCGGGCCACGACCTCCTCCTGATCGGCGGCCGTGATCGCGGGGTGGAGCGGCAGGGTGAGGGCGCGAGCCGCAACCATGTCGGTCACCGGGAAGTCTCCCGGCCGATGGCCGTAGCGGCGTCGAAAGAACGTCGTGAGGGGCATGTGGTAGGTCCCGATCTGCGTCTCGATGCCAGCTGCGCGAAGGCGGCGCATCAGGGCGCCCCGATCCACGCCCTCGGGCAGCAGCGTCACGTAGGACTGGTAGGTGACCGTGTTCCCGGCGAGCACCACGGGGACGCGCACAGGGGTCCCTGCAAGCAGGGCGTCGTAGCGGGCCGCGGCAGCGCGCCGACCCGCGGCGATCCGGTCCAGCTTCGCGAGCTGCGTCGCTCCCATCGCCGCAGCGAAGTCCGTCATGCGGTAGTTGAAGCCGGCGAGAATGAAGTCCGGCGTCTCGGAATCGGGGTCCAGGCCATGGTTGCGGAGGGCCCGGATCGTGCGCGCCAGGCCGGCATCATTCGTCGTCACCGCCCCTCCCTCGCCGGTCGTCACCGCCTTGCGCGGATGAAGGGAGAAGCAGCCGAGCCTGCCGAGCGAGCCCGCCGGGCGGCCGCCCTGCTCGGCGCCGAGCGCAGCGGCCGCGTCCTCCACGACAGGGATTCCGGCGGCCGCCGCGGCGATGCCGGACATGTCCGCCAGCTGGCCGAACGGATGCACCGGGATGACCGCGCTGCAGGCCGCCCGAGCGGGAGGCCGCGCGTTCCAGGGCATCCGGATCGATGGCGTAGGCCTGCGGCTCGATGTCGACGAAGACGGGCGCGGCTCCACAGATCTCGACGACGTTGGCGGTCGCGAGGAACGAGTAGGCGGGGACGGCCACGCGATCGCCGGGCCCGATGCCGAGCGCCAGGAGGGACAGGTGGAGCGCCGCCGTGCCACTGCTCACGACGATGACGTGCTCGGTCCCGACCCGTTCCCGGAGGGCGGCCTCCAGCGCGGCGACGCGCGCCCCCTGGACGAGGAAGCCCGACGCCACGGCCGCCCGGATGGCCGCCAGGTCGTCCTCCTCGATCGTCGGAACCGTCAGTCGGATCATCGCCCCACCGCGCGGTAGTGCTCGGCGGCGAGCCGGATCCCCTCGTCCAGGTCGACCCTGGCCTCGAAGCCCAGGATCTCGCGCGCCTTCGCGACGGATGGGACCCGCAGCTCCACGTCGGCGTAGTCCTTGCGGGTGAACCGGATCTCGGACTTCGATCCGAGCACGCGCACCACCGTGCTGGCAAGCCCGAAGATCGTGACCACGGCGCGCTGGTTGCCGATGTTGAACGACTCGCCGACCGCGCGCGGGCTCTCGATCGCGAGCATCACGCCGTCGACCATGTCGTCCACGTAGCACCAGGCGCGGATCTGCGTCCCGTCGCCGTGGATGTCGATCGGCTCGTCCCGCAGCGCGCGAAGGATGAACGTGCGCAGCGCGCCCTCCCCGACCTGCCCGGGGCCATAGACGTTGAACGGTCGCACGATGGTCGCCGGGAGGCCCATCTGGTGGTAGTACGCCACCGCGAGATGCTCCTCGGCGAGCTTGCTGACGGCATACGTCCAGCGGGCCTCGCCGACGGGACCCATCACCGTCGAGTCCGTCTCGGCCGAGCGGAAGGCATGCTGTCCGAACACCTCGCTCGTCGAGAAGCACACGACGCGGTCGCAGCGGTCCAGGGCCGCCGCCGCCATCAGCACGTTCGCCGATCCGACGAGGTTGACCCGCATCGTCTTCACGGGCTCGACGAGGACGGTGTCGATTCCCGCGATCGCCGCGCAGTGGATGATGATCTCGGCCCCGACCATCGCCCGGGCGAGGGCATCGAAGTCGAGGATGTCGCCCTCGATGAGATGGAGATTGGGGTGCCCGCGGAACGCCCGGTCCGGCAGGGCATTGCGGGAGAGGTTGTCGAACAGGATGATCTCGTTGTTGTCCACCAGCCGGCCCGCCAGGGCAGAGCCGATGAACCCGGCCCCGCCGGTGATGAAGACCCTCTTTCCCGAGATCACGCCGGAAGTATACGGTCGTGCTCCGGGGCGGGACCCTCAGAAGCCCTCGCGGGCGAGGACCGGCGCCATGCGCCGGGCGGCGCGGGCGCGGTGGGAGACGGCCTGCTTGCGCTCGGGCGGCCACTCCCCGACCGTCATGCCGCCGGGCGGCTCCGCGGCCGGCTCGAAGATCGGGTCGTAGCCGAAGCCGTTGGCGCCGCGCGGCGCCGTCCCGATGCGGCCCGCGAAGGTGCCGCGGGCCAGGATCACCGGGATCCCGCCCCGGGGCCCCGGCCGGCCCGGGACGGCGAGGGCCAGGACGCAGCGGTAGCGGGCGCCGCGCTGCTCCGGGGGGAGCCCCGCCAGCGCCGCCAGCAGCTTCGCGTTGTTGTCGTCGTCGGTCGCCCCCTCGCCCGCGTAGCGCCGCGTCCGGACGCCGGGGCCGCCGCCGAGCGCGTCCACCTCCAGGCCGGAATCGTCGGCCAGCGTCGGGAGTCCGGACCGCCGGGCGTAGAACCGCGCCTTGAGGGCCGCGTTGGCGGCAAACGTGGCGCCCGTCTCCTCCACCTCGTCCGAGATGCCGACCTCGTCGAGGTCGACAAGCTCCGCCCGCTCGAGCCGGAGCAGGTCGCGCAGCTCGCCGAGCTTGTGGCGCGAGCGGGTGGCGACGAGGAGGCGGGGCCGGTCGGTCACCGCTTGACGGTGGCGAGGGCGGCCGCCTGGGCCGCGAACAGCGTCGTGAGGCCGCTGCCGGCGAGGTCGAGCAGGAGGCCCAGGTCGTCGCGCGAGAAGGCCTTCCCCTCTGCCGTCCCCTGCAGCTCCACGTAGCGCCCGGCGTCCGTGCCCACCACGTTGAAGTCGACCTCGGCGACCCGGTCCTCGGCGTAGTCGAGGTCCAGGAGCGGCACGGCGTCGTGGATCCCGACCGAGACCGCGGCCACCTTGGCCACGAGCAGCCGCTCCATGCCGTAGGTGATCAGGGCCGCCGCGAGGGCCACGTAGCCGCCCGTGATGCTGGCGGTCCGCGTCCCGCCGTCCGCCTGGAGGACGTCGCAGTCGACCGTGACCGTCCGCTCGCCCAGGCGGCCCAGGTCCACCACGCCCCGCAGGGAGCGCCCGATCAGGCGCTGGATCTCGTGGGTCCGGCCGCCGATCTTGCCGGCCGTCGCCTCGCGCATCGTCCGCTCCGCCGTGGAGCGCGGCAGCATGGAGTACTCGGCCGTGACCCAGCCGCTCCCCTTGCCGCGCAGGTGGGGCGGCACCCGGTCCTCGATCGTGGCCGCGCAGAGGACCTCCGTGTCGCCGACCCGGATCCGGCAGGAGCCCTCGGCCCACTTCTGGACGCCGAGCGTCATCGTCACCGGCCGCAGCTCGTCCGGCCGGCGCCCCGACGGACGCAGGGCCGGGCCGCGGTTCCCGATCGTCATCAGCGCACCTCCTGGGGCCCATTCTGGCCCGCCAGCTCGGCCTTCGCCGCGTCCCACAGCGCGTCGAGCTCGGCGAAGGAGAGATCCCGCAGGGCGACGGCGCGCTCGGCCGCGAGACGCTCCACGATCCCGAACCGGCGGCGGAACTTCTCGTTGGCGGACCGCAGCGCGGCCTCCGCCTCCACGTCGTGGTGGCGGGCCAGGTTGACGACCACCATGAGGAGGTCGCCCAGCTCCTCCGCGCGGGCCGCCGGCCCCTCGGCAGCGGCGAGCTCGCCCAGCTCCTCGGCCACCTTGGCGAGGATCCCGTCGATGGTGGGCCAGTCGTAGCCGAGGTGCGCGGCGCGCTGCTGCATCTCCTGGCTCGCCGCGAGGGCCGGCATGGACCGGCTCACCCCTTCGAGGGCGCTCTTCGGCCGGGGCGCCGGCTCGCCGTCCGCCGCCGACGCGGCTGACGCGGCCGCCTCCGCTGCCCGCTCAGCCTGCTTGATCCGCTCCCACTGGCGGTTCACGTCCGTGGCCGTGCGGACCACCGCATCGCCGAAGACGTGGGGGTGGCGGCGGACGATCTTGCTGGCGATCGCGGCCTGGACGTCGGCCAGGTCGAAGACGCCGGCCTCCGCCGCCAGCTGGGCGTGGAGGACGACCTGCAGCCAGAGGTCGCCGAGCTCCGCGGCCAGCTCGGGCGTGGCGCCGCCGGCGAGGGCGTCGTAGACCTCGTAGGCCTCCTCGAGGAGGTGGTTGCGCAGCGATTCGTGGGTCTGCTCGCGATCCCACGGGCAGCCGTCGGGCTGCCGCAGGCGGTTCGAGATCCAGGGCATCCCCCACGGCGAGGCACCCGCCAGCTCCGGGGCCAGCGGGGCGAGGTAGAGCGGGGCCGCCAGGTCGGCGGCGACGAGGGCGCCGACGGTCGTCGCCTCGGCCGCGCCGAACCGCCCCACGGGATGGTCCGCCGGGTAGAGGCGCCGCAGGACGGCGAGGGCGTCGCGGCCGGCCGGCCCGTGGCGGCCGGGGAGAGGAACCGGCGGATCAGCCGGCGGCGCGCTGCGCAGGACGGCCAGCGGCACCAGGAGCGTCGGGCGCGACGGCTCCAGGGGGACGGCGATCAGCCGCTCCGCGGGCACCACCGCGAGGCCGCCGGCCGGGTCCAGGCCCCAGCGCAGGCGCGCCTCGGCCAGCAGGGCGTCGAGCACGAGGCCTCCCGTCAGCCGCTGATCAGGCGCTCGTGCTGATCAGGCGCTCGATCTTCGTCTGGTCCACGTCGTTCTTGATCCCCTGGTACCAGTTGACGAAGGCGTTGTCGCGGAGCGTCTTGGCCTGCTCCGGGTCCGGGGCCCGGGTGGCGATCTCGGGGACCACGTAGAAGGTCAGGCCCGCGCTCTGGCCCGTGCTCGGGTTCACCTTCTGGACCGCCGCGGATACCCCGTTGGCCTGCGTGGCGAAGATCGCGTCCTCGGGATCCTTGTCCAGCTGGTAGCGGGCGATCCAGCCGAGGTCACCGCCGTCGACCGCCGACGCGGCGATGGAGTTGTCGGCGGCGAGCTTCGCCAGGTCGGCGCCGGGCTTGCCGGCCTCGGCGATCAGCCTCTGGGAGCGGGCGACCGGATCCTCCGCGCTGACGAACTGGATGACGTGCCAGCCGAAGGTCGACTTGACCGGCGCGAGGAGCTGGCCGGGCACGAGGCCGGGGGCGAAGATCGCGTCGCTGAACGCCTTGTCCAGCTGGGCGTCCGGATCATCCTTGACGAAGTAGGGCAGGAAGCCGTTCGCGGCGGCCGAGGTGGCGTCGTCGCTGCCGGGCGCCAGGTCCACGAAGCGCTTCGTCCCGGCCTTCAGCTCGTCGTAGGCCTTGGTCGCCTCCGCCTCGGCGGCCTTCCAGGCCGCGTCGTCGGCGGCGAGCGCCGACGCGGCGCCCGGGTCGTTCTTCGGCGAGTAGAGGAGGTGCTTCACGAGGACGGCGCCGGGCGCGATCGCCGCGCCGCCGTTGTCCTCGATCGCGATCTCGACGGTCCGGCGCTGCTCGGACGGCTTGTCGACCACCTCGGCGAGGAGCTGGGCCTCCACCTCGTCGCGGGCCACGATGGCACCCGCGGAGCGCCGGTAGGACGCCTCGGAGACGCCGGCCGCGGCCGCCCGCTTCATGTAGTTCGGGTCCACCAGCTCCGCCGACACCTCGGTCATCCGGCCGATCCGGTAGACCCCGTCGGCGCCCTCGACCACGGCCGTGAGGCCCGGCCCGGCCAGGGCGAAGATCGCCTCCACGAACGGCGCGTCGGGAGCGGTGGTCCCCTTGTCGATGAAGAAGAGATCGCCGTTCGTCTCGGCGGCGTCGGCGTCACCGGAGGCCTTGACGACCTCCTCCCAGGTCTTGCCGCCCTTGAGGTCGGCCAGCAGGCCGTCGGCCTTCTTCCTGGCCGCGTCCTTCTGGGCCGCGGTGGGCGCCGCGGCCCCCGCGTCCTTCTCCGGCGTGACCGCGATCACGAAGGAGTGGCGGCTCTCCGGCGTGGTGGCATCCTTGGCCACCTGGGCGTCGATCTCGGCCGGCGTCACCTCGACCGCGCGCTTGGGCGCGAGCTGGAGCAGGAGCGTCGTGTCGATCTCGCGCTCGAAGGCCAGGCTGGCGATCTGCTCCTTCTGCTGGGAGATGTAGGTCAGGAGCTGCTGGGCCTGCGACGGCGACATCTTCCCGGCGTTGGCCTTGTCGCGGGTCCGCGACTCCAGCTCGCCCAGCCGGAACGTCTCGACGGCGATGCGCTCGCGCAGGGCGTCCTTCGTGATCGACTCGCCGTTGACCACCGCGACCGGGGCCAGGTGCTCGCCGTACCAGCTGGCCGCGCCCGCGCCCACCAGGAGGAGGATCGCGGCGACGGTGACCGCGCCGAAGCCGATGTTGAAGTAGAGGTTCCGGCGGGCGTCGGACTCGTAGCCGCTGCGGCGGCCGGTCCGCGTCGTCGGGCGAGCGCGGAAGGTCATGGTTGCTCTCGTATCCGTTCGGGTTCAAGGGTCGGGGGCGGCGGGCGCCGAGCCCGGCGCATCGTACCGCACCCGACGGGGGAGGCCGGGCGCGGCCGGGCGCGGCAGGCGGCGCCGTCCTTCAGGCGAGGCCGATGAGCCGCTCCACGATCGCGCGATACCGCCGGGCCTCGCCGTTCCAGTCGAGCTCCCGGGCGCGGGCGGCGGTGGCGGCAACCCGGGCGGCGCGCGCCGGCTCGTCCTCGACGAGGGCGATGACGACGCGGGCGAGGTCCGCCGGGTCGCCCGGTCGGTAGGTGGCGATCGTCTCCGGGCCGAAGTAGCGGGCCACGGTCGGGAGCGCGGACGCGACGGCCGGCTTTCCCATGGCGCCGTACTCGAAGAGCTTCGTCGAGAGGCTGAAGTCGGTGAACTCGGTCTGGCGGGTGGGAGCCAGCCCGATGTCGGCCCCCGCGATGGCGGCCGGGACCGCCTCCAGCGGGACGCGGCCGTGAAACCGCACGCGATCGACGACCCCCAGCTCGGCGGCGCGGGCGCGGAGCGCCGACTCGGCGTCGCCGCGGCCGTAGATCTCGAGGACGATGGGCAGGCGTGGCCGTGCCTCGGCCAGCGTCACCAGGGCCTCGATCGCGACGTCGATCTCGTAGGTGGGGGTGAGCGCGCCCGCGTACACCAGGCGGAGCACGCCGTCGGCCATGAACGGGCGAATCGCGTGGGCGGCCGGGTCGAAGAGGGCGACGTCCGGCGTGTTCAGGATGACCGTCACCTTCTCGGCCGGGGTTCCGAGCGCGACGAGCCGGTCGCGGAGCGCGTCGTTGACGGTCAGGACGGCGTCCGCGACGGCGATCGAGGCTCGCTCCTGGAGCCGCAACAGGCCGTGCGCGAGGCGCGAGGCGCGATGGGGGAACCGGGCCCGGAAGAACTCCGGCATGGCCTCGTGCAGGTCGAGGAGGAGCGGAACCCCGGCCAGCTTGAGGGGCACCGCCGCGAAGACGAGGAAGTCGGGGAGCGAGTCGACGTGGACGAGGCCGAACCGGCGGGCCCGATGGGCGCGCGCCAGGGCGAGCGTGGCGCGGGCGAAGAAGTCGAGGTACTCGAGCAGGTAGACCGCGATGCCCGCGCCCTGGTGGCGCCGCACGTCGAGGCGGTGGATCGCGACACCGTCGAGCGCTCCCACCGGTGGCTCGCCCGGCCGGCGCAGGGCGAACACGTCGACCGGGCGTCCCGCCCGGACGAGCGCCTCGGCCTCGCGGCGGACGCGCGAGTCCTCCTCGTAGTAGGCGTGGGCGAGGACGGCCACGCCGCGCACCCGACGGACGGCCACCGGCTCGACCGCGCCGCTCGCGGTCGGAGCGATCGGAGCATGTCAGGGATGGTCGGCCTCCAGGAGGTCCGCGACGACGTCCGCGACGAGACGGGCCACGCCCGCGCGCCCGCGCCGCGCAGCACGACCAGCGCGTCGCCGCGGGCTGGACAGGACGGGGGCGGGCGAGCCGGCGGCGGGCGGAGCCGGAGGGTCGGCGAGCATCCGCCACATAGTAGCAACTCGCCGTGCAGCCCCCTCGGGGTCCCTCGTGGCGCACGGCGCCGTGGGCAGGTGCTACCCTTGCCGACCCATGGCACCACCGGAGGCGACCGCCTCGTTCAGCACGTCCGCGGCCCGCCCGGGCCGCTCGCGCTCCTGCGTGAGGCCTTCGACGACCTTCGTTCCCGCCGCCGCCTGATCGGCTACCTGGTCCGGGCCGACGTCAAGAAGAAGGGCGCCGACACCCTGCTCGGGCAACGTCTGGTGGGTGCTCGATCCGCTCCTCCAGATGCTCGTCTACGTCGTCCTCGTGTCGGTCATCTTCCAGCGGCCGGAGGAGGACTACCCGCTCTTCATCTTCGCGGCGATCCTGCCCTGGAAGTGGTTCACGAGCTCGGTGAACGATGCCATCGGCTCCATCGCGAGCCAGGACCGGCTCATCAAGCAGGTCCACTTCCCCAAGATCGTCCTTCCCACGGCGACGGTCGTGGCGGGGATCCTGCACTTCGCCTTCGGGCTGGTCCCGCTCGCTGCCCTCCTCGTGCTCGTCTACTCGGACCGCCTGTCCCTGAACCTCGTCTACCTCCCGGTCATCGCCGCGGTCCAGTTCGTCTTCACGCTGGCCTTCGGCTACGCCGTCGCGGCCATCAACGTCTTCTACCGCGACATCGCGAACATCAGCCGCCACGCCCTCCGCCTCTGGTTCTACCTGTCGCCGGCGCTCTACGGGGCGGCGACGCTCGAACGCATCGCGAGCTCCCGATCCCACCCTCATCCAGCTCTTCCAGCTCAACCCGTTCTACGTCCTCTTCATGTCGTACCGCAACGTGATCTACGGCACGGAGACGGGCGCCCCGCGGGCGCCGGACTGGCTCGGCCTCCTGGTCCTCAGCGCCGTCTCGCTGGTCTTCCTCGCCCTCGCCACCGTCTTCTTCAAGCGGGTCGAGCCGGCGTTCGCGAAGGTGCTGTGATGGCCGGCCGCGTCCCGGGGGCCCCGCCTCCATACGCGATCGACGTCCGCGACCTCGGGGTCCAGTACGACCTGCGCCTGACCCGCAAGAACACGCTGCAGACGACGTTCCGGCAGCTCTTCAAGCGCCGCCGTGACGGCGATCGGACGTTCTGGGCCCTGAAGGGCGTCTCGTTCCGCCTGGTCCACGGCGAATCGCTGGCCGTGATCGGCCCCAACGGCGCCGGCAAGAGCACGCTCCTCCAGGTCCTGGCCGGGATCATCACGCCGTCCGAAGGCGGGATCGACGTCGTCGGGCACGTGTCGAGCCTGCTCACCCTGGGCGCCGGCTTCGACCAGGACCTGACCGGCCGCGACAACATCCTCCTGGCCGGGGCGTTCCTGGGGATCGAGGACGCGGAGATGCGACGGCGGATGGACGCGATCATCGACTTCGCCGACATCGGCCAGTTCATCGATGCCCCGATCAAGACGTACTCGTCCGGGATGCGCGCTCGTCTCGGCTTCTCCATCGCCACCTCGGTCGATCCCGACGTCCTTCTCCTCGACGAGGTCCTCGCGACCGGCGACCAGGTCTTCCGGGCCAAGAGCAAGGCCCGCGTCCTCGAGATCGCCGCGGCCGCCAAGGCGGTCGTCCTGGTCACCCACGACATGAACTGGGTCACCGAGTTCTGCAACCGCGCCCTGCTCATCGAGCAGGGCCGCGTCGTCGCCGAGGGCGACCCGGGCGACGTCGTCGCCATCCACCAGGAGCACTCGGAGCGCTCTCGGGCGGAGAAGGCGGCCGAAGCCGCGCGGATCCTCGCCGGCGCCTCCGCGTAGCCCGGTGGATCCAGCACCGCCGGGCGGCTCCCCGTCGGACGTGGCGGCCGGCGCCTGGCGGCCGCGCCGCGTGCTGGTCGTCGCGCGGTGGTATCCGGCGCACGACGATCCCGGCCGGGGAAGCTTCGTGAGCGACGAGGTGGCCGCCCTCCGGGCGCTCGGGATCGAGGTCGTCGTCGCCTCCTGGGAGAACGCCGATGTCCACGCCCCGGGCGACGCCGGCCGGCTGGTGGCCCGCCAGGCGGTCGCCGCGTGGCGACGGGCGGTGATGGGCGCCGCGGCCGTCTCGACGCCCCGCCACTGGGGCGCGGGCGTCCCCGTCGCGCGCCTCCCGGCCGTGCAGGCCGGCGACGCAACCCAGGCGCCCGTGGCGATCGAGGGCCACGCCGCGCTGCTCGTCCCGTTCGCGACGGCCCTGGCCGAGCGGTGGCCGTTCGACCTTGTCCATGCCCACGTGGGCATCCCCGACGGGGCGGCGGCCGCCCGCGTGGCGACGGCAGCCGGCGTGCCCCTCATCGTGACCGAGCACGCCTCCACGGCTCCCGAGCAGCTCGCCCAGGAGGCGGCGCGCCGGGCATACCTCGATCTCCTCGGTCCCGGTCGCCGGCTCATCGCGGTGAGCCATGCGCTCGCCGCGCGGCTGGAGGCCGTCCTCGGCCTCGCTCCGGGCTCGCTGCCCGTCGTCCCGAACATCGTGCCGCTCGACCGCTTCCCCCTGGGAAGCGCGGACGGCCGCGATCCGGACGAGCTCCTGTGGGTGGGCGCTCGCCGCGAGGGCAAGGGGATCGAGACGCTCCTGCGGGCCGTCGCCCTCGCGCGCGGGCAACGCCCCGCGCTCCATCTCCGCCTCGTCGGCCGCGCCCCGGACGACGCCACCGAGATGCGCTGGCGCGCCCTTGCGGCCGAGCTGGGGCTTGGCGAGGCGATCGCCTTCGATCCGCCGGCGGACCGGGCGGGCGTCGGGGCGGCGATGCGCCGCGCGGGGCTCTTCGTCCATCCCAGCCCGTCCGAGACCTTCGGCATGGTCGCGGCAGAGGCGCTCGCAAGCGGCCTCCCCGTCGCGGCGCGCCGGTCCGGCGGCGTGGAGGAGGTGCTCGGCGGCCAGGATGTCGGGGCCGAGCTCGCCGCCGGCGACGACGCGGCGGACCTGGCGGACGCGATCCTCCGGCTCCGGTCCCGCCTCCCGGAGGTCGATCCGGCCGCCCTGCGGGCGGTGATCGTCGGGCGTTACGCCGCCCCGCTCGTGGCCGACGCCATCCTCGACCAGGCGCGCTCCGCCGCCGCGGAGATGCGGACGGCCGGCCCGGGGTCGGCGGCCACCGCCCGGTCGCCCGGGGCGCCGGGCGACGCGGCGAGCGCGGCGGGCGACGAGCGGGCCGATGTCGACGCGCCGGGCGCGGCGGCCGTCCTCGTGGTCGGCCTCCGGCGCGCCACCGCGGTGAAGCGGATCGCCGCCCTGCCCGGCGGGCAGGTCGGCCGGCTCACGGTGGTGACGGAGGTCGACAGCCCCGGTCGCCGGGTCCAGCTCCCCGGGACCGGCCGCTGGATCGAGGTCGACGCGGACGAGGAGTACGCCGCGCGCCTTGCCGCCCTCGGAGGGCTGCCCGACCCGCGGCGAACGACGGTGCGGCGGCTGCTGACGGCCGTGGTCCACCCTGGTCGCGCGCGCCGGCGCAAGCGCCTCCTGGAGGAACGGCCCGGGATGCGGGCCGCCGCCGAGCGCAGGGCCGTGCTGGCGGCCTGGTCCGCGCTCCTGGAGGACCAGCCCCGAGAGCGGCCGGTGATCGTGGCCCTCGGCGCGGAGGACGTCCTCGCCGCCGCCGATGCGCTCGACGCCGGCGCTCCACTCGCCCCGGGCGGGCTGCGCTGGCTCGCCGATCGACGGGACGCCGCCGCGCCGTCCTGAGCGGCACGGGCGGGACGCAGCCCACCGTCACCAGCGGCGGGCGGTGATCCTCGTGTACTCCTCCAGCAGGCGTTCCAGCTGGGTCTCCCAGTTCCACCGCTCGTGGGCGGCCCGGAGGCAGCGGGCCCGGAGATCGGCACGGGCAGCGGGATCGAGGTCGAGGATCGAGCGGATCGCCGCGCCGAGGGCCACGGGGTCGGTCGGATCGCAGACGGCGCCCAGCGGTCCGTCGGGGTCGTCGATGACGATCCGCCGCCGCTCGGGGAAGTCGGACGAGACGACCGGGAGTCCGACGGCCAGGCTCTCGAACAGCTTGTTCGGGGTCGAGAGGCGCTCGTTCAGCGTCCGCGGCTGGTTCGGCATCACCCCGACGTCGGCGCTCACGACCCAGTCGGCCAGCTCCTCGGGCGGCACGGCCGGCAGGACGTGGATCCGGCCGCCGCTGGCAGGCTCGGCGGCCCGGGCGATGAGCTCGTCGCGGAGCGGGCCGAACCCCAGCAGGACGAGGTGGGCCTGCGGCACGAGCGGGATCGCCCGGAGGAGGACGTCGAGGCCGCGATTCGGCATGAACCCGCCCTGGTACAGGACGATCCGGGTCTCCGGCGCCAGGTCGAGCAGGTCGTGGAACCGGCGCCCCGGCCGCAGCGGGGCGTCGCGGCGTGGCGACGCGTTCACGATCACGAGCGGGCGCGGCACGCCGAAGCGGGCCTCCAGCAGGTCGGCGCAGCCGTCGTTCACCGTGATCACCCGGTCGGCCTGGCGGGCCCAGCCACGCTCCCGCCGGAGGAGCAGCGACCGCAGCGGCCCGGGGAGCCGGGAGAGGTTCGTGGAGTCGAGGTAGATGTCGCGGGCGTCGTAGATGGCGGGGGCGCCCGCCCGCCGCGCCAGGTCCAGCGCCACGGGGATCCCCATGAACGCCATGCCGTGGTAGAGGTCGGCCGGGGGCGCGGACCGTCGCGCTGCCCGGACCTGGGCGCGCACCAGGAGGCTCGCCGCGACGATCCGGCGGGCCTCGGCGGTCGACCGTCGCAGGCGGCCCGGCGACGGCTCGCCCCCGGGATTCGCGCGTCGACGTCGGCGGCCGGCGCACCGTCGACCGGGCGAAGCCTTCCGCGGAGCACCGCCGGCAGCGGCAGGCCGTCCACGGCGGCGACCGGCAGCCGCACGATCCGCTCGCCGGCCGGCAGGGTCTCCAGCCGCGGAAGGCCGGGCGCCCAGCGCGCCAGCACGGTGACCTCGTGTCCGCGGGCGGCGACGCCGGCCGCGATTCGACGCGTCCGGGAATCGAACTCGACGGTCGTGGGGGCGACGATGACCAGGCGCTGGGAGACGATCGCCCCGTCGGCCACGCTCAGACCCCGGCCCCCCGGCTTCGATGGGCCGGCCGCGATCTCCTCGGCCAGCTCCGCGTACAGACCGACGAGCCTGGCCGATTCGGTCTCCCAGTTCCACCGCTCGTGGGCGGCCCGGAGGCAGCGGGCCCGGAGATCGGCACGGGCAGCGGGATCGAGGTCGAGGATCGAGCGGATCGCCGCGCCGAGGGCCACGGGGTCGGTCGGGTCGCAGACGGCGCCGAGCGGTCCGTCGGGGTCGTCGATGACGATCCGCCGCCGCTCGGGGAAGTCGGACGAGACGACCGGGAGTCCGACGGCCAGGCTCTCGAACAGCTTGTTCGGGGTCGAGAGGCGCTCGTTCAGCGTCCGCGGCTGGTTCGGCATCACCCCGACGTCGGCGCTCACGACCCAGTCGGCCAGCTCCTCGGGCGGCACGGCCGGCAGGACGTGGATCCGGCCGCCGCTGGCAGGCTCGGCGGCCCGGGCGATGAGCTCGTCGCGGAGCGGGCCGAACCCCAGCAGGACGAGGTGGGCCTCCTCGAGGCCCGGCTGGGCCCATGCATCGACGAGCTCCGAGAGACCGCGATCCGCGGAGAACCCGCCGTGATAGAGGGCCACCCGGGCAACGGCCGGGATGCCGGCCGCGGCGCGAAGGTGATCCGCTGCGCCCGGGCGTCGGAGCCCAGCGCGGCGGCGCGTTGTGGACCACCACGACGCGGCGGATCCGCAGGCGGCGCCCGAGGAGGTCTCCGAGCGTGCGATTCACCGTCACCAGGGCCGCCGCGTTGCGGGACCAGCGCCGCTCGAGCCCCCGGAACAGCTGCTTCGCCCACCGCGGGCGCCGGGCGTTCGTGCCGGACTCCACGAAGTACTCGTGGCTGTCGTAGACGACGAGCCCGCCCGACCGGCCGTGGGCGCTCCGGGCGGCCGCGAGGCCGGTGAGATCGTGGCCGTGCCACACATCGGCGGCCGGCGCGGCGGCCGCCGCCGCGGCCCCCCAGCCGAGGATCGAGAAGCGCCACCGGATCAGCCAGTCCACGCCGCCGCCCGCGGCGCCCAGGCCCGGCACGTGGCGGACGAGGTAGACGAGGAGCGCGGCGGCGACCAGGACGGGCAGCAGCACCACCGTGATCGCGGCGGCGGCGGCGACCCGGAGCCATCCCGCGGGACCGCCGCGAAGCTCGTCCCGCATCCGCGCCGCGAGCACATCGCGAAACCTCCAGGGAGCCCGGAGGAAGAGCCAGCGGCGGCGCCATCCCTGGGGGATCGGGACCCTGACGATCGTGAAGTCGGCGCGCTCCTCGCGCTCGCCCACCTGCGCCGTCAGGTCGGACGGGCGCGCCATGATCGTCACCTGGTGACCGGCGGCAGCCAGCGTCGCGGCCTCGCGGAGCACCCGGGTGTCCGTCCGACAGTCGTTGAGCACGAACATGACGACCCGACTCACGGGCCCCCCTCGGCGGCGGCAAGCGCCGCGACGATGGCCGCCGCGGCCCCGGCCGGGGCCAGGTCCAGCAGCTCGGCGCGGGCCCGCGCGTCTGCCGCGGACCGCCCGGGAGGCGCGAGATCGTCCAGCGCAGCCAGCGCGCGCGCGCCGTCCAGCCCGACCACGACCATCCGGCCGGCCGATCCGGCCACGGCCTCGGGCCACTCGGTGGTGGAGCGCAGGACGAGGCAGGGCGTGTCGAGCCAGGCTGCCTCGCGCTGGACCCCGCCCGAGTCCGTGAGGACGGCGGCGGCGTGCAGCTCGAGCGTGAGCGTCGTCCGGTACCCCAGCGGCTCCACGACGCGGATGTCGCGGGGCAGCTCGATCCCCGCCCGGTCGAGGGCTGCGCGGGTGCCCGGATGGAGGGCGAGGATGACCGGTCGGCCGGGGCGAGCGGCACGTCCCAGGATGCCCGGCCACGCGGCGAGCGCGTCCGGGGTGCGGTTCTCGGCGCGATGGATCGTCGCGAACAGGTACCCGCCGGGAGCGAGCGGGAGGCCCAGCTGCGCCGCGACGGCCGCCAGGGCGGCAGGATCCCTCACCTCGGCGGCAACGCGCGCCGCGAGGTCCTGCATGAGGTCGCCGACCAGGGCCACCCCGTCCACGATCCCCTCGGCGGCGAGGTTTGCCACGGCCGAGGGCGTCGGCGCGAAGCACCATGTCGCCAGGTGGTCGGCCACGACCCGGTTGATCTCCTCGGGCATGCGCCGGTCGAAGCTCCGCAGGCCGGCTTCGACGTGCGCGACCGGGATCCCGAGCTTCGCCGCGGCGAGGGCGCCGGCCAGGGTCGAGTTCGTGTCGCCGTAGACCAGGACGGCGTCGGGCCGCTCCGCCACCAGGATCGGCTCGAGCCCGGCGAGCATCCGGCCGGTCTGCTCGGCGTGCCCCCCGCCCCCCACCGCGAGGCCGTGGTCGGGCCGGGGAAGGCCCAGCTCCGCGAAGAACGTCCCGGCCATCGCCTCGTCCCAGTGCTGCCCCGTGTCGACGAACACCTCGTCGTGCCGGGCGCGCAAGGCCGGCTGCAGCGCGGCTGCCTTGATGAGCTGGGGCCGGGTTCCGACGACGCTGACGATGCGCACGGGTCGTCCGGGCGGGCAGTGCTACGCGCCGGGGGGGCGGCGCGTCGCGGCCTGGACGCCGACGCCGGCGTAGGCCACGCCCTCCGGCAGGTCGAGCGCGCGGAGGCTGTTCCGGCCGTCGTAGACGGCGCGGAGCTCGGGGAACCAGGCCGGGTCGAGGTCGCCGAAGCGGCGATCGCCGGTCTGGGCCACGACCGCCCGGAAGGGGGCCGCGGTGCCCCACGTCCAGGGGCGGGCGCCCAGCGCCTCCGTCTCCGCCGCGTCGAGGAGCGGGTCCCAGGCCCAGACCTCGGCGCCGGCCGCGGCCAGCGCGGCGAGGAGCGGGATCGCCCGGCTGTAGGCCAGCTCCTTGACGCCCTCGCGGTAGGTGAGGCCGAGGACGAGGACCGGCGCGCCGGCGAGCCCGCCGAGGAGGCCGTCGAGGGTGGCCACGGCGCGCTCCGTCTGCCCGTCGTTCACGGCGCGGGCCGTCTCCACCAGGCGGAGGCCCGGCGCGCGGGAGAGGAGGAGGTGCGGGTAGACCGGGATGCAGTGGCCGCCGACGCCGATCCCCGGCTGGTGGATGTGGCTGTAGGGCTGGCTGTTCGCCGCGGCGATGACCTCCACGACGTCGATCCCGAGCCCGTCCGCGGCGCGGGCGAACTCGTTGGCGAGGGCGATGTTCACGTCGCGGTAGGTGGTGTCGGCAAGCTTGCTGAACTCGGCCGCCTCGGCCGAGCTCATCGCCACGACCTCGGCGTCGAGGACGCTGGCGTAGAAGCGCGCCGCCCGGTCGGTCGAGGCAGGCCCGACGCCGCCGACGAGCTTCGGGTAGGCCGCCAGGTTGTGGAGGACGGCGCCGGAGAAGAGCCGCTCCGGCGAGAAGGCCACGAAGAAGTCGCGGTCGGCAACCAGGCCCGAGGCGGCCTCGAGGGCCGGCGTGAACCGCTTCCGGGTGTCCCCGATCGGGAGCGTCGTCTCGAAGACGATGGTGCTCCCGGCATGGACGCCGGGGGCGATCGAGGCGACCGCGGGGTCCATGTAGCGGTAGTCGGGCCGGTGCTCCGCATCGAGCATCACGGGCACGATGAGGACGACGACATCGGCCTCGCGGGCGGCCGCGGCGGCGTCGAGCGTCGCCCGCAGCCGGCCTTCGCCGTGGACCCGGGCCACGAGCTCGGCGAGGCCGGGCTCTTCGCCGACGTGCGAGCGGCCGCCGTTGATGGCCTCGACGACCGCGGGGTTGACGTCGACGGCGATGACGGACCAGCCGTGGGTCGCGAACTGGGCGGCCAGCGGCAGGCCCATCTTCCCGGCCCCGACCACCGCGACCGTGCCCGCCGTCGCGTCCTCGCCGGCCCAGGGGTGGACGGCCCGCGCGGGGCCGTGGCGGCAGGGGCTGGCGGAGACGGCGATGGAGCCACCGAGCATCGTGGCCCCGACCGAGGGGCGGCCGACGATGGTCACGCGGGGCTCGCCGCCGACGCGCCGGCCAGGGCGACGGGACGGCCCTCGGCGGCCGCCTGCAGGAAGGCCGTGGCGATGGCGACCGCCCACGCCCCGTCCTCGCCGTCCACGTATGGCCGCTCACCGGTCTCGACCGCGTCGACGAAGGCGTCCAGCTGCGCCTTGAGAGGCTCGTGCATCGCCACGGGGATCTCGGCGACGTCGCCGGCGAACGTGGGGGCATAGCCGGCGATCAGCTCGGGGTGGGCCAGGTTCGACTTCGTGAACGTGAGACGCTGGGTCAGGTAGTCCAGCTCGAACATGCCCTCCTCGCCGATGACGACGAGCTGGCGCCGCTTGGCCGGGGTCAGCCAGTTGACGTCCAGCATCCCGGCCGTGCCGGACGGGAAATGGAGGAGCCCGAAGAGGAGGTCCTCGTGGGTGGCGTGCTTCCGCTGGGCGAGCTCGGCATAGACGCGGACGGGGCGCTCACCGGCGATCCAGGAGAGCATGTCGGCGTCGTGGGTGGCGAGGTCCACGGTCACGCCCACGTCGCGGATCCGGGCCGGGAAGGGCCCGGCCCGCCGGCTGAGGATGGCGTAGATCGTGGTCAGCCACTGCTCCTTGAGGAGTCGGCCCAGCTGGAGGACGGCCGGGTTGTAGCGCTCGACGTGGCCGACCTGGACCGGGACGCCGCGGGCCCGCCCGGCGCGGACGATCTGGAGCGCCTCCTCGTGCGTGGCCGCGAGCGGCTTCTCGACGAGGACGGGCAGACCCCGCTCGATCGCCGCCAGGGCGAGGGGCACGTGGGCCATCGTGGGGGCGGCGACGACGAGCGCGTCGATCTCGGCCTCCGCCGCCATGGCGAGCGGGTCGGCCCAGCCGGGGGCGCCCGTCTGCGCCGTCGCGGCCTCGAGGGCGCCCGGGTCGGGATCGGCAATCGCGGCCAGCCGGGCAGCCGGGTGGGCGGAGATCACGCGGAGGTGGTTGCGGCCCATCGAGCCCAGGCCGGCCAGGCCGATCCGCAGCGGCGCGCGCTCGCTCATCGGGCGACCGGGGTCGCGACGTCGCGGATCGCGGCGACGATCGCGGCGAGGTCATCGCCCGAGAGCTTCGGGTGGACCGGGATGGCCAGGACGTCGTCGGAGAGCCGGTTCGTGACGGGCAGGTCCAGGTCGGCCGCGCCGGGCAGGTAGGCGTCCAGGTACGCCTGGCGGTGGATGGGCACCGGGTAGTAGATGAGGGTGCCGATCCCCCGCTCGGTCAGCCCGTCGATCACCCGCTGGCGCTCGCCCGGGAAGCGCATCACGAACTGGTGCCAGACGTGGTCCCGGCCCTCGGGAACGACCGGCGTCAGGTAGTCGCCGGCGAGGTGCTCGGCCAGGTAGGCCGCGTTCGCCCGGCGGGTCGCCGTCCGCTCGTCGAGGCGGGCGAGCTGGGCCAGGCCGAGGGCGGCCGCGAGGTCGGTGGGCTTGAAGTTCGTGCCCAGCGCGTCGTGGTGGTAGCGGACGCGCATCCCGTGGTTGCGGAAGAGCCGGAGCCGGTCGGCGACGCCGTCGTCGTCGGTCGTCGCGAATCCGCCCTCGCCGGTCATCAGGTTCTTGGTGGCATACAGGCTGAACATCGCGGGCCCGAACTGCCCGGCACGCCGACCGCGGTAGGCCGCCCCGTGGGCCTGGGCCGCGTCCTCGATGATCACCAGGCCGTGGCGCTCGGCGATCTCGACGAGGGGATCCATGTCGGCCATGAGGCCGTACAGGTGGACCGGCATGATCGCCTTCGTGCGGGGCGTGATGGCCGCCTCCACGAGCGCCGGGTCCATGCAGAAGTCGTCCTCGCGGACGTCGACGAGGACCGGCGTCGCGCCGGCCCGCAGGATCACGCTCACGGTGGCGTTGAAGCTGAAGGAGACCGTGATCACCTCGTCGCCCGCGCCGATCCCGAGGGCGTGGAGGACCGCCTCCTGGGCGACGGTGCCGTTGCTCATGAGCACGGCATGGCGAACGCCGCAGTAGGCCGCCCAGGCCTCCTCGAAGGCGAGGGTCTTCCGGCCCATGGCCAGCATGCCGGAGCGGAGGACCTCCAGGACGGCCTCCTCCTCGGCCGGGCCGATGTCGGGCCGCGAGATGGGAATCATCGAATGCCTCCGTTCAGCCCGCGACGCACGCGTCGCCGGTGATGTCGAATGCGGCGTCGCAGCGCGGACAGCGGGCCGCGCCGGCGTGGTCGGGGGCCACCCGGGCGCCGGTCGCCTCGACGAGCCGCTGGCCGCAGAAGCAGACCCACCCCAGGCGGCGGGCCGGGTTGCCCGCGACCAGGGCGTGGTCGGGCACGTCGCGCGTGACCACGGCGCCGGCCCCGACGGTGGCGAACCGTCCCACCGTCGTGCCGGCCACGACGACCGCCCCGGCGCCGATGGCGGCCCCCGTGCGGAGGACGATGGGGCTGACCTCCCAGTCGTCGGCCCGGGCCAGCTCGCCGGTCGCGGTGATCGCCCGCGGGAACCGGTCGTTGGTGAGGATCGCGTTGGGGCCGATGAAGACTCCGTCCTCCACGGTCACGCCGTGGTAGACGAGGGCGGCGTTCTGGATCTTGACCCGGCTGCCGATCGGCACCCCGACGTCGATGAAGGCGTCACGGCCGATCACGCACTCGGCGCCGATCGTCGCCCCGCTGCGGATCTGGGCACGCTGCCAGATGCTGGTCCCCGGACCGACCGAGACTCCGGCCTCCAGGTCGGCGGAGGGATGGACGCGCGCGGTGGGATCGATCACGAGCGGGCTGCGGGCTCCTGGGGGGTCGCGCCGGCGAGAAGGGCGAAAAGGCGATCGTGCGCGCGAACCGGCCTCCGAGTATACAGGCGAGCGTCCCTCACGACCGGTGGCGGGCCAGGCGGATCAGGGCCAGGAACGCCCCCAGCGAGGCGCCGAAGGCGAGGGCCCCCCGCCAGTCGAGGAGGATCTTCGCCTCGCCGTCGATCTGTCGCGCGACGGCCACCAGGATCCCGGTCCTGGGGCCGGCCTGGACCGTGTTCGCCACGACGACGCGCACGAGCGCCTGCTCGAGGTGGGCGTTCTGGGCCAGCACGCCGCGGACCACGCCCTGGCGGATGGTGGCCTCCCGGGCGGCGATGCCGCTGACCGCTCCCTTCTCGAGGGAGACGTGGTTCGCGGTGATCCCGCCGACCGCGGCGAGGCGGGCCGAGACGTCCGTGGCGCGCACGCCGCCGATGGCTCCTCGTTCGAACTCGAGGACGTCGACGGCCACGTGGTCGAGCGCGCCGCTGGCGGGCAGGGGGGTGGTGGGCAGCGAGGCAGTGGGCTCGGGCGGCGACAGCTCGGACATCGGGTTCCCTCGGCGGGGTCGGCGCGGGTGCGTGGCGCCGGCGGGGTGCCGGCCGGACGATCCGCGGGTTTCGCTGCGCCCAGCCTACCGCGTCCGCGGTATCCTGCGCCCGGCATGAGACACCTCCCGAGCCCGCTCGCGACGGCCGGTCGCGCCCTGGTCCGCCCGATCCTGCTCGCGATGGTCGTCGCCGTCGGCGTCGCGGGCTGCGGCTCGCCCATCTCACCGGCGCCGTCTCCGTCCGCCAGCGCGGGCCCGGTCGGCCCCCCGGGCTCGGCGGTCCCGACCTCCGTCCCGCCGACGCCGAGCCCGACGCCCGTCCCCACGCCCACCCCGACGCCGGCGCCGACGCCCGTCCCGACGCCCGTCCTCGCGGTCGCCCCGCTCACCGGACGCCTCGTGACGCCGGAGCTGGCCGCCCGCCACCCGATCGCGGTGATGGTCGACGACCAGGCGGACGCGCGCCCGCAGAGCGGCTTCACGGAGGCGTCGGTGGTCTGGCAGGCACCCGCGGAGGGCGGCATCCCGCGCTACATGATGATCTTCGCGGAGGGCAGCCCGACATCGGTCGGCCCCGTCCGCAGCGCCCGCCTCTACTACGTCCAGTGGGCCGCCGAGTGGAACGCCGTCTTCGTCCACGTCGGCGGCAGCCCCCAGGCGATGGCGCTCCTCCGCGAGAAGGGTCGGGGCCAGCTGGTCTACAACGCCGACGAGTTCCGCTGGGGCGGCACCTACCTGTGGCGCACGAAGGACCGCTTCGCTCCGCACAACGTCTACTCCGACGGGAAGCACCTGCGGGCGCTCGCCGGGAAGGTGGGGGCAGCTCCGCTGGCGGCCGCCAAGCCGGTCTGGCGGTTCGCGGACGACGCCGCGCTCTCCCTCCGCCCCGCCGGAGCCCGGATCGACGTCGCCTACCGGCAGGGGGCGTTCTCCTACCGCTACGACCGGGCCTCCAACACCTGGCGGCGCTACCTGAACGGGAAGATCCAGCGCGACCGGGCCACCAACAAGGTCGTCGCGCCGAAGAACGTCGTCGTGATGGAGGTTCGCTTCGGCGCCCTGGGCGCGAGGCAGCATGGACGCCTCGAAGCCGCCAACATCGGCAGCGGCCGGGCCTGGATCGCGACGAACGGGATCGTCGTGAAGGGCACCTGGAAGAAGTCGTCGGTCGGCGGCCCGACCCGCTTCTTCGATCAGCGCCGGCAAGCAGGTCACCCTCACCCGGGGCCAGACGTTCGTCCAGGTGATGCCGGCCGGCTCGCCCGTCACGGTGGTCAACGGCAAGCGGATCATCGATCCCGCGACGGCGCCCCACCGCAGGGTCCTCTAGCCTCGCACGTCGGCCAGCTTCGCGGGGGCGCCCCCTAGCCGCGCGGGGCGCTCGCCACCGCGGCGTAGACGGCCCGCGTCTCGCGGGCGACGTCGGCCCACGTCCGGCGGTCGGTCCCGGTGCGGGCGACCGCCGCGGCGGTGATCCCGCGGTGAACGCGGTCGTCCGCCCACGCCGCCCGGAGCGCGTGCGCCAGGCGGTCGGGGTCGCGCGGCTCGACGAGGAGGCCGGCCGGCCCGATCACCTCCGGCAGCGCGCCCACCGCGCTCGCGACGACGGGCGTGCCGGCCGCGAGCGCGTCCAGGACGGGCAGGGCGGCCGCGTCGCTGACGACCGCGTGGACGGCGGCGCGGGCGCCGGCGACAAGGGAGGCCACCTGCGCCGCGGGAAGCGCCGGAGCATAGTGCAGGAGCTCGCCCACGCCACTGCCCGCCGCGGCCTGGGCCACGGCGGCGCGATCGCCAGGTGTCGTGTTGACGAGGAGGATGCGGGGCGGCCAGGGCACCCCCTTCGGAAGGCGGGCCGGGCGCCCGGCGGCCGCCAGGCGCGCCAGCGCGTCCAGCAGGGTCCCGAGGTCGTGGCGGGCGTCGTGGCGGCCGGTGTAGACGAGGTAGCGCGCCGGGACCCCGTACCGCTCGCGCCCCGCGTCGAGCGCCGCCCGCTGGGCGTCGCCGACCTCGGTGCCCTCCATGGAGAACGGGGCGAAGGCATCTCCCCCGGCCAGCGCGACGACCCGCAGGCGGGCCGGGCGGATCCGCAGGAGTCGCGTCGCGGCCCGCGCCACGGCGGCGCTCCCCACGATCACCGCATCCGCGTCGCGGAGCAGCTGGGCCCGGAGGCGCTGGCCGAAGCGCGCCGCAGGCGAGCGCTGGTACTGCTCGGGGAGCTCCCAGGGGGCCAGGTCCAGGAGCGTGGCGACGACGGGGAGGCCGGGCCCGATCGGCAGGGCGCCGCCGACGGCGTGGGCCACGGCGCCGGTGCTCCCGGGCTCGTGGGTGGCGCCGCGCCCGGCGCCGAGCGCGGCGCCGCGAACCAGGAACGGGTCGAGCGTGAGCGCACCCGAACGGAACAGGCGCGTGATGGGCAGTCTGCGCTTGCCAATGACGGGCAGGCCGGGGAAGAGGGCGCCGGGGTCGTCGGCCCCGAGGTCCAGGAGGAGCACGAACGACTCGCCCGCGAGCGGCTCGGCCGCGTACGCGCCCAGGAGGCCGCGCAGGTAGGCCGCCGTGGCCGGGGCCCGGTCGGGATCCTGGAGCGGCCGGACGTCGACGAGGACGCGCACGCCGGTCGTGGAGGCCGGGGCGCCCCCGGCTTCGCCCAGCCTCACGCGGCCCGCCGCGGGCCGCGGCCGCGCAGCTCCTCCCAGCGCAGCTGGAGGACCACGACGAGGGCCTCGCCGATGATCCGCCGGCTCATCTTGCTCTGGCCCACCCGCCGGTCGCGGAAGGTGATGGGCACCTCGCGAACGCGCGCGCCGCCGCGCTGGGCACGGTAGGTCATCTCCACCTGGAAGACGTAGCCGCCGGCGTGGACACCCTCGAAGTCGACGCCGGCCAGCGTCGCCGCGCGCCAGGCCTTGAAGCCGCCGGTCAGGTCGCTGGCCGGCAGGTCCAGGACGACCCGGGCGAAGAGGCTTCCGCCGCGGCTCACGAAGCGGCGGGCCATCCCCCAGTCGACCACCGACCCGCCCTTCACGTAGCGCGAGCCGATCACGAGGTCCGCGGCTCCGGCCTCGAGCGGGGCGAGCAGGCCGGGCGTCGCCGCCGGGTCGTGGGACCAGTCGGCGTCCATCTGGACGATCCGCTCCGCGCCGCCATCCAGGGCGACCCGGAAGCCGGCCAGGTAGGCCCGGCCGAGGCCGGCCTTGGCGGATCGATGGAGGACGCGAACCCGCGGGTCGGCCGCCGCCAGCTCGTCGGCCAGCTGGCCGGTCCCGTCGGGCGAGCCGTCGTCGACGACGAGGAGCGTGGCGGCGGGCAGGGCGGCCAGGATCGCCGCCGCGATCTCGCGGATGTTCTCCGCCTCGTCGTAGGTCGGCAGGACCACCCAGGCGCCGGAACCGGCGGGCGCCGCGTGATCGGAGGGGGCGGCGGTCGCGAACATCCCGCCGAGTGTAGCGGGGCCGGGCCTACGGGACCTTGACGGCGAGGGTGGTGCTGTTCCGGCCGCCGGCGGTGTCCCGACCGGCGAGCGTCACGACGGCCGGTCCCGGCGCGCCGGCGGCGACCGTGACGGTCGCCCGCCAGGAGCCATCGGCGAGGCGCACGACGGTCATCCGGACCGCGCTGCGGCCGGCCTGCCGGAACGTGGCCGACGGGGCGGCCCCGAGGGGCTCCACGCTCCGGAAGGTGACGCGTGAGGCGGGTGCCGGCGCGCGGCGCCGTCGAGGAGAGCGAGGCCGTGAACGCGGCCGCGATCACGGCCCGCCGCAGCACGGTCGTGCCGTAGGGGCCCACCGCGCTCAGCTCGGCGACGTAGCGCCCGGGCGGCGCCCAGGTCCCGGACGTGGTGCGGCCGTCCCAGCGCCACGCCGCGGTCCCGGCCGCGAAGGCGCGATTGCTCCAGGCGGTGCGCACCACGACCCCGGCCGCGTCGAGCACCCGCAGCGAGAGGCGCGCCGCGCGGGCGACGCGGACGGAGACGGTCGCCGTCGGGGTGAGGCGGTCGCCGTCCTGGGGGAAGAAGGCCGTCCGATCCCAGCGGAGCCAGCCGACCGTCCGGTCGACGACGAGGGGGATCGCGGTCGTGGCCCGGTTCGCGAGGGCGTCCGAGCCGCTGACGGCAACGGTGTAGCGGCCGTCGGCGACGGTCCGCCCGGCGGCGTCGCGGCCGTTCCAGCTGACGGCGCCGGCGGTCCCGGCGATGGTCCAGGAGCGGACGAGCTTCGTGCCCCGCAGGATCCGCAGCGTCCCGCTCGTGCTCTCGCTGGCCGTCCAGGCGAGGCGGGTGGTGTCGGCCAGCGCCGTCGGCGTCGGGGGAGACAGCCGCCGGCCGGGCCGTGGCGGCGAGCGCCGGCGGGGTCGCGTCGACGACCGCCGACCAGGACCGGGTCGCGGCGTTCCCGGCGGGGTCGAAGAAGCGCAGCGTGACGCGGTAGGCCCCGTCCGGGGCCCGCGTCCCGTCGTCGGTCATGCCGTTCCACGAGGTCGCGGCGGACCGGCCGCTTCCGGCGATGCGGCGGACCGGGGCGCCGGCCACGCCGCCGGCCATGGGCGCGACGATCACGTCCCAGCGGACGACGTCCGCGGAGCCCGTGCCGGCGATCGTCATGAGGTCGTAGCGGCCGTCGCCGTTCGGCGAGAGGCGAGCCCCCGAGGCGGTCGCCGTCGCCAGGGTCGGCGGCACGCGATCGAGGGTGACCCCGACCAGGGCCGCCAGGCCGGTCGCCGTGGGGGCGTCAGCGGGCCAGGTGTAGGTTGTCGCTCCGTCGGTGCCGACGAGCTGGAGGACGTAGGCGCCGTCGGCCGAGCGACCCACCGGCCGTCCCGTCCCAGGCGAGCTCCTGCGCCCCGGCGCCGGTGTCGGGCAGCGCCCGGGTCCCGACGAGGGTGCCGTCCGGTCGGAGGACGCGGAGGGCCAGGGCGTCGAGGGCATGGCGGTTGTTCCAGCGGATCACGAGGCGGTCCTCGGAGCCGTCGCCGTTGGGCGAGAAGCTGCGATCTGCGACGGCCGCGGCCGACGTGCCGAGGCTCGCGGCGCCGGTGCCGGAGAAGCCCACGAGGCGGATCCCGGCCTGGACGAGGGCGGCGTTCGGCGCGCGCGCCGCGACCGCGTTCGTCACGCCGGATCCGGACGCGGCGACCCAGACGCTCCGCTCGACGTCGGCGACCGGGCCCCAGGTCGCGAGCGGCCCGCTCACCTCGTACCAGGTGTAGCCGTCGGCGGTCGCGGGGCCATCGGTGATCGCGAAGAGGTCGCCCTGCGACGCCGTGGTGATCCGCGTCGCCGCGGTGTCCGGGGCGGACCGCACGTTGAGGGCGTCGGCGGTGACGCGGAGGAAGCCGCCGGGCGCCAGGGTCGGGGCCTTGGCGTAGACGCTGGCCACGTTCCAGGCGGAGACGTTGCCCTTCCCGTCGCGGGCGCGGACCCGGAACGCATAGCCGTGGCCGTCGGAGCCGAGGTAGGTTCCGCTCGTCGCCTTCGTGGCGGCGAGCCAGGCGGCCCACGGGCCGCCATCCACGGAGGCCTGCACGTCGTAGCTGGCGATGCCGCTGAAGTCGTCGGCGGCCGTCCAGCGGACGACGAAGCCCTCGTCGGGCTGGGCGGCTGCCGGGAAGGCCACGATCCCGGCCTCCGGTGCCGTGGTGTCGTTGAGGAACTTGTCGGCCAGCGCCCGGTAGAGCTCCGGCCGCGTCCCGTCGTAGCCGAGGGCCCAGATCCCGGCCCCCCGCAGGCCGTTCCGGTTGACGAGGTCGTAGCGTGCCTTGAGCGTCGCGGCGTCGTCGAAGTAGAGCTGGCGCCACGTCGCCACGCAGCCGTAGGTCGCCGTGCAGTTCTGCTTCCGGTAGGCGGTCCAGGCCGAGACCTCCCGGCTGTCGTAGCGGCGCCCGTGCTCGGCGGCGTACTCCGCCGCGACGGCGTAGTTGACGGCGCTGGAGTAGCCGAACTTCGCGCCCGTCTGGGTCCGGGCGTTCACGGCGTCGGAGACGGTGGACCAGGCCCGGCCGTAGTAGGGGATCCCCAGGATCACCCGCGAGGCGGGGACGCGTGCCGTGTAGGCCCGAACGGTGTCCGCCAGGTCGTAGGCGGGCCCGGCGAGCGGATCGATGGAGCCCGCCGTAGTTCGAGCTGGCCGTCCGGTAGTCGTAGCCCATGATGAAGACGGCGTCCGCCCCGCCCGCGGCGAGGGCGCCCTCCAGGGGGTAGTTGCCCGGGAAGCCCATCGTGTCGAACGAGAGGTGGTAGCCGGGGGCGACCCGGTTGAGCTCGGCCCGGATCGTCCGGACCAGCGCCACGAACTCGTCCTCGTACCCCGAGACGAGCGGCTCGAAGTCGAGGTTGATCCCGTCGGCCCCGCGGTCCCGCACGGCGGCAACCGCCTGGCGGGCCAGGTTGAGGCGCGCCGTCGAGCTGCCCAGGAGCGCCTTCTGGACGGTGACCTGGCCGGACGTCCAGGCGAAGACCGAGAGGGTGAGCGTCACCCGGCTGCGCTTCGCGTGGGCGGCGCTGATGATCGAGGTCATCTTCGCGCTCGTCCAGCCGGCCCACCCGGTCGTCAGCGAGCCGTCGCTGTCGCGCTTCTTCAGGTTCCCCGTCGGCGTCGGCACCCACGGAGAAGTAGGCCAGGTGGGTGAGGATGTCGAAGTTGAGCCGCGTGTCGCTGTCGGAGACCTCCCAGTAGGGGAGGAACCCGTAGACCTCGCGGCGCATGCCGACCGCCGCCGGGCGCGAGCTCGGTCGCGCCGGACGGGACGATGAGGGCTGCCCCTTCGGCCGGGATGGGAGTCGGGTCGGGCGGCTCGCCTCGACCGGACCGGGCGTGGCTGCGCTGGGGCGGGCGCGGGCATCGGCGCTGGCATCGGCCGGCACCGGCGTGGCTTCGGCCGGGGCGGCCGGCCGGCGGGACGTCCGCCATCTCCGCTCCCGACTCGCGGCCGGCGGGAAGCGCCTGCGGCGCATGCCCCCCGACGGGCCAGCGGTCGTCGGCGCGTGGACGGAAGCCGACCGTCACCCGGCCGCCGGGCACGAAGCCGAACGGGCGGTGCTCGTTGGCCACCGTGTCGAGGTACATCTGGCTGGGCTCGTCGCCGGGCCGCACACGAAAGGCGCTGCAGGTCCGGGACGCGGCCGGGCTGCGCCGGGTCGCCGGCCGAGGCGTTCGCCGGCAGGCCGGCCAGCACGATGGCCGCGAGGACGACGACGAGGGCGTGGCGCGTCCGCCCCGGAGCGCTGGCTGATCGGCTCGTCATGGGACGGTCACGGTACCCCCGAGCGGGCCGGCCGTCCACCGTCGGATGGTCCTGCGGGCGCATGGTACGGATGGGTGGGGGGCGGTCCGGTGTGGTCCGGTGGGGTCGCGGCCGGGCTACTGGATCGGGTAGCTGAACGTCGCCGCGTTGTACCCCCCGTCGGTGTCGTAGCCGGAGACCCGGATCCTGACGATCCCCGGCCGGCCCCCGGAGGAGAGGCGGAACGTCACCTTGTACCCATACGTCGAGGTCCGGATCGTCGCGACGGTCCGGGCGGCCAACCCGGGCTGCGTGATCGTCAGCTTCGGCACGGCCCGGAGCGGCTCCGCCGAGACGATGGTGACGGTGACGAGCTGGCCCCGGCGCGGGGTGACGTCCGAGAGGACGATGCGGAAGGCGTTGACCACGACGGGCGCCGACTGCGTGACCGTGGTCGTGCCGTCGGTGGCGACGAGCCGGGACCGGTACGTGCCGGCGGGTGCCCAGGCTCCGCCGGGGAGCCGGCCGTTCCAGGTCCAGGCGTAGGAGCCGGCCGCCATGGGCCGGGCGTCGTAGCGCGTGATCACGGGGCTCCCGGCCGGGCCGACGAGCTGCCAGGTGACGGTGGCCGGCGAACGGAGCTTGAACGAGAAGGTGGTGGTCTTCGCGAAGCGGTCGCCGTCGCGGGCGTACATGCTGCTGGCGGACGACTTCACGAAGCCGAGGGCGCCGTAGGCGACCACCGCGACCTCGAGCGTCGGGCCCCGGTTGCCGGCCCGATCGACCGGGCGAAGCGCGATCGTGTACGACGCCGTCCGGGGCGAAGCCGCCCGCGTTCGTGCGGCCGTCCCAGGCGATGCTGCCGGGCCCGCCGGCCATGGCGCCGCTGAACGTCGTCACCACCGCTCCGCTCGCGTCGCGGACGGTCGCCAGGATCGTCCCCGCCTCGCTGGAGCCGAATCCAACCCGGGTGTCGTCCGTGAGCCCGTCGCCGTTCGGGGTGAAGATCGGCGGGGCCGCCGACCTGCGGCGCAACCTGGTCGAGGGTCGGCTGGACCGTGTCGACGACCAGCGCGATCTCCGCCGTCGCGGGGGCGTTGCCCCACGGGTCGACCGCCGTGATCCGGGCCGTGTAGGTGCCGTCCGGCGCGGGCGCGTTGGCGACGATCCCGTTCCAGGCGACCGCGAGCTCCTCGCCGTCGTCCTCGAAGCGGGCCACGTTGGCGCCCTGGGCATTCGTGATCTGCACCGTCCAGGCGACCGCCTCGGAGGCCTGGGCCGTCATCGTGAGGGTGTCGCTGCTGTGGTCGCCGTTCGGGCTGAAGGCCCCCGTGCCGGCGTCGACCTCCCAGACCCTGGGCGGCGCGCTGTCGCGGGGCGCGAGGCCGGTGGCGCGGACGAAGCCCGTCGCGGGCCCGTCGAGGGCGGCCACCTGGTAGACGGCGGTCCCGTCGGTCGCCGTCCCGGCAGCCGCGACGACGCGAAGACGCGTGCCCGCCGCGCAACGTCGCCGGGGCCAGGCCCGTCGCGGGGTCGGGGGTCGTCGTCGCGTCGGGATAGAGCCCGGCGCCGTCCGGCGCGGTGACCTCGGCCGCACCGGGCACCACGAACCAGCCGGGGTGCGCGTCGGTGCGGGCGTAGCGGGCGCCGGTCACCATGTCGGAGGTGATCGTCGGCTTCGTGACGAGCGAGCGGTAGAAGCCCGTGTAGCTCGAGCCGCTGCGGCTGTCCGGGTCGGACCAGACCGTGTAGCCGGCGCTGCGGACGCTCGGGAACGAGAAGGCGTTGCCGTGGGGCCGCGGACCGCTCTGCCAGATCTGCTCGACGGTGCGATGGGTCGTGAAGAGCTGCTCGACGTAGTACGACGGGTCGCTGTGGCCCTCGGCGATGACGGCCCGGGCGCCGGCCCGGAGGAAGCCGGCGGCGAAGTTGTCCATCCGGGCCTTCGCCGACGGCGAGGGTCGGCGCCGTCTTGCCGGGCTCCGAGTTGCCCGACGCGTAGCAGAGGTGGCTCAGGATCACCACCGCGTTCGGCGCGAGATCCACCTCGTTGGCGAGGTAGCTCTCGCCGTAGTACTTGGTGTTCGTAGTCGCCGGCGCCGGCAGTCAGGTTGAGGCCCATCCCGTTCTGGGTGTACGGGTTCGGCGTCGTGGAGTACGGGCTGGGGAAGCCGTTCCCGTGGCCCATGTACACCACGATGCTGGCCCCCTGGAGAGCGGACCGCACGGCGGACCACGTCGCGTTGGGGCTGTAGACCTTCACGACGTTGCGGCTGTAGCGGGCGGCCGTCGTCGCCACCTCGTTCATGTACGAGCGGTAGGTCGCGGTGGTGCCGTGGGTCGCGCCCACGACGAGGACGACCTTCGGGTCCGCAGAGGCGGCCGCGGCGGGGGCGGGGGCGGCGGTCCAGCCCAGCGCCAGGACGAGCAGGCCGGCCAGGACACCGGCGGAAAGACGACGCACGATAGAGAGCCTCCGGGAAGGACGCGGATGAATGCATCCCCACGGTGGCGGGCGGGGCCGCGCGGCTCAATCGCGCCTTCGGGTCCCGCGGGCTACCCCGATGGGCTATGGCCCTGGGGTGACGGAGCGGTGCGGTGCGGTGCGGTCCGGGGCGGTCCGGTGTCCCGGCCGCGTGCCGGGCGTGGTGCGCCGGCGCACCGGGGGTGGCGGTGCCGGGCGGCACCCGGCAGGCTCGGCGTGGCTCGGCGCCGCCGGAGTCAGCCGGCCCGGAGGCGGGCCACCAGCTCCAGCAGCGCCGGGTTCGACCGGTCGCGATCCGAGAGGATCGGGCGCCCGTCGGGCGTCCCCGCCACGGCCGGCCAGGGGACCGCGGCGAGCGGGTCGTCCCAGGCGAAGCCCAGCTCGTCCGTCCCGTCGAACTCGTTCGTGACGAGGTAGATCAGCTCGAGGGGCTCGAGGGCGAGGAACCCGTGGGCGACGCCCGTCGGGATCGTCACCGTCGTGTCCGCCGGGGCCTCGCGGACCTCGACCAGCGGCCGCTCCGCGGTGCCCGCCACGAGCGGGCGGACGTCGACGAGGGCCACCAGCGCCCGCCCCGCGGCCACGACCCAGTGGTCGAGCTGGCGACGGTGGAAATGGAGGCCGCGCAGCACGCCGGGCGCCGAGGTGGAGAGGTTGGCCTGGACGAAGGCGGGCTCGGGCCGGCCGGCGAGGAGCGGGTCGAGCGCGCCGAAGGCGCTCGACCGCCAGAGCTCGCGGAAGCTCCCCCGGAGGTCGCCGTGCCGCGCCACGCGTCCCCAGGCGACGCCCGGGATCGGCGACGGCGCGGGAGTGGCCGGCGGCGCGGATCCATCACGGCCGGGCCACCGGGGCCCGCCCGCGCAGGAGGAGCGGCAGGTAGTCGGCCAGGGCGGCCTCCCAGGGGCGCAGCGGCTCGCCGGACGGCAGCGGCGTCGGGGCGAGGACGGCCCACGCCGGGACGGCCGACGGCCGCGCCCAGGTGGCGAGGGGGACCTCGACGACGGGGACCTCCACGCCGGCCGCCGCGAGGATCGTCCGCGCCCACGCGGCCCGGGAGACGATCCCGCCGTTCACGACGTGGTGGACGCCCGCGTACGCGCCGCTGGCGAGGAGCTCGACGATGGCGTCGGCGAGGTCGGGCGCGTAGGTGGGCGAGCCGACCTCGTCGCCGACGACGCGCAGCGGCTCTCCCGCCGCGCGGGCCCGCTCCGCGGCGGCGAGGATCTTGCCGGGGAAGTCGTTGCCGGGCGGGCCGAAGAGCCACGCGGTGCGCACGATGGCCAGCTGCGGCCCCGCCGGCGGGGCCCCGTCGGCGGCGCGCAGGACGCCGCCGCGGCGCAGGAACGCCGCCTGGGCCGCCGCCTCGCCGGCCAGCTTGCTCGCGCCGTACGGGTTGCCCGGCGCGGGCCGGTCGGCGGGAGCGTAGCCGCGGCCGTCCGTCCTCCGACCGTCGAAGACCTCGTTCGTCGAGACGAGCACGAGGTCGGCTCCCGCGGCGGCGCACGCCTCCGCCAGCTCGGCGACGGCCAGCGCATTGCGGCGCATCGCCCGCTCCGGCTCGCGGGCACAGCCGTCCACGTCCGTCCAGGCGGCGGCGTGGACCACGACCTCCGGCGCGTCGCGGCCCACGACGCGGCCTGCCGCCGCCGGGTCGTCGAGGTCGTAGTCGGGGCGGCTCCAGGCGAGCGGGCCCGAGGGGCCCCGTGAACGGCGCCTCCGCGAGAGCGCCCACGAGGGCGCGGCCGAGGCGGCCGCCGGCTCCCGTGATCGCGACGCGCATCAGCCGGCCCGGCCGCTCATCCGGCCGGCTCCGCGGCCGAGGAGGTGGCCAGCCGCTCGGCGTACTGGCGCGCGTAGTAGGCGTCCCAGTCGCCGCCGCGGGCGGCGCGCCACCACGCCTCGTGGTCGCCGTACCAGGCCACGGTGCGGGCGAGCCCCTCCTCGAATGCCACCCGCGTTCGCCCAGCCGAGCTCGTGGAGGCGCCGCCCGTCCATCGCGTAGCGCCGGTCGTGGCCGGGCCGGTCGGCCACGGACCGCACGAGCGACCAGGGCTTGCCGAGCAGGGCGAGGAGCCGGACCACCACGTCGCGGTTGGTGAGCTCGGCGGATCCCGGGACGTTGTAGGCCTCGCCCGGGGCGCCGTGCGCCAGCACGTGGGCGATGGCGCCCGCATGGTCGGCCACGTAGAGCCAGTCGCGCCGCTGCAGGCCGTCGCCGTAGAGCGGCAACGGGAGGTCGTCGAGCGCGTTCGTCACGAAGAGCGGGATCAGCTTCTCGGGGTGGTGGAACGGACCGTAGGTGTTCGAGCCCCGGGTGATCAGCGCGTCGAGCCCGTAGGTCGCGTGGTAGGCCATCACGAGCAGCTCGCCGGCGGCCTTGGCCGCGGCGTACGGTGAGCGCGGCGCCAGGGCGTCGGACTCGACCGCCCGGCCCTCGTCGATCGACCCGTAGACCTCGTCGGTGGAGACCTGCAGGAGGCGTGGCGCCGTCGCCCGCTCACCGCGACGAGCCCGCTCGGTCTCGCCGCGGACGGCCTCCAGGAGCACGTGGACACCGTCCACGCCGGTCCGCAGGAAGGCGGCGGGCTCCAGGATGGAGCGGTCGACGTGGCTCTCGGCGGCGAAGTTGACGACGGCGTCGGCCGCCGTCGCCAGGGGCACGACGACGGCCGGATCGGCGATGTCGCCGTGGACGAAGGTGAAGCGCGCGGCCGTCTCCGCGTCGGCCTCGACGTCGTCGAGGTTCGCCCGGTTCCCCGCGTAGGTCAGCTTGTCCAGGACGGTGATCCGGGTTCCGTCGCGGCGACCCAGGACGTCGCGGACGAAGCAGCTCCCGATGAAGCCGGCGCCGCCGGTGACCAGGAGGTGAGCCCCGGGACCGGGAGCCGTCACGCGAGGGGCCGTTGCGGCGGCGAGGCCAGCCGACCCTCGGCGGCCGCGTCCGCGGCCAGCCTGGCGGCCAGCAGCAGGGAGGTCACCGTCCCCGCGTCGGCCCAGTGGCCCTCGTAGCGGGGGGCGTAGAGGCCGCCGTGGGGGATGTAGTGGTTGAGGACGTCCGTGATCTCGAGCTCGCCGCGTCCCGACGGCGCCAGCGCGTCGATGACGTCGAAGGCGTCGGGGCGGAGGAAGTAGACCCCGATCGGGATGAGGTCGCTCTTCGGCGCCTCCGGCTTCTCCTCGAAGCCGACGACCTGCCCGTCGGCGTCCAGCTCGGCGACCCCGAAGCGCTCCGGGTCGGGGACCCGGTAGAGGAGGGTTCCCGCGCCCCAGGGGCCCGCCTCGAACTCCCGGGCGAGCGGCTCCAGCTCCGCCCCGTTGAGGATGTTGTCGCCCAGGACGCAGCAGAAGGCGTCGTCGCCGACGAACTCGCGGGCCAGGCCGATGGCGTGGGCGATCCCGAGCGCGCCGCGCTGGTAGCGGTAGGTGAGGCTCAGGCCGAAGTCCGTGCCGTCGCCGAGGAGCTCCACGACGTCGCCGACGCTCTTGCCTCCCACGATGACGAGGACCTCGCGGATCCCCATCCCCGCCAGCGTCGCCAGGGGGTAGTAGATCATGGGCCGGTCGTAGATCGGCAGGAGGTGCTTGTTGGTGACGATCGTGAGGGGGAAGAGGCGGGTCGCCGTCCCGCCGGCGAGGATGAGGCCCTTCATCGTCCGGCGATCGTAGCAGGCGGGACCCGTCTCACGGCCGCGTCGTCGGGCGCGCGGTGGGGCGCGGCGTCGGGGCCAGCGTCGCGAAGGGCTGCTCCGAGTCGGGGAGGGTTCCGTCGGGGTTCAGGTCGTCGGTGGGCAGGAGGTCGCCGCCGGGGATCCCGCCCTCGTAGTCGGTGATGACCAGGAGGGCCTCGAGCCGGCCCAGGTCGATCGCGGGGTCGACGAAGGCGGTCTGGACCACCGCGTTCGGGTCGCGCGTCACGTCGATGATCCGCCCGATCACCAGGCCCTTGGGATAGGGCGAGCGGACCGCCTCGCCGAGGGTGAGGCCGGCCGTGACGACCTCCTCGCCGAGGGTGACCTGCTGGGTCGCATCGATCTTGTCCATGATCAGCGCCCCGCCGAGGTCGCCCACCACCTCGCCGGTGGCCCGGCTGCCGACGATCTCGCCGATGACCGTCGAGGCCGGGTCGTTGATGAGCGTCACCCGGGCCGCCGAGGTTCCGAGCTCGGTCACCCGGCCGGCGAGGGCCCCGCCCGCCCCGATCACGACGTCGCCGATCTCGAGGCCGTCCTCGCTGCCGGCATCGATCATCACGACCCGGTTGACGTCGGCCAGCTCGCGCGCGATGACCCGCGTGGCCACGGTGGAGTAGTCGAGCGTGTTGCGAATCGCCAGGAGCGCGGTGAGCTGCTCGTTCTCCACCGAGAGGGCATCGAGGGTCCGGTTGCGCTGCTCCAGGCGGTCGTTCTCGGCGCGGAGCGTGGCGTTCTCGCGGCGAAGGCCGTCGATCTCCGCGGCGGCGTCGATGACCGAGCGCACCTCGCGCCCCACGCCGTTGACGGCCTCGGCGAACGGCGCGAGGGCGAAGGCGACGCCCCGCTGCAGCTCGGCAACCGGGGCCGTGGCGCTGGCGAGCATCAGGATCAGCGAGACCCCGACGAGGACCGAGTAGACGATGGCGCGGCGGCGGGCGATCCGCGGAGCGCGGTGGCCGTAGCCGGCGAGCCGGCCGGTGATCACGATCCCCTACCGGAGCGGTCGCGAATAGGTGTCCGCGACGAGCACCCGCTTCATGCGGTCGAGCTCCTGGAGGACGACTCCCGTGCCGCGGGCCACGCAGGTCAGGGGGTCGTCGGCGACATGGACCGGCATCTGGGTCGCCTCGGCCACGCGCCGGTCGAGGCCGAGGAGAAGGGCGCCGCCGCCGGCGAGCACGATCCCCTGGTCCATGATGTCGGCGACGAGCTCGGGCGGGGTCTCCTCGATGGTGTCCTTGATCGTGTCCACGATCTGCTGGACGGACGGCTCGATCGCCTCCCGGATCTGGTCGGCGCCGACCTCCACGCTGCGCGGCAGGCCGGTGAGGAGGTCGCGGCCGCGGAGGTTGACCCGCTGGGCGTCCCAGTCGCCCGGATAGCCCGAGCCGATCGCGATCTTGATGTCCTCGGCCGTCCGCTCCCCGAGGAGCAGGTTGTACTCGCGCCGGGCGAAGGAGACGATGTCCACGTCCATCTCGTCGCCGCCGATCCGGATGCTCCGGCTCACGACGATGCCGCCGAGGCTGATCACGGCGACCTCGGTCGTCCCGCCGCCGATGTCGACGATGAGGCTGCCGGTCGGCTCGCTGACGGGGAGCCCGGCGCCGATCGCGGCGGCCATCGGCTCCTCGATGAGGCGGGCCCAGCGGGCGCCGGCGTTGAGGGCCGCGTCGCGGACCGCGCGCTTCTCCACCTCGGTCACGCCGGACGGGATCCCCAGCACCATCCGCGGCCGGGGGATGAGCCCGATCCGGTCGTGGACCCGGTGGACGAAGTACTTGATCATCTGCTCGGTGACGTCGAAGTCGCTGATGACGCCATCGCGCAGGGGGCGGATCGCGATGATGTTCGCCGGCGTGCGGCCGACCATCCGCTTCGCCTCGGCGCCGATCGCCAGGACCTTCTTCGTCTTGGCGTCGATCGCCACGACGCTGGGCTCGCTGATCACGATCCCGCGGTCGCGGACGTGGACCAGGGTGTTCGCCGTGCCGAGGTCGATCCCGATGTCGCGGGAGAAGATGCCGAGGATGGCGTCGAGCATGGTGCGAGGTGGGGATCCTGTGCTGGTCGATCGGGGTCGCCCGCGGCGGACGCCCCGTCGTCTCGGGGGCGCGCGGCGGCGCGTGCGGCCGGTCGGGGCCGCTGGCGGAGTATACCCCGGAGGCGGAGGGCGTCCCGGGCGGGCCAGAGCCCGGGGCGGAGGTCGACGGGCCGCGCGCGAAGACGGGTCCGCCGTCGCCGCTCCGCGCCGGGCGGTCCGGACGACGGGGCGTGGACGGATGACGGAGGTGCGGCGGGGGACGAGCGGCGACTGACGGGTCCGCCGGTCGACCGCTCCGCCGCTCAGTCCGCCGCGGCGGGGCGGCCCCGCAGCCCCGGACCGCCGCGGTCGAACGCGATCCCCCGATCGCGCAGCGAGACGAAGGCGTCGTGGCCGACGACGAGGTGATCGAGCAGCTCGATGTCGAGGAGGCGGCCGGCCGCCAGCGCCTCGGCGGTCAGGTGGAGATCGTCGGGCGAGGGAGTCGGGTCGCCCGACGGGTGGTTGTGGACCAGGATGGCCCCCGCGGCGTTGATCCGGACCGCGTCGCGGAAGAGCTCGCCGACCCGGACGAGCGAGGCGGAGACGTTCCCCTGGTAGACGGTCACGACCTTGAGGACGGCGTTCTTCGCGTTGAGGAGGACCACCCGCAGCTCCTCGCGCTCCAGGTGCCCCATCAGGGGGATCAGGCGGTCGGCGACGTCGCGCGGGGTGCGGACCGTCCAGCGCCCGGCGGGCCAGTCGGCCAGCAGGCGGCGCCCGAGCTCGAACGATGCGGTGAGCTGGGCCGCCTTCGCCGCCCCGACGCCGGGCAGATCGACGAGCTCCAGCTCGCCGGCGGCCGCCAGGCCGGCGAGGCCGTCGTGGCGGGCGAGCGCCTCCTCGGCGAGATCCACCGCGCCCAGGCCGCGGGCGCCCGAGCCCCAGACGAGGGCGATCAGCTCGGCCGTCGTCAGCCCGGCCACGCCGCGGGCGGCGAGGCGCTCGCGCGGGCGCTCGGCCGCCGGGATCTCGCGGATGCGCCGGGCATGGCTCCGGGAAGCCATCCGCTGCGCGAGTTCGAGCTCCGCCACCTGCGCCTCCATTCCGACGGCTGACCGTCGGGGCAGACGCTATCGGGGGGCCCTCATCGGCGGCTTATCCGTGGCTCATGGCAGGACCCGGAGGCTCGGTCCATCGAGGGGTTCGCCCGGTGGCCGGGTGCCTTGCCCGTGCAGGGCCTCGCTGTAGAGCACGCATCGTCCTCCGCCGCGCCGCTTCGCGTCGTACATCGCAGCGTCGGCGGCAGCGACCACGTCGTCGGCGGTCGCCAGGCCGTCCGGGCCGACCGCGACGCCGATGCTGGCCGACGCGATCAGTCGATCGGTCCCGATCTCGTAGGGTTCGCCGAGCGCTGCGCTGAGGCGCTCGGCAACGACCATTGCCGCCTCCTCCGTGGCCACGTCGTCGAGGAGCACGACGAACTCGTCTCCACCCACGCGGGCGGCGGTGTCGCCCGCCCGGAGCGCGGCCCGAAGGCGCGACGCCACATCGACGAGGAGCTGGTCACCGGCGGCATGGCCCAGGGTGTCGTTCACGACCTTGAAGGTGTCGACATCCAGGAACAGGACCGCGAATTGCGTCTGTCGTCGGTCCGCGAGATCCACGCGGTGGGACAGGTGCTCCCAGAAGAGGGCGCGGTTGGGCAGGCCGGTCAGCTCGTCGTGAAGCGCTCGCCGGGCGAGCTCCCGCGTCGCGATCGAGAGCTCGGCCGTCCTGTCGGCGACCCGCCGCTCGACCTCGTTGAAGGACGCTTCGAGCTCCTCGCCGAGGAAGTTCACGCCACCCGCGATGGCGTCGACGATGTCCCCGTCAGGGCCAACCGGGGCGCGCACGTCGAACCTGAGCGCGGCGAAGTCCTGGATGGTGCTCAGGATCTCCTCCAGGCGTCGCTCCAGGCCCCGACCCGGCAGGCCGACGCCACCCCGCCGCGGCCCGGGCACCATGCGGACGCCTCGTCGATGCGGGCCGCGCGAGGGTGCCTCGTCCGCTGGCATGGGCATCGTGGTCAGCCGAGGAACGTCTGGAGCCAGGCGACCGCGGACGCCTCGTCGTCGAACAGCCGTACCGGCATCTGCGGCCTGCTCACGTTGATGATCAGGTTGCCCATCATCCGGCTGAGTGGCGTGCCGACGATCGCAGCGACGGCCGACACGACCTGTCTCCCGGCGTGAGAGCTCGCTCGCGCGCGGCCCGGTCCACCTGGCCGGCGTCGTGCACGTCCACCAGCAGGGGGCTCCGTCGCCCGCCGGTCAGCCTGGTCACCGCCTCGATCGCCGCGATGGCGTCCTCGACGGTCATCACGGTCCCCGACGCCCAGACCAGCTGGACGATGCCGTCCGGCCGCAGCCACATCCGGAACTTGGGGTTCGTGATGACGCCGGCGTCGTCGTCCAACGGGTCCTCCGTCGTGGCGCGGATGGTTCGCTCTCCTCGGCGCGCCGGTCGTCCGGGCGCGGCTATCGTGGACCTTCCCCCCCGTCTCGGCAAGCGGTCTCGCCGCCGTGCCTCGCGGTGTCGATCGCCGTCCCCAGCCGGTCGCGGGGACTGCCTTCGAGCGAACGCGGGCGGCGACGATGGGTCCCCGGGCCCGGACGACGGAGCCCGCCGATTCCCCCGCCATCCGAACCCGAGGACGCCCCGCATCCTAGCGATGGGCGTTCACCTGCCACTCATCCGGCGCTCACCGGTGGCGCGGGCGCCGGCTGCTCTCAGCTCGGCGCGGCACCGGCTGCTCTCAGCTCGGCGCGGCGCCGGCCCCGAGGGCGACGAGGAGGACCGGGATCGCGTTGTAGGTGGCGTGGAGGGCGATCGGCGCGACGAGGGTCCGCCGGCGCAGGAAGACCCAGCCCAGGACGAGTCCGACCGGGAGCCGGATCACGAAGGCGATGAACGCCGTCCGCATCGCGGTGCCGAAATCGCTGCCCACGAGCGTGACGACGTGGATCAGGGCGAAGAAGACCGCACCCCGGAGGATCGCCGCCCGCGGCCCGGCGGTGCGGGCCCAGGCAGTCGTGGCGAAGCCGCGGAAGAAGAGCTCCTCCCAGGCCGGGGCGAGGGCCACGGCCACCAGCAGGTTGACGATGATGCCGCCCGGATCCCGGGCCGGCGGCAGCGGGGCGGTCGGCGCGACACCGAGGAGGGCGATGAGGACGGCCGCCAGGAACGCCGATCCGAAGAGGGTGGGCACGCGAGGGCGATCCCCCAGGCGATGTCCGCCAGCAGCGAGCCCTCGCCGGGTCGCGGCAGCCGGAGCCCCATCTCACGCCAGCCCAGGGCGCCGGACCCCACGACGACGAGCGCGACGAGCCCCAGCGACACGGTGCCCGAGATCAGCACCGACGCCAGGACGGAGATCGGCCCGTCCGGTACCACGTCCAGGGCGCCGATCGCGAAGCCGATCACCAGGGTGATGAGGAAGGCCGCGACGAAGACCGGGACCGGCGACGGCCCCGCGTAGATCGCGCCGTCGGCACGCCGCTGGAGCGCCTGCGACCCCGCGCCGGCGGTCAGGCCGAGGCCGGACGCGAGGAGCCCGACCACGAACGCGATCGCGGCCCCGGATCCACCACCGGCCGCCAGGGCGACGAGGATCGCGCCGACGCCTGCGACGACGAGCCCCCAGCCCACGAGGTAGAGGCCGGGTGCCGCGCGTCCCTCGAGCTCGAAGAGCCTCCGTCCGCGCCCGCGGGGCCGGCTCGATCCCGGCGGGACGCCTGCCGGGCTGGAGGCCGGCGCGCCCGGCTCCTCGTCGTGCGGGACGCGGCGCGGCACGTCAGCGGGCGCGCCAGCCGGCGCTCCGGCCTCGCGTCGGCCGGCGGCTGCGGCGCGGGAATCGTCCAGGGTCGTCGCTCAGCCGCGCGCCGTGGGACCCGATGCCGGGGAGCCGGCGCTGGATCGCGGCGCCCGCGTCGTGCGCGCCGTCGTCACGGCGGCCGCCGCCGGGGCCTCGGCGAAGGCCGGCGCGAGCGCCCCCGCCGCGACCGGCTCGGGAGCTCGCTCGCGGACCGGCCGGACCGGCACGGAGCCGACCGACGCCAGCGCCTCGCGGCGCTCGAAGTCGCGGCCGCACCAGGCGCACAGCGACCATTCGAGCCCCACCAGCTTCGAGCAGTGCGGGCAGACGCGCTTGAGGCGCGTGCGGCAGGTCGGGCAGATGATCCAGTCTTCGTGAACCTTGCGGCCGCAGGTGGCGCAGTGCTCGATCTGCTCGATCTCGGCGATCAGCGCCTCCTCCGCCAGCCCTCGTTCGTAGGCCTCGCCCAGGCGCTCCTGCGGCCGGACGATCCGGTAGACGAGGATCCCGAAGAGGAAGAGGACGGGCGTGAAGCCGATCACCAGCGCGGCGGCGAGGTACGGCAGCACCGGGTTCGCGGTCCGGCCCTGCATGTCGCGGAAGGCCCAGTAGGCCGAGGCCAGCCAGATGATGACGACGTAGATGCCCATCGCCTGGAAGCTGAGCTGCACGAGCGGGCTGTTCAGGAAGGCGGTGATCGCGTCGCCGATCCCCGAGAGGAAGTCCAGGTTCATGCGGTGGGGTCACCCACCTCCATGCGAGGGCACCGTCCCGCCCGGGCTGCCGGCCGTCGGCGGCGCTCGCGCCGGAGTGTAGCAGGACGGTCAGCGGCGCCGGCGCAGGAGCTCCATGGTGACGAGCGTCGCGCGCCACGCGGCGGCGATCCCGGCGAGGGCGAGGACGCCCAGCCATGCCGCGGCCAGCAGGAGCGCGGCGCCGAGCGCGGCGAGCGGGTCTGGTCCGGCGGCGAGGACACGCCGGGCCACGTCCCACGCCGCCCCGAGCGACCACCACGCCGGGGCCAGGAACAGGACGGTGGCGGCCACGGCTGCCGTCACCGTGAGGGTCGTGCCGAGCGGGGCCCGCAGCGGGTCGAGGATCCCGCCCGCCAGGGCCCGTGGAATCGACGCGCCCAGCAGGACCAGCGCGGCGGGCCGCGAAGCCGCCGACGACCTCCCCGGCCAGCCACGTCGCGAGGACCGCGACGCTGGCCGCCGGCGCGCCGGCGAGGACGCGCGTGAGCAGGGGTGCGGCCACGTCGCTCGGCAGGGTCAGCTCGCGGTAGGCGACGGCGATCCAGGCGGGCACGGCAGCGGCCGCGGCGGCGGCCAGCGGCACCAGGAGCAGGAGCCGCAGGGTCGCGACCCGGGCGACGGCGCGACCCGCGCTCGACGGTGGCTCCAGCGGCCCCCCGGCGGCGACCGTTGCCCGGTGGAGCGCCACCTCCGCCGCGGCCGCCACCAGGGTTCCGGCGACGGCGAGGGCGAGGGCCGTCGCCACGCCCAGGGCCACGAGGGCGACCAGCCGCGGGCCGGGTCCCTCCGCCGAGACCGAGGCCGGCCCGACGAAGTTGGCCAGCCCGACGAACGTCGGCAGGACGACGATCGGGAAGCGCGAGGGCCGCGAGCCCGCCCCGGGCGAGGAACGCGACCAGGGCCAGGACCCAGAGGCGCGGTCGCGCGATGGTCAGCGCCGTCGCCGCAAGGGCTCCCCGTCGCCAGGAGATCGCCGCGACGGCCGGCGCCCCGACGGCAGCCGGCGAGAGCGCGCCGGGGGTGCCGATGATGCTCCCGTCCAGCTCCTCCAGGAGCCCTTCCGGAGGCACCCGGGCGTCAGGCGGCCCGCCGGACGCGCTCGGGAGCGCCGCCTTCCTCTCGCTCGGGGACAACGCCCCGGACTCGCTCACGGCGTCGGGGAGGGGCTCCCCCCGGCCAGGATCTCGAGCTGCCGGAGCGTCTTCGCGACCTCGTCCATCTCGACCCCGTACGTCGCGAAATCGCCGCGCCGGAGTGCCTCCTGGCCCGCCGCGAAGCGCTCGTTCGCGTAGCGGATGAGGGCCTGGACGTCAGCCGGCGGCGGCGTCACGTTCGGGCCCGAGGTCGGCGACGGTGTCGGCGACACGCCGGGCGACGGGCTGGCGCCGGGACTTGGCGAGGGAGTGGGCGTGGGCCCCGGGCCGCCCGCCAGGAGGAGGTTGAGGGCCTCGTCCAGCGTGTCGCCCCAGACCACCTTCGTCGGGCTCGCGACGACGATCTTCGTGAACTCCGGGATGGCCGAGCCGGTCGACTGGAGGTAGATCGGCTCGAGGTAGATGATCGAATCCTGGACCGGGACGACGATGAGGTTCCCGCGCACGACCTCGCTGCCGGACTGGCTCCACAGGGTGACCTGCGAGCTGATGATGGGATCCTGGTCGATCCGGGCCTCGATCTGGACGGGGCCGAAGATCGAGGTGTCGCGGGGGAAGCGGTAGACCCGGACGCCGCCGTAGGCGTCGCCGTCGTTGCGGGCGGCCACCCAGGCGATCATGTTCGGCCGCTCCTCGGGGACCATCGGCTGGAGGAGGAGGAACTCGGGGTCGGTCTCGCCCGGCATCCGCATGTAGACGTAGTACGCCTCGAGCGGCAGCTGCCCGTTCTCGCTCGTCGGGTTCTGGGGCACCGTCCAGCAGGTCGTCGCCCTGGAAGAAGGTCAGCGGGATCGGTGACGTGGTACTTGGCGAAGACGCGCGTCTGGACGTTGAACAGCTCCTCGGGAACGCGGAGGTGGGCGCGCAGGCCGGCGGGGAGCTCGGAGATCGGCCGGAAGAGCGTCGGGAAGACGCCCTGCCAGGCCCGGATCAGCGGGTCGGCCGGGTCGGCGACGTAGAAGGTCATCGTGCCGTCGTAGGCGTCCATGACGATCTTGACGCTGTTGCGCAGGTAGTTGAACGACGCGGCCGGCCAGGCCGCTCGTCGTCCCCCAGCGCCGACCCGTCGAAGGTCTGCGCGTTCGGGAAGCGGTCGGTGACCGTGTAGGCGTCCTGGATCCAGACGAGGCGGCCCTCGTCGTTGACCACGACGTAGGGGTCCTTGTCGTAGGCGAGGAACGGCGCGACGAGGGTGAGCCGCTCGCCCAGGGTGCGGTGCATGAGCAGCTGGCTGTCGGCGGTCACCTGGTCCGAGATGAGCAGGTTGAGGTCGCGGAAGCGGGCCGCGAAGAGCAGCCGGGAGAGGATGCTGTCGAGCTTGATGCCGGTCGTTGCCGGTCCAGTGCGTGGTCTCCTGGCTGCCGCCGCCGTCGGTCCCGTCGCCGGTTCCGATCGGGTAGTCGAACTCCGGCTGGCGGGCCCCGACGACGACCCAGTCGTTCGGCCGCTCGCCGAAGTAGATGCGGGGCTCGCTCACCGGGGGCGCGCCCGGAGCGGCCAGCGGCGGCAGGTCGCGGATGAGGAGCCGCGGCAGGCCCTGCGGGTCCACCTCGTTGACCGGGACCATCGCGATCCCGAAGCCGTGGGTGAAGACGATCCGCTGGTTGACCCACGAACCGGCCTGGGGGTTGCGCTCGGGGGCCAGCTCGCGGGCGCTCAGCATCACCTGGCGCGTCTCGCCGTTGATCTGGTAGCGGTCGACGTCCACGTCGAAGAAGTCGTAGTACTGGCGAACGGTCTGCAGCTGGTCCAGCGTCGTCTGGAGCGGCCGGTAGTCCCACAGGCGGGCGTTCTTGAAGGTCGCCGCCTCCTTGACCACGTCGTCCGCCGTGAGCGGGGTGTCGCCCCGGTAGCTCCGGTCCTCCCAGTCGGCGAGGTCGAAGGCGAGCCGCGTCATCCCGATGTTGTTGACGATGTACGGCTGCTCCTGGGCGTACTGGTTCGGATCGACCGTGAAGCGCTGGATCACCTCCGGGTAGACGCGCCCCAGGAGGATCGAAAGGCCGAACCAGACGGCGATCGCCGCCCCCAGCGGCCAGATCCAGCGGGTGAAGGCGCCGCCGACGAGGAGGGCGGCGACGAGCCCGGCCACGATCGTGAGGGCGTCGAAGGCGAAGAACTGGGCCGCCTGGTCCGTGTAGCTGACGCCGGTCGCGAAGCCCCGCGCGCTGTAGACCAGCTCCAGCTTGTCCAGCTGGTAGCCGGCCGCGACCGTCAGCAGGTAGAGCCCGCCCAGCACGCCCAGGTGGACCCGGACCGGCGTGGGGAACCCGCCGCCGCGCGCCGACGCCAGCAGGTAGCGCCCTCCGGCGACGACGAGCCCGGCGATGAGGAGGCCGCCGCCCACCGCCTGGACGAGGCGCAGGAAGGGCAGCTCGAAGAGGTAGTACGAGACGTCCCGTCCGAAGACCGGGTCGACCACCGCGGCAACGGAGGCCGTCGCGAACGGCACCCGGTTCTGCCAGAGGAGGACCGTCTCCCAGCTTCCCGACAGCGCCCCCGCCGTCCCGAGGGCCGCGAGCACGGCGACGATCGCCAGGCCGGCGACGGCGAGGGGCGAGAGATCGGGGATCTCCTCGGTGGCGAAGGAGATCGTGGGACGAGTCGGCGGCCCGTCGTCGCCCGGTCGCCCGGTGGGTCCGCGGCGCGGGATGCCGAACGGATCGGTCCGCCCCAGCTGGCCCTCGGTGGTGGCGCGCGCCGCTTCGCCCAGGCGGCCCATGAAGCCGCGCACGCGCTCGCCCGCCGCCGGGTCGGGCGGCGGGGCGAGGCGCCCGGCCAGCCAGAGGTTCGCCAGGAGGAAGACGAGCGCGCCGACGAGGCCGGCGGCGAAGAGGCCGACCTGCGACCCCAGGCGCGTCCAGAAGACCGGGTCGAAGCCCACGCTCTGGAACCAGATCGCATCGGTGGCCAGGTCCAGGCCCGCCCCGACGAGGAAGACGGCGGCGAAGAGGATCAGGCCGATGACCGCGAGGAGGACCTGCGGGCCCAGCGCCCCGAGGCGCTGCCGGAACGAGCGGCCGTCGTCGGGGCCACCCGGCGGGCGGCGCGGCGGCCGTCCTCCTCCGCGCAGACCCGCCGCCGCCGGATGCCCGGCGGCCGCGGGGCCGCATCACGATGGGCTCGTCGCCGGGCGCGGCGCCGCCATCGTCGGCCCGCGTCGGGGGGCGTGGCGTCCGCGTCGGAGCCTTCGTCGGTGTCGTCTCGGAGCGGGCGGCCGCGTCGTCCGCCGCCTCGGCGGTGTCCGATTCCTCCTGTCCCGGCTCCGGGTCGGGCTCGCCGGGGTCGCCGGGCGCCGGGTCGCCGGGGCGTGGTCCGCCGGGCTTGCCGGACTGCCGTTCGTTCAGCTCGCGGAGGAAGTCGTCGAACAGGTCTCGCATCGTGGCTGAGTCTACGCGGGAGTCAGGGTGCGCGTCGGCGACGTGTGCTCAGGGCCGGTTGACGGCCTCGACCGCCCGCCGGAACGCGGCCAGGGCCACGTCCGCCAGCTTGTTGGGCGCCAGCGAGGCGGCGCGTGCCGGCTCCCAGCGCACGGCGAGCTGGACGACCAGCGGGGCGCTCCACGGACGACCCTCCTCGTCGGGCGGCACCGGCAGGCGGAGGCGGAGCTGCTGGCGTCCCCCGTCCTCCAGGACGAAGCCGGAGAGCCCGCCGGAGAGGAGCGGGCCCAGGCGGGCGTGGGGCGGATCGGGCGGCGGCCCGGCCGCCGGCGCCATCGCCCGGCAGGGCACGATTCCCTCGTCGTCGGCGACCCACAGGACGGCCAGCCACCAGCCCTCGATCTCGGTCGGCTGGTCCATGCCGGCACGCAGGCGGCGGTCGCCGAGGACGACCTCGTGCTCGCGGATGAACGAGGCGGCGGGCGGCGGCAGGCGGGGCGACATCCCGGGAAGGATACGGGCGTCAGTCGCGGCCCGGCGGCTCCCCGGTCTCGGGAGCCGTCGATTCGCCGACGGCGGGATCGGTCTCCGGCGGCGGCTCGGTGGCGGGTCCCGTGGCGGGCGAGCCCGGCGAGGCGTCCTTCGCCATCGCGACCGCGTCCTCGGCGTTCATGCGAAGCGACCTCGGCCTTCAGCGACGCCAGCCGCGCGTCCATCTCCAGGCGCAGCATCTCCCGGCGCACGTCGGCGTCAGGGCGCGCCAGGGCCGGCATCTCGGCCTCGGAGGGGGGCGGGATCTCGTCGTCCTTGCCCACGAGCAGGGAGCCGAAGGTCCGCTTGATCTTCCGCGGCGCCGCGGCTGCGGCCAGCACGGCGGGATCCACGGCCGTCACCCCGGGGATCTCGACGTCGGACGCCTCCACGAGCCGCGCCCCGCACGAGGGGCAGACGGCCGCGTCGGCGGCGGGGAGGCTGGCCGAGCACCACGGGCAGATCGAGTCCAGGTTCGGCCCCTCGGAGGGCGTCGCGACTCCGGCATCTTCGACCATGGGTTGCATCCTACCCGCGCCGACCTTGCCGCACACCTGTCCATCCGCGCCGGCGGTGCCCGACGCCACCGCGTTCACGGGGGACCGCGACGGATCGCCGGCCTCGCCGCCTCAGCCGCCGCCGGTCACTCCCACTCGATGGTGGCCGGCGGCTTGCTGCTGATGTCGTAGACGACCCGGTTGACCCCCGGCACCTCGTTCACGATCCGCGACGAGATCTTCGCCAGGACGTCGTAGGGGAGCTTGGCCCAGTCGGCCGTCATCCCGTCCTCGGACGTGACCGCCCGGATGGCGCAGACGTTGGCGTAGGTCCGACCGTCGCCCATGACCCCGACGCTGCGCAGCGGCGTGAGGATGGCGAACGACTGCCAGAGCGACCGATAGAGGCCGGCCGCCTTGATCTCGTCGATCACGATCCAGTCGGCCTCGCGCAGCGTGTCCAGCCGCTCGGCGGTGACCTCGCCGATGATCCGGATCGCCAGGCCGGGGCCCGGGAACGGCTGGCGGAGGACCATCGCGTCCGGCAGCCCGAGCTCGGCACCCACCAGCCGCACCTCGTCCTTGAAGAGGTAGCGCAACGGCTCGATGAGGGTGAAGCGGAGGTCCGCGGGCAGCCCGCCGACGTTGTGGTGGGTCTTGATCTTCTGGGCCGCCTTCGTCTCCGGGGCGGTCGATTCGATGACGTCGGGATAGAGCGTCCCCTGGGTCAGGAAGTCGATCCGGCCGATCTTGGCGGCCTCTTCCTCGAAGACCCGGATGAACGCGTCGCCGATGATCCTCCGCTTCGCTTCCGGGTCGGTCACGCCGGCGAGGCGGGCGAGGAAGCGCTCGCGGGCGTCGACCATCACGAGGTTCATCCCGAGGCTCTGCTCGAAGGTGACCCGCAGGAGCTCGGATTCCTTCTTCCGCATCAGGCCGTGGTCGACGTAGATGCAGGTCAGCCGGTCGCCGACGGCGCGATGGACGAGGGCCGCCGCCACGGCGGAATCCACGCCGCCGGAGAGGGCGCAGATCACCTTGCCGTCGCCCCCGGTCTCGCCGGCGTGGGCGTCCACCCGCGAGCGGATCTCGTTCACCGTCGATTCGATGAAGTTGGCCGGCGTCCACGTGGGCCGCGCGCCGGCGATCCCGAGGACGAAGTTGCGCAGCACCTCGCGACCGCTCGGCGTATGGACGACCTCGGGGTGGAACTGGATCCCGTAGAGCCCGCGGGAGGCGTCGGCGAGGCCGGCGAACGGCGTCGAGGGGGTCTGGGCGGTGGCGCTGAAGCCGGCCGGCAGCCGGGTGATCGAGTCGCCGTGGCTCATCCAGACCGGCTGGTCCCGGTCGAGGCCGGCGAAGAGGCGGTCGTCGGCGGTGATCGTGACGGTCGCCGGGCCGTACTCCCGGCGCGCCGCCGGCAGGACGTCGCCGCCCAGCTCGAGGGCCATCAGCTGGGCGCCGTAGCAGATTCCGAGGACCGGGATCCGGCCGTTCCAGATCGCCGGGTCCGGCCTCGGGGCGCCTTCGTCGTAGACGGAGTTGGGGCCGCCGGAAAGGATGATCGCGCGGGGGCGGCGCTGCTCCAGCTCGGCGTACGGGGTGTCGTGGGGGAGGAGCTCCGAGTAGACATGCAGCTCGCGGACGCGGCGGGCGATGAGCTGGGCGAACTGGCTGCCGAAGTCGAGGACGACGACCGTGTCGGGCTCGGACGCCGACGACTCGCCGCGGGGAACACCGCCGCCGGGGACGTCCACGTGAGGCCGGGTGGGGGGCGGGGCGTCCAGGGCGACCTCGAGGTAGGCCTCCACCTCGGCGTCGTCGGGGGCGAGAACGCGGTGCCCCGCGTTGGCGAGCTCCCCGTGGACGGTCTTGCCGCGTTGCCGTGCCGGCTCGTGGTCGCCGGCGGGCTTGCCCGCGCGTGCCGCGGACCGGTGCTCCTCGCCCTCGCTCAAGCGCCGCCTCCTCACCCTGCGTTCGTTCCGCGAAGTCTACCGGGCGGCGGTGGCTTCCGGCCGAGGCCGGTGGCGGCGTGCCGGGACTCCTGTGCGGCGCCTTGCGAGGCCTCGTCCGGGATTCCCCGTGCGGTACGCCGCCCCTCCGGGAGTCACGTGCGCTGCGCGCGCCACGCGCGTGACCTTCGCCTCTCGGCACCTCCGCAGCAGGCGCGCTAGACTCGCGCCGGGGGATTCACGGTCGGAGGTTCACGTGCACGCTCAGCTTCGGGTCCGGCTGCTGGCGGCGGCGCTCGTGGCGCTGCTTGCCGTCCCCGCGCTTCCGGCCGCGACCGTCCTCGCGGCCGGAGACCACCACGACGACCGTCGGCTCATCGGCCAACCCCTCGACCTACGGCGACAGCATCACGTTCAGCGCGACGGTCACCGCCGCAGTCGGCACGCCGACCGGCAGCGTCCAGTTCAAGGTCGACGGCGTGGACCTCGGCACCCCGGTGACGCTCACGGGCGGATCGGCGACGAGCGTCGCGACCTCGACCCTTGCCGCGGGCACCTACACGGTCACGGCGGACTACTCCAGCGGCGACCCCGTCAACTTCGCCGACAGCAGCGGGACGCTGCCCGGCGGCCAGGTGGTGAACCAGGCGGCCCAGGCGACCCTGACGGTCGTCGTCACGAGCCCGGCCACCTACGGCACGAGCCAGACGCTGGCCACGACCGGCGGCAGCGGGACCGGCGCGGTGACCTACAGCGACGGCGCCTCGACCGCCTGCTCGGTGAGCGGCGACCAGCTCACGATCACCGCCGGCAGCGGGACCTGCGCGGTCACCGCGACCAAGGCGGCCGACGCCAACTACACCGCCGTGACCTCCGCTGCCGCGCCGGTCACCGTCCAGCGGGCCGGCCAGGCCACCCTGACGATCACCGGGCCCGCCACCAGGACGTACGGCGACGCCCCCTTCGCTCCCACCGTCAGCGGCGGCTCGGGGACCGGCGCCCTCACCTTCACCTCGAGCACTCCCTCGATCTGCACGGCGGCCAGCAGCGCGACGGTCTCGATCGTCGCGGCCGGCACCTGCACGATCACCGCGACCAAGGCGGCCGACGCCAACTACAACGCCGTGACGTCGGCCCCCTTCTCGGTCACCGTCAACCAGGCGACCCAGGCGGCCCTGACGATCACCGGTCCCGCGAGCGCCACGTTCGGGGCCGCCGACGCGACGATCACCACCAGCGGCGGCAGCGGGACCGGCGCCGTGACCTACGACGCGGGCCTCTCGACCGCCTGCTCGATCGTCTTGGGCAAGCTCCATGTCCTCTCGGGCAGCGGGACCTGCACGATCACCGCGACAAGGCGGCCGACGCCAACTACAGCGCCACCACCTCGGCCCCCTTCTCGGTCACCGTCACCAAGGCGGCCCAGGCGACCCTGACGGTCGTCGTCACGAGCCCGGCCACCTACGGCACGAGCCAGACGCTCGGCACGACCGGCGGCAGCGGGACCGGCGCGGTGACCTACGACGACGGCGCCTCGACGGCCTGCTCGGTGAGCGGGACCACCCTCACGATCACCGCCGGCAGCGGGACCTGCGCGGTCACCGCGACCAAGGCCGCCGACGCCAACTACAACGCCGTGACCTCCGCCGCCGCGCCGGTCACCGTCGGCCAAGGCCGGCCAGACGATCACGTTCGGGGTCCTCGCCGACAAGGCCTTTGACGATTCCCCGATCACGGTGTCCGCCACCGCCACCTCGGGGCTCACCGTCACCTTCAGCTCGCTGACGACGGGGGTCTGCACGGTGGCCGGCACGACGGTCACCTTCGTGGCGGTCGGGGACTGCACGGTCCGGGCCAGCCAGGCCGGCAACGCCAACTACGACCTGGCCCCCACCGTCGACCGCACCTTCGCGATCGGCAAGGCCGACCAGACGATCACCTTCGCCGCCCTCGGCGGGAAGACCTTCGGCAACGCGCCGTTCACGGTCAGCGCCACCGCCACCTCCGGCCTCCCGGTCTCGTTCGGCTCGCTGACGACGGGGGTCTGCACGGTGGCCGCCACGACGGTCACGATCGTCGGTGCCGGGGACTGCACGATCCGGGCCAGCCAGGGCGGCAACGCCACCTGGAACGCCGCCCCCAACGTCGACCGGACCTTCACCGTCGCCAAGGCGGCCCAGGCGACCCTGACGGTCGTCGCCACGAGCCCGGCCACCTACGGCACGAGCCAGACGCTCGGCACGACCGGCGGCAGCGGGACCGGCGCGGTGACCTACGACGACGGCGTCTCGACGGCCTGCTCGGTGAGCGGGACGACCCTCACGATCACCGCCGGCAGCGGGACCTGCGCGGTCACCGCGACCAAGGCCGCCGACGCCAACTACACCGCCGTGACGTCCGTCTCGCGCAGCCTGACCGTCCAGAAGAAGGCTGTCACGGTGACGGCAAACGACAAGGCGCGACGGTATGGCGCCCCGGACCCGACCTTCGACGCCACCTTTGCCGGCCTCGTGGGTACCGACAACCCGGGCACGCCCGCCTGTTCGACAACGTCCGAATCTCCCAAGGTTGTCGGAGGGGTCTATCCGATCACCTGCACCGGCGCCTTCGCTTTCGACGGCCAACTACACCTACACCTTCCAGCCCGGCACCCTGACGATCACCGCGGCGCCGCTCACCGTCACCGCCGACAACACGACCCGGCAGTACGGGCTGTCGAACCCGCCGCTCACGGCGACCCTGAGCGGTTTCGTGAACTCCGAGTCGCCGGCGACCGCGGGCGTGACCGGCGCAGCCTCGTGCACGACGGGCGCCCTCGTCACCAGCGGGGTAGGCAGCTACGGGATCACCTGCACGCGGGGCACGCTGGCCGCCCCGAACTACGACTTCCCGACGTTCGTCGGCGGCACGCTCACGATCAGCCAGGCGCTGCCCGCTCCCCTCGTGGTCGTCGACGTCAACCCGGCACCCGCGAGCGCCCTGGTGACCTTCACGGCGACGGTCACGTGGCCGACCGGAACGCCGACCGGCACCGTCACGTTCTTCGAGGACGGGACGCCCCTGACGGGACCGCTGCCGCTCGACGGCGGAGGCAGGGCCTCCTTCGCGACGAGCGCCCTGCCCACCGGGTCGCACGCGATCACGGCGGTCTACTCCGGCGACGGGGCCAACTTCGGCGGGGCGACCTCGACCCCGTTCACCCAGGTGGTCGGGACCTCGAGCGTCAACGTGATGCTCGCGACGGATCGCCCGACCTGGGAGACGAAGGTCCCGATCACCTTCACGGCCACGTTGGCGCCCAACGCCAGCGGCGTCACCGTCCCGGTCACGGGAACGGTGACCTTCCAGGTCGACGGCGCCGTCAGGGCGACGGTCCCGGTCGCCGGCGGCACGGCGTCATACGCCTCGCCGCCGCTGGCCTCGGGCAGCCACACGGTCCTCGCTTCCTACACGCCGGATCTCGCGGGGTCCGCCAGCTTCAACGCGGGGGCCTCCGCCCCGCTGACGCAGACCGTGGTGGCCAACACGGTCCGGGCGTCGGCGGTTGGCCTGAGCGGGACGACCATCTACCCGGTCGCGGACAGCTGGCGGGACACCGTGGCGGTCCGGGGAAGCCGCCTCGAACCCCTCTCCGTCTCGATCGCGATCTACTCGCCGACGGGCGCCCGGGTGCGCACGAAGACGTTCGCCCGGGCCTCCGGCTCGTACACCTACACCTGGAACGGCCGGACCTCGGGCGGCACGATCCTCGCCGCCGGCAGGTACAGGGTCGTCCAGGTGCTGGCCGACGCCTACGGGGCCCGCCGGACGTACACCTCGTACGTCGCCCTCTCGCGGAAGCGCATGTACTGGTACACCAAGACCCTGTATGTCACGGCGGGGCCGCGGAACTACCAGATGGGATCCACGAAGGACACCGCGGTCCTCTCGTCCCCGAGCTCGACGACCAGCGGCGCCCTCGGCATGGTGAACCGCACGAGCTCGCCGGCCTGGCTCGCCGTCGGGTACCAGTTCTCGCTCCCGTCGGCCTCGACGTATCGCTCGCTCTCGTTCCAGGTCCGCGGTCGCTGGACCGGAGCGACGGCACCGAAGATCGGCCTCGTCCCGTGGAGCGGCGGAAGCTGGTTCGCTGGCGTCTACCACCTCACGCGGCCCCGGGCGACCATGGGGACCAGCACGACGTCGTACCACGCGCAGACCCTGACGAGCCTCGGCGGGATCGTCTCCGGTCGCTCGGTGCGCGCCGCGATCGACTCGTTCGCGGCGCCCAGCGGGTACGGCCCCGGTCCGTTCGGGTACTCGATCACGTCGGTCCGGCTCGTGGTTCGGTACGGGATCCTCAAGTAGGCCCGGGCGCCCGAAACCGTCGACCTCAGTCCGCCGGGCGCAGCCGGAAGGCCGGCCCGACGCCCAGGCTCTCGGCCGGGGTCCCGTACCGGAGGATCAGCTCCGCGATCGCGTGGGCACGATCCGATCCCTCGATCTCCTCGGCCCGGTAGGCCCGCCGCACCGCGCCGATGGTGCCCTGGCAGAGCGGGTTCGCGAGCAGGTTCGCCGCCCAGTCGGCGCTCGGGCTGCCGGCGGCGACGAGGAGGCTGCCGTCCGCCTCGACGACGAAGCCGACGGCGCCGCGCACGGTCCGCCCGCTGACGCGCCCGGTCGTCTCGAGCAGGACGACCTTCCCCCACGCCGCGAGCTGCTCGCCGTAGCTGTCGGGCATCAGCGTGGTGCGCGTCCGGCCGGACCGCCCGGCGGGGGTCGCTACCTCCCCCGCAGCTGCCAGGACTTGCCCTCGGTCGCGACCGAGGGGGCGTAGACGATCTCGACCTGCTGCATCTCGCGGATCGTCCGCGCGCCCAGGGCGGCCATCGACTGGCGCAGCGCGCCCATCAGGTTCTGCGTCCCGTCGGTGACGTGCGAGGGCCCGAAGAGGATCCGCTCCATCGTCCCGACCGTGCCGACCTTGATCCGCGTGCCGCGCGGCAGGACCGGGCGAGGGCGCGGCCATCCCCCAGTTCGTGCCGCGGCCGGGCGCCTCCTCGGCGCGGGCCAGGGGCGAGCCCAGCATGACGGCATCCGCGCCGGCCGCGATCGCCTTGGCGATGTCGCCGCCCTTCTTCATGCCGCCGTCGGCGACGACCGGGAACCCGGCGGCCCGTCTCGGCGAAGAACGCGTCCCGGGCGGCGGCCACGTCGCTGACCGCGGTGACCTGCGGAATGCCGATCCCGAGCACCTCGCGGGTGGTGCAGGCGGCGCCGGGCCCGACACCCACGAAGACGGCGGCGGCGCCCTGCTCCATGAGGGCGAAGGCGGCCTCCGCGTTGGTCGTGTTGCCGACGGCGACGGGGATCGGCATCAAGCGGGTGAACTCGGCGAGGCCGAGGGGCTCGTACTCCGAGGCGAGGTGGCGGGCGCTGCTCACCTGGCTCTGGACGAGGAAGAGATCGGCGCCGTGCTCGGCGCAGAAGGCGCCGAAGCGGCGCGCCGCGGCCGGGGTGGCCGAGACGGCGGCCCTGGAGCCGGCGGCGTGGATCTCCTCGATCCGGCGGGCGATCAGCTCCTCGCGGATCGGCGCCGCGTAGGCCTCGGCCAGGACCGCCTGGATCTCGGCGTCGGGCGCGGTGGCGATCCGCTCGAGGACCGCGGCCGGGTCGTCGTAGCGGGCCTGGACGCCCTCGAGGTTGAGGACGGCGAGGCCGCCGAGGCCGGCCAGGGCGCCGGCGCTGCGAGCGTCCACGACCGCGTCCATCGCCGCCGCCAGGACGGGGATCCGGAGGCCGATGCCGGCAGAACTCCAGCTCCAGCGAGACGTCGTCGGGCTCGACCGTCTCGGTGCCGGGCGCGAGCGAGACGTCCTCGAAGCCGTAGGTCGGGCGGATGGCATCGACCTTGGAGCGGAAGTGGCGCCGCGCCGCGGCCTCGGTCGGGGTCTGCATCGTCGATCCGGGTCCTCTGCGCCTGCCGCCGTCCGCGCTCGCTGCCGTCGCTGCCCGGGCCGGCCGCCGGTTCGGGGGATTGTACGGCCGACGTCATCGGGGCGGACGGCGCGCTGGCCCGGTGCCCCGCCCCTGCTTACGCCCCACGCTCATTGCGCCCCGCCCCTGTTCACGCCCCACGCTCACGCCTTGCCCGCCGCGCTCACGCCGCGCCCACGCCCGGCCCCTGCCCCGCCCACGTAAGCCCGCGATGCGCGCCCGCGCCTACCCTGCCAGCATGGACGGCTCGAGGATCGGGCGAGGCCTCCGGGCAATCCGCATCCGAGCGAACTCCACCCAGAAGGAGGTCGCGAACCGCTCGAACGTGCCTCGCGCCGTCATCGCCTCCATCGAGCGCGGCAACCTCGCCAGGGTTCGGGTGGGGCAGCTGCAGGCCGTTGCCGTGGCGCTGGGGGCGGACCTCGACCTCGCGCTGCGCTGGAACGGCACGGAGCTCGACCGCCTCCTGAACGCCGGGCACTCGGCGATGCACGTGCTCGTCGTCGGCACGCTCACGGCCGCTGGGTGGGAGGTGGTCCCGGAGCGTTCGTTCTCGATCTGGGGCGAGCGCGGGGTCATCGATCTCCTCGCCTGGCACGCGGCGACTCGGTCGCTGCTGGTGGCCGAGCTGAAGACCGAGATCGTCGACGTGCAGCGGCTGATCGGGACGGTCGACCGCTACCGACGTCTCGCGCCGCAGGTCGTGGACGACCTCGGCTGGGAGCCGATCACGGTTGGCGTCTGGGTCGCCGTCGCCGGTAGCCCCACGAATCGCCGCCGGCTGGGCGAGCACGCGGCGGTCCTCCGCGCTGCATTCCCGTCCGACGGCCGCACCGTCGCGGGCTGGTTGCGACGCCCGTCCGGACGCCTCGCGGCGCTGTCTTTCCTATCAGATGCGCGCGTGGCGAACCGTACGGCGGCTCGGTCGTCGCGCCGGCGCGTGCGGGCGGCATCCCGGGCGGTCACGGGGCCCGCCGGGTCGGCCGAACCCGATCAGGTGTCCCACGGGATGAGCAAGTGACAGGTTCCGCCGCCCCCAGGACGTCCGCCGAAGGCCGGGTTCGCCCTGAGACCCTGCGTAAGGTTCGCATGACGGGCAATTGATCGGATCGCGGCCGGGGGGCGGATCGCGGCGGGGGGCGGATCGCGGCGGGGGGCCGCTCGTCGCGCGGATCGCGGCGGGGGGCGGATCGCGGCGAGCCAGCCGCTCTCAGCGGGCCAGCCGCCGCCCCTCCAGGTCCAGGCGGAACCAGCGCTCCGCCTCGGGGTCCAGCAGCGTCCCGAGGATCCGCTCGATCGTGTCCCGGTAGGACGGCCAGATCGCGAGTCGCAGCGCCTCCTCGCGGCCGACCCAGCGGGCGCCGTCGTGCTCGTGCGAGAGGGTCGGCTCCGCGTCCGGCCGGACCCGGATCGCGAAGATCGCGCCGGCGATGATCGCGTCGGGGCCTTCGTCGTAGAAGTGCGTCACCTGGTCGAGGTCGTAGAACGCCTCGATCTCGGCAGGCCCGAAGCCGACCTCCTCGCCAACCTCGCGCAGCGCGGCCACCGGGATCCGCTCGCCGGGCTCCAGTCCCCCGGTCACGCACTGCCACAGCCCCGGGAAGATGCGGTCGGGGGCGCGGCGAATGAGGAGGAACTCCGGCCCGGCGCTGCCCGGCGCCACGCGGAAGATCCAGCATTCGACGAGGTCAGGACGGTAGGGGCTCACGGGCGGTCGGTCTCCGGGAGGGCGGTCGCCGCGGGCGAACGGGAGGGCAGCGGGGACGGGCCGACCGGCGCCGCGGGGGACCGGTCCGCGCCGCGGACGAACGGGCCCACGCCCCGGGCGAGGCGGCGAGTCCCTCCAGCGCCTCGAGCGCGGCGAGCCAGGTGGGCATGGTTGCAGGTTCGGCCGGCATCGCCGCGATCGTACGGGAAACGGAGATGGCCCCGAAAGTGGACCACCCGACCGCGAGCACCTGACAAGGTCACCCGTCGCCGTGAGCTCGTCTATCGTGGATGCCCTGCAGGAGGCCCACCCGTGTCGTTCGCCGAGCTGATCCGTGCCCGTTACGCCGTGCGCGCCTACCGACCCGATCCCGTGCCGGACGAGATGCTGGCGGAGATCCTGGAAGCCGGTCGCCTGGCCCCGACTGCCGCGAACCGGCAGCCGATCGGAATCGTCGTCGTCCACGTCGCCGGCCGCGAGGCGGAGCTCAGCCGCCTGTACCCCCGGGCCTGGTTCGTGACGGCGCCGCTGATCCTGGGCGTCTGCACCGTGCCGCGGGAGGCCTGGGCGAGGGAGAAGTTCGACGGCCGGAGCTACGCCGACGTGGACGCGGCGATCGTGATGGACCACCTGGTGCTGGCCGCGACCGAGCTGGGGCTGGGGACGTGCTGGATCGCCGCGTTCGACCCCGCCGTCGCGCGCGAGATCCTGGGGCTGCCGGATGACGTGGAGCCGCTGCTCTTCACGCCGCTGGGATTCCCCGCCGGCGAGCCGGGCGCGAAGGAGCGTCGGCCGCTCGGCGATCTCGTCCACCTCGAGCGCTGGTGACCGGGGAAAGGCGACCGGACCCGGGGCCGGAGGCAGGCGCGGCGGCGGGGCACTCGACCTGAGCGCGGCGGGGCGCATTCGACCCGGGCGGGGGGCCGGCTGCCCGCCGGGCGATCCCGCTACAGCCGCTCGAAGCGCTCCACGGGGAGGACGAAGACCGTCGCGCCGCCGACCTCCACCTCGAGGGGGTAGGGCAGGAAGAACTCGCCCGGCTCCAGGATCGGCGGCATGGGGTTGACGAGCTGCGTCCGCGAGTGGCAGTTCTCGCGGATGATCCCCAGGACGTCCTCGACCACCTCGTCGTCGACGCCGAGCAGCACGGTCGCGTTGGACTGCTTGAGGAAGCCGCCGGAGCTGTGGAGGCGGGTTGCCCGGAACTCGCGCTCGAGGAGCGCGTCGACCAGCGGTCCGGCGTCCTCGGGATTGACGATGGCGACGACGAGCTTCACGCGCGGCGAGTATAGGCACGCCCCGCACGAGCTTCCCACCCACGATGCACGAGCGCCACGAAGGCCGCGCCGTACCCCGCCGCGCGGTATCATCGGGGCATCCCGGCCCGGGTCGCCCTGCCGGGACCGCGCGTGGAGGCAGTCGTGACCAAGCCCGCTCACTCCCCCGATCCCGGTCCGCTCCTGGCGAGCGCCGCCCGCGCTCTCGCGCGTGCCACCGACCTCGACGCCATCCTCGACGCGCTCCTCGCCATCGCCCTCGCCGACCGGGGTCGCGGCGAGCCGCGGTGGCAGCGACCGCCGGCGACGACGGCTCGTGCGGGCCCTCCGCGTGGCGGGCGCGGCGACGCTTCCCGCCGACGAGGCGGTCGGCACGCCCCTCGACGGCAGCCCCACGGCCGATCCGGTCGCCAGCGCGCTCGCTCGAGAGACGGCCGGTCGCGGCGGCCACGGATCGGCGATGCCCCGCCGGGCCCGTTCGCCGCCCGCAACCGGCTCGATCGGGTCCTGGCCCTCCCGCTCGTCGTGGGCGACGCCGGGATCGAGCGAGTCGTCGGCGTCGTGGCCCTCGGCTGGCAGGCCGGCGAAGCCGGGCGCGAAGGCACCCCCGGCGTGCTGGACGCCGTCGTCGATCTCGCGGCCGTTGCCGTCGATCGTGCCGCGGCGACCGCCGGCGCCCTCGAGCAGGGGGACTGGCACGAGCGACTCGCCCACCTCGACCCCCTCACCGGGCTCGCCAACCGCCGGACGCTCGACCGCGTGCTGGAGCTGGAGATCGCCCGCGCCGGCCGCCAGGCGAGCGACATCTCGGTGGCCGTCTTCGACGTGGACGGCTTCCGCGCCATCAACGAACGCGACGGCGCGGAGGCCGGCGATGCCGTCCTGCGGGCCGTCGCGGCCGTGCTGGCCGACCAGGTTCGCCTCGTCGACACCGTGGGGCGGATCGGGGGCGACGAGTTCGTCGTCGTCGCGCCCGGCAGCGGTGGGGTCGTCGTCGCCGATCGGATCCTCCGCGCCCTCGAGGCGCTGGGTCCCGTCGGCGGGAGTGCCGTCACGGTCTCGGTGGGCGTCGCCCGGTTCCCGGCCGACGGAGCCAGCGCCGACGAGCTGCTGGGGGCCGCGCTGGCCGCGCTCGAAGGCGCCCGAACCTCGGGCCAGGGCGTGATCGCGGAGGTTCGTGCCGGCTGACCGGTTCGCGCCAACGAATCGGCGGCGTGACGCGTCAGGCGAAGGGGAGCCGCCCGGTCGAGGAAGGCGAGGAGCTCGGCCTGCGCGGCCGCCAGGACGTCGCGCTCGGGCGCGGACGCGTCAACGATCACCCAGCGGCCGGGCTCGGCGGCGGCCAGTGACAGGTAGCCGGCGCGAACGCGCTCGTGGTAGGCGCGGTCGAAATGGGCCTCGAAGCGTGTCGTCTCGGCATCGCTCTTGCGGGCGAGGCCGATCTCCACCGGGACGTCGAAGAGGATCGTCAGGTCGGGCCGCAGGCCGCCGGTGGCGAAGTGGCCGACGGGCAGGAGCTCCTCCACGCCGAGGCGGCCCCCGAACCCCTGGTAGGCGAGGGTCGAGTCGAGGTAGCGATCGGAGAGGACGACCGAGCCGCGCTCCAGGGCGGGCCGGACCACGGTCTCCACCAGCTGGGCCCGGGCGGCCATGAAGAGGAGTGCGTCGGCCCGCTGGGTCAGGTGGACGGACGACTCGTGGCGATCCATGAGGATGGCCCGGATCCGCTCCCCCGCCGGCGTCCCGCCCGGCTCACGTACCAGGAGCGCCTCGCGCCCGGTGGCGGCCACGGCGGCCCGGAGCCGCTCGGCGTGGGCGGTCTTGCCGCTTCCGTCGGGACCCTCGAGGGTGATGAAGGCCCCGCCACGGGGGCCCCGGTCAGACATCATGGCGCCAGAGTAGCGGGGCTGGGCCGCGGCTGGAACGGCGCCGCGCCGCAGCGGAAGGGGAGCGCGCCGGCGATCAGGGACGGCGCGTCGCCCGCGGTCACCGGCGCGTGCCGGCGAGGCCCCACGCGAGCGCCGAGAGCCGGACGACCGCGACGTCTCCGGAGGCGCGCCCGCAGCCAGGGCTCCCAGACGTCGATCTCGAGGGCGTGGCCGTCCGCGTAGTGCGGGAGCTGAGCCTCGCGGCCGCCCGCCCGCAGCGCGGCGGTGACCTCCGCGAGGTCGCCGGCGCCCGCCACGCCGACGTCGGCGACGACCACCGCGCCGCCGGGGCGGACCACGCGGACCAGCTCGGGGAAGGCCGCCAGCTTCTCGTCGCGGGACAGGTGACGAGATGGCGTAGGTCGTGACGACGGCGTCGACCGACGCATCCGGCACGGGGATCGAGGCGAGGTGGCCGTCGAGCACGGTCAGCCACGGTCGCCGCTGGAGCCGCCGCCGCGCGCATGCCCGCCGATGGCTCGACGCCGACGACCTCGTGTCCGCGCCCGGCGAGCCTGCTGAGGAGCAGTCCCGTGCCGCAGCCGACGTCGAGGATCCGCCGGCGCGGGACACCGGGAACGGCGCCCGGCAGGGCGGCGGGAACGGCACCCGGCGCGGCGTCCGGCAGCGAGCCCGTCCGCCGCTCGACCTCGTCGATGGCCCACCCGTGGACCGCCGCCAGGGCGAACGCGGGATCGAGGAGGGCCGTCTCCTCGTAGTCGGCCGCCATCCGGTCGAAGCCGGCGACCTCGCTGCGCCACGTCATCCGTACAGGCTGCGACGAGGCGCACGGGGCGCGCCAGTGCGGTTCGTCACCCGCCCGAGGTCGCTCGGTCCTCGGCCTGCCAGGAGGCGAGGTAGCCCAGGACCGCGTCGATCAGCCCCGGAACGGCGGCGGCGACCTCCGGCGAGAGCTCCGTCCCCAGGGTGATCGACTCCGGCTGCATCCCCATGACGCGCACCCGGCGCGGGAACTCGTCCATGAAGAGGAGAGCGCCGAGCAGCTCCTCGGCGCCCAGGTCGTGGACCCCCATGACCGGGTCGTGGCGGAGCACGTCGTAGCCGTCCAGGTCGATGAAGGTCCCGGGCGCGGCGTCGGCGTCGATGATGTCGACCACGACCAGGCCGTCGAGGCCGACGAGATACGGGATCAGCCCGAGGCCGACCGTCCCGCCGTCGACGACCCGCACGACGTCGGGGAACGGGAGCGCGGCCAGCATCGCCGGCCGGCTCCGGAGGTCCTCCGCCGACGTCCCGCCGAGCGCCTCGTCACCCTGGAGCCGGTTGCCGAGGCCCAGGATCACGTAGCGCCGGGTTCCGCGCTCGAAGGACGGACGTGGCGCGGGTCGGCGCCTCGGGCATCGGATCGCCGAGGCGCCACCCGTCGTCGGCCGGCGTGGGCGCGGACGAGTCCGCCGCGCCCACGACCTCCCCGGCCGCGGAGTCGTGCGAGAGTGGGTTCGTCGCTCGCCGTTCCTGCGCGTCCTCCTTCTCGATCCGCCGAGTACTCCTCCGGCGCAGCCGGCCGCCCGGCGACGCCGAGCGCCTCGAGCGTCCGGCCCGGCTTGATGTTCTTGTAGCCGGAGAAGATCGAGGACATGACGCCGCTGCGCTCCTCGATGTCCACGAGGATCGCGGAGTAGACGTGGTGGATCGCGAAGGCGACGAACAGGAACGTCAGGAGGAAGTGGAGCGTCCGGACGCCCTGGATCCCGCCGGGCACGCAGGCGTTCCCCAGCCGAAGAAGGACGTCGATCGGGCCGTGATCGCCATGATCCAGCCGATGAGCAGGAGCCCGGAGAGGACCTGGGCGAACATGCCGATCGAGACGACCGTGTACGCCGCCCCGCGAGGAAGTTGTGGCCCGGTGACGGGGACCGGGTCGCGGCGCAGGAACGTGTAGTACTTGGCCATCTCGCGGCCCCAGTAGAACTGGTCCCGGTTGTGCGGGATGATCGCCCGCCAGCTCGCGAAGCTGTTGCCGACGAAGCCCCAGTAGAAGCGGACCGCGAACGAGCATCGTGAAGACGATCGCGAACATCTCGTGCAGAAGCGGATGGTCGCCATCATGCGAGGCGCCTCGATCGGGCGTGCGACGGGACGAAGAACGGCGCCGTGGATGTAGAGGCCCGTGATCGTCAGGACGACGATCGAGATGCACGATCAGCCAGTGGGTGAGGCGGACGGGCACCTCCCAGACGTAGATCGGGCCGGAGCCGATCCCGACTCGTCGCTCGTCCTCGTCGGCTGGCGACGGGCGGCGGCCGCTCGGCGCTGCCGGCGACGCGCCCGGGCCGGGTGCTCGCAGGCGGCCATCTCACCGCACCTCCACGCGCACCCGCTCCCTGCCGGTCGCATCCACGACGTGGACCGCGCAGGCGAGGCACGGGTCGAACGAGTGGATCGGTGCGGAGGAGCTCGAGCGGCTGCTCCGGGTCGGCGACCGGGCGTGTCGATCGAGCGACGCCTCGTACGGGCCCGGTGACGCCCTTCTCGTCGCGCGGGCCGGCGTTCCAGGTCGACGGGACGACCGCCTGGTAGTTCTCGATCTTCCCGTCCTTGATCTTGACCCAGTGGCCGAGGGCGCCGCGCGGCGCCTCGTGGAAGCCCCAGCCCTGCGGCCTCCGTCGGCCAGGTGGACGGGTCCCACTTGGCGCCGTCGTGGATCCGCAGGTCGCCGGACTGCCATGTTGCTGGCGAGCTCGGTCGAGCCACTCGTCCATCAGGTCGAGGAGGTAGACCGTCTCGAGCGCCCGGGCCGCGACCCGGCCGAGCGTCGAGAAGAGCGCGGCCGGCTGGCAGCTTGAGCTCGGTCGAGCGCGCCGTTGACGAGCTCCTGGACCCGCGGGTTGCCGGCGCCGTAGGCGACGAGCATCCGCGCCAGCGGGCCCGACCTCCATCGGCATGCCGTCGTAGCGCGGCGACTTGAGCCAGCTGTACTTGTCTGCTCCGACGTCGAGGCATCGTCGTACGGCGGCGTGCGGCCCCGTGTACTTCGGGCTTGCGTCTCGCCGTCGCACGGGTGGAGCGCGGCCTGGTCGCCGCCGTCGTACGTCGTAGTAGGAGTGGGCGATCGCCTCGGTGATCTTCGCCTGGTCGACGCGGGACGACCTTGGAGAGGTCGCCGCCGACGATGATCCCGCGGTGGAACCCGAAGCTTGCCGTCGTCGGTCGCGGTTGCCGCTGCTGGAGGCGCGCCGTAGGCCAGGTAGTTCTTGTGCCCGGCGCCGAGCTCCCACCACTCGGGGTAGAAGCGACGCGACGGCCTTGACGTCCGGGACGTAGACCTGCTCCACGAACTCGCGCATCGTCGTGATGCGCTCCTGCATGAAGGCGATCCGCTCCGGGTTGATGACGTTCGGCGAGTTCGGGTCGACGGCCGCCGCCATGCCGCCGACGAGGTAGGTCTGCGGGTGCGGGTTCTTGCCGCCGAGGACGGCGTGGACGCGGATGACGTCGCGCTGCCACTCGAGCGCCTCGAGGTAGTGCGCGACCGCCATCAGGTTCGCCTCGGGCGGCAGCTTGTAGGCCGGGTGGCCCCAGTAGCCGCTGGCGAAGAGGCTGAGCTGGCCGGAGTCGACGAGCTTCTTGACGCGGGCCTTGATGCCGGCGAAGTACGCTCGGCCGAGCTCTCGGCCAGTCGAGATCGACTGGGCGAGCGCGGCCGTCGCCGCCGGGATCGGCCTTGAGCGCGCCGGCGACGTCGACCCAGTCGAGCGCGTGCAGGTGGTAGAAGTGGATGACGTGGTCCTGGATGTGCTGGGCGCCGGCGATCAGGTTGCGGATCAGCCGGGCGTTCGGCGGGATCTCGATCCCGAGGGCGTCCTCGACCGCGTAGACGGACGCGTGGGCGTGGACGGTGGTGCAGACGCCGCAGATCCGCTGCGCCCAGATCCAGGCCTCGCGCGGGTCGCGTGCCCTTGAGGATCAGCTCCATGCCCCGGAACATCGTCCCGGACGAGTAGGCCTCGGTGACCTTGCCGCCGTCGACCTGGGCCTCGATGCGGAGGTGTCCCTCGATCCGCGTGACGGGATCGATGACGATTCGGTCGGCCATCGTCCGCTCCTCAGCTCTGGTCCGGCCGTCGTCGGACGCGGCGACGCGTCGGGCGGACGGCGGTCTCGCATGACGACCGTCCCGTCCGGCGCGACCGTCGCCTTCCTGCTTGCGCGGCCTTGCGCCGCGCGACCACGCCGCCGCGCGTGGACCGCGGTGGCGACGGCCACGCCGCCGATCGCCGCGAGGCCGATCGTCTGGGCGGTCGGTGTCGACGCCGAACATCTTCACGTCGGGCAGCCGGCTCGTAGAACGGGCTCATCCGCGTCCCAGAAGCTCGGGCGAGGCGCAGGCGATGCAGCCGTGGCCGGCCCCGATCGGCCAGCTCGTGCCGTCGTTCCAGCGGACGATCGGGCAGTTGTAGGTGGCCTGCGGGCCCTTGCAGCCCATCTTGTAGAGGCACCAGCCGTTGCGGTGGCCCTCGTCGCCCCACTTCTCCACGAAGCGGCCGGCGTCGAAGTGGGCGCGCCGCTCGCACTGGTCGTGGATGAGGTGGCCGTAGGCGAAGAGCGGGCGGTTGTACTGGTCGAGGGCGGGCGCCTCGCCGAAGGTGAGGTAGTGGACGAGCACCGCGGCGGTGTTGGCGCGTTGTGCGGGCAGCCGCCGAGGTTGATCAGGACCTTGGGGTTCGACGGCGTCCTGGACGCCCTGGCGCGCCGGTGGGCCCTGGGTGACGAAGCCGCCGTCCCAGGCGCAGGCGCCGACGGCGATCGTCGAGGGCCGCGTTGGCCGTCATCTCGCGGGCGATGTCGATGCGCGGTCTTGCCGCCGATCGTGCAGTAGATGCCGTCCTCGGCCGTGCGGGATGGCGCCCTCGACGATGACGATGTACTTGCCCTGTGCTCGTCGACGGACTCGCTCGAGGACCGCCTCGGCCTGCTTGCCCGGCGCCCGCCATGATCGTCTCGTGGTACTCCCACGAGAGCGACGTCGAGGACGACGTCGGCGACCGTCGGGTGCGAGGAGCGGAGCATCGACTCGGTGTTGCCGGCGCAGTCCTGGAACTCGAGCCAGACGACGACGGGCTTGCTTGCTGTGCCTCGAGCGCCTGCGACGATCGCGGGGCGTGTAGTCCTTCGGCAGCGCCATGCGCCGCCGTCATCGCCGAGCACCACTGGAGGAAGCGGCGGCGGCTGATGCCCCGCGTGCGCGAGCGCCCGCACCATCCAGCCGGGCGACCCGTCGTCGGGCGGCGGGACGGCGAAGGGATCCGGGACCAGTGCCCGGGACCGAGGCGTGACCCATCGTGCTCCTCCACGCTGGCCGGCGGCATGCGTCGGTGCGACCGCCGGGCGGACCAGCGGCCCCGTCCCGGGACGCCGCGCGGTCGCGCATTCCGATGCGCGGCTGCGCATGGGGCGATGGTGTCGTTGCGGAATCTCCGGCCCGAGGCCCTGGCACAGGGCCGGATCCGGCACGGGCCGAATGGCAGGGGCGGTCGCGGCCCCGTCGGCCATGCCGGGATGGCGAGGGCGTGCGGGAACGGCACGGCGCCCGCGTGGGCGCGTGCACGGGAGCCGTCGGAACCGCGGTGCGCCCGAGGGCGCACGCCGCGCGCGACGGCACCGCGGCGCGGACGCCACTCGGTCCGCGCGCACCGCGACGCCGCTACGGTCGCGGCGCATGCGCGACTCACCGACCGCGCCCTCGACACCGCCCGCCGTCCGCGGGGCGCACCTATGCCGACGTCCGGGTCGTCCGCCGCCGCGAGGAGTCGATCGACGTCAAGACCGGCCGCCTCGACGGCGTCAGCCGGACGAGAGCGAGGGCTTCGGCGTCCGCGTCCTCGTCGACGGCGCGTGGGGCTTCGCCGGCGTCGCACCGCCTGACGGCCGGCGGAGGTCGACCGCGTCGCCGCCGCAGGCCGTCCGGATCGCCCGCGGCCAGCGCCACCGCGCTCCGCCACCCGGTCGTCCTCGACGACCGGCCGCCGCGCCCGCGGGCGCTACGAGACGCCGGTCGTGGAGGACCCGTTCGCGATCCCGCTCGAGCGAGAAGATCGCGCGACCTCCTCGCCGCCGACGAGGCGATGCGCGCGCGTCAAGGGGATCGCCTTCACCGACTCGCATCGTACGGCGCCCAGCGCGAGGAGAAGACGTTCGCCGCCACCGACGGCACGCTTCACCGAGCAGGTGATCACCCACGTCGGCGCCGCGATCGAGGCCAACGCCGTCGACGGCGACGAGCACCAGCGCCGGAGCTACCCGACGCCGGGTGGCGCCTGGCAGGGCGCCGGCTACGAGTACATCCGCGCGCTCGACCTCGTCGGGCACGCGCCGAGCGGCTCGCGAGCGAGGCCGTCGAGCTGCTCACCGCGCCGCAGCTGCCGCCGGGCCGGCGGACGATCGTCCTCGACCCCTCGCCAGCTCTACCTCCAGGTCCACGAGAGCTGCGGCCACCCGACCGAGCTCGACCGCGTCTTCGGCACCGAGGCCAGCTACGCCGGGACGAGCTTCCTGACCACCGACAAGCTCGAGGCGGGCTTCCGCTACGGCATCCGAGCTCGTCGACATCGTCGCCGACGCCACCGCGCCCGGCGGGATGGGCACCTTCGGCTGGGACGACGAGGGCGTGCGCGGCCCAGGCGGTGCCGCTCGTCAGGGCGGGCGATCTTCGTCGGCTACCTCTCAGTCGCGCGAGACGGCGCCGCGGATCGGGCGTCGCGTCCGGCGGCGCGATGCGGGCCGACGGCTGGAACCGGATCCCGCTCATCCGGATGACCAACATCAACCTCCTCCCGAAGCCCGGCATGAGCCTCGACGACATCGTCGCCGACACCGACGACGGCCTCTTCCTCGCGTCGAACCGGAGCTGGTCGATCGACGACCGGCGGCTCAACTTCCAGTTCGCGACGGAGATGTGCCTACGAGATCAAGGGCGGCAAGCTCGGGCAGCTCTACCGGAACGCGACCTACACCGGGATCACCCCCGAGTTCTGGGGCTCCTGCGACGCGGTCGGCGACGAGTCGCAGCTACGTGATGCTGGGGACGCCGAACTGCGGCAAGGGCGAGCCGATGCAGGTCGGGCCACGTCGGCCACGGCGGCTCGGGCGCCCGGTTCCGCGACGTCCAGGTGGGGGTGATGCGGTGACGCGGTCGAGCCGGCCGGCGCCGAGCCGGCCGCGGCCCTCGCCCTGGCCGAGGCGGTCCTGCGGCTGGCCGAGGCGGCGGGCGCGACGGAGGCCGAGGTCGCTGGTGGCCGGCGGCGACGACGGCGCTGACCCGCTTCGCCAACTGCGAGATCCACCAGAACGTCGCCGAAACCGACGTCCGGGTGAACCTCCGCGTTCGTCCGCGGCAAGCGCGTCGGCGTCGCCTCGTCCGGCCGGACCGACGCCGACGGGCTCCGGGCGCTCGGCCGAGACGGCGGGCCGGATCGCGGCCGTCGTCGAGGAGACGCGCCGACTGGGCCGGGCTCCCGGCCGCCGGCGCCCGCCGACGCCGGTGGGCGGCGCCTTCGCCGCCGGCACCGCCGACGCCTCGCCCGAGCTTCGGGCGGCCGGCGTCCGGGCGGTCATCGCCGCGGCCGACGCGGCCGGCGTCGACGGCGTTCGGCTCGTTCTCCACCGGCGTGGAGACGGTCGCGGTCGCGAACTCGGAGGGGATCCGCGTCGCCGAGGCCCGGACGGCCGCACGGCTGCTCGACGGTCACGATGGGCCCGGACGACGGGACCGGGTACGCGGAGGTGGCCGCGGTCGACGCGACGACGATCGACGCGGCGGCGGTCGGCCGCGAGGCGGCCGAGAAGGCCCGCCGGTCGGCCCGGCCGGTCGACCTGCCGCCCGGCGACTACCCGGTCGTGCTCGAGGAGTACGCCGTCGTCGACCTCGCTCGACAACCTCGGCTACCTCGGCTTCTCCGGCCTCGCCGTCGAGGAGGAGCGCTCCTTCTTCGAGCCCGGCAAGCGGATCGGCAGCGACCTCGTCACGATCGTCGACGACGCCCGCGACCCGGCCGGGATGCCGGCCGTCGTTCGACTACGAGGGCGTCCCGACGCGCCGCGTCGTCCTGATCGAGCGCGGCGTCTGCCGGGAGGTCGTCCACGACGCCGCGACCGCCGCCCGCGCCGGCGTGCCATCGACCGGCCACGGCCTGCCGGCGCCGAACCCGTTCGGCCCGTTCCCGCTCCACGCGCGATGGCGGCCGGGACGACGCCGCGGGCGGAGCTGATCCGCGGCCTGCAGCGGGGCCTGCTCGTGACCCGCTTCCACTACACCAACGCGGTCCACGCGAAGCTCGCGGTCATCACCGGGATGACCCGCGACGGGACGTTCCTCGTCGAGGACGGCGAGATCGTCGGGCCGGTCCGGAACCTCCGCTTCACGCAGTCGTACCTCGACGCGCTGGCCGCCGTCGAGGCGGTCTCGGCGGAGCGCCGCCTGCTCCGCGGCGAGCTGGGCGCCGTCCTCGTGCCGGCGCTCCGGATCGGGGCCTGGCGCTTCACGGGAGCGACCGCGGGCGGGTGACGGCTCGCCGGACCAGCCCCGATCCGCGAACCGACCGCAGTGAAGCCCGCCCCGGCCTGGCCTGCCCGGCCCGGCCTGCCCGACCTCGGACCGCCCCGCAGGAAGCTCTGCGCCGAAACTGATGCCCGTGTGAGCATCGATATCAAGGCAAGGGCTCACGCTGAAGAGACGCGCCGACCCCGCGGTGCGCTGTCGACACCCCGGGTGCGCGTCGCTGTCGACGAGATCATGGCCGCTGGTCGGATCGTCCTCCGCGCTTGCCAGGGCGCGCCGCCCGTGCGTCGCGACCGGCGCCGCCGCGGCCGTCCGGCCGGCCGCCGCGATCTCATCGCGCCGGCACGCGGCCGCCGTCAGGGCAAGGGCTCGGCGTTGCTCTCGTCGGCCAGGACGCCGGCCGTCTGGGCGGCGCGGTACGCGGCCAGCCGCGCCGCCAGCGTCCTCGTCGGACAGGGCCAGGATCGCCGCCGCCAGGAGCGCCGCGTTCTCGGCGTTGCCGATCGCCACGGTCGCCACCGGGATGCCGCGCGGCATCTGGACGATCGAGAGGAGCGAGTCGAGGCCGCCCAGGTGCTGCGTCGGGATCGGGACGCCGATCACCGGCAGCTGCGTCTTCGCGGCCAGCATCCCCGGCAGGTGGGCGGCGCCGCCGGCCCCGGCCACGATCACCCGGATCCCGCGCCCGGCGGCCGTCTCCGCGTAGCGGAAGAGGTGGTCCGGCGTCCGATGGGCGGAGACGACCCGCAGCTCGCAGGGCACGCCGAGCTCGTCGAGGAGCGCCTTCGCCTTCTCGAGGACCGGGAAGTCGGAGCGGCTGCCGCCGACGATCCCGACACGGGGGCGCGCGTCGCGGCCGACCGGCCTGCGCCGTATTTCGTCGGTCATGGCTACTGGCCCTGCGCCTTCGTGAAGCCGTCCTCGCCAGCGAAGACGTGGAGCTTCTCGATGTGCGTCCAGGCGAACCGTTCGCCGACCCGCCCGAGGAGCGCGGCGATCTCGGCGTCGCTCACCGCCCCGCCCTCGGCCCGGGCCACGTAGCGGCCGCGGAGGAGGCCCACCGCGTCCGGGTTGAGCCCGTGCTGGGCCAGACCATCGTGCCCCGGCTGGAGATCATCTGGAGCGGCAGCGCGTCGCCGGCGAGCGCCTCCAGCGCCGGGCCCGCGGCCGCCCGGGCTCCCACGTCTCGAGGAAGAGGTCGACCCCGACGGTCGTGCGCGGGACCGCGGCCGAGACCGCCGCGCCGTAGGACCAGCGCGGCCGCGGGGCGGGCGCCCGACCGGCGCTCGCGGCGGCGCGCGACGGGACGGCGGCGCGGCCGCGGCCCAGGTTGGCGATGATCGAGTCGGTGAAGCCCGTCGTCGAGGCCGCGTGCTCCACGTCGCCGCCGGTCTGGCGGGCCAGGTCCTGGGTGACCGCCTTGCCCTCCTCGAGGGTGACGAGGACCGCGTCCTCGATCGTGGCGGCCGCGGCCGTCTCGCCGACGTGGCGCAGCATCATGAGCGAGGAGAGGATCAGCGCGGTCGGGTTGATGACGTCCTTGCCGGCGTACTTCGGCGCCGAGCCGTGGACCGCCTCGAAGATCGCGACGTCGTCGCCGTAGTTGCCGGACGGCGCGAAGCCGAGGCCGCCGACCAGCCCCGAGGCGAGGTCGCTGATGATGTCGCCGTTGAGGTTGGTCGTGACGACCACGTCGAACTGGGCCGGGTTCTTGGCCATCTGGTGGGCCACGTTGTCGATGATCAGGTGCTCGGCCGCGATCTCCGGGTACTCCGCGGCGAGCTCCTCGAAGATCCGCTTGAAGAGGCCCTCGGTGAGCTTCATGATGTTGGCCTTGGTGGCGCAGGTGACCTTGCGTGCGCCCCTCGCGGCGGGCCAGCTCGAAGGCGTAGCGGATGATCTTCTCGCTGCCCTTGCGCGTGATGACCTTGAGGCACTGCGCGACGTCGGGCGTCTGCATGTGCTCGATGCCGGCGTAGAGGTCCTCGATGTTCTCGCGGACGATGATCATGTCGACGCCCTCGCCCGCGTAGCGGGTGGGGACGCCGGGCAGCTCGCGCGCGGGGCGGACGTTGGCGTAGGTCTCGAAGAGCTTGCGCAGGGTGACGTTGGCGCTCTTCTCGCCGAAGCCGACGGGGGTCTCGAGCGGGCCCTTCAGGACGACCCGGGTGCGCTCGATCGAGGCGCGGGTTTCCTTCGGGACGCCCGACGTGTCGCCCCGCTTGAAGACCTCGGCGCCGGCCTCGGCCTCCTCCCAGTCGACGGCGACGCCCGCCGCGGCGATGATCCGCTGGGCGGACCGGACGACCTCGGGGCCCACCCCGTCGCCGGGGATGACGGTGATCCGGTGCGGCTGGGCGGTCATCGGG
>CAWHCW010000012.1:0-179200 GCA_963827965.1 uncultured Chloroflexia bacterium | reverse complement strand
GCATTGAACGGCCCCCGACCGTCCAAGATCGCCGTGATCCCCCCAGTTGGAGACGAGCGACCGGGCACAGGACGTGTCGGGGGCCGTGGGTGTATTCGCGCCGTGGTGGGGCCGGATGGTGCGCCTCGATCGGCGCCCTGTCAATGCACAAACCGTCCGGTTCCCGGGGCCCCGGCCGCCGGCGGAGCGCCGGGCGACGGCCGCCTACGGTACAGCGGCGTCGAGCTTCCGCCTGATCGGGGCGTCACCCGGCGCGGTACCGGGGACCGCGCCAGAACGGCCGGGCGCGTCCGACACTCGGGCCAGGGCCGCGTCGAGCTGGGCGACGAACGGGGTGGCCTCGAGCCGGACCAGGATCTCTCGCGCCGCCTCCCCGGCAGCACGGACCTCGGGGTCCGCTGGGTCGAGCAGGGTGGCCATGTCGATCGCGCAGAGGGCCTCGTCCCAGACAAGCCCCAGATCGCGCCACGCGCCCATCGCCCTGCGGTAGCGCTCGGCGGCGTCGCGGAGAGACCCCTGGGCGCGCAGCCGGCGCGGATCGTCTCGATGTCCGCGGCGAGCGCAGGTCCCGGGCTGCCCTGTGCCTCGATGCTCTCGGACGGCCTCGAGGCCCGCGTCGGATCGCGATCAAGGAGGATGGCATACCGTCCCGCGAGCGGAAGTGCCCACAGGACCAGGACGCCGCTCGCTCGCGCGGCCGCGAAGCACTCGTCGGCAGCCTCGCGATACTGTCCGGCCATCGAATGGACGAAGGCGCGCACCATCGCGGAGACCGATGCCGCCTGTCGGTCCGGGATCGTCGCGAGATCGGCCTCGATCCTCGCCAGCTCCGCGGCGACGTCGTTCCCGCGCGCTGCCTTGAGCACCGTCACAGGTGCGGAGAAGGCGGCTCGGTCGGCCGGCTCCAGCTGTCGCGGTCGACGGTGGCTCGAGCTCGCCGATCGCCCAATCCCAGTCGCCCGTCCGAAGCGCGGCGCTGACCGCGTTGTCGAGGACCGAGCCGAAGGGCCGGATGCCAAGGCGCTTGGCCAGGGCCAAGCCTTCCGTGCGGCCGACAGTGAGCCGTGGGTCATCGTCGCCCGAGAAGCTCGCCAGGTTGTTCAAGGCCCGCGGACGATCGTCAGCAGTCCGGTCGCTCGGCCGAGTCCTTGCCCACCTGGATCAGGCCGATGCCTTCGCGGTAGCGGCGGACGCTCCCCGAACGCGGCCCTTTGTGACGAGCGTGTCGCTGACGATGTCGACGAGGTCCGCTCCCTCGGCGGCGGCAGGGCCCGGTCGGCGACCTCGCGCTATCGTTGGTGCTCGTCGTGCAGGAAATATGCCCGGGCGAGCTGTCCGTCGAGCCTGATGACCGCGGGGTCGTCAGCCAGATCGGCATAGCGCGCGGACGCGCGCTCCAGGAGCTCGATGGCGGCTCATCCGGTACAGCGTCAGGAATGCGCTGGCGAGAGCGGCGGTCGTACGCGCCGCGTTCGCTCGTTCGCCGCGCCGCTTCCAGCGCTCGATGCGCCGCGGAAGTCGCGCTCCGCGTCGTCCAGCGCCCCGCCTGCATGGCCGACGCCCGCCGGCTCGCTCGAGCAGGTCGGCCCGCTCGGCGGCGTCGGTCGTGACCGTCGAGGGCCTGCTCGAGGAACGTGATCGGCCTGGTCGTGCGAGCCGAGGGCGACGGCCCGGTCGGCGGCCGCCCGCAGGGCGAGCCGGGCCTGGGCGGCGAGCGCGTCGGCCTCCGGGCCCTCGGGCGCGTTCCGGTAGGCGGCCAGGTAGTGGCCGGCGAGCGCGCCGGCGAGCTCGTCGGTGCCGAGGCTCTCGAAGAAGCGGGCCGCGGCGAGGTGGCGGGCCTTGCGGTCCGTCCTGGCGAGCGTGTTGTAGGCGACCTCGCGGATGAGCGCCTGGACGAAGGCGTACTGGCCGCGCTCCGGGCGAGCGGGGATCGGCCTCGAGGGTCAGGAGCTCGCGCCGCACGAGGGCCGCGCAGGCGCGGCTCGAGCTCGGCCTCGGCGACGCCCGAGACGGCCGACGAGCCCGGCGAGCGTGAAGCTCTGGCCGAGGACGGCGGCGTCCGAGACGAGCGCCCGGTCGGCCGGGTCGAGCCCGTCGAGGCGCGAGGCGATGAGCGCGGTGAGCGTCTCGGGCACCGCGAGCGTCGTCAGGTCGCCGACCGGGCGGTAGACGCCGTCCTCGAGCGGCGAGCCGGCCGTCGGCGAGGAGCATCCGGACCGTCTCGACCGCGTAGAGCGGGATCCCGTCGGCGCGCGCGACGATCGCGCGGACCGCGGCCTCGGGCAGGCCCGGGCACGAGGCCGGCCGAGGAGCTCGCGCATCGCCGGCTCGGGCAGCGGCTCGAGGTAGAGCGAGGTGAAGTTGCGCTTGCCGGCGCCCCAGTCCGGGCGCCGCTCGAGGAGCTCCGGCCGGGCGAGGGTGACGACGAAGATCGGGAGGCGTCCGGCTCCACTCGAGCAGGTGGTCGATGAAGTCGAGCAGGCCCGCGTCGGCCCAGTGGAGGTCCTCGAAGACCAGGACGACCGGTGCCGGTCGCGGCGAGCCGCTCGAAGAACGTCCGCCAGGCGCCGAAGAGCTGCTCGGAGCCGATCGCCCGACTCGACGCCCGAGCAGGGCGAGCAGGGCCGGCTCGATCCAGCGCCGCTCCTCGGGGTCGGGGACGTGCTCGGCGAGCGTCTCCGCGACCTTGGCCCGGGTCGTCGCCTCGTCGTCGGTCTCGAGCAGGCCGGCACCGGCCGCGGACCATCTCGCCGAGCGCCCAGAAGCGTGATCCCCTCGCCGTAGGCCGGGGAGCGGCCGTCGTGCCACCAGACGGTCTCGACGAGCCCGTCGACGTACTTGAGGAACTCCCAGGCGAGGCGGCTCTTGCCGATCCCGGCCGGGCCCGATGACCGAGACGAGCCGGGCCCGCTGCTCGCGGCCCGTGGCGTGGAAGAGGTCCTTGAGCAGGCGGAGCTCGTCGTCGCGGCCGACGAACGGCGCCTCGAGCGTCTCGGCCCGGTTGCGGCCGCCGCGCTCGGCGACGACGCGCAGGGCCCGCCAGGCGGGGACCGGGCGCGGCCTTGCCCTTGAGCGTCTGCTCGCCGGCCGCCTCGAAGGCGATCGCCCGGCTGCGCGGCGCGCTGGGTCGCCTCGCCGACGAGGACGGTGCCCGGGGCGGCGACCGACTGGAGCCGGGCTGGCCGTGTTGACGAGGTCGCCGGCGACCATGCCCTGGTTCGTCGCGCCGAGCGTGACCGCGGCCTCGCCGGTCAGGACGCCGGCCCGGGCCTGCGATCGCCGGGCCCAGCGACGCGGACCGCGTCGACGAGCTCGAGGGCCGCCCGGACGGCGCGCTCGGCGTCGTCCTCGTGGGCGATCGGCGCGCCCCAGACGGCCATGACCGCGTCGCCGATGAACTTCTCGACCGTCCCGCCGTAGCGGCCGATCACGTCGCGGGCGAGGTCGAAGTAGCGGGTCAGGAGCTCGCGGATCTCCTCGGCGTCGCGGCCCTCGGCGAGCGTCGTGAAGCCGACGAGGTCGGCGAAGAGGACCGACACGAGCCGGCGCTCGGCGACGGCTGCCTGGCGCGCCGGCGCCAGACGGACGCCGGCTGGACGGTGTCGTCCCGCCAGCCGGGCCGCGCGCAGTCGCCGCAGAACTTCGTCGTCGGCGCTCCGTTGGCCGCTCCGCAGGACGGGCAGGCCAGCGCGAGCCCGAGCCGCATTCCTTGCAGAACCGCCGGCCGGCTTGTTCTCGGTCCCGCAGCTCGCGCAGACCACCCGGCGCTCCCATGCGACCTGAGGCGGCGAGGGTACGCCAGGAAGGCCGGAGACGGACAGTCATGGTTCGCGCGCCGACCCGGCTCGCGACCCGGCCTTCTCGCACGCGGCCCTTCGCCATCCGGGTGGCGTGCTCGTTCCGCCTGCTGGCCTCGTCCGGGACAGGAAGGACGCCCACCCTCATACTCGCCGTCTTCGCACCGGGGGGGGCGTCCCTGCCACCAGGCGGTCCTGACGTGCCTCCCACAGGGGGGCTGGCATGCCGAAGATCGTCATCACCCACGCGGTCGTGGACGTCGAGCGCTGGCTGAAGGGCAAGGCAGAGCGGGCTGCCGTCGTCTCGCGATACGCCACGAACGTGACGGACCACGTCGCGATGGACGGGAGCACCAACATCGCCATCACCGCCGACGTGCACGACCTGGCGGGTGCGCAGGCAATGATGGCCTCGCCGTCGCCCGAGGATGCGGCCGCGATGGAGCGGCACGGCGTCCTCCCGCCGCTGACGGTCTACGTCGAGAAGTAGCTCGACCGCAGACGGCGAACGCCGCGAGAGCCCCATGGCGTCGCGGCGTCTCGTCCACCGGCAAGGAGGGCGTGTCCGTGCTCAGCGACCATCCCGTGTTTCCGATCCTGCTGTCGACCGACCTGGCGGCAAGCCGGACCTTCTACCGCGACACGCTCGGGCTGGAGATCCTGCGGGAGGACGAGGGTGACCGGATCGTCTTCCGCTGCGGCGGCGGAACGCAGCTGGTGATCACCGCCAGCACGATCGGCACGTCGGACACCCAGACCCAGATGGCCTGGCGCGTGCCGGACCTGCCGGCGGCGCTCGCCGACCTCCGGGCTCGAGGCGTGCGCATCGAGGAGTACGAGGCGCCCGATCCGGTGACGGTGGACGGCATCGCCGACATGGGCCATTCCTGGGCGGCGTGGTTCATCGACCCCAGCGGGAACGTGCTGGCGGTCGTCCAGCCCAAGGGCTGAGGAGGGGACCAACCCGTGGCCCGTCTCCAGGCGAAATCGCTCGACAATCCCGACGAGGTCCGCCCGACACCGTTCGGGCGCGTCGACATCTACAACCTCGACGACCTCGTCATCGGCAGGATGGTGTTCGAGCCCGGCTGGCACTGGATGGAGCACGTCCAGCCCATCGCGGGGACGAGCCTGTGCCAGTACCACCACGTCGGCATCTGCATCTCGGGGCGGCTCGGCAACCGGCTGGAGGACGGCACGACCAACGAGATCGGCCCGGGCATGGTCTACGAGATCCCGCCCGGCCACGACGGCTGGGTCGTCGGCGACGAGCCCTTCGTCGCCTACGACGTCGCCGGCGTCCGCTCGTTCGCGCGGGTCGACGAGAACACGCAGCGCGTGCTCGGCGCCGTGCTGTTCACCGACATCGTCGATTTCGACCGCCCTCGCGGAGTCGCTCGGCCCGGCGCGCTGGCGGGAGCTGGTCGGGGCGCACAACGAGCGCATCCAGTTCGAGCTCGACCGCTTCCGGGGCCGGCTCGTGAAGACGACGGGCGACGGCGTGCTGGCCCTCTTCGACGGCTCCGAGCGGGCGGTCCGCGCGGCGGCGGCGATCTGCCTGGCGGCGAAGTCGCTGGGGCTCGACGATCCGGGCGGGGATCCACACGGGCGAGGTCGAGATCGCCGCCGGCGACGTCCGCGGCCTGGCGGTCCACGTCGCCGCGCGCGTCATGGCCCTCGCCGGCCCGAGCCAGGTCTACGTGTCGGCCACGACCCGGGAGCTCGTCGCCGACTCGGGGCTGACGTTCGTCGACGCCGGGGCCCACGAGCTGAAGGGGGTCTCGGGGGCGCGGCAGCTGTACTGCCTGGCCGATCCCGGGCCGGGGTGACGGGCGCCCGCGCCGGATGCGATTCCATCGTGCTGCTATGCGCATAACTGCTTGACGGCGCGGTACGAAGGGTGTTAAGTGACCCGGTCGCGAGGTTGCCCGGAGGTCAATGGGTGGCTCTGTAACCTCCGTCGGGGCGTCGCCGCTGAGGGGCAGCGGGGAGCGCGTCGAGCCCGGCCCGCGGCCGAGAGCGCACGCCGGTGCGCGGCACGGGCGGCGCAACGCGCCTTGGCTCGACGCCGCAGGGGGGCCTGCACCGTCGGGCGTGTCGCAGCTTCCGAAGGGAGGAGCCGTGAGTCTTGCTGCGGGCTCGTGATCCTGGCCACGCGATGAATTCGACGGGGAAGGAGGCAATCATGGCCACCAGGAGAGAGCTGATCGAGGTCAGCCCGGAGAAGCTCGAGAAGCTGGCCGGCTTCACCAAGGTCGTGAAGCACAGCGCACTGTTCCCGAAGCGGGCGACCGCGGGGCCGGTGGCGACGCTGCAGCGCCGGACCCTGGCCGCGGCCGCGGCAGCCATCCCGGCTGGACCCCAGCCAGCCGCGGCGCCCATCAGGGCCGTTCGACTGACCGCCGGCGAGCTGGCCAAGCTGCGCGCGGTGCACGAGAGCTCGGCGGCAAGCGCCGAGATGATCGCCCAGAAGCTCGGCCCCGACCAGGCCCTCGCCTCGGCGTACTCGGCACTGGTCGCGCTTCGAGTACACGAAGCTCAAGGCGGAGCGCAAGGCGAGACTGGCCAAGGCCAGGAATCCGAAGCGGGTCGAGGCGCAATGGCAGAGGATCGTCGGTGCTGCCAGCCAGGCGTTCGCGGACGGCGGCCTGCCCGGGCTCACCGAGGCAGACCTTGACACGTTCTCGAAGGAGCTGACCCGCAACAAGGCCACCTTCAACGCGGTCGTCGATATCGCGAACTCGGCGCGCGATGTCGTGCCGACGCCGGCCGGTGGCAGGGCAGCGGTCGGCAACTTCGTCACCGTGTACGGCTCCTTTGCCGACCGGGTTCCCGTGGTCATCCCGACCCCGGCGGACCTGTGCGACCGGGCGATCGAAGGGAAGTACACCAAGCACTTCAGCAGGTCGTTCAGCCTGAGCATCCGGATCACGTACTGGTGTCCGACCTGGACCAATCCGTTCCGGACGTGCACCAAGACGATCACCCTCGCCGGGGTGAGCTTCAGCCTTGGGCTGGAGGTCGGCTATCGGATCACCTGCTGTGGCGCCACGGCCTGGGGGCAGGCCTACGCGCAGGCGTGCGGCACCATCGTGGGCTTCACGGTGTGCGCCGGCTGCACCGCCAGGGTCGTCGGGCTGGCGGGCATCTCGCGATCGGGATCCGGCTCGTCGTGCACGTACGGGCTGGGCGTGACGGCCGAGCTCAAGTGCACCTTCGGGGGCGTGACCGTCTTCTCCGCGAGCGTGCCCTACGGGTGGACGATCACCGGACCGTGCCCCCCGGCCATCCTTCCCTGCGCCACCGTCGGGTAGAGCGTGGGGCAGCTGGACGAGCCGCTCCTGTTCGTGGTGAGCGTGCTCGCGACCTGGCGGATCACCGCCCTGGTCGCCTACGAGAGCGGACCCTTCCGATCGCTCGAGGCGCTGAGGCGACTCCTCGTCACGATCCGACTGGGGCGGCTCGTCAGCTGCTTTCACTGTCTTGGCTTCTGGCTGGCGGCGCTGGTGGCCCTGATCGTGTATCGATGGGAGCCGCCCGTGATCCTGCTCTGGCTGGCCCTGGCAGGAGCCGTATCGATCATCGAACGCTGGCTCAGCGGGACGACCTTCTCGGGAGGCGCAGAAGATGAGTGACGGGTGCTGCGGCCAGCCTGGATCCCGGCGGAAGGCGCGGCCCAGCCCGGAACCCCTGCCGGCGAATCCGACCCCGACCGGTGGTGTCGCCATGATCTACCTCGGATCGGGCCGGCGGGAGATCCAGGGATCGGGATCGGGTCTCCGCTATGTCGTCGCCGATCACCGCCGACAGTTCCGGGCGGAGCCGAGCGACGTTGACGACCTGCTCCGGAGGCGGGAGTTCATGCTCAAGGTCTGATGGGCCCAGGCGGCGCCGATCGCCGCGACTCGGCCATCACAGGGCGCCCGCCCCGGCCAGCGAGGGCTCGATGGCAGGCGCTGCGGCGATCGCCCGGGGGTTGAACCCCCTGGCGATCAGCCATCCCGCCAGGACCAGCTCCTGCACGGCGATCGGCAGGTTCAGGAGGACTGCGCCGGTCGACATGAAGCCGATGGCACCGAACAGGGTCAGGACGCCGGCCACGACGGTCATCGTCACCGCAACAAGACCCCACCCGGACAGCCATCGAGGAATGAGCCGAGCTCGATACATGACCCAGTAGTACATCGTGGCGCCCAGACCGAACGTGATGATGCCCGCCACCGTGCCCAGCCAATGTCGCCCGGCCACGAGGAGCGTGCCCGTCTCCTGGAAGAACGACGCGTTGGTTGACCCGGCCTGGACGAACCCGTCGCGCAACGTCAGCAGGAGCAGGAGAGCAGCGACGGAAACCACGTAGGCCATTCCCTCGATCAGGCGGAGCCCCACGGAGGCAAGCGCCAGTCCCTCGCTGTGCTTCCTCAGAACCGGATACAGCGCGATGGCGATGCCCGGGCAGGCGATGGCCGCGATGAGCTCGAGCAGCGCCGCCATCGTCAGCTGCAGCTCATTGCCGGGGATCCTGGCGAGACGGTTCGGGTCGTCCAGGATGGGCGCACCCAGGACCCGACCGGCGACCCCTGCAAACCATGCGACAAGCAGCAGCAGCCCGACAATCGTCGCGGCATTCCTAGTTCGTCTTCACCTTGCTCCCTCTTCCTGTTGGGGTTGTTTCGGCGATGTGCCGTCACTCGCCATCTCCGCGTGATCCGTCGTCCACCCGGGTCACCGAGACCAGCGGCAGGCCGAGATCACGCACTCTCTTGAGCAATCCATGCAGCGCGGCCTGGTCGACCACCGGGCCGGTGATGAGCGTGTCGCCGCCGTCGAGCGTGATCGCCAGGCCCTCGAACCAGTCCGCCCATCGAGCGTCGAGCTGGCCCGTGATCCGGATCTGGTAGGCCATCGGTCGGCTCGAGTCGGCTCGTGGGTCGAGCTCGCTGGACATCGCTCCGTGCCCCTTGCGGATGATCATTGCCAGCTCACGCCGCGGCCTCGCCGACGTCGCCCGGCGTGGGCTCCTTGACCAGCTCGATGGCCTGGACGAGGCCGTCACGCATCCGGATGATCCGGTCGCAGGCCGCCCCGACCTCCGCGTCGTGGGTGACGAGCACGAACGTCTGGCCGTGCTCGCGGTTGAGCTTCCGGATCAGGCCGAGGAGCTCCGCGGACCGGTGCGAGTCGAGGTTGCCGGTCGGCTCGTCGGCCAGGACGAGCGCCGGGTCGTTGACGAGCGCCCGGGCGATCGCGACGCGCTGCTGCTCGCCACCGGACAGCTCGGACGGGCGGTGCGTCGCGCGCTCGGCCAGGCCGACCATGTCCAGGCGGGCGATCGCCCGCTCGCGTGCCTCACGCCCGGCCGAGACCCGCATATTCGCCGGCAAGCATGACGTTCTCGACCGCGGTGAGCGTCGGGACCAGGTTGAACTGCTGGAACACGAAGCCCATCTCGCGGGCCCGGATCCGGGTCCGCTCGCCGTCCGACATGCGCGTCGCATCGCGCCCGCCGAACGACAGCTCCGGCGCCGGGCCGTGGTTCTGGTCCGGGCTGTGGAGCAGCCCGAGCAGGTGCATCAGGGTGCTCTTGCCGGAGCCGGACGGGCCCATGATCGCGACCAGCTCGCCGGCCTCGATCGAGACGTCGACCCCGCGCAGGGCCTGGACCTCGTTCCTGCGGCTGAGCGTGTAGGTCTTGCGCAGGTTGCGCCCTTCGAGAAGTGCCATGTCCGTTGCTCCTATTCGTAGCGGAGGGCCGCGACCGGGTCGAGGCGCGCCGCGTTCCAGGCGGGGATGATCCCGGCGACGACGCCGAGGATGGTCGAGAAGAGGACGGCGAAGATCGCCGTCTGCGGGGTGAGCTGGAACAGGATCATCCCCGAGCTCCGGCCGAGCTCGTTGGCGAGGTAGACGACCACCGAGCCGAGGCCCAGTCCGAGCAGGCCACCGAGCAGGCCGATCAATCCGGCCTCGCTCACGAGCTCGCGGATGACGCGCGCCCGCGAGCCGCCGATCGCGCGCTTGATCCCGATCTCCCGGGTCCGCTCGGCGACCGACATGGCCATCGTGTTGATCACCGACAGGCCGCCGACGATCAGGCTGATCAGGGCCACGCCGACGATGATCGCGTTGAAGATCGCGACCGATGAGCCCACGACCCCGTCGAACTCGGCGCCGGTCATCGCCGACGCGTTCGGGATGTCGGCCTCGATCCGTGCGGCGAGGGCTTCGACGTCGGCTCCCTCGTCGGGATAGACCGTGATGTCGGTCGCGAGCTGGTCCGCCCGCACGTTCTGGCGGACGATCGGCGGGAGGTCCCCGAAGAAGATCTCCTGGGCGGCCGCGAGCGGCACGATCGCGGTCGCGTCCGGCGCGGTCAGGGTCGGCTCGAGGATCCCGACGACCTCGAACGTCATGCCCCGGATCTCGAGCGTGTCGCCGATGCCCTTGCCGAGCTTGCGGGCGAGGTCGGAGCCGAGGACGGCCACGAGGGAATCGGCGTCCTGGGCGGTGAGCGCGCGGCCCTGGGCGACCGGGGCGTCATACATCTTGTTGCCGTGATCGGCGCCGGGCGGGTCTCCGACGATCATGTCGGGCATGCTGATCCCGCCCGCCGACTCGGGATCGAGGAGGGTGCTGACGCCCGGAACGGCCGCCGCCACTCCGTCGATCGCGGCGATGTCGTCGACCAGGGCGATCGCCATGGGGCTGTCTCCGGACAGCCCGCCGGACTTGTCGGTGACGACGATCTTGCCCGCGTAGTAGTCGCTGCCGATGGCGACGATCGCGCTGATCTTGTTGGCCATCGAGCCGAACACGACGAGGGCCCAGATGCCGATCGTGATGCCGGTGACGGTCAGGGCGGTCCGAAGCCGCCGTCGGGCGAGGTTGCGAAGCAGTCGCATGCGAGGTACTCCTTGACTGGTAACGCTCGGGCGCACCGACACCTGGTCGCGCAACGCCGTGGGTACGTGCAACGCCGGGACCTGCCGGCACACCGGGAGGCCCGGTCATCCGCCCTCAGACGGTGATGACGACCTTCCCTCGGGCATGTCCGGCTTCGAGATAGCGGATCGCGTCCGGGCTCTCGCTCAGCGGGTAGGTCCGATCGATGACCGGCGTGATCTTCCCGACCTCGGCGAGCTCCTTGAGGACCACCAGGTCCTCCTTCGTGACGTGCGCCGTGAACGCAAGCAGCTTCTGGCTCACGAACCGGGATACCACGAGGGCCCGCAGGATCTGACCGAAGGGACCGAACCAGGTGCTGCGGCCTCCATGGGAGAGGAGCAGCGTCCCATTCGGTTCCAGGGCGCGCCGACACGCCGACACCGAGTGGTTGCCCACGAGATCGAGGATGAGGTCGTACCGATTCGGACCTCGGGTGAAGTCCTCCGCGGTGTAGTCGATGACATGGTCGGCGCCGATCGAGCGGACCATCTCCACGTTCCGCGTGCTGCACACGCCGGTCATGTCGGCCCCGAACGCCTTCGCGATCTGCACCGCGAAGGTCCCCACGCCTCCCGCGGCCCCGTTGATCAGGACCGTCTGGCCCGGCTGGACCCGTCCGTGGTCGCGGAGCGCCCGAAGCGCAGTGACTGCCGCGATGGGCATGGCGGCAGCCTGCACGAACGTGAGGTTGGAGGGCTTGGGCGCCAGCTCGCTCTCGGAGGCGCACGCGTATCCGGCAAAGGTGCCCTGGCCCACGCCATAGACCTCGTCGCCCGGCCGGAACTGCGTCACGTGCGTGCCGACCGCCTCGACCTGGCCGGCGAGATCCCTGCCCCGGACGTGGAGCTTCGGGCCGCGGATCCCGAATCCCGCGGAAGCGGCGCCCCGCACGATGTACGGCAGCCCTCGCATGTAGTGCAGGTCGTATGGATTGGCGGAGGCCGCCTGGACGCGGACGAGCACGTCATGGTCCCCGACGACCGGCCTGTCGACGTCCCGGAGCTCGAGCGCATCAGGCGCGCCGTATCTGTCCTGGGCGATTGCCTTCATGGTGGTCTCCCGATCCCGTGCCCGTTGCGGCTGATCATGCCGCCCCTGGTGGTCTGCACGGGCAGCGTCGTCCCCTCGGCGGATGAGTGCATACCTCCCAGGAGGTATTCGAGGGACTAATCGCGGCGCCCTAGGGCGCGGTCGGGACTCACCGCGGAGCGGCTGATCTCCACGGGGCGATCGCGGCCGCGGACTATGCGACGACGACGACGACGTTCCCCAGCTTCTGGCCGGATTCGGCGTACCTGTGAGCCTCGACCATCTGCTCCAGGGGGAAGCGCCGGTCGATGACCGGGTGCAGCCGTCCCGCTTCGACCAGGCCGCGCAGGTAGGCCAGGTCCTCGCTCGTTCCGCTCGATCCCGAGATCGACACCCGCTTCCTGCTCCCCCTCGCCGCCCACCTGGCGCGGACGATCTGCAGGAAGCCCGGATTGGCCATCAGCAGGCATCCGTTCGCGGTCAGCAACCTCACCACGCGAGCGGACGGTGTGTTGCGGACGACGTCGAAGATGACGTCGTAGGTCTCGGGGCCGGCGGTGAAGTCCTCCCGGGCGTAGTCGATGACGCGATCGGCGCCGATCGCCCGCAGCATCTCCAGCTTCGGCGCACTGTCCACCGCGGTCACGTGGGCCCCGAGGTCCTTGGCGAGCTGGACCGCGAACGTGCCGAAGCTCCCTCCCGCTCCGTTGACCAGGACCCTCTGCCCGCTCCGGACGTTCGCCTTCCGCAGGAACGACAGGGCCTCGCCTCCCCCGTAGGGGATGGCCGCCGCCTCCTCGTAGCCCAGGTTCGCCGGCATCGTCGCGATCGCCCCGGTCTTGGGGCTCTCGCGCAGGCAGATGTACTCCGCGTGGGCTCCCAGGGGAATGCCCGTCGCGGCGAAGACCCGGTCGCCCTTCCGGAGCGACCTGACCTCCTTGCCCACCGACTCGACGTCACCGGCAAGCTCCTGCCCGAGCACGGGTCGTCTCGGTCTGCGGATGCCGAACGCCAGCCGCATGGGCAGCCAGATCCAGGGGGCGAAGTCGAATCGCCGCAGCTCGCAATCGGCCGCGCTGACCGTCGTGGCGCGGATTCGCACCAGGACCTCGTCGTCCTTCGGAACGGGCTTCCGCACGTCCCGGAGCTGAAGGACCTCCGGTGGCCCGTAGGCCGTGCACACGACTGCTCTCATGGGTCTCCGCCTCGTGCGTTCGCAGTGGTCCGGATCCGTCAGTCCAACGACGGGCGGCCCACCGACAGGAGTCCCAGGGCTCGTCCCCTGGCGACCGCCTGCGTGCGGCTGCTGACGCCGAGCTTGGCGTAGATGGTGCGGGCGTGCGCCTTCACCGTGTGCAGCGACAGGTACAGCCTGGCCGCGATCTCCTGGTTGGTCAGCCCCTCGGCGATGAGGGCGAGCACCTCGAGCTCGCGGCTGCTGAGCGGTTCGGCGAGACGGCTTCCGGCGACTCTCGTCGCGGGTGACGCGGCCCGTCCGGTCGTCATCGACGGGAAACGCCGCCAGCAACTGCCGCACGTACGCCGGATGCACCCCTCGAGACACCGCCTCGCGGAGCAGGCGAGCCATCGGCGCACCTTCGTCGACGAAGATGCGGATGAAGCCGCCCGGCTCGGCCAGCGCCAGCGCTTCGTCCAGCAGCTGCACGGCCTTCGGCCCGCTCGCCATGGGCCTGGAAGGCGACGGCCAGCAGGACGAGGGCCTTGAGCTCCTCGTCCGCCCAGGCCTTCTCCGCCATCCGCCGGCGATATGGCTCAAGCACCGCGAGCGCCGCGGTGGGATCTCCCTGGGCCAGGTGCACCCGGGCCTGGCTGAGTGGGAGATCGTGCGCCTGGGCCACGTGCGCGGCCGCCGCCACGTCGCCCTGGCGAAGGAACGTCAGCACCTGCCCGGCGGCGATCTGCGGGCACCTGGAGCACGAAGTCGTGCTGGCGCGCGGCCTGATCGGCCTCAGCCAGGATCGCCGCGGCACCGGCGGCATCTCCCCGGGCAAGTGCCAGTCGGGCGAGGAACACTCCACAGGCGACGGGTATGTCCGTGTTCACTGTCTGTCGTGCCAGTTGGAGACCCTGCTCCCCGTGCTGTCGGGCGGCATCGAGGTCGTTCCACTGGTAGAGCACACGGGCCAGGCCCAGGTGGGCTTCGCAGGCACGGGGAGGCCCCAGGCCGGCTGCCAGCTCCAGGGCGTGCCGGAAGGTCCCGGCCGCCAGGACGAGCTGATTGTCCAGTGTCTGGACTGTGGCCCAGAAGGACCGACCCCATGGTCTCGTCGGACGTGTTCCCCGATGCCGCGCCCATCGCTGTCACTTCCGCGAAGGCCTGCCGCGCCCCGGCGCGGTCTCCCTGGAGGAGGTAGGCGTGGCCCAGCTTGAAGACAGCGGAGGCGCGGAACGGGAGGTTGTCGGGGTGCAGATACTCCAGGGCACGGCGCGACTGGGCGATGATCGTCTCGACCTGGTCCGGGCGCCACGCCAGAAAGGCCCGCACGGAGGCGATCCGTCCCACGAGATCCCGGGTCCGGTCGTCCGTCCCGGCGTCCTGCAGCGCTCGTTCAGCCGCCTGGAGCTTCGGCTCGATGACATCGGAGTACCCCCAGTTGAGCAGCAGCGAGGCATAGGTCACCCACAGGGACGGCCTGGCATCGAGCACGGTCGTCGGGAGCGACTCCAGCCAGTGCAGGACGGGGACCAGCGCGCCACGAAAGTGCAGGGGCATCCCTCCTCCCTCGATGAGGCGCTCGGCCCGCTCGACGTCATGGCCGGCGGCAGCATGCTCGAAGGCTTCGATCTCGAGGCCGTTGGCCTCGTACCACGCGCTGGCGCGGAGGTGGTCCTCGTCCGCGCCTCGCCGACGATGGCCGCGATCTGCTGGCGCCGCTGCCGCAGCAGCTCGGCGAACAGATGGTGATAGCGGTACCAGCGCCGCTCGCGTATCGAGCGGGACGATGAACAGGTTGGCTCGATCGAGATACTCGAGCGTCTCCTGACCGGAGGCCGTGGCGTCGAGCATCACGGCATCGCAGAGGGGGCCGCAGAGCCGATCGAGGATCGACGTCCGCAGCAGGAAGGTCTGCACGGATTCGGGCTGCCGCTGGAGGACCTCCTCGAGCAGGTAGTCGAGCACGAAGTGGTGGCTGCCGGCGAACGACTCGATGAAGCCCGCGACGTCCGCACGGCCCTGCAGCGAGATCGCGGCCAGCTGCAGGCCGGCGATCCAGCCTTCCGTGCGAGTCGTCGAGCGCGGCGATCTCCTCCGCCGTGAGGCTCGAGGTCCATCACCTGGTTGAGGAACGCGGCGGCCTCGGACGGGGTGAAGCGCAGGTCGGCGCCGCGCAGCTCGGTCAGCTGGCCTCGGGCGCGCAGTCGGGCCAGGGGCAGCGCGGGATCCTCACGGGTGGCGATGACCAGGTGCATCCGGGGCGGCAGGTGCTCGACCAGGAAGGCCAACGCATCGTCGACCGGCTTGGCGTCGAGGACGTGGTAGTCGTCGAGAACGAGCACGACAGTCGCTCGGGATGGTGGTGACGTCGTTGAGCAGGGCCGTCAGCGTCGACTCGGGTGGCGGGGGCTGCGGCGATTGGAGCACGGTCAGTATCCCTTCGCCGATCCCGGGCGCAACCGTCTGCAGAGCCGCGATCAGGTAGGTCAGGAAGCGGCTGGGGTCGCTGTCGCCTTCATCGAGCGATAGCCACGCCGCCGGTCGCCCGCAGCCCGCGACCCATTCGCCGACCAGGGTGGTCTTGCCAAAGCCGGCAGGAGCGGAGACCAGGGTCAGCTTGTTGCCGGCAGCGAGGCCTTCGTTCAGCCGCTCGATCAGTCGCGGACGGAGGACGACCCTTCGCCGCGAAGGTGGGATGTAGAGCTTGGTGGCCAGGATCGGCGCGGGCACCGATCAACTATAGAACCGCACGAATTCGAATCAGAGCTGGCCTGAGAATCGGCGAGCCCCTCGGCAAGTGTCCCGCGGGCGAGGCGCGTGGTCATGAAGGTCCGTCACCCCTCGTCCGAGGGATGACGGAATGTCATGAGGCCGGGAGGTCCGAGGGGCAGAATGGGGAACGACCGGCGTGTCGTTGTTCTTGGTGCGACCGGCGAGACGGTCATCGGCGACGCGCGGAGGGTGCCGGACATGGCGAAGCAAAACGGAGGTCAACCGACGCCCGGGTCGGCGCCCCCCGATGGCCCGAGTGCCGGGGTCCTGGGACGTCATTTCAGACGCTCGGAAGGCGTCGAGCGCCGACCAGATGGTTGCCGATGCCGATCAGTCGGCGTCCGACGCCGATCAGGTGTCCTCGGACACCGACCAGACGGCCTCGGATCGAGATCAGAGCGGCGCGGACCGGGATCAGCTGGCATCCGACCAGGACCAGGCGACGGCCGACAAGGACCATGCGGCGCATCGCGACCTGTCCCCCGATGACGAGAAGTCATACGAGAGCTCTCGGGAGAGCCGACAGGGTGCGTCGTTCGAGCGTTTCGGCAACCGGATCCGCCGCCAGGCGACGGCGCGCGACCGGGACGGGGCGGCGACCGACCGGGATCGGATGGCCGAGATTCGCGACGAGGGAGGCCGAGGGCGGGACGCACACGCGACCGACCTGGAACTGCCGTCGAGCGAACGTGAGGCACAGCTGCTGCACGAGCTCGGTGAGCTGCGCGCCCAGGCCGCTGCGGATCGCGTCCGGGCGGCGGACGACCGCGCTCGGGCCGCCTCCGACCGCGCCATTGCGGCCCGCGAGCGGGCCCGGCTCGAGGCGGAGCTGCAGGCCGCCCACCTCGACGAGCTCACCGGTGCCTACCGGCGCGAGATGGGTCGCCTGGCCATCACCCACGAGATCGACCGCGTGCGACGATCGGGCGGGCCGCTCGTCGTGGCCTTCGTCGACGTCGATGAGCTCAAGACGGTGAACGATCGCTACGGCCACGCGGCGGGGGATCGCGCGCTGCAATCCGTGGTGCGAGCGATGCGGGCACGGCTGCGCTCGTTCGACCCGATCATCCGCTACGGTGGCGACGAGTTCGTGTGCGGCCTGGGCGGCGCGGACCTTGCCGAAGCGAAGCGCCGGTTCGACCTGATCGGCGTCGCGATCGAAGCGGACGCCGGGGTCGGGATCAGCGTCGGGCTCGCGGAGCTCCAGCCAGGTGACACCGCAGATGGGCTGACTGATCGTGCCGATGCGGCCATGCTCGGTGTCAAGGCAGCGCATCGCGCCAGGCCGTAGCGGACGCTGCGCCCGCCGGGACAGCGCGCAGGCTGCGCGTCGGCTCATCGCCGGATGGTCGTGGCTGTGGCCCTGGAGACACCAGAGCAGGCCGGCAGATGGCTACCCCCGCGCAGGCAACCGCGATCTGTGTTCCTGCGGGCGGGGTAGGCCAGATCGTTCCAGCGCCGTCCACGTAGAAAGTCGCCGAGCATAGTGGCATGAACGACCCACCAGATTCGAATCAGGACTGGCCGGTGAATCGTCGAGCCCCTCCGTAAGAGGGGCTCGCCACGAAGGAATCAGGGGTTTGGAGCGGGAGACGGGATTCGAACCCGCGACATTCTGCTTGGGAAGCAGACACTCTGCCAACTGAGTTACTCCCGCTCAGCGTTCACGCTCACGTACAGCGTCTGCCTGAGCGCGAAGGCCATTCTAACGGGTCCCTGGCGCCGGCGACAACGCTCGTTTCCTCGCTGAGCGACCCGGGTACCCGGGACCTTGCCGGTCAGTCGCTCAGCTGGGCGCGGAGCGCGCCGGCCGGGTGCTCGGCGTTGTGGACGTTGAAGTAGTAGTTCGCCGGGTTCCGGATGATGTCCCGGATCAGGTCGCGATCCGCGCTGACGCAACCGCTGCCGCCGCTGGCGGACGTCGGTGGCGTGGGGATCACGACGGGGCCCGGAGCAGTCGCCGGGGCCCGGTGGATGTGGGCCGCGACGAGTGGCGCGACGCCGCTGACCGTGAACTCGAAGCAGACCTCGCGCTGGCCGGGGTTGAGCCGCAGGACCGCCACCCCCGTGCCGTCGGGATCACCAGGTCCGGGCCGCTCGGCGGCGCCGGTCAGGACGAGGCGGAACGGGCGACCGCCGTCGCTGGCGCTGACCACGGGTACGAGAGCGAGCGTCAGTCCCGCCAGCAAGGCCACGACAATCCCACGTCGGAACGCATGCATCGTGCTTCCCCCCACGTTCGTGCCCGGCTGGCAGGCTGATGCGCTGCGGGCCCGGGCCGTCGACAGACGATACGCTCTTGATCCACCGACCGGATTTCGCGACCTCCTTCGCCGCCGCGACCAGGGGCTGCCAGACGCGGAACGGTTCACCCCGCCCCTGCCGGCGGCGCCCGCGGGGGGTGGTGCTCGCTCTCGGCGACGGGCATCATGCAGCGATGGTGCCACCGCCCCGCGTTCCCGACCGGCGCTCCGCCCTTCCCGCCTTCGCCCGTCCCGATGCCCGGGCCCCGTGGCGCCCGGGCCCCGAGCTCCTCGCCGACAGTCGTCCCGCCCGGCTCGTACGCGCCAGCGAGATGTCCGACCTCGAGGCGCTCCAGGCCAGGGCCGTCGCCGACCCGGCGTGGTTCTGGGGGCTCGCGGTGGACGACCTCGAGCTCGCCTGGGGCCGCCGCTGGGACCGGGTCCTGGACCTGGACGCGGGGATCGAGTGGCCTCGCTGGTGGGTCGGCGGCGCCTTCGACCACGCCGCCGCCGTGCTCGAGAGGTGGGCCACGCGACCCGACGACGAGGCGATCGCGTGGGAGGGCGATGACGGGTCCGTCCGCCGTGTCACGGGACGGGAGCTGATCGCGGCCGTCGAGGCGACGGCTGACCGCTTCGCGGCACACGGAATCGGCACGGGGACCCGCGTCGGGGTCTTCCTGCCGATGCTCCCCGAGACGGCGGTCACCGTCCTGGCCCTCGGACGGCTGCGCGCGGTCTTCACGCCGATCTTCAGCGGCTACGCCGGACCGGCCGTCGCCACCCGCCTCCGCGCGTTCCAGGCGACCCACCTCGTGACCGCGGATGGCTTCCTTCGTCGCGGCCGGGCGATCGCGATGGCCCCGGTCGTGGCGGAGGCGCTCGCGGACTCGCCGAGCGTCCGCCGGGTCCTGGTCGTGAGGCGCCTCGAGCCCGACGGCCTCCCGACGGCCCTGTCCGACCCTGTCCGGGACGCGTCATGGGACCGCGGGTCGAACGCGGTCCAGCGGGCGTCGGTGCCCGCGGCGCCGCGACCGACCGGCCCCGTCGATCCCGAGACCCCCTACATGGTCATCTACACGTCCGGGACGACCGGCGCCCCGAAGGGCACCGTGCACGTCCACGGCGGCTTCCCCATCAAGGCCGCGCAGGACCTGGCCCACACCTTCGACCTGCGGCCCGGCGACGCCCTCTGCTGGATCACCGACCTCGGCTGGATGATGGGTCCGTGGGCGATCAGCGGCGCGCTCATGGTCGGCGCCCGCCTCGTCATGTTCGAGGGCGCCCCGGATCACCCCGATGCCGGTCGGGTCTGGTCGCTCGTCGAGCGCCACCGCATCACCCACCTCGGCGTGAGCCCGACCCTGATCCGCGCGCTCCTCGTCCAGGGCGACGAGCCGGTCCGCGACCACGATCGTCGCTCGCTCCGCGTCCTCGGCTCGACCGGGGAGCCGTGGAATCCGGACTCGTGGACGTGGCTCTTCGAGACCGCGGGCGAGGGACGGCTGCCGATCGTCAACTACAGCGGCGGGACGGAGATCTCCGGCGGGATCGTCGGCGCGACGCCCCTCCGGCCGATCCGCCCGACGTCGTTCAACGGGCCGTGCGTCGGGATGGCCGCGGAGATCGTCGACCCACGCGGGCGCCCCGTCGTCGACGAGGTCGGCGAGCTTGCGATCCGGGCGCCGTGGCCGGGGATGACGCGGGGCTTCTGGGGCGGGTCGCCGGAGGACCGGGAGCGCTACCTGGAGGCCTACTGGCGACGCCTGCCGGGGACCTGGGTGCACGGCGACTGGGCGGCGCGCGACTCCGATGGGTTCTGGTACCTCCACGGGCGGTCGGACGACACGCTCAAGATCGCCGGCAAGCGCGTCGGGCCGGCGGAGCTCGAAGCCGTCGCCATCGCCCACCCCGCGGTCGTCGAGGCGGTCGCGATCGGTGTGCCCGACGAGCTTCGCGGCGAGGTTGCCGTGCTCCTGGTCGTCGTCCGGCAGGACGCGAGGGTCGAGCCCGAGACCCTCGCCCGCGAGGTCGGGGACGCAGGTCTCGCATGGCCTCGGCAAGCCCCTCCGACCGGCGGCGGTCGTGGTCGTCCCGGACCTCCCGCGGACCCGGAGCGGCAAGATCATGCGCCGCGTGGCGCGCGCCGCCTGGCTCGGCCAGGACCCGGGCGACCTGACGGCCCTGGAGAATGCGGACGCCGTGACGGCGATCGGGAAGCTGGGCGGAGGGGCGCCCGGAGCCCACGCGTAACGGCGCACTCGCGACGACGGAGGAGCGCGTCGGCCGTCCCTCCGGGCGTGGTCCACCCCGCCGTCATGCGTCGGGCGGTCGTCCCGTCGGCTGCCCCGTGGCCGCGTCCCAGCCGCCGGCCAGGCCCACCTTCGATGCGAGCGGGCGGCCGAGCACGCCGGCGATGAACCGCGCCGCCTCCAGGAGGGCTGGCAGATCCACGCCGTGCTCGAGGCCCTCGGCGTCGAGCATGTAGACCAGGTCCTCGGTCGCGAGGTTGCCGGCGGCGCCCGGCGCGTAGGGGCAGCCTCCGGTCCCGCCCGTCGAGGCGTCGAAGCAGCGTCACGCCGAGACGGAGCGCCGCCGCCACGTTCGCGAGCGCCGTCCCCCGCGTGTCGTGGAAGTGGTGGGCGATCCGCTCGACCGGGATCCCGGCCTCGAGCGCGGCGCTCGTGACCGCCTCCACTGCGGTCGGGACGGCCACGCCGATCGTGTCGCCGAAGCAGACCTCGTCCACGCCGAGGTCGAGGAGCCGGCGGGCGACGGCGACGGGCCTCGCCGGGTCGACGCGCGCCGGTGTACGGGCAGCCGAACGCGACCGAGACGTAGGCGCGCCGCCACCAGCCGCGCCGCGCGGCCTCCTCCAGCAGCGGGCGCGAACGTGCTCGAGCGAGGCCTCGATCGACATGCCCGATGTTCCGCTCCGCGAACGCGTCCGTCGCCGCCGTGAAGACGGCGATCGCGTCCGCGCCCGCGTCGGCCGCCCGGGCGAGGCCGCGCGCGTTCGCCACGAGCACGGGGTAGCGGACGCCCGGCGATCGCGGGGCAGCGACGGCAGGAGCTCGTCGGCGTCGGCGAGCTGCGGGATCGCGGTCGGGTCGCACGAAGCTCGTCGCCTCGATCTCGCGCAGGCCGGCCGCCACGAGCAGCTCGATGAAGCGCGCCTTGGCCGCCGTCGGGATCGCCGTGGCCTCGTTCTGGAGGCCGTCGCGCGGCCCGACCTCGTAGATCCGGACGCGCGGCGGCGAGATTCGGGGTGCCCGAGCGGGACGGTCACGCCGCCACCTCCAGGCGGGCGACGAGCCGGCCGCGTTCGACGCGGTCGCCGGCCTTGACGAACAGCTCGGCGATGCGGCCCGCCCTCGGCGCCGACACGACGTGCTCCATCTTCATCGCCTCGAGGGTGGCGACCGGTCCCCCGCCTCCACGGACGCCCCGACGGCGACGTGCACGCTCGAGGACGGTGCCGGGCATCGGGGCCACGAGATCGGTGGCGGACTCAGCCCCGGCCGACGCTCGCGGCGACGCCGTCCTCGCCAGGTCCGGGGGCCACGCGAGCCGGAACGGGACGCTCCGGCCGCCGACCGAGACGTGGACGACGTCGCCATCGCGGACCGCGAGGGAGCCGCCGCCGGGCCGGCGCTCCCGGGCGCTTCGGACGCGGCTTCGGCGGCTGACGTGGCTGCCGTGGATGTCAGCTCGACCGAGCGCTCCTCGGGTCCGTCGGGCCCGTCGGCGGCGAGCCGGAGCCGGGCCGGGCCGTTCAACCGCCAGCCGCCGCGCCACGGGCTGCGCGGCCGCATCGCCCAGCCGCGCCGGCGAGCGCCTCCGCGCCGGCGAGCGCCTCCGCGGCGACCTGCCACGCGCCTTCCGGGATCGAGGTTGTCGCGGCTCCCTCGGCGACCAGCCCCTCGAGTGTCTCCGTCCGGGCTCGACCCTCACGGACGACGGCCAGCCGGACCAGCCGCCGCAGGAACGCGAGGTTCGTGACGAGGCCGAGGACCTCGGTCTCGTCGAGGGCGCCGGCGAGGCGGACGAGCGCCTCGTCGCGGTTCGCGCCGTGGGCGACGATCTTGGCGAGGAGCGGATCGAAGGCGCCGCCGACGAGATCACCGCACCGCGATCCCGGCGTCGACGCGGATCCCGCCCTGGCCCGCGGGTCCGAAGGCGCCGGCCCCGTCCGGCCAGCGCACCGCCAGGACCGGACCGGCCGACGGGAGGAAGCCTGTCGAGGGGTCCTCCGCGTTGAGCCGCACCTCGACGGCGTGCCCGCCGGCCACGAGGGCGGCCTCGACGTCGCCCTGGTCGAGCCCGAGCTCGGCGAGCCCTGCCCCCTCGGCGACCCGGAGCTGGTCGGCGACGAGGTCGCGCCCGAGGACGAGCTCGGTGACCGGGTGCTCGACCTGGAGCCGCGCGTTCATCTCGAGGAAGACCCAGCTCCCATCGTCGCCGACGAGGAACTCGCAGGTGCCGGCACCCTCGTAGCCGACGGCGCGGGCGACGCGGACCGCCGCGGCCCGGATGCGCGGCTCGCAGCTCCGGTGCGAGCCCGGGCGCCGGAGCCTCCTCGAGCACCTTCTGGTGGCGCCGCTGGAGCGAGCAGTCGCGGTCGCCGAGGTGGACGACGCCCCCGTGGGCGTCGGCGAGCACCTGGACCTCGACGTGCCGGGCGGGCGCGACGAACCGCTCGAGGATCAGCCGGTCGTCGCCGAAGGCGCGGGCGGCCTCGCGCCGGGCCGACTCGAAGGCCGGCTCGAGCTCGTCCTGGCGCCGGACGACCCGCATCCCCTTGCCGCCGCCGCCGGCCGCCGGCTTGACGAGGAGCGGCAGCCCGATCCGGTCGGCGGCCGCGGCGAGCGATGCGTCGGACTGGTCGTCGGGCTCCTCGCCGGCCGCGACGGGGACGTCGACGCGCTCGAGCGACCTCGCGGGCCCGCGGCCTTGTCGCCCAGCGTGCGGATCGCCTCGGGAGGCGGGCCGACCCAGCCGAGCCCGGCCGCGACCACCGCCTCCGCGAGTGCCGGGCTCTCGGCCAGGAAGCCGTACCCGGGATGGACGGCGTCGGCGCCCGCCGCGATCGCCGCCCGAGCACGACAGCGGTGGGGTCGAGCAGGTCGACGGGAGCGGCGACACGTCGCCCGGTCCGGTCATCGTCTCGGCGGGCCGGAGTCGTCTCCCCCATCGACCCCCGACGAGCGGCACGATGGGGACGATCCCGAGCCGGTGAGCCGTCGTCGCGATCCGCGTCGGCGATCTCTCCGCGGTTCGCGATGAACAGGACGCGGATGGGGTGCCGAGCCGTTCCGATGGTCCGCGCCCCCTCGGCGTCCCGGGCCGCGGCGACCTCGTCTCACCCGGCGCTCCGCTTCACCCACGACGGCGGTCGATGCTCCTCGACCGCGCGGAGCCCCTCCGCGCCCTCGGCCGAGGCGCGACGGAGTGCGAGCGCCCGCGCCGTCCGCTCCGCGGCGGCCTCCGGGTCCGCGCCGCGCAGGTCGCGGATCAGCTGCTTCGCGCGCGCGCGTCGCCTCCGGACCGCCTGCGAGGACGTCGGCCACCGTCGCCTCGACGGCCCGGTCAAGCCCGTCCGGGCCCTTCGGCGACCTCGTGGACGAGTCCGATCCGCATCGCCTCGGCGGCGTCGAACCGGCGTCCCGTCGCGAAGAGCGCCCGCGCGTGCCCCTCGCCGACCCGCGCGACGACGAACGGCGCGATCGTCGCCGGGATGAGGCCGAGACGAGCCTCCGGGAAGCTGAACCAGGCGCCAGCCTCCGCGATCGTCACATCCGACGACCGCGCACAGCCCCGCCCCACCGCCGAGCGCGGCCCCCTGGACCCGGGCGATCACGGGGACCGGGCAGCGGTCGATCGCCCCGTACATCGCGGCGAGGCCGAGCGCATCCGCCTCGTTCGCGGCCGGCGTGGCGAGGAGCGCGGCCCGCATCCAGCCGAGGTCGGCACCGGCGCAGAACACCGGCCCGTCGCCGGCGAGGACGACCGCCCGCAGGTCGCGCGCGGCCTCCTCGGCAAACCCCTCGAACAGCGGCGCGGAGCGACGCGATCGCGGCGGCGTCGAGGGCGTTGCGGACCTCGGGACGCGCGATCGTCACCCTCGCGACGGCCCCACCGGGTCCCTCGCGCTCGACCCGGATGCGGGCGGGCGACCCGCCCGCCGACGACCCGCTCACATCCGGAACACGCCGAAGCGCGTCTCGGGGATCGGGGCGTGGAGGGCCGCCTCGAGGCCCATCGAGAGGATCCGGCGGGTCTGCATCGGGTCGATCACGCCGTCGTCCCACAGCCGGGCCGTCGCGTAGTACGGGTTCCCCTCTGCCTCGTATCGCTCGAGCACCGGCGCCTCGAACGCATCCCGCTCGGCCTCGCTCGGCCAGCGTCCCCCGGGCAGGGACGCTGCCCGGACGGTCGAGAGGACGCGCGCCGCCTGCCGGCCGCCCATGACCGAGATCCGGGAGTTCGGCCAGCTCCACAGGAACCGTGGCCCGTAGGCGCGGCCCGCCATCGCGTAGTTGCCGGCGCCGAACGATCCGCCGATCAGGACCGTGAGCTTGGGGACCTCGGCCGAGGCGACGGCGGTGACGAGCTTTGCGCCGTCCTTGGCGATCCCGGCGGCCTCGGCCTCGCGCCCGACCATGAACCCCGCGATGTTCTGGAGGAACAGCAGCGGGATCCGGCGCTGGACGGCCAGCTCGATGAAGTGCGTCCCCTTCAGGGCCGACGTCCCGAACAGGATCCCGTCGTTGGCGAGGATCGCGATCGGCCATCCCTCGAGATGCGCGAAGCCGCAGACCAGCGTCTCGCCGTACAGGGGCTTGAACTCGTGGAGCTCGCTCCCATCGACCAGGCGAGCGATGACCTCGCGGACGTCGACCGACCGGCGGAGATCGGCGGGGACGGCGGCGTAGAGCGAGGCCTGGCCGTCGCCTCCCTCGGCGGGCACCGCGGGCGGCCTGGGGGCGGCGCGCTGCCAGGGCGGCTCGGGCGGGCGGCGGGCGAGATGCCGCACGATCGACCGCGCGATCGCCAGGGCGTGCTCGTCATCCACGGCCTCGTGGTCGGCGACCCCGCTGACCCGGGTGTGGACCTCGGACCCGCCGAGATCCTCGGCGCTGACGCGCTCCCCGGTCGCCGCCTCCACGAGGGGCGGGCCGCCGAGGAAGATCGTCCCGGTGCCGCGGACGATGACCGTCTCGTCGCTCATTGCCGGGACGTACGCGCCACCGGCCGTGCAGCTCCCCATGACGACCGCAACCTGCGGGATCCCCGCGGCCGACATGCGGGCCTGGTTGTAGAAGATCCGGCCGAACCCGTCGCGATCGGGGAACAGGTCGGCCTGGAGCGGCAGGTAGGCTCCGCCGGAATCGACGAGGTAGACGCACGGAAGCCGGTCCTCGAGCGCGATCTCCTGCGCCCGCAGGTGCTTCTTGACCGTCTCGGGAAAGTAGGTCCCGCCCTTCACCGTGGCGTCGTTCGCGACGACGACGCACAGGGTCCCTTCGATTCGCCCGATCCCGGTCACGATGCCGGCGCCGGGCGCCTCGTCGTCGTGCATCCCGGTGGCGGCCAGGGGCGAGAGCTCGAGGAAGGCTGCGCCGGGGTCGAGGAGCCGCTCGATCCGCTCCCGGACGAGCAGCTTCCCGCGCTCCCGGTGCCTCGCGATCGCGGCCTCGTCGCCCGCAGCGCCCCGTCCCGCGACCACCGCCGTCCGGTGCCGCAGCTCCTCGACCAGCGCGTGCATCGCCGCCTGGTTGGCGCGGGCATCGTCGGAAGCGGGATCGAGCCGCGACCGGAACGCGACCATCGAGCTCAGGTGACCCGCAGGCCGAGGATCTTGCGGGCGATGACGAGCCGCTGGATCTCGCTCGTACCCTCGCCGATCTCGGTCAGCTTCGCGTCGCGGAAGAACCGCCCGACCGGGTACTCGTCGACGTAGCCGTAGCCGCCGTGGATGAGGAGCGCCGCGTTCGTCGCACGACTCGCAACCTCCGAGGCGAACAGCTTCGCCTGCGCGGCCGCGAGCCCGAAGTCCCGTCCCTGGTCGCGCAGCCACGCCGCCCGGTGGACCAGCGCGCGGGCCGCCTCGATCTCGGTGGCCATGTCGGCGATCCGGAACGCCACGCCCTGGAACGACCCGATCGGCCGCCCGAACTGCTCGCGCGTCCGGGCGTACGGGATCGCGGCATCGAGGGCTGCCTGGGCGAGCCCGACGGCGAGGGCGCCGATCGAGATCCGCCCGCCGTCGAGGACGCGCAGGAACATGCGGAAGCCGTCGCCCTCCGTCCCGAGGAGGTTCGCGCCGGGATCCGGACCCGGTCGAGCACGAGCTCCCCGGTCGCCGAGGCGTGGAGGCCGAGCTTCTCCTCCAGCCGCGCGACCGAGAAGCCGGGCGTGTCCGCGGGCACGATGAAGGCGCTGATCGCGGCATCGCCACGGGGGGTCGTGCCCGTCCGGGCCGCGATGATGTAGGTCGAGGCCTGTCCGGCGTTCGTGATGAAGCGCTTGCCGCCGTCGAGGACCCAGGTGCCCCCGTCCGGGCCGTCCTCGTGCCGCGCCGTCGTCCGGGTGCCGCCGGCGTCGGACCCGGCGCCGGGCTCGGTGAGCCCGTAGGCGCCGACAGCCTCGCCGCTGGCCAGCGGGACGAGGAACCGCGTCTTCTGCTCGTCGGTTCCGGCCAGGAGGAGCGGGCCGCAGCCGAGCGAGGTGTGCGCTGCGACGATGAGGCCGAGCGAGCCCCACACGCGGCCGATCTCCTCGATCGCGATGGCATAGGCGAGCGTGTCCATCCCGGCGCCGCCCCACTCCTCGGGGATCGGGATGCCGAGCCAGCCCATCTCGCCGATCCGGCGGACGACCTCGACGGGGAAGCGTCGCTCTCGCTCGTGCTCATCGACGAGCGGCGCGACCTCGCGTCTCCATGAAGTCGCGGACGGTGCGGCGGAGGAGCTCGTGCTCGGCCGGCAGGTCGAGGTCCACGACCGGAGCGTAACAGGGACGCCGCTACGGCACGGTCACGAACTGCGAGAGGAACGCCCGGGCCGCTGTCGTGTCCATCCGGTAGTCCACGTTCGTCGAGCGGCAGACCGCGTCGCCGGTGATCGTGGTGGCGGCCACGATGTCGGTGGCGCCCAGGAAGTTCGGCCCGCAATCCAGTCCGGGTCGTCGTCCGGTGCTCAGGTCGCCGGCGGCGGCGCCCGTTCGATCCCGGTCAGCAGCAGTCTCGCACCGCTGCCACGTGCGCCGCATCCTGGTCCGCCAGGCATCAGTCGGGGTTCGACGCTGCCGACGATCGCGGCTGATCCGCGGCCCGGTCGCGTCAAGCTTCTGCTGGCGAGGTCCAGCCTGGCGCCCGGCGCCGGGATCGGTTCGCCCGGACCGAGGGATCCCGCGGCCTGGAGGAACGGCATCGCGCACACGAAGGCCACGAAGATCGCGGCCGTGAGGATGAGGACGAGGAAGAGTCGGACGGTCGAGGAGGGGGCCTGGGCGGGTGGCTGCGTCATCGGGAGAACCTCCGGGGCGATGGGCATGCGCGGAGGCTAGGCTCGAGGCGGTCGAGGTTCGACGGTGCGACCACCGGTCCTTGCGTGCGCAGATTCGAGGGTTGGCACGGTGCGGGTCGCGCCGCCCGCCCCGGCGACGCCGACGGCCCACCTGGGCCGGGCGACCAGGCCCCGCCCGGGGCGACCGCTGCGCCCGTGGGCCGACCGAACCTACGGGCCGACGGGCATGCTCGCCGTCAGCGTCGTCCCGGCGTCCGTGCCGCTGGTCACGTTCAGCTCGCCGCCGATCGCGGCCAGCCGATCCGCGAGCCCGCGCAGCCCGGACCCCGCGCCAGGGTCTGCGCCGCCGCGCCCGTTGTCGGCCACCGTCACGACGAGCCGTCCGCCCTCGACCCTGACCTCGACGCGCGCCACGGTCGCGTCCGCGTACCGGGCGACGTTGGTGAGCCCCTCGGCGACGACGTAGTAGGCCGCAGCCTCCACCTCGGTGGCGAAGCGGGACTCGGTGACGTCCACCGAGACGGCGAACGGCGTTCGCTCCGCCAGCGCCTCGACCGCCGCGGCCAGGCCCGAGTCGGTGAGAATTGTCGGGTGAAGCCCGTGAGCGAGATCGCGGACCTCCTTGATCGCCGTCAGCAGCTCGGCGGTGGTCGAATTGATCAGCGCCGAAGCACCTGCCGATCCCGCGCGTGCCTGGTCGAGCCGCATCGCCAGCGCAACGAGCCGCTGCTGCGCGCCGTCGTGGAGATCACGCTCGATCCTGCGCCGCTCGGCGTCGGCTGCCTCGACAATCCGGGCCCGCGATGCTCGCACCTCCTCGAGCTGGGCGCGAACCTGGGCAGCGAGCCGTTCGTTCTCCAGCGCCAGCTGCGCCACCGAGCCGACCGCCCTCACCCGGCCTGGGTCCTCGTTCTCGATCGCCGGGTCGTACAGGAGAACAGCCAGGGGCTCGCCGTCCCGCTCCAACCTCACCATGCCCCGATCGTGCCCGGGGTCCGTCGGCAGCTCGATCGACTGGCCTTCGGGATCGACGAATCCGCCGCCCGACGGCGCGGGAAAGGCAAGCTCCAGCGTTGGGTCACGGAGGGCGCGGGCGAGAGTCTCCCGGAGCCCACCGAGCGGAACGCCTTGGCCCAGCTCCACGGCGAGGTCGGCGATTGAGCCGCGATCCAGCCGCGCTCGGACCAACCCGACGAGAAAGCCGACGGGGAACACGAGCCCGGCCAACCCGGCGATCGGCTCCTGGAGCGCCGCCCGGATCGAGCCCCACTCCGACGGATTCGCGTTGGCGAGATGCCAGGCGACGGTGATCGCGAGCTGCAGCGGCGCAGCGACCATGATCGGCAGCAAGGCCCGCCGAAGTGCGGGGGTGGCGTGCTGCCAGTGTCGCCACAGTCCCGCGACGACCGCCAGGAACAGCAAGGGCGTCATGACCACGACCGCACCCGAGCCGAACAGCCAGGCCAGGTCGGCGTTCGGCCACAGGACGAACGGGTTGCGCGGCGAGAACCCGACCTTGTCGAAGGGCGGCTTCCAGACCACGAGCCAGGCCAGCCGGCTCGCCGAGATGAAGAGGTAGGCGGCCAACACGAGGAACCGGTCATACCGATCGGTCGGGCGGCCGCCTGGGAAGGCGAGGACGAGGTGGACGAAGACGACGCTGCCGACCCCGATCGACAACTGGCTCAGCGTCCACGTCAGCGAAGTCGGGATCACCCAGGTGACCCCGATCGACCCCACGACCTCGTAGACGAGGAAGAGCTTCCACATCGGGCCGTCCGGATCGCGTCGATAGGTGACGAGCATGGCCGCCACCCAGAGCAGGTCGACGAAGAAGAACCAGGCTTGCGTGGCGACCGACCCGGTCGATCCGAGCGCGTAGGGCCACAGGAGCGGTCCAAAATGCTGGAACGCGGCAAGCGCGACCCCGACGACCGCCAGGCTGAGAACCCGCTCGGCAAGGTCGGTCACGCGACCGTCCGACCTTCGGGGGCGTCCTCGAGGCGGCCAACCACGGCGGCCAGACCCCAGCCGAGCGCCGCGGTCGCGAAGGCGACGCCGAGCAGCAGCGAGGGCGTCCAGCCGAGACCCGTGGTGACCGCGACCGTGACGCCGGCGCCGAGCACGAACGCTGCGGCGGATGCCGCTCCCGCCACGTTGGCCTTGCGTCGAGGCGGGGCGAGGTGGACGAGGATGTCGACGACGAGGCCGGCCGCCACCGCCGCGGGCACGAAGCGCCACTGGTCGCTCCACGACGCCGGCAGCACGACGGCCATGCCCATGATCACGGCGAAGGCGCCGAACGGCGGGACGATCCGGATGACGACGAGGGCGACGAGGGCGACGAGGATGGCCTCCAGGAGCACGCCGGCCGCGGCGAGATCCTCGCGGACCAGCGGCTGCGAGGTCACCGGCGGGTCTTCCCAGCGCATGTAGGCGATCCGTCCGTCGCGACTCCAGGCACCGCTCGATCCGCCGAGGCCCGCCGACGCCCCCGGGCTCCGGCTGAGGTCCACCAGGTCGCTCCCGTCGGCGGCCATCGACCAGATCTGGTGCCAGCTGCCGGTGATCGACTCGAAGGCGATCCGCGATCCGTCGGGCGACCAGATCGGCTCGCGGTCGTCCGCGTCGTCATGGGTGAGTCGAGTGAGGCCGCTGCCGTCGCCGTTGACGACGTAGACCTGCATGTTCCCCGTGCGGTTCGAGTTGAAGGCGATCTGCTTCCCATCCGGCGACCACGCCGCTCCCCAGTCCTCGCCGGGATCGTCGGTCAGCCGATGCGGATCGGATCCGTCGGCGTTCATCACGTAGATCTCGGTGTTGCCGTCGCGCAGGCTGTCGAAGACCAGCCTCGTACCGTCCGGCGAGTAGGCAGCCGCTCGGTCGTCGGCCTTCCCGTCGGTCAGCTGGATGGGGGAGCCGGAGCTATCCGCCGGTATGCGCCAGATGGCCGCATGGGACCTGATCGGGGTGGGGGGTCCGAGGTCGAACCCGGGGCCTTGCGGCCCTTGCACGGTGGCGGGACCAAGCGGACCGGCGGCCATCCCTGGCCCACCTTCGGGTTCCTGCGTGTACACGATCCAGGCTCCGTCGGGGGACCAGTGCGGGAACCATTGCCAGTCGGCGCCGCCGACCAGCATCCGGCGCCCGCTGCCGTCGGCCGCCGCGACCCAGATGTCGATATCCAGGGCGCCATCCGGGCCGGGCTGCGAACGCTGGTAGGCGAACCGTGTCTCGTCCGGTGACCAGGACGGCGCTGCCGCGGAGCTCACGTCGTCCGCCTCGATCAGCCTCGTCTGGCGGGCGCCATCGGCGTCCATCGCCCATACCTCGGTGTTGCCCTGGGGGACTTGTGGCGGGCGCTCCAGCCAGGGACTGACGGCCGGCTGGAACCCGCCGGGGAATCCCATGAGAGCGAGAGCGAACCCGGCCGACAGCACCGCGGCCCACCGGTTGACGGCCGCACCAGGCGAACCGAGGGCGACCCGGAGCGGTCCGATTGCCACCAGGATGATGCCGATCGGGATCAGCACGCGGCTCGGCGCGAGCCCGCTCTCGATCCCGGGCATGATGCCGATCCCCTCCCGCCAGCCGACGTCGACGATCGGGTAGGCGAGCAGGACGAGAAGGCCCGCCCCAACGAGGCCGTGGCCGGGTGGGAATGCCTCCCGCCATGGCCGGCCCTGGCGGACCGCGCGGACCACGATCGAGACGCAGAAGACGGCGAGCGCAAGAAGGCCAAGGTAGGCGAGGACGTGGTACGGCGAGAACCCGACGTCCCGGGTCAGGCCGCGATTCAGCGCCCAGTTGGCGAGGGCCAGGCCGCCCGAGATCCACGCCGCGAAGAAGAGAGACACCCAGGCGAACCAAGCGCTGCCTGTTCCGCGACGATCGACACCGTTCGACACGGCACCCTGCCCCCTGGCCGAGCTGAACCCTCAGCCCGACGCTTCGACGATCCTACGCCCGATCTGCCGGCTGCCAGCAGGCAAGACTGTCCAGCAACGAGCGATCGGTCGCCTCACGACGCAGATGCCCGATGGACTCCAGCCTCTCAACGGCAGGCCGCTCGCAGGATGCGCCCGTCGAGCCCCGCGGTCCACCGTGCGGGCCCGGGTCGTCGCCCGGTCGGATTCGAGGGCCTGCACCGGTTCGCCCCTTGCGTGCCGGTGTCACGATCTTGGTGTGCGCGCCTGCCGGGGTCGCGCGAACGTCCGGACCGGAGTCTTCCCACGTGGAGCAGCCACATCCGACGGCCATTCGGATCGTCCTGGCCGACGACGCCGTGCTCCTGCGGGAGGCTCTGGCGGCGGCACTCGCGGCCGCCGGGTTCGAGGTCGTCGGGCCAGGCGGCTGACGTCGCCGGCCTGATGGCACTCGTCGCGCGCGAGAGGCCGGACCTCGTCGTTCTCGACGTTCGGATGCCGCCGACCCACACGACCGAGGGCCTCGAAGCCGCTCGCCTGCTCCGGGCGACCCATCCGGGGATCGCGATCCTCGTCCTGTCGCAGTACGTGGAGACCCGCTATGCCGTCGACCTCCTGCGCGAGGACCCCTCTGGCATCGGCTACCTTCTCAAGGACCGGGTCACCCGGGTCGCGGATCTCGCCGATGCGGTACGACGCGTCGCCGCGGGAGGTTCGGTCATCGATCCCGAGGTCGTGGCTCGGCTGCTCGGGCGTCGGCGCCTCCCATCCCCGCTCGACGAGCTGACCGCCCGCGAGCGCGAGATCCTGGGACTGATGGCCGAGGGACGCTCGAACCAGGCGATTGCCGATCGGCTCACGCTCGAGATCAAGACCGTCGAGGGACACGTCCGGGCGATCTTCTCCAAGCTCGGGCTGGAGCCGGCGGTCGAAGGCCACCGCCGGGTGCTCGCGGTTCTCGCCTACCTGCGCGGCTAGCCTGGTCCGGCCCGGTCACCCGCCACTCGGCGCGAGCGCCTCCGCGACCGCGTCCCGCAGCCGAAGCCACGTCCGGTAGCGCTCGTCCTCGATCCGATGCCGGTCGGGTTCCGGGACGGTCGGGGCCACGGCTTCCTCGTGCGCCCACCCGCCGGGCGCGAACACGTCGGCTCCGCAGGTCGCCCAGGCGGCGAGCGCCGCGCTCCCGAAGGCGGCGTCGGCCATCGGCCGCCACGTCTGCTCGGCTCCCGAGGATGTCGCTCACGAGCTGGCGCCAGAACGCGCTCCGTGCTCCGCCGCCGGTCGCGATGAAGCGCATGGCCGCCGGGTCGTAGCCGGCCGACTCCAGCCCTGCCCGGGTCGCGAAGCCGAACGACTCGAGCACCGCCCGGTGGAGGTCGACCCGCGAGTGGCCCGTGTCGAGGCCGACGATCGCCGGGCGCCGGATCGCCTGTCCCGGTCGAGCGTGGGCGAGGAAGTTGGGCACGACGTACGGGTCCGTCAGCGACGGGGTGATCCTCGAGGCGCCCGCGTCGAGCCGCGCGAGGTCGGGGCCCGGATCCGCGAGGGCCGGCTGCTCGAGACCGCCAGCCACCCACGGGAGCGCGGGGCCGAGAACCGCGTAGGCCACCTCGCGGTACGGTGCCCACTCGACGATCGGGCTGGGATCGCGGAGGTAGGCCTCGAAGTCGTGGGTGCAGACGTCCGCCGACGTCGTCGTGCCGTAGTAGAGCAGCACCTGGCCCGGGCGGACGACTCCGGCGCCGATGAGCTCGGCCGGCGTGTCGCCCATCCCGACGACGACCGGGGTCCCTGCGGGCAGACCGGCCTCCGCCGCGGCGCGGACCGTCACCGGCCCGAGGACCTCGCCCGCGCGCCGGAGCGGCGGGAGGGCCGCCGCGTCCGAGGCCGACCGCCGCACAGACGTCCTCACGCCAGGCGAGGCGGGCCGGGTCGAACAGGCCGCCGGCTCGGCGGGCGCTCCGATGATCGAGGCCCCGCACGCCGGTGAGCCGGAACGCGACGTGGTCGTGCGGGTTGAAGAGCATGCGCGTCCGACGGAGGAGGTCCGGCTGCTCCGCGGCGAGCCAGAGGAGCTTCGGGCAGCCACTCGTCGCCGGCGAGGTTCTCGCCGCCGAGTCGCGGCGGCACGCTCGACCTCGGCGTCGGCACGCTGGTCGCCGTACAGCAGGGCGCGGAGCGAGCGGCCGGCCGGAGCCATCGGCCAGGAGCAGGGTGGGGTAGTGCCCGCTGACGCACAGACCGGCGAGCTGAGCGGTCCCGCGTCGCCGTTCCTCCGATCGGCGCCCCCCACGTCGCCGCGACCAGCGCCCGGACGGCGTCCCACCACTCGCTCGCGGGCTGCTCGGCGGCGCCCGGCCGCGGTCGCGAGACGTGCTGGGGCGTGCTCGCCCGGGCGACGATCGGCGCCGTGCTCGTCGGCGAGGACGGCCTTGGCCGAGCTGCTGCCGAGGTCGATGCCGAGCACGAGCCGTGGGCCGCCCACGCGCCCGCCGGCCCGCGGATGCCGGGCCTGCGCGCTCACGGCGTCGTCAGGATGGGCGGAGCCCATCGAAGGTGAAGCCGATCCGCCGATACCGCGTGGCCATCTCGCGCGTCCGTCCGCGGACCGCCTCCGGCGCTCGTCGCCGCGCGACGACGTCCGCGATGAGCTCGGCGATCTCCGGCATGTCGTCGGGTCCGCGCTCCGCGCCGCGTCATCTCCGCGAGCCCGAGCCGGATCCCGGCGTCCCCGAGCGCCGACGGCAGCCGCGTCGCGGTCGTCGACGATCCCCGCCTGCCTCCAGCCGCTCGCCGACCTCGCGCGCGGAGCCGAACGGCGCGACCTGGAGGAGGAGCGTGTGCGAGGCGGTGTAGCCGCGCTCGCGGCCGACGACGGGGACGTCCCGCGCAGTCGATCTCCGCCCCGAGGCGCCGCGCGTTGGCGATGATCGCGTCGGCGTAGGCCTCGCCGAACTCGAGCATCTCGGCCGCCGCGACGCCCGAGCGCCGGCATCCGGCCGGGATTGTGGTTCGTCACCAGGCCCGGATAGACCGCCGGCGCGACGCGGGCCGACGATCTCCTCGGAGCTGGCTCATGACAAGGCCGCCCGGCGGCCCCGGGAAGCTCTTGTGGGTCGAGGCCCAGACGAGCCCGGCGCCCTCGCGGAGCGGATCCTGGAAGCGGTGCCCGGCCATGAGCCCGAGGACGTGCGAGGCGTCGTAGGCGATGACGGTCTCCGGCTGGTCCGCGAGCCCGGCCGCGAGCTCGGCGAGCGGGTGCGGGAAGAGGAACAGGCTGCTGCCGAGGATGATCATCCGCGGCCGTCGGGCCCGGGCCAGCTCGACGGTCCGCCCGACGTCGACGGTGTACGCGTCCGGGTCGAACGGCAGCGGCTGGACGTCGAGCCGGGCGTGGTGCGTCGCGTTGAGCTTCTCGGCGATCCGGTGGCCGCCGCCCGGCGAGTCGAGCTCGAGCACGACGTCGCCCGGCTCGGTGAGGGCCAGCACGGCCGCGCTCCCCGCGACGTGGCCGGACAGCGATCCGCGTCTCGACGAACGGGGCGTCGAACAGCCGCCGCAGGAGCGCGTCGACGAGCTCCTCGATCTCGACCATGACCGAAGTCCCGAAGTACTTGCGGGCCCGCAGGTCGCGCCCGACGTAGTCGCCGTAGCGCGACGCCAGGTCGGAATCGAGGAGCGCCCGGGCCGCCGGGCTCATGACGTTCTCGGCGGCCACGAGGTTGAGGCAGCTCGTCCGCCACTCCTCGTGCTCGGCGACGAGCTCGACCAGGCGTCGGGCCGCGACCTCGGGCTCGGTCGTCTCCTCTGCCGCCACGCGGAGCCGCGGACCCTGCGGCTCGCTCACCGCCGTCCCAGGCCGTCCCGGGCCGCGTCGACGGCCGACCGGTAGGCGCGGGCCTTCTCGGTGAGGGCGCCGAAGTCGCCGGCGGCGACGGCCTTCGGGTCGACGAGGTTGCTGCCGACGGCGACGGCGGCAGCGCCCGCCTCGATGAACGGGCCGGCGGTCTCGAGGTCGACGCCGCCGGTCGGGCACGAGGCGGACCTGGGGCAGCGGCGCGAGGACGTCCTTGAAGTAGCGCGGCCCGAGGCCCGTCGCCGGGAAGACCTTCACGAGGTCCGCGCCCCACTCCCAGGCGGTCAGGATCTCGGTCGGCGTGTAGGCGCCCGGGATGACGACGACGCCGTAGCGATGGCAGGTCTCGATCGTCTCGCGCGAGAGCGTCGGCGCGACGATGAACCGCGCCCCGGCGAGGATCGCGGCTCGTGCCGTCGGGCCGTCGAGCACCGTGCCGGCGCCGAGCACGATCCGGTCGCCCATCGCGGCGCGCCGCGCTCGAGAGCGTCTCGAGCGCGCCGGGCGTCGTCATCGTGAACTCGATCGCCCGGATCCCGCCGGCGTCGATCGCCGTCGGCGACCTCGAGCAGCCGCTCCGACGACTGCAGCCGGACGACCGCGACGATCCCGCTGTCGAGGATCTGGGCGAGGGTCTCCTGTCGGTCCACCGTGGTCCTCCTCGTCAGCGGGCGATCCGGAGCCCGGCCCCGGACAGCTGGGCCTCGACCTCCGCGAGGGTGACCCAGGCGAGGTCGCCGGGCACGGTCTGCTGGACCGCGCTGAAGGCGTTCCCGTACCGGACGCCCTTCGCGACGTCGCCGGTCAGCCAGCCGTAGATGAACCCGGCCGCGTAGGCGTCGCCGCCGCCGACGCGGTCGACGATCTCGATGTCGTACGTCCGGTCGTCGTAGTCGACGCCGTCGGCGTGGGCGATCGCCGTCCAGGTGTTCCGCAGGACCGAGGTGTCGCCCCGGATGCGTGATCGTCACGACCTTGAAGCCGAACCGGTCGACGAGCTTGCGCGCGACCTCGCGGTAGTCCGACCCGCTGATGCCGAAGACCCGCCGGGTGTCCTCCTCGGTCGTGATGAGGACGTCGACGTCCGCCATCAGCGGCTCCTGGACGGCCCGGGCCCGCTCCTCCGACCAGAGCCTGGCGCGGTAGTTGAGGTCGTAGGTGACCGGCACGCCGGCCGCGCGGGCGGCGCCGAAGGCATCGCGGACCGCGGTCGCCGCGGCGTCGCTGAGCGCCGGCGTGATGCCCGTCGTGTGGAGCACCGACGCGCCGGCCAGCGCGGCGGCCCAGTCGATCTCGCCCGGGGACCAGCCGGCTGAACGCTGATCCGGCCCGATCGTAGAGGACCGCGCTCGCGCGCGGGGACGCGCCGGCCTCGAGGAAGTAGAGGCCGGCCCGCGCCGCCGTGTCCCACGACACGAAGCCGACGTCGACGCCGAACTCGCGCGCCTTGTTCCGGATCATCCGGCCGAGCGGGTTGTCCGGCAGCCGCGAGACCCAGCGCGACGGGAGCCCGAGGCGGCTCACGCCGGCCGCGACGTTGAGCTCGGCGCCGCCGACCGTCACCTCGAGCGACGTGGCCTGCTCGAGGCGCTGATGGTCGGGCGGCAGCAGCCGGATCATCGCCTCGCCGAAGGTCACGACGGGGCCGGCTGTCTCTGGGTTCACGTCGGGATGCCTCCTCGGCGATTCAGTCGGCGCCGTGCGCCGGGCTCAGAAGTACGTTCGGCACGAGGTCGACGACGTGATCGTCCGCGTCCACGACCGGCAGCAGGTGCCACTTGTCGAACGCCGTGCACGGGTGGGAGATCCCGAAGGCGATCCAGTCCCCGACCCGGGCGTCGACGCCCGCCGGGGACCGTGACGAACGCGTGCTGGTCGTTGAGGCCCGTCACGGTCATGCCCGAGGCGTCCTGCCACTCCCCGGTGGCCGGCCGCCGCATTCGCAGCGGGATGGGCATCCCGAGGTCGAACGAGACGTCGCGGCGGCCGATGGTGGCGATCGCGAGCCCGGCCTCGGGGACCGAGACGAGCTGGCCCCACGCCTCGAGCGCCGGCCGGAGGGTGTACCCGGCGATGCCGCCGGGTCGGCGTGAACGGCGACAGTCGCTCGTAGTGGCCGGCGTCGTGGCTGACGTAGGCGCCGGGCCGGATGATCGTCCGCGGAGTGGTCCCGCCGCGCAGCGGGGCGGCGAACGCGGCGACGACCTCGTCGAAGAAGACGCTGCCGCCGGCCGACAGGATCGGCCGCGCCGGGGTCGCGGACGAGCCCTTCCGCGAGGAGCGCCTCCACGGCGTCCCGCATGAGGCCGAGGAACGCCCGCACCCGGCCGAGCACGGCGGCGTCGATCTCGCTTCCGAGGCCACCCTCGTATCCGGCGACACCGACGATCGGCAGTCCGGCGGCGGCAGCCGCCCGCCCGACCTCCACCGCCTCCTCGACGCTGCGGCAGCCCGTGCGGCCGCCGGTCGGCCCCATCTCGACGAGCAGGCCGAGCCCGCGCAGCCCATCGCGAGGCCTGGCGGTCGGGAGGCGGTCGGCGAGGAGCCGGACGCCGTCGAGCGAGTCGAGATAGGCGAGGAACTCGAAGCCGGGATCGTCCTCCAGCTCGCGGAAGACCCAGTCGATGGCGGCCGGGTCAACGAGCTCGTTGGCGAGAAAGACCCGGCTGAGCCCGAACGCGCGGCACAGGACGACCTGGCTGGCCGTCCCGACGCTGATCCCCCACGCGCCCGCCTCCAGTTGAAGCGTCGAAGATCCGCGGGGCCAGCGTGGTCTTGCCGTGCGGGGCGTGCTCCACCCCCGACGCCCGGGCGTAGCGGGCCATCGTCTCGATGTTGTGCCGGAGTGCCTCCTCGCGGAGGACCATGACCGGTGGCGTGAACGCCCCGTCGAAGAGGCCCGGACGGGCAGCCGCGAGCTCATCGAGGGAGAGCCCGAACGTGCTCGGGGCCAGGCCCTTGAAGCGGGCGTCGATCCGCTCGGCGCGCTCGGCGGCCCGCCCAATGCCGACGTCTGGCCTCGTCACGAACCCTCCCGGACCTCGACGATCAGCTCGACCTCGACCGGCGCGCCGGAGGGCAGCTCCGCCACGCCGATCGCGGACCGCGCGTGGCGGCCCGCCTCGCCGAAGACCTCCTCGATCAGCTGCGAGGCACCGTTCATCACGGCGGGCTGTTCGCCGAACCCTGGCGCCGACGCGACGTACCCGGTGAGCCGCACGACCCGCGAGACGTCGTCGAGCGATCCGAGCAGGCCCCGGACCTCGGCCAGGCAGTTCAGCGCAGCCAGGCGCGCCGGCCCGCTGGCCCTCCTCGACCGACACGCCGTCGCCCAGCTTGCCCGCGGACCTGGAGAACGCCGTCGATCGTCGGCGTCTGTCCCGAGGCGATAGACGATCCGGCCGGTCCTGCACGGCCGGGACGTAGACGGCGACCGGGGGCGGCAGCGTCGGGACCGATCCCGATGCCGAGCGCCTCGGCGAGGCGGCGTTCCGCGCTCATCGGTCGAGCACGCGGTGCAGGAACTGCTGGGTTCGCGGGTTGGACGGCGTCGTGAAGAGCACCGTCGGGCGGGCCCTCCTCGGCGATCACGCCCTCGTCGATGAACACGACGCGGTCGCCGACGTCCCGGGCGAACCCCATCTCGTGGGTCACGACGAGCATCGTCATGCCCTCCGCGGCGAGCTGGCGCATGACCCCGGTCACCTCGCCGACCAGCTCCGGATCGAGGGCCGACGTCGCCTCGTCGAAGAGCATGATCTCCGGCTCCATCGCGAGGGCACGGGCGATGGCGACCCGCTGCTGCTGGCCGCCGGACAGCTCGGCCGGATAGGCGCTCGGCCTTGTCGGCGAGGCCGACGTGCTCGAGGGCGCCCGGCGCCGAGCCGGTCGGCCTCCGCCTGCGGCCAGCTTCTTGACCTTCCGGAGCGCCAGCGTCACGTTCTGCAGGGCCGTGAGGTGCGGGAAGAGGTTGAACTGCTGGAAGACCATCCCGACGATTCGATGGACCTCGTCGGCTCGCTTCGGGATCGTGGACGGGGATCCCGTCGACCCAGACCTCGCCGGCCTGGATCGGCTCGAGGTTGTTGATGACCCGGAGCATGGTGCTCTTCCCGGAGCCGCTCGCCCCGATGATGATCACGACCTCGCCCTTCTCGACGGTCAGGTTGATCCCCTTGAGGACCTCGAGCTCGTCGAACCGCTTGTGGACGTTGCGGAGCTCGATCATCGTCATGCGTGCAGGGCCCTCGTCTCCAGTCGCCGCGCGGCGAGCGACATCGGATAGCAGATCACGAAGTAGATGACGGCGACGACGATGAAGGTCTCGATCGGCATCCCGATCCGGTCGATGATCGCCTGCCCCTCGCGGACGAGCTCGAAGTAGCCGATCGCCGTCGCGAGCGCGGTGTCCTTGACCAGGCCGATGTACTGGCCGACGAGGGGCGCCAGGACGATCGGCACGGTCTGCGGCAGGATCACGTAGCCGCTCGATCTGGTAGCGCGAGAGGCCGAGCGAGCGGGCCGTCTCTCGCTGGCCCCTCGGGACCGCCTCGATCCCGGCCCGGAAGATCTCCGAGATGAGCGCGCCCTCGTACAGGGTCAGGGCGATCAGCGCTGCCACGAACGTGTCCACGCCGCGGAGCCCCAGGTACGCCGCCCCGAAGTAGATGAACAGCATCTGGACCAGGAGCGGGGATCCGCGGAAGATCTCGAGGTAGAGCCGGAGCGGCAGCCGCAGGCCGCGGATCCGAGCTGTCCGCAGCAGCGCGACGACCAGGCCGAGAGTCGTCCCGGTCGCGATCGAGGCGACCGACAGGAGCAACGTGTTGACCAGGCCGGTGAACAGGATGCCGCTGCTGTCGAAGATGCCCTGCCAGCCCATCGCCTAGCCTCCCCGGACCATCGCCAGCAGCTGGTCGCGCATGGACGGCGCGCCGCCCTTCCGACGCGGGACGAGCGGCGGCTTGAAGGCGTTTCGGCCGACGACGTCGGCGAGCACGGCCGTGACGTTCGACAGGAAGAGGTAGAGGACCAGCGCGATCGCGAAGACGTGCATCGTCAGGAGCGTCTGCGAGTTGATCGTCTGGGCCGCGTTCGTGATCTCCTTCAGCGCGATCTGCGACACGAGCGACGAGCCGAGGATCACCTGGATGAACTGGCTGACCACCGGCGGGTAGACGTACCGGAGCGCCTGGGGGAAGACGACGCTGCGGAACGTATCGCCAGGGCCGAGGCCGATGCGACCGGGCCGCCTCGAGCTGGCCGCGCGGGACGGCCTGGAGGCCCGCCCGGATGATCTCCGTGAGGTACGCGCCGGCGTTGATCGCGAGCGCCGCAACGCCGGCCTCGAACGCTCCCAGTCGGATCCCGAACTCCGGCAGCGCGAAGTAGATCATGAAGAGCTGGAGGAGGACGGGCGTGTTCCGGATCGCCTCCACGTACATCGCTCCCGCCCACCGGAGCGGGGCGATCCTCGACCGCCGGGCGAGCGCGCCGACGACTCCCAGCACGAACGCGAACGCGAACGCGAGCACGGACATCGACGCGGTCAGCCACAGGCCGTTGAGGAACGCGGGCGAATAGCCCAGCAGGGTGGACCACGGAGCGAGCATCAGTGTCCCTGGATCGGCCAGTCGAGGCTCGGAGGGCCCGAGCGCAGCCGCCGGGGGATGCCCCCGGCGGCTGCGGGCCTCGGTCACGCGGTGGCTGGTCTGGCGGTCACTCGTAGGCGACCGGCCACAGGGGATCCGCGCCGAACCACTTGTTGTAGAGCTCGCGATTCTTGCCCGTGTGGTTGAGCCAGAACAGGAACTGGTTCTGCCACTCCAGCCAGTCGGGCTGGCCCTGGGCGACGCCGAACCCGTTGTACTCGAGCGGGATGAGCGCGTCGTGGGTCACCCGGAGCGTCGGGTCGATCTTGGCCTGGTAGGTCTGGAAGTTCGAGTCCTCGACCATCGCGTCGGCCTGGCCGGACTTGACCGCCAGCACGGCCGCCGCGGAGGTCGGGTAGGACTGCGACTTCGCGTTCGGATTGGCGGCCGCGATGATCTCCGCGTTCGTCGAACCGGTGACGACGGCGACCGTCTTGCCGTCGAGGTCGCCGATCCCGTTGATCGTGCTGTCCTTCTTGACCAGCAGGACCTCGCTGGCGATCACGTAGGGGATCGTGAAGTTGATCTGCTTGGCGCGCACCGGGTTCTCGGTGAAGTTGCAGATGACGACGTCGACCTTGTCGGTCTGCAGGTTCGGGATGCGGTTGTCGGCCGTCGTGTCGACCATCTCGAGCGTGACGCCGAGCGCCTTCGCCATCTCGGTGGCGATGTCGACGTCGTAGCCCGCCGGCTTGCCGTTCTCGTCCATGAACCCGAAGGGCGCGAACGAAAGACAGTCGGCGACCCGTACCTTCCCGGCCGCGATGACCTGCTGCAGCTTGTCCGTGCCTGTCTTCGAGTCGCTCGGCGAGCAGGCCGTCAGGGCAAGCGCGACGATCACGAGGCCTGCGATCAGCCTCGTTCGTCCACGTAGCATGTTCTCTCCTCCGTCCAGCGCGGTGAAGTCGACGCGGCGAGATAGCACGAATTCCGCCTCCACCAACCCCCCATGTTCGGAACGAGCATAACCGAACCGAAGAGCCGGAAGTCGCCCACAGCCGGGCCGAACGTCGCCGGCAGCCGAAAGCGCTCGCGTTCGCAGGCCTCAACGCCCCCGGTCGTCGGGTGACGCGGGCGGATTCCCGGGGGCCGTCACCGTGACGAACGGGTTCACCCGCAGCGAGAGACCGCATCCGGGAGTCGGACAGGGGATTGCGGCACCGAGCCAGGCGTCGTCCAGGGGGTGGAGCCGGCGGCACTTCGGGCAGCGCAGGGCAGGCCCGGCGCCCGTGCCCAGGTCGACGGCGGTCACGATGACCGGCCCGTAGTCGATGCCGACCAGGTCGATGATGTAGACGCTCCCGCCCACGTCGCCGCAGGCGGCGAACGGCTGCCAGCTGTGAAGGGCCAGGCAGGTGCCGTTGCCCATCAGCGGGAGGCGCGCGCGCTCCTCGCCCGTCGCCGCGTCCCAGATCCTGCAGGTGCCGTCGGCGCTCGTCGTGACGACGAAGCTGGCATCGGGGCTGACCGCGCAGATCCAGGCCTCGTCGGCGTGGCCAGCGAGGGTGACGCGCTCCTCGCCCGTCGCCGCGTCCCAGATTCTGCACGTCCTGTCGTCGCTCGCCGTGACCACGAAGTCCGAATCGGGGCTGATCGCGCAGGTGTTGACCAGGGCGGTGTGGCCGACGAGGGTGACGCGCTCCTCGCCCGTCGCCGCGTCCCAGATCTTGCAGGTGGTGTCGGCGCTGGCCGAGACCACGAAGGAGCCATCCGGGCTGATCGCGCAGGCGGTGAGCGACCCTGCGTGGCCGGCGAGCGTGGCCCGCTCCCTGCCCGTCGTCGCGTCCCAGATCCTGCAGGTCTTGTCGCCGCTCGCCGAGACGATGAAGCCGGAATCCGGGCTGATCGCGCAGGCGGCGACGTACCACGTGTGGCCGGCGAGCGTGGCCCGCTCCATGCCCGTCGTCGCGTCCCAGACCTTGCACGTCCCGTCCTGGCCCGCCGCGACGACGAAGCCCGAATCGGGGCTGATCGCGCAGGCGTTGGCCCACCAGCTGGCACCAAGGCGCAGCCGACCCTTCCCGGTCGCCGCGTCCCAGATCCTGCAGGCGTCGTAGCTCGCCGTGACGACGAAGTCCGAATCGGGGCTGATCGCGCAGGCCATGACCCAGTTGGCGGGGTCGCCGACCAGGGTCGCGCGCTCCTCCCCTGTCGCCGCGTCCCAGATCCTGGCGGTCTTGTCCTTGCTCGCCGTGACGACGAAGTCCCCATCGGGGCTGATCGCGCAGCCTCTGACCAGGTCGCTGTGGCCGGTGGGACCCGCCCTGCTCCCAGGCCCGTCGCCGCGTCCCAGATCTTGGCGGTCTGGTCGAAGCTCGCCGTGACGACGAAGTCCCCATCGGGGCTGATCGCGCAGGCGTTGACCGAATCGCCGTGGCCGAGGAGCGTTGCCAGCTCCGTGCCCGTCGCCGCGTCCCAGACCTTGCAGGTCCCGTCCCAGCTCGCCGTGACGACGAAGTCCGAGTCGGGACTGATCGCACAGTCGACGATGTCGCCGGTGTGGCCGATGAGGCTCGTCCGCTGCATGCCGGTCGCCGCGTCCCAGATCGTGCAGATCCCGTCTCTGCCCGCGGAGACGACGAAGGAGCAATCGGGGCTGATCGCACACGCGTTCAGCGATCGCTTGAAGCGCGAATCGATGAGCTTCGCCCGCTCCATGCCCGTCGCCGCGTCCCAGATCCTGCACGTTCCGTCCTCGCTCACCGAGACGACGAAGTCCGAGTCGGGGCTGATCGCGCAGGCTCTGACCAGGGCGTCATGGCCGGCGAGGGTGGCGCGCTCGCTGCCCGTCGCCGCGTCCCAGATCCTGCAGGTGTGGTCCATGCTCGCCGAGACCACGAAGCCCGAGTCGGGGCTGATCGCGCAGGCCAGGACCGAGCTGGTGTGGCCGGCGAGGGTGACGCGCTCGTTGCCCGTCGCCGCGTCCCAGATCCTGCAGGTGTGGTCCATGCTCGCCGTGACGACGAAGTCGGAACCCGGGCTGATGGCGCACGCGTTGACCCAGTTGGCGTGGCCCGCGAGGGTCGCCCGCTGCTCGCCCGTCGCCGCGTCCCAGATCCTGCAGGTCCTGTCCAGGCTCGCCGTCACGACGAAGCTCGAATCGGGGCTGATCGCACAGTCGACGATGTCGCCGGCGTGGCCGACGAGGCTCGCCCGCTGCATGCCGGTCGCCGCGTCCCAGATCCTGCAGGCGCTGAAGCTCGCCGTGACGGCGAAGCGCGAGTCGGGGCTGATCGCGCAGGCCCTGACCTTGTCCGATGTGGCCGGCGAGGGTGAGACGGAGCGCCTCCGACTCCCGGAAGCGGGTCCTGGCCCGAAGCCACGGGGCGGCGCCGGGCGCCGATCGCCGCTGGAGCTGGGCGCTCGAGAAGCCCCGGGACGGGATCCTCCTCCCACCGGAGGCGGTTGTAGAGCTGCTGCCAGAGCAGGTCGGGCCGGCTCTCGAGCACGTGCGCCTCGCGGCGAAGCGCCCGCGCGAAGGCCGCGACGACGGCGCCTCGACGGCTCGGCCGGGAGCCCGAGGCCGCCTCCATGGCCGCCCCCTCCCGCATCGACGTCTCCCGCGTTCCACCACGAACGCGTTGACCCGCAGGGGCCCCGTGCAGTCGGGGTTGGGGCAGGCGATGTCCGTTCCACGCCATTCCTGCCGGAGCGGAGAGGCGACGTTGCACCAGGGGCACCGGATCGCCAGGCCCTGGCCAAGGTCCACCCCGCTGACGATCAGCGGCTTGCGGCCACCGGCCGCGCCGCCCCCCAGCCTGGCGAGCGCCAGGTCGTAGTCGTCCTGGAGGCGGTACACGCCGGCATAGGTGCGCGTCGTTGTCCCGTCGGGCCCGGGATGCTCAGCGACCGCGACCTCGGCCGCCTTGTGCTCCAGGAACGCGAAATCCGTCAACGTGGAATAGAGCTCGTCCTCGTCGCCGGCCTCGGCCAGGTGGTAGGGCAGCTCGCTCAGACCCCGCGCGTGGCCGCCGGTCCAGCTCCGGTCCCTCGCGGGATCCGCCCGCCAGTGGAAGTAGTCCGCCAGCCCGGCATGGCGCCGCACCGCGCGCTCGCCCGCCAGGTACTCGGCCGTGGCGGCCTCGCGCAGCTGGTCGTGGTAGAAGGCAAGCAGCGTCGTGCCCTCGTCGCTTCGCTCCGCGAGGTACGGCGCGAGGTCGAAGTAGAGGCGCGACCAGACGACGACCGGCAGCCGGCCCACCTGCGGCGACCTCGGCGAGCGGTCATGGAAGTCCGTGTTCACCGCCCGGTCGGCGGACAGGACGTCCAGGAGCTCGTCCTCGGAGAGCCCGTACCGCGAAGCGGCAAGGTAGCCGAGGCCATGGGAGACCAGCACCCGCCCGTGGTTGGCCGGCTCGGAGAGGCGAGGAAACAGGTTCTGGCGGAGCAGTCCTCGGACACCTTCGTGGAGGACCGTCTCCTCGGCTGGCGTGTAGGAGCGCCACAGCCGCGCCTCCTCGAACGCCAGCCGCAGGAAGAGCGGCAGGCCGCCCGATCGACCGAACCTGGTGAGGACCTCGGCCCGCTGCGACGGCTGGAGGGCTCGGCCGGCGTGCTCGAGCCAACGCGAAAGCAGGGCCTCGGCGTCGGCGGCCGCCATCGGCTCGACGGTCGCGACGCCGGGCGCCGGGCGCTTGGCCAGCAGGGCCCTCTCGCACTCCCCGGGCAGGGTCGAGACGACGAGCCGGACGTTTGCCGGCAGCACCGCCGGCAGCCACGAGAGGCTGCGGGCCGCGCCCGCCAGCTGGTCGAGCGCGTCGAGGACGACGATGAGCGGGCGGTCGCCCGTGGCGAGCTCGAGGCGCTTGCCGAACTCGATCGCGAGGTCGTTGAACTCCGAGGGGATGGTCGACAGGTCGCCACCGTATTCCAGCGTGACCTGGCGGCACAGCGAGTCGAGGAGCGTGCGTCCGTCCGACGACCCCGGCGTCGCGCCGATGAACCGGCAGACGACGAATGCGTCGGGGTCGACCTCCCGGGCCAGCTCGGTCGCCCTCGCCAGCAGGGCCGACTTGCCCGAGCCCGGTTCGCCGACGATCGCGAAGGGCTGCGCATCCCGGCCGGCGAGATAGCCGGCGATCGCCGCCAGCGGCTCCTGCCGGCCGACGAAGTGGCGACATCGCTCGCGCCCGAAGTCTTCGTGGGCCCGGATCTCGGTCTGAACCTGGCCGACCTGCAGGGCCCGGTCGAGCTCGTCGCGGATCAGCGTGGCGAGGCTGCGCCAGACGTCCAGGCAGAGCGTGCCCGCCGCGCTCGGGTCGTCGAGGAGAGCCAGGCATTCGTCGAGCGTCGCCGGCTGCTCGGGCAGCGAGCCGAGGTGATCGGCGTCGATCCCCTCGGGCGCCCACGTGGCCCGGTAGTCGTGGACGTTGTCGCCGAGGAGCGGGCGAAGCTTGCCTTCCTTGAGCGCTGCCAGCCGAGCATGGGACTCGGCGTCGAATACGAAGCCGTCGCCCGCGACGCTTCCGTCGAGGAAGTCGCGCACGGCGAGATCGGTGGGCGCCGCCCGCGTGAGCTCCATTCCCTGCGCCGTCGTCAGCGTACGGAAGAAGCCGAAGACATGGCCTGCGGCCTCGGGCACCTGGAGGGCGCCGTGCAGGATCTCCTGCTCGGTCGCCGAGGCCACGTAGCGGACGCTCGTCGCCTCGTCGAACCCGGCGGCCGCGACGGCGTTCGAGAGGACGCCGTGCAGCCGAGCCTCGACCTGGCCCCACGTCGCGGCCTCATGGTCCACGGCGGCCTGGCGGGCCTCGGGTCCCGCCGGCTCGACGACCGCAACGTGACGTGGCTGCAGGCACCAGGCCGGGGGCACGGCATTCTCGTCGAGCCGGTACCAGGTCGACAGCAGGGTCCGGTCGTCGGCCGCGGCCACCTTCGCCTCGATCGCGGCGAACTCGCTCGCCGGGATCTCGGGCGGCAGGGGACGCCAGCCGTAGCGATCACCCAGCAGCACGATGAAGTTCGGGCGTGGGGTCACCCGCTGGCAGCGCTCGATCTCCGCCAGGCAGATGGGCATCGTGCGCTGGTCGAGGCCGGCCTCCTCGCTGACGCCCCAGCGCAGGTCGATCGCCTGGAAGCGGGCGCCGCGGCTCGCGCACAGCTCGCGCAGTCGCGGGAAGACGAATCGCTGGAGGGCATCGCGCTCGGCCTTGAGATCGCTGAACGTGGAGCTGACGAAGATCCGAAAGGTCGTGCTGGGCCGCGTGCCGTCCTCTGTCATCGAGGCTCCTCCCGCGCTCTTCCGCAGGACGAGGGGCAGGCCCCTCGTGCCGGCGATGAACAAGCCGTGCGACCGGGCAGTCGCCCGCCCCGGCCATCAGGGTGGGCACATCCGGCACAGCCGTACAGGGCCGTCGGTCGTATCACGATGACGTCGCCCGGCGCTCAGCCTCCGTCCTTGAACGCCCGGAGCGCCGCCGACATCCTGCCTTCACCGACCGCCTCGTCCTCGAGGAAGTCCTTCCAGTGATAGACCATGACCCCGTCCGCGGGCGAGGCGGCGATGGCGCGAAGGGCTGCCTCGAACTCCTCGATCGGGATCGCCGGTCGGCGTCGGCCGGCCGCGTAGAGGGGATCGAGGTAGTCAGCCTTGCCCTGGAGGCAGGCGAGGATCGTGCGAGGGGTTCGAGTGCGCGCCTCGGCGACCATCGACCGGATCCAGGCGTCGGGTTCGCGGCGCAGGATCTGGTGGTAGAACATCAGCTCGAGGTGGTCGCTCGCCTCCGACAGGGCCTCGAGGCTCTGCCCGAGCAGCTCCATGACGGCGTTCGCGTAGTCGCCGCGGCCCAGCGCCACGCAGTTGACCATCACCTCGATGCCGGGCCGGACGCGCTCGGCGGCCGCCCGGAGCGATGCCACCGTGCCCGCGATGAGGCCGCACTTCCAGGTTGTCCAGGAGTCCCGGAGCTCGTGCTGGAGCACCGCAGCGCGCACCGGAACGTCCCCCGACGGAAGGTGATGGCCGGTCTCCGCCTCGAAACGCGTCGTGCATCGGGCGCAGAAGCAGTACTCGCGGATCGTGGCGCGCCGGGTCTCCGGCATCCACATCTCCCAGAAGCCGGGGAAGCGGATGAACGACAGGAAGACCCCGTCGGGCTCGAATGACGACACCACCTCTTCGCAGACTGCGGCGCGCTGGGTGAGGTAGTCGAGGCTGCTCGGACAGAGCCCGACGTACCAGCCGAACTGCTCGAACGGGGCGCCGTTGGCGTCGATTGGCCGGAGGTCCGGCTGGGCGCGGAGCGCGGCGGGCTGGAAGAAGACCGCCGTCGCCTCGAAGATCCGGATGTCGCGGGCTCGCAGGGCGTCGCGGAAGCGCCGGTCATCGTAGCCGGGGCCCGGCGGCGACTGGTCGACCGCGCTTCCCGGGAGCGGGTCGAGGAGGTTCTGGACCAGGACCCAGTCGACTCCCTGGCGGGCCAGCAGCTCGGCGGCTCCGTCCGCCGTGAGCCCGTACGTGTTCGTCCACTCGTAGCCGTAGCTCTTCATCGCGACGAGGCGGTTCATACGGCCACCTCGTGGACCTGCCGGGTGATCGCCTCGAGGAGCCCGGCCCGGCTGAACGACTCGGCGGAGCGCGGTTGGTCGGCCGAACCGGCCCGCATGACGATGATCCGGTCCGCGAGAAGGAGGAGCTCGTCGAGATCGTCCGAGATGATGATGAACGCCACCCCGTCACGGGCCATCTCGCGCACCTGCCCGTACAGCTCGACCTTGACGCCGACGTCCACTCCGGCGGTCGGCTGGTCAAGGATGAGGATGCTGGCGCGGGCGCCGAAGGCCCGGCCCATCAGGACCTTCTGCTGGTTCCCGCCAGAGAGGGTCTTCACGGGGCTGGACGGGTCGGGCGGCAGGATCCGGAACCGCTCGACGAGATCCGCGACGAGGCGGCGCCGCTCCGCCCGGCGGACGAAGCCCAGGCGCGACAAGGCGCGGCGCAGGGCGGTCAGGCTCAGGTTGCTGGCCACGGTGCTCGGCAGGACGAGGCCGTCGCGCTTGCGGTCCTCGGGCAGAAGCAGGATGCCGGCCTTCGCCGCGTCCACCGGCGAGCGGAACCGGACGAGCCGGCCGGCGACGAGCCGCTGTCCGGTCGATGGCAGGTCACCGACGATTGCCCGGGCGAGGCGCGTCCGGCCCGAGCCCACGAGCCCGGCCAGACCGACGATCTCGCCCGGCTGGATGGCGAACGCCACCGACGGTCGCCGTGGGGGGGCGAAGTCGCGAAGCTCGAGGGCCGGTGTTCCCGCTCGAACGGACCGCTCGGTCTCGCGCCCGAGGACCGCCAACGTCGAGCCGACCATCAGGCCCGCCAGGCTCGGGAGGTCCAGGTCCGCGGCGGGTCGGGTGGCAACGACGTTGCCGTCGCGCAGGACGGTCACCTGGTCGGCGACGACGAACACCTCCTCGAGAAAGTGGCTGATGTACACGATGCCCACGCCGCCCTGCTTCAGGCGCCGCATGGTGGCGAAGAGCCGGTCCCGCTCGGCTGGCGACAGCCGGGCCGTCGGCTCGTCCATGACGAGGATTCGCGCGTTCCGCGAGAGCGCCTTGACCATCTCGGTGAGCTGCTGTTCGGCGACGCCGAGGCGGCCGACCGGCTGGCCGACCGGGACCTCGATCCCGAGGTCGGTGGCCTCCTGCGCGGAGCGCGCGCGAAGCGCCCGGTGGGTGATCGAGCCCGGAACGCCGCCGCGCGGCTCGCGTCCGAGGGCGATGTTGTCGGCGACGGTGATCTCCGGGACCAGCGCGAAGTCCTGGTAGATGACGGCGATCCCGTGGTCGAGGGCGGCCCGGGGCGACGAGAGATTGAACCGGCTGCCCGTCGAGCGAGATCTCGCCAGCGTGGTCAGGGTAGACGCCGCCGAGGACCTTCATGAGGGTGCTCTTGCCGGCGCCATTCTGGCCGACCAGGGCGTGGATCTGCCCCCGCTCGAGCGTGAAGTCGACCCCGTGGAGGACTTCGCCGGCGGCGAAGCTCTTGCGGACCTGGCGCATGGCCAGGAGGGGACGCGGGTCTCCCGGCGATGGCGTCGTCTCCACGGGGTCGATCACGTTCGCGACTGGTTCAGGCCATGTCCGTTGGTCGGCCTCCCGGGTCAGCCACCCCAGGCCGGCGGGAACTCGGCGACGTTCTCACTCGTGACGATCGGCAGGTCGAGGTAGTAGGTGGGCTGCGGCACCTTGTCCTTCTGGCCGAGGAGCCAGAAGTTGGCCATCTTCACCGATTCCGACGCCCTGCGGGTGCGGGTCCTGGTCGACCGTCCCGTAGATGTAGCCGGCGGTGATCCCGTCCTTCACGTCCTTGGGATAGTCGCCCATCAGGAACTTGACGTCCGTGCGGCCGTTGTCGAAGGCGTACTTGGCCGCGGTCGCGCCCTCGGGCCCCTGGTCGATGATCGCGTCGATCGAGCCCGCGGGGTACTTGCTGAGCCAGTCCTGGACGAGGGCCAGGGCCTTGGCGTTGTCCCAGTCGGCGGCCTGAGACTCGATGAGCTTGATGCCCGTATGGCCCTTCAGGTAGTCGTCAAGCCCCTCCTTGCGCAGGGTCTGCGCCGAGGTCCCGAGCTTGCCCATCACGTAGCCCACCTTGGCGTTCTCGCCAACGGCCTTGACGAGGAGCTCGCCCTGCTTCTGGCCGAACTGGTAGTCGTCGGCGCCGACGAACGTGACGACCGTGGCGCCCTGGCCGACCTGGTTGTTGGCCGAGATCACCGGGATGCCGGCGTCGTTCGCCTGCTTGATCGCGGGAACGATGCCCTCCGCGTCGCTCGGCGTGACGATGATCAGGTCGACCTTCTTGGTGATGAACTGCTGGATGACCGACACCTCGGTCGCCAGCTCGCCATTGCCGCTCTGGAGATCAAGCGTGATGCCGAGCTCCTTCGCCGTGTCCTGCTGACCCTTGATGAAGTTGGCGTAGAACCCGACCGACGTGTTCCAGATCATCGACCCGACCGTGAAGGTCTTGGCCGGGGTCGACGGGGCCGCCGACGCGGGTGGAGTCGGCGAAGAGCCACTTGAGCACGCGCCGACGAGGACGACAGCCGCAAGGGCCGCGAACGCGACGCGTCCGGTGTGTCCGATGGACCTCATTTCTCGACGTTCCTCCATGTTCCGGGGACTGCCGTTGCCGCGAGAATCCCTTGACTCCTCCTTCGGCTCGATGTGGGTGCCCCTTGTCACTCGCCGCCGGTCCGCTTGCGCTGGTAGCTGTCGAGCCCGACGGCGAGGAGGATCACGAGTCCGGTGATGGCCGGCTGCCAATACGGCGAGACGCTGAGCAGGTTCAGGGCGTTGGCGACCGTCCCGAGCAGGAGCGTCCCGAGGACGGCGCCCGCAACGCCCCCGACGCCGCCGGTGAGCGGCACGCCCCCGACGACCACCGCCGCGATCGCCGACAGCGGCCAGGTCGACGCGCTTGCCGGCTGGCCGATGTTCGTCTGGCCCAGCAGGACGAGCCCGGCAATCGCCGCGAACAGACCGCCGAACGCATAGACCGCGATCGTGACGCGGTCAACGCCAATGCCGGCGAGACGGCTTGCATCGCGGTTGCCGCCGACCGCGTAGATGTAGTGGCCGAAGCGCGTGAAGCGGAGGATCACGAACGTGAGGGCGACGACGCCGCCGAAGATCAGGAACGCGACGGGGAGCGGGCCGATCCGCCCGAGGCCAATGAAGGTGAACCCCTCGGGAAGGCCGTAGATCGGCGCGGCATTGGTGGCGATGAACAGGAGCCCGGTGACCAGGACCTGCGTTCCGAGGGTGGTGACAAACGGGTTGATCCCGACCTTCGCGATCAGCACGCCGTTCAGGATCCCGACCGACAGCCCGACCACGAGGGCCGCGATCACTCCCGGAACGACGCCCAGGTGGATGAACATCGCGGCGGCGACGCACGAGGATGCCGCTCCGACGGCGCCAACCGAGAGGTCGAAGCCGCCGACGACGATCATCAGGAGCATGCCGCAGGCGACGATCCCGATGATCGAGTTCTGCTGGAGGATGTTGAGCAGGTTGGCCGGGTCGCGGAACGATGGCGACGCCACCATGAGGACGACCACGAGCCCCGCGAAGAAGCTCAGCATCGCGTAGCGCGAGGCCATCTGGGCCCAGTGGATCTGGCGCGGGGGCATCGCCGCGGGACCCGGCGGCGCGGCGGTGCCGCGGGTCATGGCGGTACCCTCCGCCCGAGATCGAACGCCTGCGCGAGGGCGTCCGGCAGGCCTTGGCGTCGGGCAAGCTGGAGGGCTGCGGCAGTTGCCCCAACGACCGTGGCATTCGGTCCCAGGCTCGACACGATGACTCGGGGCATCGCCGGCACGCAGGGCGCGATTCGTCGGACCAGCTCCTCCAGGTGGGGTTCCATGGATCGCCCGACGCTGCCCTCGAGGATGATCACCTCGGGGTCGACCGTGGCAACGACCTGGACGAGCGCCAGGGCGACCCAGTCGAGCAGTTCGTCGATCACTGCGGAGGCGACAGGGTCTCCGCTCGCCGCGCCTGCGAAGACTCGTTCGGGCGTCACGTGCTCCGGGCTCATCGAGCTGGCGGCGCCGCCGCCCGCCAACAGCTCGGCTGCGCGTCGGGCGATCGCGGGCCCGGCGGCGACCGCCTCCAATCCCCCCAGCGCATTCGTCTTCGGTCGATGGAGGTCGTCCCTGCCCATGAGGAAGTACCCGATCTCGCCCGCTGCGTTGTGCCGTCCCTTGATGAGCCGGCCGTTGGCCACGATCGCCGCCCCGATGCCGGTGCCGATCGAGATCGTCACGAAATGGTCGACGCCCCGACCATCGCCGCGCCAGGCGTGGGCGAGGGCAGCGAGGTTGGCGTCGTTCTCCACCAGGAATGGCACGTCGAGCCGTTGACCGAGGCGGCTGACGATCTCGAAGCCCTGCCAATCCACGTTCGGGCCGCCAACCGCGACGCCGGTGTCGGGGTCCAGGATGGCCGGGATCCCGATGGCAACGGCCGAAACCGGAAGCGCGCGATCGGCCGCCGCGGCCCGCAGGATGTCGATCGTGTCCGCAAGGGCCGCGAATGCGCCGCCATTCGACCGGGTCGGCCGCAGGTCCTCCACCACGACGGTCCCGGACAGGTCGGCGAGCGCGCCGTGACACTTGGTGCCGCCGAGATCCACGGCCATCACCGCGCCGGCGGCGTGGTTGAAGGCGATGATGTTCCGCGGCCGACCAGCGGTGGTCGTCGGCCCAGGTGATTCGAGCACGATCCCGGAGCGGATCAGGCGGCCGATGATCCGGCTTACCGAAGACGGGGAGAGCCCGAGTGCGCGCCCGACCTCCGGACGACTCGTCCGCTCATGGCCCCGGATGTAGTCCAGGACCAGGAACGCGTTCACTTCGAGCATTGCCGTGTGACGCAGTGCCATACTTCCTGCCAGACAGAAACGAAATGCACTCCGAGCGTACCCGCTCAGTCAAGGGCCGAATGTCATACCCACCGCCAACCCCCGAGCGTACGAGCTGCTGTTTCATGAACCTGCCCCCGGACTCGTTCGCTTGCCGATCGCAACGCCCGGCCTCCGCGTCGCTCGGGCAACGACAGACCGCGGATTCCCTCTTGCATGGGCGTGGGACAATCCCGGTATCAACCTCCCCTCCCCGGGCAGCCGGGGGCGACGTCTCGGAGGTGCGACAGTGGCGATGCCCTGGGTCCTCGGGCCCGTTCCGCGGCCGCGCCGGCAGATTGGCCTGGCGCTCCTGGCCACGACAGACGCATCGTGTGGCACTGCGAATCTCCTGACCCGACCCGCGCCGGGAACATCTCGAGTGACACCCGCGCCGGCGTTGCCGGGCGGACGGGGAGATGACATCGCCCGTCCGCTCGCGAAGCGAAACGATGAGCCGGCGTTCTCGCCTCCCTGGATGGGAAAGGGCAGAGGCGCCGGCTTCCTGCGTCCGGGGAGGGGAACCCAGAGCGACGGCTACGTCCCGCCTCCGACGGTGATCGTCTGGCCGTCGCTGGCGGCCGAGGCGCGGATGACCTCCTCGATGACGTCGAGGTCGACGTCGGCCAGCCGCTTGAAGCGGATGCAGCCTCGGCCCAGGTTTGCCTTTGGAAGCCGGGGGCAAACGTCTCCAGGCCGATGGGACCGGCGTACAGCGAGATGTAGTGCTTGTTCGATGCGACGGCCAGGCACATCCAGTCGCCGGACCGGCCGGCCCTGCTCTTGTACGTGTACCGACCGTAGCTCAGGAAGCCCCGGTCGACGTAGCGGCGCAGCCCGGGTGCCACCCTCCGGATCCTGGCGTCGAGCTCCTCGAGCTGCGGTCGGCGGACGTCATCCAGCGCCGCCAGCCAGGCGTCGGGCTCAGTCGGGCCCGTCGGAGTCTGGCCGTACATCCCCTGCTGTGGTGCCATCGTCGTCCTCCTCCAGGTGCGGCCCCGGCCCGCGTGATGGTCTCGCCGGCGGATGCTACTCGGCTCCCGGCGAGGCCGTCCGGGCGCGCGGGGGTATCGTTGGGCCCATGAAGGGCGATCGAATTGAGGCCGTGGTCGACACCGGCCAGGGCGTGCAGACGTTCGAGATCGTGGCCACGCGGGCCGGGCGGCGCATCGAGGTCGTCACGTCGCGTGGGGTGGTGGAGGTGCGCGAGGTGACCCGGACCGGCACGCCCGTCCGGACCGGCCGCTTCATGACGAGCCGCCTGATCGCGCTCGTCGAGCATCCCGCCCTGGACGAGCGGGGACGCGTCGAGGTCACGACGCGCCACCGCCTCCAGGTGCGCGATCGAGCCCAGCCCTGACGGGCCCCATCCCCGGCGCGATGCATCCCATGTCCGCCGCCCGCTTCCCGATTCGCCTCGGCGCCCGGTCGAGGCCGCTTCTCCGGCTGTTCGGCGCGCGACCCGACAACGCCTACGTCGACCTCGACGGCGACTTCGATGCGCGCTTCGGCAACTTCCGGGTGCGGACGCCGTTCTCCAACATCGCGTCCTGGCGGATCGAGGGCCCGTGGCGCTGGATCACGGCCATCGGGGTCCGCCGAAGCGTCCGCCACGGGGACGTGACGTTCGGCGGCAACCACCGGGGCGGCGTCCGGGTGGACTTCCGGGAGCCCGTCCGGCTGTCGCGCCTGCGCGTGCCGGCGCTCTACGTGACCGTCGACGATCTCGAGGGGTTGGCCGCCGCCCTCGCGGGGCGGGGCATCCGCGGCGAGGACGCCCGTCAACGCGCGAGGTAGTCGCTCGTGATCGAGCTGCATTCCTGGAAGCCCGCGGGGTGCAGGCAACGGGCAAGGGGCGCCTCCGCCGCGCATGACCTGTCGGCGCCGAGGTGCGACACTCCGCCACTCACGGAGTGAGATGGAGCAGGCAGAGGAGAGGGGCATGAACCTGAACGGCATCCTGATCGGGTCCGAGGATCCGCAGCGCCTGGCGGACTACTACACGAGGCTCTTCGGCAAGCCCGGCTGGGAGGAAGGCGGCTTCACGGGGTGGCAGGTCGGCACCGGCGCGATCCTCGTCGGGCCCCACGACCAGGTCACGGGGAGGAACACGCAGCCCGGCAGGATCATCTGGAACATCGAGAGCGCCGACGTGAAGGGCGACTTCGCACGGCTGAAGGCTGCCGGGGCGACGGTCGTCCGCGAACCCTACAACCCTGCCGAGGCGTCCGAGGCGTTGATCGCCACGTTCTCCGATCCGGACGACAACTACTTCCAGCTCGTCAGCCCGATGTAGCTGCCGCCGAGCCCGCGCGACCGCCGCCGCCGAGTTCGGCGGCGGTTGCACCCGCACGCGCCGAGGTCGCGATCGAGGATCGAGGAGAGCCGCGCAGCCTCCACCTTGAACGCGGTTCGCGGCAGCCTGCCGGCGCCATCGATCCGCGTCCCCGGCTTGGGAGCGCCATCATTGGCACAGACGACCCGCTCCGCACCCCGGAGGCTGCCCAATGACCTACGCTCCCGCCGCCGATCGCTACGACGCCATGGCCTACCGCGCCTGCGGCCGCAGCGGCCTCCAGCTGCCGCCTCTCTCCCTCGGGCTGTGGCACAACTTCGGAGACACGACGCCAGTCGCGAAGCAGCGCGAGATGGTCCACGTCGCCTTCGACCTGGGCATCACCCATTTCGACCTCGCCAACAACTACGGACCACCGTACGGCAGCGCCGAGGCCAACTTCGGGCGCATCCTCCGCGAGGACCTGGCGAGCCACCGCGACGAGCTGATCATCAGCAGCAAGGCCGGCTGGGACATGTGGCCGGGCCCCTATGGCCAGGGCGGCGGCTCGCGCAAGTACGTGCTGGCCAGCCTGGACCAGAGCCTGCGCCGGGTCGGCGTCGAGTACTTCGACATCTTCTACTCGCACCGCTTCGACCCGGACACCCCGCTCGAGGAGACGATGGGCGCCCTCGCGACGGCCGTCCACCAGGGCAAGGCGCTCTACGTCGGCATCTCGTCGTACTCGGCGCGGAAGACGCGCGAGGCGGCCGCGATCCTGCGCGCCGAGGGCGTGCCCCTCCTCATTCACCAGCCCAGCTACAACCTCTTCAACAGGTGGGTCGAGCCCGACCTGCTCGACGCGGTGGGCGAGCTCGGGGCGGGGATGATCGCCTTCTCGGCCCTGGCGCAGGGGCTGCTGACCGACAAGTACCTCGACGGGATCCCGGCCGACGCCCGGATCAACCGCCCGGGCGGGGGCTCGTTCGGGCGCGCGATGCTCTCCGAGGAGAACCTGGCCCGGGTCCGGGCGCTCAACGCGATCGCCCGGCGACGCGACCAGTCGCTGGCCCAGATGGCCTACGCCTGGGTGCTGCGGGACCCGCGCGTCACGTCCACCCTGGTCGGCGCCAGCTCGCCCGAGCAGATCCGGGAGAACGTGGGCGCGCTGGCGAACCTCGCCTTCTCCGCCGACGAGCTGGCCGAGATCGACCAGCACGCGGTCGAAGGCGGGGTCAACCTCTGGGAGAAGCCGAGCACGGACCAGCGGGCGTAGCCGTCCCGTGACGGGCGAACCCGCGCAGGACACGAGCCTGGCCGGCCGGTCGAACCGGTCGATGTCGCCGCTGACGGCGAGGATCGGTGGCCGCCGATGACGAGCCCGCTGCCCGGGATCGTCCCCGGCGACATGCCTCCAGCCGCCATGCTGCCGTCCCAGCTCCCGAAGGCCCGCAAGCTGCGGATCGCCGCCGCCTACTACGCGACGTACGTGCTGCTGGGCCTCATGCTCACCTCGATCGGGCCGAGCCTGGATGCCCTGCAGGCGCAGAGCGGCAGCACGACCGAGGCGATCGCCCTCCTGTTCACCGCGAGCTCGCTGGGCTACATCGCGGGCTCGCTGCTGGCCGGGCGCCTGTACGCGCGGATCCCGGGCAACCGGGTCCTCCCGGCCGCGCTGCTGGTCCTGGCGCTGCTGACGGTCAGCGTGCCGTGGCTGGGATCCCTGGGGCTGCTGCTGGTGGTGTTCGCGCTCATCGGGGTCCCCCTGGGGGTGATGGACGTCGGGGGCAACACCCTCATCGTGTGGCTGTACCGGGCGGACGTTCCCCCCTACATGAACGCCCTGCACCTGTTCTTCGGGGTCGGCGCCTTCGTCGGCCCCCTGGTCTTCGACCGCTTCGCCGTCGCCACCGGGAACGCCGCGACCACCTTCTGGCTGTTCGCCGCGCTCATGCTCCCGGTCGCCCTCTGGCTGGCCAGGCTGCCCAGCCCGGACAGCCCGGGCGCCGCCCAGGCCACCGCCGACGGCCGGGGCGTCCTCCGCCGCCACGCCTGGCTCATCGGGCTGATCGCGGTCTTCTTCTTCATGCACATGGGCGGCGAGCTGGCCTTCGGCGGCTGGATCTTCACGTACGCCGACGAGGCCACCGGCTCCGAGACGACGGCCCGGCTGGTCAACGCGATGTTCTGGGGCGGCCTGGTGATCGGGCGGATGATCGCGATCCCCCTGGCCCTGCGCCTCTCGCCGAAGGCCATGCTCCAGCTCGACCTGGTCGGCGCGGTGCTGAGCCTGGCCCTCCTGGTCCTGCTGCCGGACTCGATCCCGGCACTCTGGATCGGCACCATCGGGTTCGGCGTCTTCATCGCCTCGATGATCGCCAGCAGCTTCAACCTGGCCGAGCGGCACATGCCCATCGCCAGCGGGGTCAGCTCGGCATTCCTGGTCGGCGGCAGCCTCGGCTCGATGACCCTGCCCTGGCTCGTCGGCCAGCTCTTCGGGCCGTACGGCCGCCTCTCGGTCGTGTACGTGACCGCGGCCGCCATGCTCGCGGCCTGGCTGGTGTTCGTGGTGATCGCCAGGCAGCGGCGGCGGCCCGCCGAGCGCGAGCCGGCCCAGGGGCAGGCGGCGCCGGCGTAGGGGCACTGGGCGCAGCGGTTCGCCGGCCCTCGCGTCCGATCGCGACGCCTACGCCTCCGGCGCGTTCGCCAGCACCCAGCTCGGGCCGTCGGCCCCGTCGCGGACCTCGACGCCGGCCGCGGCGAGCCGATCGCGGACCAGGTCGGCGGTCCCCCAGTCGCGGGCGGCTCGAGCGCGCGCCCGGAGCTCCAGCAGCGTATCGACGAACGGCTCCAGCGTCCGCCGAGGGTCGCGGGTCCCGACCTCGGCGCGCTCGCCCAGGCGGGCGATGAGCGAGCGGAAGGTGGCGTCGGCGTTGTCGAGGTCCGGGCTGTCCTCGCCGGCGCGGACGCGGGCCGAGATCTCGGAGTCGAGATCGAGGAGGGCGCCGATGGCCGTCCGCATGTCGCCCCGGCCGAGCGCCTCGATGAAGGAGCCCTCCAGGTCGGCCATTCTGCCGCGGAGCGGGGCCGGCGCGGGCCGGCCTCCCGGGCCCGGCCTGGCCCGGCCGAACGCGCTGCCGACGTCGACCGCCTGGCCCGCCGTCAGCTTGCGCGCGGCCTCGCCCAGGGCCGCGATCGGGATCTCGCTCCGGCCCGGGAAGACGGCACTCCGGCCACCCACCCGGACGGTCGCCCCACCGAGGCCGGAGACCGTGGCCGTCCCGGCCTCCAGGTCCAGCACGAGCGCGGTGTGGCTGTCGACGCCCAGGATGAAGGCGTCCTCGGGCAGCGTGGACTCCAGGATCCGGAGGCGCCGCTCTCCCATGTAGCAGAAGCGGGTGTCGTGAGAGCCGCCCTCGGCGTTGTCGTAGTGGGGGACGACGGCGGCGCGCAGGCCGGTCGCCCTGCCCAGGAGGTCCAGCCCCTCCAGCCAGCGGGGCTCCTCGCCCACCTTGTAGACCTCGTAGACGGGGATCGTGACCATCCCGACGGTGAGCGCCGCGGCGCTGGCCATCGTGACGATGCCGCCGTCCAGCAGCTTGGCCGCCAGCGTGTCGGGGATCGGGCCGCCGGCCCACTGCCGGAGGGCGTAGCTGGGGCTGCCCGGTCCGGCCATCACGTAGCGCGCCTCGCGGATCCTGGCCACCGCGGTCGCGAGAGCCAGGGCGTCGACGTCGCGCGAGCGGTACGACGCGACGGCCGCCGGCCTCCCCACCGCCGTGTCGAAGAACTCGAGGGTGCGGCTGCTCAGGTCGTCGGCGTTCTCCTGGAACCCGTAGGGCGTATCGAGGATGGCGGCGGGGACGGGCCCGGGGCCGAGGCGCTCGAAGAGGGCGCGGTGAACCTTGGCCATCGTGGGCGCCGTCTCCCCCGATCCCATGATCGCGAGGATCCGCGGCTCGCTCATGCGAAGAACCATCGGCTGTCATCTCGCGCACATTCCGTGCGCATCGACCCGATGGTAGTCGGGCCGGTCCGGTCCGGCATTCGAGCCGGGCGTATCGTCGACGCACGCGGGCTCTCGCGGAACACCGGGGGGAACGATGGACGCACACCTGGTCTCGTTCGGCCTCATCGAGATCGACGGCGCGCGCTTCGACCGCGACGTGGTGGTCGAGCGCGGGCGCGTGAGCCGGCGCCGCAAGAAGGCATCGAAGCCCCTCCGCCACCGCTACGGCCACACCCCGCTCAGCCTGCTCGAGCCGATCCCCTGGGACTGCCGCCGCCTGGTCGTCGGCACCGGCGCGGAGGGCGCCCTCCCGATCGACGACGCCGTCTTCGAGGAGGCCGACCGGCGGGGCGTCGAGCTGGTCGCCGTGCCGACGGAGGACGCCTGCGCGCTGCTCTCGGCCGCCGATGACGCCGAGCTGGAAGGCACCGCCGCGATCCTCCACGTCACCTGCTGACGGCATGGGCAGCATCTGACGGCATGGCACCTGGCGCCGTTCGGTCGGCCGATTCCCGGGTGCCGGGATGCGCCGGTCCGGGTTCCGGGCAGCGGTGGCACGATAGCCGCAGCAGGAGGGTGCGATGAACGTCCGGCAGGATCGGATCAGCGGTGTCCAGGCGCGGATGCGCGAGGAAGGCCTGGCGGCGATCGTGGTGCTCAACCACGATGACTACCGCTATCTCTTCGGCACCGACCGGACCCAGCCGCGGGCGATCGTCCCCGCCGAGGGCCCTCCGACGATCATCGCCTTCGCGGGCGAGGAGCCCGAGATCCGGGCGAGCCTGGCCGATGGCGAGGTGCTGGTCTTCGGCTCGGTCGGGGGCCAGATCCACGAGGTCGTCGGGCTCCTGCGCGAGATCGTCGGCAAGCCCCCTGGCTCCGGCGCACCCGCTGCCCCCGGTGCTCCCGCCGGCTCCGGCGCACCAGGTGTCCCGAAGGCCGGCGCGCCAAAGGCCGGCCGGCCGAAGGTCGGGATCCAGATGTGGTTCGAAACCCCCGCCTTCCTCGTCGAGCTCTTCCGCAAGGTGAACCCCGGGGTCGAGGTCGTCTCGTCGGACCCGGTCATGGATCCCCTGCGGATGGTCAAGGACGACGGCGAGCTGGTCCTCATGGCCGAGGCGCAGCGGGTCGCCGGGATCGGGATGGATCGCGCGCGCGAGCTGCTCCGGCCGGGCGTCACCGCCCACGAGATCGCCACCGAGACGACCTACGCGATGATGCGGGCCGGGGCCGAGCGGACGAGCACGCCGATCTACGTCACGTTCGGGATCGAGACCTGCATGCTCCACGGTCGCCTGAGCCAGCAGCCCCTGCAGCTCGGCGACCTGGTCGTGATCGACCTGACCCCGCAGATCGAGGGCTACTGCGCGAACCTGGCCCGGACGTTCGTCCTCGGCGAACCCGACGGGCAGCAGCGGGCCCTGCTCGACGCGTACGCGGAAGTGATCCCCGCGGTCCGGGAGGCGATGCGCCCCGGGTCGACGGTGGCCGATCTCGACGCCATCGCCGCCGGGGTCGCGGAGCGCCGCGGCCTGGGCGCCTGCCACGTCAACGGGATCGGGCACGGCCTGGGCCTGCGCTTCGAGGAGACGCCGGCTTCCACGATCATCCCGCCCCATCGGAACGTGCCGCTCCGCGCGGACATGACGATGACGATCGGGCACACGGTCCTCGCCATCCCGGGCTTCGGCGGCGTCCGCCACGAGGACGTCTACCGGGTCACGCCGACTGGCGGCCAGATCCTCACGGGGTATCCGATCGACCCGGTCGTCCCCGCCTGATCGAGCGCCTGCGAACCCGGTGCTGCGATCACGGCGCCGGCGACCAGCAGGGCCATCGCGATGAGCGCCCCTGCCAGTCCGACGACCATCGGCACCGCGTAGGCGTGCCGCGTCCGGTCGGCGAGGACCCAGCCCAGGCTGTTGAGCGACGTGTACGCCAGCGCGCCCAGCCCCGCGGGAACGAGCCACGTCCAGGCGCCGGGCTCCCACCCCATGAGCAGCCCCGCCCCGCCGACGACGAGCAGGGCCGCCGTGCTGTATTCGGCGAGCCAGTGGGGGAGGAGGAGCGAGCGCGCGGAGCGGCCGCGTCCGGCGGCCTCGGCGGGGCCGTGGTCCGTCGCTGGGCCGCGAGACCGGCCGGGAACGCGAAACGGACCCGGGCCGCCCGAGAAAGGGAAGGCGACACGGGTCCGTTTGCGGCCGGGTGACCGGGAGGAGGTCGGTCGTCCGGCGAGGAACCGCGGGGAGGGAGCCGCGATCCGTGATGTGGATTCAGCCACCCGTCGCTGAAGCAATCCTGAAAGCCCGCTCGCCGCGGGGCGCCGCGCCTGGGCTCGGCGAGCCGCCCAGCAGGCGGGAGCCCTCGGCGCCCCTGAGCCCACGGGCGATCGCTCGCCCGGCGGCCGCTGGTATGGTGCGCAGGTGGAGCGCGTGACGATGGAGGAGCACTCGGCGCCGCCCCGGCGCCTGCGCGCCGCCTGGCTCGGCCGGATCGCGTATCGCGACGCCTGGGCCATGCAGCAGGCGCTGGCCGCGGCGCGCGCTGATGGCACCCTCGAGGAGGACCAGTTGCTCCTCCTCGAGCACGATGCGGTGCTCACCCTGGGACGCAACGCCAGCGAGGCCCACGTCCTGGCGCTTCCCGGGCTGCTGGCGGAACGGGGCATCGAGGTCCTCCGCGTCGAGCGTGGCGGGGAGGTCACCTACCACGGTCCCGGCCAGCTCGTTGCCTACCCGATCGTGGCGCTCTCGACGCCGGCCGCCGAGGGCCGGCGCGAAGCGCCGCCCGCGGCCGGCAGCTCGGCCGTCGGCACCCCCCGCCCCCTCGGAATCCGCGCGTTCGTGGCGGCCCTGGAGGGCGCCATGGCCGACACCTGCGCCGCGGCCGGGGTCACCGCCGGTCCGCGCCCCGGCCATCCCGGGCTGCTGGGTCGGGCCGGAGACGCCGCTGCCGCGCAAGATCGGCGCCCTGGGGATCCGGGTCGCCCGCGGGGTCAGCTTCCACGGGATTGCCCTCAACGTGACGACGAACCTCGCCGACTTCGACCTCATCGATCCCTGCGGGACGCCCGGCCTCCGCTCGACCTCCATCGCCCGCGAGCGGGCCCGGGCGGGCATCCCCGGCGCGCGTGCCGATGCGCCACCCTCCACCGAGAGCGTCGCCGCCGCTGCCGCCGCCTTCGCGCCCGCCCTCGCCCGGCGGCTCGGCCTGGAGCTGGTGAGCGACGGCCTCGCGGCGGGGAGCGGCCTCTCGGCGGTGCGCGGCCTCCCGGCGGCGGACGACCTCGCGGGAGTCCTCCGATGAGCGCCGGCCTCTTCGAGCTCCGCCGCGACGCGATCACCGGCTGGTGGGTGGCCACGCTCGTCGACCGCGACTTCGACCGTGCCCGCTTCATCACGAGCGCCGAGCCCGTCGACGACCACGGCGACTGCTTCAACTGCCGGATCCCCCCGGGCGACGGCGTCCGGACGCGAATCCTCAAGGACTTCGCCTTCCGCACGGTGGGCACGGAGGCGGAGGCGCGCGAGCAGGAGAAGAGCGTCGCCCAGATCGCCCTCTCCCAGGCCCGTGCCGCCGGGAGCTGGCGCACGATCGTCGCCCCGCCCGGCGAGCACCGGCCCCTCCACTCGGTCGGGATCGGCCTGATCACCGAGCTGCTGGCGGCTGCCCGGGCGGCCGTCGCGGAGGCGGGACGGACCGGCCAGACGGCCTACCTCCAGGTCCTCCAGAACTGGGGCCGCCAGGCCGGCGCCCGGACGAACCACCTCTGCCTGGACCTCTACGACCTGCCCCAGATCCCCCACGAGGTCGCCGAGGAGATCGGGGGCGCCGCCCGCTTCGTCATCCGCGAGAGCGAGTGCCCGTACTGCCGGGCCGTCCGTCTCGAGCGGGAGGGTGGCGTGCGCTTCGTCTGGGAGGACGACACCTCGATCGCCTTCGCCCCGTTCGCCTCGCGCTCGCCGTTCGAGGTCTGGATCGTCCCGCGCCGCCACGAGTCCGACTTCGGACGGACCACGGACGGCGACCTCGCCTCCACGGCGGAGGGCCTCCGCCAGGTCCTGGGCCGGCTCGACCTGCTCGGCGGCCCGCCGTACAACCTCGTGCTCCACACGGCGCCGGTGACCGGGCAGGTCGATGCCACGTACCACTGGCACTGGGAGATCCACCCGCGCCTTCGCGAGATCGCCGGCCTCGAGCTGGGCACCGGGCTCCCGGTGAACTCCGTGAGCCCCGAGGAGGCCGCCGACCAGCTCGTCCGGGGCCTGGGTCGGGGCACGGGCGACGACCGGCCGGACCCCCGGTCCGAGCGTCCCGGCGGGCGAACGTGACGCGCCCGCCGAACCGGTCCCCGCGACGGCGTCACACGCTCCGGGCGCTTCTCGTCATGGAGCCGACGCGCGGGAACCGTCCGCGCCGTCCACCGTTCCCGGAGGCCGCGTGCTTCTCGATCTCTCGCTCCGCTGGGGGGCTCGTCCGGTGATCCCGGGCCATGACGTCCCGCCGCTGGAGCCGGACGAGATCCCGGCGCCTCCGGACGGGGCGGTGGAATCGACTGCCGCCGCCGGCCGCGCGGCCGCGCTGCCCACCGACCCGGAGGCGGCCCGCACCTTCGTCGAGGGGCTCTTCGCCCGCCACCGCGGCGAGATCTATGCCTACCTGGTGCGCATGCTCCGCGATCCGGAGCTGGCGGCGGACCTGACACAGGACGCCTTCGTCCGTGCCTACCGGGCGTACGCGGACCTCGACGACCTGGCCAAGGCCCGGGCCTGGCTGTACCAGATCGCCCACCGCGTGGCCCTTGACGAGATCCGCCGCCGCAAGATCATCCGCTTCGTCCCCTGGACCGGCGAATCGCGCGGCTCCTCGCCATCGGCCGAGCGCATCTTCCTTGACGCGCGCCTTTCCGGGGACCTGGAGCGGGCGCTGCGGCGCATCCCCGAGCGGCAGCGTTCCGCCCTCCTCCTCGCCGAGGTCCACGAGATGACCGGCCTGGAGCTCGCCGCCGCCCTTGGCACCTCGCACGTCGCTGCGCGCGCGCTCCTGACCCGGGGGCGCGAGAGCCTCCGGCGGGCGCTGGCCGAGGAGAAGGCCGCCAGCGCGGAGCGCGAAGCCGCCGCCGCCCTCTCGAACCACCCCGATCACTCGCGGGAGGCCCGCCGATGAGCGGCCTCCAGCGCGCGACCCGCCATCCCGACCGGATCAACGATCCGCACGTGCGCGCCCACGCCCTGGCCTCCGACGCCCTGCTCGGCCCGCTCGAGACCGCCGACGCTGCCTGGCTCGATGAGCATCTCGCCGGCTGCGGGCCGTGCCGGGCCGCCGCGGCGGCGTTCGCGGAGGACGCGGCACTCCTGCGGAGCCTCCGCGCCGACCTTCCGCCGGCGCCGCGCGACCTCGGGGCGCGGGTGTCGCTCGCACTCGACGCCGAGGTCCGCCGCGCCCGCCGGCGCCGCCGGGTCACGGGCCGCCTGGATCGGCGGACCACGCGGCCGGCATTCTCCGACCGGCCCGGCCTCGCGTTCGCCGGCCTGGCCGCGGTCGCGGTCGTCGCGCTCCTCGTGGGCCCCCTGGCCCTTCCTCCCGTCGCATCCCCGGCGGGCACGCCGCCCGCCGGCAGCCTTCTCCCGGCGGCGACGCCGATCCTCGTCGACTCGCAGCCGGTCGCCTGGGTGCGTCGGTCAGCGGACGGGACCTACGTCCTTTCCAGCGCCGACGTGCGGCGGGTCTGTGCCGGCGTGGACGCCACTGCCTGCGGCACCCTGGACGGCGACGCCCAGACCCTGACGTTGCTGGCCGTGAGGCCGACGTCCGTGCTCCTCCCGCGCGACGGGAACCCGGCGGTGGTCGTCGGGCAGGACGCGATCTACGCGGTCGCGGTCGATCTCGCGCCGCCCGTCACAACGTCGACGCCCGAGCCGTCTCCGGTTCCAAGCAGCGCGCCTGTTCAATCACCGTCGGTGTCGGGAGAGCCGGCTTCTCCTCCGGTCAGCTCTCCCGCGCCGTCGGATCTTCCCGCCTCGCCGCTGCCCACCGCGCCCTCCTCTCCTCCCCCCAGCGCGCCGCCGGCCACTCCCGAGCCGACGCCTGACCCGGGCACGCCGACCCCGACCCCCACCGCACCGTCGGCCTCGCCGGATCCCGGGGCGACCGAGCCGGCATCGCCGGAGCCGGGGTCGCCGCCCCCGACGCTCGCGACGATCCCCCCCGCCACGCCAGGTCCTTCTGCGGCGCCGGCCGTCGCGATCGCCGAGGCCGTCATCCTCGTCGGCGCTCCTCCCGCCTACAGCGCCGACGGGAAGTGGGTGGCGTTCTCGGCTCGACCAGCGGACGGCTCTCACGGCCCCGACGTCTACGCCTGGCACGTGGGCCAGCAGAAGGCCCGGGCCCTGACAGACGACCACGGCTCCGTCTTTTCGGGCTGGGTCGACGATCGGATCCTGGGGAGCACGGTGGGCGTCGCGGAGACGCGGGAGACGGAACGCTCGACCGCCCTCCCCGGCCCCACCGCGGACCCCGCCACGGTTGTCGCCCGCTCCTTCCTCGTCGAACCGGCCGGCGCCAAGGTCACCGAGATCGCGCGCGGTGGAATCTGGCGACCGGTGGTGGATCCGACCAACCGCCTCGTCGTCTACTGGACCGGATCGCTCGCCTGGAGCGCCACGGACCAGGCGTGGATGCCGGCGGCGGGCCATCTCGCAGCCACCGACTGGCAGGCGCTCCTGGGCCCCAGCGCCGAGCTCGATGCCAGCGAGCTTCCGCCCGCTGCCGTCGGCCGGGACGTCACGGACTGGGAGGTCCGGTTCGATCCGGCCGGCCGCCGCCTGGGCGTCTGGGTGGCCGATCCAGCCGCGCCCGGCGCCGGCCGCCTCTCGCTCGTCGCGGTCGAGGGCGACGGCTCGCTCGGCGCCGTCCTGCTCGCCGACGCGGCGGCCCTGCCCGGCTTCTCGGTCGGAGCCGACCGCCTCGCCTGGTCCACGCCCCCGGGCCGCAACGGGCAGGGAAGCCTCGTCACGGTCTTCGCCTGGAGCGGCGAGAACGCGGGACAGCTCTACGGGATGCCCGACCCCGGGGACGAGCCGGTCGTCGTCGTCCGCTGACCGCCGCTGCGGGCGGCCCCGCCGTCGCGCCGTCCCGCCGTCGCGCCGCCCCGCGCGGTAGACTGCGCGTGACCCTTTAACGACCGGTCCCGCGAGGCCGGGAAGGAGGACCCACGTGCCACGTCGCGGCGGGTGCGCCGGGCTCGTCGCCTGATGGACGCACGCCAGATCATGACCGCGGACGAGATCCGCCGGGCGATCGTCCGCGTCTCCCACGAGATCGTCGAGCGGCAGGCCGGAACCGAGGGCCTGGTCCTCGTCGGGATCCAGCGCCGCGGCGTTCCCCTGGCCACGCGCATCGCGACGGCGATCGAGGAGCACGAGGGCGTCGCCCTCCCCGTCGGCGCCCTCGACATCACCTTCTACCGCGACGACCTCTCGCTCGTCGCCCAGCAGCCGATCGTCAAGGGGACGGCGATCCCCGTTGACCTCAACGACCGGACCGTGGTCCTCGTCGACGACGTCCTCTACACCGGCCGCACGATCCGGGCCGCGATGGACGCGCTCGTGGACTTCGGGCGGCCGCGGGCGATCCGCCTGGCGGTCCTCGTCGATCGTGGCCATCGCGAGCTGCCGATCCGCGCCGACCACGTCGGCAAGAACGTCCCGACGTCGCGCGACGAGCTGGTCAAGGTCCACGTCGCGGAGATCGATGGCGAGGACGCGGTCTCCATCGCGCGCCGGGAGGGGCCGCCATGAGCGCGCCCGAGGCAGCGGCGCCGACGGCACCGGCGGCGGACGGCCCGGAGGTGGCCTGGAGCCAGAAGCATCTCCTCGACGTCGACGTCCTCTCGGCCGACGAGATCGGCCTCATCATGAAGACGACCGACGCGATGAAGGAGGTCCTCGGCAGGCCGATCGCGAAGGTCCCGGCTCTCCGCGGCCGGAGCGTCACGATCATCTTCTACGAAGCCTCCACCCGGACCCGCGTCTCCTTCGAGGTCGCGGCCAAGAACCTCTCGGCCGACGTCGTGAACATCGCCGCGAGCGCCTCGTCGGTCTCGAAGGGCGAGTCGCTGGTGGACACGATCCGCACGATCGAGGCCCTGGGCGCCGACATGATCGTGATGCGCCACGGGACGCTCCGGCGCGCCGTACCTGGCCGCCGAGGTCTTCTCGGGGAGCGTCCTCAACGGCGGTGACGGCTGGCACGCCCACCCGTCGCAGGCGCTCCTGGACCTGTACACGATGCGCGCCCACCTGGGCGACCTGCGCGGCAGGAAGGTCGTCATCCTGGGCGACGTCCTCCACTCGCGCGTCGCGCGGAGCAACGTCTGGACGCCTCACCGCGATGGGCGCCGACCTCTGGATCTGCGGGCCCACGCCGATCCTCCGCGGCTTCGACGCCTGGGCGGCCCGCTGGGCGAACGGACGGGGACCGGCCGGGCACGGCGGCTTCACCGTCACCTCCGACGTCGACGCCGCGCTGGAGGATGCCGACGTCGTCATGGCCCTCCGCCTCCAGCGCGAGCGGATGGACGCGGGGCTCCTGCCCGAGCCTGCGCGAGTACGCCGCCCGCTTCGGCCTGACCCGGGAGCGGCTGGCGGGGGCGAAGCCGGACGCCCTCGTCATGCACCCGGGCCCCATGAACGAGGGCGTGGAGATCGCGGCGGACGTCGCGGTGCTCGACCGCAGCGTCATCACCGAGCAGGTGGCCAACGGGGTGGCCGTCCGGATGGCCCTCCTCTACCTGCTGTCGGGCGTCCACGGCGGCTGGCACCCGGAGGCCGGGATCAGTGGCTGAGACGGCGAACGCGACCCCGATGCGGATCGGCGAGCCGGTCGCGCATCTCGAGATCAGCCGGGCCTGGCTCGTCGACCCGGTTGCCGGGCGCGAGGGACCGGGCGAGATCGTCGTCCGCGACGGCGTCCTGGAGGCCGTGACCTGGCTCGCGGGCGCCGCGGCGAAGGGGATCGCGCCGGACGGGGTCATCGTCGCCCCGGGCTTCATCGACCTCCACGTCCACCTTCGCGAGCCGGGCAACGAGGACGCCGAGACGGTGGCCTCCGGGCTGGCCGCCGCCGCCCACGGCGGCTTCACGAGCGTCTGCGCGATGGCGAACACGACGCCCGCGGCCGACGAGCCGGGGGTCTTCTCGCGGGTCCGTGCCGCGGCGGCCGCCTCCGGCTCGCCGGTGGAGCTGCTCCTCCATGGGGCGGTCACCGTCGGGCGGGGAGGGGAGCGGCTCGCCGCCCTCGGCGAGCTCGCCGACGCCGGCGCCGTGGGCTTCTCGGACGACGGCTCGCCGGTGAAGAGCCCCGTGATCCTGCGCAACGCGCTCCTCTACGCCGGGATGCTGGGCATCCCGCTCTTCGAGCACGCCGAGGACCCCGCCCTCACGGCCGGCGCCGAGGCGAACGAGGGGTACGTCGCCAGCGTGCTGGGGCTCAAAGGCTGGCCGGTCGCCGGCGGAGGTCTCCGCGGTCGAACGGGCGATCGCGGTCCTGGGAGCCGTCCTGCCCGACGCGCCCGCGGCGCGGCTCCACCTCACCCACCTCTCGACCGCCGGGGCGCTCGACGCGGTGCGTCGGGCGAAGGCCGCCGGGCTGCCCGTGACCTGCGACGTGACCCCGCACCACCTCGGCCTGACCGACGAGTGGGTCGCCGGGGCGCGGCGCTGGGCGTGGGAGGCGGTCGACGGCGACGGCGTCGCGCGCGACCCGTGGGCCGACAGGGCACTCGTCGCCCACCCGTATGCGACGGCCTGCAAGGTGAACCCGCCGCTGCGGGCCGCCGAGGACGCCGCGGCGGTGCTCGCGGCGCTCGTCGATGGGACGGCCGACGCGGTCGCAACGGACCACGCGCCGCACACCCAGGTCGACAAGGAGGCCGAGTTCGGGCTGGCCGCGAACGGGATCAGCGGCGTGGAGACGGCGCTGGGGGTGCTGCTCGCGGCGGTCGGCGCGGACCGGCTGCACGCTCGCCCGGGCGGTGGAGGCGCTGACGACCGGCCCCGCCCGCGTGCTCGGCGGCCGGGCCGGGCGGCGGGGCGAGGCTCGGGGGCTCGCGGAGGGTGCCCCGGCTGACCTCGTCGTCTTCGACGCGGGCGCCGGCTGGACGGTCACCGCGGCCGCGCTGGCCTCGCGCGGCCGGAATACGCCGCTCCTGGGCCGCGAGCTTCCGGGGCGGGTGCTGCTGACGGTCGCCGGGGGCCGCCTGGCCTACCGCGACGCGGAGGCGTAACCCCGCTCCCGGCCGATCACCGCCCACGGTGGGCGGAGTGCGCCCCCCCCCTCTGCCGCGCACCAGACGTCGTTCGTCCCTGTTGTCCGCTTACTGCCCCCCCTCCGCCCCCCCCCCCCTCCGCCTTGCCCTCGAACCGCCCCATCCTGAGCCACGAGATCCGCACGCCCATGAACGGCGTCATCGGCATGACCGGCCTCCTGCTCGACACCGAGCTCGACGAGGAGCAGCGCCGGTACGCCGAGACCGTGCGCGCGAGCGGCGAGTCCCTGCTGGCGCTCCTCAACGACATCCTCGACTTCTCCAAGATCGAGGCGGGCAAGCTCGAGCTCGAGACGCTCGACTTCGACCTGCGCGCCCTGCTCGACGACTTCGCCGCCACGCTGGCCCTGCGCGCCCACGAGAAGGGGCTCGAGTTCATCTGCGCCGCGGCGCCCGACGTGCCGGCCTGCCTTCGCGGCGACCCGGGTCGCCTGCGCCAGGTCCTCGCTCAACCTGGCCGGCAACGCCGCTCAAGTTCACCCAGCCGGGGCGAGGTCGCCGTGCGGGTGAGCCTGGTCTCGGAGACCGACACCGAGGTCGTGCTGCGCTTCTCGGTCACGGGACACCGGCATCGGCATCCCGGCGGAGAAGCAGGCGCTGATGTTCGAGAAGTTCACCCAGGCCGACGCCTCGACCACCCGCCGCTACGGCGGCACCGGGCTGGGACTGGCCATCTCGAAGCAGCTCGCCGAGCTGATGGGCGGCCAGATCGGTCTTCGTGAGCGAAGCGGGCGAGGCTCGGAGTTCTGGTTCACCGCCCGCTTCGCCAAGCAGGCCGAGCGGGAACGCACCGTCGACCCCGCCGGCCGACATTCGCGGGGTCCACATCCTGGTGGTGGACGACAACGCCACCAACCGCGAGGTCCTGACGGCCCAGCTCCAGGCCTGGGGCGTGCGGTCCGAAGAGACTCCCGACGGCCCGGCGGCGCTGCAGGCGCTGGCGCGGGCCAGCGACGCGGGCGATCCGTTCCGGGCGGCCATCCTCGACATGCAGATGCCCGGCATGGACGGCGCGGAGCTCGCCCGGGCCATCAAGGCCGACGAGACGCTGGCGCACACCCGCCTGGTGCTCATGACCTCGCTCGGCGCAACGGGGCGACGCCCGCCAGATGGAGGAGATCGGGTTTGCCGCCTACCTGGTCAAGCCGGCGCGGCAGTCGGACCTCTTCGACAGCCTGTCCGCGGTGCTGGCCGGTTCGGCCGTGGCCGAGTCGCCAGCGCCGCGCGGCCCATCGTCACGCGCCACGCGATCCGCGAGATGCGCCGGGGCGCGGTGCGCATCCTGCTGGCCGAGGACAACGTCACCAACCAGCAGGTCGCCGCTCGGCATCCTGAAGAAGCTGGGGCTGCGCGCGGACGCCGTCGCCAACGGCGCGGAGGCCGTCAGGTCGCTCGAGACGCTCCCCTACGACCTCGTGCTGATGGACGTGCAGATGCCCGAGATGGACGGCCTCGAGGCCACCCGCCGCATCCGCGACCCGCGGTCCGCGGTCCTGCAGCACCGGATCCCCATCATCGCCATGACCGCCCACGCCATGCCGGGCGACCGGGAGCGCTGCCTCGACGCGGGGATGGACGACTACGTCACCAAGCCCGTCGTCGCCGCAGGCGCTGGCCGACGCGCTGGAGCGATGGCTGCCGCGGGACGACGCCGCGGCGCCCGCCGCACCTGCGCCGCCGCGACCCGGGGCAGCCGCGCCCGCGGCGGCAGAGGAAGCGAAGGCGCCGGTCTTCGACCGGGCGGGCATGCTGGCTCGCCTGATGGACGACGAGGACCTCGCGCGCACCGTGGTCGACGGCTTCCTGGAGGACGTCCCGCGGCAGATCGAGGCGCTGCAGGAGCTACCTCGGCGCCGGCGACGCCCCGGGCGCCGCTCCGCCAGGCCCACACCATCAAGGGCGCGTCGGCCAACGTCGGCGGCGAGGCCCTGCGGGCGGTGGCCTTCGAGATGGAGACAGCGCGGCGCGTCGGCCGGCGACCTCGACGGCTCGTCGCCGGCCCGCCTGCCCGGACCTCGAGTCTCGAGTTCGCCCGGCTGAAGGCGGCGATGCTCGGCTTCATCGGACGAGAAGCGATCCGGTGACCCGCGAGAACGGCGCTGAAGATCCTCATCGCCGACGACGACGTCACGTCGCGCCTCGTCCTCGCCGGGCGTGCTGCAGAAGCACGGCCACGAGGTGGTGCGACGGTCGACGGCGCGGAGGCCTGGGAGGCCATGCGGCGGCCGGATGCGCCCAGGCTGGCCATCTTCGACTGGATGATGCCCGGGCTCGCCGGCGTGGACGTGTGCCGCCGCGTCCGCACCCTGCAGTCCGACCAGCCGCCCTACATCATCATCCTGACGTCGCGGGGCGAGAAGGCGGACATCGTCGCCGGACTGGAGGCCGGGGCCGACGACTACCTGGCGAAACCCTTCGACTCCGGCGAGCTCCGCGCCCGGGTCGACGTGGGCCGGCGCATGGTCGAGCTGCAGGCGAGGCTGCTCGCGGCGCGCGATGCGCTCGCCCACGAGGCCATGCACGACCCTCTGACCGGCGCTCTCAACCGCCGCGCGTTCTGCGACGCCCTGGCCCGCGAGCTCTCGCGGGAGCGGCGGCACCACCACGGCCTGGCCGTGGGGATCTGCGACGTCGACGAGTTCAAGAAGTCACACTGCCTGGCCGCTACTCGTCGGCCGGCAGCCCCGCCTCCCGGGCGGCCGCGGGTGAGAGGCGCCGGAGCGCGTCGAGGATCGCGTCGACCGCGTCGGGGGAGCTGAGGAAGTTGACGATCCCGGCGCGCAGGAAGGTGTGGCCGCGGAGGACGGTCGTCGAGAGCCAGCCTTCGCCGGAGTGCTGGAGCAACGTGGCCAGGCGGTCCGTGTAGCGGTCGATGGCAGCGGGGTCGACGGCCTCGACGGCGGCTGCCCGGGCCCGGCCGCCCGGGAGGTGGCGGAAGCAGACGACGGAGAGCTCGGGTCGGCCCGCCGGGATCGCCTCGAGGTCGTCGGCCGCGGCGATCCGGTCGGCCAGGTGGGTCGCCAGGTCGTCGTTGCGCCTCGACGAGGCGGCCCAGCCCGTCGGTCCCCAGGTGCTTCCAGCTCATCCAGAGCTTGAGGGCGCGCCAGCGTCGGGTGCCTTCCAGGGCCAGCTCGTACCAGTTGAGGGCCTGCTCCTCGTGGTGGGCGGTGCGGTAGTACTCGGGGCGGCGATGGAACGTCTGCTCGAGGTCGGCCCGCCGGCGGACGAGGAGCCCGCCGATGTCGTAGGCCTGGAAGAACCACTTGTGGGGGTCGATCGTGATCGAGTCGGCCCGGGAGAGGTCGGGAACGCGGGGCGCGTCGCGCCGGGAGAGCAGCGCGGCGCCGCCGTAGGCCGCGTCGACGTGGAGCCAGAGCCCGTGGCGCGCCGCGACGTCGGCCAGCTCCCCGGTGGCGTCGACGCTCCCCGTGTTCGTCGACCCGGCCACGCCGGCGATCGCGAGGGGCCGCAGGCCGGCGGCCAGGTCGGCCTCGACCTGCGCTGCGACCGCGGCGCCGCGGAGCCGGAAGTGCTCGTCGGACGGGACGACGGCGAGCGTCTCGGCCGGGAAGCCCAGGAAGTCGAGCGCCTTGGCGATCGAGAAGTGGGCCTGGTCCGACGCGTAGACGCGCCAGCCCTCGAGGGCAGCCCCGCGCGGGGGCGAGGGGTAGGGGGCCAGGCCGGCAGCGCCCATGGCGTCGAGGTCGAAGGGCCGCGCCGGGCGGCAGGCCCGCGGCCGCGACCTCCCGGCGGCGCGGGAGGTGGACGTCGCGGGCGATCATCAGCCCCATGACGTTGGCCATCGTCCCGCCGGACGTGAGGACGCCGAAGCTCGCGGGTGCGGCTCGGTCGTCGGCGGCCGCCCCGCCGGGTGCCCGCCGGTCGTCGACGGCCGCCCCGCCGGGTGCCCGCCGGTCGTCGACGGCCGTCCCGCCGGGTGCCCGCCGGCCTTCGGCCCCCGGCGCCGGCTGCTCATCGGCGTACCCGACGAGGTCGCAGAGCCAGCGGATCACCTCCTCCTCGACGAACGCGCCGACCGGGCCGCACGTCCAGACGTCGACGCCCTGGTTCGCCCACTGGGCCAGAACCTCGCCGGCGACCGACATCGCCAGCGGCGGCGGCGTGAAGTAGGCGAACGATCCCGGGTGGTAGGCGTTGAGCAGATAGGGCGCCAGGCGCTCGCGGAACTCGTCGAGGATCTCCGTCGACGGAGTCGGGCGCTGCGGGGCAGGGGCGGGGCGGCCGCCCGACGGGGCGAAGTACCGCTCGCGCAGCTCGGGGTAGGTGACCGGGGCCACGCCGCGGCGCACGCCCTCGCGGTAGAGGTAGTCGAGGGCCGTCCGCCACGTCTCCTCGCCCAGGCGCTCCAGGGCGGCGCGGGCCGCGTCGCCTCGTCGCCGAACGCGATCAGCTCGGGCTCGGGGTGCCAGCGGGCGGCGGCGAGGGGATCGAGGTCGTCGGGCATCGCCGGGAAGGGTAGCGTGCCCGGATGGCCGACGGGCCGCGACACCCGCGCTCGTCGCAAGGCGTATCGTGGCGCCACCGACCCAGCGCCCCGCGCGGGCACCGCGAGGACCCCAGTGACGGACGACACCCCGAACCCGACGACGCCCGAGCCGCAGGCGGCGCTGTCGCCGCTGTCGCGCTCCTGCCCCGGACCGCCCGGCGACCTCCGCGGACGTCCCCGCCCGCAGGCCCGAGTACCGGGGCGCGGAGCTTGACCCGGAGCGCGGGCCGGGTCTCGGCTGCTTCTGGTTCCAGGTGATCGTCCTGGGCTTCTTCATCCTGCTGATCCCGATCGGGCTCAACCTGAACTGGCCGTTCGAGCTCCTGGCGATCCTCCTCTTCGTCGTGATCGGGCTGCTGCTGCTCACCGGCCAGACGGTCATCTTCCTGCTGCGCCTCGTCGCGGCCGACCGTCGCGCCCAGGGCCGCCGGCGCCCGCTGGCCAGTCCGACGAGGACGGTCGGCGAGCTCGAGGACGAGCACCGGGTGGCGCACGCTGTCGGCGCGGCCCGGCCGATTGCGGCCGCCGGGGTGGCCTCCGACGCGAAGCCCGCCACGGACGACCGCCGCGGCGCCCGCCGCGAGCCCGCCACCCCTGGCGCCACCGCCGGCGCCTCGCCCGACACCCGCCCTGACGCTCCCCCGCCTCAGAGGCGATGATTCGTGACGGCGAGGTCCCCGGCGTCCCCGTCGAGGGGACCCTCGGCCTCGTCCCGGAGGGGGAGCCGGGCGCCGATGCCGCTGCGACGGCCCGGGTGGCTGGCGCCCGTGCTCCGGAGCGCACGTCGGAGAGTGAAGGGGCCGTTCCGGGAGATGCCGCGGGCGACCCCGAAGGGCCAGGGGCTCGGCGAATGCACGAATCATCGCCTGGAGGGCGACGATCCGGCCCGGCGCCCCGGAGCCCGCCGCCGACGCGCCAGCCGGCGCCGCGGAGCCCGGCCCGGCGCCCACGGAGCCCGTCGCCGACGGGCCAGCCGCGGAGCCGCGGAGCCCGCCGCCGACGGGCCAGCCGGCGCCGCGGAGCCCGGCCCGGCCGCCGGCGATGCCGCTTCCGGACCACCCCCCGTGGAACCCGACCCGGGCGTGCGACAATAGCCCGCGACCCGGGCCGCCGCCCGGGTCGCGACGCCCACGCTCAGCAGGGAGCCAGCCCGTGCCGGTCCTCGCGACCTTCTTCAACGTTCGCCGCGGCCGCGACTCGTTCTTCAAGTTCTTCATGCGGACCATCTTCCCGCGCCAGGTGCAGGAGTACGAGGAGAAGTTCGGGATCAAGTTCCTCGGCTGGTACAACGTCGCCTACGGCTGGGACTTCGACAACGTGATCCTCCTGGACCTGCCCGACTACGGCACGATCGACAAGCTCGAGCGGCGACGAGGGCACCGCGGCCCTCGGGCACCGCGCCGGCGAGTGGATCTTCGAGCGCCACCACTCGATGTTCCTGCGCGAGCGCATGGGACCCGACCTCAAGTACTTCGGCATCGAGACCCTCGGCAAGGAGGGCGGCTGAGGCGGCCCCCGCCGAACCCCGCCCCGCGCCCCTCACCGGAACGCCTCGCCAACCCGTCGCCCGGACAACGAAGGAGACGCCCCGCCATGGACGTGAACCGCACCGACCTCCTCGGTGAGCTCGCCCGCGACGCGGCGCTCGAGCGCTCCGATTTCCTGGCCCGGGCCGCCGAGCAGCTCGACCGCTTCCTGGACGCCAACGCCGCCCGGATCGACGAGATCGGCGGCCTGACCCTCATCGACGACGACCCCGACTACCTCTCGGTCGCCCCCGACCTGACCTTCCGCAGCCGCACCCGCTACCAGGACGAGGCGACGGGCGAGTGGATCAGCGAGACGGAGGTCATCGAGAGCGGCCGCCGAGCTGGTCGAGCTCTACAACCCCTCCGACATCTACGCGGCGTTCGCCGAGGCGGCCCGCGAGGCGGCCGGCCTGGGGCCCGAGCCGACCGCGGCGGACGACCTGATGAGCGTGGCCGGGATCTCCCCGGAGGAGACCGTGTCGCCGCTCGGCGAGGACGCCTACGCGGCGGCGGCCGACGAGTGGGCGGCCACGCAGCCGGCCGAGGCCGACGACGCGGAGTCGGCCGCCCATCGCCTGTACGACATCGCGCTCACCTTCCAGGAGCGGAGCCAGATCGCCGAGGCCCGCATCCTCGAGCAGTTCGAGGCCATGGTCGCCGGCCTGGCCGACCACCTCGGCGATCTCGTCATCATCGACGACGACGACGAGCGGCTCACCTTCACGGGCGCCGGCCGCCTCGTCGCCGAGGTGATCCCCGAGGGCCCGGAGGGCGAGTGGCGGAAGCTCGCCACCCCCGAGGAGCTGGTCGAGTTCTACGACCCGACCGACGTCTTCGGCGACGTCGCCGACGCGATCGCCGAGGCCTATCCCGCGGTCGCGCCCGAGCTCGACGACGAGGATCGACGACGACGAGCGACGAGGCCGACGACGAGGGCGCGGACGACCAGGTCGACGGGCGAGCCGCTGACCGAGCGCGCCGGGAACGCGGCATGCAGCTGGTCGACGCGGAGCTCCTCGAGAGCCGGGAGATCCTGCCCGGCCAGTGGCTCCAGCAGTACCACGCGCCGGCGCTCGCCAGCGCGACGCGGGCGGGCCAGTTCGTCCACGTCCGGACCGGCGACTGGTCGGGGCTCGTCCTGCGCCGGCCGTTCACGATCAACACCGCGGACCCGGCCACGGGCGCCATCTCGATCCACTTCCGCGAGGTCGGGCGGGGGACGGCCTGGCTGACCCAGATGCGGCCGGGCGATCGCCTCGACATGCTCGGCCCCCTGGGCCAGGGGTTCCAGGTCGACCCGCGGAGCCGCCACCTGCTGCTCGTCGCCGGCGGCCTCGGGATCGCCGACGTCCGGCTCCTCGCCGACGAGGCGCTGCGCGACGGCCGCCAGGTCGTCCTCCTCTACGGCTGCCGCGACGCCTCGGAGGTCTACCCGAGCTCGCTCCTCCCCGACGAGATGGAGTACGTGGTCGCGACCGACGACGGCAGCGTCGGCCACCACGGGTTCGTGACCGACCTCGTCCTGGAGTACGAGGCGTGGGCCGACCAGGCGTTCGCCTGCGGGCCCCTGCCGATGCTCCGCGCGCTGGCGGCCGCGGTGGCCGGCCGGAAGGGACGCCTGGGCGTCGCCACGCTCGGCCGCAAGCGCGGCGCCGGGAAGCCCGTCCGGCCGGGCTCGCCGCGAGGCCCGCCGCAAGGCGTTCCTGCAGGTCGCCATGGAGCAGAACATGGGCTGTGCCGTCGGCGCCTGCCTCGGCTGCGTCGTCTGGGGCGTCAACGGCCCGCAGCGCGTCTGCCGGGAGGGGCCGGTCTTCGCCAGCGACGAGATCGACTGGGAGGCGACCGCCGGGGCGGGGACGCACAAGCAATGAAGCCGAAGCGGCGAGTCATCACCCACGGGAAGGCGCCGGGCCCGGCGGCTGCGGCCGGGGCGGCGGGCCGGCTGCGGCGAACGCCGACCGTTCGGACGATCAAGAGCGCGATCGTCGAGCCGAAAGGGGGCGACCGAAGGGTGGAGGGCCGCGGCGGCAGGTGGTCCAGCGGCGTCCGGCCCGGCGGCGGCCGGCGCCTCCGCGATCGTGGCCCTGGGCAGCCCGACGATCGCCCCGCTCGCTCCCGGCGGCCGGCGGTCCGGCGGGTCGGCCGGCTTCGACCCGGCGGCGGTCGATCTCTCGGTCGACCTGGGCCGCGGCCTGGTCCTGGCCAACCCGATCCTCGTCGCCTCGGGGACCTTCGGCTACGGCGTCGAATACGCCGACGTGGTCGACGTCCAGCGGATCGGCGCCATCTGCTGCAAGGGGACCACGCTCCGGCCGCGGACCGGCAACCGGCCGCCGCGGGTCACCGAGACGCCGGGCGGGATGCTCAACTCCATCGGCCTCCAGAACCCCGGCGATCGACGCGGTCCTGGAGCGGTACGCGCCGCTCTGGGCGACCTGGCAGGTGCCGGTCATCGTCAACGTCGCCGGCGAGTCGATCGAGGACTACGTCGGCGTCGTCCGCAAGCTGGACCTCGTGCCGGGGGTCGCCGGCGTCGAGCTCAACATCAGCTGCCCGAACGTCGGCAAGGGCGGGCTCCAGTTCGCGATCGACCAGGACGCCGCGGCCGCCGTGACGCGGGCGGTGCGCCGGGCGACGGAGCTGCCGCTCATCGTGAAGCTCTCGCCCAACGTCGCCGACATCCGGCCGATCGCCCGGGCGATCGCCGACGCGGGCGCCGACGCGCTCTCGGCCATCAACACGCTCTCCGGGATGGCGCTCCGCGCCGACCGGACGGGTCCGTTCCTGGGCAACACGTACGGCGGCCTGTCGGGTCCGGCGATCAAGCCGGTCGCCCTGCGGATCGTCTACGAGGTCGCCCAGGTCGTCGACATCCCCGTGATCGCCATCGGCGGCGTGACGGGGATCGACGACGTGCTCGACTTCCTGGCCGCGGGCGCCGTCGCCGTCCAGGTGGGGACCGCGATCTTCGCCGACCCGACGCTCCCCGTCCGCCTCGTCGACGAGCTGGCGGGGGAGTGCGCCCGGCGCGGCCTCGCCTCGTGCGGGCCGCTGGTCGGGACGGCGCTCCCGAGGCGACCCGGCCCGGCGTCGGCGAAGGGCGTCGAGTACCGGCCGTAGCGGAGGGCCGGCCGTGGGCGACACGAACTGGGCCGATGCCGCGTCGCTCGTCGGCAGCCTCGTCTCCGTCCTCTGGATCGCCCTCGCCGTGGCCGTCGGCGTCCTGCTGCTCGCCCCGGTCTGGATCGTGAGCCGGGCCGTCTCGCGGCGGCTGGAGGGCCGGTACCTGCCCGGCCTCGCCCGCTGGAGCCGGCGCCGGTCCGGGCTCGCCGAGGACGCCGGACCGTGGGCCTGCCCGGTGTGCAGCTCCGTCAACGCGTCGACGGTCGTCGCCTGCTACCGCTGCGGCGTTCCGCGGCCTGCCGACGCACCCGAGCTCGCCGATGCGGCGACCGACCCGGGCATCTTCCACCGGCCGCCGCCCGAGAACCAGTTCGACCCGTCCCGCTACCGGGGCCCGGGGGCCCCGATCCCGGCCTCGGCGGCAGCGCCGGCCCCGACCGCAGCGCCGGATCCCTCGTCCGTGCCCGCTTCGGCGGAGCCGTCGCCCCGCGACGTGTCGTGACTCCGGCGGCAACGGCGGCGGCAACCTCGCGCCGCCGATGCCTGTGCGAATCGCGGTCATCCAGCGTGTACAGGGGGATGACCCACAACCCGTCGTTCGACGAGCGCTTCATCGACGTCCACGCGGGTTGTTGGACTCCCGTGTTTCGGTTTGCGCTTGCCCTCACCAACGACTGGGACGCCGCCGAGGACCTGGCCCAGGAGGCCTTCTCGAGACTGTGGATTTACCGGGCCGACATCGACTGGAGCCGACCGCTTCTGCCGTGGCTGCTGACGACGACCCGGCGGCTCGCCTTCGATCGCTTCCGGCGAATTCCGGCGCGCTCTCGCTCGCGGGCACCGCGATGAGGCGCGAACGCTCGATGGCGACGATCGCGTCCGGTGGCTCGACGTCCAGCGATCGATCGCCGGGCTGGCACCGCTCGATCGCGCGGCGCTGACGATGGTCGCGGTCAGCGGGCTGAGCTACGACGAGGCCGCCGATGTCCTCGGGACGACGGCCGGCGCCGTCCGGGCCCGGGTCAGCCGTGCTCGCCGCCGGCTGGGGGACGAGACCGAGTGACCGACGACCGGCCGAGCACCCGGATCCTCGCCGCGTGGGCACGTGTGTCGGCGCGGTCGGAGGCCCGGCCGATCATCCGCCGGGAGGCGGTACGTCCCGGACGGGCGATGACTGCCGGCGCGGGCGCTCGTCGCGACGGTGGCGATCGTCGTCGTCGGCCTTCTCGCGGTCGTCAGCCAGCGGCACGACTCGGCGTCCACGGCGTCGCCGAGCGCGCCCGGTCCCTCGGCGGTCGCCGCGACGTCGATGCCGGCGACACCTTACTCCGGCGACACCTTCTCCGGCGACGGCCACCCCGAGGCCGGCCTGGAGCTTCACGGCCGGCGAGCTCGTCACGGCCGTCGATGGATGGGCCCTCTCGGGCGCCGATCTGCTGGTCACCCACGACGGAGGCCGCTCCTGGGCCGTGACGGCCAGCCCGGCGCCGTCCTCGGAGCGGATCGTCGGGGCGGCGTTCGCCGACGCCGATGCACGGGTGGGTCGTCAGCGACCGGGTCCCGGCCGAAGGGTCGAGCGGCGTGCTCGGCGTCGATGTCCACCGGACCGCCGACGGCGGAGCGACCTGGGAGACCGTCGAGCTCGCAGCGATCCCATCGCCCGGCCCGGATCCGCTCGTCGGGTCTACGCGGGGACCAACGCCGACCCGTACGCGCTCGTCGGGGTCCCGAACGCCTGGCAGGCGTGGTTCGCCTCTGGCATTCGCAAGAACCCCGTCCACGTCGGGATCGTCGACACGGCCCTCACCAGGGACCCCAGCGGGACGATCGGCTGGGAGTTCGACAACGTCACCTGGGTCGGCGACCCGGCCGCGACGCCCGACTACAACGTCGATCCGACCACGAACAAGACGACCAAGGACGGCTTCCACCACGCCGACGGCGTGCTGGGGATCATCGCCGGCGACCGGACCGACGGAGGAGTCGCGGGGATCGCCTCGCCGCTGGGGGGCAACCTCCTGGTCAGCCATGCCGACTTCCAGCATCCGTCGGTCACGACGTCGGACGACCCCGACGCGGAGTTCGACTGGGGTGGCCGGCTCGGGCACACGTCCACGCTCCTGCTCGACGTGAAGCGGCAGGTCGAATTGGGCGCCACGATCATCAACCTGTCCGTGGGAACGGCGACCGTCGGCCCGGAGAACTCGGGCATGGCCGCCATGTGGACCCGCTTCTACGCCAGGATGGCGAAGGAGCACCCGGAGGTGCTCTTCGTCGCCGCGGCCGGCAACAACAGCATCGCGATCGACGGCCACAGCAGCGGTCCCGGCGGGATCGCCGCCCCCAACCTCATCACCGTCGGCTCGGTCCAGACGGACGAGACGGTCACCTCCTACTCGAACATCGAGGCCCCCGGCGGCGAGGTGACGCTGTTCGCGCCCGGCGACCAGGCGGTCTGGGGCACCGGCATCGACGGCAAGGTCCGCCACGCCAACGGCGGCACGAGCTCCGCGACGCCGATGGTCACCGCGACGGCCGCGCTCATCCGCTCGGTCAACCCCAGCTGACGGCGGCGGAGGTCAAGAAGCTCATCGCCGACGCGACGCGCGACGGGCCCGGCTTCAACAAGGTGCTGCAGGTCGACCTCGCGGTCCGGAAGGCCATCGACGCCGTCCGGGCGGCCGAGGGCAAGCTCCCCCTGACCGACGAGGAGATCGCGGGCGCGGCCTGCGAGCTGGAGGTCTGGGGCGAGCCAACCGGCGAATCGACGGCGCCGCCAGCCATCCGCTGGCAGGTGGGCGCGCGCCTGCCCCTCATCACCGACGCCACCGCGGTGACCCTGACGATCGGCGGCGGCGGCCGCCCGGCCGACTGGCGCAAGACCATCACGGCATCGGGCCAGGAAGTGGGCTGGTCGCTCCTGGTGCCGACCGCCGGGGCCGACATCACGGTCACCCGGCTCGACAACGGCTACTGGCGGCAGTTCCACCTGCGGGGAACGCTCGCCACGCCGACGCCGGCTCCCACGCCGACCCCGACGCCCACCCCCCGGCCGACGCCGAAGCCCGCCGACCCTGGCTACGACTGCTCCAACCCGCCGACTCCCGGCACGATCGCCTACCTGAAGTGGTCGCTCCACTGCAAGGCGATCGCGCCGTAGGCGATCGGGTCGGCCCCGCCGGCGGCAGGGGGACCGGGAATGCGGTGGGGTGGGCCGGGGAGCGGTGCGGCCGGCGGAGCGCCGGGGACGTACGATGTCGGCATGGGCTCCGCCGCCGTCCCCGGCTTCCTCCCGAGCCGCCACGGCTTCCTGTTCGCGAACCGCTGGCCGCCGGGTCCCACGGTCACCTTCGGCCCGTTCGATCCGCGTGCCCTCGGGATCGGCGACGCGTCCACCGGGCTCTGCGGGGGCATGGTGACGACCGCCCGCGATCTCTTCGAGGCGGGAATTGCGCTCCCGGCCGACGTCGAGCCGCCCGCGAACGGCAGCCCCCGCTTCCGGGCGATCGTCCGGCGCCAGGTCGAGTCGCTCGACTGGCTGCGAACGCCGCTCCGGTTCTTCGACCTCCAGGCGTTCCGCCCGGACCCGCCGACGCGCCTCTCCGGCGTCCTGCGCCGTGAGGCTCCCAGGGTCATCGCGATCCGCGACGAATGGCCGACGATCCGCGCCGACATCGATGCCGGGCACGCTCCCATCCTCGGCCTGATCCGCACGGCGAGCAACGCGCCGCGCGACCTGACGCGGAACCACCAGGTGCTCGCCTACGCGTACGACGAGGCGGGCGACGGCATCCGGATCCGGATCTACGACCCGAACCACCCGGCTGCGGACGATGTGGAGCTGCAGGCGAGCGTCGATCCGGACGCAGGCTCGCGCCTGGCCCGGGCGGATTCGGCTGGCCCAGTCGACGGGCGAGCCGCTGCTCGGCTTCTTTCGCCAGGCGTACGCGCGTCCGCGGTCCATGGCCGCGTGGCGTTGAGCCGCGCCGCGTGGCGCCGCCCGCGCGTGGCGCCGCCCCCGGCGCGGCACCGCCCCCGGCAGGGGCGGCACGTAGAATCCGGGCATGACCACCATCCGCCCCGCCCTCGAGATCGCCGCCCGCGCGGCCGTCGCCGAGCGCACCGAAGCGCTCTTCCAGCGCGCCGGAGCCCTCCGCGAGGGCCACTTCCTCCTCAAGTCGGGGCGCCACAGCGAGCGCTACCTGGAGAAGTTCCTGCTCCTCCAGGATCCGGCCGTCACGAGCGAGCTCTGCGCGTTCTGGGCCGCGGCGGCGCGCGGGGCCGACGGGCGCCCGCTGGTCGACGTCGTCGCCGGCCCGACGACCGGGGGGATCGTCCTGGCCTTCGAGACGGCCCGCCAGCTCGGCGTCCGCGGGATCTTCGCCGAGGAGGTGCGCGGGCCCGACGGCTCGCCGCGCCGCGAGTTCCGGCGCGGCTTCCGGATCGAGCCGGGCGAGCGGGTCCTCCTGGTCGACGACATCCTGACGACCGGCGGCTCGCTCCTGGCGATGCTGCCGCCCGTCGAGGCGGCCGGCGGCGAGATCGTGGGCTGCCTGGTCATGGCCGACCGGTCCGGCGGGACGGCCGTCCTGGCGTCGCCGGCCAGCGGCCGGCGCTACCCGGTCCAGGGGCTCTGGCAGCTGGAGATCCCGACCTTCGAGCCGGGGCCGGCCACCTGCCCGCGGTGTGCCGACGGGACGCCCCTGCACGCGCCGGGGAGCACCGGAACGGCCGCAGGCTGAGCCTGCGGCCGGCGTGCCCGCGTCGCCGCGACGTGCTGAGGGGGCCGCCGAGGCCCCCCTTGACCTTCGACCTACGGGGTCTTCGGCGCCTTCGGCTTCTTCGGCTTCGGCGGTCGCTTCGGGGTCTTGTCGCCCATGGGTGCACCTCCAGGCCCGAGTATGCAGCCCGCCGAGCGCGTCTGCCAACCCCGCGAGCGCGTCTGCCCGCGCGGCTCAGCCTCCGGCCGGGACGTCCAGCCACCCCTCGCGGACCGCCCGGACCGCCAGCTCCGTCCGCGAGCGGGCGCCGGTTCGCAGGAAGACGCGGCCGAGCGCCGACTCGACGCTCTTCGTCGTGACGTGGAGCGCCAGCCCCACCTCGTCGTTGGTCAGCCCATCGGCGAGAAGTCGGACCAGCTCCCGCTCGCGTTCGGTCAGGGCGATGGTCTCGGCCCCGAGGGCCCGCCGATCGAACGCAAGCCCGCCGGCGGCCGCCTGCCGGACGGCGCGGAGAAGCTCATCTGTCGCTGCGCTCTTGGGGACGAAGCCCGCCGCCCCGAGCCGCAGCGCGGCGCGGAGGTACTGCGGGTAGTCGTAGGCGGTGAAGACGACGACGGCCGAGCGACGCGCCAGCTCCTCGACGATGGCGAGCCCGCTGTCGTCGCCGAGCCGGACGTCGAGCAACGCGACGTTCGGCGGCGGCTCGGCCAGCACGAGGGCGCGGGCCTCGTCGAGGGTCGCCGCGACGCCGACCACGGAGAGGTCCGGCTCGCGGTCGAGCAGCGCCGCCGTCCCCTCGCGAAACACCGGGTGGTCGTCGATCACGACGACCCGCACCACGCCGCTCACGTGGCCGCCGCCTGCTGCCACTCGACGGCCACGACCGTCCCCTCGGTCGCTGCCTGGCGAACGACCAGGCGAGCCCCGATCTGCTCGGCGCGCTGGGCCATCCCCAGCAACCCCAGGCGCATGCGCCCCGGACTGACGGCCTCGGCCTCGGCTCGGCCTCGATCGAGCGCGCCCCGGCGTCCTCGATCGCCAGGAAGAGGTCCCGGGTGGTCGATCGGTAGGTCACCCGGATCGGGGGTCGGCCATGGCGGACCGCGTTGGTCACGGCCTCCTGGGCGATGCGGAAGGCCGCCAGCTCCACCTGCGCCGGCGGTCGGCCGGCAGCCTCCCAGCTCGTGGTGACGTCGATGCCGGTCAGGCGGTGGACTCTCGTCGCCAGCCACTCCAGCGCCGGGCCCACGCCGAGGTCGTCGAGCAGCGGGAGCCGGAGGTCGCCGGACATCTCCCGGAGCTCATCGGCGATGTCGCGTGCCAGCGACGCTCCCTCGCGATCGTCTCGGGCTTCGAGCCGGCGGGCGAGGAGGAGCAGGTCCTGGAGCGGCCCGTCGTGGAGGTCGGACGCGAGCCGCGCCCGCTCGGCTTCGGTGACGGCCAGGGCGAGGTCGCGCTGGATGGTGGCGCGCGCCGTGGCCCCTGACAGGGGCCGCAGGGCGATGCGCGCGCCGACCAGGAGGATGGCCGCCACGACCGCGGCGAGCGAGAGCGCCAGGTCCCAGCGCACCACCAGGACGGATCCGCTGAAGGCCGGGGCCAGGCAGGCGGTGAACAGCGTCGCCTGGGCGAGGATCTCGCCCTCCGATCGCGACCCGATCGCCCGGGCCCGACCATCGCCTTCGGCGACGAGCCCGACGCACTGGCAGCCCCGCGACCGCGGTGGCCGCGACGAGCTGGGCGGCCGACAGCATGGGCCAGAGGTCCGCGACGGACCCGGCGGCGAGGCCGAGGAGCATCGCGACCGCGGCGGACAGCAGCGACGCCGCGCCCGAGCTCTCGGCGGTGAGCCGTGGCGAGGCTGCTGACGGCCCACCCGAGCGGGACGGCGGACACGGGCCAGAGCACGGCGGCCAGCGACGCGGGCGTCCCGCCGGCCTGCGCGAGCGGATAGAGCGCGAGCGGCCCGACGACCGCGGGCAGCACCCAGGGCGCGACGTCGCGGGACAGCGGGCTCGGCCGCCGAACGAGCCACGTCGCGATCGCGAGCACCGCGAACGCGACCCACAGGACGACCAGCGATCCGCCGCCCTCGCCGACGCCGAGCTCCGAGCGCGGCCTGCTCGTCGCGTACCCGAGCACCCCGACGACCAGGTACCCGAGAGCGACGAGGAGGCCCACTCGCACGGCGCGCTGGTTCATGCCGTCGACGACGGTAGCAGACGGATCCGCGACGCCGGCCGAGGGATTCCCCTCGCCCTCGTTGCGGGAGGTCCCCCCTTGCGCGGCCGACACGGGGCGGCCATCGTGGAGGGAGAGCGAACGCAGAGGGACGTGACGATGTCGACGACACCGGCCCTGGAGGCCAGCGGGCTCACGAAGCGGTATCGCCGGGGACGGCCTCTCGCCCTCGATGACGTCACGCTCACCGTCCCGCCGGGTTCGTTCGTGGCCCTCGTCGGGCCCAACGGGGCGGGCAAGTCGACGCTGATCCGCTCGTTCATGGCCTTCGAGCGCCCGACGGCGGGAACTGCCCGGGTGATGGGAATCGACGTGCGCCGCGACCCGCGCGGGGCCCTCGGCGCCATCGGGTACGTGGGGCAGACGCCGGGCCTCTACCGCGAGCTCAGCGCGCGCGACCACCTGGCGCTCGCGGCGGCCCTCCGCCCGAGCTTCGACCGTGACGGGGCCGAGCGGCGCCTCGAGGCGCTCGGGATCGACGTGGCGGTGTCCGCGGCACAGCTCTCGGGGGGCCAGCAGGCCCAGCTCGGCCTCGCCCTGGCGCTCGGGACGCGGGCTCCCGTGCTGCTCCTCGACGAACCGCTGGCGAGCCTCGACCCGCTGGCGCGGCGGGACTTCCTGACGGTGGTCGCGGACGCCGTGGCCCAGGGCACGACCGCGCTGCTGGCATCGCACATCGTCGGCGACCTCGAGGGGTTCTGCGACCGCGTCGTCATCCTCGCGCCGGCGCGCGTCTGCCTCGATGCGGACACCGGGTGGGCCACGGCACACCACACCCTCGTCCCGCTCGCCGAGGCGGGTGGACGCGACGTGATCGGCAGCTTCGCCGACCGGCGCGGCGTGCACACGGCGCTCGTCCGGTCGGACGAGCCCGTCGCCGATCCGGCCTCGCTCGACGAGATCGTCCTCGGGTACCTGGCCGGCCGGCGCGCGGTCGGGGCAGCGGCATGATCACCCAGTTCCGGATCGGCCTTCGTCTCGGGCGCTTCGAGCTTGTCGCGGCGGTCATCGCCGTGGCGGTGCTCACGGTGTCGGCTCTCGTGGTCCGCGCCCGTCTCGACGCCATCGGGGTCACCCCCGCGTGCTGGGACGCCTGGTTCGGCCTCCTGAACGGGGCAGGGGGCATCTGCACCCCGCTCGGCCCGGATTCGCCGGCCAAGGCCTTCCTCGAGATCAACGAGTACGAGGCCGGGAAGGTCATGGCCGCCATGGCCCTCTTGCCGCTGGCCGTGGGCCTCTTCGTCGGCGTCGGGCTGGTGGCCCGGGAGATCGAGGGCGGGACCGCTCCCACCGTCTGGGCCCTCGCCCGCTCCCGGAGCCGCTGGCTCGCGGGCCGACTCCTGGCCCCCCTGACGATCGTGGTGCTGCTGCTCGCGGCGCTGGCGATCTCCTCGGACGTCCTGTGGGCGGGACGCGAGCCGTGGTCCGCCGCCCTTCGCTTCGGCGACGCCGGCCTGCATGGGCCGGTCATCGTCGCCAAGGGGGCGGCCGCGCTGGGCCTGGCGATGCTCGCCGGGGCCGTCATCGGACGCATCCTGCCGGCGGTCATCGTGGCCGCCGCGCTGGCCTTCACGCTCTTCCTCGGGGGCCAGGTGGCGCTCGGCAGTGGCTCCAGGACGAGGCCCCGCGGCACGTCGTCGTGATGGACCTCGACCCCGACCAGCAAGGCGATCCGACGATGGCGGCGTTCCCGGGCGGCACCTACTTCTCCGAGTGGTGGCAGACGGCCGACGGCCGGCTCCTGGATGACGATGCGGCGCAGGCGCTCGTCCCGGCCGGTGAGGATCCCTGGACCTGGCTGTACGCCAACCAGACCCGGGTCATGACCGGCGTGCCGGGGACCCTCTACCCGGAGTGGGCGAGGCTCGAGACGATCGGCTTCGGCGGCGTCGCCATCGGGGCGATCGCGGCAACGTTCCTCGTGGTCCTGCGCCGCCGTCCGCTCTGATCCTGTCCCGCCCGCTTCGTCTCCGCACCGGCCGGACGCGACGGGCCAGCGCGCGCCGGCGCATCATCTCCCCATGCGACGCTGGAACGGCTGGGGCGACGAGTCCATCACCGACGAGCTGCCGCCGGCCGGGGCGGCCGCGATCGAGCGCGTGGTCGGGCCGGGGACGCCGCCGCGCGACGCGACGCTGGCCGAGGCGGTCGCGGCGGTCCCGGCGAGCCGCCTCCCTCGCCACCGCCTCGTGGCCGACGACCCCGAGGTCCGGCGTCCGCCACGCGCGGGGCCAGAGCCTCCCCGACTGGGTGGCGCTCCGCACGGGTCGGCTCGGCGCGGTCCCCGACGGCATCGGCTTCCCGAACGACGCGGGCGAGGTCCGCGAGCTGCTGGCGTGGGCCGCAGCGGTGGGTGCCCGCGTGGTGCCGTACGGCGGCGGCACGAGCGTCGTCGGCGGAGTGACGCCCGAGGCTGACGGTTCGCCGTGGCTTACCGTATCACTCGAGCACCTGGCGGGACTTCGGGCCCTTGATGACGGCAGCCTCCTGGCCACGTTCGGAGCAGGCACGGCTGGACCGGACCTGGAGGCCGCGCTGCGCGCCCGGTCCCTGACCCTCGGCCACTACCCCCAGAGCTGGGAGCTCTCCACCGTCGGCGGCTGGGTGGCGGCCCGCAGCGCCGGCCAGCAGTCCGCCGGGCTACGGGCGGATCGAGGCCCTCTTTGCCGGCGGGACCGTGGAGGCGCCGGCGGGGACGTTCGAGATGCCCCCGCACCCTGCCTCCGGCGGCCGGGCCCTTGCAAGCGCCGCCGCTGGGCGCGGGCGAGCGACTGGAAGTGGAAGGCGATCGTGGTCGAACGGGACATGCTCCCCGACCTCGTGGCCACCGGCGACCGGCTGGGCGAGCTGACGGCGACCGCCGCGGCGCACCTCGGCCTTCCGGCCGGGCTGCCGGTGATCGCCGCCGGTGCCGACAAGGCCTGCGAGGTGCTGGGGTCCGGCGCCCTGGCGCCCCACATCGGCGCGCTCTCCTTCGGCACCACGGCCACGATCAACACGACCCACCGGCGCTACGTGGAACCGATTCGCGCTCGTGCCGCCGTACCCTGCGGCGATCCCCGGCGCCTACAGCCTGGAGATCCAGGTCCACCGCGGCTTCTGGCTGGTGGAGTGGTTCCGGCGCGAATTCGGGGCCGCCGAGGAGGCGGCCGCGCTGGCCCGCGGGATCGACCCCGTCGACGTCCTCGACGAGCTCCTCGGGCAGACGCCGCCGGGCGCGATGGGCCTCGTCTTCCAGCCGACCCTGTCGCCCGGCGTCCGGATCCCCGGGCCCGAGGCGAAGGGTGCCGCCATCGGGTTCGGGGACGTCCACACGCGGGCCCATCTCTACCGGGCGGTCGTCGAGGGGCTCGCCTTCGCCCTGCGCGAGGGAGGCGAGCGAACGGTACGCCGGACCGGCGTGCCGATCACGGAGCTCCGCGTTGCCGGGGGCGGGGCGCGGTCGGACCGGGTGGTCCAGATCGCCGCGGACGTCTTCGGGCTGCCGGTGGGGCGGCCGCACACCTACGAGACGTCGGGTCTCGGGGCGGCGATTGACGCCGCCGTCGGCCTGGGGATCCACCCCTCGTTCGACGCGGCCGTCGCGGCCATGACCCGGGTCGTCGAGACGCGCGAGCCGGAGCCGGGGGCGGCAGCGCTCTACGGCGAGCTCTACCGGCGCGTCTACCGGCCGATGTACGGGCGCCTCCGGCCGCTCTACGAGGAGATCCGGGCGATCACCGGCTACCCGGACTGACCCGCAGGGCCGGGGTCAGCGGAGCGGCGGGCGGGACCGGCCGGACAGCCGGCCGGCGGGGCCGGGCTCAGCGCAGCGGCCGGCCGCCCTACCGCGTGACGGCGCGGATGGCGTCCGCCAGCTCCTGCTCCCCGACGACCGCCTCGAACGAGCCGGTGATCGTGCCGTCCGCACCGACGACGAAGAGCCACGGCTCGGTCGGGATCCCGTAGACGGTCGTCGCCTCGACGGGGACGAAGCTGCCGTCCTGCAGGACCGGCTGGAGGCGGCCGTCCTGGTAGACGAGCTCGTACGGCTCGATGGCGACGACGCGGATCGGGGCGCTCTTCACGGCGGCTTTCACGACCTCCATCGTGGGGCCGCACTGGGCGCTCTTGCAGAACCCGGGGGTGATGAAGGCGAGGAGGAAGGGCTCCTTCGCCGCGAGAGCATCGTCGAGCGAGGTCCCGTAGAAGGTCGGCGTCCGGGGTCGGGTCCGTGGAGATCCGGCGGACGTCCCCGCCGACGTCGGCGAGCGTGGGGGTCGCGACCGCGGGTGCCGGGTCGCCGACGCGGGGGCCGAAGCCGCCCTCGGAGACGGTGAACTGGAGCATGGCCACCGTGGTGGTGCCGGTGGCGGGGTCGCGGACCGTGACGGCGGCTCCCCATGGCCCCGGCTGCGCCAGCTGGGGGGTCGCGACGTAGAAGGCGCGCTGGCCCACGATGCCCCACGCGAAGGCGGGCGTGACGTTTTCCGTCGCGGTCGACGGGTCGGCACAGAGGTCGAAGAAGCCGATCTCGACCTCCAGCGCCTCGTTGGCGATCGGTCGGTTCTGCTCGTCGACGAGGGCGAAGAGCAGGCGGCTCTGCCCGACCAGCTTCTCCGAGCTGGCGAGAACGGGAATGATCCCGCTCGTGGTCACCTGGCCCGGCCGGGGCCAGCCGGGGAAGGTGCCCGTGTCGCAGGCTGTTCCGCCCGAGCCAGCCGGAGCGGGGGCCGTCGACCCGCCCGGCGCGGCGGGCGACCCGGGTGGCGCGGTCGGCGCCGTTGCCGGCACGCAGGCTGCCATCAGCATCACGACCGCGAGCAGGGCGGCCGGAACCACGATGACTGGCGGGCGGCGCGAGGTTTGGTGAAGCACGAGACGATCCTAGTCCAACGCCGCCGGACGCCGTCGGCCGCCCCGCCGTCGGCCGCCCCGCCGTCGGCCGCCCCGCTGTCGCAGCCCCGCCGTTCGATGCCGCCGTGGCCGCCCCGGCGCGTCCGCGCATCGCCGGCGCATCGCCGGCGCATCACCGCGCATCACCGGCGCATCCCGCGCATCACCGGCGCATCACCGGCGCATCACCGGCGCATCACTCTCGGCGAGGGCACGCTCCACGAACAGGATCCGCGGTGATGCCCTCGTGATGCGGCCAAGGGCATCACTTTGGAGGACTGGCTTTCCGAGCCGGCTGGGTCCCCGGCCCGGGCGGCGCGCCTTGCCTCACGGGCGGGCACGATACAATCCGCCCCGCTCGTCCCGAGCATGTCCCGCCGACGGTCCGGAGTCCCTGGCGTCGGTCCGGTGGCCGCGGACGGTCCACTCCCGGAGGTTCGGTGACCCGCTTCCAGAAGCTCGTCGCGGCGACGCTCGCCATGACGCTCGCCCTCGTCGTCGTGGGCGTCATCGTGCGGGCCACGGACTCGGGGCTTGGCTGCCCGGATTGGCCCTTCTGCTACGGACAGGCCATCCCCCCGCTCGAGTTCAAGGCGTGGGCGGAGTGGATCCACCGCCTCATCGCGGCCGTGATCGGGATCATGGTGCTGGGGATCGCTCTCCTCGCCGTCGTCGACCATCGCGATCGCCCCAGCCTCATCGGCGCCTCGCTCGGCGCGATCGCCCTCGTCGGCTTCCAGGCCTGGCTTGGCCGCGAGACGGTCCGCCTCGGCAACTCGGGGGAATCGGTCACCGCCCACCTCGCCGCCGCGATGGCCGTCGCCGGGCTTCCTCGCGTTCCTGCTCGTCCGGGCGGGATATCCGGCCCGCCTCGCGGGTCGCGGCGGGAGCCAGCGCCTCACCCTGCTCGCCGCCTTCAGCGCCGCGGCGACCTTCGCCCTCCTCATCTTCGGCGCCAACGTGACGGCCCTCGACGCCGCCCTCATCTTCCCCGACTGGCCCCTCATGGGCGGCGCCGTCGTGCCGCCGTTCGGCGACATGCCGGCGGCCACCGCGACGCTGGCCTTCACCCATGCGCTCCACCGCTACGTGGGCGTCGTCGTGGGCCTCGTGCTCGCCGGCACCTGGGTCGCCGCCTGGCGGGGCAGCCGGGCCGGTCGCGTCGACGGCATCCTGTTCCGGCTGATCACGATCGCCGCGGTCCTCTACCCGCTGCAGGCGGTGGTCGGCGCCTTCCAGGTCTGGACCCAGCTCGCCCCCTGGACGCAGACCCTCCACGTCGCCCTCGCCTCGTTCGTGTGGACCGCCGCGGCGGGTGCCGCGTTCGTCAGCTACTACGGGGCCCGGGCGGCGGCCATCGTCCCGGAGGCCGTTGGCCCGAACGGCCCGACCGGCGCGGCTGGCCCGACCGGCGCGGCTGGCCCGGCTGGCCCGACGGCCCGGCCGGCGCGGACGGCATGACCGCCACTGAAGGCCCGGCCGGTGCCGAACGCGCAGCCGACCACGGCGAACGCCGGCGGGGCGAGACCATCCGGGCCTACGTCGCGCTCACGAAGCCCCGCATCATCGAGCTTCTCCTCATCACGACCGTGCCCGCGATGGTGCTCGCGACCCGCGACCTCCCCGGCGTGAACTGGGTCGACTGGGGGTGGCTCGTGGCCTGGACGCTCGTCGGCGGGACGCTCGCCGCCGGCAGCGCGAACGCCATCAACCAGTATCTCGACCGCGACATCGACCTCCTGATGACCAGGACCCGCCGCCGGCCGCTGCCCGCCCAGGCGGTGGAACCGGAGCAGGCCGTCGTCTTCGGGATCGTGCTCGGCGTGATCGCGATCGCGCTGCTCGCCTGGTTCGTCAACCTCGTGGCCGCGTTCCTCACCCTGCTGGCGATCGCCTTCTACGTCTTCGTCTACACGATCCTCCTCAAGCGGACGACCACCCAGAACATCGTCATCGGGGGCGCCGCCGGCGCCCTGCCGCCGGTGATCGGCTGGGCGGCGGTCACGGGGCGCGTCGAGGTCCCGGCGCTCCTCCTGTTCGCCCTCGTCTTCTACTGGACGCCGCCCCACTTCTGGGCGCTCAGCCTGCGGATCGCGAAGGACTACGCCGCGGCCGGGGTGCCGATGCTGCCGGTCGTGCGGGGCTCGGCGGAGACGACCCGCCAGATCTTCCTCTACACGATCCTGCTCGTCGCGATCAGCATGATCTTCTTCGCGGTCGCCAGGATGGGCCTCATCTACCTCGTGGCCGCCGTGGTGATGGGAGCGCTCTTCCTCTGGCAGGCGGGCCGGCTCGCGCGGACGGTCAGCGCCGAGGGGACCACCGTCGGGGCGATCCGGCTCTACAAGTTCTCGATCAGCTACCTGACGGTCCTCTTCGCGGCGGTGGCGGTGGACGCGCCTGGTCCTGATCCGGGTCGTGTAGCTGACGGCGGCGAAGCGAATGAGCCCGATCCATCGCGACGGCGCCGGCGACAGGTCGGCGGCGCCCAGCTGGGAGTCGCTCACCGACCGCCTGATCCGCGAGGCGCAGGAGCGCGGCGAGTGGGAGACGGGCGAGTGGGCCGGGAAGCGCCTCCCGGCCCAGGACGGCGCCTACGAGAGCGAGCTTGCCGCGGGCCACGCGATCCTGCGCAACGCCGGCGCGGGCCCATCCTGGATCGAGACCGACAAGGAGGCGCGCCGTCTCCTCGCCGAGCGCGATCGACTGCTCGACGTGGCGGGGCGGACGTCGGTCGCGGGAGCCGCGTCCCTGCGTGCGCGATTCGCCGCCTGCCTCGACGCCCTCGATGCGGCGCTGCTCCGCCTGGAGATCGAGGCGCCGACGTCGGCCCAGCAGCGACCGCGCCTCGACCGCAGCGCCGAGATCGAAGCCTTCGAGCGGGCGCTCTCGGGCTAGGAGGAGGCCGCGGGGGCGAGCGACCGCGGCCGACGGCGGGGGCAGGGGAGCGGCGGCACGGGAGCGGCGCCGCACGGGAGGCCCGGCCCAGCCCTACTCGCCGACCGTGCCCGGCGAATCCAGCTCCTCCGCCAGGTCCGGCCGCCGCCGCCCGACGCGGCCCTCCGGATCGAAGACGCGCAGGAGGACCTGCACGACGGGCCCGATCCCGAAGGCGAAGAGGATCGTCCCGAGGCCGATCGTGCCGCCGAGGAGGAAGCCGACGACGAGCACGGTCAGCTCGATCGCCGTCCGGGCCCGCCGGATCGACCAGGCGAAGCGGTGGTGGAGCCCCGTCATCAGGCCGTCGCGCGGCCCGGGGCCCAGGTCGGCGGCGAGGTAGAGGCCGCTGCCGAGGCCGATCAGCAGCACCCCGCCGACGCTCATGGCGAGCTGGAGGACGGGCTCGCCGGGGCGGGGGAGGAGCGGCAGGGCCAGGTTCGTGGCGGTCCCGATGACGGCGACGTTGAGGATCGTGCCGATCCCGGGCCGCTCCCCGAGGGGCCACCACAGGGCGAGCACCGGGATGCCGACCAGGATGCTCACGGTGCCCAGGGCGAGGCCCGTCCGGCTGGCGATCCCCTGGTGAAACGCCTCCCAGGGGCCGAGGCCCAGGCCGGACGCCGCCATCACGGCGATCCCGATGCCGAACACGACGAGGCCGATCATGAGCCCGGGGAGGCGGCGCAGCACCGTGCGGCCGATGAAGCGTTCGCGCATCGCGCGATCGTAGCGGCGCGGCCGCCCGCGGGCCGTCGCCCGGCGGGGCCGCCTCGGGGCCGCCTCCGCCGCGGCCGCCTCCGGGCCGCCGAAGCGCTCGGGCCCGCGCGATCGTCGCGGCCCGAGGGTGGCACCATGGCTGCGCGCGCCGGTGCAGCGATTCGGCGGCGCGCGGGGCGGAGGATTCGCGGTGCTCGAGGCGGCGTTCTGGGGCCTGGCGGCGGCTTCGACGCTGATCGCCGGCGCCGTCCTGGCGATCGCCCTGCCGTGGCGGCGGCGGGTGATCGGCCTGGTCGCCGGCTTCGGGGCGGGCGCCCTGATCTCGGCGGTGACGCTGGACCTGACGCGGTCGGCATTCGAGACGGCCGGCATTCCCGTGGTCGTCGCCGGCCTGGGGGCGGGGGCGATCGCCTTCTCCGCCGGCAACTGGGCGCTCCACCGGGGCGGCGCGATCCGCCACCGCAAGCGCTCCGCCGGCCAGCAGGCGGGCGCGGACCCGCTGGGAATCGTGCTCGGGACGATCCTCGACGGCCTCCCGGAGTCCGTCGTCATCGGGATCTCGCTCCTCGCCGGTGAGGGCGTGGGGCTGTCCTTCCTCGCCGCCGTCGCGATCTCCAACCTGCCGGAGGCAGTCTCGGCGACGACCGGCCTTCGCCGCACCGGGTGGACCACCCGCGGCGTGGTCGGGTTGTGGGGCATCGTCGCCGTCCTCAGCGCCGTCGCAGCGGGGGCGGGCTACGGACTCCTCGCCGGGGCGCCGGCCGCGATCGCGGCGACGATCCAGGCGTTCTCGGCGGGCGCCGTCCTCACGATGCTCGCCGACACCATGATGCCGGAGGCGTTCGACGAGGCCGGCGCCGCCGTCGGCCTGGCAACGGTCCTGGGCTACGCGATCGGCGCGCTCCTGACGCTCGTGTAGGAGGCGGCGAGGATCGCGTCACGTGCCGCCGGGCGAGGCTGGCCGGCCGCCGGCGCGCGGCGCGCGCGGCGGCGGGCGCGGCGGGCCGGCGCGTGGCGTCGCAGGTCGCGTCGTCGGCAGGATTCGACATCATGTTCACACCCCCGCCGCCTCGGCGTGGGTTCCAGGCCACGCGGCGGGCGAGCCCCAGACGGGCGGCACGCCACAGGGAGCCGCGGGCTGCCGGCGGGATCGCGGCCGTGCTCGCGGCCGTGCTGGCGAGAGCCACGCCGGCGGGATCGCGGCCGTGCTCGCGGGCCGGCGGCCGACGGTCGCCCGGTCGCGTGTACGTCGGGCGCAGGCCGCGGCTCGGGCCCGTAAGTGGCGGTGAAGAGCCCGCGGTGTGTACTTCATGTCCCATGTCGCCCCAACCGACCATTCGACCGGCCGCCCCTGCCGTCCTGGCCCGCGTCGACGTCCTTGCCGTGAGCCTGGGAGCGGAAGTGCGCACGGCGCGGGAGCGTCGCCGGTGGACGACGATGCAGCTCGCCGAACGGGCCGGCGTCTCGCGCGCGCTCGTCTACCGGGTGGAGCGCGGGGAGCCATCCACGCTCGAGACGTACGCTCGGCTGGGGACGGCCCTCGGCCTCCGCCTTGAGGCATCGCTGGTCGATCCGCGAATGCGAGGGCGGTCTCCACGCGCGGAAGACCCCGTTCACGCCGCGATCGTCGAGATGCTGGCTTCCCGCTACGCGATCCAGGGCCGAACGGTGACGGCCGACGATCCATTCCAGCACTACCAGTTCGCCGGGCGGGCGGATCTCGCCGTCATCGACCCGACAGGGCCGGACCTCCTGCACCACGAGGTGAAGTCCGCGATCCCGAACGTCGGCGAGCTTGCCGGAGCATGGAACGTGAAGCGGCGGTACCTGGCGCGGGTCGCTGGCGGATCGACTCGCGATCCAGGGCGGCTTCCGCTCGGTCACGCACGTCCTGACCGTGGCGTGGACCGCCGACTGCCTTCGCGTGCTCCGCCTGCGTGAGGCGACGATGCGCTCGTTGGGGCCGGACGACAGCGCGGCGTTCGCCGCGTGGTGGGACGGGGCGCCGCCCGACAGCTGCCGGGATCACCGCGGCCGTGGTGGTGTTCGACCCCGTGGAACGGCCGCGGGCGCCGGCATGGGCACCGCTCGCTGATGTCAGGACCATCCGGCCTCGGCACCGGGGCTACGCCGACCTGCTGGAAGAGCTGCGCGGCCGCGGTCGCGCCTGAGCGTGGGCGCGGCCGGGGGCGGTCGCGCCAACGGGCGCGCGGCTGAGCGCGAGCGCGGGCGCGCCAAGGCCGCGCGTGCACGAGCCTGAGCGCCGTCAAGCCGCGCGGCGACACGAGCGCGGTCCCGGCCGCCTTGAGCCTGAGCGCGGGCGCCCCTGGAGGCGGCCCCGGCCGCAACGCCGGGCGCGCGGAGGCCACCGCCGCGCCAGCGAGCGTGGCACCATGCCCCCATGGACCTCACGTTCCTCGGCGCGGCGACCACGGTGACCGGCAGCCAGTTCCTGCTCGAGACGAAGCAGGCGCGAATCCTCGTCGATTGCGGCATGTTCCAGGGCGGCCCGAACGAGGCGATCCGCAACCGCGTCCCCCGCGGCTACGACCCGGCGGCCATTGACGCGATCCTCCTGACCCACGCCCACCTCGATCACTGCGGCCTCATCCCGCTCGTCGTCCGCGAGGGGTTCCGCGGGCCGATCCGGGCGACCGCCGGGACGATCGAGCTGGCCCGCCTGGTGCTGCTGGACTCGGGGCGTCTCCAGGAGGAGTTCGCCAAGCGCGACGCCCGCTTCGAGCGCCGCAAGCCCGACAAGGCGGCGAGCGAGGACGCCCGGGACCACCGCCGCTTCGAGGCGGCGATCGAGGAGGCCGCGGCCGGGACGGCGGGCGACGCCGAGGCCGAGCTGCGCGCCCAGCCCCCGGTCATGGAGACCGACCTCGACGAGCCGCTCTACACGGAGGACGACGCGATCGCCGCCCTGCGTCACTTCCGGCCGATCCGCTACGACGTCGAGGAGGAGGTGGCGCCGGGGATCCACGCCACCTACCTCGACGCCGGGCACATCCTCGGCTCGGCGATCATCCGCCTCCGCGTGGTGGACGAGCCGGGCGGCCCGGAGCGCGTCATCGTCTTCTCCGGCGACCTGGGGAAGCGGGACACGCCGATCATCCGCGACCCCACCCGGTCGACCGAGGCCGACTACGTCCTCTGCGAGTCCACCTACGGCGGCCGCGAGCACGAGCCCGAGTCGGAGGCGCGGCGCGTCCTCACCGAGGTCGTGCGCCTCGTCGCCGAGAACGACGGCGTCCTGCTCGTCCCCTCGTTCGCCATCGGGCGGACCCAGGAGCTGATCTGGGCCCTCGACCGGCTCGTCTCCGCCGGCGAGATCCCGGCGCTTCCGCTCTACCTCGACTCGCCGATGGCCCGCGAGGCGACCTCGATCTACCGCCAGCACCCCGAGTACTACGACGACGAGACGCGGAAGATCCTCGAGGCGGACGACACGCCGCTGGACTACCCGCAGCAGCGGATCGTGAAGACCATCGAGGAATCCCGGGCCATCGCCCGGGCGCCGCGGCCCTACATGATCGTGGCCTCGAACGGGATGCTGACCGGCGGGCGGGTCGTGGGCCACCTGCGGGAGCTCATCGACGACCCCCGCGCGGTGATCCTGTTCGTCGGCTACCAGGGCGAGGGGACGATGGGGCGCCACCTCCAGGACGGCGCCACGACGGTGCGCCTGGACGGCGCAGTCCGCCAGGTGCGCTGCCAGGTCCGCTCGGTGAGCGGCTTCTCGGCCCACGCCGACGAGCCGGAGCTCCTCGACTGGCTGGCGGGGTTCGCGGCCGGCAGGCGCGCCGGCGCGCCCGGCTTCCCGAAGCGCGTCTTCCTCGTCCACGGCGACCCGGGCCCGCAGGCGGAGCTGGCTCCCAAGGTCACGGCGCTCGGCTTCGACGTGCACGTCCCGCACTGGCACCAGACGGTCACGCTCGACTGACCGGTGGCGCTCGGCGCACCAAAGTACCGGGGATCATGACGTTCGGACGGTGCCGGACGGCCGCGCCGGGATGCAACCTACGCCCATGCGCAGCCGGCCATTCGCCCTCGGGCTTGCCCTCGTCATCGGAATCGGCGGCTCGGCCGCGTTCGCTGGCACGACGCCGGCGGGCACCGCGCTCGCCCGCGCGATCGGGAATCCGGACGAGCTCGCCTCCGTCACCGGAAGGTTCGCGGAGGCTGCGATCGCGTTCGCCGGAGCGTCGATCGCCGGCGAGCTCGATCCGACGGCCCTCGACGCTGCCGCCGCCCGGCGCGTCCTCGGCAAGGACGGCCGGCTGACCGTGCTCCTGCTCGGGGCCGACGCCCGCGGGGGCCTCGGCGGCCGGACGGACGCGATCATGGTGGCCTCGGTCGATCCCGTGACCCGGCGGGCGGCCATCGTCAGCATCCCGCGCGACATCGTCCAGTTCCCGCTCTCCGCGACTCGGCGCTTCGCGGGCAAGATCAACGCGATCTACCCGAGCCTGGCCCGGACCACGCGCAATCCCGGGACGGCGCTCCGCCAGATCGTCGGGCGGGCGCTCGGCATCGAGATCGATGCCTACGTGATCGTCGGCTTCCAGGCGTTCCGCAACCTGGTCAGCCGCGTCGGCGGCCTCGACGTCACCGTCGCCAAAGGTTCTACGACCCCTACTACTGGGTGACGCCGCGCAAGCGGGGCTGGGGCCTGAGCGCCGGGCGGCATCACCTCGATGCCCGGAACGCGCTCATCTTCGCCCGGACCCGAAAGGCCGACAGCGACTACGCGCGCGCACGTCGCCAGCAGCAGCTCGTGATCTCCGCCGTCGGGAAGGTGCGAGGGCTCGGTCCCGGCATCATGGCCGGGCTCCTTGCCGCCGCCCGGGGGTACTACCGGACGGACGCGCCCCTGGCCGACCGCGCGCTCATCTTCGCGATCGTCGCCCGGGCGGACCTGTCGAACGCGCGGCGGACCGTCTTCGGGCCGCGCACCTTCGCGACGTGGCGCTACGGCTCTGGCTACGTGCTGCAGCTGACGACCTGTCGTGTCTGGATCCGGTCCAACTTCCCGAAGGCGCGTCCATACGGGATCTGGCTGCCGCCGGTCCCGACGCCCGCGCCGACGCCCACGCCGACTCCCACGCCGGATCCGACGGCCGACGCCCGACCCACCCCGGAGCCGACGCCGACGCCCACGCCGACGCCCGACCCGACCCCGACGCCGACGCCCGATCCGACCCCACGCCGACGCCCCGGCGCCCGACCCGTCCCCCGCGCCCTGACGGCCCCCGCGCCCCGACGGCCACCCCGGGAGCCCGCCCGCCCACCGCCCGGCGGCCTCCTCCGGTACGATCCGCCTCCACAGGAGGAGGGACCCTTGGCCGTCACCCGTCTGCCCGCCCGTTCGCCGCTCACCCCGGAGGAGATCGCCGCCATCCGGGCCCCCTTCCGGAGGGCGACCCTGCTCCCGGGCCGGGCGTACCACGACGAGTCGATCTACGCCTGGGAAGCCGAGCACGTCTTCTTCCGCGACTGGATCGCCGTCGGGCGGGCCGAGGAGGTGCCGGAGCCGGGCAGCTTCGTCCTGCGCGACGTCTTCGGCGAGAGCGTCATCCTCGTCCGCGGCCGCGACGACGTCGTCCGCGCCTTCTACAACGTCTGCCGCCACCGGGGGACCGCGGTGGAGGAGCGGGAATGCGGCAAGGCCGTCCGCTTCCAGTGCCCCTACCACGCCTGGATCTACGATCTCGACGGGCGGCTGATCCGGGCCCGCCACGTCGAGGACCTCGAGGACTTCAGCTTCGAGACCTCCGGCCTGCGGCCCATCCGGGCCGAGACGTGGGGCGGCTTCGTCTTCCTGTGCTTCGCCGACGAGGCCGCGACGCCCGCCCTGCGGACCTTCATGGGCGACTGGTTCGATCACCACGCCGGCTTCGGGCGCGACATGAGCACCCTGCGCCGGGCGGCGCGCCTGACCTACGAGGTCAACGCCAACTGGAAGATCGTGGCCGAGAACTACAGCGAGTGCTACCACTGCCCGCCGGTCCACCCGCTCCTCAACAAGCTGACGCCCTACGACCTGGGCGAGGACTTCCTGGCCGAGGGGCCCTGGAAGGGCGGCTGGATGGTCTTCGCCGACGGCTGCGAGACGATGTCGATGGACGGGAAGCGCGGCGGCCGGCCGCTCCTCTACGCGCGGGACGAGATCGAGGCGCGGCGGATCTTCTACTACATCCTCTGGCCGAACCTCATCGTCTCGGTCCACCCCGACTACGTCCTGACCCACCAGGCGTGGCCCGACGGGCCGAACCGGAGCACCGTCCTCTGCGACCTCTACGTGGAGGCCGACCAGCTCGGGACGGTGGACGTCTCCGGCGCCGTCGAGTTCTGGGACATCACCAACCGCGAGGACTACCACGTCGTCGAGATGCAGCAGCAGGGGACGCGCTCGCGCAGCTGGACCGCGGGCCGCTACTCGAACCAGGAGGCCTCCGTGCACGCCTTCGACCTGATGGTCGCCGACCGCTACGCGATGGACGGGGTCCGGACGGGCCGCGGCTGGCGCACGGAGGTGGAGGGTGCCGAGGTGAAGCGCCTCCGGGCCGCCTGCCGGTCGCGGCGCCGCGCCGGCATCGATCCGGGTTCCGCCGGCGCCCGCCGACGAGGAGGAGAGCAGGCCGTGAAGCTCATGCTGGCGATCATCCAGGCCTCCGACGCGGATGCAGCCGCCGAGCGGCTCCGCGCGGACGGCCACCGCTTCACCCGCCTCGGGTCGGTCGGCGGCTTCCTGGAGATGACGAACGCCACGCTGGTGCTCGCCGTCGAGGACGAGGCCGTCCCGGCCGTCGTCGAAGCGCTGCGCGCGACGTGCAGCGGCCGCGAGATCGAGGTGCCGCTGGTCCTCACCGAGCGTCTCCGCGACTGGCAGGACCGCGTGGTCCACCACGCGGGAGCCACCATCCTCGTCCTCGACCTCGAGGAGCTGATCCGCATCTAGGGTTCCCGGGCGGCGCCGGTCGGACGGCGCGGACGGCGCTGGCTGCGCGCGGCTCGCCGCTGCGCCGATGAGCGACGGCGCGGACGCCGGTCGGTCAGCCCTTCTTCGCGGCGCGGCGGGCGGCGAAGCGCTCGTCCGAGCCGCTCCAGCCGGCATCGAACGGCTTCCCCGGTTCGTCGAGGTCCAGGACGAGCGGCGCATGGTCCGACGGCGTCGGCGTCCCCTTGCGGGCCTCGCGGTCCACCTCCACGGCGACGACCCGCCGGGCCGCGGGCTCGCTGGCGAGGAGGTGGTCGATCCGCATCCCCTCGTTGCGCTGGAAGTTGCCGGCCCGGTAGTCCCACCAGGTGAAGCGGCGGAGGCCGGGGTTGGCGGCGCGCCAGGTGTCGGCCAGGCCCCACGCGAGCAGCGCGCGGAAGGCCGCCCGCTCGGGCTCCGAGACGTGGGTTCCGCCGTGGGCCGCGGCCGCGTTCCAGACGTCGTCGTCGGTCGGGGCCACGTTGAAGTCCCCGCCGATCAGGAGCGGTGACGCCGGGTCCTGCGTCTCCGTCAGCCAGCGACCCAGGCGCCCGAACCAGCGCAGCTTGCCCGTCGTAGAACGGCGAGCCGACCACCCGGCCGTTCGGGGCGTAGATGCTCACGACGCGGATGCCGCCGCAGACGGCGCTCACCATGCGAGCCTCGTCGAAGGGGTCGAAGTCCTCCTCGCCGAGCGCACGGCCCCGACGCGGCGCCGGGACCGGAGTTGCGCACCGGGCCGTCGCCGAAGTTCGTGACGACGTCCTCGATGCCCACCCGGCTGGCGATCGCCACCCCGTTCCAGCGCCCCTCGCCGTGGTGGAGCAGGTCGTAGCCGAGCATCCGGAAGGGGAGGACCGGCGCGTCATCGTCGGCCAGCTTCGTCTCCTGCATGAGGAGGACGTCCGGCGCCGCACGCTCCAGCCACCACTCCACCTTCTCGAGGCGGGCCTTGAGCGAGTTGACGTTCCAGGTCGCGATGCGCATCGGGACCGGCTGCCTCCGCTGCTCAGTAGCGCCGGCCGCGCTGGCGGGCGAGGTCGAAGGTGGCGGTGTCGGCGACGGCCATGACGGCCATCGTGCCGGCCTGGACCGGGTCGCTGACGACGAGGTCGACGTGGTCGGTGATCGAGCCGACCATGTTGAGGGCGATGACCGGGATCCCGACGGCCCGCAGCTCATCGGCGGCCACGCTGATGTCGCCGCCCATGATCGAGCCGGCGAGGACGAGGAGGCGGGCGCGGGGAAGGTCGGCGACCGCCCGCACCGCGCCGGCGATGTTCGCCTCGCCGACGAGGGGGATCGTGTCGACGGAGATGCGCTCGCCGCGGAGGTTGTGGCGGTCGGCCTCGCTGACGGCGCCGAGGGCGACCTGGGCGACCTGCGCTCCGCCGCCGACGACGATGACGCGCTTGCCGAAGATCCGGTCGAGGGTCCGCGTCGCGTGGCGCTCGCGGACTCCGGGCGGCGGAGCCGACGGCCTGGTCGACCGCCGCCTCCTCGAGTCCCTCGATCTCGATCTCCGTCTCGACCGCGGGCAGGCCGCCGTCACCGTCCGCCGCCAGGCGCCGGACGGTGCTCATCGTGCGGACGGTGCCACCGGCGGCCGCGACGACGGCGAGGATCGCCGGCAGCGCCGCGGGCCGATCATCGTGGATCACGCGGATGGCGACCGTGGGCGGCTGGTTCGCGGCGGCGGCGCGGCGGGGGCTCATGAGCGGGTGGTCACGGGGCGTCTCGGCTCGTCGTGGGTCGGCGGCCGGCTCAGCGGTCCGCGAGGGTGCGGGCCATGTCGGCCAGCGAGCCGGGCGAGGCCAGGCCGCGCGGATCGGTCGGGTCGTGCTCGTCGAAGGCGACGCCGAGGGCGGTGAGCGCCTCGCGGGTTGCCGTCGGCATCGCTCGTGGTGAGCATCAGCTCGCCGTCGGTGTCCTCGGCGACGCCGACGATCCCCGTGATGTTGACGCCGCGATCGGCGAGCGCCTGGGCGGCGCGCGCGAGCGACCCGGGGCGATCGTCGAGGCGAACGGTGAACCACGCGGACATGGGGCCTCCTCTGCTGGCCGGGCCATCGTAGCGTGCCGGGGGCCGCGGCGCGGAGCCGCTCGCCGTCCAGGCCGCGGCCGGCGGCGCCGCGAGCCTCGCGCGCAGCCGCCGCGCACGGCCGCGGTCGTCCCCCGCCCGCGCCCGCGCTACGATCCGACCATGCCCGCGGCATCCGCCCCCCTCGTCCAGGTCTTCGGCCTCGTGGACTCGCGGCCGACGCAGGCCGCCCTGCGCTTCTTCAAGGAGCGCCGCGTCGAGGTCCACTTCGTCGACCTGCGGAAGAAGCCGATCGCCCCCGGCGAGCTGCGCCGCTTCGTCGAGCGCCTCGGCGCCCGCGCCTGCGCCGACGACGAGGGGAAGGCCTGGAACGCGGCCGGGCTGGGCTACCTGCGCATGGACGACGTGGAGCTGGCGGAGCGGCTCCTGGCCGATGCGCGCCTGCTCCGCCTGCCGCTCGTTCGCAACGGCACCGCCTGCACCGCCGGACCCGCGACCGCGACCTGGACGTCGTGGTTGAGCACCAGCTGAGGAGCCCCCATGCCCGACAAGGATCCACGGCCCGGCGCGGGCGAACCCATCACCTCCGGCCGCGACCGACTGCGCGCCGGCCGCCTCGTGGTCCGCCGCGAGGCGGTGGAGCGCCAGGCGCCGGCCGCGGCGGGAACCGCCGACGAGGGACTGCCTGCGGCGCGTCCCGGCCACGTTCACCGACACGGACCCCTGGCGGGTGCTGCGCATCACGGCCGAGTTCGTGGAGGGGTTCGACGCCCTCGCCGAGGTGGGGCCGGCCGTCTCGGTCTTCGGCTCGGCCCGCGTCGACGAGGACTCGCCGCTCTACGAGACGGCCCGCGCCCTCGGCGGCCACCTGGCGGACGCCGGCTTCGCCGTGATCACCGGCGGCGGGCCCGGGCGTGATGGCGGCCGCGAACCGCGGCTGTCACGAGGCCGGCGGCTTCTCGATCGGCTGCAACATCGAGCTGCGCCACGAGCAGTGGCTCAACCCGTGGGTCGACCTGGGCGTCGAGTTCCGCTACTTCTTCGCCCGCAAGACGATGTTCGTGAAGTACGCCGACGGCTTCGTCATCCTGCCCGGCGGGTTCGGCACCCTCGACGAGTTCTTCGAGGCGCTCACCCTCATCCAGACCGGCAAGATCCAGCACTTCCCGGTCTTCCTCGTGGGGACGGAGTACTGGGGCGGCCTGCTCGACTGGCTGCGTTCCACGACGCTCGCGGCGGGCATGATCACGGAGGACGATCTCGACCTGGTGCGCGTGACCGACGACGTCGCCGAGGTGGCCCGCCAGATGCGCGCCTTCGTCGACGCGAACGGCGGCCGCCGCGAGCACGCCAAGGTCGACGCGGCGAGGGCCGCCGCGAAGGCCGAAAGCAGCGGGCACGGCCGCCGCGAGGCCGGCGCAACAGGCGAGCCGCCGCGCAAGGCCGCCGCCGCGAAGGCCGACCCTCAGTAGGGGAAGGCCGTCTCCCAGGGCAACGTCGCGATCGAGAACCAGGCGTTCCGGGTGAACGTCGTCCCCGTCGAGTAGAAGCGGACGACGCTCGTGCCCAGGGAGTTGCCGTCGGCGTCGGCGCCGCGGTTGACCAGGGCGAAGAGGTCGGAGCGCCCGTCGCCCGTCATGTCGGCCGCGCTGAAGCGCGTCCCGGCAAAGGAGACCGGCAGGGCGCCGCTGAAGTAGGCCCGGGAGAAGGACGTCCCGGTCGTCGCGCCGCGGTAGACGACCATGGTGATCCCGTCCTCGCCCGTGCGGCGGACGACGACGAGGTCGTCACGACCGTCCCGGTTCGGGTCGGCCACGAGAACCTGGATGGCGTCGAGGGAGAGGGGATCGATCGCCCACGTGGATGGCGCGCGGAGGGCCAGCGTTCTCGTTCCCAGGGCGACCTGGAGGAAGGTCCCCGAGATCTCCCGCGGCGCCAGGATCACCAGGTCGCCCAGCCCGTCGCCGTTCATGTCCCCGGCCCGGAAGGCAGAGGTCGTGAGATCGGCGGCCGTCGTCCAGGTCTGCTTGACCGCCCCGAAGGCAGTCCCCGATGAAGCGGCGAGGTAGAGCGACGTGTCGGGCGTCTCGCCGGCGCGGATCCGCACGACCGCCGCGTCGGCGCGCCCGTCGCCGGTGAAGTCAGTCACGAGGAGGCGGTAGGACCCGCCGCTGAGATCCGCGGGATCGGCGGCGTCGGTCCACCAGCGCGCCGCGGGAAGAAAGCCCGAGCCGCTTCCCTTCATGACCTCGAGGGCCACGCCGTCCGCGGCCGCGACCAGCTGGACCAGGTCCATCCGGCCGTCGCCGTCGACGTCGCCCGCGGCCCGGCCCAGCACCTGGTCGAGCGGGACCTCCGTGAGGGCCACCCCGCGGAGCGAGCCGGCGGCGACCGCTGCCTTGTAGACGGTGTCCGTCGTGTAGACGGTGGCCGTCGCCTGCCCCGTGTCGGGGGCGACCGCGAGGATCGCGAGGTCGCCGCGCCCGTCGCCCGTGTAGTCCCCGGTGCCCGGGGTGATCCACGAGACCGAGCTGAAGAAGCGGCGGGCCAGCCGCTCGGCGAGGTCGCCGTAGCGACGGACGCAGTCCACGGCGTCGCGCTGGAAGAGGTGCCAGCCGTCGAGGTTCGCGGTGCAGGAGCCGGTCCCGGGCCGGTAGCCGGTCAGGAAGAACCGTTCGCCCTTGCGCAGGCTGATCCTCCACGTGGCGGCGACGGCGGCCGCGTGGGACGCGACGGTCGAGCGGGACGGGTTGTAGAGCTGGTCGACGGAGCTGTCCCGGACGTCGTAGCAGCGTCCGGCGGCGTCCCGCCCGCCGCGCCAGACGATCGCGTAGTACCACCCGAACTGCTTCGCGGCGACGGCGCCGACGCGCAGGGCGGCGGCGGGTGCGGTCGTGCCCCACTCGGAGGCCATGACCTTCTCGACGTATGTTCGGAAGCGCACGGTCTGCGTGCGCTTCGTCGCGGTTCGGTAGACCCTGATCGACGTCGGGGGGACGAGCGTGCTCGTCCATCCCGTGCATTTCGTCGATCCGGCCTGGGCGGGCCCCGCGCTGGGGAACGCGAGAGCCCCGAGAGCAACCGCCAGCGCGGCGATCCCCCCGATCAGGCGGATACGCATTAGACCGACGACGGTAGCCCGGAATCCGAGAGGCCTGTCAAACGATGGTCCTGCCCGGGAGCTCCGGGGCGTGGTGCCAGGTGGCACCGTCAGGGCCGCGGCAGGGCGACCTCGACCACGCCGTCGACGATGCGGACCGGGTAGTAGCGGAGGCGGCGGATCCTCGTCAGGCGGCGCGCCTCGGCCTTGCGGCCGGCCGGCTCGGGCTTGGGCTCCGAGCCCGGCAGCGACCACGTCGGATGCGGCCGCCCCTCCGCATCGAGGCCGCCGGTCGTCGGCATCTGGACCGTCTCGCCGGTGCAGAGCGAGAAGCGGCCGTTGTGCAGCGGGCAGTCGACGACGCAGCCGTCGAGCCGCCCGATGGAGAGCGGGGCGGACATGTGCGGGCAGCGGTCGTCCGTGGCCAGGATGCCCTCGGGGACGTGGGCCAGGAGGATGTCGAGGTCCCCCCGCGTGACCCGGACGAGCGCGCCCGGGGGCAGGTCGGCGACCGCCAGCAGCGGCTCGTACGGGGCTCCGGCCGTCCCCGGCGCGGCGAGCTCCGGCGGGGTTGGCGCGACGCGGGTCATTCGGGGGGCGCCGCAGCCGCCTGGGCGGGCGCTGCAGCCGCCGCGGCAGGGCGGGCCGGGACGGGACCCAGCGAGGTCCGCAGCGGCAGCTCGCGGATGACGAGCACGCCGACGATCCCGATCACGGCCGCGCCGACGCCGAGCCAGAAGACCGACCCGATCGCGAACGAGATCGCCTCGTAGATCGAGGTGACGATCTTGGGGATCAGGGGCTCCACGATCGGCTTCGCCTGCGCCGGGACGTTGGCCAGGATCGCCTTGCCCAGGTCGGTGCCGACGCCCACGAGGTTGTTGAGGTCGAAGGCCGCGCCGCCCGGACCCTGGAGCTGGTCCACGAACTGCTGGGGGATCCCGTTCGCCACGAGCCGTTGCGGCAGGAGGCTCGTCAGCTGGGTCCCGAAGAGCGAGCCCGCGATCGAGAGGCCGACGGTGCCGCCGATCTGGCGGAAGAAGGTCAGGTTGGACGTGGCGACCCCCAGCTTGCTGAAGGGCACCGCGTTCTGGATGACGATCGTGAAGACCGCCAGCGTGGGGCCGATCCCGATGCCCAGGACCAGCTGCCAGAGCCAGATCACGGGCATCGCGGTGGTCGCGGCGAGGTTCGTGAACAGGAAGGAGCCGATGCCGAGGAGGGCGACCGAGCCCAGGAGGAGCAGCTTGTACTTGCCGGTCCGGGCCACGATCTGGCCGCTCACGATGCTCGAGCGTGATGACGCCGATCAGGAGGGGCATCAGGGCGTACCCGCTGACCGTGGCGCTTTCGCCGAGGACGACCTGGTAGTAGCGGGGCAGGAAGATCACCGCCGCGAAGAACCCGAACGAGGCGAAGAAGGTGGCGACGAGCGAGCCCGCGTAGGTCCGGTCCCGCCAGAGGTCGAGCGGGACGATCGGCTCCTTCACCCGGCTCTCGATGAACAGGAAGACGGCCAGGAGGGCGAGCCCGAGGGCCACCAGCCCACCCACCTGGGGGTCGGTCCACTCCGCGGACTGCTTGTTGGTGAGGCCCACGAGGAGCGGGATCATGCCGGCCACGAAGGCGAGACTGCCCAGCCAGTCGAGGTTGAGCCCGCCGTGGGGCCGCCGGATCGAGGGCAGGACCCGGGCCACCACGGCCAGGGAGATGAGCCCGATCGGGAGGTTGATGTAGAAGATCCAGTGCCAGCTGATGTTGTCGGTGATGAAGCCGCCCAGGGCCGGGCCGACGAGCGCCGAGAGCCCGAAGACGGCGCCGAAGAGCCCCTGGTACTTGCCGCGCTCGGCGGGCGTGAAGAGGTCGCCGATGACCGCCAGCGAGATCGGGAAGAGCGACCCGGCGCCGATTCCCTGGATCCCCCGGAAGAGGATCATCTGCTCCATCGACTGGCTCAGGCCGGAGAGCGCCGAGCCGACCAGGAAGACGGTGATCCCGAAGAGGAGGAGCGGCTTGCGCCCGAAGTAGTCGGAGAGCTTGCCGTAGAAGGGGACGCTGATCGTGGAGGTCAGGAGGTAGATCGTGACCGCCCACGTGTAGAGGTCGTTGCCATGGAGGTCCGTGACGATCCGGGGCAGGGCCGTTCCCACGATCGTCTGGTCGAGGGCGCCCAGGAGGAGGGCGAGGAGGATGGCGCCCAGGACCTCGAAGCGGGCGCGGCGCGAGAGCTCGATCGCGGGGTGCGGGGCGCCGTGGGGCGCGCCGCCGACCGCCGGGGGCGTCGTGGGGTGCGCCAGCGGCGCCGCGCGCGGCCTCGGCGGCCGGGCTGCCTTCCATCATCGGGCGGGTGCTCCTCTACGGGGGGTGGGGGACTGCGGGTGGAGGGACGCGTCCGGGGCGTCGGAGCTCGCGGCGTCGGCGATCGGGCCCGCGCAGGCTTCGCGCACCCCGTCCGCGACGGCGGCCAGCTGATCGGTCGTGAGGGGGGCGAGGAGCTGGACCAGCACCTCCGCCTTCCAGCCGTCGTGCTCGGCCACCGCCGCTCGACCCAGGTCGGACGAGCTGGCCAGGACGACGCGCCGGTCCTCGGTGTCGCGGACGCGCTCGACGAGCCCGCGCTGCTCCATGCGATCCAGGAGGCCGGTCACGTTCGGAACCCCGATGCCCAGCCAGTCGGCGAGGCGGCTCACCGGGAGGGGGCCGTGTTCCTGCAGAATCCAGAGGACCTGGAGATGCCCCAGGCTGATCCCGCTGTGGTGGATGCGCCGCGCGGCGACACAGCGGCGCCGGCTCGCCAGGGCGGCGACGCCCTCGGAGATCTCGCGAAGCAGGGCCGCCCGGGAGGCGGGCGGAGCGGATCGACCGGCGATGCCGCCGGCGGCGTCGTTGGCAAGATCGGTTATGGTCACCTGAACAATATAGATGGCGGTAACCAAGCCGTCAAACGGCAGCGAGGAGTCCGATGCGCTACGCCCTGATGATCGAGCCCCAGCAGGGGTGCACGTACGACGACCAGCTGGCGATCGCGAAGCGGGCGGAGGCCGCCGGGTTCGAGGCCTTCTTCCGGTCGGATCACTACGACAGCTTCCCGGGCGAGAGCGGCCGCCCCACCACCGACGCCTGGACGGTGGTTGCCGGCCTTGCCCGCGAGACGGAGCGGATCGGGCTCGGGGTCCTCGTCTCGCCCGTGACGTTCCGCCACCCCGGGGTCCTGGCGAAGATCGTCGCGACGGTCGACGAGATGTCGGGCGGGCGGGTGATCGTCGGCCTGGGCGCCGGCTGGAACGAGGCCGAGCACGCCCATCACGGCCTCGCCTTCCCGCCGATCGACGTCCGGGCGGACATGCTCGAGGAGCAGCTGGCGATCCTGCGCGGCCTCTGGCAGGAGCCCGACGGCTGGTCGTTCGCGGGCCGCCACTACACGGTGCCGGGCTCGCTCTTCCGGCCGCGCCCGGTGCAGCGGCCCGCACCCCGCGTCATCGTGGGCGGCGAGGGCAGCCCCCGGTCGATGCGGATCGCGGTCCGCTACGCCGACGAGTTCAACCTCTCCAGCTCCACCCCCGAGCGGGCCGCCGAACGCTTCGCGAAGCTCGACGAGACGGCCCGTGCGGCCGGCCGCGATCCGTCGTCGCTGGTCCACTCGGCGATGGCCGGGGTGCTCGTGGGGCGCGACGCGGCGGAGGTCGAGCGCCGCTCGGCCGCGCTCCTCGAGCAGTTCGGGCTGGCCGATGCCGGGACGGCCTGGTTCGAGACCCGTCGACCGCGGTGGGTCTTCGGCACGCCCGACGAGGCCCGCGCGATGGCGGGGCGCTTCGAGGCGGTCGGGGTCCAGCGGCTGGTGCTGCAGGACTTCCTGCCGTGGGACCTGGAGATGGTCGACCTCCTCGGCGAGGTGCTGATCCGCGGCTGAGCGCGGCTGATCCGCGGTGCCGCCGGCGCGCGGCGCGCGTCGACCGCGGCCCAGGGCGCCGAAGCCGTCGCCGACCGACGCGGCCCAAGCGCGTCGGCCGACGGCCCATCGGGGTCGCTAACGGGTTGTGGTGCCGGCGGTGACCGTCGAGCGTCGGCGGCCGGCGGCGCGTGGCCGGCCGGCGGTGCGTGGCTGTGCCGGCGGTGCCGTGGCTGGATGCCGGCGGTGCCGGCGGTGCCTGGCGGTGCCGGGCCCGCCTCACAGGCGTTGATTCGTGACTTCACGCCTGTCTGCGCCGCGTCTCCCCGGTCCGCCGGGCGAGCCTCTGGCCGAAACGTGCACCCGCCGTGCTCAGCGAGGCGTGAGCGCGTGGCCGGATCCGGGCGGTTGGGGAGTCACCAGGTCAACGGCGCGCATGGAAGAGCCGCCTTCGCCGCGAAGTCACGAAACATCGCCCCGCAGGCGGCCGTTGCGCACGGCCGGCCGACGCCCTCTGGCCTTGCGCACCACGCAACCAATGGCTCGGTGGCGGCGCGTGAGCCGCCACGGGCCCTGGACCGTGCGCAGCGTCAGGGCTGCGCCATCTCCGGCACCGGCTGACCGTCGGCATCGCGGACGATCCTCGTTCCCAGGTCCTGGCTGAGGGTGACCGCGAGATCCAGGAGTTGAAGCTCGCCAGTCTGCGGAAGGGGGATCGGCCAGTCGAGGCTCTCGGCCCTGACCCTGATCTCCTCCGGGGTCTCCGACACGCCGGTCACGCGCGTCCAGCCGCGTGGAGCCACGACGACCTGGACCACGATGCTCCGCTGGTCGACCACCCGGTAGGACGCCATCCGGGGCAGATCGTTGACCAGGATCGTCTCGTTGTTGTGGACCAGGAGCGCCGTCACGGCGAGGACGACGGCAAGCACCGCGATCCATCGTCGCCGGATCCCGCGGGAGCGGCCGTCTCGGCTTCACGTTCGTCCTCTCCCTCGACAGCGAGCTCAGCCAGCGGGTCCGCACCACTCTACGCGTTCGTCGGACAGGCTCTCAGTGGTCCCAGCCGACGAGCGCACCCGAGAAGTAGTCGAGCACCACGATGAGGCCGGAGTCGCCGTCGAGGCAGGCCGCGTCCGCGGACGATGCCGGCCTGTCCAGGAACCCCGACGGGCATGGCCCGACGGCCGAACGACCCCTGAAGGCGCACCTTCCAGACGAGGCGGGCCTCGGTCGTGCTCAGCGGGGCGAACGGGTCACGCTCGATCGAGGCCCATTCCACGGTGGGGTCCGCGCTCGCGGGGGGTGCCACCCGCCAGCGCCGCCGCGATCGCCGCATCGCGCGAGAGGCCGCCCGGCGCACCGGTCGGACCGTGGGTGCAGGCGGGGCTCGCGCCCGGGATCGACCCGCCGCAGCCAGTAGGCGAGATCAGGCTGCACCCCGCGAGAGTCAAACCGGCGAAGGCGAGAGCCGTGATGCCGCGCAGCCATGCCGTGCCGCGCACTCCCCGGCGACAGGCCCCAGTGGTCCCAGCCGACGAGCGCACCCGAGAAGTAGTCGAGCACCACGATGAGGCCGGTCGCCGTCAGGCAGGCCGCGTCCGCGGACGATGCCGGCCGGTCCAGGAACCCCGACGGGCACGGCCCGACGGCGAACGACCCCTGCAGGCGCACCTTCCAGACGAGGCGGGCCTCGGTCATGCTCAGCGGGGCGAACGGGTCACGTTCGATCGAGGCCCAGACGACGGTGGGGTCCGCGCTCGCTGCGGGTGCCACCCGCCGCGCCGCCGCGATCGCCGCATCGCGCGAGAGGCCGCCCGGCGCACCGGTCGGACCATGCGAGCAGGCGGGGGCTCGCGCCCGGGATCGACCCGCCGCAGCCAATAGGCGAGACCAGGCTGCACCCCGCGAGAGTCAAACCGGCGAAGGCGAGCGCTGTGATGCCGCGCAGCCATGCCGTGCCGCGCACCCCCGGCGGACCGGAGCCCGCCTTCCGACGAGTCCAGGCATGTCGCGTCCTCCGTCTGGTCCGCGAGCGTAGCCGCGCGGGCGATCCAAGCGGCGCGAGTTGCGCCGCCTAATCCGCGAGCGTGGCCGCCTCCCGGTAGGCGCGCTGGTCGCGGCGGATCGGGTCGGGGTTGGTGCCGCGCGCGCGGGCCAGGCGTTCCGTGAGCAGCTGGAGCGGGGTCGCCGTCCCGAGCAGCGCCGCGACCGGCGCCGGCAGCCCGGGCGATTCGGGGACCAGGAGCCGCCCGACCGGCAGCAGGAAGGCCGGCCACTCCCCGTCGAGCTCCGCGGCCAGGATCCCGGCCGCCCGCACGCCGACGCGCCCCGCGGCGGCCATCGCCTGCTGGGCCCGGGCCGAGCGCGCGGCCCGCCCGTCGCGGTCGGCGAGGATCAGCACGAGGCCGGTCTGCTCGTCCAGCGCGGGGAGGTGGCCGTGCAGGAAGGTCTCCAGGTCGCGCATCGTCGCCGGCAGCCAGGTGGCCTCCTCCACCTTGAGGGCCAGCTCCCGGCCGGCCGGGCGATCCGACCCGGAGGCGACCACGATCAGCTCGCGCATCCCGGCCAGGGTCCCGGCGATCGCCTCCGCCGCGGGGCCCTGGGCGAGACCGGCGTCGAGCAGGGCCCGCCCGGCCAGCGGGTCGGCGTCGCCCGGCTCGCCCGTCAGCGCCGCACCCACGGCCACGGCCGCGAGGATGGGGGAGAGGTAGCCCACCGTGTGGCACCAGCTGCGGTCGATCTCGCCGGTGGCCAGCACGATCGATGAGCGCCCGATCGGCGATCCCGGGTGCACGGTCACCGCGGCCGTGCGCGCCCCCGCGGCCGCTGCCGCGTCGAGCGCCGCGATCGTCGCCCCCGTCCCGCCCTCGTGGCTGATCCCGACGATCAGGCCGCCGCGCTGGGGAGCCAGCGACGCCTCGAACGCCTGGCGGGCCACGACGCTGCCCGGCTGGCCGGCCCCGCGGATCCCGCCCCGCGCCGCCGCGTCGGCGACGATCGCGGCGAACGCCTGGGCCCCGTGCTCGCTCGTGCCGCAGCCGGTCACGACCACCGGCTGGCCCTTCTCCAGGGCGCCCCGGATCGCGGTCGCCAGCCGTCCGGCCGGCGAATCCCGGCCCGGAGCCTCCAGGCGCGGCGGGACGCCGGGCACGCCGGAGCTGCGTCGCATCACGCCCAGCCGGCGCAGCACCCGACCCGCCAGCGCCGGCTCCGCGGCGATCATCTCGGTCATCCACCACGGCGGGCCGTCGCGCGGGCTCGGCTGGGGGAGGAAGGCCCACGGCTCCGGGGGCCCGGACAGGCTCGCCTCGGGGTCCGGATGGGCCGTGCTGGACGGGTCGAATGGCGGCGGCGATTGCATGGCCCCGATGATAGGCTCGGGAGCCGGAAGATCTGACGCGCGATGCACGACGCGCTCCTCCCCACCGATCGCGAGGCACGAACAGGCATGGATGTCGGGGTGATGGTTCCCCAGGGCTGGAAGGGCGAGTTCGACGGCTGGAAGGCCGCGGACGCCTGGTCGACCGCGGTGGCCCGCGCCCGGCAGGCCGAAGCGCTGGGGTTCGAATCCCTGTGGGTCTTCGATCACTTCACGACGGTCCCGGAGCCCACCGACGAGATCACCTTCGAGTCGTTCACGATGCTGGGCGCGATCGCCCAGGCGACGGAGCGGGCGCGCATCGGGCACATGGTGGTCTGCACCGGGTTCCGTAATCCCGCGCTTACCGCCAAGATGGCCTCGACGCTCGACGTCATCTCCAACGGCCGCTTCGAGCTGGGGATCGGGGCCGGCTGGAAGGAGGACGAGTGGATCGCCTACGGCTACGGGTTCCCGCCCCTCCGTGAGCGCCTGGCGGTCCTGGCCGACCACCTGGAGATCATCCGCCGGATGCTGGAGCCGGGTCACGCCGCCTACGAGGGGCGGTACGCGCGGGTGGACGGCGCCATCAACGTCCCCAAGGGGATCCAGCAGCCGCGGCTCCCGATCATCGTCGGGGGGAACGGGCAGAACGTGACGTTCCGCCTTGCCGCCCGCTTCGCCGAGGAGCTCAACCTGGTCTTCCTGGCCCCCGCGGAGGTGGGGGAGCACATGGCGGTGGCCCGCCAGCGGTGCGAGGAGGAGGGCCGCGACCCGGCCACGCTGCGGATCTCGCTCTACTGCCGCGACGGCGACGTCCGGCCGGTGGGGCAGGAACGGGTCGACCGGCTGGGCGCCTTCGCGGCGATGGGCCTGGATCGCCTCGTCGGCTTCCCGTCGCGCTGGGACACTTCGGACGACGGGCTGGCCCGCTTTGCCGAGGACGTCCGGGCCGCCGGGCTGCCGCTCGCCGCAGGCTGAGACCGGTCAGCGACCGCCCGTCAGCGCAGGCGGCCGATCCTTCGCAGGGGTCCGTAGCGGAACCAGGCCCGGGCCAGGAATGCGTCCGCGTCGAGCGGGCCGTAGGTCCGCGAGTCGATGGAGCCGTCGCGGGAGTCGCCCAGGAGCCACGCCTCGCGCGATTCGAGCGGGCGTCCCAGCCCGACCGGCGCGCTGGCCGCACGCCCGCCCGCGCCGCGCGGCGCCCGCACCCGCGCCGCGCCCGCCCGGCCGCGCCGCCCCCGCGCCGCGACCCGCTTGATCGCCACGATGCCGGTGTCCGGCTCGCGCACGACCACGATCGAGCCCGCCCGCGGCCAGCGCCGGCCGGTCGGGTCCAGGAGCAGCCAGTCCCCGGGGAGCAGGGCCGGGGCCATGCTCCCCTCGGCGACCTCCGCCCGCCACGGTCCGCGCCGCGCTCGGCGCAGCGTGAGCGAGGCGTCGAAGACCCACCCCAGGACCGCCGCCAGCCCCAGGAAGAGGCGCAGCAGCGAGGGGCCGCGATGCCCCCGGCGGGGCGGCCCGGGCGGCGGACCGGCGTCGGGCGTCGTCGACGCTACTTCTTCGTCGACCAGAAGAGGTCGCTGAACTCCTGGGTCGCGGCGACCAGGTCGGCGGCCGCCGCGGCGTCGACGCTCTGCTTGTTCTTCCCGGCCAGCTTGAGCAGGTTCCAGACCTTCGTGTGGAGGTCGGGGATCGCCTCCAGGTGCTCCGCCTTGAAGTAGTCGGACCAGATGACCTGGACCTCCTTCTTCACCTTCTCGGCGTGCTGCTCCTTCACCGTGACGCAGCGCACGAACTTGTTGCGGGTCGCGAAGTCGTTGCCCTCGAGGCCGTCGATGATCTCGACCATCCGGGCCACGGTCTTGGCGGCGAGGAGCGCCTCGGCCGGGTCGTAGATCCCGCAGGGGATGTCGCAGTGGGCCCGGACGACGGTGGTCGGGCGAAGCAGGCTGGTCAGGCGCATCGGGCACTCCTTCGATGAGCGTGGGAGGTCGAACCCCCGGGATGGCGCGAGATGGCGCTCTCGGCGCGTCCCCTCGTCCTCGCAAGTGTCGGAGCGCCCCGCCGGGGTGTCAAACGGGGGAGGGAAGAGACGTCGTGCGGTCGCAATCTGGGGTCGCCGCGCAGCAGGCGGCGGGCTGTCGAACTGCTTCAGAGCTCGTCGAGGAGCTGCGCCCGCTTGGTCGCGTACTGCTGATCGGTGACCACGCCCGAGTCGTGCAGGGTGTCGAGTCGGGCGAGGCGGTCGAGCACCGCGAGCTGGTTCGGCGTCGCAGCCGACGCGAAGGCGGACGGGTGGGTGAGCTCGTAGGTCACGGTCAGCGTGCCATCGGGCTTCACGATCAGCATGTAGAGGAAGACCAGGCCCCCGATCAGCACGAAGCAAAGAACAAGGGCGACGAGCCACGTGCCGCAGCCCCACTGGCCCTGGGCCCAGCTCTGGCTGACCGGGCGGTAGCCATGGTCCGCGAGCGACGCAGCGTCCGCCTGGAACATGGCGACGGCGTCGGACTGCTGATGGGCGCCGTAGACGCGGACCAGGACTTGCGGTTGCGGGCCGCCCGGGACAGACATCTGCTTCGACTCCTCCGCCGAGGTCCGTTGCTCGCGGGACTCGCGCTGCGAGCAGCGTAGCGGGACTGGCGACCTAGCCGCAGCAACGCGCGGGCTCGCGCGGCGGGACACAGCCCCTACCATGGATGATCCCGCACGAGGTGAGCTGTGACGCGGCGACCGATCATGGTCATGGGCTGCACGAGCGACGCTGGCAAGTCGTTCCTGGCGACCGCGCTGTGCCGTCATTTCGCCAACCAGGGCCTGCGGGTGGCGCCATTCAAGGCCCAGAACATGAGCACCAACGCCGCCGTCACGCCCGACGGGCTCGAGATCGGGCGCGCGCAGTACGTCCAGGCCCTCGCGGCGCGCATCCCGCCCGAGGTGCGCATGAACCCGGTGCTCCTGAAGCCAAGCGCGGAGACGCACAGCCAGGTGATCGTCATGGGCCGCCACGACGCGGCCACGACCGCCCTGCCCTGGCTCGAGCGCCGCGGGCGCCTGTGGCCGATCGTCCAGTCCGCGCTCGAGGGCCTCATCCGGGAGTTCGACCAGGTCGTCATCGAGGGCGCCGGCAGCCCGGCCGAGATCAACCTGCGGGCCAGCGACATCGTCAACATGGCGGTCGCGCTCGAGTGTCGAGCAGACGTCTACCTCGTCGCCGACATCGATCGGGGCGGCGCGTTCGCGCACCTGCTCGGGACCTGGCAGTTCCTCGAGCCGGCGGAGCGCGCGCTCATCCGGGGCTTTGTCCTGAACAAGTTCCGGGGCGACCCGGCGCTGCTGGGCAACGCCATGGAGATGCTCGAGGAGCGGACCGGCATCCCGACCGTCGCGATCGTCCCGATGCGTCGCCACGCGCTGCCGGAAGAGGATGCGTTCCATCACCGCGGCGAGCCGATGCCGGGCCGCATCAACGTCGCCCTGCTCCTCTTCCCCTACGCCAGCAACCTCGACGAGTTCGATCCGCTCATCCACACGCCGGGCGTGGCGGTCACGCCGATCGGGGCCGGCGCGTCCCTGGCCGGCTACGACGCGATCATCCTGCCCGGCAGCACGAACACCGCGGTCAGCCTGCGCCACCTGCGGGCCGAGGGCCTGGCCGACGAGGTCGTCCGCGCCGCCGGGGCCGGGACGGCGATCCTGGGCGTGTGCGGCGGGCTCCAGATGCTCGGCCGCGAGCTGCGCGACCCGACGGGGCTCGAGGGTGGCGACATCGCGGGCCTGGGGCTGCTCGACGTGACGACGACCCTGGCCGCCGACAAGATCACACGCCAGCGTTCGATCCCCTGGGACGGCCGCAGCATCGACGGCTACGAGATCCATCACGGCCGGACCGAGCCGGGCGCACTGGCCGAGGAATGGCTCCCGGACGGGCTCGGTTGGCGGCAGGGCAACGTGGTCGGCGTCTACGCCCACGGCCTGCTGGACAATGGCGCGTATCGGCAGTGGTTCCTCGAAGCGGCTCGGCTGGCGGGGTCGGGCCGAGGATTGGGGTGTCGCGATCGACGCCGCGATTGACCAGGTCGCCGCCCTGGTGACCGAGAGCGGCTGGGCCGAGCACCTGGAGCGGTCGGCCGGCCAGGCTCTTTGAAGCGGTCCCAGCCGCCCTGAGAGATTCCTGACCTCAGTTCCGGCCCGGGGGCCGATCGACTGCTGGCTCGTGACCCGTGCGGAGCCGCCTCAGCGCACCCCCGCCGCGCGAGGGTCGGCGGCCGGGCCCTTCCGCAGGAACAGCGCGAGCACCCCCACCCCGATCACGGTCAGGACCGCGAACACCGGGGTGAGCGCTGCCGACGCGGCGGGCGACGACGGATCGGCAGCGTGGCCGACCCACTGGTCCACGCCGATGCTTGCCGTCTCGATCGCGAGCATGACGAGCAGCGCGCCCGTGAGCACGTATCCCCACGGTCGTCGGCGGAGCAGCAGGGCGGCGGCGAGGACCATCAGCGGCAACGTGAAGGCGAGGTCGATGATCTGGACCGGGCCGGTCGTCATGCCAGTCCCCTCGAGGAATGCCGGCGGTTCGTCGGACAGGACCGCCGGGACGGTCGCCTGGAGCCACAGGGCGAGGAACAGCGCCGCGTTGACCAGCAGGTAGCCGGCCACGACGCGGACCGGGGCGTGGGCGCCGATCCGGCCGACGACCGTTGCGACGGGAGTTCGGGCGGTCAGGGCGACGAGCGACCAGATCGAGAGCGAGAGCATGGCCACGTACAGGAAGAAGAAGGCGTTGAACGGGACCGCGAACAGGAACAGCACGCTCTGGTAGGCGATCGAGCCAAGGGCACCGATCCAGAAGGCCAGGGCCACCGTGACGCCGCGGGCCAGGAGCACCATCGAGGCGACGAGGACCGGCAGCGTGACGACGAGCAGCACGAGCGCCGTTCCCTGCATGTTGCCCACGGTCACGGCCGGTCCGCGCAACGCATCGCGGAACAGCACGGCCGCCACGACGGCGGCGAACGTCGCCACGGCGAGTGCGATGGACAGGGCGTACGGGATCGGTCCCACCCAGTCCGCCGCGGCGCGCGCGGCCGTGACCGACGTCGCGGTCGATGCTCGGCTCGTCGCGTGCGCCATTCTCGGAACCCTCCTCGGCTCGTCGTCACGGGTACCCGCCGGGGGACCGGGTTCGACCGGGTCGCCTCAGCCCCCGTCGCCATTCAGCACGAAGTCCCCCGTCCCGCACCCTCCCGTCTGGCCGAAACGACGGGCCGTACGGCCCGTCCGGAGGGTCCGGCCGCCCCGAGCTCGAGACGCCCAGGTCAGGCGGCGGGTCGCTCGTACAGCGCGAGCTGCCACCCCAGGGTCCTTCGGTCGAGCCGCTTGACGAAACCGTGGGCGGCAACGATCGCATCGACGTCGACGGTGCGGTGGACATACGTGCGAAACGATGAACCCGACAGGCGGAGCCAGGTGTTCTCGACCGCAACGCCGACCCGGCTGAGCCACGAGTCCCGCGGGTAGACCACGCCGTACCGCCGACGCGCCAGGCCCGCCGATCGACCGACCAGCGCTGCCATGTCCGCGTAGCAGCAGATGACCCGGTCAAGGGCGACGAGGTCGGCGGGGTCGATCTCATCCGCGAGCGTGACGAAGTCGCCGGCGAGGTATCGGACGCGGTCAGCGTGGCCCTGTCGTTCAGCTTCCTCGCGGGCGACCGAGATGTAGGCGCGGGATGCGTCGACGTCGACCGCGGCGGCGGCCCCCGATCGCAGGAGCTCGTGGTGGACGGCTCCCACGCCACCGCCGATGTCGAGCACGGTGAGACCGTCGACGCCCCCCGCGGCGAGTGCCTCGATCAGCGCTCGAGTCAGGCCCGCGGGGCCCTTCTGCCGGTAGGCGCGCAGCTTCCCGGCCGCGTGGCGTGCGTCGAACTGGCGATCGAACGGGGAGTCGCCGGGCGAGCAGCAGTCCATCGCATCGATCCTAGCAGCAGCAGCCCGTCCGCAGCTCCTCCGCCCCTCCGGCAGAGAGCGCGCGCCTCTCGCCTCCGGCGAGCCCTCTCCGGCGAGCCCCGCTCCGAAGAGCCCCTCTCCAATTCGATGACCGTGCCCGCATCACGGGCGCATCACACCGCCAGCAGCGGAGATCCCCTGCCTCGGCCGCGACACCTGCGCCGGATGGCCTGATGCGCGCTTGATGCGGCCACGGTCATCGATCTGAGGGTGCCTGTTCGCGATGGCTGGAACCGGGATGTGGGCGTGCCTGTTCGCGACGGCTGGAACCGGGATGTGGGCGTGCCTGTCCGCGACGGCTGGAGCCGGCGCACGCGGCCCGTCCTGCCAGCGGCCGGCGCACGCGGCCCGGCCGGCCAGCGGCCGGCACGCCGCTGCTCGAGCCGCCTTGGCGGACGGCATACACTCTCGCGTACTGTCGTGGCACGACGGAGGTACGGATCTCATGGCCGAGGAGACTGCGCCTGCAGCGGGTCGGTCCTGCCCGTGGTGTTCCGCGCTGGCATCGGCGGAGGCGACACACTGCCGGGCGTGTGGTGCCGCGCTCGCCCAGCGGACGACGATCGGCGACCTCGTCATCCCGGGCGTCACGACCGTCGACCCGGCCCTCCAGGCCTACGCCGCCCAGCCGTTGCGGATCCCGGGCAGCAGCCCGACCCAGGGGATCGCCGGCGGAGCGTTCATGGCCGCGACGGCCGCAGGGGGACCGCTCGGGCTGGCCGCGCTCGGCGGTCTCGCCGCGGTCGCGGCGGCCGAGTACCTGGGCGCGAGCCGCGGCACGGCGGGCGACGCGATCGATCCGACGGATGTCGGTCGACCGAGCGAGGCGGTCCTGCAGGCTCTCAAGCGGCTGGACGACGAGGCTGCCACGGCCGCTGCTCCACAGGCTGGCCCGGGTGCCCAGCTCGTGGTCGGGGACTCGACCGAGGACCATGGGACCGGCCCTGACAATCACGCAGCGCGCGATCCTTCCGACCCGGGGGCCTGACAACCGAACCTCCACCCGGGAGGCGACAGGACGGGCGCAGTCATCAACGCGGCCGCCTGGAGCTCCCGCTCGCGAAGTTGTGCCCGCCCCGTCCGCTTCCAGGAAGAGTGAGGACGTAGCTCGCGGAGCGCCCGTCGGCCTGCTGGTACCGAGCGGTACCGCCTCCGGCCGCTCACCGATCGCTGCCGCGGTGCTCACCGCCGGCGGCTGTCCTCAGCCCCGGGCGCGCCCCGGTAGGGACTCGTCGGGGGCGGGCTTCCGGCCGCGGACGAAGACGCTCCGCGCGATCCGGTCGTGGCGCTCTGTCGGGACGAGACGCCGAATCAGCCCGAGGAGCTCGTCGTTGAAGAGGGGGTAGAGGGCACACTCGCCGATCCCGAAGTCGTCCAACGGCTCGATGCCGACGTCCCGGAAGCCTGCCCGCCGCAAGCCCCTGTAGAGGGCGATCTCGGACAGCGCGCCCGACAGGCAGCCGGCCCAGGCCCCCGGGTGGGTCTGGATCTCGGGCGGCAAATCGTGATCCAGGACGAGGTCGACGATCGCCAGGCGGCCACCGGGTCGCAGGACGCGGAACGCCTCGGACAGGACCCGCACCTTGCGCGGCGAGAGATTGATCACCCCGTTGCTGATGACCACGTCGACCGAGGCGTCGGGCTGTGGGAGGGCCTCGATCTCGCCTTCGACAAAGCGGACATTGAGCAGTCCCGCTTCGGCCGCCGCGCGCGTCGCCCGTTCGACCATCTCCGCCAGGAAGTCGATGCCGACGACACTGCCCCCGGGCGCGACGGACCGCGCCGCGATGAGGCAGTCGATCCCACCGCCTGAGCCGAGATCGAGGACATCGTCGCCGGCGCTCAGGCCGGCATGGCGCACCGGATTGCCGACGCCCAGGGCGATACGGACCGTCTCGTCCGGCAGGCCGGCCAACTCTTCGGGGCTGTAGAAGCGCTCCGCGACCTGCCTGTCCGTCGGGCCCACCGAGCGGTAGGTCTGGCGGACGGCACCGCGGATGGCGTCCTGCTGAAGGAGGTCCGCCCCGACCACGTGGCCGACGTGCCCATCGGTCACGTGTGGTCCCCCTTCCTGGTCGCCGGGAGGCCGCCCTCGAGCAGCAGCTCGATCCGTCGGCGAAGCGGGTCGGGCATCGTCTCGGAGCCCGATGCCGCCACCTTCTCCCTGAGATGGCGCGAGAACTCCAGCTCGCCACAGCACCGCTGGCAGGCCTCGAGGTGCGCCTCCAGTTCCTCCACCGGCCCCCGCTCCAGATCGTGGTCGAGATACGCCCACATCCGATGGACGGCCTCGCGGCAGTCGATCATGGCTCGTCACCTATCTCCACCAGGCCGTTCTTGACGGCATAGTCCCACATGCCCCGCTCGAGCTGCTTCCGGCCTCGATGCAGGCGGGACAGGATCGTTCCGAGCCGCACGTTCAGGATCGCCGCCGCCTCCTTGCAGCTGAAGCCGTGGATCGTCGTGAGGATGAGGGGCATCCGAAAGAGCGGGTTGATCCGGGCAAAGACACCCTGGACATCCTCGTCCCGAAAGAGCCGCAGGAAGTCCAGGTGCAGCTCGTCGGAATAGGGGAACGGGTCTTCGATGGCGAGGGTCGTGAACAGCGAGAAGTCGTCATCCGGGTCGCGGCTGTCGAGGGAGACAGTCGGAAGACGTGCGTTGGCGAGCGCGGCCGAGATCCCGCCACGCATTCGTGGCGATCGCGAAGAGCCAGCTCTTCACCTTCTTCTCGTCGCGGAGATCCGGGTACGCCTGCATGGCCCGAAGCAGCGTGTCCTGGACGAGGTCCTCCGCGTCGGTCCGGTCGTTCGTGAGCCGGACGCAGTAGCCGTACAGGCCATCGAGCTGCTCTTGGGCGACGGCAGCGAAGGCCCGATCCGGCCCGTGGGCGCCACCTTCCGCGTCGGGCTGGCTCTGCGCGTCGACCACGCTCGCGATCATCGCTCCCTCGGCGGCTGCGTGCATGGAAACCGATCTTTCGGTCTTGACGTTGCAGCCGCGCCGATTATTCCCGTCTCGGCCCAGGAGGTGGTGAAGGAATAACTTCGGTCGGGGAGGCGTCACTACCCCCGAAGCGGTCGTCCGCGTGAGGTGACGACCGTATGAGAGGGGGCAACCCAATGGCCACCATCACCGCTCGGAACGGTGTCAACGTCGACCAGCTCATGGCCACGATCGGGGCCGTCCAGCAGGACCCGAACGTCGCCGCCTTCACGTTCAAGGCATCGAGCACCTGGCGCTCGGGCGCCCGAAACGACGGCGAGATCAAGGACTTCGTCCATGCCGGCCAACCGGCGGTGCGGCCCGAGGCGTTCCGCCTTGCTGGCGACGAACCGCCGGTCCTCCTCGGCTCGAACGAGGGCCCCAACGCGGTCGAGCTCCTGCTCCAGGCGCTCGGCTTCTGCTACGCGGTCGGCTACGTCTACAACGCGGCCGCCCGGGGCATCGAGATCACCGAGCTGCGCTACGAGATCGAAGGCGATCTTGATCTCCACAGCTTCCTGGGACTGCAAGGCCCGCGCGCCGGGTTCACCGCCATTCGGGCCACGAGCTGGGTGAAGAGCCCGAACGCAGGCCAGGAACAGCTCGAGGAGCTCTGCCAGTACGTCCAGGACACCTCGCCGGTCCGCGACTGCCTGGCAAACCCGATCCCGGTCACGACCGACCTCGTGGTTCTCGACTGAATGTCATGGCGCTCGCACCCCGGCCGGCGCGTCGGGATCCGAGCGCCGATGTCCACTTCGAGGCGGAGCGCCGGGCGGCCGCGGGCGAGGAGCTCGCCGGCCGCCTGTCACGCCGCCCGCGACCGACCCAGCTCTCGCCGAAGCCACCAGCCCACCATGAGCGCCCCGACCGCCGGCACGAACGACCATGCCGCGAACATGAGCAGCGTGACGGCGATGACCATCTGGACGTCGCCGAAGGAGTCCTGGCCGACGCCCGCTCCAAGGCGCGCGGCGACCGCCCTGGCACTGTCGCCGAGCTGCCGGAGCGAGGTGGCGTTGCCGGCGAGCGCGTCCCGGTTGCCCTTGAGACCGTCGGCGATGAAGGAGACCCGCGTATCGAGGCCTTCCATGCTCGCGGCGATCCGCCCGACCGCGTCCGCCGGCGACGACAACGGCGTCGCCCCGAGGATGCTGACCGAGCGTAGCTGCGCCTCGAGGGCGGACAGGTCCGACCGCGTCTCGGCGATCGTCGCGGTCGCGGACGACACGGCCTGCGCCGCCTGGTCGGCGGTCGCGCTGAACGACTGGGCGGTCGTAGACGCGAGGGAGAGCGCCTCCGCGGCGAGCCGCATCGTGGTCGCCAGCCGGGCCACCGTTGCATCGGCTTCGCCGCGCAGGTCAGTGATGCGGCCGTTCACCCAGACCACCGCGCCGAACCCGATCGCCGCGACGACGAGCCCGATGATTCCGTAGGCGATGAGCCCTCGGCTCAACGGGTGCAGGCCACCGCGCAGGCCGAGGGGCCGAGACTCCTCCAACGTCGCACCTCTCATGCTTTCCGCGATTGTCGCTGCCCCGGGTGCACGGCACGCCGGAGCGACTGGGGGCCACTGGGGGCCGGCTCCCGGTCATCATCTGCCCAGTCGCCTCGGGGCACGGACGGCCGACCGTGGACGAGGAAGCGGAGGCGGGAGGGCCCACGATGATCAAGCTCTGGAGCGAGTTGCCGGTGGCGCGGCTGAAGGAACAGGTCGCGGACCTCGCGACGCTCCTGTGGGTGATGTTCTGGGGGAACATCGTCTGGCAGCTGTTCCAATTCCTGGCCGGCTTCGCCGAGGCCGGCCGGACCATCCGCACCGGCGGCCAGAACATGGTCCAGAGCGGGCGCGACCTGGGCGACTCGCTGGCGGGCATGCCGCTCGTCGGATCGCAGCTCCGCGACATTGCCCGTGACGCGTTTGCCGGCGCCGGACGGCCGCTGTCCGACTTCGGGACGGAGCTGGAGCAGTTCATCTTCGTCGTCGCGATCCTGCTCGCCCTGGTGGTCGCCCTCGTGACGCTGGTGCCGTGGGTGACCCGCTATCTCCCCTGGCGCTGGGAGCGCCTGCGGCGCCTCCGGGCCGCCCACCGTGCCATCCGCACGGCCCCCGACGTCGGCAACGCCTCCATCGAGCGGGCCCTGGCGATGCGGGCCTTCACCCGGCTCGAGTACTCGACCCTGCTCGAGTACACGCCGGATCCGCTCGGCGACTGGGTCAGCGGCCGCCACGACCGGCTCGCCCGGGCGGAGCTCGCCAGCGTGGGGCTCCGGCCCTGAGGGCGACGACAGGCCTCGGCTGCGCGTCGCCAGGCGAACGTGCCCGGCGATCACCAAACCAGGTTTCGAGCGTTCGAAGGATTGCGCAGATCCCGCACAAGGGCGGCTCGATCGTGGACCGCGCGCCGGGCGATGTCGCGAAGGGTCTCCGATCGGGCGGCGGCGACGATCAGGCCACGAGTCTCGGGCAAGGTACCGACGCGAACGAGTCGGGCAAGCCTGGTCGATGGAGGCATTCGGACTGTTCCGCGGTGCGGATCGAGACTTCGATCCTAGCACCACCCTTGCTGGCGTCCCTGGTAGCAGGCCGGGGCGTCAGGCAGGCGCCCGGAAGAGGTAGATCGACCAGCCGAGGGTGTCGCGGCCCCAGCGGAGGTAGGCCTCGTTGCCGCGGCGGGTGCGGGCGAGGAGCTCGCCGGCGTCCGGGTCGTCGGGGTGGGCCTGGGCATATCGCTCGGCGGCGCGGACCTGGAGGAACTCGTAGCGGTCCCAGTCCTCGTCGCGGCTGGGGAACGCGAACAGGAGGGTCAACCCTTCCTCGGCGGCGATCGCGGCATTGCCGTGGAGCGTGGAGAAGTCGCCCGCGGACATGTCGGCGGCGGCCAGGTAGTCGGGGTCTGGCTCGCGCCGCCAGTACGGCTCCCCGACGAGGACGAGCCCGCCGGGCCTGGCGAAGCCGCGAAGCGCCTGCAGGGTGCCGCGATGGCCGCCCCAGATCCAGCTGGCCCCCAGGCAGACCGCGAGGTCGACGCTCGCCGGCTCCGGGGGGTGCGCCGCCGCGTCCCCCTCGATGAAGGTGAGCTCGGCCGCCGGGACCCGCGCCGCGGCGCGCTCGCGGGCGACGACGATCTCGTAGGACGACATGTCGACGCCTGTCCCGCGGACGCCGAGCCGCTCGGCCAGGCGGACCAGGAGCTCGCCCTTGCCGCAGGCTGCCTCCCAGACGGTCGCGCCGGGCGCGAGGTCCAGGACGCCGATCAGCTCGTCGAAGCGGTCCGAGCTCGTCGGGTTGCAGACGATGTGGTCGGCGTGGGTGATCCCGAAGTACTTCCAGGTGTCCATGGCGGGAATTGTGCGGCAACGGAGTGGCCCCCGGGTGCGGGGCCGACATTGCCGTGGCCGCGTCGGTCACGCCGTGGCTGCCGGTTCGGGCGGCTGCCGGTTCGGGCGGCTGCCGGGTCGGGCGGCGGCTACGCGGGATCCAGGGTCGGCTCGGCGATGAGCGCCTCCGCGATCTCGATCACGAGGCGGCTGCTCCCATCGAAGGGGAGGACGCGGATGCACGACGGGCCGGCGAGGCCCACGACCCAGCTGGAGACGGCCTCGAAGTCGCCGGCGCGCTTGACGTCGACGATCGGGCTCCCGCCGGGCGCGACGTCGAACGGCCCGTCGAAGGTCGGCTTGAAGTCCTCGTCGAGGGCGGTGCCGCCCCGCAGGACGATCACCAGGAACGCGGTCCCGGCGACGTCGAGCGGCAGCCCGCTGGGGTCCTTCGCGAACGGCGGCGAGCCGGGTCGGACCTCGAACTGGGGGACGGTGGCGGCAGCGCCGCTGGACAGGAAGTCGAAGGTGATCCGCCCGATGCCGGCCTCGTTGGCGACGGCAAGGCCGCTGATCCGGGCGATGGGCGCGGTTCCCGGCCGGCCGACGACCTCGTCGCAGGCGAAGGGGGGCGGGGAAACCACCGGCGTGGGCACGGACGTCGGCGCCGGGAGCGTCGGCACGGGCGTGGTGGGCGTCGGTGCCGCGCAGGCGGCCAGGAGCACGGTCGCCGCGATCGCGACGCTGGGCAGGGTTGGGATGCGTCGGATCCTGGGCATCATCATGCGCCAAGCAGACGCCGAGGGCCCAGGCTCGTCAAGGGTCGGTCGTCACGAGGTAGGCGTCCTGTCGCAGCGGGTATGATCCGTGCGTGACCGAGCGCATTGCCGATCCGCAGGTCGTCTGCCCGTTCGTCGCTCTCGAAGACGATCGCGATCATCGCGCGCCGGTCCCGGACCACCACCACCGCTGCTTCGCCGAGAATCCGGCCGCGCCGCGCGCGCTCGCCCACCAGGCGGCCTACTGCCTCTCGGGCTCCTTCCCGACCTGCCCCACCTTCGTGGACTGGGCCCGTCGCGAGGCGGCGCCCCCCAGGGTGGAGTCGCCGATCCGCTCCCTGCGCGACGCCGGCCCGACGCGGGCCGCGGTCGTGCCGCCGCCCGGAGGCGTGCCGCCGCCCGGAGTCGTGTCGCCGGCTGGCCACGTGCCACCGGCTGGCCACGTGCCGCCGGCCGGAGTCGTGCCGCCGGCTGGAGTGGTGCCGCCGGCTGGAGTCGTGCCGCCGGCTGGAGTCGTGCCGCCGGCTGGAGTCGTGCCGCCGGCTGGAGTCGTGCCGCCGGCTGGAGTCGTGCCGCCGGCCGGCCGCTCCACCTCGCGGGCGGGCGGATCCGCGGGCGACTGGACCGCGCCGCCGCCGTGGGGCTCGGCCGTCGTGCCCGCCGCCGCTGCTGGCGCCGCCGCCGCTGGTGCTCCCGTGCCCGGCTTCGAGGGCCTGGCGCCATCTGGGCCGGGCGAGCTCGACGAGGCCGACGCTGGCGGGCCTGGCGGTGCTGGCATCGAGCCCCCCAAGGTTGCCCGGTTTGCCGACCCCGGCGCTGCCGGGCTGCCCCCCGACGACCCACCGGCCTTCCTCGCCGGCCGCATGGCGCGGCCCATCGCGGCACCCGCCTGGGACGACGATGAGGAACCGTGGAGCGCGGCGGACGACGACGAATCCAACCCGCGTGGCGAGCCTGGCCGCCTTCCCGTGGCGGCTCCGCGGCGCATGCCGGTGGGCTACGCCCCGGTGCCGCCGACGAAGGGCGATCGCCGCCCGGGCGGCTCCCGCCACGACCGCCCCGACCCCTCGGCGCCAAGCTGGGAGCAGCCGCGCCGGTTCGAGGAATACCCCACCCTCAAGTCGCGTGGCGGCGTGGCCATCCCGCGGGTCGCGGTCTACGCGCTCGTCCTCCTCCTCGTCGGCGCCGCGCTGTTCGCGACCCCGTTCCTCCTCAAGGGGCTCGGCGGCGGAGGCGGCCAGGCGAGCCCCACGCCGGCCTCGTCGGCTTCGGTCGTGCCGTCGTCGGAGCCGAGCCCCACGGCGGTCCCGACGCCCGGGCAGGTCGTGCACACGGTGAAGGCGGGGGAGAACCTCTCGGCGATCGCGGCGATCTACGGCGTCACGATCGACCAGATCCTCGAGGTCAACCCCAAGATCACGAACCCGAACAGGATCGCGGTCGGCGACAAGATCGTGATCCCGCAGCCGGTCCCTTCGCAGATCGTCGACGGGGAGATCACGCCCGCTCCGTAGTGGCTCGAAACGGGCAGCCGGCGCGGGCGCCCGGTGGCGGTGCCGCGGGCGCGGGGCGCGGGGCGCGATAGCGGGTCCGCGGTGGCGTGCCGCGGTGGCGGTGCCGCGGTGGCGCGATAGCGGGTCCGCGGTGGCGCGATACCGCACGGAACCCGCCTGACAGGCGATGATTCCTGACTTCAGACCGCATTCTGGCGTGGCCGACGTCCCCGCGACGGTCACGCGACCGTAACAACCCCTCGAAGGCTGCTCGAAGCGCTGGCGCAGGCCTGGTCCGGTCGCCCGGGACGGAGATTCACCGAGCGGGACGGCTTTGGCGAGCCTTCGGGCGGACTGTTCGGCCGCTGAAGTCACGAAAGAACGCCTGTGAGGCGGGCGGTGCGCGCCGGCGGCGGGGCGCGAGCGGCGGCGGCGGGACGCGCGGGCGTGCGGTGCGGCGCCGGCGGCGGGACGCGGCGCCGGTCGCGGCGTGCCGCGCACGCCGGCGACGGGAAGCGGCACCACCCGCCCGGCGGGCCCCCGAGGCCCCTGGCCGCGGTCCTAGCGGCGCGGCGTCAGGTTGATCGAGGTGATCTTGCCGGCCTCGACCCGGAAGGCCGCGTCGAGGTGCTGCGAAGGCGCGCCCGGCCGCAGGACGAGCACGTCCGCCTGCCAGGTGTTGCCCATGTCCTTCACCTCGCCGGGGACCATCTTGAGGCCGGCGTCGGCGCGGAGGAACCAGCCGCTCACCTGGTCGAGGCCGCGCAGCGTGCGGGCGCTGTCGCCGACGTGGACGCGCATCTCGACGCGCTCGTCCATCAGCGCGACGGCGCGGTCGCGCGCCCCGGCATTCAGCTCTTCGAAGAAGACTTCCATCGTGTCAACGGCACCCACGGCCCGAGTCTAGCCGAAGCAGGCCGCGGGCACGGCCCGACGGCCGCCGATCGCGGCCATCGGGGGGCGCGGCCCGGCGACCGCCGACGGCCAACCCGAAGCAGGCCGCGCCCACGGCCCGACGGCCGAAGCAGGCCGCGCGCCGGCCCGCCGGCCGCCGATCTCCGGCCACCGCCGAGCCGGCCCGCGGCCGGCGCGGCGGACGTCCGACCGCGGTCCGCGGGCCGGCACCGTGTCCGCGACCCCGCTCCGCCGGCCGACCGGCCCGCCCCCGGGGAGTCCGTCCCGGTCCCGGGCCGCCAGCCTCAGAAGCCGCCGCCCGCGCCCCCGCCCCCGCCGCCCGACGAGCCGCCGGAGAAGCCCCCGCCGCTTCCCGAGGATGACGGCGTGTTGCCGATGGTCCCGAGGGCGGCGAACATCCCCCCGAGGTTCGGGATCGGCGAGCTCGACATGACGCCCGGGGCCACGCCGCCCCAGCCGCCCGCGCCGCCGCCTCCGCCGTGCGACCCGTACCACAGGGGGAGATAGGCGGAGCTGGCCCGCCCCGCCCGCAGGTCCTCCATGCTCCGCCTGAGAACCTCCTGCGCCTCGTCCTGGAGACCCAGGGCAACCGACCAGACGACGGCGCGGTCCGGCGTCTCCAGCCACGCCAGGCGCGGCTCGGCGACCACGTCGTCCATGGACCGGGCTCCCGCCAGCACGGACTGCAGGGTGCGCCGGTAGGCCGCCAGCATCGCCTTCATCGTGGCGCCGGGCAGCGTGCGGGCCGGCATGGCCCCGGCAAGGATGAACGTGAAGACACCGGCGGCGCCGAGCCCGAGGGCGAGGAGCGTGAAGCCGCCCGACGGGAGCGTCGTCCCGACCCAGAAGGCCACGATCGCCGCGACGACCTCCACTCCGCCGATGAGGCGCCAGCGGCCCGTGACCTTGCCCGGCGCCTTGATGAACCAGCCGCGGCGGACCAGCTCCGCCTCGAGGCGCTCGTCGAAGTCGCCGACCGACTTGCCGAATTCGAGCAGCGCGGTCTTGTCGAGGACCCGGACGCCGCCCTCCTCCTCGGACGCGTCGCCCAGCTCGTCGAGCGCGTAGTCCTCTGCCGGCGACGTCGGGTTGCGACGATTGAGCCGGATCCGTGGATCGTCGACGGCGGGCGGGTGGATCTCGATGGTCACCTCGTCGGCGCCGATGAGACGGTCGGTCGCCCGGAAGGCGAGCTCGTCGCGCGAGGCGAGGTCCAGGAGTGCCGTCGTGAGCGTCCGCCGCGAGGAGCTGCCGTCGTGGAGCAGCGCTCCCCCGGCCGCCGTCAGCTCCGCGGGTGGGGCGGGGAGGTAGATCGACGGGCTGTCGACGACGTACGGGTCGCGCCCGTAGCGGCGCCAGTGGAAGAAGGCGTACCCGGCGAGGAGGAGGAAGCCGCCGAGGCCGCCGATGATCCCGATCACCGCGTCGGTCTGGCGGGCGAGCTGGAGCTGGCCGGCCCGCTCGCCGGTCGCCGCCGCATCGATGCGCGCAAGGGCGACCATGAGCGCGTCGCCGAACTGCTGGTCGCGGAGGCGGGGGAGCATCTCCTCCTCGTAGATCTGCCGGCGTTCCGCGTTCGTCAGGTAGAGGGCTCTGAACCCCGGTGCTGCGTAGAGCTCGACCTGGCCGCGGACGCGCCCGCCGGCCTCGGTGTAGACGTTCATGAGGATCGCCAGGCCGTCATCGAAGCCCTGGCGGCCGACGCCCCACTCGTCGATCAAGTCGATCGCGTCCTCCTCGGTCGACTCGGTCGTCGCGCCGGGCTTGACCTGGGTGTAGACGACGACCTCTGCCCCCGTGCGCTCCTCGATGGCGTCGATCGTCGCCTCGGCATTCGCGATCGTCGGCGCGTCGAAGAGGCCGGCGGTGTCGTAGACCGCCTGGTCGGCCACCGGGGCGGGGAAGGGGGGCCCGGCGGGCGTCTCCGCGCGGGCCGGGACGACCGGCGCCAGCCAGGCGAGGAGGGCGAAGAGCGCGGCGAGGACCGGGATGAGGCGACTCACGCCAGCCATCCCAGGGCGCGTCGCGGCGCCGAGCCGCGAGCGACTCGCGCCGGGGCGGCCAGGGCGGGTCGCGGCGCCGAGCCGCCTCATGCCAGCGATCCCAGGGTGCCCCGCCGGCGGGCCAGGGCGGGTCGCGGCGCCGAGCCGCCTCATGCCAGCGATCCCAGGGTGCCCCGCCGGCGGGCGAGGGTCAGGGTGCCGTCCTTCTCCACGATCACCTCGGCGGGCCGGGGCCGCCCGTTGTAGGAGGAGCGCATCGACGCAGCGTACGCGCCGGCGTCGGCGATCGCCACGAGGTCGCCGCGGCGGAGCGGCGGCAGGAGGTGCTCGCCGAGCGTGTCGGTCGACTCGCAGATGGGCCCGTCGACGCGGGCCGGGCGAGCGGCGGCATCCGGGCGCGGCACCTGGCCCAGCGAGGTGAGGGCCACGACGGCATGCTCGGCCCCGTAGAGCGCCGGCCGGATCAGCTCGGCCATGCCGACATCGAGGACGATGAGCCGTCGGGTGCGATCCTCGGTGGTGGATCCTGGCGGGAGGACGGCCAGGGCGTGGGCGCCCGAGGGCTCCATCGTCACCGGGAGCGGAGGAAGCGTCCGCTCGCGCACGTGGAGGACCTCCGCGACGAGCCAGCCCGCCGCCGCCACCAGCACGCGCCCGGGCTCCACGGCCAGGCGGCGGGGACGACGGTCGACCGGGATTGCCCCGAGGAGCAGCGGGATCTCGGCGGCGAAGCGTTCGGGGCCCGGGGCGGGCGGCGCCTCCATCCTCGTCACCTCGAAGGCCGCCCATCCCCGGCCCCCGCCGCCGGTGAGCCCGCCGCCGCCCGTGAGCCCGCCGCGGCCCGTGAGCCCGCCGCGGCCCGTGAGCCCGGCGCCGACTGGCCCGCCGCGGCCCGTGAGCCCGCCGCCGGTGAGCCCGCTTCCGGGCCGCCACGGCGTCACCGGCATCCCGCCACCGACGTCGAGGGTGTCGAAGTCGGGCATCCCTCCCCGCAGCAGGGCGAGGAGGGCGAGGGCCCGCCGAACCGCGTCGCGCCAGGCGTCGATCGCCCCGAGCTGGGATCCCGCGTGGACGTGGAGGCCTCGCCAGCGGACCGGGCCGTCGGCGCCGCCGCTCGCCTCGATGACGGCCCCCACCTCGTCGGGGCTGACCCCGAACTTGGAGACGCGCGATCCCGTGGCGAGGCCGGCGTGGGTCTCCGGCTCGACCGACGGGTTCATGCGGACGAGCGCGTCGAGGCGCAGGGGCCGGCCGTCCGCGAGCACCGCGCCGCGTCGACCGGCCGCCTCGATCGCCCGGGCGAGCGCCGCCGCCTCGTCCGCCGACTCCACCGCGATCCAGCGGAGCGCGTCCCCGGCGGCCGCGGCGCGGACGGCCGCGCGCAGGTCGGCATCGGTCTTGCCGATCCCCTCGAGCGTGATCGCCGCGTTCGGCACCCCGGCCCGGCGCGCCAGGGCCCACTCGCCGCGGGAGACGACGTTGGCGCCGAACCCGTGGGCGGCCAGCCGCGCGACCAGCGCCGGCAGGTCGTTCGCCTTCAGCGAGTAGGCCCGCAGCCACGGATCGGGGAAGGCGGCCCGCACGGCCTCGGCGGCGGCATCGAGCGCGGCCCCGTCGGTGACGTAGAGCGGGGTGCCGTGGCGCCGGGCGGCCGCGCGCAGGGCCGGCCCGAGGGCCGAGAGCCGGTCCACGATCGGCGTCCCGCCGGTGCCGTCAGTCGGGAATGACGACGCGGACGAGTGCCGAGACGAACCCGACGACGAGCGAGCCGAGCAGGGCGGCGACGAGAGTGGCCTGCGTCAGGAGGTCCGGCGGGAAGTCGCCGACCTTGAGCGAGCCGCCGATCTGGTCCGAGGCATAGGCCGCGCCCAGGAAGAGGACCATGTTCAGGACGATCCCGAAGAGGCCCATCGTGAACAGGTTGAACGGCATCGACAGGGCCTTCACGATCGGCCCGATCAGCCCGTTCACGACTCCGAACACGAGGGCGACGATCCCGAACGAGATCAGGTCCTCGGGGATCTTGGCGAAGTCGGCCGACGGGATCTCGATCCCCGGCACGAACCGCGCCGCGACCCAGAGGGCCACCCCGGTGGCGATCAGCGTGGCGATGAAGCCCTTCATCCAGCGACCTCCCGTTGACGATGCTGTCGCCGACGACCGCCGCGACGCCGCGGGGTCAGCGCGACGCCCGCCGACGAGGCCGGCGCCGCGGCCGGGATCGATCATCCCACGCCGTGCCTCGAGAGGGAAGGTGGACGCGGGGGTGGCCCGTCGGCCACATCGCGGCCCATGTGGGGCCGTGCCCGTGCCCTCGCCGTCCGGCCCCGTGCCCGTGCCCTCGCCGTCCGGCCCCGTGCCCGTGCCCTCGCTCGTCCGGCCCCGTGCCCCTCGTTCCTCAGCGCAGCAGGAACCCCGTCCCCAGCGGGTCGGTCGGGTCCAGCTCGAAGTGCGAGCGACCGGCGAGGTGGGCGGTCCCCTCGACCTCGGTGATCACGGCCGCGCGGCCAGCGACCGTCGCCTCGCCGGTGACGCGACCGGCGAAGGCCGAGTCGACGATGCTCCGGTGGCGGAGGGTCTCCCCGGTCCGGAGGCGGCCCGCCTCGTGGAGGAGCGCCAGTCGGGCGGACGTGCCGCTGCCGCACGGCGAGCGGTCGACCTCGCCGTCGGCGAAGACGGTGACGTTGCGCTGGGTGAGGGCCGCATCATCGCCCGGGGCGGTCGGCTCCTCCTGCCACCAGATGATCCCGTAGATGCCGCGCAGCTCCGGCTCGTCCGGATGGACGACGTCGAGGGCCGCGTCGAGCGCCGGACGCAGCTCGCGCTGGAGATCGATGAGCACCGGCAGGCTGGCCCGGTCGACCGCCAGCCCGAGCACGCGCACGTCGGCCGAGCCGTAGAAGGCGCCGCCATAGCCCACGTCGACGGTCACGGGCCCCCGGGAGGTCGGCAGGGTGACCCCGGTCGCCAGCACGAACGAGGGCACGTTCGTGAAGCGGACGCTCGTCACGCGGCGGGCGGGGACGTCACAGCGGGCGACGCAGGCGAGGCGGCCGGACGGGACGTCGACGATCACCGGCGTCTCCGGCCCGGTCATCGGCAGGCGCCCGGACTCCAGGGCCCACGTGGCGAGCGCGATCGTGCCGTGCCCGCAGGCCGTCGAGTAGCCCTCGTTATGGAAGAAGACGACGCCGAGATCGGCGCCGGCGTCGTTGGGTGGCACGACGTGGCAGCCGTACATGTCGGCGTGGCCCCGGGGCTCGTACACGAGGAAGCGCCGGACGTGGTCGACGTGCTCGAGCGCGAAGCGGCGGCGCTCCAGGATCGTCGAGCCCTCGAGGGGCGGGACGCCGCCGACGATGATCCGGAATGGCTCGCCGCCGGTGTGGTAGTCGACGGTGTCGACGACGAGCGAGCGGTCGGTCATCGGGCCCGCTCCTCGTTGACCGCGGTGGCCTGCCCGGCAAGGCGCACCCGGAGGCGCTCGCGGGCAGCCGGCCAGTCCTCGTCGGTGATGGCGTACCAGGCGGAATCGCGCACCCGCCCGCTCGCCATGAGCAGGTGGCGCCGGAAGATGCCCTCGAAGGTCGCGCCGATGCCGGCGAGGGCGGCCCGCGACCGGGCGTTCAGGGCGTCGGTCTTGAACTCCACCCGCATGGCCCCCAACCGCTCGAAGGCGTGCTCGAGCATCAGGAGCTTGGCCTCGCTGTTCGCTCCGCTGCCGCGAGCCGTCGGGTCCAGCCAGGTCCAGCCGATCTCCAGGCGCCGATGGGCCGGGGCGATCGACATGAAGCGGGTGCTGCCGAGGACCCGGCCGGTCGCCGCGTCGACGGTCGCGAAGGGCACCTCCGCGCCGGCGTCGCGCGTCCGCAGCGCGGCCTCGACCCAGGCGCGCATCGAGGCCTCATCGGTCAGGGGCGCGTGCATCCACGTCCACGTCGTCGGGTCGGCGCCGGCGGCGACCAGCCCCGCCAGGTGGGAGAGCGCCAGCGGCTCCAGGCGCACGCGGCTCCCGGTCAACGTGACCGGCGTCGCCCAGGGCGCGGTGGCCGGGGTTGGGCCGGGTCGGGTGCTGGTCGCGTCATCGTCGCGGGCCGGAGGTGCTCATCGCCGGATCGTACCCGCTCGGACCCGCTCGGAGCGCCGCGGACGGCGCCGGGGAGGCGCCGTGGGCTGCGGGCGCTGCGGGGAGCGTCGCGGGCCGAGCTGCTCCGCCGGATCGCGACGGGCCGAGCTGCTCCCCGCCGGATCGCGGCCGCCCGGGCGCCGCGGACGGCGCCGCGGCCCGCGAGTGACGCGCCCGGCGGCCCGGCCCGCGGCGGCCGCGGCCCGCGAGTGACGCGCCCGCCGGCCGCACTTGCCCCCCGCGGCGGCCGCACTTGCGCGCGCCGGCCGCGCCGCCCGCGGCGGCCGCACTTGCCCGCGGCGGCCGCACGCCTCGCGCGCGCGGCCCGCACCTGCCCCGCGGCGGCCCCGCCTGCGGGATTGGACATGATGTGCACACTCGGACCCCCGCGGACCCGCCCGGGCGCGCGGTTGAGATCCTGACCCCCGTCAAGGCGGCTAGGCGCCCATTGTCCCCTGCGTGGCGCCGCACGAGCGCGCTCGTCCCGATCCGATTGCGGCCCCGGTGGCAGCCTGGGCGGGTCGCCGGCGATGCCGGATGCCGCGTCCGACGCCCTGAGTGTGTACATGATGTGCAATCGCTGGCAGGCCCGCGCGTGGGCCGGCGGACGACCGGAGCAGAAGGGCCTGGCGGGCTGCGGCGCCGCACAGGACCGCGGCCGGGCCGGCTGTGGGCGGCGCCGCTTGCGGGGCGCCCCGGGGGAACGCCGCGGGCCGAGACGCCCGCAGAGGAATCCCGACCGCCGTGGGGCTATCCTCCACGGACGATCGTCCCGCCTCCCGCCCGGAGCAACCCATGACCACCTTCGACGAGCTCGTCCACGGCCTCTTCGCCGACCTGTTCCGGGTCAGCCCGGTCCTCGCGACCTGGCTCGGCAACCACGACCACGACGGGATGTGGCCCGACCAGTCCGAGGCCGGCTCGCGGGCGCTGGTGGCGCTCGTCGATCGGTGGAGCGCGGCCTTCACCGCCCTCCCGGACGATGCCCTGACCGCCGACCAGGAGGTCGACCGCGACATCGTCCTCGGCGAGCTGGCGGCGATGCGCTTCGCCGAGACCGAGCTGCGTGCCGAGGCGTGGGATCCCCTCGCCTGGGTCTACCTCCTGGGCGAAGGGATCCATCTCCTGCTCGCCCGCGAGTTCGCCCCGCTGGGCGTGCGCCTGGCCTCCGCCGCCGAGCGGATCGAGGGGATCCCGGCCGTCCTGGACGCCGCCCGCGCGCGCCTCGTCGGGGTCGCGGGTCGGCCCGTCAGCCGGCTGCACACGGAGGTTGCGCTCACCCAGCTGCCGGGGATCGGCGAGCTCTGCCGGGAGGCCCTCGCGGCCGCCGCGACCGCCGACGAGGAGGGCGAGCTGGCCCCGGTCCGCGCCCGCCTGGAGCCTGCCGTCGCCGGCAGCCGCGGCCGCGCTGGACGCCTTCGCGACCCACCTCCGCGATGGCGTCCTCCCGGCGGCCGAGGGCGAGGGCCGGCTCGGGCCCGGACCTCTTCGCCGCGAAGCTGCGCCACACGCTCCAGGTCGAGATGACCCCCGACCAGCTGGAGGCGCGGGCGCGGCGCGAGTTCGCGGCCGTTGGCGCCGAGATGATCCGCCTGGCCCGGGATCTCTGGCCAACCCTGCGGCCTGGCGAATCGCCGCCGGAGGACGACCGCGCCCTCGTCAGCGGCGCCCTCGACGCGATCGCCGCCGTCCATCGGCGGCCCGAGGAGCTCCTCGACTTCTGTCGCGACGAGCTGGCCCGGGTCGAGGCGTTCTGCCGCGAGCGCGACCTCGTCGGCCTGGCGGACGAGCCGCTCGCGATCGAGTGGACCCCGCTCTTCCTGCGGGCCTTCGGCGGGGCGATGCTCAGCTCGCCCGGGCCCCTCGACCGGGGGCTCCGCAGCTACTTCTACGTCACGCCGCCGCCCGACGACTGGTCGCCGGAGCAGGTGGAGTCGTACCTGCGCGAGGACAACGACCGGATGCTCGTGGCCCTCGTGATCCACGAGGCGGTGCCGGGCCACTACCTGCAGCTCGCCTACGCGAACCGCTCGCCCTCCTTCGTCCGGGCGGCCCTCTCCTCGGGGGTCTTCGCCGAAGGATGGGCCGTCTACGTGACCCAGGTGATGATGGACCTGGGCTACCGCGCCGACGACCCGGCCCTCCTCCTCGTGCACTGGAAGCTCTACCTGCGGGCGGTGACGAACGCCCTCATCGACGTCGGGATCCACGCCCGCGGGATGACCGAGGAGGAGGCCGTCGGCCTGATGGTCGAGGGCGGCTTCCAGGAGCGGAGCGAGGCCGTCAAGAAGTACGAGCGGGCGCGGCTCACCTCGACCCAGCTGGCGACGTACTTCGTGGGATCCATCGCGATGTGGGACATCGAGGAGGAGCGCCGGCGTCGGCTCGCGGCCGCCTCGGACGACCCACGTGGAGCCGCCGCCGTCGCGCCGCCACGGGTCGTGGGCGGGTTCGGCGAGACGCCCGGCTTCGACTACCGGGAGCACCTGGAGGCGGTCCTCGCCCACGGCACGCCGCCCCTCCCGGCCCTGCGCCGGATCCTGCTCGGCGACCAGTAGGGTCTGCACCTCGACGAGTGGCGCCGGCCTGCATCCCGGCGCCCGGCCGGGAGCTACCCTTCGTCGGGTCGCGCGGCGCGAACGCGCTCGATCGCCAGGCGCAGGAGCTCCAGGCCGGCCGGGTCCAGGTCGTAGGTCCACTCGCGGATTCGCTCGGGCGCGTGGAAGCGGGGGGCCAGCCCGATCTCGAGCGCCTCGCGAGTCAGGAGCAGCAGGTCGGCGTCGCGGTCCACCCGGTCGAGCGCCTCCTCGTCCCCGGCCACGGCCTCGATCAGGCGCGTGCCGCCGCCGGAGCGGGCGAGCCACTCCTCCATGTTGGCCGTGCTCCGGGTCGACGAGCAGACCATGCCGACGGTGCTGCCGGGGGGGAGCGCCCCGACCTCGTCCAGCAGCTCAGCGTAGGACGGCGCCGCCATCAGGGCGATGACCGGTGCCCGTCCGGCGACGAGGGCGATCGTCTCGTCGGCGTGGAACGTCGAGGTGGCCACGAGGTCGAAGTGGTGCCGCTCCAGGCGTTCGACAACGTGGTCGATCACGACCCCGCCGGCCTCGGCGATGGGGTCGAAGGCTGCGCTGATCGCCTCGGCGGCGCGGCGCGCGTCGGCCGCCGTGCACTCCACGAAGAGGATGTGGACGCGCGGCCCGGGCCGCCGCCGCTGCGTGGCGACGGCGTAGACGGCGGCCGCTACCTCGTCCGCGGAGTACCCCGCACGGGCGGCGGTGCGGAGCAGCTCCGCGACGAGCCCGTCCAGCGCCCCGGTCGTCCGGCGGACCGGCGGGCGGGCCGCGACCCGCGTGCCGGCGCCGTGCCGGCTGACGACGTAGCCCGCTTCGGCGAGACGTCGATAGACCGCCCGCACCGTGTTCGGGTTGACCCGCAGCACGGCGCCCAGCTCGCGCACGGTCGGCAGCCGCGCGCCCGCGTGAAGCCGCCCGGCGTCGACCTGGTAGGCGAGCTGCCAGTAGAGCTGCGTGGTGATCGGGACGTCGGAGTCGCGCGTGACGCCCAGGCCTCGGGCGTCGGGCCGCGGCGGCTCCCCCGGGCGCAGCGGCTCCCCCGGGCGCGGCGGCCCCCTCGGGCGCGCCCGCCTCCGGCTGCGCGGCGGGCATCTTGGCCTCCGTCGACCCCTGCGAGCCGGCCCGCCATTCTCGTGACCTTCCGCCCATTGACATAGTTCGATAGTCCAACTAGTGTTGCTTGTACTACTTGACTACATCAACGACGCAATGCGTCTCCAGAGGCCCGGACGATGGAAATCCTGCTCATCCTGCTGGCGGCCCTGATCGGGCTCGCCGCATTCGACTTCCTGGCCGTTGAGTTCGGTGTCGATTTGCGCGCCGGCTCCGACGACCCGCACGCGCCGCTTTCCGGCGCCCACTGACATCCGGCCCGCTTGCGGGCCCACCATACACGCTCGGCGAGGCACCCTCTCCCTCCTCCTCCCTCCCGCCGAACCGAGCATCGACGAACCGCCGGTCCTGCCGGCGGTTCGTCCGTTTCCGGGACCGAGACGAGGGCAGGCGGGCTGGTCCGAACGGCACATGACGTCTGGGTAGGTCGAGCCGAATTCGGGCGCATCTTTGTGCCCATCGGTGGGTGGGCAGGGTCGGAGCCGGCTGCGACCATGGCTGGGCGCGACGCAGGTGTCGGCCTCGTCGCCGCTCAATCCCTCGAGTGGGGTCCGCGCCCCCTCTCACCCACCGAGGAGGATGACCATGTCCGACCCCACCCCACGCCCGGCGCCGCCTGCGAGCGCGCGCCCCCAGGAGCCACGGCTCCCGGATGACGCGACGGAGCCAGCCAGGAGGCCGCATCGCAGGCGCACCCGCCGAGCGCTGACCCTGGCCGCGATCTTCGCGTTGATCATCCCCGCCGCCGTGTACGGCTTCAACAGCATCGGCAACACGTGGACGACCGTCTACCCGGCATCCGCGTCGCGCACGAACGCCAGCTGCCAGCTGTGTCATGGTCCAGGAGAGAGTTCCCTCAACGCCTACGGGCACGCGATCCAAGCGGCGGGCACGAACGCCGCCGGGATCACGTCCGTCGGGGGGGCGAACTCCGACGGGGATCCCGGCGCCGCCTCGAACCTGGATGAGATCAACGCCAACAGCCAGCCCGGCTGGACCGTCGGCGCCAACAACACGCTCTACGACTTCAACGGCGGCATCTCCCAGACGGGCCAGGCCCCGCCAGCCGGCATCGGGCTGATCGACCCGGCCGGCGCGACGCCAGTCCCCACGCCGGTCCCCACGCCGGTCCCCACGCCGGTCCCCACGCCGGTCCCGACACCGGTCCCCACGCCGGTCCCGACGCCCACGCCGACCCCGCGTCCCCGGCGTGACGCCCACCCCGGCTCCCGGCGCGACCGCCGACCCCGGTCCCGACGCGCCGACCCCGGTCCCCACGCCGACCCCGGTGCCCACCCCGACCCCGGTCCCAACGCCGACGCCGACCCCGGCCCCCGGTGAGCCCTTCATCGACGTGGGAGACGCCACGGTGTCCCCCGGACAGAACGTCCTGGTGTTCGGCCAGGGCTACCAGGGCGGCACGGACGTGCAGCTCACGCTCGATCCGACGGACGTCTTCCTGAAGACCGTGGTCGCCGCGGCCGACGGGACGTTCTCGACGACCGTCCGCATCCCGTCCGGCACGGCTGCCGGCGCGCATTCGATCGTGTCCGTCGGCCTCGACCCTGCCAGCGAGACCCTCGCGCTCGAGGTCGCCATCAGCGGTGGCCGCCGCCCCCTCGCCGCCGCCGACCACGACGGCGGATCCGATCGTCGGCTCCGGGACGCCACCGCTCGGGTCGACGTTCGCCTTCCTTCTCGCCGTCGCGGGTCTCGTGTACCTGTCCGCGATGCTCGTAGGGCCGGCGTCAGCGCCGCTAGCCGATACCACGCGGGGCACCGAGGGGCGGGAGGCGAGCGATCGCCTCCCGCCTCTTCGCGTCCGCCGGGCTCCTGGGACGGGCTCCCGTTGCCCGGCGGCGCTCAGGCCGGGCTCTGGCCGACCTCGGCGAGCGCCTCCCGGTAGATCGCGGCGCCGTCGATCCCCCGGGTCGGCGCCACGAACAGGGCGAGATCCTCCAGCAGGCGCTGCTCGAGGCGCGTGCCCGCGATCCGGTCGACGAGCTGCGCCGCGCGGGCGGCGCAGCGGAGGACGTGCTTCGTCTCCGGGCGGGCGGGCTCCTCCCAGTACCAGCCGTCGCTGGCGAACATCGCCAGGCGCCAGCGCTGGGCCTCCAGGAGCATCTCGAGCTCGCGGCGGGCGGGCACCGGGGCGCCGTCGCCGAGGAGGTGGGCGGAGAACGCCTGCGGCGCCTGGAGGCCCAGGACGACGTCGATGTAGGCGTCGCGCGCCGCCCACGGGTCGACGGGCGTGGGCAGGCGGTCCGCCCCGGGCGCGCCCGGCAACGCGGCGGCGCGCCATTCGGTGATCGTGTCGATCCCGCCGGCGAGGCGCTCCAGGGCGGCGCGGAGCGGCTGCTTCCATCGCCCGTCCGCTGCGCACGGGCACTCTCCCGACCAGCGGAGGACGCCGTGGTGGCAGCTCCACGACGTGCGATCCGCGACCCGGGCGCGCGGCAGCCCGTCGCGATCCTCCGCGGCCAGCGCCTCGCCGAGCAGGACCACGTCGAACCCGCGGTCGACCTTCGGGTCCAGCAGCCGCTGGAGGAACAGGTCGCGGAAGGGCTGGTGGTGGCCGTAGAGCTCCCCGTCGGTCGAGACGAGCAGCGAGCGGCGAGCCCGCCTGCCAGCCCGACGAGCTGTCGCGATGGAGGGGGCTCGAGGTGCGCGGGAGAACCCAGTCGCGGGCGAAGCGATCCGCGTCGGCGGTCACCTCCGGCTGGAACGAGACGGCGCCGGAGAGGGTGGCGTCGTAGAAGGCCACGACCAGCGATCGACCACCACCGAGGCTGACGCGATGCGGCCGCCGGGATTCGATCGCGGGCGTGACCGCCTGCCATGGCGCGAGGACGGTCCAGCGGATCCCCTCCTCGGCGAGCATCCGCAGGGTCACCTCGTCGACGGCCGTCTCGGGGAGCCAGAAGCCGCTCGGCGGATGGCCGAACCGGAGCCGGTAGTCACGGATGCCCCAGCGGATCTCGGTTCGCCGATCCCGCAGCGAGGCGAGGGGGAGGATGGCGTGATCGAAGCTCTGGGCCATGGCGTTCTGGTTGCGGCCGGCAACGGCGATTCGCTCCAGGACCTCGGGAGCGTCGCTCGCCAGGTAGCTCGTGAGGGTGGGCCCGACGTTGAAGGAGATCCGGTCGAGATTCCCGCGCTCGGCGTTGGGCCGGTAGCACTCGGCCGTGATCCTCGCGTTCCAGCTGGGGAACGGCGCGGCCGCCGGATCGGACGGGGTGGGCCCGCCGAACGGGTCGCGCCGTTCCGGCTGGTAGAAGTGGGCGTGGATCGCCAGGCGGCCGCGGCTCATCGCGGCTGCCGGAGCCCCTCTTCGATGGCCCGGTCGCGGGTCGTGGTGACCCTGTGCTCCATGCGGACCGTGGTCGCGGCGCCCGGCGGCAGGACGAGCGGCCAGGCGAAGACGAGCGCGGACCCCTGGTAGACGCGCTCGAAGCCCGCCTCGGAGTTCGAGACCGTGTCGATCGGCGAGATCCACGCCTCCGCCGCGGGTTCCACCGTGGTCGCCACGTCGAGGCCCACGTCGTCGTTGCCCGAGCGCAGCTCGGCGAGCGAGGCGCGACTGGCGGGAGCGTCGTGGGGCAGGCGCTCGCCGTCGAGCTCGTAGTAGGCGGCCGGATTGCCGCCCCCGCCCAGCATCGTCGTGGCCCACTCGACGGCCAGGATTGCCTCCAGCGGGCCCGCGCCGCGGTTCTCCACGCGGACCTCGAGCGAGAGGGTCGGCGTCCGGCGAGCGCCGCCGGCGGCGATCGTCTTCTCGACCCGGACCGGCAGGGCGCCGGCCGGCGTGCAGGCAACCCCGTCGCGGACCAGGCGGACCCAGCCGCGGTCGCCCTCGCCGCCCGTCGCCTCCACGCGGAAGGGCTGGGCCACGAAGTCGCCGTACTCCACCGACGTCGGCGCGGGCGAATGCGTCGGGCGTGGTGGCGGGCGCCAGCAGGTGGACGAGGCCCGAGCGTCGTTCGTACGTGTCGTAGTGGAGCCGGTCCGCGAGGCCGGGCTCCTTCGTGCTCACGCGGTCGTGGATGGAGCCCACGCCCGCGCTCTGCGCCGCGGGGCCACCCTGCTCGGCGAGCCTTCGCTCGTGCTCGACGAGGGTCTCGTGGGCGGCTTCCGGCCGCCGCCGCAGCACCGCCGTGAGCGCGTGGCGCACCGCCCGGACGTCCCAGCTCCCGATCCCGCCTCCCTCGGAGGGCTTGACCGCGACGACCTGGCCCGCGGTCGAGAGGACGACCTCGGGAACGCCGTCGAGGTCGATGTCCTCCACGCGGACGCCGTCGACTGCCTCGCCGGCCGAGCGGGCCGCGCCGTCGGCGAGGTCCTCGGCCGCGATCAGGTGCTCGTACGTGGCCAGGCGCATGTGGCTGATGTAGATGCCCCCGAAGAGGCCGTGCCAGTAGCAGTCGTTCGACTGGCCCTGGTAGAGATGGTCGAGGGCGGCCACCTTCAACGGCCCGTCCGGCATCGCCGCGACCTTGGCCGACGTCCGCAGCATCTGCTTGTGGAGGTCGTTGACCTCGCGATACTTCACCTGGAAGTTGCGCCAGAACCCGCCCCGCAGGTAGCGGTACTCGGGAGCGCCGGCCGCCTCGGCCCGGTGGACGAGGGCGGCGAAGACCCGGCTCTCCTCGGGCGGCAGCGACCACTCGCCCATCTCGGCGTACGACGCGGTCGGCAGGTAGACCCGGCCGATCGGCGGGTTGCCGTCCAGCCAGTCCGAAGGCGTGATCGTCGTGAGCCAGTCGGCGTTCGCCTCGAGCGCGTCGAAGAAGCGGTCCACCCAGCGGTTCGCCCCCCAGCAGTGCTCCCAGGTGGTGGGCCAGCAGCCGAACTTCTCGCCGTCGTCGCCCATCATGCCGACCCGCTCGCCCTGCTCGGTGGCATGGTGCCGCAGGTAGGCGATGACGTCGTCCACGCCGCCGAAGGGGATCCGGTAGCGGAGGCCCTTCTCGGTGCCGAAGACCGTGAGGAGGTGTCCCTGGTCGTCCGTCGTGTAGGGACCCCAGAGGCGCTCCTCGGGGATGGACGCCGCCCGGAAGTGGTTGTCGTCGAGGATCGTCCAGCCGTAGCCGGCCGTGACGAGGGAGGTCGGGAGGTCCGGCTCCCAGACCCGCTCCGCGAGCCACGCGCCCCGCGGCCGCCGCCCGGTGATGCCCTCCAGCTCGTCGGCCATCCTCGTCAGCTGGCCCAGCCGGTCCCGCTCGGGCAGCGACGCCAGCACGGGCTCGTAGTAGCCACCGCCGAGCAGCTCGACCTGGCCGCGCTCGACGACGGCGCGGAGGCGCTCCAGGAACTCCGGCCGCTCGGCGCGCATCCAGTCCAGGAGCGGTCCCGTGTAGTGGAGGGCGAGGCGCACCCCGGGGTGGCGGTCCAGGGCGTCGACCATCGGCCGGTAGGCCTGGTCGTAGACGTTCGCCCAGGACCCAGCCGAAGTTGCCGACCGGCTGGTGGTTGTGGAGCGCGAGGGCGAGCGAGATGCGCGGGGCCACGGGTCCTCCCCGGAACGGGTGTCGGGCTTGGTCCTGGGGTTCGGCTGGCTGCGGTGGGCCGGGTCAGCCCGCCTCAGCCCGCCTCGGTGACGACGCGCCGCCTGGCCGTCGCGCCGGAGAGCTCGATGCCCGCGGCCGGCAGGTAGAGCAGCTCGGCATACTCGTGGAGCATGCGGGTGGTCGAGAAGCGCCAGATCGTCGTGGAGATGGCGCGCTTCATCAGCTCCAGCCATCCGTGCGGCAGGCCGTCCGTGCCCCGCTCGTAGTAGCGGGGCACGACCTCCTCCTCGAGGATCCGGTAGAGGTCGAGCGCGTCGGCCCAGTCCTGGGCGCCCTCGTCGGGCGTCGTGGCCCGGCTGCCGATCGCCCAGCCGTTGTCCCCGGTCCAGCCCTCGTCCCACCAGCCGTCGAGGACGGACAGGTTGACGATGCCGTTCATGGAGGCCTTCATGCCGGACGTCCCGGACGCCTCCAGCGGGCGGCGCGGGTTGTTGAGCCAGACGTCGACGCCGCGGACCATCAGCTTGGCGATCCGCATGTTGTAGTCCTCGAGGACGAAGACCCGCCCCCGCAGCTCGGTGGAGCGGCTGTACGTGAAGATCGACTGGATCACCTGCTGTCCCGGGCGGTCGGCCGGGTGGGCCTTGCCGGCGAAGATGAACTGGACCGGCCGGTGGGCGTCGTTCACGAGGCGGGCGAGCCGGTCGATGTCGGTGAAGATGAGCGACGCCCGCTTGTAGGTCGCGAAACGGCGGGCGAAGCCGATCGTCAGGGCCTCGGGGTCGAGCGCGTGGGCGAGCTCGCTGAGCGTCGCCGGCGACTCGCCGTGGCGAGCCAGCTGGGCGACCAGGCGCTGGCGGGCGAAGACGGCCAGCTCGCGCTTCTGGTGGAGATGCGCCTCCCACAGCTCCCGGTCGGGGATCCGCCCCACGCGCTCCCAGAATCGACCCGCGTCCGACAGGCCGTCGAGGTCGTCGAGGTCCGCATCGAGGAAGCGCTCGTAGAGCTCGCGCATCGGACGGCCGACCCAGGTCGGCGCGTGGACGCCGTTCGTGACGCCGTGGATCGTCCGTCCGCCGAGGAGGCGCTGCCAGGTGTCGTTGGCCGTCTCGCCGTGGAGCTTCGAGACGGCGTTCGCGCCGTTCGCGTGGCGGAGGCTCAGGGCGGTCATGTCGAACTGCCCGGGGTCGTCGTCCACGCCCCGGCCGCGGGCCAGGACGTCGTCGATGGGGACGCCCGCGCCCGGCCGGCCCCTGGCCGCGCAGAACGGCCCGGCGATGCGGCGGACGAGGTCGGCTTCGAATCGCTCGTTGCCGGCGGAGACGGGGGTGTGGATCGTGAAGACGCTGGCGCGCTTCACGGCGCTCCAGGCGTCGGCCAGGGACGTGCCGGCGGCGACCATCTCGCGGACGCGCTCGACGAGCAGGAACGCCGAGTGGCCCTCGTTGAGGTGCCAGACCGCCGGCGAGATGCCGAGCGCGCGAAGGGCTCGAACGCCGCCGACGCCGAGGACCAGCTCCTGGTGGAGCCGCATCTCCCGGCCGCGGACGTAGAGGATGTGGGTGATCGGGCGGTCGGGCTCGTCGTTGCCGGGGTGGTCCGTGTCCAGGAGCAGGACCGGCACCCGGCCGACCTGGAGCATCCAGACGGCCACCTGGATCGTGCGGCCCGGGAGCTCCACGAGGACGTAGAGGGGGTCGCCCATCCGGTCCAGGACCCGCAGGACGGGCAGGCGGGCCAGGTCGAAGTCGGGGTAGGCGTGCTCCTGGTGCCCGTCCGCGTCGATCGACTGGCGGAAGTAGCCCTTGCGGTAGAGGAGCCCCACCCCGACCAGCGGGAGGGCCATGTCGCTGCCGCTCTTCATGTGGTCGCCGGCCAGGACGCCCAGGCCGCCCGAGTAGATCCCCAGCGATTCGTGGAGGCCGTACTCGGCGCAGAAGTAGGCGATCGGGCCGTCCAGCTGGCGGGCGTGCGAGCGGTGGAACCAGTGATCGGAGCCGTTGTCCATGTACCGGTCGAAGTCCGCCAGGACGTCCTGGTACTCGGCGATGAAGCCCGGGTCGCCGAGCAGGGGCTGCCAGTTGATCGCGCTCTCGAGGAGCGGCGATCGGGTTCCGGTAGCGGGACCAGGTGTTGGCGTCGATGCGCTGGAAGAGGAGCGACGCGCGCGGGTGCCACATCCACCACAGGTTGTAGGCGAGGCGCCGCAGCCCCTCGAACTGTGGTGGGAGCCGGAACGGCGCGCCGGGCTGGGTGGGGACGCGGACGAGGGGTTCCATCTGGCGGGCGATCATACCGCGCTGACGAGGTCGGCCGTGAACCGGTTTAGCAGGCCGGTGCCCGGCTGCCGGCACGGGCGGGCTGCCGCGCGCCGGCCGGCGTGGAACCGCTCCCACGCCGGCGATACCAAGGCGGCCGCGCTGGGGGCAGACCCGGCGTTTCGGCGATCCGGCCGGCGTCCCGGTCCGCGGTACCATCGCGCGCCATGCGCGTCATCTTCATCGCCGCCGAGTGCGAGCCGTGGGCCAAGACGCGGCGGGCTCGGCGACGTCGTCGACGCGCTGGCCCGGGCGCTCGGCCGCGTCCCGGGCGTTCTCGACGAGCCGGTCGAGGTCTTCCTCCCTCGCTATCCGCTCCGTCCCCGTCGGCGACGGACCGGATCCGTCGAGACCCTCGCCCTGCGCGTGCCCGATCCGCGCGCCCCCGGCGGGGTGAGCGAGATCGCCGTCCGTTCGTTCGAGGCCGCGGGCTATCGCCTCCGCCTCGTCGATCACCCGGCGGCGTTCGACCGGGCCGGCCTCTACGGCGATTCCTCCGGCGACTATCCCGACAACGCATGGCGCTTCGGGCTGCTCTGCCGGGCTGCCCTCGAGACGCGGCGCGCCGAGGGGCGGCCGGTCGACGTCATCGCCCTCCACGACTGGCACGCCTGCCCGGCCGTGCTCCTGCGGGACCTCGTCTACGCCGACGACGCCGTGATCGGACCCGCGGCGATGACCGTGACCATCCACAACCTCGCCTACCACGGCTGGACCCCGCGCGAGCGGGTCGCCGACCTGGGGATGGGCGCGCACCCGGGCGGCGGGCGACGAGTGGGGAATCGACCTGCTCCGCGAGGGCATCCTGCGGGCCGACATGGTGAACACGGTGAGCCCCACGTACGCCCGCGAGGTCCTCGGCCCGGAGATGGGGATGGGCCTCGAGAGCCAGCTGCGCGCTCGCGGCGCCCGCTTCATCGGCATCCTCAACGGCCTCGACCAGGCGCTCTGGGATCCGGCGACCGACGAGGTGATCGCCGCGCCCTACGATGCCGACGACCGTCGCGGCAAGGCGGCCTGCCGGGCCGACCTCTGCACCCGCGTCGGCCTGGACCCCGCCGATCCCGCGCCGGTCCTGGGGGTGATCGGCCGGCTCGATCCCCAGAAGGGCTTCGACCTCGTCGCCGGGCGCGGCGCCCGCCCTCGCCACCGCGGGCGCCCGGATCGTGGCCCTGGGGAGCGGCGACGCCGGCCTGGTCGCGGGGATGCGCCGGGCGGCCACCGCGTACCCGGGGCGGATCGCGATGGTCGAGCGCTTCGATCGCGACCTGGCCCGCCGGATCTACGCCGGCGCCGACCTCTTCCTGATGCCGTCCCGCTTCGAGCCGTGCGGCCAGGGTCAGATGATCGCGATGCGCTACGGCACGCCGCCCGTGGGCCGGCGGACCGGCGGCCTGGCCGACACGATCCTGGACCTCCACGAGGACCCGGGCGCCGGCACCGGCTTCCTCTTCGACGAGGCGACGCCCGCCGCCCTCCGCTTTGCCTGCGAGCGGGCGATCGCTGTCCGGCGCGACCCCGACCGAAGCCGCTGGGAGGGCCTGGTCCGGCGCGGCATGGCGGTCGACTGGGACTGGGAGGCGCTCGTCGGCGCCCGCCTACGCCGCGCTCTTCCGGCGGGCGGTCGCGGCGCGGCAGGCCGCCCGGGCGGCGGCTGACGCACCGGGCGCCCCGGAGACCTCGCGGTGACCGACGAGCTCGTCTCCCGGGCCGCCGGCGACCCTGCCACGGTCCGGTTCCTCGCCGCCGGCCGCGGTGATCGCAGCTACCTCGTGGCGGGCGCAGCGTCCGCGTCGTGCCCGGGGGACCGCGGCCGGCGGGGCGGCCGAGGCGGCCACGCCGACGGAGGCGTCGGCGGCCCGGGGACGGTCGGCGCGCCCATCGCGGCGAGGAGCCGCGCCGTGGCGGCCGCGATCTCCGCGACGGCGGCGTCGAAGGCGGCGGCGTCGCGGACGGCAGGCGCGCGCGTCGCGGCGATCTTGCGGACGTACTGGCGGGCGGCGTCGTGGACGTCGCCGTCGGTGGCCGGGGGCGCGGCGCGGCCGCGGAGGGGACGGATGTTGCGGCACATGGCCGAAGGGTAGCCCTCCGGCCCGCCGGCGTCGTCCGGCGCGTCGCGACCCGCGGGACCTCCGGCTCTCCCCGGGAAACCGACCGGGAGCGCATGCTACGCGGTCGGAGGTAGCATCCCATGCGTGTTCGAACCCTGCTCTTCGGCGCCGCCGCCGCCACCGCCGGCGCAACGGCCGCCTTTGCCCTCGCCGTCCGGCCGTGGTGGCGCTCCTGGGGCGTCGACCCGGCCGACGCGGCACTCGCCTTCGCCGGCGACGACCTCGTCCCCGACGCGACGGTGACCGAGACGCGCGGGGTGGAGATCGACGCTCCGCCCGACGCCGTCTGGCCCTGGCTCGTCCAGATGGGCTACAACCGGGGGGGCTGGTACAGCTACGACCTGGTCGACATGAAGGGCGCCAGCGTCGACACGATCCTGCCCGAGCTGCAGCACCTCGCGGTCGGCGACCTCGTCCCGAACTCGCCCGACACATCCTTCGTCGTGCGCGCGCTCGAGCCCGGCCGAGCCCTGGTCCTCTTCGCCGACGAGAAGACGGTCGAGGAGCAGGTGGCCGCGGCGCGGGCCCGCAAGGAGGCGGGGGAGGCGATCGAGGACGCGCCGGCGAATCTCAGGGCGGCCGGGAAGATGATGCCGGCGATGGCCGGCTTCGCCGCGAGCTGGGCGTTCGTCCTGGTCCCGCTCGACGAGGGGCGGCGGACGCGCCTCGTGGAGCGCTTCCGGGTCCGGATGCCGGCGCCAGAGGGTCCGGCGGCGGCGGCCCTCGCCGGCGCCTTCGGCTTCGGCGTCTTCGCCATGACCCGCAAGCAGATGCTGGGGATCCGCGATCGGGCCGAGGCGGCGAGCATCGCCGCCGGGATCACGGCCGAGTTCAGCGGACGCTGGGACGACAAGGCCGCCACGGCCGCCAGGGCTGCTGGCGCGGCGATCGCCCCGCCGGTCGAGGGGGTGGACGCGACGGTCACGAAGGTCGACGCGGCCACCGAGCATGTCGTCAGGACGACCGTCAAGAAGACCGGCAAGGCCATTGCGAAGGCCGCCGCGACCGCCGAGGCGACCGTCGACGAGGCCGCCCACATCGCCGAGGGTGCCGTCGACAAGGTCGCCGACGCCGCCAAGGCCCCCAAGGTCGCCGTCGACGAGGCCGACACGTCTGTTTGACGCCTCGCCCGATCGCTGCCAAGGTGGACGGGACATGCTGGCCGCCCGCCGCCCGCTCGCCGTCCTCGCCCTCCTCTTCGCGCTGACGATCGGCGTCGCTCCGGCCGTCGATCCGGCGGCCCGGGCGAGCAGCTCGCTCCCGCGGCCGAGACGCCGGCCCCGACGCCGGCGCGCGACGCCGGTCCCGATCGGCAGCCCGGAATCGCCGATGAGCCGGCACCTGTCCCGCGACGTCTACGGCTACCTCCCGTACTGGGAGATGAGCAGCGCGACCCTCGACTACCTCGACTGGAACGCCCTCTCGGCGATCAGCCTCTTCTCCGTGACCTGGACCGGGACCGGGACGCTGGACCCGACCCAGCCCGGGTACAGGGCCATCACCGGGTCGGTGGGCAAGGCGGCCATCGCCGCCGCGAAGGCCCGCGGCGTGCGGGTCGAGCTCTGCTTCACCTCCTTCGGCCTGACCAAGAACGAAACCCTCTTCGGCGACCCCGCCCGGCAGGCCGTCGTGATCGCCGAGCTGCGGGCCTTCGTCCGCGCCATCGGGGCGGAAGGGGTCAACGTCGACGTCGAGTCGCTGTCGGGCATCTGGTTCGACGAGTACGGCGCGTTCCTCGCGAACCTCCGGGCGGCCCTCCGCCTCGACAACCCGACGGCCACCGTCTCGGTGGCGACGAACGCCAACAACTCCGGGGCCCAGATGGCAAAGCGGGCCGCTGACGCCGCCGCCGACCGGATCTTCATCATGGGCTACGCCTACCGGTCCGGGTCCTCGAGCCCGGGGGCGATCGCCCCGCTCGACGGGCGCTCGTCGCCGGGCGGGCTCGACATCCAGTGGACGGTCGACCGCTACGCCGCCGAGGGCGTGCCCCTGGGCCGGGTGATCCTGGGCCTGCCGTACTACGGCCTCTCGTGGCCGACCGCTTCCGCGACGCTGGGCGCCGCGAAGACGGCGGCCGGCTCCCTGTACACCCCGCGCCTCCACCCTGACGAGCCAGCCTCGCTGGGCGTGCCCCTCCAGTACGAGCCCGGCGAGTCCGTCAGCTGGTACGCCTGGTACGACGACGCGGCGGCCACGTGGCGCCAGGTCTTCTACGACACGCCGACCTCGCTGCGCCCGAAGTACGCCTACGCCATCTCGCGCGGCCTGGCGGGGGTCGGCATCTGGGCCCTGGGCTACGACCGCGGCCTCCCCGGCTACTGGGACCTGCTGAAGTCGATGTTCGGCCCGCCGCGCGTCGCCTCGTTCGTCCTCGTGCCGAACCCCACGCGCACGACGGCCATCGCGGCCGCGGTGACGGCGACGGCGGGGAGCCGCCCCGTGACCCAGGTCCGGTTCCGGCGCTACGGGGCGACCTGGGGCTCCTGGCAGCCGCTCGGCGCCGCGACCTACGCCGTCTCGGTGGGCTCCACCGCGGCCGACGGGCGGCGCCTCCTCTACGCCCAGGTGCGCGACGAGGGCGGGACCCTCTCCGCGGCCCGGAGCGCGAGCGTGGTCCTCGATCGGACCGGGCCGCTCCTGCCGGCCGCGCCGAGCCTCTGGTACAGCACCGCGCTGGCGCGCTGGCGGGCGAGCTGGAGGGCGGCCACGGACGCCCACGGGCCGGTCGCGTACAAGGTCTGGTACGCCGTGAACGGCGGGGCGTGGAAGGTCGTCGCCCTGCGGACCTCCGCCACGAGGATCACGATCCCGGTCAAGAGCCGCTCCGTCCGCGTCGCGGTCATGGTGCGACCGGTCGACGTGCTCGGCAACTGGGGCGCCTACCGGGTGACGCGCCGCTGACGCCCGTCAGTCGCCGATCGCCCGCGACCGTCGTCGGCGAGACCCCGGCCGTCGCCGCCGGCCGTTGCCACCAGGTCCCGCTGATCGCGGCCTGCGACGACTACCGGCTGAAGGGATCCGACGGCGCCGCCGAAGAGCCTGCCGACGGCAGGCCGACCGAAGTCACGTTGACCCGGTGCTCCCCACTCGACAAGACGATCGCCAGGGCGACCACCAGCACGAAGGCCAGGGCAGCGAGTGCCGCGACTCTTTCTCTCATGAGTCGAAGTATGGCCCACCGCGACCCTCGCCCCCGCGGTCGCTCGTGGGTTCCCTGTCCGGTGGCAACCAGCAGAAGGTCGTCATCGCGAAATGGTTGGCGCGACCGCTCAAGGTCCTGCTCCTGAACCAGCCGACGCGTGGCGTCGACGTCGGAGCCAAGGGCGAGATCTACGCGCTGTTGCGAGCGTTCACGGATCGTGGCGGCGCGGTCCTCTTCACGAGTCGCGAGCTGCCCGAGATCCTCGGCCTCTCTGACCGCGTGCTCGTGATGCGTACCGGGCGCATCGCCGCGGAGTTCGGTCGAGGGGCCACCGAGGAGGAGGTCATGGCAGCGGCCACCGCCGGGAAGCTGGTCGCATGAACCGTCGCCGCCTGCCCATCGACCCGTCCGCGATGCCGGCCGTCTCGTTCCTCGTTCTCCTCGGCGTGATCGGGTTCATCGGAAGCCCAGGATTTCCTGACGACGGACAACATCGGCAACGTCCTCAAGAACGTCACCCCTCTCCTGCTCGTCGCGGTGGGACAGACCTTCGTCATCGCGTGTCGCGGTCTCGACCTGTCGGTCGGCGTCACCGCGACGTTGACGGCCACGCTCATTGCCACGACGTTCGCGCAGGTCGGCTGGCTCGCGGTCCCGCTTGCCGTCGGCGCGGCATCCGTCGTCGGGATCTTCAACGGTCTCGGCGTCAGGGCGGGGTTGAACCCGTTCATCATGACGCTCGCGTCCTTGTCGATCGTCCAGGGGATCATCTTCACGTACCGGCCGACCACCGGCGGCACCATCCCGCCCGAGCTTGCCGCCATCGCGGGCCTCGCCGGCCCGATCCCGGTCGCGTTGCCGATCGTCATCGGCGTCGCTGCCCTCGCGGCCGTGATCCTGCGCTGGACGCAGCTTGGAAGCCACATCCTCGCGACCGGTGGGGATCCCGTGGTCGCGCGCCTCTCGGGGGTGCGGGTGGAACGAAGCCAGGTTGCCGCCTTCGTGCTCTGCGCCACGGCGGCCGGGTTCGCCGGGTTGTTCCTCGCCGCGCGCACGCGGACGGGGGACCCCCTGATCGGTACCTCGTTGACCCTCGACTCGATCGTCGCGGTCGTCCTCGGCGGGTCCCTGCTCGCCGGCGGCCGCGTTTCCTTGTTCGGCACGCTGGTTGGCTCGTTCTGCCTGGGCCTCCTGCCCAACGTGCTCAACCTGACCGGCGTGCCGTACTTCTATCAGCAGCTCATCAAGGGCGCACTGCTCATCGCCGCGGTCCTCCTCCCCGCGGCGGTGACGCAGCTGCGCGTCCATCGCTCCCGTGTTGCCCTCGGCGCGCGGCGCGAAGCGTCGTAGCGGGCCCGCGTCGCCAGTCACCGCCCTGGGAGGCGAACCCTGGCACAGTGGCAGACGAGATCGCCGGCCGGAGGCTGAGATCGACCGCGTTGGCCGGCCGGGCGATCAATCCCGCTGTGAGCAGGGAGAGGGTGGAGCGGGAGACGAGGTTCGAACTCGCGACATGCAGCTTGGAAGGCCGGGACCGGTATGCGTAACAGCACCGTGCTCAGTGGCCTCAGCGAAACGTGTCCAGTTATCGTGTCGTCGCAAGCCCTTCATGCCGAACGCCACTGGCGAGCCCGGCGGCGTACTGCTGCAGTGATCGAGGGACACCGGGCCGCCACCAACGGCCCGCGCCAACCGTCTCATCGGCGCCCCAACCAGCAGCGGCGGCGATCTGATGAACGCCAAACGCCATGCCGCGTCCCTCCTCCTCGGGGTCATTCTCGCCAGCTGCGGGAGCACCCCGGCAACGCCAACGCCGGGGGCATCCACGCAGCCGTCCCCGAGCGCGACACCCGCTCTCTCTCCGGGTCCGACCGCCGTCGCGTCGGCGACGGCCAGGCCAGATCCGTCGCCGTCCCCGACAGCAGCCGCGACCGGTCTCCCGGCTGGGATGCAGCACGAACTGGTTTGTCGCGAGAATGGCACTGGGTGCCAGCTCCATCTCTACGACGTGGCGGGGCGTGAGCAGCCCGGCTGGCCGGTGGCCCTTGCCGGCGCGTGCTGGCTTGAGAACCTCGCCGTCGGCACCGATGGGGTCGCCTACGTCGCGTGCAGGATCGACGACCAACAGGTGCTCTTCAGCGCCGTCGATGTCGGTGGCGCGACCGTGCTCGGATGGCCGATCCGGGCAACGGGATATCCACTGCGCGTGGAAGTCGGGCGAGACGGCACCGTCTACTTCGGAACGGTGAACGAGGCGGGTGACGGCGTCCTCTCGATCCAGGCCTTCGGTCCCGACGGGCATCCGAGGGTCGGCTGGCCCACGGCACTCCCCAGGACGGCTGACTTCGCGCTCGCGCCCGACGGCATCGTCGTCGGCTGGTGGTACGAGGATGTAAGGGAGGGAACCCTCGACCTCCAGGCTGCTCGCACCAAGTACACGATGCTTGGGCCGAACGGCGGAACGCTGGCCGGGTGGCCGATCACGTCGATCGGCACCGCGACCGCTCCCGTCGTGGTACAGGACGGCAGCATCTTCTACGTCACTCAGCCCGGGAACCCGCAGACCGGGAAGGTGTGGGGCCACGATCGGAGCGGGAACGTCATCGACGGCTGGCCGTACCAACTATCGCCTTGGTATCCACCAGAGCCACCGGAGCTGCGACCCGATGGTCGTCTCCTGTTCATCCTCGGCGAGTACGTACTTGGGGCCGGCACCACGCCGGACTCCCAGGTGATCGTGCTCACCACCGCCGGCAGGGTAGCGTCGGGATGGCCTTACCGGACGAATGCCTCCCTCGCCGGCGTGCAGTGCTGTGTCGACTGCCACTCCTACTTTCCCCACGCCTTGTCGGCGGATGGGACGCTCTACCTCGCACCCTGGACCGAGGATCGGGCCGAGATCCTCGCCCTCGATGACCGCGGACAGGTCGTCACCGGATGGCCGTATCGCCTCCCGGCCGGATCGAGGGTCGTCGGCGCTGGAGATGGGGTCGGCCGGGCAGCTGGTGGTGTCCCTGCGGGACTGCTCAGTGCAGCAGGGGTGCTGCAACGAAGACGCCACGCGGCAGATCACCCTCACTCCGGCTGGTGACGCTCGCGCCGTGAGGGGTCCTGTCCCTCGCGCCCGGCTCCGCGCCGGGGGAGCCGCGCCGCCGCTTCGGCTTCCTGCCAGACGGGCGGCCAATCCGTTCGAGCTCGAAGGGCCTGCGTCGCAGTCGGGGAGTGCGGCGGCGGCGCACTGGGACTCGCCTCCGAGCGTTACAGCACGCGATTCGGCGGCATCCGCCGGTCACGGAGAAGGCCGGCGGCGCAGGCTGCGTGTCGTGCTGAGCACGAAACCGGGGATTGGAGCGGGAGACGGGGTTCGAACCCGCGACATGCAGCTTGGAAGGCTGCCGCTCTGCCAACTGAGCTACTCCCGCTCGGTTTCGTGCTCCGATACAGCGTCTAACTGTATTTCAGCTTGACCACAGCGCTCCTACAGCGTATAAGTCTCACCAGTTTCGTGTTCCCGGTGAGCGTACTATTGCGCTGAGGACGCAGGACCCATGGTCAGACCAACAAGCACCAAGGCAACTATACCGGAGGCGACGGGGGCACCACGCCTCGGCCTCCGGACGGCCATCGACAGCTGGCGCCTGAGCCTCCGGGCGGCGAACCGAAGCCCGGCCACCATCAAGACCTACCTCGATGCGGCCGTGCGGTTCGCGGCCTTCCTCGCCGAGCGCGGGATGCCCGGGTCGCTGGAGGCGATCCGCCGCGAGCACATCGAGGCCTTCCTCGTCGCCCTCCAGGACGCCGGCTCACGCCCCGCGACCGTCTCGATCGCCTATCGCTGCCTGCAGGCCTTCTGGAAGTGGGCCGTTTCGGAGGACGAGGTCCGCGACTCGCCGATGGCCCGGATGACGCCGCCGATCGTGCCCGAGGAGCCGCCCCCGATCCTGCGGCCCGAGCAGATCAAGGCGGTCCTTGACGCCTGCGCCGGGACCGACTTCGAGGCCCGCCGGGACACCGCGCTCGTCCGCCTCCTGCTCGATACCGGCATGCGCCGCGGCGAGATCTCCGGCCTGCGCCTCGAGGATGTGGATCTCGACGAGAGCGTGGCGATCGTCCTGGGCAAGGGCCGCCGGCCACGGGCCTGCCCCTTCGGCTGCGAAGACCGCGCAGGCGATCGATCGCTACCTGCGCGCGCGGGCGTCGCATCCGCAGGCCGGTCGCGAGGAGCTGTGGCTCGGCACCCGCGGCGTCCTCACCGACAGCGGCGTCCTCCAGGTGCTCCGCCGCCGCGGCGCGACCGCCGGGCTGCCCAAGCTCCACCCCCACCAGTTCCGCCACGCCTATGCCCACATGTGGCTCGCCGACGGCGGAACAGAGGGTGACCTCATGCGCCTCGCCGGCTGGAAGAGCCGCCAGATGCTCAGCCGCTACGGCGCCTCGGCCGCGGACGAGCGGGCGCGGGAGGCATACCGGAAGCGGAGTCCCGGCGACCGAATCTGAGGGGTGACCGCGGGCCTTCCGCGGTCCCCGTACCGCCTGGTGTCGATCTACGTCGTTCGAACATCAAGCATTATCAAAGGAATGGACGACACAACCGCAACGACGAGACCCGACTCGGACGCCCTGTTCCAGACGGCGGACGGGCAGGCCGGCTACTTCACGGCGGCCCAGGCATGATGGTGTCGAAGCCCGACGGGTGGAGATTGGAGCTGACGGCCACGCTGCGCCGCTCGTACGCGGCCTCGACGACCCGGTAGAAGGCCTCGGCGGCCTCGGCGCCCTCGGGGAGCATCCCGATGTCGTCGACGACCACGAGGTCGGCGCGGCAGATGCGGGCCACCACCCGGCCGACCGAGCCGTCGACCTTGGCCCGCCCGATCGCGGCGGTGAGCGACTCGAGGCTTGACATTCAGACCCGTTAGTTGCAGACAGGATGGGACGCGCCGCAGAGGAGCAAGCCGCGGCTCACCTCCAGGACGCTCCGGCGGCCACCGACGTCATAGTCGATGAGGATGCCCTGCCAGCCACCCCCGTCCGGCGACGTGAGCTCGAGGCCGATCAGAAGCTCCGTGTACTCGTCGAGGTAGGGCGTGTCGCAAGAAGTCGTCACGGCCCGACCGATGGCGTCATCCAGCGGATCAGGCACGATCGCTTCGGGAGGCGGGGACCCCGGCCACGAGATGAACGGAGTATGGGAGGCCGTCGGTCGGAACGTCCGGATCCTGCTTCCAAGATAGGCAAACCCGGAACCGACCGTCACCTTGGGCGCCACGCCTCGGATCACCGCCGAGTCCGTCCCTCTCGCGATGCAGAGGCGAAGGCCGTACGAGTAGCGCGTGTCCCCGCTTGCCGCAGTGTCGATCGACATCGACTCGCCACCCGGCCCGTTCAGTGACGCCAGCGTCCCTTCGCCGTCGAGGTGATACCCGGTTCGTCCACCGGCGGCGAAGGCGCGCTCTTCACTCCACCAGACATCCTGTACGAGTACCCGTCGGTTTGGTCGCGCTGCCAGAGGCCTGCGCTATTGGGAAAGCAGTCTGGAGATCCCTCGCGGGCGTCACCTCGGCGGCCGGGCGGTCTCAATCTCGACCTCCAGCCGGAGGACCCGATGGGCGCGCCGGATCAGGTGCTCGTCGTGGGAGGCCACGAGAAGCCCCTTTCCGTCGGCGGCCAGCTCGGCAAGAAGATCGATCACGGCGTCGGCGCTCGCCCGGTCGAGGTTGGCCGTCGGCTCGTCGACGAGAAGGAGCGGCGGGTCGTTGAAGAGGGCCCGGGCGATCGCCGTTCGCTGCCGCTCGCCGCCCGAGAGCTGGCGCGGGAAGTGCCCGCTCGCGGGAGCCCAGGCCAACGTCTGCGAAGAGCGCGAGCGCGCGACGGCGGCCGGAGTCGTCGCCGGCCCCGCGGGAGGGCCGGGAGGGCCACGTTCTCGGCCGCGGTCAGCGAGTCGATCAGGGCTGCCCCCTGGAACACGACGCCGACCTGGCGTGCCCGGAGGGCGGCCACGGCCGAGGGGGCGAGCGACCCGAGCTCCGCGTCGCCCCAGCAGACAGTTCCCGAGGTCGGAGCGAGGAGCGCAGCCGCGATGTTGAGGAGGGTCGTCTTGCCCGAGCCCGACCGTCCCGCCACGACGACGAGGCCTCACCCCGGCGACGACCGCGACGTCCGTCGATGACCCGCAGCGGCGTCGGCATCCCGTCGCGCGGGTAGACCATGCCGATCCCCCGCAGCTCGAGCACCATCTCGGCCGTCATCGCTCCGCCCCCGCGCCGCCCCGCGGACTGCTCGCGCGGGTCGGCCCCGCGCGCAGGACCGCCGGCCGCGCGACCAAGCCGCCCCAGGCGACCATCGAGAGGGCGAGGCCGGCCGCGATGGTCGCACTCGCGAGGGGCGGTCCCCCGGTGAGGGGGCCGGCCACGGCAAAGGCGAGGAGCCCGCCGAGGAGCGCCGCCGGGAGGGCCACGAGGGCCGCTCTCCCGGCGCAGGAGGCCCGCCGAGCTGGGAGATCAGCCAGCCCGAGGCGACGAGGGCCCGCAGCTCCTCCTCGCGATCGGCGACCGAGGCTCGCAGGGTGACGAGGCAGAAGGTGATCGAGGCCGCCGCGGCGAGGCCGAGGAGGGCCAGCTGGAACGGCGCGAGCTGGGCCCCGACCGCCCCCGCCAGGCGGGTCGGCCCGACCCGCAGGCCGACCGTCGTCACGAGCGCGAGGGCGGGTCCCGTCGTCGCGGCGGCCGTGCCCAGGGCGAAGATCGTCACGAGGGTGCGGGCCGCACGAGAGGCGAGGGAGCGCAGGGAGAAGGCGGCCAGCCCGTCGACCGGAATCCGGCGCAGCAGGCCGCCCCCGCGGCCCGTGCCCACGAGGGCACCAGGGCTGCCCGGCATGGCGAGGGCCGCCACCAGCGCGGCGAGCCGGGAAAGCGGCGCCGATGACAGCGACGACCGCGAGACCCGGCCGGGCTCCGCCCGAGCAGACTCCATGCGCCGCCGCCGAGCCCGGCCACGACCACGCCGCGAGGAGCGCCTCGCTCACCTGCCAGCGGATGCGGGCCGCCCGGGTCCAGCCGACCGCGGCGAGCACGGCGGCGTCGCGCCGGCGGGTCGCCGCGAAGAGAACCTCGAGACCGACGCACCACCACGAGGAGGGCCAGGGTCGCCAGGCCGAGGAGGGCCAGGTTGGTGTCGCCGAGCCCCTGGACCACGCGCGTCGCGGCGCCCGAGGGTCGTCCAGGGCTGCGCGACCCAGCCGAGGTCGGACGGCGGATCGGTGGAGGTGTCGTACGCCGGGACGTAGACCCTGACCGTCTGCGGCGAGGAGCCGGCCACGATGTCGACGTCGAGGCCCATGGCGGCGATCTTCGTGGCGACCCGCTCGACCTTGGCCTTCGCCCCGCGTCGTCGAAGCCGACCAGACCGGCCACCCGGACCCGGATCGCGTCGATCGGAGCGTGCCGCGGAACGCAGACGGCCGCAGCGCAGGTCGGCGATCGCGAGCGGCGGGACCTGCGAGCAGGCCCTGCGGGTTGACGGTCGGGGTCATCGCCTGCCGGCGCGACCGGCGTCCCCGACGGGTCGGCCACGAGCGTCGTGGCGGGCGGGTCGTAGGCGCCCAGCGGCACGTACGTGAGCGGGTCTGCCGGCGGCGTCAGCGCCGCCCTGTCGAACGTGCCGACCGGGGCGAACACGAACGGCTGGTCGAAGCCGGCCGCGCGGACGTACTCGGCGAGGAGCGGGTTGGCCACCGGCTCGAGCGTCCGGTACGTCTGCTCCGTCCCCTTCGCCACGGTCAGGCCGCCGGACCCGATCCCGGCTCCGCCGCCGAGGTCGACGACGCCGGCGGGCTCGATCCGAAATGCCGGGCCGGAGCTGCCCGCTGGCGCCAGAACCGTCGTATAGGCGGGGCGGCGGCTCAGCGCCGGCCGGAACTCGGTCGGCCGCTTGGCCATCCCACTCGGTTCGCCGGACGACGACCCGGGCCAGGTGACGGCGAGCAGGGCCGGCACGAACGGACGGAGCTGCCCGGTAAGGTCCGCGGTCGCCTGCCCGACGGGCGTCGTGCCGGACCCGGCCAGCGCGGCCGCCTGGTCGAGGAGAGCCTGGGCGAGCTGCCGTCGCGTCGAGCGCTCCCGTGATCGGCGAACCGGCCTGCTTCACATCCAGGGTGAGAGTGCAGCGGACTCCCGATGCGGTCGCTGACGATGACGGGGAAGACCGGGCGATCTGCCGTCGTCGCCCGGGAGGCGAGGAGCGCGAGGTCCATGCCGACCTGCCCGAAATCGCGGAGGAGGACGGCTTGGTCGAACGTCTTCGCCGTCAGCGACTGGCCGGCGAGGGAGACCAGCGGCGTCGAGGCTCCCGCCCGCAGTCCCGAGCAGCAGCTGCTCGGCCACCGGATCGACGGCGAGAACCGGGCTGCGTGATGGCCGGCAGCATCTGGTCACCGTAGATCTCGACGGCATAGGTGCCGGCGGGGTAGCTGTTCGCGTTCGCCGCCCCGTAGTCACTCACCACGAGCGGACGGTCGCCCGGTGTGGTCGGGGGGCCGAGGAGGACCCGGACCCGCTGGCGGTCGATGAGCCGCTCGACCAGGCCGTCGGACGTGGCGACGGTCAGCTCGGCCTGGTAGAGGGTCGGCCTTGACGGCCAGCTGGTGACCTGGATCGTGGGCGCGGTCGCCGTCGTCTATGCATCCCGATGAAGGCTACGGGGGCGGCGAGCTCGACGTCGGCGAGACCGCGGATCGCCGCCAGCTGGTCGAGGGTGATCCCGCCGCGTCCGTCAGGCCGAGGAAGTTGGGCTCGACGAGGCCGGCGGTCTTCTCAAGATCGAGATGGCTGTCACGAGGCCGGACAAGGATGTCGTAGGCACCCCGCCAGTGGGCGTCGACCTGACTCATCACCTGGACGTGGGCCGCGTCGGAGACCGAACCGGCCGCAATCGCGACCGCGGCGGCGAGTGCGGTGGCGAGTAGCAGCGACCGGTCCCGTCTCAGCCGCACCCAGGGCGACGGCAAGCCGCGGCGCGTCACGACCGGGGGCCGGTGTCAATCCCAGTCCTCGCTGCCGGGCGCATGGCCGCTACCCGCGCCTCAGCAGGCATTGCCGCCGTTCTCGCTTGCGTAGCTCGACCGGACGCCTCGGATCCCCCAGGCGTCGTCGACAACGAGGGACTGGTTGAACTGCGTCCACGAACACGGGTAGAACGTGTAGGTGACATGCGTCGACGTATAGGAGACCCATGCGCCGAAGCTGCCCGTGTACGCCCCATCGCCGAAGTCGAACTCCCACTTGAACGGCGAGTGCCCGCTCCAGGACAAGTTCCATTGAGACGCGACTCCATGGGCATGACTCTGGGTGCTCGGCGAGATACTGGCGGTCGTTGCCGCAGCCGGCGAGACGGCCCCCAGCATGAGCGTGGCAGCGAGCATTGCCGGCAAAATCGATCGTTTCACCTGACACCTCCGGGATGCGGAACCGGAAGGCGAAGGCCCGGACGCTATCGCCTGCGGTGGTAGTCGCCCGTATCGCCTCTTCGCCCGGAAAGGAATCCAACGGATAAATCCTGGCCGTTCTCGCCACCTGAGCGCAAGCGGCGGTATCCCGCCATCGGCATGACGGGTTTTCCCGCCCTGAGAGGCCTCTCGCCGCGGCCGGCTCCAGCCGCAGCCCGCTCGATCGCCGCGGCTGCGGGCGCCGCCGCGCGGACGCGACTATGGACCGGCGAGCAGCGTGGGCGGATCGACCCAGCCCTGCTGGACAGCGAGCATCGAGAGCTCAGTCCGACTGGCGAGCCCGTAGCGCGCGAAGAGGCGACGAAGGTGACTCTCGACCGACTTCTCCGTAATCCGCAGGCGCGTTCCGATCTCCTCATTCGAACGCCCGGCCGCCACGAGCGCGATGACCTGGAGCTCGCGCCCGGACGGCGGCCGGGGCGCTCCCCGGGCATCGTCGAGGGCTGCCGCGCTGAACGCCGTGCCGCCAGCCGCCACGGTCCGAATCGCCGCAACGACCTCGCCGATCGGGGTCGTCTTCGCGAGGAAGCCGCGGGCGCCCAGCTCGACCGCCCGGGCGTGGAACGACGCGGTGTCGAACGAACTGAAGAGGATGACCGCGGGACCGCGCGCGCCCCTGTCGCGGCGAAGGAGATCGAAGCCGACCGGTCGGCCGCCGATCTGGATGTCGACGACGGCTACGTCCGCCACGGTGCGGTCAAGGAGCTCGGTCGCTGTGGCCAGCGACCCGGCCGTCCCGACGATGACGAGTCCGGGCTGGGCCGCGAGGAGCGCCGCGAGGCCGTCCGCCGTCGCCGGATGGTCGTCCACGATCGCGATGCGGATCATGCCGGCCATCGGACCTTCACGAGCGTCCCACCGCCGGGCGCCGGCCCGATTGTGAACGCGGCGCCGATGGAGCCGGCCCGCTGGCGCATGTCGCTGATCCCTAGGTGTCCTGAGCGGAGCGCCCGGACCTCCGCGTCGGGCGCGATCCCGGTACCGTCGTCGGCGACCTCGAGGGCGACGCGGGTGGCGTCAACTGCGACCCGGACCCCGACATGCCCCGGTCGTGCGTGGAGAAGCGCGTTGTCGATTGCCTGCTGGGCGATCCGGTAGAAGGTGAGCTCTACGTCGTGCGGCGGGCGGCCGCGCGAGTCCTCGCCGCTCGCCCCCGAGACGTCCAGGTCCACGGTCACTCCGGTCCTGGCTTCGACATGCTCGGCGAGCCATTCGAGCGCGCGGACGAGCCCGGCCTCCTCGAGAACGGCGAGGCGGCGCTCGCTCATCAGGTCGCGCAGCTCGACGGAGAGGGCACGCAGGCGCGCCGCGGACACGTCTGGCCGGGCGCCGGCCTCGATCTCGCGGATGACCGCGGACAGATCCGGCAGGACATCATCGTGGAGTTCGGTCGCGAGGCGTGCGCGCTCGCGCTCGATCGCCGAAAGACGGGTCGACGAGCGCCCCGGCACGAGTTCGTCGGTGAGGAGCGCGGCGAGCGACGCGGCTCCCCCGGTCGCCGCGCGGCGGGCCTGCGCGCGCTGTAGTGCGGCGTTCAGCGCGCCGAACACGCCCAACGTGCCGAGCGCGGCGGCGGCGAGCACCGCCAGCGACGGGGGGATGTGCCAGTCATTGATGCGTGCGGCGTTCGCGACCGCCAATCCGCCGAGCACGGCGAGACCCGCGACGCCGGCAATCGCAGGCACGGCGCGATGCAGGCGCCGACGACGGTCCGAGGCATAGAGGGCGGCCGCGACAGGCGCCGGCACGAGGAGAGCGGCGTTGAACGGCGGACCAACGAGCGGGACGACGACGAGCGTCGCCACGGATAGCGACAGGAGGACGAGGAGGCCCGCCACGTTCGGCATCCAGGCGACGGACACGAGGCCCAAGAGGAGCGCGCCGACCGCCGTGGCCGCGGCCACGGGGTCCGGGCCGGTCGGCGACTGCGGCAGTGTGATCTGGACCGGTCCGACGGTGACGACGAGGCCCTCCCAGCTCCCGGCCGGGTCCGCTTCCGCCGGCTCGGCGCCGATCACCTCCATCCGGGTCGGACGCCGTCGGATCCGGCGAGCCCACCGACGGGAATGGAGGTGACGACGCGGACGAGGATCGGGTAACCGAGAGCTGGTCTGCCGGTGGACCGGCGATGACGATTCCGGCGAGGATCGCGACGTAGGCGAGCGCGAGCGCGACGCCACCGCCGAACGACAGATCGATCGAGCGCAACCTCGACGGTGTCATTCTTGGATTCCTCGCCATGCGGATGCCGGGGTTCCGCGCTGGTCGCGCGCGGCCGAGCCCGGCGACCATGGCACCGCGTCGGCAGGCGCCGTGGAGGTTCGCGTGATGTCCGGATTACTTGCCCGTCGAGTCCGCATGCTCGTCGTCGTCCTCGTCCCGAGCGCCGTAGGCCTGACCGTACCGTCCGGAACCGGGCGGACAGCCCGGCGGAGCCCACGGCGACGTTCGCCGGCCGGTCGATCCCGCTCCCCGACGTCTCCCGGTACCACTGCCACGATCGCGACTTCCCGCAGATCCGCTGCTTCCGCTCCCTCGAGGAGCCTGAGACCGACGAAGTCACCAGCCAGTCTGCCACGTCGCCCGCGTTCTCGGCTTCCCTGACGGCATTCGTGCGGTGGTTCCTGGACGCCGACTACGGCGGCTCGTCGTTCGACGCCTACGCTGCGTACGCCGATCTCTCGACGATCGGCTGGAACGACAGGATCAGCTCGTTCCAGCCGCGCAACGGCGGGCACCCGGCGTGTGGCAGGACGCCGGCTATGCCGGCGTGCGATGGGACTGTGGGACCGCGTCCGTGTCGAATGTCGGCCCCGGCGCGAACGACAAGTTCTCGAGCGTGCAGAGCTGGTGACCGAGAAAGACGGGGCGAGCGATGCAGCACCGCCCAAGCGTGTCGGGCGCAGCGTAACGAGGTGACGACGACAACCGCCCGTGTGAAGGAGAAGGTCCACGAGGCGAGCGACTATGCGGCGACCTACGCCGACGTCAAGTTGTAGCACCACATTAGTGCTTCGAGGCGAAAGAGCAGTAGGCACGTGATGAGCGACCGGTAATCGATCCGCTGCTGGTTGCTGCTGCCGATCCAACCGGGGGATCTTGGTCGTTCAGGCAGGTTCTGCATCGTAGGACGGAGGTGAGACTCGGCGAGGTCCTGGGACTTGGTCATCGGATCACGGCCAATAGGAGGGACTCTCGCTCCACGGGCCACCGGCAAATCGCCGCCGTTGGCCTCCCGATCACAGATGCGTTCTGCGCGGGGGTGCAGTCATGAGAGACGAACGCCGCCAGCAGCGGTCGTTGATTGCGTCAATCCTTAGTGCCACGCTGGCAATCGCCGCGCTCTTCCCCACTCCTGTAACCGCCGCCGGCTTCCACGGCTACTCACACGCTTGGGAGAACACAGGCGGCAACTTCACAGGCATGCAGAACCGCCGGATCGACCAGGCGGTCGCAGGCCTGCCGACCACGGGCTGTTCGGCACCGTATCAAGGAAGTCCTGTCTATCAGACCATGTGGCTGCACCTGGCAGGGACAGCAATTTCTACGAGCTCGGGACGGGCCACCAGTGCAATGACCAGTACCGCTACTGGTACTGGGGTCTCTCCGCCAACGGGCAATGGACCTCCCTAGGGTCGCAGGCCGGCATTACGAATGGCGTCCAGCATCTGTTCAGGATGGATCGCCAAGCGACCGGTCAGAGCACGTACGCGATCTACTACCGGATTGACGGGGTGACGAAGAGGACATTCACCACCGGCGCCGTGGTAGGAACTGTTCTTGACGTCGGGCTGGAGAGCTATTGCCAAGGCTGCGTGGTGGATGGGTACTCGAATCAGGATCTCAAGTACCTGAAGGCCGGCGTCTGGAGCTTCTGGGCCGGTCAAGACGGCCAGCAAGCCAATGATCCACCAATGTGCGGACACTGGGCGGGTGTCACCGTCTGGTGGTCCGGCGAAGAAGCCGCGTGCTGAGGAGCGATAGAGCAATGAGGAACTTGCTGACCTCATGGAAGGTCGTCACGATCACGTCGCTCGTGGTTGGAGCCGCCGTGGTCGCTCCCAGCATGATCGCTGCCGCGGACTCCTCCATGGCGGCGCGAACCACGTGTGAACGGGCAATAGCGATCGCTTCCGGCTATGGCCAGATTGACGAGATCGTTAGGGCGGAGTCGACAGAGATCACCACGATAGCGGCATGGCAGGAAGCCCGGGTAGCTTCACTAATCGAGTGGGAATCTCCGCTGAGGTCGTTTCCTCCTTCGGGGAGAAGGACCGTCTGCCTCTATCGCGGTCAGTTCGTAACACCGACCGGTCCTTCGGTGGACGGTACTCCAAATCCTCCTCATAACAATCTTCGTGTGGTGGTCTCCGAGACGGGCGAGGTTACGCTCGACTCGGCAGGTTATGCCGGTCGGATGGACCCCGAAACGCCGCAGGACTGGTTGAGTTCGATCACCGGTGACTAGCAGGAAGGAACCCAACAACATCGTGGCGATCGCGGTCTCCGTGATGGCGATCGCCCTTCCGATGGTGGTTGGTGCCTGCTCCGTTCTCGGCATCCCCAGCGGACCCTGCAAGGACGCGGCGAGGGAATGGGGCCCGGAATTCCGCGTCGCGGCCTCTTTTGCGACAACCGTCGGTCGTGTGCGTGATGTGCTGCCCACCAGCACCGGGATTATCCCGGCGCAAGAATCGGACACCACCCCGGCGTTCCTCTGCTACCTGGACGGTGAGTTTCCGAAGGCTCCGCCTCCGGTGAATGGGGTGATCCAGCCTAGTTACGACAGAGGCATAGTCGTGGTTGTCGGTGACTTCCATTCCCTGCTCATGGCTGGGTACAGGAGCGACGTGCTCATCGAGGATCCGAACTAGGTGCCGTGCGACCCCCCGCCGCTCGGCTGCTCTGGGTGATGGGGCATGAGACTCCAGGAGACCCGACGGAGGACAGGCTGCATCACGAGCGAACGCCTGATCGCGTCATGCCGCGGCCGCCGCCCGCGGATGGAGGTCTCTGAACCGCCCTGACTTCGATTGCTGCAATCCCAACGGGACTACGACGAACATGGGCACGGCGTGGCGCGAATCCCCAGCGTGGCCGTACTGGGACTTCGAGCTCATTCGGGAAGGACATACCGACCCTACATCTACGACTCGGGCAGCTTCACGCGACCCGTCATCAACGCAACGAACCCGTCGGTCGGCAGCAGCTACTGCATCACCGGTAGAACCAGTGGCGCCGTCTGTGGCTGGACTCTCCGGAAGCTCAACCAGACCATCTGCTACATAGAAATCGGGGAGTGCTTCCACGACTTGGCTGCCTTCTACAGATCAAGCGGCGTGCCCACTCAGCCCGGCGACTCCGGGGGTCCGCTCTGGATTGCCACCGCTGCCCTGGTAGGCGTTGCCTTTCTGCTGCTGGGTCCTTCCGGCCCAGCGACGCTGCCTCCGGGGGCAACATCGCTCGCCTTGCGCACACAGCCATGGAGGCTGTGGCCACCGAGCGGTTTCGCCTGCGGGGGGGCGCTCGAGCCGCCCATTCGCGTCGAGCGAGACGGCGGTGCGATGGTGTTCACACGGGTGGACATCGGCGAGCGAGTGTCGGTCGTGTGGCCGAGCGGGTATTCGGGTCGCCTTCTCAACGGTCGCGCGGAGCTTGTCGCGCCCGATGGTTCCGTGCTTGCCCGCGAGCGCGATGTGATCAGCAACCTCGCGGGCAGCTCGAAGGACAACGGCGATACTTTTCTCTGCTTCGATTTCGCGACGAAGCCTCTCGTCGATCGCGCACCCTGATCGAGCCACGGCCAATCGTAGTTCGGCTATAACGTTCCGGCCAGGGCAACGGAGGACACTCCGAGCGCGCCCGCCTGCGCAACTCAGGCGTGGTGGATGCAGACGGGCAGGCGATGCCCGAATGACGCCATCACCCGACGACTCGGCGAGCGGAACGAGCTCGTTCCTTCGTGTCGGACCGGCGACACCGCGACACACGAGCACGGGCCGAGCCTTCGCGTGTGGGCGGACCCTTGCCAATTCATCCCCAGGGACCGAGATCCCTCGCCCACCCCGAGGCACGGACGACGGAGAAGCGTGACGCGACTTTCCTTCGAGGGCGACCGTGCGTTTTGGCTGCGGCCGTGGTGTATAGGGTATGAGCGTGCAAATCGCCATGGCTGAGACCTTCGAGCTCCACTACCAGCGCGCCTTCGACCGTCATTGGCATGACGTGTTCCGCTTCCTGCTGGCCTGGACGAACGACTGGGCCGCGGCGGAGGATCTCGCGCAGGACACCTACTTGCGGCTCTGGCAGCACCGGGGGTCAATCGATTGGGAGCGCCCAATCCTGCCGTGGCTCTTCGTGGCTGGACGACGCCTGGCGACGAGTCGGTTCCATGCGTTGCGGCGGAACATGCTGTCGCGCTCGGCGGAGCCGTCGTTCGACGAGGCGATCCGCGCTCGCTGGCTCGATGTTCGAGCTGCGATGGCACGGCTCTCGCCGCTCGAACGGACCGCGCTCCTGCTCACCGCCGTCGAGGGCTGGTCCTACACGGAAGTGGCAGAGGCTCTCGGGACGAGTGACGGCGCGCTGCGTGCGGCGGTGAGCCGCGCGCGAGAGAAGCTGGAGGTGGCGTGATGGCTCGTTCCCGCGCCGACGAGAGGCTTGAGGGGTGGAAGACTGTTGCCCGCAGCGCCTCGAAGCCTGCGGACGCGCCGCGTCCGCACCCGAATCGGACTGCGCTGCCGTTCGGCTTCCTTGGCGCGGCGGCCATCGCGCTCGTCCTGATCGTCGGTCTGTCCGCGCGCGGGCCAAGGTCTCGGGCCGCAGATCTCGCCGATTGCTGGCGGGAATCCCACCGCCTCCGTGAGTCCGTCCGCATCGCCGACGCCAGCTCCTTCGGCCTCGGTGCTGCCGACGGCGACTCCTTCGCCGACGATGCCTGCGCAGACGGCGTCACCGGCTGAGGTGACTGCGGCGGGTCAGGCTGTCGATCGCTATACCGCCAACCTCGTTCGCGGTGAATACGCGAGTGCATGGGCGATGCTCGCGCCGGAGACGCAGACGCACTGGGGCTCGTTCGCGAACTTCAGGGCCGAGCGGAGTGCCTACTTCGAGAGCGTCGGCGGCCGCTACACGGTCAACACCTGGCCCACTGACATCGCGCCGATCACAGACTGGCTGTCGGCGACTGATCCTGCGTCGATCGACCTCCGCCACGCGGTACTCGTCGAGGTCACCTACCCTCTCATCGCGAGGGACAACGCCTGGAGCCTATACATCGTGAGCCCCGGTCCGAACGGTCTCATGGTCTACGACGTTCGCTGACTCGACCGCGGACCAACTCTCCGCCTGAGACGATCAGAGGCGCTCAGCGAACCAGGCCGATCCTTCGCAGGGGTCCGCAGCGGAACCAGGCGCGCGCCACGAGCGCGTCCGCGTCGAGCGGGCCGTAGCTACGTCAACGGCGACCGGGAGGCGGCATTCGAGGTCCTCGTGAGGGTCCCGCAAGGCGGTGGACCCATCTGGAACCTCGACTGGACCTTCGGAACAAAGCACATCTAAGACAAGGCCATGCCCGTCACACCACGTCGCCGATCCTGGACACGGATCGGGCGGGTGGCACGGAGGCGCATTGCCCGGCCATTATCCGTCGCCAGGCGGGGAACCTACTTGACTGGTGGGGTGTAACAGATGCATTCGGGAGGTCACAGGTGGGCAGTCGGCGAACCGTCAAGCGCTTGATCCTGGCGATCACGATTGCTGTTGCCATGCCTCTTGCGATGGCCGCGAGCGTGTCGGCGAAGACGCCCTGCTTCACCGTCGAGATCGAGCCTGCTGTTCCCGTCGCGGACCAGCCGTTCCTGGTCATCGTGCGGACGTGGCAGGACGCCGACCACGCCATCCCGGCCGGATTTGACGCCGTCGAGGCTCTCAGCGGCCTTCTCGTCGCCCGCCGGCCCAACGGTGACTCGTCTGACGTGGCCATTCCACTGGTGCTTCGCGGTCCGGACCGCTTCGAGGCGCGCGTGACCCTCCCGACCGGTGACTGGACACTCGTCGCGTTCCCCAACCGAGCGGGCTGGGCGAGCCCGGTCATCCCCGTCGGCTACCCGGACACCATTCCGTTGAGCGTGCGTGCGCCAGCGCCCGCCCTGACTGGAATTCGCCGCCGCGTCGGCGGTTCTCGCTGGCGTCCTCGTCGTGATTGCGCTGATTCAGCGTCGCCGTCGCACAACAGGCTTTTCGAGGCTGCGCCGCTCACATCCGGGCTGAGCGCGACCCCCGCCCCCGCGGGCTCACTCCTCCCCTCGCTGACAGTCCTGGCGTCTTCATTCACCGCCGGATCAGGGCGGCGGGGCGTGCACGGCGTCGTCGGGCGCGGCGGGCACGGCCCCGGTGACGTCCTCGTCCGACGTGGCCCGTCCCTCCACGTCGAGCAGGTAGCCGATCCCCTGGAAGGTCCTGATGCGGCCCGGCTCGCCGGGCTCCGCGCCGAGCTTGCGCCGGACCCGGCTCACCCAGACCCGCAGGTACTGGAGGTCGTCGCGGTACTCGGGTCCCCACACCTTGGTGAGGAGCTCCGTGTGGAGCACGACCTTGCCGGCGTTGGCCGCCAGGTGCTGGAGAAGCAGCCACTCGGTGCGGGAGAGCTGGACCAGCTCGCCGGCCCGCCTGACCATCCGGCGCTCGAGGTCGATCTCGACGTCGTCGAAGCGGATGACCCCGGCCCCGGGCGAGGCGCCCGTGCTCCGTCGCAGCACCGCGCGGACGCGGGCGGCCAGCTCGTCGGGGTGGAACGGCTTGGCGATGTAGTCGTCGGCGCCCAGGTCGAGGCCCTTCGCCTTGTCGGCCGTCGAGCCCTTCGCGGTCAGCAGGATCACCGGCACCGGCCGGCCCTCCCGCAGCTGTCCCATCACCTCGATCCCGTCGAGGTCCGGCATGACGATGTCGAGCAGGACGACGTCGGGCCGGAACTCCTCCGCCTTGCGGATCGCCTCCTCGCCGCTCGACGCCGTGATGACCCGGAAGCCCTCCTCGGAGAGGGCGATGGCGACGAGCTTCGTGATGCGCGGCTCGTCATCGGCGACGAGGACAAGAGGTTTCGCGGCCACGATTTCCTCCGGCACGACTGATCGGCGACCCCCGGCATTCCAGGGCCACGGGAGCGCCTTCTCGTCAGGGTAGGCGGCGCCGTGTGCTCGATGCGGTCTCCTGCGCAGCGATGACGTTACACCGGCGTTGCAGATCGGCGGTCGGGATGCGGCCTGCGCCAGCATCCCGACCGCCGTCACTGGTGACGTCAGCGGGGCCGATTGACCTCGGGCGTCGAGACGTCCGGGTCGTCGATCGGGCGCGTCCCACGCCTGAGGTCGTCCCCGACGTTCCCGAGCTCCTTGCGGATGTCGTCGCCGAGGTTGCCCACCTTGTCGGCGAGGTCCTCGCCGTCTCGCTTGCGCCAGGCCTCCTTGGCATTCTCCTCGGTCTCGCGGTAGGTGCGCTTCGCGTCGTCCATCGGATGCTCCCTGGTGGTGGCCGCCCGGCAGGCCCGGGTCGGCTCGAGGTCAAGCATCCCGGACCGGCCGTTGCACCCCGACCGGCGAGCCGGCGCAGGGGCTTGCGGACTCCTTGCATCACCGAGAGCGAAGGCGGGGAACGTCCGCCTGCGGGGGCGGATGCAGCGCGGCGACACGCGCGGTGGACGCGAAGACGCCGGCCCGCTGGGCGGGCCGGCGTCCAGACGCGCGGTGGGGTTGCGGCTGGTCAGACCGAGCTGCGGCTCCGGTTGCCGGTGATCGCACCGACCACCAGGACCACGATGACCGCGCCGATGGTGGCGGTCACGATGGAGCTGATGTCGAACACCCCATCGACGGGATTGACCTTGAAGAGCACGCTGGCCAGGAAGCCCCCGACGAGCGCGCCGACGATCCCCAGCACGATGTGGCCGATGACGCCCAGGCCCTCGTCACCGCGGACGAGGAAGCCGGCGAGGTACCCGGCGATGGCGCCGAGGATCAGCCAGGCGATGATGTTCATGATGTCCTCCATCCTTCTTGGCTCTTGGCGAGCGCGTGCCCGCAGCGTGCAGGACGCGGCGGTCAGGGGGCATCTCAGCGCCGCCCCTGCGGCTATCAGACTCGTGACGATCGTCACCGCGCGACCCGCCGACCGGGAGCGCGTCAGTCGCCCGGATCGCCGCGATAGAGGGGCAGGACGACCGTGAACTCGCTGCCGCCGCCGTCGGCGGGGGAGGCCCAGATCCGGCCCCCCATCGCGTCGACCAGGCGGCGCGACACGTAGAGGCCGATCCCGGCGCCTCCCGCCATCTTGGCGGTCGTCGGCGAGCGATAGAACGGATCGAAGAGGCTCTCTGCCTCGTCGGGATCGATGCCTGCGCCGTGGTCGCGCACGCGGACGGCCACCCCGTCGCGGGCGGCCTCGACGCGGACCTCGACCAGGGCGTCGACCCCGCTGTACTTGGCGGCATTGGAGAGAAGGTTGCGCAGGACCTGCTGGACGCTCGTCTCGTCGGCGCTGACCGCCGGGAGGTCCGGGGCGACCTCGACCACGAAGCGGATCCCCGGCCAGCGCACGCGCTCCAGCTCGACGACGGGCGGGACGACGTGCTGCAAGAGGCCGGGCTCCGCGCCCAGCTCGAGGCCCTCGTCGAAGCGGGCCAGGACGAGGAGGTCCTCGACGAGGCGGTAGAGGCGGTTGGCCTCCCCGGCGATGTCGGCCAGGATCTCGTCCCTCGTCTCCGCGTCGATCGCCGCCCCGGGGCGGGTGAGGACGCTGGACCCGCCGTAGATCGTCGTGACCGGGGTTCGCAGCTCGTGCGACAGGAGGCTGAGGAACGCCTCGCGGAGCCCCTGCCCCTGGCGGAAGGCCGTCACGTCACGACAGACCACGACGGTCGTGGGGATGATCGTGGTGGGCGATCCGGCGACCGGGTAGGTGGACACCTCGACCCAGGCATTGGGGCGGTCGCGGAGCTGGAACTCGGCCGGGCCGCGAGGAAGCTCGCGGGGAGCCCCGCCGTCGGCTTCGCGGAACCGGCCGAGCAGATCGCCGGCGGTCTCGATCGGGCCACCCAGCAGGCGGATCGCGGCCCCGTTCACCGAGCGCACCGAGCCGTCGGCCCCGGTGACGATGATCCCCTCGCCGATCGCGCCGATGACCGCCTCCAGCTCCGCGGCATGGCGGCTCTCGCGGTCGGCGAGGCGTCCGACCTGGGCGTGGAGGCGGGCGTTGTCGATCGCCCGCCCGGCGCGGTCGCCGAGCTCCGTGGCCACGGCGATCTCCCCGTCGTCGTAGGGTCGCGGCTCACGCCGGAGAAAGGTCAGGGCGCCGATCGTCCGGCCCAGGACCCGGAGCGGCGCCACGAGCGCCCAGCGTGCCCCCACGACCCCCAGGGCCTCCGCGATCTCCGGGTGCACCGCCGCCCCCCGGACCGCCTCCTCGTCGAGGGCGAAGACGCGGGCGTCCGCGGAACGGAGGACGCCGGCGATCGGGTCTTCGGAGGCCGGCTCGACCGGATGGCGCTCGAGGACGGCGGCGACGCCCGCGCTCGCCTCGTCCACGCTCGCCACGAAGCGCCGCACCCCGTCGGGCTCCAGGACATCCACGATCCCGAGGTCTCCCATGAGCGGGCAGCGCCACGCCGGCAAGGCGCCGCAGGGTCGCCTCGTAGTCCAGGGTCAGGCCCAGGACCCGGCCCGTCTCGGCCAGGAGGTCGAGGTTCCGTTGGGCGGCCTCGGCGCGATGGAGCGCCGCCCGCTCACGGTCGGACAGCTGCGCCCGCTCCAGGGCGCCGGCCCCGAGCCGGGCGATCGCGCCGATGAACGTCCGCCGGTCGGCCGGGAAGTCGTGCTGCTGACCCCACGTGAAGCCGATGACCCCGAAGCGGCGACCCTCCAGGTCGAGGGGCACCGCCGCCACGGCGCGGGGCTCGACGGGGAGATTGCGCGCGGCGAGCGACGCGCCGTAGCGAGCCTCGAACTCCGCCGGATCCTCGATGTAGACCGGGGCCCCGGTCCGGGCAACGTCCGTCGCGGGCATCGGCAGGTCGAGCGGGATCCGGGCGAGGGCCTCCGCCCTCGCCCGCCCGTAGCCGCGCCAGGCGATCGCCACCAGCTCCTCGCCGCCGGGCTCGAGGAGGAAGACGGCCGCACCATCCGCCTGGAGCGACGCGATCCCATGCGTCAGCAGCGCATCCGTGATGTCGTCCCGCGTGAGCGCCTCGGCGAGCTCCGCCGCGAGTCCCTGGAGGGCCCCCAGGCGCCGCATCGTCAGATCCACGCGCGCGGTCGCCCGCTCGGCGTCCGCGCGGGCCCGGTGGGCCCGCTCCTCGGCGCGGGCGCGGAGCCAGGCGAGCCAGCTGGCCAGGATCCCGACCAGCCCGAAGATGGCCAGCCGCGTCCGGTCGCTGGCCAGGGCGACCTCGAGCTGGTCGGCCGGCGCCATGAAGACGTACGCCTCGAGGATCATCGACACGCCCGTGGCGATCACCCCCGGGATGAAGCCCCCCAGCCAGGCGGCCACGACGACCGCGGCCATGGCCGGCAGGAAGCCGATGTCGTCGCCGGCGGCCGTGTTGACCGCCGACTTGAGGGGCACGACAGCGAGCGCGGCGACGACCGCCAGGGCAACCGCGAGCGCCACGCCGGCGCGGCCGCGCGCGATCACCGCGACCGTCCCGGGCGATCGGACCGTCCCCGGCGAGCGGGCCCGTCTGCGACGGAGCTGCAAGGAGCCGGGCGTCGCCCGTGATGCGCCGGCGGGTGGCCGGCGGGGAAGATCGGGCACGTCCATCGCGACGGAGGATCCCATGATTGCCGAACCGACCCACGACACACCGCGAGCCATCGCCCCGCCAGGCCGGGACGAGCGATCGATGCTGGTCCTCCAGCTGGCCGTCGCCGGCCTCGCCGTCGCTGGCCAGCCTCCTCATGGCCCTGGCCCGGTGACGGCGATCGCCGACCCCGAGGTCCCGGTGCCCGCGGGCGACGGGGCGTCCGAGGAACCCAGCGGGCGGCCACCCGGCCATCCGGGCGCGGCTCTACGACGCCGGCGGCGAGGATCGCCCGGTCGACGTCGTGCGCGACCCGCCGCGTCGCCTGGGCAAGGACCAGCTCCTGTGGATCGACGTGGACGGGCGCAGCCAGCCCGCCCTGGAGGCCGTGGGGCGCGCCGTCGGGCTGGACCCGGCGACGGTCGCCGACCTCGGCGCACCGGGGGCCACGCCGGCCATGCGCCGCCACGACGACTATGTCCTCGTCGGGCTCCGCTCGGCGCAACCCGGCGACGCGGGCGCGATCGAGATCGTGGCCGTCGACCTGGTCGTCGCCCGGAACGCGGTGGTGACCGTGCGCGATGGCCCGGTGGCCGCCTTCGACCGGTTCCGCGAGGAGATCGGGGGTGCGACCACGGTCGGCCAGCTGGACGCGACGGCGTTCATGGCAGCCCTCGTCGACTCGATCCTGGAGGGCTACATGGCCCTCGTGGAGGACCTCGAGAGGCGGATCGACCGGCTCGACGAGCAGGCGCTCCGGGCCCGCTCGGCCAACCCGGTCGTCGCCGAGCTGGCCGTGGTCCGGGGGCGGGCCGCGGTGCTCCGCCGGGCGCTCGCTCCGCACCGTCCCGCCTTCGCCGCGATGGCCCGCCCCGACTTCGAGCTCCACGAGGCGCTGGGCCGGCCATGGCCCGGGCTCCTGGATTATGTGGCCGGCGACCCCGTCACGTGCCGCACGCACGAGATCCCGGTCGTGGGCGCGGCCGGCTACCAGGACGTGGCCGGGCCGGGCCCGACTCGCGCGCGAGTGGGGCCTCACCGAGGAGCAGGCGGTCCATCTGCTGCGCCGACACGGGGACCGGGCCGCGCGGGTGGTCGAGGTCATCACCGAGGACCCGTCCCTGGCGGCGCCGCTGCACCCGAATGCGCCGTACCTGCGTGCCGAGGTCCTGGTCGCGGTGCGCGACGAGGGGGCCCGTACCGTCGAGGACGTCCTCGTACGTCGGACCCGGTTGGCGATCGAGACCGCCGATGTCGGGCGTCTGGCGGTGACTGATGTCGTGTCGCTGCTGGCCGGGGAACTGGGGTGGAGCGACGCTGAGGCAACGCTGCAGTCGGAGCAGTTCCTGCGAGACTGGCCGCAGACCTGGCAGCAGGAGATCGCCGCGACCCAGCCCGCGGTGGACGACGGAGGGGACGGCCATGACTGACGGGACCACGACGGTCGACCCACCGAAGGACGTCTTCCCCCCGGAACTGCTGGGCTCCCTCACTGATGAAGTGTGCTCCACAGCAGCCGACCGGCTCCCCGTGGTCTCGCCCGTGACCGGGACCGTCATCGCCCAGGTGCCCAGGTCCCACCCCGACGATGTCGTGGCGGCGTTCAACCGAGCCCGCGCCGCCCAGCCGGGCTGGGCCGCCCGACCCGTCGCGGATCGCGCTGCGGTGCTGCTGGACTTCCACGACCTGCTCCTGAAACACCGGGACGAGGGCCTCGACATCGTGCAATGGGAGACGGGCAAGGCGCGCAAGGACGCCCTCGAGGAACTCCTCGACGCATGCGCGCAAGCGCGTTACTACGCCCGTGACGCCCCGCCGCGACTGCTACGCCCGCGGCGGGTCCGCAGCGCCCTTCCCGGGGGCGATCACCGTCAAGCAGTACCACCATCCCAAAGGGGTGGTCGGCATCATCGCCCCGTGGAACTACCCCTTGACGCTGGCTGTGTCCGACGCCATCCCCGCGCTCCTCGCCGGCAACACCGTGGTGGTCAAGCCCGACACACAGACCACCCTGACGGCGCTGTTCGCCCTTCACCTCCTGCACGCCGCCGGGCTGCACCGCGGGGTGCTCGAACGTCGTCGCGGGCAAAGGGGCGGAACTTGGGTCCGACGCTCGTGGGCGAATCCGACTACGTGATGTTCACCGGGTTCGACCCGGGTCGGGCGCCTGATCGGCGGCAGTGCGGCCGAGTCGGCTGGTCGGGTGCTCCCTCGAGCTCGGCGGCAAGAACGCCCTGGTCGTACGCGAGACGTCGACCTCGACCGGGCCGGCGAGGTCGCGGTGCGGGCGTGCTTCGCGACTCCGGTGAGCTGTGCATCTCGATGGAGCGCATCTACGTCCCCGCGGACATCTGGGACCGGTTCGTCCCTGGTTCGTCGAGCGGGTGCGCAACATTCGGCTGCAGGTCCCGGTCGACTACTCCCGACATGGGGTCGCTCATCTCCCCGGCCCAGTTCGAGGCCGTGACCGCGCATGTCGACGACGCACGCCAACGGCGCGACGGTGCTGGCCGGCGGCCGGCCCCGACCAGACCTGGGACCCTTCGCGTTCGAGCCGACCGTCCGGCCGAGGTGACCCCCGACATGGTGGCCTGCCGGAACGAGACCTTCGGCCCGGTCGTCTCGCTCTACCCCGACGGCACGACGACGACGCGATCCGGCGGGCCAACGACACCGCCTACGGACTCAACGCGAGCGTCCGGACGTCGGACGTCCGCGAGGGCGCGCACCTGGTCGCCCGGATCCTCGCCGGGACGGTCAACATCAACGAGGGGTACGCCGCAGCCTGGTCGGCGACCCGGCCCCCATGGGCGGCATGGGGGACTCCGGTCTCGGCCGCCGGCACGGTGCGGAGGGCCTGTTGAAGTACACGGAGTCACAGACCGTCGCGGTCCAACGGATCATGGGGTTCGGCGCACCACCCGGGTGGAGCGACCGCAGATGGGGAGATTCGCTTACTCTGACCATCAAGGCCATGAAGAAGCTCGGCATCAAGTAGCGGGAGCAGCGCCGAAGGCGCGGAAAAGAGGAACACTCGTGGACGCATTCGACTTCAACGTCGTCATCATCGGATCAGGGTTCGGGAGTCCGTCGCCGCGCTTCGCCTGACCGAGAAGGGCTACCGGGTGGCCGTGCTCAAGGCCGGCCGCCGGTACGAGGACAAGACCTTCCCGAAGACCTCCTGGCGGGTGAACAAGTTCGTCTGGGCGCCGCGGCTGGGGCTGAAGGGCCTGCAGCGCATCCACGTCCTCAAGGACGTGATCGTCCTGGCGGCCGCCGGGGTCGGCGGTGGTTCCCTGATCTACGCGAACACCCTGTACGTACCGCCCAAGAAGTTCTTCCAGGACCGCGCCTGGGCGCACATCACCGACTGGGCCCAGGAGTTGGCGCCCTACTACGACCAGGCGTCCCGGATGCTCGGCGTGACCAAGAACCCGACCATGACCCCCGCCGACGAGATCATGAAGGCCGTCGCCGACGACATGGGTGTGGGACACACCTTCTCTCTGACCCCCGTGGTGGTCTACTTCGGCGCAGGACCCGGCGCCCACGCGCCGGACCCCTTCTTCGGAGGCGTCGGTCCCGAGCGGGTCGGCTGCATCCAGTGCGGCGAATGCATGACCGGGTGCCGTCACAACGCCAAGAACACGTTGCCCAAGAATTACCTGGGACTCGCGGAGAAGAACGGGGCCGTCGTGTATCCCCTCACCACCGTGACGACCCTGCGGCCGCTCCCCGGCGGCGGTTACGCGGTCGACACGGAGAAGACCGGGGCGATCCCCGGCCGGGCCAAGCGGACCTTCACCGGCGCCCAGGTCGTGGTGGCGGCCGAAACGCCGAACACGCAGAAACTGCTGCACCGGATGAAGGACCTCGGTCACCTGCACCGCCTGAGCCCCGCGCTGGGCCGGCTGCTCCCGGACGAACTCCGAGAGCATCCTGGGGGCGATGTCGGACGACCGCTCCTACAACTTCACCCGCGGTGTGGCCATCACGTCGTCGTTCTACCCCGGAACCACACACCCACATCGAACCGGTCCGGTATGGCAAGGGGTCCAACCTGATGGGCCTGCTGTCGACGATCCTGACCGACGAGGTGCCCGGCGTGCCCCGGTGGAAGACCTGGGCGAAGACGGTGGCTGAGAAGCCGGGCGAGTTCGTCAAGGTGCTCACCCACCTGCGGGGCTGGTCGGAGCGCGGTGTCATCTCCCTGGTGATGCAGCCCGTGGACAACTCCTTGACCGTCTTCACCAAGAAGGGCCTCTTCGGGCGGCGCAAGATGACCACCAAGCAGGGCGAAGGGCTGCCGTGCCCGACGTGGATCCCGGCCGGCAACGATGTCACCCGTCGGGTGGCCGAGAAGATCGAAGGCGTCCCCGGGGGCAATGTGGGAGACCTGATCTCGGCCCCAATGACCGCTCACTTCGTGGGGGGCGCCCCGATCTCCGACGATCCGACGGCCGGCGTCATCGACCCGTACCACCGGGTCTGGGGCTACGAGGGCCTGCACATCACCGATGGTTCCGCCGTCACGGC
>CAWHCW010000011.1:0-217224 GCA_963827965.1 uncultured Chloroflexia bacterium | reverse complement strand
GAGGCACGGTCCGGGCGGGTATCATCGACGCACACGACAGCGCGGCAGCGGAGGTGGCACCTGAGCCCGACCGATCCCGACGGCGAACCGCAGCAGGCATCGCCCGCCGGCCCTGACCAGCCCGCCGCACCATCGCCCGAGGGCGGCGAATCCTTGCCGCCCGTGGGCGACCCCGCGGGCGCGCGCACCCGATCCGCTCGATCCGCCGGCCGAGCCGCCCCCGAGCCGCCGCCGGCGCCCGAGGCGCCGACGCAGCCGCCCGGCATCCGCGAGCAGGTCCGGCGCACCATCCGCGCCGGTCGCCGCCTTGCCGAGGGCCACGTCGACCTCGCCAAGGCAGAGCTCTCGGCGATCATGTGGGACGTCGGGCGGGTCGCCGCCCTCGGCGGCATGGCCCTGGCCCTCGTCCTGTTCGTCGGCCCTGCTCGTGCCCATCGGGATGGCCCTCTTCCTCGGCGAGTGGCTCTTCGGCTCGATGGGCTGGGGGATCCTCCACGGAACGCTCTTCTTCGTCGGAACAGCGGTCGTGCTCGTCCTCGCCGCCCTCCGGATCTCGGGCTCGTACCTCACCCGGGCGCTCGCCGTCGCGATCCTGATCGGCATCGCCGTGGCCGTCGTGCTCGGCCTCGCCTGGCCCAACGCCGCCTACACGTCGATCGGCACGTCCGTCGTGCCGGGCATCGAGGCCGGCGTCCGGCCGCTCGTGGTCGGCATTGCGGTCGGAGCCGCGATCGTCGGCCTGCTCGGCCTCCTCCTCGGCGCCCGTGTCGGCCGCGCCAGCGGAGCCGTCGGGGGCCTGGTCGGCGGCGCGCTCCTCGGCGCCCTGGCAGGCGCATTCACCGCGATCTCGTTCAGCCTCCAGGTCGGGATCGCCCTCGGCATCAGCGCGGCGCTCGTCGCCTGGCCGATCCTGGCGGCCCTCGCCCTGCGTGGCTACGACTGGGAGGAGCTGAAGCGGCGGTTCGTCCCGCAGGCGTCGATCGATGCCGCTCGCGAGACAAAGGCGTTCGTCGAGGCGCGGCTGCCGCGGAAGAAGGAGGAAGAGGCGTGACCGACGACCGAGCCACGTCGCCCGCCCCGGCCCGCCGCCCCGGCAACGTGTCGCCGGCGCCGCTGGCCAGCGACCCCGCCGCCCTCGCCGCCGCGGAGGAGGTCGCCGCCGCCCGGGCCGCCCTGGCCGACGAGCTCGCGACGCTCCGGTCCAGCGCCCGGGCCGCCGTCGACGTCAAGGCCATCGTGCGCCGCAGCCCCGCCAAGGCGGCCGCGGCGGTCGGCGGGGCAGCGTTCCTCGCCGTCGGCGGGCCGCGCAGGGTCTTCCGGAGGGTCAAGCGCCGCATCGTCGGCGAGCCCGAGGCCCTCCCGGCCAGCCTCCTTCCCAGCGAGGTCGAGAAGGCCGTCCGGGCCCTGGGCGACGACGGAGCGAAGGTGCGGGGCGCCCTGGAGCGGGGGTTCGCCGGCTGGCTCGACGCGACCGCCAAGGACCGCAAGTCGGAGGCCCGCCAGCGCTCCGCCGTCAACCTGGCGATGAAGATCGGCATGCCCGTGGCGACGCGCGCCGCCCGCGAGGTCGTGAGCCGGGCGCTCCGCGAGACCGGCCGGGGCGATGGGCCGGGCGACGACCGGCCGGGCGACAACCGGCCGGGCGAGGACACGTCCACGCGCTAGACTCGCCGCGGGCGAGTGGCGGAATGGCAGACGCGCCGGCCTTAGGAGCCGGTGCCGCGTGAGCGGCGTGTCGGTTCGACCCCGACCTCGCCTACCACCTCGCGGCGGGGCCGCTCGGGCGATCCCCCGGAGCGGCCCCTATACTTCTTCGGCCATGCATGTGACCACGACCCCTTCCCAGAAGAGCACCCTCGTCGTCGAGGTGGAGCTCCCCGTCGATCGTGTCGCGCGCGCCGTCGCCGACGCCACCCGCCGCCTGAGCCAGCGGACCCGCGTCGCCGGGTTCCGTCCCGGCAAGGCCCCCCGCGGCATGCTCGAGCGTGTCCTCGGCGAGGGCGCCGTCTGGGACGAGGCCGTCGAGACGCTCGTCGACACCACCTACCGCGAATGGGTGAAGGGAACGGTCGACGACCCCGCGATCTTCATCATCGGCCGCCCCGAGGTGGAGGTGGTCGAGGCCGAGGAGGGGAAGCCGCTCCGCTACAAGGCCACGGTGCCGCTGCGCCCCGAGGTGAAGCTCGGCGACTATGCCAACTTCCCCTTCAAGCCCGAGATCGAGCCCGTCGACGACGCCAAGGTCGCCCGCGTGCTCGATGAGCTGCGCGACCAGCAGGCCACGCTGGGCCCGGTCGAGGAGCGCGCCGCCGTGAAGGGCGACTGGGCGGTCATCGGCTTTGCCGGGACCCGCGACGGCGCGCCGTTCGACGGCGGGACCGCGGACCGGATGCCGCTCGTGATCGGGGAGGATCGCCTGATCCCCGGCTTCGAGGAGCACCTCGTCGGCCTCCGGCCGGGGGACACCGCCGAGTTCGACATCACCTTCCCCGACGACTACCAGGAAGAGTCGCTCCGCGGCGCCCAGGCCCACTTCAACGTCGAGCTCAAGGAGCTGCGGGAGAAGATCCTGCCCGCCGCCGACGACGACTTCGCGCAGTCGATGGGCGAATTCGCCGACCTCGCGAACCTCCGCGCCGAGATCGGCAAGCGACTGGAGCGCAACGCCCTCGACCGGGCTCGCCACGGCTTCGCCGACCGGATCATCGACTACGCGGTGAAGAACGCCACCATCGAGATTCCCGACATCCTCGTCGACGAGGAGGTCGAGGTGATGCACGACGAGATGAAGAGCGCCCTCGCCCGCCAGGGGATCACCGAGGAGGCCTACCTGGCGGCCACCGGGAAGGCCGCCGAGGAGCTCCACGCGGAGTTCCGGCCGGGGGCGGAGGAGCGGGCCAAGACGCTGCTCGTGCTCGGCGAGATCGCCAGCCGCGAGGGGATCGAGGTCCCCGACCGGGACATCATCGACGAGATCATCCGGGCCAAGGCGCGCTACAGCTCGGAGCCGAAGCTGGCGGCGTACTTCGACACGCCGCGCGCCCAGGCCGCCATCCGCAGCTCGCTCCGCCGCTCGCGGGTGGTCGAGACGCTCATCGACCGCTGGCTGGCCGCCCACCCGGAGCACCCCGCCATCCCCCACGCCGAGGGTGGCGAGCCGTCGCCGGTCGCGGCGGCGTCGCACGACCACGACCTCGACCACGACCACGAAATCGAAGCCGAGGCGGCGCCGGCGTGAGGCCGGCCTTCGCCGATCCGCATCGTTCTCCGCGCGGACGCGCGGACGAAGCTCCGCCAGGAGGTCCCGAGATGCTCGTGCCGATGGTCATCGAATCGTCGAGCCGCGGCGAGCGCGCCTACGACATCTACTCGCGCCTGCTCAAGGAGCGGATCATCTTCCTCGGCGACGCGATCGAGGACACCCTGGCCAACCTGGTGATCGCCCAGCTTCTCTTCCTCGACTCCGAGGACCCCGAGAAGGACATCAACCTCTACATCAACTCGCCCGGTGGGGTGATCACCTCCGGCCTGGCGGTCTACGACACGATGCAGCTCGTCCGCGCTCCGGTCAGCACGATCTGCGTGGGCATGGCGGCCAGCATGGCCGCCGTCCTCCTGGCCGCGGGTCACCCGGGCAAGCGCTTCGCCCTCCCCCACAGCCGGATCATGATCCACCAGGGTTCCGGTGGGTTCCGTGGCAACACTCCCGACGTCTTCATCCAGGTCAAGGAGATGGAGACACTGGTCAACGCAAATCACGAGCTCCTCTCCCGCCACACGGGCCAGCCGATCGAGAAGATCGTCAAGGACACGGAGCGGGATTACTTCATGAGCCCCGATGCGGCGAAGGCATATGGCATCATCGACGCTGTCTACACGCCGCCGGAGAAGGCCGGGGCGCCGGCGCCGGGCCTCCCGGCCGCCAGCAACCCGGCCGCCGGGGTGCCGCCGACCGCCGACGGCGGTCCGGCCCCGGCCGGCGGGTAGGCCCGTCACGCCGCCGGAAGCGGCCGCAGAGGGAGTGAGGAGACCGTGACCACCGGCAAGACGCCCAAGGTCCCGTATCGCTGCTCGTTCTGCGGCAAGAGCCAGGAGCAGGTCCGCAAGCTGATCGCCGGGCAGGGCGTCTACATCTGCGACGAGTGCATCAACCTCTGCCAGGAGATCATCGAAGAGGAGATGCTCGAGCAGCCGCGCCAGAAGTCGGCGGCGGCCAAGCTCCCCGCGCCCCGCCAGATCAAGGGCTCGCTGGACGACTACGTGATCAGCCAGGAGAAGCCGAAGAAGGTCCTCTCCGTGGCGGTCTACAACCACTACAAGCGGGTCAACGCGGGCAACGCCACGGACGACGTGGAGCTCCAGAAGTCGAACGTCCTCCTGGTCGGGCCGACGGGCTCCGGCAAGACGCTCCTGGCCCAGACCCTCGCCCGCGTCCTCGACGTGCCGTTCTGCATCGCCGATGCGACCGTCGCTGACCGAGGCCGGGTACGTCGGCGAGGACGTCGAGAACATCCTCCTGCGCCTCATCCAGGCCGCCGACTTCGACGTCGCCCGGGCCCAGCGCGGGATCATCTACATCGACGAGATCGACAAGATCGCCCGCAAGGCGGACAACCCTTCGATCACCCGCGACGTCTCCGGCGAGGGCGTCCAGCAGGCGCTGCTCAAGATCCTGGAGGGGACGGTCGCCAACGTGCCCCCCCAGGGCGGCCGCAAGCACCCCCACCAGGACTTCATCCAGATCGACACGACCAACATCCTCTTCATCTGCGGCGGGGCATTCGACGGCCTGGAGAAGATCATCGAGGAGCGGGTGGGGAAGCGGTCGCTCGGCTTCGGCCAGGGCGAGAAGGGGACGCGGGCCGAGCGCCAGAAGGTCTTCGAGCGCCTGATGCCGGAGGACCTCCTCAAGTTCGGGCTGATCCCCGAGTTCGTCGGCCGGCTGCCGGTGGTGGTGACCCTCTCGGCGCTCACGGCCGACGACCTGGTCCGCGTCCTGACCGAGCCCAAGAACGCGATCACCCGCCAGTTCCAGCGCTTCCTGGGCCTCGACAAGGTCGACCTGGTCTTCACCGACGGGGCCCTGCGGGCGACGGCTGACGCGGCCCTCTCCCGCAAGACCGGGGCGCGCGCCCTGCGCACGATCGTGGAGGAGGCGCTCCTCGAGGTGATGTACGACATCCCGGAGCGGACCGAGGTCCGCAAGTGCATCATCACCGAGGAGACGATCCGCGACGGCCGCCCGCCGCTGCTCCTCACCGAGGCCGAGGTGGAGAAGGGCCTCGACGAGACCAAGTTCGCCGAGATCGTGGCCGCCCGGGGCGAGAGCGCGTAAGGCTGCAACGCGGGCCGACGGCCCGCCGCCGCCGCTGCCGCGCCGACGCGCCCCGCCGCGGCGCCTCGGCCCGGCGACGCCGCCGCCGGCGCCTCGGCCCGACGCCGCCGTCGGCCGCGACGTCGCCGGCCGCGCCGCGTCGCCCGTCGTTCCCCTTCGGGCCGCGACGCACGCCCCGATCCTCCCGGCCCCAGTCGCTCCATTCATGGCTCGGGGGTTGGCGGCCGTCCACGGCCCGCCGGGCGCCGGGCGTACCCGGACTTCGATCGCTGCCATGCGCGGCGGCGCCGGGCTTGGCACCGTGGCCAGCCGGTCGACGCATGCCGGCGCATGCAGGCCCCGGCCGGGGGAGGCAGGAGCGCAATCAGCAGGCGTTGTGGGCGCTGCCGAAGGGCATGGCGGGCGGCTTGCTCGGGTAAGTGGCAGGCAAGTGCCCGGTGCAACCATGCAGCGACTATGTCGACCCGCATCCGGACCCACCTCGCCGTCGACGCCGAGCGACGCAGCCGCGAGCAGCTGGCCCGCGCCGGCGGCGAGGTGCGGGAGGGGCGACGCCGCAGGCGCCTCGACCCAGGAGCAGCTCGGCGATCGCGTTGGCCTCGGCCAGGCGACGATCAGCCGAGCGGAGCGCGGGCATCGGCGGCGGGCTGACGCTCGACGCGCTGGCAGCGGATCGGACTGCGCACTCGATCGACCGCTCGTCGTCACGCTCCAGCGGGATCGAGCGGCGAGACGGCCGACGCCGGGCACCTCGCGATCCAGGAGCTGGTCCTCCGGCTCGGCCGAGCGGCCGGCTACGACGCCACCTTCGAGCTGCCGACGCGCCCGGCCGAGCCGTGGCGCTCGGCCGACGTCGGCCTGAGCGATCGCCGGCACCGGCGCCTGCTGCTGGTGGAGTGCTGGAACACGGTCGGCGACGTCGGTGCGTCCGCCCGGGCGAGCGAGCGCAAGCGGGCCGAGGTCGAGGCGCTCGCGGTCGCCGCGCTGGGGCGACGAGCCGGCCGCCGTCGGGATGGTCTGGGTCGATGCGGGCGACCGCGCGGAACCGGGCGCTCGTCGGCGCGCTACCCGGAAGTGTTCGCGGCGCGCTTTCCCGGGTCGTCGATCGGCTGGGTGCGCGCCCTTCTCGCAGGGCGCGCCGCCGCCGGCACGAGCCCGGCCTCGTCTGGTGCGACGTCGCGGCGACGCGCCTGTTCGCCTGGCGCACCGCGGATCTCGCGTGAAGCTGAGCAGGACACGTAGGCGACGGCCTCGAGCCAGCACGGGGCGAGTGCGCGTAGCCACGGGCCTGGAGGCGCGCCGGCGTCGTGCTACACTCCCGGCCTCACGGCGGTGACCGAGAGGAGTAGCGTCGGCGGGGGCCGAAGCGAGCGCGGGACGGTGCGAGCCGCGCGGCAGACCCCGGCGTGAACGTCGCTCGCGAGCCGTGCGGCCGGCGTCCGATAGCGCGCCGCGAGGGGCACCGGAGCCCGCGTCCGCGATGAGCGGAGTGCGCCGGCGCCCGAACCAGCAGGTGGTACCACGACCCCGTTCGTCCGCTGGACGAGCGGGGCGTCTTCGTTTCGAGAAGGAGTGGCGGCAATGTCGGACGCGGCGACCGGTGCGCCGGGAGGGCTCGCGAAGGCCTACCGGCCCAGCGAGTTCGAAGGGCCCATCTACGAGCGCTGGCTGGCCGCCGACGTCTTCGCCCCCGACGGCGCCGGCTCGCCGCGCGGATGCGCGCAAGCCGCCCTTCGTCATCATCCAGCCGCCCCCGAACGTGACCGGCAGCCTCCACCTGGGCCACGCCCAGCGGAGCGCGGTCGAGGACCTGATGATCCGCCACGCCCGGATGCAGGGGCGCCCGGCGCTCTTCCTGCCGGGCCTCGACCACGCCAGCATCGCCGCCCAGTTCGTCCTCGACCGGATCATCGCCGCCGACGGCGAGACCCGGGCGAGCCTGGGCCGCGAGCGCTACCTCGAGCGGATGTGGCGCTTCATCGACGAGACGCGGGACGTGATCCTGGGGCAGCAGCGGCGCCTGGGCGCGTCGATCGACTGGGGCCGCCTGCGCTTCACGATGGACGACGTCTCCAGCCGCGCCGTGCGCGAGGCCTTCCAGCGCCTCTATCGCGAGGGCCTCGCCTACCGCCACGAGACGCTCATCAACTGGTGCCCCGGCTGCCGGACCAGCCTGTCCGACCTCGAGGTGATCGCCACGCCCGAGACGGGCACGCTCTGGACGATCCGCTACCACCTGGTCGACGAGGCGACCGGCGCCGACGAGCCCGGACGCGTTCATCACGCGTGGCCACCACCCGGCCCGAGACGATCCTCGGCGACACCGGCGTCGCCGTCCACCCCGACGACCCCCGCTACCCGGCCTCGTCGGCCGCCGGGCGCGGATCCCCTTCGTCGACCGCCTCGTCCCGATCATCGCCGACCCCGTGGTCGACCCGGCGTTCGGCACCGGCGCGGTCAAGATCACGCCGGCCCACGACCACGACGACTACGCCACCGGCCAGCGCCACGACCTGCCGTTCGTGGACGTGATGCGCGACGACGGCCACATCTCGGCCGCCGGCGGACCGTACGCGGGCCTGGAGCGCTACGCCGCGCGCCAGCGGATCCTGGCCGACCTCGAGGCCGCCGGCGACCTCGTCGGCAGCAAGGCCCACGAGATGATCATCGGGCGCTGCCAGCGCAGCCACGATGTCGTCGAGCCGCGCCTCAAGACGCAGTGGTTCGTGCGGACGAAGCCGCTCGCGGAGGCCGCCCTGCAGGCCACCCGCTCCCGGCGGACGGTCATCCTTCCCGAACGCTTCGAGAAGGTCTGGGAGCACTGGCTTACCGAGATCCGCGACTGGAACGTGAGCCGCCAGCTGTGGTGGGGCCACCGGATCCCGGCCTGGTACTGCGCCGACGGCCACGTGACGGTCAGCCCCGCCCAGGACGGTCCGGACGCCTGCGAGGCCTGCGGCCGGCCCGCCAGCGAGCTGACCCAGGACCCCGACATCTTCGACACCTGGTTCAGCTCGGGGCTGTGGCCCTTCTCCACGCTGGGCTGGCCCGGGCAGACCGCGGACCTCGCCCGGTACTACCCGGGCACGGTCATGGAGACGGCCTACGACATCATCTTCTTCTGGGTCGCCCGGATGATGATGCTGGGCATCCACTTCACGGGAGAGGCCCCCTTCGAGGTCGTCTACCTCTCCGGCCTCGTGCGCGATCCCTACGGCCAGAAGATGTCGAAGACCAAGGGCAACGTCGTGGACCCGCTGGAGGCGATCGACGAGTCGGGCGCCGACGCGCTGCGCTTCGCGCTCATCCACGGGGCGGCGCCGGGCAACGACCAGAAGTTCAGCGCGGACAAGCTGGAGAACGCCCGCAACTTCGCCAACAAGCTCTGGAACGCGACGCGGTTCGTCCTCGGGGCACGTCCGGCGACGATCGCGGCGACCGCGCCTCGCCTGGCGCCCGACCCGACCCGGCTCGGGCCAGCCGAGCGCTGGCTCCGCAGCAGGGTTGCGGCCACCGTGGCCGCCGCCGACCGCGCCCTCGCGGAGTACGCCTTCGGCCAGCTGACGGCCACCCTCTACGACGCGATCTGGGGGGAGTACTGCGACTGGGCGCTGGAGCTGGCCAAGGTCCGGCTCGCGGACGAGGCGCTCCCCGACGCCGATCGCGAGGCGACGTGGTGGACCCTCGTCGAGGCGCTCGACACCTACCTCCGGCTCCTCCACCCGATCATGCCCTTCGTGACCGAGGCGATCTGGGGGCAGCTGCCCAGGGCCCCGGGCGACCCGGCGCTGCTCGTGGTCGCCGATTGGCCCGTCGCCGGGCGGGTCGACGCGGCGGCCGACGCCCAGACGGGCGGGCTCCTCGACCTCGTGCGGGCGATCCGGAACGCACGCGCCGAGGCCCGCGTCGAGCCCGGCGCCTGGCTGGCGGTCGACGTGGCCGTCCCACCGGGGGCGGCGCCCGCCTTCGACGCCCTGCGACCGGCCCTGGAGCGCCTTGCCCGGGCGCGCCCGCTCGCCCGCGTCGCCGATGGCGGGGCCCTCCACGGCGACCCGCGTGGCGGGCTCGCCGTCGTGGCCGGCGACCTGGAGGCCGTCATCCGCCCCCTCGCGGCGCAGCCCGGGACGGCCGACCGGGATCGCGCCCGCCTCGAGAAGGAGCTCGCCGACACGGAGGCCCAGCTGGCCACGGCCCGCGCGCGTCTGGCCGACGAGCGCTTCACGTCGAAGGCGCCGCCGGCGGTCGTCGACGGGGCGCGGGCGCGCGAGGTGGAGCTGGCAGACCGCGCGGCCCGCCTGCGCGCCCGCCTCGCCGGCCGCGAAGGCGGCGCCGACGTGAGCCACGCATGAGCGCTCCAGCGGCGCCCGCCGGCCCGGTTCTCGCGCTCGATCTCGGGGGGACGCAGATCCGGGCCGCCGTGGTGGTCGAGGGGGGCACCGTGATCGCCGCGCAGCGGGCCCGGACCCCGGTGGAGGGGGGTGGCGCGGCCATTGTCGCGGCCTGCGTGGACGCCCTCGTCACGGTCCGGCGGGCGGACGGGGCAAGCGCCGGCGCCCGTGCCTTCAGGGGGGTCGGAATTCGGCGCCGGGCCCGGTCGATCCCGCCGCCGGCATGATCCTCGATCCGCCGAACCTCGGCCCGACCTTTCGGGACATACCGCTCGCCTCGCTGGTCGGCGATGCGCTGGGGCTGCCGACCTTCCTCGACCGCGACACGCAGGTGGCGGCGCTCGCGGAGGGCCGCTTCGGTGCCGCTGCCGGGTGCGCCGACTTCCTCTACGTGACGATCTCGACGGGGATCGGCGGGGCCATCGTCTCCGGCGGCCGGCTCCTGCGCGGCCCGGACGGCACCGCCGGCGAGCTCGGCCATCTCATGGTCGACCGAGCCGGACCGCCGTGTGGATGCGGCATGCGCGGCCACCTCGAGGGGATTGCTTCGGGAAGCGGGATGGCCCGCAGCGCGCGGGCCGCTGCCGAGCGGGGCGAGAGCGCCCGGCTGGCGGTGCTGGTCCGCGAGCGTGGGTCCGGGTTCGGGGGCCGCGAGGTCGCCGCCGCCGCCGAGGCCGGCGATCCCGTGGCGGCCGGCATCCTCGCCCGCGCCCTGGACGCGTTCGCGGTAACCTGCGTCACGCTCGTGGACGTCTTCAACCCCTCGCTCATCGTCGTCGGCGGCGGCGTCGCCGTCGGCCAGGGCGAGCGGCTGCTCGCGCCGGCGCGCGCCATGGTTGCAGCCAGCGCGTTCCGCCGCCCGGGGGCCCGGGCCCGGATCGTGCCGGCGGCCCTGGGCGACGATGTCGGGCTGGTCGGCGGGCTGGTCCTCGTGACAGAGCGGCAGGTGGCGACCGCCTCGCAGGCAGCTGGCGACAACTGACCCGAGCGGACGGGCTGGCCAGGTACGGATCGTGTCCCGCCGCTGGTAGAATTGCCGACAACGATCCGATGGAGGTTCCGTGCCACTCGAGTTCCTGAAGCGCAAGGGCCGCGCCGAGGTGCCGCGGACCCCGGCGCCGATCGTGCCCGAGGATGCGTCCGCCCAGGAGTACGTCCTCAAGCTGTACTACGCGGGGAAGAGCAGCGAGGGTGTCCGCCTGAAGGCCGGGCCGCGGGCCCTCGCCGAGCTGCCGTCGATGCTGGCGGGGCTGGGACGAAGCGAGATCGAAGTGGTGGAGCCCCTGCCGATCGAGTTCAGCGAGGCGTCGCCGTCCATCGTCCGGTCGTCCGAGGCGATGCAGTGGGTCAATGCCCACCACGGCCACGGACCGATCACGCGGCACGCGATCTACGTGCTCGAGTCGATCGACGCGATCGACCTCGCCTTCGACACACTTGCGGTTGCGCTGCTCGACGGAGAGGTGGACACGTCGGGCTACCCCGAGTACAACGCCATTGTCGGCGGGGTGGCGTCCCACTGGGACGAGGGCACCGGCGACATGCTCGTGCGAGGGGTCGTCGGCTGGGGTGGGCGGGGGGTTCGCGGCGACACGGACCGGATCGCGGCGCGAAGCCTCGCCGGGCTCTTCCAGAACATCCTCGCCAACCAGTACGCGGTGGGCGTCGCGCCCCTGGATCGGCCAGTCCCGGCAGCCGGCCGGGGCGGTCTCGTCTGCGCGCACTGCAGCTTCTCCTCGGCGCACGAACGGGCCTTCTACTGCCCCAAGTGCGGCATGCGGCTCCTGCGCGGCTGAGGGGCGACGAGCGACGCCGTGCCCGTCTACGACTACGTCTGCACCTCCTGCGGCCACCGGTTCGAGGTGCTCCGCGGTCTGAACGAAGCGGGTCCCCACCAGTGCCCGCTGTGCGAGGGTCCCGTCATCCGCGCGTTCGCTCCGCCGACGATCCTGTTCAAGGGGAGCGGCTGGGCCAAGAACGACCGGCGATCCGCGGGGGCTTCGACGCGGAAGGCGGCCGTTGGCCAGGGGAAGTCCGGCGATTCCGACGTCCGGCGGGTCATCCTCGGGCGATTCGAGCTCCGGCGATTCGACGTCCGGCGGGTCATCCTCGGGCGATTCGAGCTCCGGCGATTCGAAGTCCGGAGCGGCCGATTCGCGGGCGTCGTCCTCGGGCGACTCGAAGGCGCGCGCGGGATCCTCCGGCGAGTCGAAGTCCGGCGATTCGCCGTCCTCCTCGTCCGGCACCGGTGCCTGAGCCGGCCCCGATGAGTCGCGTTGCCTCCGACTGGATCAGCCTCGCCGAGGCGGTCGAGATCCTCGGCGGCGCCAACATCCACCTGCGCGCCGAGACGCTCGGTCGCTGGGCGCGCGAGGGGCGGCTTCAGACGCTGAAGCTGGGCGGCCGACGCTACGTGCGCCGGGTGGAAGTCCGCGCGCTCCTGCGGCCGCGCCGGCGCGTGGCGGCCGAGGCGCTCCAGCCGGGCCTCTTCGAGGAGCTCTGAGCGTGACCGCGCCGGGGCCGGCGGACGAGCCTCCCCGCCGTCCGGCCCTGGCGGAGGAACCCGGGTTCGTCAAGCGGACTGCCGCCCGGATCCTGGCGGCCGCCGAGCCGCTGGTCGCGCGCGCTCTCGGCGTGCCGCGGCTCGCGATGGCCCACGCCGTCGTGCGCCGCTTCTCGGCGGCGAGCGGTCCGGTCCTCGCGCACGGCCTGGCCTTCGTGGCGCTCTTCGCGCTCGTGCCTGCGATCCTCGTCATCCTCTCGATCGTCGGCGTCTTCGTGGCCGACCCGAGCGTCCGCGCCAAGATCGTGGCGATCCTGACCGACCAGGTCCCCCTGCTCGCGCCGGTCCTGGACGAAGCCCTGGCGAGCTTCTCCGGGCTCGCCCCGGCCACCGGGATCGTGGGCCTCCTCCTCCTCGCCTGGAGCGCGAGCTCGATGGTTCGCGCCCTGGACGGGACCTTCCGGGTCGTCTTCGGGGACGACAGCGAGGGGCGAACCCCGGTTCGCGACGTGGTGGCCCTCCTGGCCGTGGCCGGCGGGATGGCCGCGGCCGCGGCCATCCTGGTCCTGGTGACGCTTCCCGGACCCCTGGGCGACGTCGTGGGGGTGCCGAGCGCGGCCGCCCGGGCGGCAGGCTCGTTCGTGGGCGTGACCGGCCTGGTCACGCTCTCATACCGCTTCGTGCCTCGGCCACGCCCGGCCTGGCAGGTGCTCTGGTGGCCTGCCGTGGCCACGGGCCTCGCCATCTTCGGGCTGTCTGAGCTCTTCGGGATCCTCGGGCCGATCCTGTTCGGCTCGGCCCAGCTCTACGGAGCGTTCGGGGCCCTCTTCCTGGGCCTCGTCTGGCTGGGAAACGTCACCCAGGTCCTGCTGCTGGGCGCGGCATGGGTCGCCGAGCGCGACCGCCGCGCCCGCCGGGCCGAGCTGGCGAGGACTGGAGAAGCGCCCGGGCCCTGAGGCGGGCAGGGGCCAGCCCGAGCGCGTCAGGCCTGGCGCGTGCCGCAGCGGCGGCAGAAGCGGGCGTTTGCCGAGAGGGAGAGGCCGCAGCTGACGCAGGCCTGCACGGCAGGCCCTGGTCCGCCCGCCGCAACCGGGCCCGGCGCCGCGAGGACCTCCTGGCTCGAGGCCGCCCAGACGCTCCCCGGCTCGGGGCGCGCGGTCGCGAGTCGGGAGGCCCAGGGGGCCGCGGCGGGCCCCGGGACCCGGCTCGCCGGCTGGGCCGCACGCGGGTCCGGGGAGGGCCAGGCCGGGGCGTCCGGCCAGTCGGGTCGCGGCATCGCCGGCGCGTCGGGGGCGATCATCTGCCACGTCGGCTGTTGGACGGTGTCCGCGGGTACGGCTGCGGGCATCGGCTCGGCCGCCGCGGCCGGCTCGGGCGCCACTTCCGCGGGTGCGAGAGTCGGCTCGGCGGGCATCGGCTCGGCTGCCGGCTCGACGGCCGAGACGCTGGCGGGCTCGGGCGCCTGTTCCAGCTCGGGGGCTTGCTCCACGGCGGCCGGGGCAGACTCGGCGGCCGCGACGCTGGCGGGCTCGGGCGCCGGCTCCTGCGCCCGTTCGGCGGCTGCGGGCGCCTGTTCCAGCTCGGGCGCTTGCTCCACGGCGGCCGGGAACTCGGCGGCCGCGACGCTGGCGGGCTCGGGCGCCGGCTCGGGCGCCTGTTCCAGCTCGGGCGCCGGCTCGGCGGGCGCGGTCGGCGCCGCGTCGGGTCCGCGGCCCGGTCGGAAGCGTCCAAGGAAGCTGCGCGTGTGGATCCGGGCAGTCGTTGCGGTGAGGTCGACCGTCGGGGCGATGAGCGGTTCGCCGCCGGCAGGCTCGGGCGCCTGCTCGGCCGCGGCGGGGATCACCGTCCCGGCGGCCAGCTCGGGCGCCTGCTCAGCCTCGACATGCTCCGTGACGGACCGCGCCGTGGCCAGGGCCGTCTCGATCTCGGCGAGCTCGGCCGAGGTCAGCTCGTCCGCCGCCGGGGCGGCGGGCGGCGCGACGAACGTGTCGAGGCGGGCCAGGACCTGCGGTCCCTCGACGGGCGGGGGGATCGGCTGGGTCGGCTCGGCATCCGCCGTCGCTGGCGCGTCGCCGTCCGCCCTGGCACCGTCGGCCGTGGCGGGCGCGAGATCCGCGGTCGGCCACGCGGCCGCCACCAGGCCCTCGCCGTCCGGGAACAGGTCGTCGGTCGCCGCGGGTCCAGCGACCGGCAGATCGGGGAACGGCGCGGGAAGCACCTCGCGGGTCAGGTCGGGCGCGCAGGTGAGGCACTCGCCTGCCTTCTCGTTCCAGCAGTTCGCACAGGTGTACTGCCGACAGGACATGCAGAAGTTGAAGGCCTTGTGGAAGGCATCGAGCTGGCGCAGGACGCCGACGCGCTCGATCGTCGCTCCGCGCCGCGGCCATCGCCTCGGTCATCGGCATGCCGTCGTTCGCGACGTAGTTCTTCAGGCCGCGGGTGAGGACGCGGACGCGGCCAATCCCGCCGCGGCGTGGCTTCGCGGTCTGCTCGAAGGAGTACCGCGTGCCGCAGCGTTCGCAGAAGGATTCGGTGATCGTGTCCGTCATCAGGCTCCCGGCGACGTTCCCCCGGAGTGAGTCGCATGGACCCATCCGCCGGGCCGAGAGTATACCGTAGGGGTCCCAGCGCCCCGGGGCACCGAGGTACCCCCCGGCGCTCCCGATCGTCCCTCGCCGCGTCCCCGGACGCGCTGCACGGAGGCATGCACCGGTCGATGCGCCCCCTCGCTGCGCTCGAACGCTTCCTGGAGCGGCTGTTCGAGCGTCCGACTGCCCGTCTCCTGCGGGCGCACCTGGAGCCCGTGACCCTGGCGCGGCGGCTGGAGCGAGCCATGGACGAGGACCGCCGCGTGGACGCCGTCGGCATGCTGGCCCCCACCCGGTTCTCGGTCCGGGTCTCCGCGGTGGACGCCGCCAGCCTCGCCCACTTCCCGACCCTCGAGGAGGATCTTGCCCGGGTGGCTCTCGATCACGCGCGGCGGCGCGGCTACCGGATCCCGGAGCGACCGACGGTCGCGCTGCTGGGCAGCCCCGAGCTTGCCCCGGGCGACGTCCGCGTGACCGCCGGCTTCGCCGATGGGCGGCAGCCGCCGGTCCTGCCCGACGCACGCCCGGAGATGACCATGGTGCATCCGCTGCCGCCCGCCGTCCCGCCCGGCGCCGTGCTGCGCGTCTCGACCCCCGGGCGCCCCGTGCGGGACGTTCCCCTCGACGGGCGCCCGCTGACCATCGGCCGCGCGACCGACCTGGAGCTCGTGCTCGCGGACCCGCTGGCCTCGCGGCGCCACGCGCGCCTGTCGGCGCGGGGTGGTCGGCTCGTCCTCGCCGACCTGGGGAGCACGAACGGGACGCGGGTCAACGGGGAGCTGGCGCGCGAGGCGGTCGTGGGCCCGGGTGACCGGATCGAGATCGGCGCCACGCGCCTGGAGATCATCGTGGCCCGCCCGCCGGGAGAGGCCTGATGGACGCCGGGCTCAACCTCGTCCTGTGGGCGCTTCGCTTCGCCTTCCTCGCCCTGCTCTGGATCGCCCTCGCCCTGATGGCGCGGGCGCTCCTGCGCGACATCCGGGCGGCGTCGCGCGATCCCGCGGCGTCGCTCGGTCGCCTCGTCGTGGTCGCGTCGTCCGGCCTGCCCGCGCCCGGCACCGTCTTCGCCCTCGACGCCGTGACGACGCTCGGGCGCGATCTTGGCAGCAGTGTCGTGGTCGACGATTCGTACGCCTCGGCGCAGCACGCGGTCCTGACCTTCCGGGGCCGGGCATGGTACGTGGAGGACCTGGGCAGCACGAACGGGACGCACCTGAACGGGGCCCCGGTCACCCGCGCCGCCGCGCTGGCGTATGGCGACGAGATCCGGATCGGCGACGTCCGACTTCGCCTCGAGCGCGGCCGCGGATGACGGGGCTCAGCGCCGACGTCCGGGCGCCCGCGCTGCCCGCCCTTCCCCGCCCGCGCCCCCGGCCCCGCGAGCTCGGGCTCCTGGTCGCCGTCATCCTCGCGATCTCCGTCGGCAGCCTCTCGCTCGGCATCACGCGGACCGGACAGCTCGCGCCGGCGGATCTCCCCGCGCTCGCCCTGTTCGCCGGCGGCCTGCTGGCCGCCCACGCGGTGCTGGTCCTGGCCGGCCGGCGCGTGGACGAGATCCTCCTCCCGGCCGCCGCCCTGCTCGGCGGGATCGGGCTGCTGGTCATGGAGCGCCTTCCCCAGGACCTGGTCGTCCAGGAGGTCGGACCGCTGACGCTCGGCCTCGGGGCTCTCCAGCTCGCCTGGCTGGGGGTTGCCCTGGCCGTGGCCACGACGATCGCCGTGGTCCTCCGATCCGACCGCTGGCTCCGGCTCTACAAGTACACCTGGGCGGCGAGCGGCCTCGTGCTCCTCGCCCTCACCTTCGTCTTCGGCTCGGAGGTGAACGGCTCACGGCTGACCCTCCAGATCGGGCCCCTGAGCGGGCAGCCTTCGGAGCTCCTGAAGGTGATCCTCGTCGTCTTCTTCGCGGCCTACCTCGCCGAGAACCGGATCCTGCTGGCCGACGCCCGGGTCCGCCTGCTGGGCTCGATCACCGTGCCCCCGCTCCCGTATCTCGCCCCGATCGGGGCGATGCTTGCCCTGGCGCTCGGCATCGTCGTCGTGCAGCGCGACCTGGGCGCGGCGCTCCTCTTCTACGCGGTCTTCCTGGGCCTCCTCTTCCTGGCCACGGGCCGGCGGACGGACGTGGTGCTCGGGCTCCTGCTCTTCGCCGCGGGCTTCGCGCTGCTGGCCCTCCTCTTCCCGCATGTCCAGCAGCGGATCGCCGTGTGGCTCGATCCCTGGGCCGACCCCCTTGGCGATGGCTACCAGCTGATCCAGGCGCTCCATGCCTTCGCCCGGGGCGGCCTGGTCGGCACCGGGCTGGGGGCCGGGCTCCCCGAGATCGGGGGGCGGCTGCCCATCCCGGCCGTGCACACCGACTTCCCGCTGGCGGCGATCGGGGAGGAGCTGGGGATGGCCGGCGTCGCCGTCGTGCTGGCCGCGTATCTCGTGATCGTGGGCCGCGGGCTGCGGATCGCCGCCGCGGCGCGCGATGACTTCCGGGCGCTCCTGGCCGCCGGGCTCGCGCTCGTCGTGGGGGTCCAGGCCGCGATCATCGCCGGCGGCAACCTGAAGCTGATCCCCCTCACCGGGATCACCCTCCCGTTCGTCAGCTACGGGGGGTCGTCCCTCCTCGCCAACGCGATCGTCGTGGGGATCCTCCTGGCGCTCTCGGATCGCGGGGCAGCGCCGCTCGCTCCGCCGCGCCCGCCCCGCCTGGCCCGCCTGCGCCGTTCGCCGGGAGGCCCGGCGTGACGGCCGCTCGTCCCCCGGCCCAGCGCGTTCCGGCCCTTGCCGTCGTCCTGGTCATGGCCTTCGGCATCCTCGCTGCCGGATCCTCGTACTGGCAGGTGATCCGGGCCGACGAGCTCTCCTCCGCCCCGACGGACGCGGCGGTCATCGCCGCGGGGCGGACCGTCCTGCGGGGGAAGATCCTCGACCGGGATGGCCGAACCCTGGCCAGCAGCCGGCGCGCCGAGGACGGTGCGCCGTATCGCGTCTACGCCGACCCGGCGGTGAGCCACCCCGTCGGGTACGCCTCGGCGCTCTACGGCTCGGCCGGCCTGGAGCGGACGTTCACCGCGGAGCTGACGGGAGCTCGCGGCGGCGACGCGCTCTCGCGGCTCTTCGCCAAGTTCCTCCCACCCGCCGACCGCCGCAGCGACCTGCAGACCGCGCTCTCCCTCCCCCTCCAGAAGCTCGCCGTGGACCTGCTCGGCAACGATCGCGGTGCGGTGGTGATGCTCGATCCGCGGACCGGCGAGGTCCTCGTCCTGGCGTCGACGCCCGTCTTCGACGCCTCGGGGATCGCCGATCCGGCATCCGCGACGGCGACGTTCAACGGCCTCCGCGAGGACGCCGCGTCCCCGCTCCTGGACCGGGCGGTCCTGGGTCGCTACGTGCCCGGATCGGTCTTCAAGATCGTGACCGCGATCGCGGGGCTCGGCAGCGGGTCGGTGTCGGCGACGACGACGTACCCGAAGCAGCCCGGCGCGGAGGCGGATGGGCTGGTCGTGTCGGGCTTCACGGTCCGCGACGGCCACCACGCCGTTCACCGGCGCCGAGAGGCTCGACCTGCTCGGCGCGACCGAGGTCTCCTGCAACATCTGGTACGCCCTGGCCGGCCTCGCCACGGGAGGCGCGAACCTCGACGCCTTTGCGCGCCGTCTCGGGTTCGGCTCCGCCCTGCCCTTCGACCTCCCCACCGCGCCGTCGCAGCTGACGAACGGGGGCGGGCCCCTCCCGGGGGGCTTCCTCGACGACGTCGAGCTGGCCAACGCCGCGTACGGGCAGGCCGAGGTGCTCGCGACCCCGCTCCAGATGGCGCTCGTGGCGGCGGCCGTCGCCAACGGCGGCGAGCTGATGGAGCCCCGCCTCGTGACCGCGCTCATCGACCGCCAGGGCCGCCGGACGCCGGTCGGTCCGCGGTCGATGGGACGGATCCTCGACGCGGCGTCGAATGCCGTCATCGTCGAGGCGATGACGCGGGCGGTCGAGGGGCGGTACGGGCGGCTCTTCACCGACGGTGCCCGCGTCACGGGGATCCTCGGCGCCGGCAAGTCGGGGACGGCCGAGCTCGGCGGGGAGGGGGAGCCGCACTCCTGGTACATCGGATTTGCCCCGGCCGATGCGCCGACGGTGGCCATCGCGGTGATCGTGGAGAAGGGCGGCCGCGGCGGCGCGCGGGCCGCGCCCCTGGCGGGACGGATGCTGCGGGCGTACTTCGAGGCCCAGCGATGACGGCAGATCGGGAGCCCGCCGCGCCCGGAGCTCCGCCGCCGGAGCCGCGCGGCGGGCGTCCGCTCGTCGAGCGGATCGGGATGGGGGCGATCGCGGCCCTGCTGGCCACCCTCTTCGGAGGCGTGGCGGCCGTCTCGCTGGCGTCGGGCGAGCCCTTCCTGGCGATCATGGCCGGGATCGGCGCGGTCATGACCGCCCTCGTCGGGCTGCAGACCCTCGTCCGCGGCTGACGCAGCCCCCGGTTCGGTCCGCTGCCCGCCGGAACCGATTCGGGCCGCCCGGCGTACTATCTCCGGACCCCGAGTCCGCCACCACCACACGTCGAGCGGGCGCCCTGCAGCGGAGCGCCCGGCCCGCCGCCGGCGCCGCACCGCGAGGAGCCCGATGACGAAGATCCAGGAGTCCGGCGACCGGGTCGTCGCGAACGTCGAGCGCGTGATCGTGGGCAAGCACCACGAGGTCCAGCTCGCCCTGGTGGCGCTGATGTGCCGCGGCCACCTCCTGATCGAGGACGTTCCCGGGACCGGCAAGACCGTCCTGGCGAAGGCGATCGCGCGCAGCCTCGGCTGCACCTTCCGGCGGATCCAGTTCACCCCGGACCTCCTGCCGTCGGACGTGACCGGGCTCTCGATCTACAACCAGAAGACCCAGGAGTTCGAGTTCCGGCCGGGCCCGATCATGAGCCAGGTCGTCCTCTCCGACGAGATCAACCGGGCCACGCCCAAGACCCAGTCGGCCCTCCTCGAGTGCATGGAGGAGCGCCAGGCGACGATCGACGGGATCAGTCACCCGATGCCCAACCCGTTCCTCGTCATCGCCACCCAGAACCCGATCGAGTACGAGGGGACGTTTGCCCTCCCGGAGGCCCAGCTCGATCGCTTCATGCTCCGGCTGCGGCTGGGGTACCCCACGCCGACCGAGGAGATCGTGATCCTCGACGAGCAGAAGCGCGTGCACCCCCTCGACGACCTGGGCGAGGTCCTGTCCCTCGCGGAGCTGCGGGAGATGCAGACGGCCGTGCGGGAGATCTACGTGGATGCCACCGTCTCGGAGTACATCGTCCGCCTGGTGAACGCGACGCGGACCCATCCCGACGTCTACCTGGGCGCCTCTCCGCGGGGAAGCATCGCCCTCTATCGTTCCGGACAGGCCCGCGCGGCACTCCTCGGCCGCGACTACGTGATCCCCGACGACGTCAAGGCCCTCGCCGGCCCCGCGCTCGCCCACCGCCTCATCATCAAGACGAGCTCGTCCATCCGCGAGGTCGACTCCGACACGGTCGTCCGGGAGCTGCTGGAGACCGTGCCTGTCGACGCCCCGCCACGGCCCGGCGGACCGCGACGGATCGAGGCCGAGGAGTCCCGGGCGCGCTAGGCGCGCCGGTCGCGCCGCGCACGAGAGGTGGTCGTGGTCGTTCTCCGCCGCCTGCCGTTCCTGATCATCGCGACGGCGCTCGTCGTGGCGGCCTTCAGCACCGGCGCGCCGTTCCTCTTCTTCCTGGTCTACCTCGGTCTCGCCGTGCTGGGCGGGAGCTACCTGGTCACGCGGTTCGGGCTGACGGACCTCGAGGCCGGCTACGCGGTGAGCCAGCTGCAGGCGCACGTGGGCGAGGTGCTGCGGGCCACGTACACCCTCCGCAGCGCGAGCCGGATCCCGAAGCTCTGGCTGGAGGTCCACAACCCGTCCACGCTGCCCGTGCCGCTCCCGGGGCGCGCCATCTCGCTGGGCTCGCACGGCGAGCGCTCGTGGATCGCCAAGGTGCCTCTCGGCCGACGCGGCCACTTCCGGGTCGACCCGCTCCAGATCCGGACCGGCGACCCGTTCGGCTTCTTCGAGGCCAGCGCCTCGGTGGGCCATGGCCTGACCCTCGTCGTCTACCCCCGCCTCGAGCCGATCCCGCGCTGGCGCCTCCAGGCCGTGAGCCTGGAGGGCAGCCGCTCGACGCCGGTGCGGACCCAGCAGACGACGCCGCTCGCGACGTCGGTCCGGCCGTACGCGCCGGGCGACGGCTTCAACCGGATCCACTGGCCCTCGACGGCCCGCACCGGCGAGATCCAGGTCAAGGAGTTCGACCTGGAGCAGACCGCCGACGTCTGGATCATCCTCGACCTCGAGCGCGCCGCCCAGGTGGGCGCCGGCGACGACGGCACCGTCGAAGTCGGCGTGCGGGTGGCGGCCGCCATCGCCGAACGGGCGATCGAGGAGAACCGGGCCGTCGCCCTGACGACGACCGGGAGCCGGGTGACCGTCCTGCCGCCCGACCGCGGCCCGCGCCAGCGCCAGAAGATCCTGCAGCTGCTCGCCGCCGTCGACGGCGACGGCGGCACGCCACTCGTCGAGGCCCTCGTGGCGGGGCTGCCGCTCCTGCGCCGGGGCATGTCGGCGATCGTCGTCACGTCCTCGACCGAGCCAGGCTGGGTCCGGCCGCTGGCGACGCTTCGGCCGCGGGGGATCGGCTGCCAGGTCATCTGGCTCGACCCCGCCGTCTTCGCCCGCCGGGTTGCCGAGATCGACGGAACGATCGGCGATCCGGCCGTCGCCGCGGCGCTCGCCGAGCGCGAGACCGCCGCCCGGAACATGCGCCACCAGGTCGCCGAGTTCGACCTCCGGACGCACGCGGTGCCGCCGGGCGTGCCCCTCGCCGAGGTGCTCGTCGGATGACCGCCGCCCGAACGCCCTTCGACCTTGGCGCCAGCTACGCGGCGTCGCAGCCGACCGAGCGTCGCTTCGCGCTGTCTCCGGCGGAGGGCTGGACCAGCGTCCTGCTGCTGGTCCTCATGTGCGCCCTCGTCGGCTGGGCGATCGACGACGCGCGGTGGGTCCTGGGCGACCAGTCGAACACGGACTTCCTGCCCCTGGCCGGCGTCCTCGGGGTCGCTGTGGGGCTTCGCGGCGGCCAAGCTCGGGCGCGGACGCCTCGTCGCCCACGTCGGCGGGGCGCTGCTGGCGACCGGCTTCCTCATCCTCGCCGTCGGGAGCAACCTGGCGCCCGGGGAGGACCTCGGCCGCATGGTCCGCGTCACCGCGGAGGGCGCCTGGGGCGCCTACGAGGACCTGGTCCTGCTGGGCCGGGCGACCACCACCGAGATCGCCCACTACCTCCTCGTCCTGGGCGGCCTCACCTGGGCGACCGGACAGTTCGCGGCCTACACCGCCTACGCCCATCGCCGGCCGCTCGCGGCCGTCGTGCTGCCCGGGACGATCCTGATCGTCAACGTCTCCATCACGGTCCTCGACCAGTTCGCGGTCCTCGTCCTGTTCACCGTCGCGGCCCTCCTGTTCCTCGTCCGCTTCCACGTCGCGGACGAGCAGCGGACCTGGGCGCGCCACCGGATCGCCGACGTCGGGAACGCCGTGGGGCTCTCCCTGCGGGCCGGGCTGAGCTTCGTGGGCGTGGCCCTCCTCGGCAGCCTCGTCCTGACGAACGTCGCCTCGTCGGCGCCGCTCGCCGGCTGGTGGCAGGGCCTGGACCAGCGCCTCATCGACTTCGGCAGCGAGCTGGCCCGCTTCTTCCCGTCCGGGGGCCCCGGGACGAGCTTCGGTGGCGCGAGCTTCGGGGCGGCCGTCACCGTGGAGGGCGTCTGGACCTCGGACGACACGCCGGTCCTCTCGATCACGGGCAGCCCCGACGTGCCGCAGCTCAAGTGGCGGGCGGTCACCTATGACCGCCTCGTGGGCAACCAGTGGAGCCGGAGCGACACGGTCGACGTCGACGTCCCCGCCCGACAGGACCTGCTGGCGGGAACCGGCGACGCTCCCGTGGAGAAGGTCGCGACCCGCGAGGTCAAGTACGTCGTCCGGAGCGCCTCGGGCGTCGCTCGGCGTGCTCGTCGCCCCCGGCCCGGCCACGGTCGACCGGGGCGCCCGGCTGACCCTCGTCCGGAAGGGAAACGAGACGTGGTTCGCGGCGGCCCGGGTCGACGGCGCCGCGCCATACGGCGAGGTCGCCCGGATTCCCATCGTCACCGATGGCGTCGCCGACGCCCTGACGGAGAACCGCCTGCGGGCGGCCGGGTCCGACTACCCGGCCGACCTGCGGGCGGTCTACCTCGACCTCCAGGCGGGAACGGCCGGGGCGGACGTCCGGGCGACTCCTCGGGACGATCCTCGAAGCGGCTCGCCCCACCAACGCGTACGACGAGGCGCGCGCGATCGAGTCCTACCTCGCCGATCCCGGCAACTTCACCTACGACACCAATGTCCTCGACGTGGACTGCGGGGAGCGGGGCGTCGCCGATTGCTTCGCCGTCTCGCGGCGCGGCTACTGCGAGCACTTCGCCACGACCATGGTCGTGATGCTCCGCATCCGGGGGATCCCGGCCCGCCTCGTGGAGGGCTACCTGCCCGGCGACCGCGACGCGGTCGGGGTGGAGACCATCAAGCGGTCGCGGGCGCACGCGTGGGTCGAGGCCTGGTTCCCGGGCTACGGCTGGGTCGACTTCGACCCGACGGCCGGCGTCGGCCAGCCGCAGGCGATCGACCCGGGTCCCCCGATCCCGACGGCCACGCCCGCTCCGAGCGGCGTCCCCGGAGCCACGCCCGGTCCGACCCGCCGCGACGGCCGCGACGAGCCGGCGGGGCCGACGGGCGGCGGTCCGGTTGCGGGCCGGCCGGGGATCGGACCGATCATCGTCGTGATCATCCCCGCCGTCGTCGCCCTGTTCGTCGTCCTCGTCCTCTGGCTGCGGCGGCGCCTGGGGCGACCGGTCCAGGCCGAGATCGTCTACCGGACCGTCGCCGGGATGGCCGGTCGGCTGGGGCACCCGCGCCGCCCGACGCAGACGGTGTACGAGTACCTCGGGAGCCTGTCCGACGCCGTCCCCACGGCCCGGCCGGAGCTCCAGCTGGTGGCGCATTCGACCGTGGAGACCGCCTACGGGCGGCGCCGCCTCTCGCCGGATCGCCTGGCGGCCCTCGGCGAGGCCCAGCGTCGCCTGCGGGTCGCCCTCCTGCGCCTCGCGTTCCGGAGGGGCCCGCGCCGGTAGACGGGCCCACGGCGCCGGGCGGGTCGCTCGCCAGGCGGGCTCCGCGTCGCTGCGCGGCCCCGCTCGCCAGGCGGGCCTACAGCGCGCCGGAGCGCGCCCGCTCGGCCGCGGCATCCTCCTCGGCACGCGTCGCCTCGGCGGCCTCGCGTTCCAGCGAAGCGAGGTGCTCCGTGCGGTTCCAGGCGCGGAGAACGCTCCGGCCGTTCCGGATGTCGAGGACCGCGATCCCCGTCGTGGTCTGGGTGAAGGTCCAGAAGCGATCGAGGGGGAGGCCGAGCAGGGCCAGGAGCGCCACCTTGAAGGCGCCGTCGTGCCCGACGAGGACAGCCCACGGCCCGGCGTGGGCGTCGTAGTAGGACGGGCGTGCCGGCCGGACCGGGACCCCCGGCGGCGGCGAGGTCGGCGAGCACGCGGGCGAGGGCGGCGCGGACGCGGACGTCCACCTCGGGGAGCGACTCGCCGCCCGGCGCATGGACGCCGACCGGGTCGCGTCGCCAGCCGGCGATCTCGACCGGGTAGCGCTCCTCCACCTCGCGCTGGAAGAGCCCCTCCCACTCCCCCTGGGCGATCTCGGCGAGCGCCGGCTCGGGCCGGAGCGGGCGGCACGGGACGCCCGGCGGAGGCGAACGCAGCGACGACCGCCTCGGCCGTCTCGCGCGTCCGGGCCAGCGGCGAATGGATGACGGCCAGGGGCTCGCCGGCCGGGACGGGGAGGCGGGGCGGAACATCGGGCGCGGCCAGCCGGGTGCCGGCGAGGGCGGCCTGGCGCCTTCCCGAGCGGCGAGAGGGGCGTGTCGGAGCGCCCTGGAAGCGACCCTCCGCCAGCCAGACCGACTGGCCGTGGCGGAGGAACACGAGCGTCGCGGCAAGGTCCGGCGGGACGGCCAGCGGACGAGGCGCGGCGAACGCCGGCGCGATCCGATGGGGCGTCCCCGCGACCCCGGCGACTGCTCCCGTGCCGTCCGTCATCCGGCCGGCTCGAGGTCGATCACCCACTGGTCGAGCACGCCGTCGATCGCGCGCAGCGCCGCCTCGGTGGCGGGCGGAACCGGGTCGTCGAGGGCCAGGAACATCACGGCGTCGCTGCGCGGTGCCGAGCGTCCCAGGTGCATCGCGCTGATGTTCACGTCGGCCGCCCCGAGGAGGCTGCCGACGCGCCCGATCATCCCGGGCCGGTCGGTATGGGTCGAGATGAGCATCCACGGCGCCGGCGCCACGTCCAGCCAGTAGTCGTCGAGGCGGACGAAGCGCGGCTCGCCGTTCGCCAGCGTGCCCGCCACCGTGCGGACCGCGCCGTCGGCCGCCGTTCCGGAGATCGTGACGAGCGTCGAGAACGTCCCGGCGTCCGGGGTCCGGCGCTCGACGACCGTGATCCCGCGGCTCTTCGCCAGGGTGGCCGCGTTGACCAGGTTGACCCGCTCGTTCGAGGCGTCCTGCGAGGAGTCCCCGGAGGACCGCCGCCTGGAGGGGCGTGACGTCGTGGTCGGCGAGCTCGCCGGCGACCTCGAGGGTCACGGTCTGCACGCCGCCGCGCGAATACTGGGCAAAGAAGCGCCCGAGTGTCTGGGCCAGGGGCAGGTAGGGGGCGATGGCGCGGGCCGTCTCCGGGGTGAGGAGCGGCGCGTTGACGGCGTAGCGCGCCGGCCGCCCATCGAGGATGTCGAGCACCTGCTGCGACGCCTCTTCGGCCACCGCGACCTGGGCCTCCGCGGTGGAGGCCCCCAGGTGCGGCGTCAGGACGGTGTTGGGGGCCGCCGAAGAGCGGGTTGTCGGATGCCGGCGGCTCCGTCGCGAAGACGTCGACGGCCGCCCCGGCGATCGTGCCCGCCGCGAGTGCCGCGGCGAGGGCGGCCTCGTCGACGACGCCGCCGCGGGCGACGTTGAGGAGGAAGGCGGTCGGCTTCATGCGGGCCAGCTGGGCCGCGCCGACCATCCCGGCGGTCGTCTTCGTCCGGGGGACGTGGAGGGTGACCACGTCGCTGCGCTCCAGCAGCTCGTCGAAGGAGACGAGCTCGATTCCGTGGTTCGCCGCGGCCTCGACCGTCACGTACGGGTCGCTGCCGAGGACCGTCATCTCCATCGCCCGGGCACGGTCGGCGATCGCCCCGCCGATCTTGCCGAGGCCCACGATGCCCAGCGTCTTGCCCCGCAGCTCGGTGCCGGTGAAGGCGCTCCGCTTCCACTCGCCGCGACGGACCGAGGCGTCGGCCCGCGGCGACGTTGCGGGCCAGCGCGAACAGGAGGGCGATGCGTGTGCTCCGCGGCCGCGATCGTGTTGCCGGTGGGGGCGTTCACGACCGTGATCCCGGCGTGCGTGGCGGCGTCCAGGTCGACGTTGTCGACGCCGACGCCGGCCCGGCCGATGACCATGAGGCGGGTGCCCGCCGCGATCATCGCGGCGTCGACCTTCACCTGGCTGCGCACGAGCAGCGCGTCGTACTCGGGGAGGATCGCCCGGTACTCATCCGCGGAGAGGCCGATCCGCTCGTCGACCTCGTGATGGCGGCGCAGGAGATCGACGCCCGACGGGGCGAGCGCCTCGGCCACGAGGATCTTCATGCCCCGACCTCCGCGGCGGCGGCGCTGGCCGACGCCCGGAGTGCCCAGGACCGCGAGGGCGGCCCGCTGGGCCGCCGCGACGGCGGCGCCGGGCTCGACGGCCCGGCCGACCCGGAGGCACGCCTCCTCCAGCACGCCGATCGCGCCGAGGATCTCCTCGATCTCGACGGACCCCAGGTGGCCGACCCGGAAGATCCTGCCCTTCAGCTTTCCCTGGCCGCCGGCGAGGACCAGCCCGCGCCGCTTGACCTCGCCATTGAAGGCCTTCCAGTCGAGGTCGTCGGGAACCCAGGCCGCGGTGACCGTCTGGGACGCGTGGGCCGGGTCGGCGAGGAGGGAGAAGCCGAGGGCCCGCAGGCCGGCGCGGGTGGCGGCGGCGCAGGCCGCATGGCGGGCGAAGACGCCGGCCGGCGTCTCCTCCTCCATCAGGCGCAGCCCCTCGTCGACCTGGTAGACCACCGCCACGGCGGGTGTCCAGGGCGTCTGCCCGCTGAGCGCGCTCTCGCGGGCGCGTCGCAGGTCGAAGTAGAAGCGCGGCATCCGGGCCGTCTCCATGGCCGCCCAGGCCCGCTCGGCGACGGCCGCGAAGGCCATGCCGGGGGCGGACATCCAGGCCTTCTGAGAGCCGGTCACGACGAGGTCCAGGCCCCACGCGTCCATCGCGAACGGGACGGCCCCCAGGGCGCTGATCGCGTCGACGAGGATGAGGGCGTCCGGAGCGACCTCGCGGACCACGGCGGCGAGCTCCGCGATCGGGTTCGTGACCCCCGTCGAGGTCTCGTTGTGGGTCAGGAGGACCGCCTTCGTGTCCGGCTCCTCGAGGAGCGCGGCGCGGACCGCGGCCGGCGTCGCGGCCCGCCCCCACTCGACCTCGAGGCGGCGGACGTCGGCCCCGTAGACCTCGGCCACCTTGGCAAAGCGATCGCCGAAGGCACCGACGGTGACGGCGAGGACCCGGTCGCCCGGCGAGAGGACGTTGACGATGGCGGCCTCGAGGGCGCCCGAGCCGGCAGCCGTGAGCAGGAGGATGTCGGACTCGGTCCCGAAGAAGGGGCGCATGCGGCCGACGATCCGGTCCATGAGCGTGGCGAACTCCGGGCCGCGGTGGTTGATCATCTGGCGCCCCCCGGCGGCCATGACAGTGGGCGGGAGGGCGGTCGGACCGGGGATCCGGAGGTTCTGCTCGAAGCGGGGCACGGGTTCGGCCTCCTGCGGTCGCGGTGGGGCGCTCGGCGCTCGATCGGGTTCGGGCAGGGTAGGGGAGGCGGTGCCGTGTCGTCCAGCGTGGTATATATGACGGCATATGGCTGCCCTCAAGCGAACCACGATCCTCGCCAACCGCGACCTGCTCGACCGGCTGGATCGGCACGCGCGGCGGGCCCGCGTCACGAAGACCGCCATCATCGCCGCGGCGCTGGAGGCGTACCTGGAGGCGCACGGTGGGCCGCCCGAGCTGCCCTTCGTCGGGATCGGCCGCAGCGCCCACGGCCGGCTCTCGCTCGACGCCCGGCGGATCGCGGGACGGGAGCTCGGCGCGCGCCGGCGCGGCGGCGAGCCTGGGTAGCGGCGGGCGATGGCGATCCTGCTCGACGCGTCGGCCATCCTCGCGGCGGCCGACACCGCCGACCTCAACCACGCCGCAGCCCGGGCCTGGTTCGCAGCGGCGGGCGAGCCGCTGCTCGTCGGTGCGCTGACGCTCGCCGAGGCCGACCACGTGCTCCAGCGCGAGCTCGGTCCGGCGGCCACCCTGGCCCTCGTCGAGGCGTGCACCTCGGGGGCGGTGCGCGTCGTCGCCCCGACGGACCGTGACCTGGAGCGGGCCGCGGCCCTCCTGGGCTCGGCCGCAGAGCACCGACCGCGGCTCTCCGATGCCCTGCTCGTCGCCGCGGCCGAGCGGCTGGGCGTCCGCCGGATCGCGACCTTCGACCGCCGGCCCCTCGCGGTGCTCCTGCAGCGGGGCCCGCACGGCGAGCGTCTCGTCGACCTGGAGCCGTAGCCGCGGGTGCGGTCCCGGGACCCGCCGCGTACCATGGCCCGGTGCCCGCGCGACGCCCGGCCGGCCGGGCCCCCGATCCGCTCTTCGCGCCCCCGGCCGAGCTGACGCCCCTCGCCGCGCGGATGCGGCCGGCCGCGCTCGACGACGTCGTCGGCCAGGTCCACCTGCTGGGCCCCGGGGCTCCGCTGCGCCGGCTCGTGGAGGGCGGCCGCCTGCCGTCGATGCTCCTCTGGGGGCCGCCGGGATCGGGCAAGACGACGATCGGGCGGCTGCTCGCGATGGCGGTCGGCGCCCGCTTCGAGGCCCTCAACACGACGATGGACGGGGTCGCCGCCCTGCGCGACGTCGTCGCCGCGGCGCGCAACGAGGCCGCCTTCCATGGCGCCACCACGGTCGTCTTCCTCGACGAGATGCACCGCTACTCGAAGGCCCAGCAGGACGCCCTGCTGCCCCACGTGGAGGCGGGCACGATCGTGCTCGTCGGCGCGACCACGGAGCCGCCCTTCGGGGGAGGGATCACCCGGCCGCTCCTGTCGCGCCTGCGCGTCTTCCGCCTGGAGGCGCTGGGCGAGGGGGAGCTGCGCGAGATCGCCGCCCGCGCCCTCGCCGACGCAGGGCACGGACTCGGCGCGGGCGTGACGCTGGACGAGGTCGCCCTCCGCCAGCTCATCGGGTACGCGTCGGGGGACGCCCGGCGCCTGCTGGGGATCCTGGAGGCCGCCGTCGCGATGGCAGGCGCCGACGGCCGCTCCGCGATCGATCCCGCGGACGTTGCCCGGGCCGCCCAGTCGGCGACGCTCGACTATGACCGCTCGGGCGTCGTCAGCGCCTTCATCAAGAGCATCCGGGGGAGCGACCCCGACGCCGCCCTCTACTGGCTGGCGACCGCCCTGGAGGCGGGGGAGGATCCTCGCTACATGGCCCGACGGCTGGTGGTGAGCGCGAGCGAGGACGTCGGCCTGGGCGAGCCCGGCGCCCTGCCCCTGGCCCTCGCCGCGCTGGAGGCCGTGGAGAAGATCGGGGCGGAGACGAACGACGAGGGGCTCTACGCCCTGGCCCAGGCGACGGTCTTCCTGGCCCGGGCGCCCAAGGACGCCTCGGCGGGGCGCGCATTCTTCAGCCGCCCGGGACGCCGTCCGCGCGGAGGGGACGCGGCCGGTGCCGGCGCACCTTCGCCCGGTGGCCAGGACGTACCGCAACCCCCACGACGACCCGGCGGGCGCCGCGGACCAGCGCTACCTGCCGCGGGGGATGGAAGGGCGGCGGTTCCTGCGCCGGCCGGAGGGCGTCGACGGAGTAGGCCCTGCCCGCCCGGGGCGGCCGGAGCAGGCCGGAGGTCAGATCTTGACGACGCTGACGATCAGGAGCCAGCTGAGCGAGCAGGAGGCCGAAGATGACGGCGAAGACGACCGCGATGCGCCGCAGGTCGCGCACCACGTAGCGGTACTCCTCCTCGGCGACGACGGCGAGGGAGCCCCCCGCGCGGCTGCGCGACGCTGCCATCGCGTCGGACCCGGTCCGGCGCCGGTCCCGGCCGCGAGAGAGGGACGAGACGGCGGCCCGCTCCTCGGCGACGATCGCCGCCTCGAGCTCCGCGGCGCGGTCCAGCTCGCCGGCGCTGAGCCCGCCGGTGCGGGTGGCGACGACCGGCTTCGCCGCCGGCGTCGAGGCGGGCTGGCTGCCGCGCTGGAGGGGGGCACGCTGGCCCGGTCGTGCGCCGCCGCGCTGCCGCTTCGCCATGGGTCGGGTGATCTCCTGGTGTCGGTCGCGAGGGTTCTCACGGCGATCCGGGGAAGGGGCCGCCGCGCGGAAGGATACGCCATTGCCCGGACGGGGGTCCGGCACCAGCTGCCGGGAAGCCCCGGGTGAGCGGCCCCTGCTAGACTCGGGGGACCCCAGCGGAGGACCCGTGAGCGACCTCAACGCGCTCGTCACCCAGAATGCGGCCTTCATCATCGGCGGGCTCGTGCTCGTGATCGCGGCGCTTGCCCTCGCCCTCGTGGCTGGTGGCCCGCCGCGGCCGGCGGCTCGAGGCGCGCCTGGAGGCCCTGACCCGCGGCGAGGACGGCCGCAACCTCGCCGGCGTGCTCGACGCCCACCTCGCCAAGGTGCTCGCGGTCGCCCGGCGGCAGGACGAGCTGGACGCGCACTCCGTGCTGCTCGAGACGCAGGCGGGACGCTCCGTCCAGGGGGTCAGCGTCGTCCGCTTCAACAACTTCGAGGACACCGGCGGGAACCAGAGCTTCGTGCTCGCCCTGCTCGACCCGGCGGGGGACGGGGCGGTCATCAACAGCCTCCACGCGCGCAACCAGACGCGCCTCTACGCGAAGGCCGTGCGGGCGGGCGCCGCCGAGGGCGCCCTCTCCGACGAGGAGGCCGAGGCGATCCGCGTGGCCACGGCGCGCGCCCACGGGCGCTGAGCGCTCGACCGCCGCGATGACGCGGGCGGCGAGGGCCCGAGGGCGGCGCGGCGACCCGCCAGATCTCGAGCAGATCCCCGTCTGGAGCGAGCCGGTCGGGGCCCGCGGGGAGCACCGGGCGACCGCGCTGCCGGCCGGCGGCGAGGCGCTGCTGAGCGGCCTCAACCCCGACCAGAAGCGCGCGGTGACCCACGGCGAGGGTCCGCTCCTGGTCGTCGCCGGCGCCGGCACGGGGAAGACCCAGGTGGTCACCAGGCGGATCGCCTGGCTGATCGCCACCCGGCGCGCGAGGCCCTCCGAGATCCTGGCCCTCACCTTCACCGACAAGGCCGCCGAGGAGATGCAGGCCCGGGTCGATCGGCTCGTTCCGTACGGCTACACCGACACCGTCATCTCCACCTTCCACGCCTTCGGCGACCGGGTGATCCGGGAGCACGCCCTCGAGCTCGGCCTTCCCTCCGAGCCGCGCGTCCTCTCGCGCCCGGAGACGGTGATCTTCCTCGCCGAGCGGCTCTTCCGCCTGGACCTCGACGTCTACCGGCCGCTCGGGAACCCGACCCGCTTCCTCGATGCTCTCGCGACGCTCTTCTCGCGCCTCAAGGACGAGGACGTGTCGCCGGCGTCGTTCGGGGCGCACGCCGCGCGCCTCGTCGCGGAGGCGGAGGCCGCCACCGACGATCCCGCCGGCGAGTCGCTCCGGGAGACGGCCCGCCGCCAGGTGGAGCTGGCCGCCGCCTACGCCCGCTACCAGGAGCTGCTTGGCGAGGCCGGGGCCATCGACTTCGGCGACCAGGTGGCCCTCGCCCTGCGGCTCCTCCGCGAGCACCCGGCCGCCCGGGCCGAGCTGCAGGCCCGCTTCCGCTACGTCCTCGTGGACGAGTTCCAGGACGTGAACCGGGCCCAGGCCGAGCTCGTCGCGCTGGTCGCCGAGCCCCGCCGCAACATCGCCGTGGTCGGCGACGACGACCAGTCGATCTACCGCTTCCGGGGCGCCGCGACGGGGGCGATCGTCGACTTCCTGGATCGCTTCCGGGGGTCGCGGACGATCGTCCTGCGCCGCAACTACCGCTCGCGGGCGCCGATCCTCGACGCCGCCTACCGCCTGGTTCGCTTCAACGACCCGGATCGCCTGGAGGTCCAGCGGGGGATCACGAAGCGGCTGATCGCCCAGCGGCGCGGGCCCGGGGGACGGGGAGCGGCCCCGGCCCTTCCGGTTCGTCATCTCGCCTTCGCGACCGGTTCCGAGGAGGCCGACTGGGTGGCCGCCGAGATCGCGACCCGGATCGCGCGCGGGGCGCCGCCGCGCGACCACGCGATCCTGGTCCGGGCGAACGCCGACGCCGACGCCGTCCTGCGGAGCCTCAACCTCGCCGCCGTCCCCTGGCGCTTCTCCGGGATCTCGGGCCTCTACGCCCGGCCGGAGATCCGCGTCCTGCTCTCCTTCCTGCGGGCGGTGGGCGAGCCTGGCAGCTCCGTCGACGTGTACGGCCTGGCCGCCTCGGACCTGTACGGCCTCGGGGGCGACGACCTGTCGGCGCTGGCCAACCGGGCGCGCCGGACGAACCGCTCGCTGTGGGAGACGCTCGTCGAGGTGGACGGCCAGCCGGGCCTCCTCCGCCTTCGTCCCGACACCCGGACGTCGCTGGCGCGGCTCGTGGCCGACCTGCGTCGCTACAGCGAGATGGGCCACCGGCGCCCGGCTGGCGAAGTCCTATACGACTTCCTCCGGTCATCCGGTTCACTTGCCCGGCTGATGGGAGCGGAGACGGTGGCCGCCGAGGAGGCGCTCTCCAACATCGCCCGCTTCTTCGAGATCATCCGGGCCCAGTCCGACCTGCTCGCCGACGACCGGGCCGTCTTCCTGGCGCCGCACCTCCAGACCCTCATCGAGGCGGGGGACGACCCGGCGACCGCCGACCTGGATCCCGACGCGGACGCGGTCGCCGTGGTGACGGTCCACAAGGCCAAGGGGCTCGAGTGGCCGGTCGTCTTCCTCGTGGGGCTGGTGGACGGGCGGTTTCCCGCGCGCGGGCGGCGCGAGCAGCTGGCCGTCCCGGACGCTCTCCTGCGCGGCGTCTTCCCCAGCGGCGACGCCCACGTGCAGGAGGAGCGGCGGCTCTTCTACGTGGGGATGACCCGGGCCCGCGACGAGCTGATCCTCACCCACGCGCTCGACTACGGCGGCAGGCGGACCCGGCGCGTCTCGCCGTTCGTCCTCGAGGCGCTCGACCTCCCGGCCGGGACGACGCCGCCCGCCCGCGCGTCCAGCCCCGTCGAGCGGCTCGCCGCCTTCGAGGCGACCGCGGCAGAGCCTCGCGGCCGCCGCCCCGCGCGATCGACCCGGACGAGCCGCTCGTCCTCTCCTTCTACCAGGTCGACGACTACCTGACCTGCCCGCTGAAGTACCGCTACGTCCACGTGCTGCGCGTCCCGATCGCCCCGCACCACGCGATCGTCTACGGCGCCGCGCTCCACCTGGCCGTCCAGGAGTTCCACCGCCGCCACGCCCGCGGCGACGTGATGACCGAGGAGGAGCTCATCGCCGCGTTCGAGGCGGCCTGGTCGAACGAGGGCTTCGTCTCCCGCGAGCACGAGGAGGCGCGCCTGGAGGCCGGCCGGGACGCCCTCCGCCGCTTCCGGGCACGAGCAGCTGGCGCCCGGCGCCGTCGTGCCGGCCTACGTCGAGCGGGAGTTCGCCTTCACCCTCGACGGCGACCGGGTCCGCGGACGGTTGGACCGCGTCGACATCGTCCCGCTCGAGGCGGGCCCGGCGCGCGCCGCCGCGGACGTCGCCGCCGCTGCCGCGGACGTCGCCGGCGCCGCCGCGGACGTCGTGGAGCCCGTCCTCCCGCTCCTGTCCGAGCGCGTCGTCATCACCGACTACAAGAGCTCCGACGTGCGCGACCCGGCCCGGGCCCGCGAGCGGGCGAAGGAGTCGCTCCAGCTGACGATCTACGCGATGGCCTGGCAGGCCCAGACGGGCCGCCTGCCCGACGCCGTCGCCCTCCACTTCCTCGAGTCGGGGCTCGTCGGGACGGCCGACGTCGACGCGGCGCGGGTGGCGAGGGGCGTCGCCGACATCCGCCGGGCGGCCGCGGGGATCCGGGCGCGACGGTTCGAGGCGACGCCGTCGTACATGGCCTGCTCGTGGTGCGCCTTCCGCGACGTCTGCCCGGCGAGCGTCGCCCGGTGAGCGGCGGGGAGCCGCGCCCTCGCCTGGCGGCCATCACCTTCGACTTCGGGAACACGCTGGTGCCGGTCGATCGCGCGGCGCTGGAGGCCGTCGTCGACGCGCTGGCCGATGCGGCCGCGCGCCGGTTCGGCGTCGGACCGGACGGCCTTCCTCGCCGCCTGGGCCGAGGAGCGGGACCGCCAGTTCCGCGAGGAGGTCCCGCGCTTCCGCGAGATCGACCTGGCCGTGCGGCTGCGGCGGGTCCTGGCCCGGCTGCGCGGCGATGACGGCACCCGGCCCGGGGCGAGCCCTGGGACGACGCGGCCGCCGCGACGTGCTCGACGGCCGCCGAGGTCGACCTGGGCATCGACGTCTACAGCCGGGCCTTCGTCGCCGGCCTCCCGCCCGACCCGCGGTCGGGGAGCTGCTGGCGCGCCTGGCGCCGCGCTACCGGCTCGCGATCCTCTCGAACTGGCCGCTCGCCGCCACGATCGATCGCTACGCCGAGGCCGCCGGCTGGACCCCGCACCTCGCGGCGATCGTGGTCTCCGAGCGGGTCGGGACGATCAAGCCGCACCCGGCGATCTTCCGGGCCGCCGAGACCGCCCTGGCCGCGGCGGGAGCGGCGCCGCTCGCGCCGGGCTCGATCCTCCACGTCGGCGACGACTGGGCGGCGGACGTCGTCGGCGGCGGCCCGGGCCGGCTGGCGGGTCGCCTACCTGCGGGCGCGTCCGGCCGACTCGCCGCTCCCCGGCAGTCGAGCCGGACGGCGACGCGGAGCCGGACCTCGTGCTGGACCGCCTCGCGGACCTCGAGGCGGCGCTCGACGGCCTCGAGGCCGCGATCGGGCGTCCGGCGGCGCGGCCCGCACGCGCGCGGGCGCCGGCGGCTAGACTCGCCGCGGTGGAGACGCGCGACCGGCTGGCGAACCTCGGGATCCTCGGCGCCGCCCTCGTCGCCTGGGCGGTCGTGGCCCTGCTCGTCCTCAACCGCGACCCGCGGGATGATCCGGTTGCCGGCCTCCTGGGCGCCATCTCCATGGGGACCGCCGTCGGCCTCGTCGCCGTGCCCGCTCTTCTGGCTCGCGGTCTTCGCCCGCCACGGCCGGATCGCCTACCGCGGCGACTGGCTGCGGGCCGGCCGGCGCGGCCTGTGGGTCGGGCTCGTGATCGGCGCTCTTCGTCGAGCTGCGGGTCCTGGGCGTCTTCAGCATCCCGATCGCCCTCTTCGTCGTCGTCCTCGTCGTCTTCGCCGAGCTCACCCTCAGCGTCGAGCGCTGAGCCGGCCGGCCACCCGGGAGGTCCGTCCATGCCCGCCGCCCCCGAGCTCAAGGCCCGCGCCGCCGCCGCCGTGGAGGCCGCCCGGCCCGAGATCCTCGAGCTCTCCGCACCGGATCCACGCCAACCCGGAGCCCGCCTTCGAGGAGCACCAGGCGGCCGCCTGGTGCGCCGAGGCGATCGCGCGCCACGGGTACGCGGTGGAGCATCCGGCCGGGCGGCTGGCGACGGCGGTCCGGGGCCGGCTGACCGGCGGCAGGGGGCCGAACGGGCCGCGGATCGGCGTCCTCGCCGAGTACGACGCGCTGCCCGGGCTCGGCCACGGCTGCGGCCACAACACGATGGCGGCGTCGGGCGTGGGCGCGGCGATCGCCCTGGCGGCGGCTGCGCGACGAGTTCGCCGGGGAGATCGTCTTCCTCGGCACGCCGGCCGAGGAGCGGGGGAGCGGCAAGCAGTTCATGCTCGACGACGGCCTGTTCGAGGGCCTCGACGCGGCCCTCCTCTTCCACCCGGGCGACCGCGACATGGTCGGCTGCATGCTCGCTCGCCAGCGAGGACGTCGACGTCACGTTCACCGGGCAAGGCCGCCCACGCGGCCGGCGAGCCGTGGGAGGGCAAGAACGCCCTCGACGCGGTCGTCCTGCTCTTCAGGCGATCGGCCTCTGGCGCCAGCAGCTGCCGCCCGCACGCCCGGGTCCACGGGATCGTGCTGGAGGGCGGCACCGCGGCCAACATCATCCCGGACCGGGCGACGGCCCGGTTCATGATCCGCAGCACCGACCAGGCCTACTTCGAGTCGATGCGCGACCGCTTCCGGGCGCTCGTCGCCGGGGCGGCGCTGATGGCCGACGTCCAGGGCGAGCTCGTCTTCTCCGGCGGCTCGACGACGATGAAGGACAACCGGCGTCCTGGGCGGGCTCTGGCGGGCGAACCTGGAGGCTGCCGGCCGCGTCGACGAGGGCGTCGACCCGGAGCACATCGGCAGCTCCGACATGGGCAACGTCTCGCTCGTCCTGCCGACGATCCACCCGACGCTCGCGATCTGCGACGACGGGGTCGCCTGGCACTCCATCGAGTCGCGCGACGCCGCGGCCACGCCGCGTGCCGACGAGACGACCCTGCTGGCGGCGACGCTCGTCGCCCAGACGGCCCTGGACCTGCTGGCCGACCCGTCGCTCGTCGAGGCCGCCTGGCGGGAGTTCCGCGGGAGAGGGCACGGAACCTGGCGAGCGAGGCTGCGCGCGGCGTCGAGTCCGGCATGAGCCGAGTCGGCCTCGGCGACGAGTCCACTTCGCGGGACGCGGCGGGCGGGTGGTGGCGCATGGCCGCGGCGCGCCCCGCTGGCACGAGCGCGACGCGATCCGCGGGCGCCCCGCGACGGCGGACACGAACGGCGGCGCCCGCACCGGCGGCCGACGCATCCCGCGAGCCGGGCCTGCGCCATCCGTCGCCCGGTCGCCAGGAGGTTTCGCGTGACCGACCGGCACGGCCACGATCCCGCCGCAGGGGGATCCGATGGGCCCGGCGCGCCCGCTCCGCTCGGCGCGCCCGCCGACGGCCCGGACTACGGCCACCTCCAGGGGCTGGGATCGCGACTTCGAGGCCTTCTCCGACTTCGACCTGCCGACCTACGTCGGTCCGACGACGTTCTCCGAGCCTCCCCTGGGTCACCGACCCGGCCGAGATCCGCCGGCGCGGCGTGGACGTGGCGATCGTCGGGGCACCCTTCGACGACGCCGTCAGCCACCGGCCGGGCGCCCGGTTCGGCCCGCGCGCGATCCGCGAGGCCAACTACTCGTCGGGGTCGATCAACTCGCTCCAGCTCGACAGTCGAGCCGTTCGAGGTCCTGACGGTCGTCGACGCCGGCGACGCGAACATCATCCCGGCCTGGATCGAGCGCGGCCACGCGTTCATCTACCGCAAGGTCCGCGAGGTCGCGGAGACCGGGGCCATCCCGATCGTCCTCGGCGGCGACCATTCCATCACCTGGCCGTCGGCGACCGCCATCGCCGAGGTCCGCCGGCCGGGGAGCATCGGGATCGTCCACTTCGATGCCCATGCCGACACCGCGCCGGAGGACTGGGGCGTCCTCGCCGGGCACGGGACGCCGATGCGGCGGCTCATCGAGAGCGGCGCGGTCAAGGGCAGGAACTTCGTGCAGGTGGGCCTGCGCGGCTACTGGCCGCCGGTCGACGTCTTCGAGTGGATGAAGGCCCAGGGAATGCGCTGGCACCTCATGCGCGAGATCGAGGAGCGCGGCGCCGGAGGCGGTCATCGACGACGCGATCGCCGAGGCGCTCGACGGGCCCGACGCGATCTACCTGTCGATCGACATCGACGTCATCGACCCCGGGATGGCACCCGGCACGGGGACGCCGGAGCCCGGCGGCATGCTGACCCGCGAGGTCCTGCGGGCGATCCGCCGCATCGTCGGCGCGGTGGAGCTGGCCGGGATGGACATCGTGGAGGTCTCGCCGCCCTACGACCACGCCGAGATCACGGCGACGGCGGCGAACCGCTGCGCGCTCGAGGCGATCTCCGCCCTGGCCGTCAAGAAGGCGGCCGGCCGCGAGGTGCGGTTCCGGCGAGGGTAGGCGGCGACGAGGCGTTGCGCGCCACGCGCTGCGTCGCGGCGTACGATCCACCCATGAGCACGACGCCCGGCCGCGAGACCCCGGCCGACACCCCGGCCGAGGCGCTGGCCCGCCTCTATGACCTGGACCTTCTCGACGACCCCGGCGACCTCGATCTCTGGACGGCCCTCGCCGCCGAGGCGAACGGGCCCGTCCTGGAGCTCATGGCGGGGAGCGGCCGGATCGCCGTTCCGCTGGCCGAGGATGGCCGCGACGTGACCGCCGTGGACCTGGACGCGGCGATGCTCGACCGGGCCCGGCGGCGGGCGGAGCGGGCAGGCGCGGAGGTCGTCGCCCGGGTCAACCTGGTGCTCGGCGACGTGACGACGCCCGACCTCGGGCTGGGTCGAGCCTTCGGGCTGGCGTTCATCGCCCTCAACTCCATCCTCCTCCTCCCCAGCCGGGCTGCCCAGCGGGCCGCGTGGGAAGCCCTGGCCGCGCACCTGGCGCCGGGCGGGATGGCCGTCGTGGACATCTGGCTGCCCGACGCCCACGACCTGGCCAGGTACGACGGCCGCCTCCACCTCGAGTACTACCGCCCCGATCCCGAGACCGGGCGGTGGGTGACGAAGACGGCGGCCGCCCAGCACGACGCGGCGACCCAGACCGTCGCTCTCACCACGATCTACGAGGAGGGCGACCCGGGAGAGCCCGCCAGCCGCTGGGTCCGGCGGGACGTCGTCCGCCTCGTCACGGCCGACGAGCTGCGGGCGATGGCCGAGGCGGCCGGCCTCGAGGTGGAGCTGGTCGCCGGCGGCTACGACCTCGAGCCGCTGGGGCCCCATGACGATCGGGCGGTCGTGATCGCCCGAATGCCGGGCTCCGGCGGGCCGCGATTGAGCGTGGTATCGTCGGCCTGATGGCCGCCTCGAACACCCCGATCCGTCTCCTCCTCGTCGAGGACGTGCCCCAGGTCGCCCAGTACGTGCGCGGCCTGCTGAACGCGCAGACGCAGGTCAAGCTCATCGACGTCGTCACCGACGGAGGCCGCGCGGCGGCCCAGGCGCGCCAGCTGCGCCCCGACGTCGTCATCGTCGACTGGCTCCTCCAGGGGCGCACGAAGGGCGAGAAGGTCGTCGCCCAGCTCCGCGAGAGCGGGCTCCAGATCCCGGTGATCGTCCTGACCGTCCCCCAGAGCCCCGTGGCCCGGGATGCCGCCGCCGGAATCGACGCCGTCCTCGCGATGCCGTTCTCCGGGTTCGAGCTGGTCAACATCGTGGTCTCGATGCACCAGAAGACGCTCGCGGCGAGCGACAGCGCCCGCTCCACGATCATCGTGGTCTACGCGCCGAAGGGCGGCGTGGGCAAGACGACGATCGCCTTCAACCTCGCCGTCGCCCTCGGCCAGGCCGGGACGCGGACCGCCCTGGTGGACGGCAGCCTCCAGTTCGGCGACCTGCGCTCGCTCCTCCGGGTGCCCGCCGACGCCCCATCGATCCTGGACCTGCCGACCGACCGGATCGGGGAGAGCGACCTCCAGGACGTCCTGTGGCGCGACCCGTCCGGCATCGACATCCTCCTGGCTCCACCGCGGGTCGAGATGGCCGAGATGGTCAGCGTCCGCGACGTGGAGAAGGCCCTCTCGCTCCTGCGCCGGATCTACGGGGCCGTCGTCGTCGACATGCCGTCGGCCCTCGGCGACATCCCGCTGGCCCTCCTCGACGCGGCGGACACGATCCTCGAGATCGTGACCTACGACTCGACGACCATCCGGAACACGCTCGCGATCGCCGACGTCTTCCGCTCGATCGGCTACCCGGCGTCGAAGGTGCGCTACGTCGTCAACCGCGCGGACTCCACCGGGGGCATCGCCGCCGAGGACCTGGCCCGGGCGCTGGGGCGCGTCCCGGAGTACACGATCGTCTCCGACGGCCTGCTGGTCGTCCAGGCCAACAACGAGGGGCTCCCGTTCATCCTGGCGAGCCCTGATGCCCAGATCAGCCGCGACATCGCGAAGATCGCCGCCGAGCTGGTCGCCGCCGCCCCCGTCGTCGCCGGGCGGCCCTGAGCCGGTGGCCGACCCGCGCCCGATCGGCGTCTTCGACTCGGGGGTCGGCGGCCTGACGGTCCTCCGCGAGATCCTCCGTCGCCTGCCCGCCGAATCGACGATCTACCTCGGCGACAACGCGCGGGCACCGTACGGAACCCGGTCCGACGACGAGGTCCGCCAGTTCAGCACGGAGGCGCTCGACCGGCTCGTCCGGGAGGACGTGAAGGCGCTCGTGGTCGCCTGCAACACCTCCACCGCGGTGGCCCTCGGCGAGTACCGCCGCCGCTACGACACGCCGGTCCTCGGCGTGATCCGCCCGGGAGCCCAGGCGGCCGCCCTCGCGACACGGACGCGGCGGGTGGGCGTGGTGGCGACGCCGGCCACCATCCGCTCGCATGCCTACTTCGACGCGATCAAGGAAGAGAACCCGGCGGTCGAGATCTACGAGCACGCGACTCCTGCCCTCGTGCCGCTCGTGGAGGCCGGCGCCCTCAGCGGCCCGCAGATCGAGGCGGCCGTCGCCGACGCCCTGGCCCCGCTGCTCGGCCGTCGCGACGAGAACGGCGAGTTCATCCACCCCCTGCCGCCGTCGGCCAGGATCGACACCCTCCTGCTGGGCTGCACGCACTACCCACTCCTGCGGCCGGTCCTCCAGGCCGCGGTGGGCGAGGGCGTCGCGATCGTCGATTCGGCGACCGCCACCGCGGGCGCCCTGGCGGAGCTCCTCTCGGTGAACGGGCTCGAGGCCCCGGGATCCACCCGCGGGACGGCCGCCGACGCCGGTCGCGAGGGCCACCACCCGGCCCACGTTCGGGCCGCCCCGCCGGAGCACCGGGTCATGACCACGGGCGACGTGGCCGCCTTCGCGCGGATCGCGGCCCGGATGTTCGGCGACGCCTTCCCGGTCGTCGAGGCGATCGCCCTCGAGGCGGGGGCCCGGTGAGCGGCCCGTCGCCGGGCGGGCCGTCCGTCGTCTGCCACCACCTGGCAGGCCGGCTTCCTCGTGGGGGCGGCGCTGGGCGCGGTCGTGACGGTCCTCGGTCGCCGCGCCGAGGCCGAGGCACGGACCGGGCTCGTGGACTGGAGCGCCGTGGAGCGGCTCGCCGAGGGCCGCCTGCGCAACGCGGCGGGGCGCCTCTCGCCGGCGGAGGTCGCGGCGGCCGGTCCCGCCTACGAGGCCGCCATGCGGCGCGTCGTGCCCGCCCTGGAGGTGGCCCTCGGAGACGCCGCTCCCGGGCATCGTCGAGCGCGTCGCGGTCGTGGACCGGGCCGCCTGGGTCCGGGCCAACCTCGCCACCTTCGCCGCGCTCTTCGGGCGGCTGGAGGGCGAGCTCCTCGACCAGATCGTGCCGCCGGGAGCCGGGCTCGGGAAGGCCTCGCTGGCCCTGGCGAACCGCTGGATCACGACCCGCCAGTTCGGGCTCCTCCTGGGCTTCATGGGCCAGCGCGTCCTGGGCCAGTACGACCTCGCCCTCCTGTCCGCGGAAGCCGAGCCCGGGCAGCTCCTCTTCGTCGAGGAGAACGTCCGCCAGACCGCCCGGACGCTCGGCGTGCCCCTCGATCCGTTCCGCACCTGGATCGCCCTCCACGAGACGACCCACGCCTTCGAGTTCGAGGCCCATCCCTGGCTCCGGCCGTACCTCGCCGACCGCCTCGAGCGCCAGCTCGGCGGGCTCTCGCGGAGCGCCTCGGACCTCGGCCGGGACGCGTCACGGGCCCTGGGACGTGCCCTCCGGGGTGGGGACGGACACTGGATCGAGCGCCTCATGTCCGACGAGCAGCGGCGCCTGTTCCGGGAGACGCAGATCGTCATGAGCCTGCTGGAGGGCTTCTCCGACCACGTGATGGACGAGGTCGGCCGCGATCTCGTGCCGGGCGTCGAGACGATCAGTGCCCGCTTCCACGCGCGGCGGGCGCCCGCACGCCGATGGAGCGGGCGATCCTGCGGATCACCGGGCTCGACCTCAAGATGGAGCAGTACGCCCGCGGCGAGCGCGTTCGTCGCGGCGGTGGATCGCAGCCGCCGGCCCCGCCGGCCTGCGCCGCCTCTGGGAGGGCCCGGAGACGCTGCCGCGCGACGGCGAGCTGGAGCGGCCGGAGCGCTGGCTGCGCCGCGTCGTCGGCACGGGCGCGGCGGGGGCCCGGCGGTGACGGGACCGGGCAGCGGGCCGGGCGGCGTCCCCCGCGCGATCGCCCTCTCGCCGATCCTCTCGGCCCGCTATCGACCGGAGGACCTGGCAGCCATCCGCGCGGCCGCCCCCGGGTCGCGGCTCGTGACCCTGTCGCGCGAGGGCCTGGCCGACGGGCCGCTCGACGACGTCGAGGTCCTCCTCCACGGCTGGCTCGCCGCGGATGCCTACGACCGCCTCCTCGCCCGGGCGCCCGCACCTGCGCTGGGTCCACTCGGCGGCGGCCGGCGTGGAGCGCCTCATGACGCCGGCGGGCCGGGCCCGGGGCCTCACCATCACGAACGGGCGCGGCGTCTTCAGCCGGCCGATCGCCGAGTACGTCCTGATGATGGTCCTCGCCGTGAACCGCCGCCTGCCCCAGCTCCTGGAGCTGGCGGCGGAGCGGACGTGGCAGCCGCTGGAGGGCGCGCGAGCTGCGCGACACGACGCTCGGGATCATCGGCTTCGGCAGCATCGGCCGCGCGATCGCCGAGGTGGCCGCCCCGTTCGGGCCGCGGATCCTGGCCCTGCGCCGGTCGGGCGGCCCGCGCCAGGACGAGGCGCCGCTGGCGCCCGGGGTCGAGCTGGGCGGCCCCGAGACGCTTCGGCGACGTCCTCGCCGCGGCCGACTTCGTGATCCTGGCCCTGCCCCTGACGCCGGAGACGGAGGACCTCGTCGACGACCGGGTCCTGGCCCTCATGAAGCGGAGCGCCTGGCTGGTCAACGTCGCCCGCGGCCGGCTGATCGTGGAGCGGGCCCTCCTGCGGGCCCTCCGCGAGGGGACCATCGGCGGGGCGGTCCTCGATGCCTTCCGCGAGGAGCCGCTCCTGCCCGACTCGGCCTTCTACGGGCTGCCGAACGTGATCGTGACGCCCCACACGTCGTGGTCCAGTGGCCGCGTCGTCGCCGCGACGATGGAGCTCTTCGCCGAGAACCTGCGCCGCTACGCCGCCGGCGAGCCGCTCCTCAACGCGGTGGACCCGGGCGCCGGATACTGACGCCATGCAGATCGCGATCGTGGGACTTGCCGGGGCCGGCAAGACCACCGTCTTCAACACCCTCACCCGCGGCAACGTGCAGACCGGCGGCTTCGGCGGGATGGAGCTGCACGTCGGGGTGGTCAAGGTCCCCGACGCGCGGCTCGATCGCCTCGCCGAGATCTTCCACCCGAAGAAGATCGTCCACGCCGACGTCACGTACGTCGATCTGCCCGCGCCGCCAGCCTCCTCCGAGGGGCGCGTCGGCACCGAGGAGCTTCCGGCCGAGCACCTGGGGCGGCTGCGCGACGCCGACGCCCTGCTCCACGTGGTCCGGACCTGGGATGACCCGCATCATCCCCACCCGGCCGGCTCCGTGGACCCCTGGCGGGACCTGGAGCAGCTCGACCTCGAGTTCGTCCTGGCCGACCTGTCCATGGTCGACCGGCGCCTGGAGCGGCTGCGCGGCTCGGGTCGCCACGGCACGCCCGCCGAGCGCGAGGCGAACGAGCGGGAGGGCGTGATCCTGGAGCGAATCCGGCGCCCCCTCGCGGACGGCCATCCGATCCGCGACGCCGGGCTCGATCCCGACGAGGAGAAGGCCCTGCGCGGGCTTCCGCTTCCTGACCCAGAAGCCGGTCCTCGTCCTCCTGAACGTGGGTGAGGGCGACCTCGCGCGATCCGGCGAGCTCGTGGCGTCGATCGCCGCTCGCTACGACCACCGGCACGCGCTCGTGGACGCGCTCTCGGCCCGGATCGAGATGGAGCTCGGCCAGCTGGACGAGGAGGAGGCCGCCGTCTTCGGCGCGGAGCTGGGCATCACCGAGAGCAGCCTGGACCGGGTCATCGCCCTCTCGTACCGCCTCCTCGGGCTGGTCAGCTTCCTGACCGCCGGACCGGACGAGGTCCGCGCCTGGCCGATCCCCGACGGGGCGACGGCCGTCGACGCGGCCGGGGCGATCCACACCGACCTCGCGAGGGGCTTCATCCGGGCCGAGACGGTCCCCTACGACGACCTCGTCGCGCTGGGCTCGACCGCCGAGGCGCGCAAGCACGGCAAGCTGCGCTCGGAGGGCAAGACCTACCGCGTCCGCGACGGGGACGTCCTGGAGATCCTCTTCTCCAAGTAGCGCGGCGCAGCGGCCGCGTCAGTCGTTGCGGACGTCCTCGTCGACGTACTCGGCGAACGCCCCCCGGTAGTCGGCCCCCCGGCCCACCGCCTCCAGCTCGTCCTCGCCCGTGGCGATCAGGAAGTTCTCGTCGTCGTCCGGGGAGACGTTCACGGCCGCCGTCAGCCGCTCGTCGGAGATGTAGATGAACCCGTGGTTGCGCTCCAGCTCGGCGGCGATCGCCTCGATGAGGGTATCTTCCGCGAAGCCGGTCGCGACCCGCCGACGGACCGCCTGCACGAGATCGAAGAAATCCTCCGGGGAAACGTCGTCGGCGCATGCCAGGAGCACGTCGGAGTAGAGGTCGTCGTCGCCCTCGTGGAGCTCGTAGAAGTACACGTGGTCTCCTCGTCTGGGGGGCCGGCCCATCCAGTATACGGACCAGCGGCGGCCCTCCCGGGGGCGGCGGAAGCCCCGACCACGTGCGGCCGCGGGTCGCGATGACGGCCCGTACTGCGGCCGCCCTCCGCGCGATGGCCGGCACGTCCCTGCCCCAGCTCGCCCGGACCCGCGACGAGACCTCGCCCGCGGACCGGGCGGACCCGCGAGCAGGCGAGCCTCGGCCGGCGGGAGACCGCGGCTCCGCGCCGACGGTCGTCGTGGTCGGCTCCGCCGCGCGGGACATCGACGAGGCGGACCCGCGCGGCTGGCGACTCGGCGGCAGCGTGACGTATGGGGCCCTCGTCCTGGCCCGCCTCGGCCTCCGCGTGGGCGTGGTGATGGGCGTGGACGCGGAGGCCGCCGAGGCGCGCGAGCTCGACCTCCTGCGCGAGGCCGGCGCCGACCTGCGGCTCGTGCGTCTCTCTGCCGGGCCGGTCTACCAGCTCCACGAGTTCCCCGACCATCGCGAGCTGCGGTGCGAGGACCCGGGCAGCCCCCTGCCCGTCGCGTCCCTCCCGCTGTCGTGGCGGGCGGCGCCCGCGTGGTACCTGGGCCCGGTCGCGGACGAGCTGCCCGACGGCTGGGCCGCGATCCCCCCCGGGGCGATCGTGGCCGTGGGCTGGCAGGGGCTCCTGCGCGAGCTCGGGCGGGGAATGCCGGTCCACCATCGGCCGGCCTCACCGCGGGCGCTGCTCCGGCGCGGGGACATCGTGTCGCTGAGCGTCCAGGACGTGGAACCCTCCACCGAGGTGCGGAGCCTCCTGCGATTCCTCCGGGCCGGCGCGATCTGCACCCTGACCCGCGGCGAGCACGGGCGGCCTCGCCATCGCCGTCCGACCCGGCTCGCCGCGGATGCGTCGCTACCGGGCGTTCCGGGTGCATGCCGCTCCGGACCCGACGGGGGCGGGTGACGCCTTCCTCGCCGGTCTGCTCGCCGCGCGGATCGCTCCCGCGCTGGCCGGGCCGGCACCCGCACCTCTCGACGGCCCTCCGGTTTGCGGCGGCGGTCGCGGCGGCGCACGTGGCCGCGTCGTCCGGCCTCGACGGGGTGCCGACGCTCGAGGCCGTGCAGTTCCTCATCCGGGAGTCGACAGCGAGCTGACCTCCCGCCGCGGATCCCGGCCTGCCGCCCGGCTGCGGAGCCGGCGCAACCGCGCGGCCAGCGCGTCGTCGAATGCCGGATCACCGCCCCAGCGGAGGCGGGTCCGCTCCGCGGCGCGGGCTGCGGCCTCGGCGGCGCGGAGCGCGCCCCGCGGGTCTCGCAGGGCATGCTCGCGGACCTTGGCGGCCTCCACCCAGGCCCGCGGTGCCGACGGCCCGCCGTCCGCGGCCAGCGCCTCCCAGGCCGCCAGCGCCTCGCCCGAACGCCCCAGCCGGCGCAGGGTGCGCGCGCGCTCGGCCCGGATCCGGCCCCGGGTGACGGCCGCAGGCAACGGGGTCCCGGCGCCGAACGGCCAGGCCGCCGAGCCGAAGGAGGGCGGTCGCCAGGCGGCGTCCGCGTCGTCGAGACAGCCGAGCGCGTCGCCGTGGCGGCGCTCGCGGGTGTAGGCGCGGGCCAGGGCGACGAGGTCCCCCGGCGGGGCGAGAGCGCGGATGGCCGGATCGGCATAGCGGGTGTCGAGATGAGCGAGAAGGCGCGCCAGCGAGGCCACGTCCTCGGCGTTGTGCCACAGGACGGCGGCGAGCGGCCGGGCCGGGCCGCCGCGGACGAAGTCGAGGTAGCGCCCGGGGATCTCCCAGCCGCCGACGTCGTCGTGGCGCTCCACGCCGAGGAGCTCGCGCTCCACCGTGGCGAGGCGGGCGTCGCCCAACCGGTGGCGGAACAGGCGGCGCACGCCGGGCAGCAGGTCGAGCATGCCGGCGTGCGGAGGCGCCGCGCGACGGTGGAGCCGGAAGCGGGTCACGAGGAGCGGCCAGTCGAAGCCCCGCCCGTTGTAGGTGACCAGCCAGGCGTCGGCCGGGATCGCCTGCTCCAGCGCTGCCAGCAGCGCGCGCTCCTCGCCATGGTCCGGACAGACCAGCTGGAGTCGCCGGAACCGGTCGCCCTCCCACCAGCCAAGGCCGACGAGGAAGGCCAGCGTTCCGGCCGCGGTTCCCAGCCCGGTCGTCTCCGTGTCGAGGCAGACCAGGCGCGCCTCCGGCCCCGGCTGCCCGGGGAGACGGGCAAGCCGTCTCGCGGTCGAGCGGCACCGCGATCGTCGGCGGCTCGACCCGCACCACGAGCCCGTCCGGCCCGCCGACCACGTCGCCGTCGAGGGCCGCCGCCAGGCGCGCCGCACGGGCCGGGCCCCGCAGCGGCGGCTCCGGCTGCCCGCCGACGCCGGCCGCGGGCGCGGCGGGGCGTGCCGCGCGGAAGCGGGCCAGGCGCCGCTCGAGCGTGGGGACGTCGCTCACCGCCGACCCGGCGCTGCCGCGCCCCCCGTCTGCCGCGCCCCCAGCCCATCGAGGAGCCGCAGGGCGAGGACCCGGGCGTCGAGCGCGACCTCCCCGCCGGCTGGCCGGGGTCCGGTGCACGACGGGCAACCGCCATCGCAGCCACACGAGGCGACGAGGTCGGCCGCGCCGTCGACCAGCTCGGCGTGGCGCTGCCAGAGGCGCTCGGCGAGGCCCACGCCGCCGGGCACGGCCTCGTAGAGGTAGACGGTGGGCGCGCCGTCGTGCGGCGAGCGAACCTGCGCCACGAGGCCGAGGTCGCGGGGGTCCACCATCAGGAGGACGCTCGCGACGGTCTGCAGGGCCCGACCGGCGCCGGCGAGGGCGACGTCGAGATCGGCTCGCCGCCAGCCGATCGCCGCCCCTTCGGCCGTCAGCCAGTAGGCGGTCGTCTGGAGCTCGATCTCGGGGAGGTGGATCGGACCCCAGCCCAGGTTCTCGTTCGTCACGAGCTTCAGCTTCTTGAAGAGCGTCGCCCGGCTGGCGACCATGACCTCCCCGTGGCGGCGCGATCCACCGGGGGCGGCGGCGGCCCCGAAGACGTCGAGCGGCTTGAGGGTCACCGCGCGGTCGGCCTGGGTGTAGTGGTCGACGTCCACGCGGCGGACGTACGCCTTGCGCTCGTCCCAGTCGAGGTGGTCAACGTGGAACATCGCCGACTCGTGGAGGTAGATGGCGTCCTCGTGGACCAGCGTCTGGGCCGAGAAGAGGTCCAGCTCGCCGATCACCTTCGGGCGGTCCGGCGTCGTGTCGATGATCACGACGTTCTCCTCGGCGGCCGTCCGCAGGGAGACGGCCGAGGCCGGGAAGTTCTCCGACGACCAGTACCAGCGCCCGTCGTCGCCCTGGTGCACGTGGCCGTCCTCGGCGAGGAAGGCGAGGAGGTCGTCGGCGGGACCTGGCCCGAACAGATCGCCGGGCGCGAACGGCAGCTCGAACGCCGCCGCCTTCAGGTGGGCCAGGAGGACGTGGAGGTTGTCGGGGTCGATCCGGGCTTCTTCGGGCGGCTGGTCCAGGATGAACTCCGGGTGGTGGACGACGTACTGGTCGACGGGCGCCGCCGAGGCGACGAGGACCGCGACGCTGGGGCCGAGGCGCCTTCCGGCCCTCCCCACCTGCTGGCGGGTGGCGGCGATGGAGCCCGGATAGCCGGCGAGGATGGCGGCGTCGAGGCGCCCGATGTCGACGCCGAGCTCGAGCGCGTTGGTCGAGACGACGCCGAGGACCTCGCCGCTGCGGAGGCCCTCCTCGATGGCCCGGCGTTCGGTGGGCAGGTAGCCGCCCCGGTAGCCGCGCACGCGCGAGCGGGGCCCGGCGTGCTCGCGGAGCGTCTCGCGCAGGCCCGTCAGGATCAGCTCGACGGCCGTGCGCGAGCGCCCGAAGACGATGGTCTGGCGGCCGGCCCGCAGGAAGGGGAGGGCCCAGCGCTGGGCGAGGGTGAGCGACGAGCCGCGGGCGCCCGACGCCGCGTCGACCAGCGGCGGGTCCACGAACAGCAGGTGGCGCTCCCCGGAGGGCGCCCCGCTGCGGTCGATGACCAGCGGCGCGCGCCCCGTGAGGAAGGTCGCCAGCTCGCCGGGGTTGGCGATCGTGGCCGAGCACGTGACGATGACGGGATGGGAGCCGTAGTGGGCGCAGAGGCGGAGGAGGCGGCGCAGGACGTTGGCGACGTGGCTGCCGAAGAGGCCGCGGTAGGTGTGCAGCTCGTCGATCACGATCACCCGCAGCTGCTCGAAGAGCTGGAACCACTTGGTGTGGTGGGGGAGGATCGCCGCGTGGAGCATGTCCGGGTTCGTCACCACGACCTGGCCCGCCGCCCGGATCGTCGAGCGGATCGGTGCCGGCGTGTCGCCGTCGTACGTGGAGGCCGAAACCGGGAGCCCCGCCGCCACGGCGAGCTCCCGGAAGGCGACGACCTGGTCCTGCCCCAGCGCCTTCGTCGGGAAGAGCCAGAGGGCGCGGGCGGAGGGATCGTCGGCCAGTGCCTGGAGGACCGGCAGCTCGTAGCAGAGGCTCTTCCCGGAGGCGGTCGGGGTCACCACGCACACGTCACGGCCAGCGCGAACGGCATCGAGCGCCTCGGCCTGGTGGGTGTAGAGAGCATCGATCCCGCGGCGGTGGAGGGCGGCGCCGACGCGGGGATCGAGCCACGCCGGGAAGGGCACGGTCAGCGCCTCGCGGGCAGGCTCCACGGCATGGTGCAGGACGCCCCGCGCGAGGGAGGGCTCGTCGAGGATCCCGGCGAGGACCGATGCGACATCGGCGGGAGCGTACGTGCGCATGGGCGGCGGCCTCTCGGCGAATACAAACACCTGTTCTATTCCTGCGGGAGGATACAGCTGCATCCGGCCCGCTGCAGCGAGACGATCGCCCGGCCCAGTGCCAGCTCGTATGGCACGGGGATCACGTCGCCGCGAGCCGAGCCGGGACGCTTGGGCCATGTAATCGATTGCATTCGGCCTCTTGACGACGGCCTTCACGGTCCCGCAAGATGCCCCCGGTGCAAACGATTACCGTGCCCGCGGTGTGCCTTCGAGGGGATCGAGGCGCCGCGCCCGGGGTCCGGCTTGGCCACCGAAGGAGGCAGGCATGGGTTCGGAGGCGGTCGCCGGGCGTCGGCTGACGGGGGCCCAGATCCTCGTCGAGTACCTGGTCCGGCAGGGCGTCCCGCTACGCGGTGGGCATCCCGGGCCACGGGTGCTGGAACGTGACCGACGTGCTCCTCGACTACGCCGCCGAGGTGCGGACCGTCCAGGTCATGCACGAGCAGTCGGCTGTCCACGTGGCCGACGCCTACTACCGGGTGACCGGCCGCCCGCTGCTGGCCTTCACCAGCATCGGGCCGGGCCAGGCCAACACGGTCGTCGGCATGGCGACGGCCTACGCCGACTCGACCGCGGTCATGCTCGTCACGGGATCCGCCCACACCTACATGCGCGGCCACGGCCTCTTCCAGGAGGTGGAGCGTCGGCACGTCGCCGACAACCCGCGGATCTTCGAGCCGGTGGTCAAGGAGTGGTGGCAGCCGTCGCGCGTGGACGAGCTGCCGTTCGTCCTTCACCGCGCCTGGAACCAGATGCTCTCCGGGCGCCCCGGGCCGGTCCTGCTGGACCTGCCGATGGACGTCCAGGCGGATGCGGCCGAGGTCGTGATCCCCGACCCGGATCAGCGCGAGGCGCGCCATGGCCCGCGGGCGGCCGCGGCGGACGTGGAGCGTGCGGCGGCGCTGCTCCGGGCGGCGAAGCGGCCGGTCATCGTCGCCGGCGGCGGCGTCATGCTGGCCGGCGCCTGGGCCGAGCTGACGGCGCTCGCCGAGCGCCTGGGTGCCCCGGTGGTCACGACCTGGCAGGGCAAGGGCGCGATCGACGAGACCCACGAGCTCAACGCCTGGAGCATCGGCGACACGGCGTCCACCTCCGGCAACCAGCTGGCCGCCGCGGCCGACGTGCTCCTGGCCGTCGGCTGCCGGTTCACCGACTGGTCGGCCAGCTCGTGGCGCAAGGGCGTCACCTTCTCGATTCCGCCCGCCAGGCTGATCCACCTCGACATCGACCCGCGCGAGATCGGCAAGAACTACCCCGTGGAGGTGGGTCTCCTCGGCGACGCGCGGGCGACGATGGCGGACGTGCTCGAGGCCCTCGGCCCCGCCGCCGGCGACTACCGGAGCACGGCCTACTTCGAGGAGATCCAGGCGAAGAAGGCCGCCTGGGAGGAGCTCAAGCAGAGGAAGGAACGCTCGACGCTCGAGCCGATGACCCAGGCCCGGGCGATCTTCGAGATCCAGCAGGCAACCAGGCCCGACGCCATCGTGGTGACCGGGGCGGGGCTCCCCCAGAGCATCGTCAAGCAGAACTGGGTGACCCGTGCGCCGCGGACGCACATCACGTCGGGCGGCTTCAGCACGATGGGCTTCACGGTGCCCGCCGCCATCGGCGCCGCGCTCGGGCAGCCGGGACGCCAGGTCGTCGGGATCGCCGGCGACGGCGACTTCCTGCAGACGGTCCAGGAGCTCGCGACCGCGGAGCTCCTGGACATCCCGGTGGTCTTCGTGGTCCTCAACAACAGCGGCTGGATGAGCATCAAGGGCGGCCAGCGCAGCTTCTTCGGCCGAACGGCCAAGACCGACTTCCTCCGTCCCGACGGCTCCCTCTACTCGCCCGACTACCGGGCGATCGGCGAGGCCTTCGGGCTCCACGCCGAGCAGGTGGACCACCCCGACGTGGTTCGCCCCGCCATGGAGCGCGCCCTCGCCCACGGCGGGCCCGCCCTCGTCGCGGTGAACGTCGGCCGCGAGGCGGAGCACGCCCTCGACAAGACCGGGTGGTGGGATGCCCCGGTCCCCGAGTTCCATCCCGAGCAGCACGCGAGCCAGCTTGCTGGCCGCGCAGAGGAGCAGCACCGATGACGGGCGCACGCACCATGGAACCCGCCGCGGCCGCCGGCCGGCGCGCCATCCCGCGGGCGAAGATCGGGATCGTCCACATCCTGTGGGCGAACGACGACCTGCCGGACCTGACCCCGCCGATCGAGCCGCTCCACATCCTCGACGAGATCGCCCGGCTCGGCTTCGAGGGCACCCAGCTGGCCGGGTCGTTCCCGCGCGGCGCGGCGCTCGACGAGGCGCTGGCGGCCCGGGCCCTGCGCATCGCCGAGGTCTACGCCTGCATCGAGTGCGACGAGGACGGCCCCGTTCCCGGCGCCCTGGACGTCGGTCGGGCCAAGCTCGCGGAGCTGCATGCCGCGCACGGCGACACGCTGGTCGCAGCGCTTCCCGTCGGCCCGGCCCGCATCCCGTGGGGCGGCCGGGCCGACGGCCCGGACGTCCCGGCCATGACCGACGAGGGGTTCCGCCGCCTGGCGGCGCTCCTCGAGACGCTCGGCCGCGAGGCCGCCGACCTGGGTCATCCGCTCGCCTTCCACAACCACGTCGGGACGTACGTCGAGACACCCGCGGAGGTGGACAGGCTCTTCGCGATGAGCGACCCGGCGGTCGTCGGGTCGTGCCTCGACGTGGGCCACTATCTCCTCGGCGGCGGCGACCCGGTCGCGATGCTCGTCCGCTACGGCGACCGCGTCAGGCACGTCCACCTCAAGGACGTGGACGGCGGCGTCAAGGCGGCGATGGGGACGGGCGACGTCGACGGCTTCCTGGCCGGCCTGCGCGGGCGGGTCTTCACCGAGGTCGGCAGCGGCCTCCTCGACGTCCGGGGCGTCCTGGAGACGCTCGACGGCGCGGACTACGGCGGCTGGGTCATGGTCGAGCAGGACACCACGTGGCGCGCGCCATCGGAGAGCGCCGCGATGAGCCGCGCGGTCGTCGATCTCCTGCTCCGCGAGATCGCCGCGGAGCGCGGCTGAGGTGGAGCCGATGGGCGCGATGGTCGAGCCCGGGTCGGGCCAAGGAAAGGAATGAGATGAGAACGGAGCTTCGCGTCGCGGTCCTCGGCGCCGGGCGCATCGGGCGCAAGCACGCGGAAACCCTCGCCCACGACGTCGCCGGCGTGCGGGTGGCCTGGGTGGCCGAGCCCCTCGAGGCGGCCGGCCGGGCGCTCGCCGACGAGCTGGGCGCCCGCTGGACTCCGGATCCGTCGGAGGCGGTGACCGACGGGAGCATCCAGGCCGTGGCGATCTCGACCCCCACCAACACGCACGCCGAGCTCGTCGAGCTGGCGGCCGGGGCCGGCAAGGCCATCTTCTGCGAGAAGCCGATCGACCTGACGATGGAGCGGACGCTGCGCGCGATCGACGCAGCCGAGCGCGCCGGGGTGCCCCTGCAGATCGGCTTCCAGCGCCGCTACGACCCCGCATACGAGCGCGCTCGAGCGCTCATCGAGCAGGACAAGGTCGGCAAGGTCGAGCTCGTCACCGCGACGAGCCGCGATCCCGAGCCGGCGTCCATCGAGTACCTGAAGGGCTCGGGCGGCATCTTCTGCGACCTGGCCATCCACGACTTCGACATCATCCGGTACCTCACCGGGGACGAGGTGGCGTCCGTGTTCGCCTACGGCGCCGCCCTTGCGGACGAGCGCATCGGCGAGATCGGCGACGCCGATACGACGGTGGCCGCGCTTCGGTTCCACAGCGGCGCCCTTGGCGTTCTCACGAGCTCACGGCGCGCGGTCTACGGCTACGACGTGACCACCGAGGTCTTCGGGTCGGGCGGCAAGGTGCTGGTGGGGGACGCCAGCGCCACCGCCGTGCAGCACTACACGAAGGAAGGCGTGAGCCGCGACTACCCGTTCTGGTTCCTCCAGCGGTTCGACGAGGCCTACGTCCGGGAGGTCGTCGACTTCGTCGCCTGCGTCCGCGAGGACCGGGTCGCCGCGGGCGACCGGCGAGGACGGCCGCGCCGCCCTGGCGATCGCCGAGGCCGCGACCCGCTCCCTCCGCGAGGGGCGCCCGGTCACGGTCGAGAGCCGGCCCGAGGCCGGCGCTCGCCGGTAGGCACGGCCGACCGTGTGGCCGCCGGGCCGCCTCTCGTCCGGGGCATCGGGCATGCAGGAGTGCCCGTGCCGTGAGACCCCGCGAAAGGTTCTGACATGCCTGCCACCATCGTCGACGTCGCGCGCCGGGCCGGTGTCTCCACCGCGACGGTGAGCCGGATCATGTCCGGCGCCTCGGCCTCGCGACCCGCGACGGTGGCCGCCGTGCGGGCCGCGGCCGAGGCGCTGGACTATCGCCCGTCGAGCATCGCCCGTTCGCTCAAGACGCGGACGACCAACACCCTGGGCCTCATCGTCACCGATGTCCACAACCCCTTCTTCCCGGAGCTGGTCCGGGCGGTCGAGGACGCGGCGTGGGAGCACGGCCTCCGGATCATCCTGTGCAACGGGGCCCGCGACCCGCGCCGCGAGGCCGACTACCTCGCGTTCCTCCAGGACGGGCGGGTCGACGGTCTCATCGTGGCCGCCGGCCACCTGGCCGACGGGTACGCCGCGCAGCTGGCGAGGACGGCCGTCCCGGTGGTCATCGTGAACAGCGAGCGCGCCGACCTGGGCGTGCCAACGATCGTCTCCGACAACCGGGCGGGGGGCCGCCTCGCCGCGGAGCACCTGCTCGAGCACGGGCACACGCGCTTCGCGATCGTCACCGGCCCGACCGAGGGCGCCGACGCGGCGAACCGTCTCCAGGGCGCGCTGGAGGCCCTGGAGCAGGCCGGCGTCGCCCGCGACGAGGTCCCCGTCGTCGTCGGCGTCGGGGTTGCGACCGGCGGGCAGTCGATCAGCGGGCTGCTCGGCGGAGCGGCCGGCCACGACCGCCCTCATCTGTCACAACGACGTCACGGCGATCGAGGTCATCCGAACGCTCCGCGCCATCGGGCCGTCGCGTGCCCGAGGAGATCAGCGTCGTCGGCTTCGACGACATCGACGCCGCGGCATGGGTGGAGCCACCGCTCACCACGGTGGCCCAGCAGAAGGGCGAGATGGGTCACTGGGCGGTCCGACGCCTCGTCGAGCGCATCGCCCGGCCCGCCGAGGGCGGCGCGCGAGCGGAGCGGGTGATCCTCCCCGTTGCGCTCCGTGTGCGTGGATCCACGGGTCCTGCGCCCAGTTCTCGGGGGCCTGATGCCGTTCCCGCCGGATCGCCATCGTTCGCGTCGATTCCGGCGTCGCCCGGCCTCGCCAGGTACCGCGGACGCCTGCTGCGCCGTGCCGCGGCGCCCGCCACGGACGGGACCATCGTCGCGGTCGACCCGGTCGGGGCCGGGTGGAGCCACGTGGAGGTCGTCGCGTTCCGGCTCCGGGCGGGCCAGGCCATCGACCGTCCGGCGGCTGAGCAGGAGCGCCTGGTCCTCGTGCTCGAGGGCCGGGCCGCGGTCACGGCGGGGGCCCATGACTTCGGGGTCGTGGGATCGCGCGCCACCGTCTTCGATGGCCCGCCGCCGCCGGTGATCCTCGTCGGGCCCGGGGTGCCGGTGAACGTCGTCGCGGCCACCGACGCGCTCGTGGTGGTGGCGGCCGCGCCCGCCGGACCGATCCGCCGCACGGCGCACATACCGCCGGACGAGATCCTCGTGGAGGCTCGCGGAGCCGGGCCAACCGCCCGGCGGATCCACCACCTCCTGCCGCCCGCGGCGGAGGCCGGCCGGCTGATCGCCTTCGAGGTCTTCACGCCGGGCGGCAACTGGTCCAGCTATCCGCCTCACAAGCACGACACGGAGGACCCTCCGCGGGAGGCGCTTCTCGAGGAGGTCTACTTCTACCGGTTCGCGAGGCCCGGCGGGTTCGCCTTCCAGCGCGTGTACACCCCCGACCGGGCGCTGGACGAGGTGCTGGCCCCCGAGGATTGCGACCTCGTCCTGGTCCCGGCGGGCTACCACCCCGTCGGCGCCCCGGCCGGCTACGACTGCTATTACCTCAACATCATGGCCGGGCCCAACCGCGCCTGGCACTTCACCGTGGACCCGGATCACGCCTGGCTGATGAACTGGGACCCGACGGCGCCGCAGCCCGTGACGGCGACCTCGGCTCCCGAAACCGCGAACAGGCGTTCGGGATGGGGCGGCCGCGCGGCGGCTCGACAAGCGGGCCGGATCGCCGTCGCCCCGCACGAATCCGCGACGCAGGCGGCCCCCGGCGAGATTTGACACTCCGTCAGTGCGCAGCTACCCTTCGGCCATGCCGCGGCACCCCAGCCCCGCTCCCCGCGACCCGGACGAGGCGACGCACCCGGTCCCGGACACCGCCTCCGTGCCCGGCGCGCCCGGCGAGGCGGGCCCGGCCGCCCGCCCGTCGCTTGCCGGCCTCGGCGTCATCGGGATCTCTCGCCGGCGCGTCGCCCGGGTCGGCCTGGTCGTCCTTGCCTCCTGGATCGTCGTGGCCTTTGCCGGGCAGGCCGCGGAGGCCTCCCGCGCGACTGCTCGCGTGACGGACGAGCGCGCCCGCAACGCCGTGGTGGCGGCGCAGACCGAGGCGCTCCGCCGCGAGCTCGACCTCGTCGGCCAGGAACGATGGGTCCTGCAGCAGGCACGGGCGTACCGGGTCGGCTCCCGCACGGAGCGGCCCTTTGCGCTCGTCCCGGATGCCCCCGCCCTCGCGGATGACGCACCGGGCTCGCCGGCGCGGCGCCTCGGGGCGGACACGACCCCGCCCTCTCCGCTCGAGGGCTGGCTCGAGGTTCTCTTCGGTCCCAACCCCTAGCCGCCGGATCGCTGCGGGCTGTGCGACCCGGGTCTTCCGCTCCGGGCGCCATGCCGCCCGACGTGCCGCCCCCTCGCTTCCGCCCGGCCGCGACGACGTCCCCCCGGGTCGCGATCCTCCTGCTCGTCGCCCTTGCCGTGGTCTGGGGCGTCCACTGGGTGGTGGCCAAGAAGGGCCTGGACTACATGCCGCCCTTCACCTACGCCGCGCTCCGGGTGGCGGCGGGGCTGGCCACGATCCTGGTCATCGTCGGGGCCCGCGGTCAGCTCGCGCGGCCGCCGCGGCACGATCTGCCGATCCTCTTCAGCGTCGCGCTCGGCCAGGTGGCGGCGGGGACGGTCCTCATGAACATCGCCCTCCAGGTCGTGCCGGCCGGCCGTTCCGCGATCCTGGTCTACACGATGCCCATCTGGGTGGTCGTCCTGCAAGCGCTCGTCCTCCGCGTCCGTCCGCTGCGGGTGGAGCTGGCGGGCCTGGCCATGGGGCTGACCGGGATCGTCGCCCTGGTGAACCCCCTGGGCGTTGACTGGGGCGCTCCGGGCGAGGCCGCCGGCGCGGCCCTGCTCCTTCTCAGCGCGGCGATCTGGGGCGCCACCTCGATCCACGTGCGGCGCCACCGCTGGGCCTCGTCGCCCCTGGCCCTCCAGCCCTGGCAGCTCATGGTGGCCGTCGTCCCGCTGGCCACCCTGGCGCTCCTCGTGGAGCCCGGCGCCGCGATCCGCTGGGAGCCGGTCACGCTCCTGGTCCTCCTCTACAGCGGCCCCCTGGCGACGGCCTTCGCCTTCTGGGCCAGCCAGTCGATCACTCGCTCCCTCGGGCCGCTGGCGGCGACGGTCGGTTTCCTCGGGGTCCCCGTCGTGGGTGTGGCCGCCGGCGCCGTCCTGCTCGGCGAGCAGCTGACGCCACTCGATCTGGGGGGCTTCGTCCTCGTCGCGGCGGGGATCCTGCTCGTCAACCGGCCCGCCTCGAGGGCTCCCGCCGCGGCGCCGGAGGATCGTGTCGAGGCCACTCCCTGGACGCTGCGGTAGAATGGAGGCAAGGCGGAGTAGCTCAGTGGTAGAGCAGGGGACTCATAAGCCCTTGGTCGGTGGTTCAAATCCGCCCTCCGCTACCACATCGCCCTTCTGCGGGCGGACCCTCCGGGGACCGGTCGCTTGCTGTCACAGGCCGACGCGCCGCCCGCCGCCCCCGCCATGGACCGCGACTCACGCCGGCGACCTCGGAGAGGCGGCCCAGCTGCCCTGGCAATGACCTCCCGGCCGTCGTCTATTGACACGCCCGGACCGGATGCTATCCTGCGGTCTTCCAGCGTGAAATCGATTACATGATGAGCGCCCGGAGTCCACCAACGGTATGGAATCCTCGTTCCTGGGTCTGCCGCGTCGCCCGGGCGACGCCGTGCCAGCGGTCTCGATCGTGATCATCCGGCCGTGAGGATCGCGCCCATGGGGGCATTCGTCCGCGTTGCCGCCGGCGAGGCGCCCAGCCCATCTGCGGCCCGCGACGGAGTCCTGGCGTTGCGGGTCGCCGAGGCGACGATGACCTCGATGGTGGAGAATCGCGGGATCCGCCGGGCCGAGATCCCGGGATGACGGCGATCGTGGTCCCGAGCTCGACGAACGAGGAGCGGCCAATGACCCAGGCGTCGGTGACACCCGCCGTCGAGGCGCGCGGGATCTCGAAGAGCTTCGGCCATGTCGTCGCGCTCAGCGGCGTGAACCTCACCCTGCGGCGGGGCGAGGTGCTCGGTGTCGTGGGCGACAACGGGGCGGGCAAGACCACGTTGATGAAGGTCCTCTCGGGCCTCCATCCTCCCAGCGATGGCCAGCTTCTCGTCGATGGCGAGGAAGTCCGGTTCGGGAGTCCGCGGGACGCCCAGCGGCTGGGCATCGAGATGGTCTACCAGGACCTGGCCCTCGCCGGCAACCTCCGGATCGACGAGAACATCTTCCTCGGGCGAGAACGGACCCGGCGGTTCGGGCCAATTCGCCTCGTCGATCATGCCGCCAATCTCGCGCTCTCCAAGCAGCACCTCGACAAGCTGATGATTCGCGTCAAGAGCATCGAGCAGCGCGTGGAGGAGCTGTCCGGCGGCCAGCGCCAGGCGGTTGCCATCGCCCGCGCGACGGCGTTCGACGCCCGGGTCGTCATCATGGATGAGCCGACGGCGGCGCTGGCAGTCAAGGAGGTCCGCAAGGTGCTCGACCTCATCAAGGACCTGAAGAAGCACGGCATCAGCGTCATTCTCATCAGCCACCGCCTCGATGACGTTTTCTACGTGTGCGACCGGGTGATGGCGCTGTTCCATGGCCGCAACCTCGCCGAGGCGCCGCTGGCCGACGTTGATCGCAACGAGGTCATCGGCTGGATCATGGGCAACAAGCGGGCCCACGACGCCGCAGCGAGTGCGAGCCCGAGCTGATGAGGCCGGATCATGGCTGATGTCGCGACTCCCGGCCCGGTCGCCGAGCAGGCCGAGGCGGACTCCGAGCTCCGCAGGCTCGTCCGCCTGATGGCCTACGTCGACCGCTTCGGGGCCCTCTTCATCGTGCTGATCATGGCAGCGCTTTCGTTCCTGGCCCAGCCGGACGTCTTCCTGACGCCGAACAACATCGCCAACATCTTCCGTCAGACGGCCTTCCTGGCCGTGCTCTCGCTCGGGCAGTTCATCGTCATCGTCACCGCCGGCATCGACCTCGCGGTCGGGTCGACCCTGGCCCTGGCGATGATGTCGACGGCCCTCCTGGCCGTCGCCGGCGTGCCGTGGCCCGTCGTCATCCTCACCCCGTTCCTGGTCGGGTTGGCCGTCGGCGTCGTCAACGGCGTGGGGCTCACATGGCTCCACATGCCGCACCCGTTCATCATGACCCTGGGCATGCTCAACATCGCCCGCGGGTTGACCAACCTCATCTCGGGCGGCGTGCCCGTCAGCGGGCTGCCAGCCGAGGTGCGCTGGCTCGGAGCCGGCAACGTCGCGTTCGCGGGCGTTCAGATCCCGGTCAGCCTCGGGGCCGTGATCCTGTGCTTCGTGGCCGTCTGGGTCTTCCTGCAGCACACTCGCACCGGCCGGCACATCTACGCGATCGGCGGCAACCCGCAGGCCGCCCGCGTGAGCGGCGTGAACGTCAACCGCACCCTCGTGGTCGCCTACGGCCTGTGCGGCCTGCTGGCGGGGTTCTCCGGGCTGCTGCTCGCGGGGCGCACCAACTCGGGTTTCCCGAACGCCGGCATCGGCGCCGAGCTCGACGCCATCTCCGCCGTGATCATCGGCGGGGCGAGCTTCTTCGGCGGCCGGGGCACGGTTCTGGGTGTGTTCGCCGGTGTGCTCGTGATCGGCTTGATGCGCAATCTTCTGAACCTCTCGAATGTGCAGGTCTTCTGGCAGCAGATCCTCATCGGCGTCGTGATCATCGCCGTCGTCGCGTTTGACGTCATGCGGCGGCGAGCAACCGCGACGGCCTGAGCGGCCTGCCGGGATCGAGCCACGATCTGGAACCCGACGTCGGACACGAGGAGGTGTGCGTATCGCGGGACATGGCGAGAAGCGCGCTCCGGCGGGGTGGCACCGCCGCCCTGGCCGTCGGGCGCGCTCGACGCGGCAATCGACCGAGACATCCATAGGAGGAGAGATGAAGGCAACACGACTCTTCGGCCTGGCGGCCGTGCTGGTCCTCGTGGTCGCCGCGTGTGGGTCCGGCGCCAGCCCGTCCCCGGCCGCGACCACCGTCGCGCCATCGGCCGCGCCGAGCTCGGCCGCGCCGAGCGCGGCCCCGCCGAGCGCGGCCGCCACCGCGGTGAAGATCCTCGTGGACATGAAGGGTCCCGGGGGCGGCAATCCGTTCTGGGCCGCAGTCGAGAAGGGCGCCAAGGACGCGGGCCAGACCCCGGGCGTCGAAGTCACGGTCCTCGCCCCTCCGGCTGAATCCGATGTGCCGTCCCAGATCGCCCAGATCGAAGACGCGATCACCCAGAAGGTGGACGGCATCGCCATTGCCCCGACCGACCCGGCGGCCCTCTCGCCCGTCATCCAGCAGGCGCTCGATGCGGGTATCAAGGTCGTGTTCATCGACACCAAGGGCACGAACGAGGGCGTCACGTTCATCGGCACGAACAACGAGGTCGGCGCGGCGCTGGCCGGCCAGTACCTGTGCGACCACGTCGAGAAGGGTGGCAAGGTGGCGATCCTCCAGGGGATCATCACCCAGAGCACCGGGCAGTTCCGTGCGAACGGCGCCAAGGCCGCGGTCACCGCCTGCGGCCTCAATCTCGTGGCTGAAGTCCCGGCTGAGTGGGACAAGGCCAAGGGCCAGGCGGCGATGGAGGACATCCTGACCCGCAATCCCGATCTGAAGGGCGTCTTCGGCAGCAACGACAACATGGCGCTGGGTGCCGTGGAGGCCATCAAGGGCGCCAACCTGGCCGGCAAGATCATCGTCGTCGGCTTCGACGCGAATCCCGACGCGGCGGCTGCCATCCTGGCGGGCGACATGGACGCGACCGTCGCGCAGGCGCCTTCGAACATGGGCAAGTTCGGCGTGGAGAACCTGCTCAAGCTCATCAAGGGCGAGACCATCCCCGCCGTCATCGACACGGGAACCGAGCTCGTCACGAAGGACAACGCGGCAAAGTACCAGTAGGCCGCCGCGGCCCGGGAGCCGCCGGCGCAGCGATGCGCCGGCGGCTCCACGCACGGGCGCGGGGCGTGTGAAGCGAGGTCAGCATGGCTCCAACGTCTCGAAGGGTGCGGGTCGCGCAGGTCGGCCTCGGCCGGATCGGATCGTTCCACGCCGAGACGCTGGCTCGACGGATTCGCGACGCCGAGCTCGCGGTCGTCGTCGACCCGAACGAGGCGCTGGCCCGGACGATCGGCGAGCGCTTCGAGGTCCCGTGGTCGGTCCGCTACGACGAGGTGCTGGGGGACCCTCGCGTCGACGCGGTCGTCATCGCCTCGCCCACCCCGTTCCACGCTGACCAGGTCGAGCAGGCGGCGGCGGCGCGGAAGCACATCTTCTGCGAGAAGCCGCTGTCCCTCGATCCCATCCGGGCGACCGCGGCCGTGACGGCCGCGCGCGACGCCGGCATCAAGCTCCAGGTCGGCTTTCACCGCCGCTTCGACCCGGATTTCCGCGCCGTCAAGGACCGGATCGACGCGGGAGCGGTGGGGGAGATCCGCTTCTTCCGGGCAACCTGTCGGGACATGGTCGCCCCGAGCCTCCAGTACCTCCAGAGCTGCGGCGGCATCTTCGCCGACGTCACGCTGCACGACTTCGATGTCGCCCGCTGGCTGGTTGGCGAGGTCTCGGAGGTCTATGCGACCGGGGCCGCCTTGTCCGATCCGGCGATCGCCGAGGTGGCCGGCGACGTCGACAACGCGGTCGTCGCTCTCCGGTTCGCGAACGGTGCGCTGGGCCTGATCGACAACAGTCGCGCGTCCGGTTACGGCTACGAGGCGTCCCTGGAGATCATGGGTTCGCTGTCCACGCTCCGCATCGGAGCGGGCGCTCAGGGAGTCACCGGCGTCGAGACGTTGGTCGGCGCATCCCGGCGAATGGATGTCGGCACCGACTTCGTTGGACGCTTTGTCGACGGCTATGTCGGGGCGGTCGCAGCCTTTGTCGGGGTGGTCGCCACCGACGCCGATCCGGCGCCCACCGGCGAGGATGCGATCGCCGCCTTCTCGCTGGCGCTCGCGGCCCAGGAGTCGATGCGCACCGGGCGGCCGGTCAGGCTGGCCGCCGTTTGATCCGGCGCCGGACAGCCGGGTTGAGACGCCTGGGCTCGCCGGCCGATCTCGCGGCGTTCATCCGGGCTCGCGGGCCATTCGAGCTCTGCATCTGGGATTTCGACGGCGTCGTCTGCGACAGCGAGCCGTGGCAGGCAGAGTCATACCGCAAGGTCCTGGTGCGGCGCGGCGTTCGCCCCCGAGACGGCTTCTTCCAGCGGTATGTCGGGCTCACGGAGCCTGAGATCTGGGATGGGATCGCGACGGAATACGGCGTTGCCACCGAGCGGACGGAGCTCGAGCACGAACGACTCGAGGCACTTCGCCCGGCTCTCCTCCATGACGCGCGACCGAACTGGTTCGTCCGCCCCGCGCTCGAGGTGCTGAGGGGGACCGGCACGAGGTCGGTCATCGTCTCGTCGGGAAACCTGGGCCTCATCGAAGCCTATCTGGCCGCCTGGGGGCTGAGCCATCTCTTCGACGCCGTGTCCGGGCTCGGTCCGGCGGTCACGCCGAAGAGGCAGCGGTTGAGGGAGCTGCTCGAGTCGGCTCGGGACCGAGTCCTCCTGTTCGAGGACGTCGACGCCTATCTCGCCCTGGGCTCGGCGCACGGCGCAGTGGTCGTGGGGGTGATCCACGCCTTGAACGCGGGCGCGCTCGCGTCCGCCGACGCGGTGATGCTCGCTTCGCCGGAGGTGACCGGGTCGATCGAGTGACCGCCGCAGGCGAGGGACCCGGCGGGCCGGCGACCGAAGGTCCGCCCCGGCCTCGGCCTCCCCGGGCCGTCCGGCAGGGGGGTCGGGCGCGGCGCTCTATACTCGCCATCGACGCTGGGGCGGAATGCCGCCGGCGCGGCTGACCCGGAGGCCAGGTTGAACGGCAAGTTCCTGCGCAACGGCATCGTGATGCTCGTCCTCGTGGTGGGCACGGTGGCCTTGCTCTACACGTTCCTCATCTCGTCGCCGAGCGATCAGGCGGTGCCGTACTCCGAGTTCGAGACGAACGTCAAGGCCGGCAAGGTCGCGAAGGTCGAGCAGCAGGACCTGCGCCTCACGGTGACCGCGACGGGGGACAGCAAGACCTACGTCGTCATCGTGCCCGGCATCGGCTTCACGAACGTCTACGACGACGTGCAGAAGTGGACGCCGCAGGGGGCCACGATCACCTTCCTGGGCAAGGAGGCCTCCCAGAGCGGGCAGTGGATCAGCCTGCTCATCGGCGCCATCCTGCCCGTCCTGCTCATCGGCGGCTTCCTGTTCTTCATGATGCGCCAGGCCCAGGGCACCAACAACCAGGCCATGAGCTTCGGCAAGAGCCGGGCCCGGATGTTCCTCGGCAACAAGACGGTCGTGACCTTCGCCGACGTGGCGGGCGTCGACGAGGCCAAGACGGAGCTCCAGGAAGTCGTGGAGTTCCTCAAGTACCCCGAGAAGTTCAACTCGCTGGGCGCGCGCATCCCGCGCGGCGTCCTGCTGGTGGGCCCTCCGGGAACGGGCAAGACGCTCATGGCCCGGGCCGTCGCCGGCGAGGCCGGCGTCCCCTTCTTCAGCATCTCGGGTTCCGAGTTCGTGGAGATGTTCGTCGGCGTCGGCGCCAGCCGCGTCCGCGACCTCTTCGACCAGGCCAAGCGCAATGCCCCCTGCATCGTCTTCGTCGACGAGATCGACGCGGTCGGTCGCCAGCGCGGCGCGGGCCTGGGCGGCAGCCACGACGAGCGCGAGCAGACGCTCAACCAGATCCTCGTCGAGATGGACGGCTTCGACACGAACACGAACGTGATCGTGGTCGCCGCCACCAACCGTCCCGACGTCCTGGATCCCGCCCTCCTCCGGCCGGGCCGCTTCGATCGCCAGGTGATCCTGGATCGTCCCGACATGCGGGGCCGGGTCGAGATCCTGCGGGTCCACACGAAGGGCAAGCCGCTGGACAAGGCGATCGCCATCGAGGACATCGCCAAGCAGTCGCCCGGCTTCTCCGGTGCCGACCTCGCCAACCTCGTCAACGAGGCGGCGATCCTCGCCGCGCGCCGCAACAAGAAGCTCATCGGCATGTCCGAGTTCCAGGAGGCCCTGGAGCGGATCGTGGCCGGCCCGGAGCGCAAGAGCCGGGTCATCTCCGACGCCGAGAAGCTGATCATCGCCTACCACGAGGGCGGCCACGCCGTCGTGCAGCGGATCCTCCCCAAGTGCGACCCGGTCACCAAGGTGACCATCATCAGCCGCGGCATGGCCCTCGGCTACACGATGGCCCTGCCGTCCGAGGATCGCTACCTCCAGAGCAAGACGGAGTTCGAGGACAAGATCGCCGGCATGCTCGGCGGCAACGCCGCGGAGCGGATCGTCTTCGGCGACACCACCACCGGCGCCTCGAACGACATCGAGAAGGCGACGGCCCTCGCCCGGCGCATGGTCACCGAGTTCGGCATGAGCGACCGCCTGGGCCCGCGGGCCTTCGGCAAGCGCGACGAGCTCGTCTTCCTCGGCCGCGAGATCGGGGAGCAGCGGAACTACTCGGACGACGTCGCGAAGCAGATCGACGAGGAGGTCCGCAGCCTCATCGAGACCGCCTACAAGCGGGCCTCGGAGGTCCTGACCCAGCACCGGGCCAGGCTCGACCTGCTGGCCGCGACCCTCGTCGAGAAGGAGACGCTCGACGCCGAGGCGTTCGAGGCGCTCTTCACGGATATCCCGCCCAAGGAGCCGCTCCACGGCGTCATCCCGAAGCTGGCGGAGGCGCCCGCCGAGCGGTCCGCCCAGCCCGCCTGACGGCGGCCGCCGCGACACGACGCCGAGGGGCGGGCCACGGTCCGCCCCTCGCCACGTCCGGAGGCGGATAATCGCCGGGATCCCGCTGCCGCGCCGAACCCTCCGGAGGCCTTCCCATGACCCCGTCCACCACCGACCTCGAGACGTACCTCGGGGCGACGGCCGAGCGCCGCCTGGGGCGCTACCTCGACTTCCTCCGCATCCCCAGCGTCGGCGGCATGCCGGAGCACGCGGCGGACACGCGTCGCGCGGCCGAGGTGCTGGCCGCCGAGCTGCGCGAGGGCGGGATGGAACACGTCGAGCTGGCCGAGACGGGCGGCCACCCGGTGGTCTACGCGGACTGGCTCCACGCCGGCGCGGCGGTCCCGACGGTGCTCGTCTACGCCCACTACGACGTCCAGCCGGGCGACCCGCTCGAGCTGTGGGAGACGGCCCCCTTCGAGCCGGTCGTCCGCGACGGCCGCATCCTGGGCCGGGGCGCGGCCGACGACAAGGCCCACGTGCAGATGCTGGCCCGCGTCGCCGAGGCGCTCCTCGCGGTGCGGGGTGGGTTCCCCGTCAACGTGAAGTACATCTTCGAGGGCGAGGAGGAGAGCTCCTCGGTCCATCTCGACGGCTGGCTGGCGGCCAACCGCGAGCGCCTGGCCGCCGACCTGGCGATGGTCTGCGACACCGGCTTCTTCGAGGGCAACCTGCCGGCCATCTGCGTCGGGCTGCGCGGGATCGTCTACGTCCAGGTCGATGTCGAGGGTCCCACCGTGGATCTCCACTCGGGGACGTTCGGGGGTGCGGTCGTCAACCCGGCCACCGTGCTGGTGGAGATGCTGGCCGCGCCTCAAGGGGCCGGACGGGCGGATCCGCGTCCCGGGCTTCTACGACGACGTGGTCCCGCTCACCGACGAGGATCGCGCCGCCTTCGCCGCCCTGCCCTTCGACGAGGCAGCCTGGATGGCCGAGATCGGCGTCGACGCGCTCGCCGGCGAGACGGGCTACACCACCCTGGAGCGCGTCAGCGCTCGTCCGACCCTCGACGTGAACGGGATCTGGGGCGGCTTCACGGGCGACGGCCCCAAGACGATCATCCCCGCCCACGCCCACGCCAAGCTCAGCTGCCGCCTCGTGGCGGACCAGGATCCGGCGCGCATCTTCGCCCTGCTGCGCGACCACCTCCTGGCGATGGCCCCGCCGGGCATCCGGGTCACGGTCCGCGACCTCGGCATGGGACGCGGCACCCTGACGCCGATCGACCATCCGGCGACCCGGGCGGCCGCGCGGGCCATCGAGGCGACCTTCGGCGTCGCACCGCTCTACTTCCGCGAGGGCGGGTCGATCCCGGTCGCCGCCAGCTTCGAGCGGATCCTGGGCCAGCCGGTCGTGCTCCTGGGCTTCATGAACCCCGACGCGCGCGCCCACGCCCCGAACGAGAACATGGTCCTGGCGAACTTCGAGACCGGCCTGCGCACCCTGGTGCGCATGTTCGACGAGCTGGCGGGCTACCCGGCGGCCTGAGGGCGGCCGGGGGGCGCGGGCTGGTACTCCGGTACGGTATCCGGGCCGGGAACGGGTGCTAGGATGCCCGCACCGGGGGCTGCCCCGCCGTCCGCCACGCCAGGGGAGCGAGTGCACGCGTGAGCACCGAGATCGAGGAGCCCGCCGCCCGCGGGCCCGAGCCGCAATGGCGCCTGGACGCCGACACCGGGAGCCTCGTGCCCCGGTCCGCCCTCGATGTCCTCGTCGACCTCAACGAGCGGATCACGTCCGGCAACCTGTCCGACTACCAGCCCATCCCGCTGGGCTTCACGCCGCTCGACAAGACGATCGGCATGGGCCTTCGCCCGGGCGAGCTCTTCCTGATCGGCGGGGCCCAGGGGACCGGCAAGACGACGATGGCCCTCCAGATGGCGCGCAACGTCGCCTCCGGTGGCCAGGCGAACGTCCTCTACATCTGCTTCGAGCACGAGGAGCACTACCTCCTCAACCGGCTCATCGCCATGGAGTCGGCGCTGGCCCACCTGCCGCACAAGACCGGGGCGATCAAGATCCAGGACGTCCGTCGCGAGATCCTGGGCTCGTGGGTCGCCGAGGGCCAGGGCGGCTCCGGCCCGCAGCTCGCCTCGAACCCGCGCCTCCGGCCGAGCCTCGACCGGATCGGGCGCTACGGCCAGAACCTCTTCCTCATGCGCGGCACGCAGACCGCGAGCACCGTCGACAACATCCGGACCCTGGTCCAGCAGCACAAGGACCTCTCCGGCGGCCGCCAGCTCGTCGTGATGGTCGACTACCTCCAGAAGGTGCCGCTGCACCCGGAGCCGAACACCGAGACGGAGAAGGTGACGATCGTCGTCAACGGCCTCAAGGACATCGCCCTCTCCGAGCAGGTGGGCATGATCGCGATCGTGGCGGCGGACAAGGAGGGGCTGAAGGCCTCCCGGCTGCGCAACCACCACCTGCGTGGCTCGTCGGCGATCAACTACGAGGCCGACATCATCGTCATCCTCAACGAGAAGTACCACATCGTCGCCAAGGTCAACATCGAGTTCAACCCGTACCAGGCGCAGCGCTTCCGCGACTGGATCGTGCTCTCGGTGGAGAAGAACCGGGGCGGCCAGGACAACGTGGACCTCGAGTACGAGAAGCACTTCGAGTTCTCCTGCTTCGACCCCAACGGGCGGACGGTGCAGGAGAAGCTGATCGAGGAGCGCCTCTACAACGAGTGACCGGCGGCTGATGCGGCGCCATCGCGGCGTTGTCGCCTCCGCTCCTCGCTCACGCACCTCGGGGTGCGCTCGCTCCGGTGCTCGGCTCCGCCTTGCGCTGACGCCACCTGAGCCGCCGGTCGCGCGCCGGCTGATGCGGCGCCATCGCGGCGTTGTCGCCTCCGCTGCCGTGCGCTCAGCCCCGGCTGATGCGGCGCCCGCGCCTGGGCTGGGCGGCTGCCGTATCGTGCGCGCATGACGAACCACGCCGCGTCGTTTCCGGACATCGTCGAGATCGTCGTCGAGATCCCCCGGGGGAGCCGCAACAAGTACGAGTTCGACGAGGAGGCCGGCGTCTTCCGCCTCGACCGGATCCTGTCCTCGGCCGTCTTCTACAACTTCGACTACGGCTTCATCGAGGGGACGCGCGCCGACGACGGCGATCACACGGACGCCCTCCTGATCATCGACGAGCCGACCTTCACCGGCTGCCACGTCTGGGCGCGCCCGATCGGCGGGCTCGAGATGCGCGACGAGATGGGCTTCGACTTCAAGGTCCTGTGCGTCGCCATCGGCGATCCCCACCAGGCCCACATCGAGCGCCTGGAGCAGGTCCGGCCGCATCGCCTGGTCGAGATCGAGCATTTCTTCGAGACCTACAAGATGCTCGAGAACAAGGCGACGGACGTCGTGGGCTGGCGCGAGCGCGATCGCGCCCACGAGGTGCTGCGCGCGGACCGCGGGACATGGCAGCGGGAGCGAGCCGACGGGCGCTGATCGCCGCGATTGGCGGCGCTGGTACCCGGAAGCCGGCCCCGACGATCTCCGCCTCTTCGTCGCGGTTCCCCTGGGGGACGCCGCCGGGTCGGCCGTGCGGGCGCTGGTCGACGCGATCGTGGGCGATCCCCGGCTGCCGGAGGCCGGCCGCCTCCGCTGGGCCGTCACGGAGAACCTCCACCTGACCGTCCGGTTCCTCGGCGCGACCGCCCCCGATCGCGTCCCCGACCTCGTCGCGGCGACGGAGGCGGCCGCCCGGATGGTCGCTCCGTTCACCGTCCGGCTGGCCGGTGCCGGCGCCTTTCCCACCCCGGACCGCCCCCGGGTCGTGTGGCTGGGGATCGTCGACGGAGCCCCCGAGCTGGCCGCCCTGGCGGTGGCGCTCTCGGGCGAGCTGGCCGGCCGCGGCTGGGATCCCGACGAGCGGCCCTTCCGGGCCCACCTGACGCTCGGTCGCGCTGACGGCGTGCCCGGGGCCGGGCGTGCCGTCGCCGCCCTGGCCGGCGCGGCGACCTCCCTGGATGCCGCGTGGACGGTCGATCGGCTGGTCGTCTACCAGAGCGACCTCGGCCGCGGCCCGGTCCGCTACCGGCCCCTGGCGACGGCGCTCCTCGGCGGCGCGCCCATTGCGCCTCCGCCCGCGCTGGGGTAGCCTCCGGCCTGATCCAGCGAGCCGGACCTCCACAGGGATGCCCGGGAACATCCACCAGGCGTCCCAGACAAATCCCAGGAGGCGAGCATGGCCGGCGATCGGACGAAGTACGTGCTCGACGAGGACCGGATCCCGTCGGCCTGGTACAACATCGTCGCGGATCTTCCGGTTCCGCCGCCCGCCGGTCCTCCATCCGGGGACCATGCAGCCCATCGGGCCCGCCGACCTGGCCCCGCTCTTCCCGATGGCGATCATCGCCCAGGAAGTCAGCGCGGACCGGGAGATCGAGATCCCGGACCCGGTTCGCGAGGCGTACCGGCTCTACCGCCCGAGCCCCCTCTACCGCGCCCGGCGGCTGGAGAAGGTCCTCGACACCCCGGCCCACATCTACTACAAGTACGAGGGCGTGAGCCCGGGCGGCAGCCACAAGCCCAACACCGCGATCGCCCAGGCCTTCTACAACAAGGAGGAGGGCGTCAAGCGCCTGGCGACCGAGACCGGTGCCGGCCAGTGGGGGACCGCCCTGTCGATCGCCGGCGCGCTGTTCGGCCTCGAGGTCAAGGTCTACATGGTCCGGGCGAGCTACGACCAGAAGCCGTATCGCCGGATGCTCATGGAGACGTACGGGGCGTCGGTGGTCGCGAGCCCGTCGCCGACGACGGAGTACGGCCGCAGGATGCTCGCGGAGTGGCCCGACAACCCGGGCTCGCTCGGCCTTGCCATCAGCGAGGCGGTCGAGGACGCGGCCACCCGCGAGGACACGAAGTACTCGCTCGGCTCCGTGCTCAACCACGTCCTGCTCCACCAGACGGTCGTCGGCCTCGAGGCGCTCGAGCAGTTCGAGCTGGCCGGCGAGGAGCCCGACATCCTCATCGCGTGCACCGGCGGCGGCTCCAACTTCGGCGGATTCACCTTCCCGTTCATCGGGCGCAACCTCCGCGGCGAGTCGGCGGTGCGCGTGATCGCGGCCGAGCCCGAGGCGGCGCCGTCGCTGACCCGCGGCGTCTACGCGTTCGACTACGGGGACACGGCCAAGCTGTCCCCCATCGTCAAGATGTACACCCTCGGCCACGGCTTCATGCCGGAGCCGATCCACGCCGGCGGGCTGCGCTACCACGGCATGTCGCCGCTGGTCAGCCTCCTCAAGGACCAGGGCCTCATCGAGGCCCGCGCCGTCCACCAGAACGCCAGCTTCGCCGCCGGCGTGCAGTTCGCCAGGAGCGAGGCCATCCTGCCGGCGCCCGAGTCGAACCACGCGATCCGGGTGGCCATCGACGAGGCGCTGCGCTGCCGCGAGGAGGGCGTCGCGCGGGTCATCGCCTTCAACCTGTCGGGGCACGGGCACTTCGACCTCTCGGCCTACGAGAAGTACCTCTCGGGCTCGCTCGAGGACTACGAGTACCCCGCGGAGGCCGTCGCCGCGGCCCTGCGCGAGCTCCCCGTCGTCGGCTGACGCCGGGCGGACGGGCGATCCGGCACACCGCCCGCAGCGCCCGTGGCGCCCGCTCGCCTCGCCGCGCGCGTCGTACGATGAGGCCATGCCCCGCCTCGCGTGCTGGAACTGCGGCCGCCAGATCTACGCGACCTCCCCGCTGGAGTCGCTCTTCATCGACGAGCGCCGCTGTCCCCGCTGCGGCGCGCAGATGAACCTGGAGCGCCGCGGCGTCGAGCGTCGCGAGCGGGTGCGCCGCCAGAACCCGCCCGCTGACCCCGGACCCCCCGCGGGGGCCGACGAGCGACGGGTGGCGGAGCGACGCCGCGGCGCCGCGTCGCCGGGCCGGCTGACCGGTGCGGCTCGCCCTCCTGGGCCTCGGGTTGATCGGCGGGTCGGTCGCCCGCGCGGCGCATGCCGCCGGCTGGCACGTGAGCGCCTGGACGCCGTCGGGGGCCGGGCCGCGGATCGCCCGGGCCAAGGGCGCGATCGACGTCGCCGCGGGGACGCTTCGGGAGGCGGTCGCCGAGGCCGACCTCGTGGTGCTGGCCGCGCCGCCGCTGGCCTGCCTGGACCTCCTCGGCATGGTCGCCGACGGCGGGCCGGACGCGCTTGGCCGCGACGCCGTCATCAGCGACGTGGCGAGCACGAAGGTGCTCCTCTTCGAGCGGGCCGCGGCCCTGGGCCTGCGCTACGTCGGCGGGCACCCCATGGCGGGCCGCGAGACGAGCGGCTTCGATGCCGGGTCCTCCGACCTCTTCCGCGATCGGCCCTGGGTCGTCGTGCCGCCGGCCCAGGATGACGAGGATGCCGTGACCCGGGTCGTGGAGCTGGCGCTGGCCTGCGGCGCCCGTCCCCTGCGCATGACGGCGGCGGAGCACGACGCCGCGGTCGCCGCGGTCAGCCATCTCCCGCTGGTGGTCGCCGCGGCGCTGGTCGAGGCGGTCGCGGGTGGGCCGGGCGACCCGCCCGCGCCGGGTTGGCCGACTGCCGCCGCCCTCGCCGCGAGTGGCTGGGCCGGTGCCACGCGCCTTGCCCGTGGCGAGCCGGCGATGGGGGCCGGCATCGCCGTCACGAACGCCGGCCCCCTGGCCGCCGCTGTCGCGGCGATCCGGGAGCGGCTCGGCGAATGGCTGGTCCTGCTCGAGGCGGGCGCCGCGGGCGATCCTCCGGACGAGGCAGCCCTCCACGAGCGGTTCGCGGCGGCCCGCGATCGCCTCGAGGGCCGCGGGTGACCGACGAGCGGGTCCTCGTCGTCCCGCGCGAGCGGATCATGGACGCCCGGGGGTGGCGCGGCATCGTGGAGTCAGGGGCGGCGGCGATGCTCGACGTCATCGCCGCCGAGGGTCGCTTCGAGCCGCGCGCCGCGATGGAGCGCGACCCGCGGTTCAAGCAGGTGATCCCGTACCTCGTGCTGCGCGATCGGGGACGGCTCTTCCTCATGCGGCGCACCCGGGCCGGCGGCGACGAGCGGCTCCACGACAAGCTCTCCATCGGGGTCGGCGGCCACCTCAACCCGGGTGACGTGGATCTTGCCGGCGGCCTCGCCCGCGAGTGGGCCGAGGAGATCGCCGCCGACTTCGTGCCGGAGTTCCGCCTCGTGGGGCTCCTCAACGACGACGAGACCGAGGTCGGGCGGGTGCACCTCGGCGTGGTCTACGTCGCCGATGCCGACGGGCGTGCCGTCCGCATCCGCGAGACCCGCAAGCTGGAGGGCGCGTTCGCGGAGCCGGCGGCGGTCCGCGCCGTGTACGACCGGCTGGAGACCTGGAGCCAGCTCGTCCTGGACGCCATCGGCGACGGGTCGGGTGCCGGGACGGGCCACCCCGACGGCGATCCGCGGGCAGGTCCGGGACCTGACGCCCGGCACTCCGGGGCCGACCCGGCGCTGGTGCCATACTGGGCGCAGGAGATCCATGCGCCGTCTCGCCCGTCTCGCTCGCCTCCTGCCGCTCGTGCCCCTCGGGCTCGGGGCGATCGGGCTCGCGCTCGGAGGGGCGGTCCCGACCCGCGCGGCGGACGGGGCACCCGAGGCCTGGATCCTCCCGACGACCGGCGTCGTCGACGGCGTCATGGCCAGCTACGTCGGCGACGGGCTCGCGAAGGCGGATCGCGAGGGCGCCGCGATCGTCATCGTGAAGCTCAACACGCCGGGCGGCAGCCTCGACGCCACGCAGAGGATCACCAGCGCTCTCCTGGAGGCGCCCCTGCCCGTCATCGTCTGGGTGGCGCCGGCCGGCGGCCGCGCCGCGAGCGCCGGCACGTTCATCACCCTGGCCGCCCACCTGGCCTGGATGGCGCCGGGCACGAACATCGGCGCTGCCAGCCCCATCTCGAGCAGCGGCGAGGACATCGGCGGGACCCTCGGCGAGAAGGTCAAGAACGACGCGATCGCGAACATCACGGCCATCGCCCAGGCCCGCGGCCGACCCGTCGAATGGGCCGTCTCCACGGTCGCGGAGGCCAAGAGCTACGCCGCCGAGGAGGCCGTGGCGGCCGGCGCCGTCGACGGCATCGCCTCGACGATCGAGGAGGTCCTGCGGGCGGCCGACGGCCGCACCGTCACGGTGTCCGGAGGGCGGCAGGTGACCCTGGCCACGGCCGCTGCCGTCCCGGTCGAGGTCCCGATGAACCCCCTGCAGGGATTCCTGCACCTGCTCACGGACCCCAACATCGCCTTCATCCTCTTCACCGTCGGCTTCTACGGTCTCATCTTCGAGGTCCAGAACCCCAACGTGGCCACGGGGGTGTTGGGGGCCGTCTGCCTCCTCCTCGCGTTCATCGGCTTCGGCAGCCTGCCGCTCAACGTCGCCGGGCTGCTGCTCCTGGCCCTGGGGCTCCTCCTGGTCGTCCTGGAGACGCAGATCACGAGCCATGGGCTCCTGGCGGCCGGGGCCATCGTCTGCGTCGCGCTGGGGGCCGCCGCGCTGTACACGGAGCCAGGGACGCCGACCGCCCCCGACGTCGCCGTGGCGCTGCCCGTCATCGTCGTGGTCGCCGGCCTGACGGCTGCATTCGCCGCCCTCATCACCGTCGTCGCCTTCCGGACCCGTCATCTCGCCCAGAGCCCGGTCCTCGTCGGGTCTCTGCGGGTGATCGGGGAGGCGGGCACGGTCGCCCGTCCGATCGATCCCCTCGGCTCCGTCCTCGCGGCCGGCGAGGAGTGGACCGCGCGGAGCGTCGACGGACGCCCCATCCCGCGCGGCGTCCCCGTTTCCGTCGTCCGCCAGGACGGCCTCACCCTCTACGTCGAGGCGACCGGCGCCCTGCCGGCGTCCTGACCCGCCCGCCCAGCCCGGAGTCGAAAGGAGCCCGCACCGTGGAGCTCGGCATCACGATCGCCGTCGTCGTGGCGATCCTCATCCTCGCCCTGATCTTCCTCTACCTCTCGGTCCGGGTGGTCCAGCAGTACGAGAAGATGGTCGTCTTCCGGCTGGGGCAGACCAACGAGCGCCTGGTGCGCGACCCGGGGCTCCGGTTCCTGATCCCGATCATCGACCGGCCGATGAAGGTGGACGTGCGCGAGCAGTTCATCGAGGTCCCCAGCCAGACGACGATCACCCGGGACAACGCGCCGATCAACGTCGACTTCCTCATCTACTGGCGGATCGTCGACCCCCTCAAGAGCATCGTCAACGTGGCCTACTTCGCCGGCGCCCTGCAGGGCGTGGCGACGACGACCCTCCGCGCGGTCATCGGCGACATCCTCCTCGACGAGGTCCTCTCCCGCCGGGAGCAGATCAACGAGGTCCTCCGCACGAAGCTCGACGAGGTCACCGAGCGCTGGGGCGGCAAGGTGACGACGGTCGAGATCCGCGAGATCACGCCGCCGCGCGACGTCCAGGACGCGATGAACCGCCAGCTCTCGGCCGAGCGGACGCGGCGCGCGGTCATCACCGAGTCCGAGGGTCGCCGGCAGTCGGAGATCAACATCGCCGAGGGCGCCAAGCAGGCGGCGATCCTCACCGCCGAGGGCGAGCGCCAGTCCCAGATCCTTCGCGCCGAGGGCGCTCGCCAGTCCCAGATCCTCAATGCCGAAGGCTTTGGCCAGGCCCTGACCCGGATCTACGAGTCGGCCTCCGCGATCGACCAGAAGACGATGCTCCTGCAGTACCTCGAGGCCCTCAAGGCCATCGGCCAGGGCGCCTCCACGAAGTACATCATCCCGGCCGAGTTCACCCAGCTCGTCGGACCGCTGACGGCCGGGCTCGGCACGGCGATCGCGACCGGCGCCTCGGCGCCGAAGGACGGCTGATCCGCCGCCACCCGGCGGGGGAACGTGACAGCACGCGGATCGGGGGTCGGCCGGGACCCCCGTCCGCTACTATTCGTCGCGTCCCGGGGGCGCGGCGCGCATTCCCGGCTGAGGGAGTGAGGTCCTGATGGCCGCCAAGATCCTCGTCGTCGACGACGACCCCAACGTCCAGCGCCTGCTGAGCTACACGCTCAAGCAGGAGGGCTACGAGGTCGTCGTCGCGGCGGACGGCGCGGAGGGGTTCCGCCAGTGGGGAGCGGAGAACCCCGCCCTGATCCTGCTCGACGTCATGCTCCCCAAGCTCGATGGCTACGCGGTGGCGGCCAAGATCCGGGCCGAGGAGGTCGACGCCCACGTTCCCATCATCATGCTGACGGCCGAGGCCGAGGTCGAGCAGAAGATCCGCGGCCTGCGCGCCGGCGCCGACGACTACCTCGTCAAGCCCTTCCACCCGGCCGAGCTGCTGGCCCGCATCAAGAGCCTGCTGGCCCGCTTCGCCCCCAAGGACCTCCTGGTCGGGCGGCCGCCCCTGGGGCGCGTCCTGGCCTTCTACGGCGCCAAGGGCGGCGTCGGGACGACCACGATCGCGATCAACGTCGCGATCGCCCTCCAGCGCGAGCTGGGGCGGCGCGTCTGCCTCGTGGACGCGAACCTCCAGTTCGGCGACCACCGGGTCTTCATGGACCTCGGCCTGGACCGCAAGAGCATCGTCGACGTGGTGAGCGCGCCCTCCATCGACGCCGACCTCCTCCGCGGCGTCCTCGTGGAGCACGACTCCAAGATCGACCTCCTGCTCGCCCCGCCCACGCCGGAGATGGCGGAGCTCGTCACGAAGGAGCACCTGACCCAGATCATCGACGTCCTGCGGGGGGTCTACGACTATGTCGTCGTCGACCTCGACAAGCGGCTCGACGACATGAACCTCGGCGTGTTCGACGCGGCCGAGAACCTCTTCGTCGTGCTCACGGCCGACCTCTCCTGCCTCAAGAACGTCCGCCTGGTCCTGGAGACGCTCGGCCACATCGGCTACGAAGGCGGGCGGGTCAAGCTCATCCTGAACCGCTCGAACGCGTTCACGGGGATCAACGCCAAGACGGCGGAGGGCGCCCTGCGGCACCCCATCGACCTGCAGGTGCTCAACGAGTACCGCGGCGCGATCAGCGCCCTCAACTCCGGCGCCCCCGTCATGTTCACGAAGGCGGACTCGCCGCTGGGGCGCTCATTCCACGACCTGGCCCGCGCGATCGACCGGGGTGGAGCCCCGGGTCCCGCCGTCGCCGCGGCCCCCGCCCGCTGAGCGACCCGCCTGGGGCTTCGGGCCGTGACTCACCGCTCGCGCCGTCGCCGGGGATCGGACCGATAAGGGGCGGGTGAGCGGCGGCCGCTACCGTGCGGTCCATGCTCGCCAGCGTCCTTGCCGCCACGCTTCACGGCCTCGACGGCCGTCCGGTCCGGGTCGAGGCCGACGTGGCGCCCGGGCTGCCCGGCTTCACGATCGTCGGGCCTCGCCGACGTCGCCCTGCGCGAGGCGCGCGAGCGGGTGCGGGGCGCCCTGCGGAACAGCGGGTTCGTCCATCCCGCCCGCCGGATCACGGTCAACCTCGCCCCCGCGGACGTGCCGAAGGCCGGCTCGGCCCTGGACCTCGGGATCGCGATCGCCATCCTCGTCGGCTCGGAGCAGGTGATCCCGCGCGGGCTCGTGGGCGCTCCTCGGCGAGCTGGGCCTGGGCGGCGAGGTCCGCCCGGTGCCGGGCGTCCTGCCGATGGTCGCGGCCCTCGCGCGGCGGGGAGCCGGGCGCGTCGTCGTGCCCGCCGGGTCCCTCGCCGAGGCCCGCCTCGTCGCCGGGGATCGAGGTCGTCGGCGCGGCCTCGCTGGCGGAGGCGGCCGACCTGCTGCGGGGCCGCCGCGTCGGCGGGCATCGGCCGGGGCTCCGGACCGAGCTCGTCCCCGACGAGGTGGCGGCCCCGGCGGCGGGCGACGCCGCGGGCGACCTCCCGGACCTCGCCGACGTGCGCGGCCTGTTCGAGGCGCGGCGGGCCCTCGAGATCGCCCTTGCCGGGGCCCACGGGCTGGTCCTCATCGGCCCGCCCGGGTCCGGCAAGACGATGCTGGCGTCGACCATCCCGGGCGTCCTCCCGCCGCTCGACGACGAGGAGGCCCGGGAGGCGACCATCATCGCGTCGGTGGTGGGGGCCGGCCCCGTGCATGGCCTCGTCCGGCGCCGGCCATTCCGGGCGCCCCATCACACGGCCTCGTACGCCGCCCTCGTGGGCGGCGGGCCGCACCTGACGCCCGGCGAGGCGACGCAGGGCCCACCTGGGCACCCTTTTCCTGGACGAGCTCCCGGAGTTCGACCGCTCGTCGCTCGAGGCGCTTCGCCAGCCGCTGGAGGAGGGGCGGGTCTGCGTGGCCCGGGTGGGGCGCGCGGTCGATCTTCCCGGCGCGCTTCCAGCTCGTCGCGGCGATGAACCCGTGTCCGTGTGGCTGGGACGGGGACGAGTCCGGCCGCTGCACGTGTCCGACGGGCGTCGCGGAGCGCTATCGGGGGCGGATCTCGGGTCCGCTGCGCGACCGGATCGACCTCTGGGTCGGCGTGCCGCGGGTGGCGCCGCGGGAGCTGATCCGCGGAGCCGACGCCGGAGTCGTCGGAGACCGTCCGCGTCCGCGTCGTCGCCTGTCGCGGGCGCCAGCTCGCGGCGCGGGCCGTGCTGAACGGCCGGCTCCGCGGCCGGGCGCTGCGGGCCGCAGCCGCCCTCGACGCCCGCGCGGAACGGCGGGCCATCGCGCTCGCCGACGCGGCCGGGTTGACCGCCCGCGCCACGGAGCGCCTCGTGCGGGTCGCCCGCACCATCGCGGACCTCGCGGACGCGGACCGCGTCGCGGTCGAGCATCTCGAGGAGGCGGCGCGCTACCGCCCTCCGGCGGAGAAGCGGGTGCCCCTCGCCCGCGGGGCGGCCTGACGATGCTCGGGATCGGGCGGGGCGGTCCGCTGGGGGCGGAAGGGGCGCAGCGGGCGGGCGGTGGCGGCGTCCCCGGCCCGCTCGTCGGCCGGGCGCCCGCGGGGACGCCCCGGGGGCCGGATCGTCGGGACCCGCCGCCGGCGCCGCCCGCCCGGCTCACCGAGCGCGAGGCGTGGATCGTCCTGGCCGCCGTCGAGGGGATCGGCCCGGTCACCTTCGGCGCGCTCCTGCGGGCGTTCGGCAGCAGCCGCCGGGCCCTGGAGGTGGCCGCCGGACGGGGCGGATCCACCCGCCTGGCGGCTGCCGTGGCCGGCGAGGGCCTGACCATGGATCCCGGGCTCGCCGGCCGGATCGGGCCGGCCCGGGAAGGGGCGGCGGCGCTCTTCGCCCGCCTCGCCGAGCTCCGCATCGAGACGCTCACCGCCGACGATGCGGGGTATCCGCACCGCCTCCGGGCGATCGAGCTGACGCCGCCCGTCCTCTTCGTGACCGGCGATGCGGCCGCGCTCGAGTCGCCGCGCATCGTGGCCGTCGTGGGGACGCGACGACCGACCGACGAAGGGCGGCGGACCGCGGCGCGGATCGGCGGCGTCCTGGCCGCCGTCGGGGCGACGGTCGTCTCGGGTCTCGCCGTTGGCATCGACGGCTCGGCGCATGCCGGCGCCCTGCTCGCGAAGGGGATCACGGTGGCGGTCCTCGGCAGCGGCCACGCCCGCCTCTACCCGTCGGCGCACGAGGTCCTGGCCCGCGAGATCGTCCACGGCGGCGGGGCGGTGATCGCCGAGCTGCCGCCGGACGCGGAGCCCCGACCGGCGGGCTTCCCGCGCCGCAACCGGATCATCGCCGGCCTCGCCGACGCCACCGTCGTCGTCGAGGCGGGGGAGCGGAGCGGCGCCCTCATCACGGCGAGCTGGGCGATGGAGCAGGGGCGGGCCGTCTTCGCGGTGCCCGGTCCGATCGAGCGCGCCCAGGCCGTCGGCTGCAACCGCCTCCTGCGCGAGCATGCGGGCGAAGCCCGGATCGTCGCCGGGACCGACGAGCTGGTCGAGGATCTCGGCTACGCGACGCCCCTGGAGGTCCGGCGGCTCCGCCGCGAGCGGAGCGAGTCGCCGCAGCCTGACGCCGGCGCCATCGTCGCCCGCCTCGGACCCGCCGAGGCGGCCGTGGTGCGCCATCTCCTGCGCGGGCCGGCCACGGCCGACTCGCTCGTCGGCGGCACCGACCTGGCGGGGGCCACGGTCCTCGCCGTGCTCACGCGACTGGAGGAGGAGGGGCTGGTGGCCGGAGCCTTCGGCCGCTACCGCCTCGCCGGGCCGCTCGACGGCCTGCGCCCGATCGGCGAAGCCCGGCGGACGAGGGGCGGCCACCCGTGACCATCGTCAGGTGTCGGCGGGCGCGTGCGCCTGCTAGCGTCGGGGACTGTGATCCGCGACGCCGTCATCCACCTCCTCAACGAGCAGCCAATGGTGGCCGACCTGCCGACGATGCCGGCGCCCGGCGACCTGGCCCTGATCTGCACGAACCTGCGGACCATGAACCGCAAGCGGCCGGTCTTCGTGGACCATCTCGAATTCGACGTTCGTCTTCCCCTACGCGCAGATCCGCTTCATCGAGATCCCTCCGGAATCGGCCGGCGGGACGGAGGGGGAGCCGATGCTCGCGATCGCGGCGCCCGAGCCGGACGAGATCGAGCTCGACGAGGAGCTCCTGCGGCGCGTCCGCGAGCTCTGACCGGCGGCGCCCGGGCGACGTCCTGCGGCAGCCGCGGGAGCTGTCCCGTGCGCCCGCACCCGCGGGGCGGCGAAGCCGCGAGGCGCCGGCCGGCCGGATCCCGGTGCTAGACTCGGCCGCCATGAGTCGAAACCTCGTCATCGTCGAGTCGCCTGCGAAGGCCAAGACGATCGAACGCTACCTCGGGCCGGGCTACGCCGTGCTCGCCTCGTACGGCCACGTGCGCGACCTGCCGGAGAACCCCGGGAAGGGCAAGTTCGGCGTGGACGTGGAGCACGACTTCGCGCCCGAGTACGTGATCCCCGACGAGCGCTCGCGGCGCCATGTCGGCGCGATCGAGCGGGCGGCTCGAACGGCAGACCGGATCTTCCTGGCCACGGACCTGGATCGAGAAGGCGAGGCGATCGCCTGGCACGTGGCGGAGGCGGCGGGCCTCCCGGCGGACAAGCTGGCCCGGGTCACCTTCAGCGAGATCACCGAGCCGGCGATCCGCCACGCGTTCGCTCATCCCCGCCAGATCAACCGCGACCTCGTCGACGCGCAGCAGGCGCGCCGGATCGTCGATCGCCTGGTGGGGTACACCCTGAGCCCCCTCATCTCGCGGAAGGTGCGCTCGGGCCTCTCGGCCGGGCGGGTCCAGTCGGTCGCCGTGCGCCTCGTCGTCGAGCGCGAGCGCGAGATCCGGGCCTTCGTCGCCCGCGAGTACTGGACGATCGTGGCGAGCCTCGTCGCCCCGGACGGCTCCCCGCTGGACGCCGACCTCGTCCGGATCGACGGGGCGAAGCCGGAGATCGGCGACGGCGCCACGGCCGACGCCCACGTCCGGGCCCTGCGGGCGAGCCGCCCGCTCGTCACCGAGGTCGGGACCAGGAAGAGCAAGCGGAGCCCGGCGCCGCCGTTCACGACCTCGACGCTCCAGCAGGAGGCCAGCCGCAAGCTCGGCTTCAGCCCGAAGCGCACGATGGGGGTCGCCCAGCGCCTCTACGAGGGCGTGGCGACGCCGGAAGGCCAGGTCGGGCTGATCACCTACATGCGGACCGACTCGGTCGCGATGGCCGGCCAGGCCCTCGGGGAGGCCCGCGCGGTGATCGCCGCGCGCTTCGGGCCCGCCTACACGATGCCCAAGGGACGCGTCTACCGCACGAAGTCGCGGAGCGCCCAGGAGGCGCACGAGGCGATCCGGCCGACCTCGTTCGGCCGCGATCCCGAGGCCATGGCGGCGGTCCTGGGCCGGGACGAGGCGCGCCTCTATCGCCTGATCTGGCAGCGCGCCCTTGCCAGCCAGATGAAGGAGAAGGAGCTCGAGACCACCACCATCGACCTGGCGACCGGCCCGTACGGGCTCCGGGCGACGGCCACGCGGACGCTCTTCGATGGCTTCTCCGCGGTCTACACGGAGGGGCGCGACGACGGCGAGGACGACGCCGAGCGGACCCTGCCACCGCTCGCCGTCGGCGACGCGACGACGGTCGCGGCGGTCACGCCGACGCAGCATTTCACGGAGCCGCCGCCGCGCTACACGGAGGCCAGCCTGGTCAAGGCCCTCGAGGAGAACGGGATCGGCCGCCCGTCCACCTATGCGGCGACGATCTCCACGATCGTCGATCGTGGCTACGTCGTCGTCCGCGAGCGGCGGCTCCAGCCGGAGCCGGTGGCCGAGGTGGTCACGGATCTCCTCGTCGGCCATTTCGGCGAGTACGTCGATCTCGCCTTCACGGCGCGCATGGAGGAGGAGCTGGACGAGGTCGCCCGCGGCGAGCGGGCCTGGGTCCCGCTCCTGGCGGCGTTCTACGGCCCCCTCCGGGCGCGGGTGGACGAGAAGCGCCGCGAGCTGAAGCGGGCGGACTTCACCACCACGGCCTCGGACGAGGTCTGCTCGCAGGGCCACCCCATGGTGATCCGGCTGGGCCGCAACGGCCGGTTCCTGGCCTGCTCGCTCTTCCCGGAGCACAAGGAATCGCGGCCGATCCCCGGGGAGGAGCCGGAGATCCCGGCCCTGCCGGGCGCCGGCGAGGCCTGTCCCACCTGCGGGGCAACGGACGGCGGCGAGCTCGTTGCGAAGCGCGGGCGGTTCGGGCCCTTCGTCGGCTGCAATCGGTACCCCGATTGCTCGTACATCAAGAAGGACGGTCCGCCGCCGCCCGACCAGCTCCCCTTCACGGTGGCCTGCCCATCCTGCACGGAGGGCCACCTCGTCGCCCGCCGCGCCCGCCGGACGAGCTCCGTGTTCTGGGGCTGCTCGCGCTATCCAGCCTGCCGCTTCACGACGTCGCGGGAGCCGCTCGGCCCGGTCCACGAGCCTGACGGTGGGCCGCTGGTCCGCGCGGATGCCGGGGACGGCCTGTGCCTCGGCTGCGGCGCCACGGTGCCCCTGGGCGGTGAGAGCCTCGAGCCGGGTCGTCGCATCGCCGGCGGCACGCCGGACCCGGCGGCCCTCCGCCGCCCGGCCCGCGGCGGCCGGGCGGGAGGGAAGGGACGCCCGGCGGGCTCGGCAGGCCGCCCGCGACGGACGGGGGCCGCGCGGCCCCGGGCGGCGCGCCCGGCGTGAACGGGGAGGAGGTCCTCGAGCGCTACCTGGCGAGCCTCGCCGCCCGCGACGCGTCGCCGCACACCCGGCGGGCCTATGCAACGGCGCTCGGGGCGTACCTGGCCTGGCTCGACGCCGCAGGCCTCGACTGGCGGGCACCCGATCGCGGGGCTCTCCGGCGCTACCTCGGCGAGCTGACGGTCGGTCATGCCCGCACGACGGTTGCCCAGCGCCTCGCCGCGATCCGCTCGCTCTACCGCTGGGCCCGCCGGACGGGTCTCGTGAGCGCGGACCCGTGGGCGGCCCTCGCGACGCCGCGCCGCCCGCACCGCCTGCCGGCCGTCCTCGCGATCGAAGAGGTCGAGCGCCTCCTGGATGCGGTCGGCGACGAGGCCGCCGCCACGGGCGAGAGCGAACCGGGCTCCCCGGCGCGCTCGTCTTCCACGGCCGCGCCGCTCCGCCGCGCCCTCGCCCTGCGCGATGTCGCCCTCGTGGAGACTGCCTACGCGGCGGGGCTGCGGATCTCGGAGCTGGCCGGCGCGCGCCTCGGCTCCCTCGACCTTGCCCGCGGCGAGATCCGGGTGGCCGGCAAGGGCCGCAAGGAGCGCGTCGGCCTCCTGGGCCGGCCAGCTCGATCCGCGCTGGGGGCCTACATCGCCGACGGCCGGCCCGCCCTCCTCGCCCGCGGCGGCGACGCGCCGCGCCGCTCGGACGCGCTCTTTCTCAACCACCGGGGCGCGCCGCTCGGCGTCCGGGGGATCCACTACCGGCTGCACCGGGCCGCGGTCCGGGCCGGACTGCCGGACGATGCGACGCCCCACACCCTGCGGCACTCGTTTGCCACGCACCTCCTCGACGGCGGCGCGGACCTGCGGGTCGTGCAGGAGCTCCTTGGGCACGCCGACCTGGCGACGACGCAGGTCTACACGCACGTCGCTCCGGGGCGCCTGCGCAGCGTCTACCGACGGGCCCATCCGCGAGCCGGGGGAGCCGGCTCCCAATGAGCGAGGCCGCGCGCGACCTGGCCCGGGCCGGGATGGTGGTCACGGGGGCCCTCTTCGTCTCGCGCCTCCTGGGCTGGGTCCGGGTCGCGGTCATCGCGGCGAGCCTCGGGATCGGGCGCGAGCTCGACATCTACACCGCGGCCTTCCGGATCCCCGACTTCCTCTTCCAGCTCGTGGCGGCCGGCGCGCTGGCCTCCGCCGTGATCCCGACCATCGCGGCGCTCGTCGGCGCCGGCGAGCGGGATCGGGCCTGGCGGGTCGTCTCGACCATGGCCACCCTGCTGATGCTCCTCCTGGTGGCCCTCCTCGTGGTGATGTTCGCCGCGGCGCCCATCCTCGCGCCACTCATCGCCCCGGGGTTCGACGCCGCCGACCTCCCCCGCCTGGTGGACCTGACGCGCATCCTCCTCCTCAGCCCGATCTTCCTCGCCCTCTCGGCCGTCGCGACGAGCATCCTGAACTCCGCCGGGCGGTTCGCGGCCTCGGTGATGGCGCCGATCGTCTACAACGTGGTGATCATCATCGCCGCGCTGACCCTCGTCCCGACCTACGGTCTGGCCGGCCTGGCCTGGGGCACGGTGGCCGGTGCGGCGGCGACCCTCCTCGTGCAGCTGGTCCCGGTCTTCCGCGGCGTCGGCTTCCGGTACACGCGCGCCGTGGACCTTCGCGACCGGGAGGCGCGGCGGACGCTGCTCCTGCTCGGGCCGCGGGCCATCGGCCTCGCCGGCAGCCAGCTGACCCTCCTCCTCCTGACCACCCTCGGCTCCACGCTCGCCGCGGGCGCCATCGGCGCCTTCGCCCTGGCGTTCACGGTCTTCCAGATCCCCCTGGGGACGATCGCGTACCCTCTCGGCATCGTCGCGCTTCCGGCGCTCTCCCAGCGTGTCGCAGCCGGCGAGATCGACGAGTACGTCGCGCTCGTGACCCGCGCCCTCCGCCTCCTGGGCTTCGCGATGCTGCCCGTGGCCTGCATCGCCGCGGGGGTGGGGTCCCAGGTCGTCGACCTCGTCATCCACTTCGGGCGCGTCGACGACGCGGGGATCGCCCTGACGGCCGCGGCCTTCGTCGGGTTTCTTGCCGCGCTCCCGACGGAAGCCGTCATCATCGTCCTCTCGCGGGCGTTCTTCGCCGCCCGCAACACCTGGATCCCGGTGGGCGCCGCGCTGGTCTCCGTCGTGGTCGCCGTTGGCACGGCGACGGTCCTGGTGGGCCCCCTGGGGATCCTGGGCCTGGCCCTCGGCGTCACCCTCGCCTCGTGGGTGGAGGCGGCCCTCCTCCTGGTCGCCTTCCGCTGGCGCCACGCCGGCTTCGGGCTGCTGCGGCTCGGCCGCGCCCATCTCTGGTACCTCGCGGCCGCGATCGCGGCCGGCCTCGTCAGCGGTCGCGCCTACGAGCTCGTCGGCGGCTCCCTCGGGACCGACCCGGGGATCGTGCCGGCGGTCCTCGCCCTGGGGGGCGTCGGCCTGCTCGGCCTGGCCGTCTACGTCGGCCTCGCCGCCCTGCTGCGCGTCCCGGAGCTGGGGGCCACGATCCGCCTCCTCCGGTCGGGCCTGGGTCGGAGCGCCGCATGACCGGTCCCCTCGACCTCCGCCGCGACCCCGCCGCGTGGGACGCGTTCGTCGAGCGGACGGAGCACGGCTCCTACCTCCAGCTCGACGGCTGGGCCCGGGTCAAGGCGGCGAACGGCTGGGCGGCGCAGCGCATCCTCGCCGGGGCTCCGGGCGCGCGGATCGGGATGCAGCTTCTCCTGCGTCGCCCCCGCCCCCTCCCCTGGGCCTTCGCCTACGCACCGCGGGGGCCCGTCGCCGAGTCCTGGACGGCGGAGGCGGTGGGGGAGCTGACCGCGGCGATCCGGGCTGCCCGGGCGGACCTCGGCCGCGTCTCCCACCTGCGGATCGACCCCGAGGTGGAGGCGGACGGCCCGCACGATCCCGGCGGATCCCTGCGGGCCGGGCTCGCCGCCGCGGGCTGGACGGCGGCGCCCTCGGTGCAGCCTCCCACGAGCCGGGTGATCGACCTCGCCGGCGACGAGGGGGCCCTCTGGACGGACCTCCGCAAGAAGTGGCGCCAGTACGTGAACAAGGCCCGGGCCGGCGGGGTGGCCGTCGTCGAGCTGGAGGGCGACCCGATCGGGCCCTTCTACGAGATCTACCGCGAGACGGCCGTCCGGGCGGGGTTCCTGATCCGGACCGAGCGGGCCTATCGCGACGTCTACGAGGCCTTCCGGCCGGCGGGTCGAGCCCGCGTCCTGTTCGCCGTCGGTCCGGATGGGGCTCGCCTGGCGAGCCTCTTCCTGGTGCGCTGCGGGCGCCGGGTCGTCGAGCCCTACGGCGGCATGACGTCGTCCGGCGCGGACCTGCGGGCCAACTACCTCCTCAAGTGGGAGGCGATCCGCCGCGCCCGCGAGGAGGGAGCGGCGGCCTACGACCTGTGGGGGCTCGCGCACCCCGGCATCGCCCACTTCAAGGCCGGCTTCGGCGGCCGCGAGATCCGCTACGTCGGGGGCTGGGACCTCGTCCTCGACCCGCTGGGCCGGCGCGTCTACGAGACGGCCCAGCGGGCGCGCGTCCGTTGGGCGCGGTCGCGGGCGGGGCTGAGCCGGGGATCGGCAGACGGCGCCGCGGGACCGGCTGCCGGCGACGCCGGCGAGGCTGGCTGACGGCCGTGGCGACGCGCCCGGGCAGCGGGATCCCTGCCCTCCGCGTGGTCCGCGAGGCTGTGCCGGAGGAGCTCTCCACCTGGGACGGGAGGGTGGTGGACGTGCCCGGCGGCGATGTGCAGCAGTCCCTTGCCTGGGGGCTCCAGCGTGAGCGGATGGGCGCCGAGCCCCATCACCTGCTCCTCGACGACGGCTCGGCCGCCCTCGTCCTGGGTCGTCGGCGGCGCCTCCTGGGCGGCGGCCGGGCCTACGTGCCGCGTGGCCCCGTGTCCGCCGGGGCCGGGCCGCCCGTGGTGGCCGGTCGGCTCGCGGCGATCGCCGCCTGGGCCAGGGGCGCGGGGTTCGACGTGGTGGTGGCCGACCCCGAGGTGCCAGCGGCGACCGGCTTCCCGGCGCTCCTCGCCGGGCTGGGATTCCGCCAGGTGGAGGAGGTCGTCCCCTCGCGCCACCGGCTCGCCGTCCCGATCGCCCCGGGTGCCGACGATTCGACGCTCCTCGCCCGCATCGCCCCGAAGACGCGCCAGCAGCTCCTGGCGGCCGAGCGCCGGGGACTGCGCATCCACCGCTACGACCGCCTCGCGGGCAGCGAGCCCGGCCCCGGCATGGAGGCGCCTTCCCCGGACCGCCTCCTGGACGCGGCCGACGGCGCACTCTCCCGGTTCCACGGCCTCCTGGCCGCGACGGGCGAGCGCCGCGGCTTCAGCGCCGGCAACCGGCCCGCGGCCCTTGCCTGGTGGCGCGCCGCCCTCGACGCGGGGCATCTCCTGCTGCTCGAGGCCCGGGGCCAGGAGGACGAGCTCGTCGGCGCCGCGGTCTTCTATCGCCATGGACGCCGCCTCACCTACAGCCACTCCGGGGACGTCGTCCGCCTCCGGGCAGCCCATCCGGGCACGATGGGCCTGATCCTGTGGCGAGCGCTGCAGCTGGCCGCGCCGCGAAGGGCGCACGGAGCTGGACCTCGGCGGCGTCGACGTCCGCGGGGCGCGCCGCGAGCCGCTCCCCGGCGAGCCGACGTATGGGCTGCTCAGGTTCAAGCAGTCGTTCGGGGGCGAATGGCTCGAGCTGAGCGGCGCCCACGAGCTGGTGCTCCGCCCGGTCCGCCACGCGATCGCCGCTGCCGCGTCCGCGGTGGCGAGGACGTCGCGCACGCTGCTTGCCCGTGCCCGCCCCGGGGGCGGCGCGTGATGGAGCGCGCCGCCGACGCCCTCGCCGCGACGCTCGCAGCTGCCGAGCCGGTCGAGCCTCGCCCGCTGGGTTCCCTCGTCGAGCGGCTCGCGGCGAGCGGGCACCTCCGTGCCGTCCGGGGATCCCTTGCCGGCACTCCCGTCCGGGGGATCGCCTACGACTCCCGGCGGGTGACATCGGGCGCGGCTCTTCGTGGCGGTCCCCGGGGCCCACGCGGACGGGCACGCGTTCGTCGGCGAGGCCGTGGCGCGCGGCGCGGCCGCCGTGGTGGTCGAGCAGCCCGTCGAGGCCGCGGGAGCGACGACCCAGCTCGTCGTCGACAACAGCCAGCACGCGCTCGCGGTGGTGGCCGCCTGGTGGTACGAGGACCCTGGGCGCCGGCTCGGCGTGATCGGCGTCACGGGCACGGACGGGAAGACGACGACGGCGGCCATGGCCGTCGCGGCCCTCGAGGCGGCCGGCGTCCGGACCGGGCTCGTCAGCACGGCCGAGCAGAAGGTCGGCCCGCTGCGGTCCGCCACGCCGGCCCACGTCACGACGCCCGAGGCGCCCGAGCTGCAGCGTGCCCTCCGGGCGATGGTGGCGGCGGGCGACGCGGCGGCCGTCGTCGAGTCGACGTCGCACGGCCTGGCCCTGGAGCGGGTGGGGGAGATCCCCTACGACGTCGCGGTCCTCACCAACCTGACCCACGAGCACCTGGAGTTCCACGGGACGTTCGAGGCCTACCGCGCCGCCAAGCGCTCGCTGTTCGAGCGGCTCGCCAGCGCGGCCGGGTCGCCGTCGAAGCCGGCGTCCCTGCCGGGCGCTCGACCCTGGCCCCGGGGCGGCATCGTCAACCTCGACGACCCCAGCGCGGACGTCTTCGTCGCGGCCACCCGCGCCGCCGGGGCGGCCGTGCTGACCTACGGGATCGGCCGCGCGTGCCGACGTGCGGGCGGCTGCCGTCGACGAGACGCCCGGCGGGATCCGGGCCGACGTGGTCACGCCGCGCGGCATGGTCGCCCTGGCCCTGCCCCTCGTCGGTCGCTTCAACGTCCACAACGCGCTGGCCGTCGTCGCCCTCGGCGAGCTCCTGGGGCTCGATCCGGAGTCGATCCGCGGCGGCCTCGCCGGTTTCGAAGGTGTCCGCGGGCGGATGGAACGCGTCGACCGCGGACAGCCGTTCCTCGTCGTCGTGGACTACGCCCACACCCCGGCCTCGCTGGCCACCGCGCTCGACACCCTGGCCCCGCTCGTGGGCCCGGGGGGCGGGCTGATCGCGGTCTTCGGGTCGGCGGGCGAGCGCGACGTGGCGAAGCGGGCGATCCAGGGTCGCGTGGCCGGCGAGCGCTGCCGCCTCGTGATCGCGACCGACGAGGATCCCCGGGGCGAGGATCCCGTGGCGATCCTGGAGCAGATCGCGGAGGGCGCGGAGGCCGCCGGCAGGCGTCGCGGCGACGACCTCCTCCTCGTCGCCGACCGCGAGGCCGCGATCCGGGCCGCGTTCGGGCGGGCTCGTCCGGGCGACGTCGTGCTCCTGGCCGGCAAGGGCCACGAGCGCGCCATCCTCTACGCCGACCGCGAGCTGCCGTGGGACGAACGGGCGGTCGCCGAGCGGCTCCTGGCCGAGCGCGGCTTCGGCGGAGGGCGCGGTCCCCGGCCGTCCTGAGCGGCGCCGGCACGGTCCGCGTCGGCGGCCCCGCGTGGCCGGGCGCGACGGCCCTGCTATCCTCGCCCGACCGATGTCCCTCGAGCAGCTCCCCGCCGCCGCTCCATCGTCGGCCCCACCGCCGGCGGAGAAGCGTCGGCGCGCCCCGGCCGGTCGCCGCGGGCGCGGCGACGACCGACCGCTGCCCGTCCTGCGGCGCGAGCTCCTGGGCGCGGTGGCCGTCCACTCGCCGGGCGCCGACCGCGAAGCCATCGGCCACGCCCTCGACTTCGCCATCAAGGCCCACGAGGGCCAGCGTGCGGGCGACCGGCGAGCCGTACGTCAGCCATCCCATCGCGGCCGCCCTCACCCTCGCCGAGCTCGGCCTCGACACGTCCGCCATCGCGGCGGCCCTCCTCCACGACGTGCCGGAGGACACGGAGTACGGCCTCGCCGACATCGAGGAGCGTTTCGGCCCGGAGGTCGCCCTGCTCGTCGACGGCGTGACGAAGCTCTCCAAGTTCTCCACCCACTCGCACGAGGAGCGGCAGGCCGAGAACATCCGGAAGATGCTCCTGGCGATGGCCCAGGACATCCGGGTCGTCCTCATCAAGCTCGCCGATCGCCTCCACAACATGCGGACGCTCGGCGGGCTGCCCCCGGAGAAGCAGCAGCGGATCGCCCGCCAGACGATGGAGATCTACGCGCCGCTCGCGGAGCGGCTGGGGATCTGGCAGGTCAAGTGGGAGCTGGAGGACCTCTCCTTCAAGGCCCTCGACCCGGAGCGCTATCGCGAGCTCGCCGCGAACCTGGACACGCGGCGCCACCACCGCGAGACCTACGTCGACCGGGCCATGGCCGTCCTGACGCCGGAGCTGGAGAAGGCCGGCATCATCCCCGATCTCAACGGCCGGCCCAAGCACCTCTACAGCATCTGGAAGAAGATGCAGCGCAAGGCGGCGGCCTTCGGCGAGATCTACGACGTCTACGCCATCCGCCTCCTCGTCGACGAGGTTCGCGACTGCTACGCCGCGCTCGGCGTCGTCCACAGCCTCTGGAAGCCGATCCCCGGCCAGTTCGACGACTACATCGCGGTCCCCAAGCCGAACGGCTACCAGAGCCTCCACACGGCCGTGATCGCCCTCGACGGCAAGCCGCTCGAGATCCAGATCCGGACCCACGCCATGCACGCCGTGAGCGAGGTGGGGATCGCGGCCCACTGGCGCTACAAGGAGGGCTCGCGCGCCGAGCGCGACTACGACGCGAAGCTCGCCTGGCTGCGCCAGCTGATGGACTGGCAGCGCGAGGTCTCGGACGCCCAGGAGTTCGTCGAGGGGATCAAGCTCGACATCTTCCAGGACCAGGTCTTCGTCTTCACCCCCAAGGGCGACATCAAGGACCTGCCCGCCGGCGCCACGCCGCTCGACTTCGCCTACCGGATCCACACCGACGTCGGCCACCGGACGATCGGGTCGAAGGTCAACAACCGCCTCGTGCCGCTCGACTACCGGCTGCGGAACGGCGACATCGTCGAGATCGTGACGACGAAGGCCGAGCACGGCCCATCGCGCGACTGGCTGTCGATCGTCCGGACCTCCCACGCCCGGGAGAAGATCCGCCAGTGGTTCAAGAAGAAGGACCGCGACGAGAACATCGTCCACGGCAAGGAGGCCCTCGAGCGCGAGCTCAAGCGGCTGGCCCGGACCACCCCCGCCGCGATCGGCCACGAGCGGCTCCTGGAGGCCGCCAAGCACCTGGGGCAGGATTCGCTCGACGACTTCTACGCCGCGATCGGCTACGGCGCGATCTCGGCCCAGTCGGTCGTCATGCGGCTCGGCGTCGTCGACGACGGCCAGCTCGCCCTGCCGGCCACCGCCCCGGTCCAGGCCCGCACCGGTGGCGTCCGGGTCAAGGGGGTGGGGGACCTCCTCGTCCGGTTCGGGAAGTGCTGCCACCCGATCCCCGGCGACCCGATCGTCGGCTTCATCACCCGGGGCAAGGGGGTCACGGTCCACCTGAACCGCTGCCCGACGGTGGTGAACGAGCGCGAGGTGGCCCGCCTCATCGACGTGGAGTGGGAGGCCGCGCCGACCCAGACCTACCCGATCGCGATCCGGGTCGAGGCCCACGACCGGACCGGGCTCCTCAACGACATCGCCGGCGCGGTGGCGGAGAGCAAGGTCAACATCCTGGCGGCGAACGTGTCGGTCACCCAGGACCACACGGCGATCGTGGTGGCGACCCTCCAGGTCGCCTCCGTCACCCAGCTGGCGCGGGTGATGGGCCGCCTCGAGCAGGTCAAGGACGTCCTGTCGGTCCAGCGCGACCTCGGGTAGCCCGGGTCGACCCCCGCCCGGGCGCCGGCAGCGAGCCTCTCGCGACGAGGATCCGCCGCGCCTCGAGGAACCTGTCCCTGATCCGGGCGTGGCGCACGGGATCGGCCCGCGTGGCCAGCGTATCCAGCCACGTCAGGCCGCCGTCGACCAGGGCCAGGAGATGCGCAAGGTCGGCCGAGACGGACGAAGCCGCCGCCGTCGTCCTGCCGTGGCTGACCAGGTAGACCGGCGACGTGTGCGCCGCGGTGGCCACGGGCGAGCTCGTCCAGGGCGGCTGGTAGGCACCGGTCTGCCCGACGCAGCGGGCCGCGATCCAGCCACCGCCGGCAACCTCGAGGCGCGCGTCGAGGTGGATGCGGCTGCGGTTGCCCGTCGCGGATTCCTTGGCGACGACGCGCCCGTTGTGCACGATCTCCAGGCAGTCGAGCGGCTGGTGGCAGAAGGCATCGGCGACGACCTCGACGTGGCCCCCGGTGCCCGGGAGCGCCAGCTCGCCGCCAATCGGCTGGCCGTCGACCTGCAACGTGATCAGCGGGCCGCTGGTGGTGAACGTCCGCCCGGCCCGGACCGCGCCCGCCCACGAGCCGAACGACAGCTCGGCCGATCCGATGTGGGCGTAGGTCCGGACCCCGACCGGTATCGCGGCGCTCATCTTGTCGGTGCCGCCGACCGCGGCGACCCGGAACCCGGCATTGAGCAGCCGGTACCACGCGCGCATGGCGACGCTCTCGATCGAGGGGCCGAAGTCCGCGATCTCGACCCCGTCGACGATGCCCTGCGCGACATCGGCGATCGCCTCGCAGTAGGGCGCCTGGAAATGCGGGATCACGACGATGCCGTCCCGCCCACGGCCCTGCTCCGCCCAATCCGCCAGGCTCGTCGCGGCCTCGTCGCCCAGGTAGCTCTCGTCGGGTCCCCCGGCGCACAGCGGTGCGATCAGGGAACCCCGCGGTCCCAGCAGGCTGACGTGCCCGAGGGCGTGCTGGCGGTTCTCGGTGCCGACCCAGACGATCGTGTCGTCCCCGGACACGCCCGAGGCGGCACCCGTGAAGTCGCCCACGTTCGTGAACAGGTCGCCCCATTGGGAGGCCAGGAGATGGACGACGTTGACCCCTTCGGCTTCCGCCTCGAGCCTGGCCGTCTGCGGGGACAGGAAGTGGACATGGGTGTCGGCCGTCACCCATCCCTGCCTCCGCCAGTCGACCGGTCGGTCCAGGGTGATGCGCAGCTCGCGCTGGTCGGGGGCGATGGCCACGCGCTGCCGCATCGCGACGTGCTCGAAGCCCTTGACGACCTCGACGAAGAGATCGCCGGGCGGCAGCAGGACATCGAACTCGCCGTCGACGTAGGCGTACGAGGTCGGCCCGACCTGGAGGTCGGCCCCGTAGTCCTCGAACCAGCGATCGTTGACGTCGCGGCGGTGCCCGTGCGGCGGGAGATAGCGCCCATCGGCGGCATGAAGGTGCAACCGGGCGGGTGTCGGGCGACCGGTGGATCCATCGACGATCGTCCCCCGGACCCACGCGCGGGGCCTGGGCAGGATCTCGAGGCGCACCTGCCGGTCCGCGCTCCGCACTGCGCCATCACGATAGAGCTCGGCCATCGAGAACGCCCGATCGTCGACCACGAGAGTGGCGCCATCGTTGGCGGCCAGCTCCACGACCGCCGGACCGGGGGCGGCATCCGCCGGTGGCCCGGCGATCCGGCCGGCGGGCGCCTGGAGCCAGCGATCGTGATCGAACCCCGGCCACCGGCGAATGTGACCAACGACGCCCAGGTCGAGCTCGATCCGCGGCGCGCCTCCATCGCCCGACCCGGGCGGGCGGGCGATCCGGATCGACTCGAGCGGGCGATAGCGGAACGGGTGGCTCGACCCCTCGAAGGCCGTGATGGCGCCGATCCCGATGGACCCGGTGCCCGGCTCGAGGCGCAGGCTCGCGATCGAGCGGTCCGGGTGCGGATTTCGGCAGCGCGTACAGCCAGTAGTTCGCGTGGCCCACGTCGTACACGGGACCGGCGACCGACTGCTGGTTCCGGCCCCACTCGCCATCGCGGTGGGGACCCTGCCAGGGCACCATGCGGGGCTCTCGATGGGGGAGCGCCGCAAAGGCGAGGTTGCCCCACTCGACGGACAGGTCGTTGACCTCGAACCGGCGCCGGATGGGGATCGCCGCCTCCCCGCCGTCGGCGTAGACGATCACGTAGTCCGCGAGAGGCTCGCCCGGCGCGGCGACGACCCCGGGGTGCTCCGCGTCTCGCGGCGGGAGGCAGAAATGGGCGAAGACGACGTAGTCGGCGCGTCCTCCCACCGGCACGAGCCCGGGCCGGCGAGGCGCGGGCCCGGCGACCCACAGCCAGCGCTCGACCGCACGGGGCGAACGGAACGCGAACGGGATGCCCCGCAGGAGATGGTCTCCCGTCGGAAGCGAGGCGAGCAGCCCCTCGAGGCCGGCACCATGGCCGGGACCCGACGGCCCCGGATCTCGCGATGGTCGCGATCGCGGCAGTCGAAGGGGCCGCATCGACACGGCCAATGCCCGGCCTGTCTCGCCTGGCACCTCGTCCCTCCGTCGCTTCGTCTCTCCGTCTCGCGGCCCGCCAGCCAGGCCGCCCGGAACGGGCTTGCGTCAAGGTACGGGATCTCCTGCGCCGCCACCGCCCGCGGATGCAGGCCGCACGGCCCGGAGACCGCCCCGGCGCCGGCTCCGAAACACCCGGCCGTCGGCCGCTAGACTTGCCGCGATGCCCACCTTCCGCGCCCCCCGGGGCACCCGCGACCTCCTCCCCGCCGAGCAGGCGCCGTTCGTCCGCCTGGAGCGCATCGCCCGCGACCTCGCCGGGCGCTACGGGTACCGCGAGATGGAGACGCCCCTCTTCGAGCAGAGTGCGGTCTTCGAGCGGGGGATCGGCGAGGACACCGACGTCGTGGAGAAGGAGCTCTTCCGGGTCGCGCCGAGCCGGGGCGAGGAGCGCGAGCGGTGGGCGCTCCGACCGGAGGCGACGGCCGGGATCTGCCGGGCCTATGTCGAGCACGGCATGCAGACCTGGCCGCAACCCGTGAAGCTCTCCCTGGTGGGGCCGATGTTCCGCTACGACCGGCCCCAGGCCGGCCGCTATCGCCAGTTCTGGCAGTGGGACGTCGAGGCGATCGGCGACGCGGGCCCGGCGGTCGACGCCGAGCTGATCGAGCTGGCTGCGCGCTTCTACCGCGATGCCGGCCTGGCCGACGTCGAGATCCTCCTCAACTCCATCGGCGACCCGGCCTGCCGCCCGGCCTACGTCGCCGAGCTGGCGGCCTTCTTCCGGCGCCATGCCGACGCCCTGCCGGAGCTCGAGCGGCGTCGCCTGGAGACGAATCCCCTCCGCCTCCTCGATTCGAAGGAGCCGGCGATGGCGGCGCTCATCGCAGCCGCGCCGAAGACCACCGACCGGCTCTGCGACCCGTGCGCGGCCCACTTCGCCGCCGTCCGCGCCCACCTCGACGCGCATCGGCGTCGCGTACCGGATCGAGCCGGCTCTCGTCCGGGGGCTGGACTACTACACCCGGACGGCCTTCGAGTTCTACCGGCGGGGTGCCGAGGGCCAGCAGCAGGCGCTGGGCGGCGGCGGGCGGTACGACGGCCTGGTGGCGCTGCTCGGCGGCAAGCCGACGCCGGGGATCGGGTTCGCGCTTGGCCTCGATCGCGTCGTCCTTGCCCTCGAGAGCGCCGGCGCGGCCCCCGCCGAGGAGTCGACCCCGATCGCCGTCGTCGTCGGCGCCGATCCTTCCGACACCAGCGGGCGCCTGGCGGTCGCGACGCGCCTTCGTGACGCGGGCCTGGCCGTGCGCGCCGACCTCTCGCAGCGCAGGCTGGGGCGCCAGCTGGAGGCGGCCGTGAAGGAGGGGTCCCGCTTCGCGGTGATCCTCGGCGAGGAGCGCTCGGAGGGTGACGTCCAGCTGCGGGACCTCGACGCCGGGTCCCAGAAGCTGGTCCCGCTGGCCGACCTGGCGGCGCTCCTCAGGCGAAAGACCCCCGGAGCCTGATCCGGGCCTTCGACCTCCGCCGCCGCTGCGTTCCGCCACGCGGCCTGATGCCCCCGCGATGCGGCCACGGTCATCGATGTCCACGGCATCCGTCGCCCCGGCGCCCCCTGGCACGCCCGCGCCCGACACGCCCACGCCCCGACCTTGACGGCGTGGTCCAGAATCGCCTGATCGCGGGTCGCGTCCCTGGCGGCCCACCCGGGAGGCGCGCGCCCATGCAGATCCCCAATCCGTTCCCCGCCAGCGTCATCCGCGCCCCCTCGCCCACGGCGGAGTGCACCTGCGCGCACTGGGTCCACTGCGACCATGCCTGCCACGGACGCCACTGCGACCCCATCGACAACAGTTGCGACGTCGCCTACCTGCCCGACGAGGGCGGCCTGACCTTCTGGGGCTGTGCCGACTGCACGCCCGGCGAGGGCGCGCCCCACTACCTCGGCTGCGAGCTCATCGGCTGGCATGTCCCGGCGCGGAGGGAGAGCGCCGACTGAGGCGGCCGAGCCGCTACCATGGGGCGGCCATGACCGATCCCGCCCCCAGTCTCGCCACCCCGTACCGGACCCACACCTGCGGCGCCCTCCGCGGCAGCGACGAGGGCCGCCCGGCCCGCCTGGCGGGCTGGGTCCATCGCCGGCGCGACCATGGCCAGCTGATCTTCCTCGACCTCCGCGACCGCCACGGGATCACCCAGGTCGTCGTCGATGCGGCCGATGCGCCCGAGGCCCACGCCGCGGCCGCCCGCTGCCGCATCGAGTTCGTCGTCGACCGTCGACGGGACCGTCGAGCGCCGCCTGCCGGGCACCGAGAACACCCGCCTCGCGACGGGCGAGATCGAGCTCCAGGCGCGCGAGCTCGACGATCCTCTCCGAGGCGAAGACGCCGCCCTTCTACATCAACGAGCCGGACGCGCCCGTCGACGAGGCGGTCCGCCTCCAGTACCGCTACCTCGACATCCGGCGCGAGCCGATGCTGCGTCGCCTCCTCCTGCGCTCGAAGCTCGTATCGGAGATCCGGCGCGTCCACGAGGCCCACGGCTTCGTCGAGATCGAGACGCCGATCCTCATCAAGAGCACCCCGGAGGGCGCCCGCGACTTCATCGTCCCCTCGCGCCTGCAGCCGGGGGCGGTCTACGCCCTGCCGCAGAGCCCCCAGCAGCTCAAGCAGCTCCTCATGGTCGCCGGGATGGATCGCTACTTCCAGATCGCCCGCTGCTTCCGCGACGAGGACCTCCGCGGCGACCGCCAGCCCGAGTTCACCCAGCTCGACCTCGAGATGAGCTTCGTGGCCGAGGAGACGGTGATGGACTTCGTCGAGGAGATGGCGATCGACGTCTCCCGCGCCGTCACCCCGGAGCGGCCGCCTGCAGGACATCCCGTTCCCGCGCTTCACCTACGACGAGGCGATCGAGCGCTTCGGCTCCGACAAGCCCGACCTCCGCTTCGGCATGGAGCTGGCGGACCTCGCACCTCTGCTTCTCGGCGCAGGCGGCGCCCCGAGCTCCGGGTTCAGGTCTTCGACGACACGCTCGCCGCGGGCGGGCGGGTGAAGGCGATCGCGGCTCCGGGGATGGCTGGCGTCAGCCGCAGCCAGGTCGACGAGCTGACCGAGACCGCGAAGCGCTTCGGTGCGAGGGGCCTCGTCCACCTCGCCGTCACCGCCGACGGTGTCCACGGCCCGACGGTCAAGTTCCTCGGCGAGGAGCGCGCGGCGGCGATCGCCGAGCGCGCCGGAGCGAAGGAGGGCGACCTCGTCCTCATCGTGGCCGACCGGCCGCACCTCACCGCCGACGTCCTGGGACGGCTCCGGGCGGAGCTCGGCAGCCGGCTCGGCCTTGCCGATCCGGACGTGCTCGCCTACTGCTGGGTCCACCGCTTCCCGATGTACGAGTGGGACGAGGATCGCGACGGCTGGCACGCCACCCACAACCCGTTCTCCGGCGTCGTCCCCGAGGACGAGCCGCTCCTCGTCACCGCCTCCGGCGATCCCTACCGTCCCACCCGGGAGGATCCCGGCCGGCCGGGCCCGGGCGATGCAGTACGACCTGGCCCTCAACGGCTGGGAGCTCGGCGGCGGCTCGGTCCGGATCCATCGGCGCGACCTCCTCGAGCGCAGCTTCGCCCTCCAGGGCCACAGTCGGGACGCGATGCACGAGAAGTTCGGCGGGATGCTGGAAGCGTTCGACTACGGCGCGCCGCCGCACGGCGGCATCGCCCTCGGGATCGACCGCTGGGCGGCGCTCCTTGCCCAGCAGGTCAACATCCGCGAGGTGATGGCCTTCCCGAAGACGATGTCGGGGAGCGACCTCATGCTCGACGCCCCGTCGGCGCCGGACCCGGGCCAGTACGCGGAGCTCGGCCTGCGGTTCGTCGGCCGGCCGGAGAAGGGCTGAACCCGCCGGACGCCGAGCGCGGCACGGGGCCGGACGCCGGCCCCGGGACCGCGCCGCTCCTTGCCGGGCTCGCCGCGCGGCCGCGCAGCGCTGCGATCCTCGGCGCCGTCCTCATCTCCTTCTCCGGGATCATCTTCCGCATCTCGGGTGTGGCGCCGACGACCGCGACCTTCTGGCGGAGCCTGATCGGCGCGGGGCCGCTCTGGATCCTGGGCCGGCTGGAGGACCGCCGCTTCGGCCCGCGCACGCGTCGCGAGCGCACCTTGGCGGTGGTCGCCGGGCTCTTCTTCGCAGCCGACCTGCAGTGCTTCCACTACGCGGTGACGCTCGTGGGCGCGGGTCTCGGCACGGTCCTGCCGAACCTGCAGGTCGTGGTCGTCGCCGTCGCCACGTGGCTGCTGTTCGGGGAGCGGCCGCCGGCCCGCGCGCTGGGGGCGATCCCCGTCGTCCTCGGCGGCGTCGTCCTGATCTCCGGCATCTTCGACGACGCGGCCTTCGGGGCGGACCCGATCACGGGTGCGGTCCTCGGGACGGCCGCCGGCGTCTTCTACGCCGGCTTCCTGATCAGCATGCGTCGCCTCAACCGCGACCGGCGCCGCGCGGCCGGTCCGCTCGCGGACGCGACGCTCACGACGGCGCTCGCCGTCCTGCCCGCGGGGCTCCTCCTCGGATCGCTCGACCTGGCGCCGACGCCCGTCGAGCTGGCCTGGCTCGTCCTCCTCGCCGTGACGAGCCAGGTGCTGGGCTACCTCTTCATCACCGTGTCGCTGCCGCGCCTCCCCGCGGCGACCGGCTCGATCCTCCTCTTCGTGCAGCCCATCTTCACCCTGCGTGTTCTCGGCGATTCTCCTCGCCGAGCGCCCATCACCCCTGCAGCTGGCCGGGGTCGCCCTCGTCCTCGGCGGGGTGGCCGTGGCGGCGGTGCCGGCGCGACGCCGTTCGGCCGGCTGAGCCGGCGGTCCGGGGCGCATGTCGGAGGACGCCAGGTCAGCCGCGCCGCCCGGGTGTCTCGGCGGCGGCCTGACCTAGAAGTCGGCGCTGCCCGGCGTGCGCGGGAAGGGGATGACGTCGCGGACGTTGGCCATCCCCGTCGCGTAGGCCACCGATCGGTCGAACCCGAGCCCGAACCCGGCGTGGGGCACCGTGCCGTAGCGGCGCAGGTCGCGGTACCACCAGTAGGCCTCGGGATCGAAGCCCAGCTCGCCCATTCGCGCGTCCAGGACGTCGAGCCGCTCCTCGCGCTGGCTGCCGCCGACGATCTCGCCGATGCCGGGCGCCAGCACGTCCATGGCCGCGACGGTCCGCTCGTCGTCGTTGAGGCGCATGTAGAACGCCTTGATCTCCTTCGGGTAGTTCACGACCACGACGGGACGCCTGGCGTACTCCTCGCAGAGATACCGCTCGTGCTCGGCCTGCAGGCCGAGTCCCCACGCCACCGGGTACTCGAAGGAGCGGCCCGATCGTTGCAGGACCTCCACGGCCTCCGTGTACTGCATCCGGGCGAAGCTGGACGTGACCAGGTCCTCGAGCCGGGAGACGGCCTCCTTGTCGATCCGCTCGGCGAAGAACGCCATGTCGTCGGCGCGCTCGTCCAGGACGGCCCGGAAGGCGTAGCGGAGCAGCTCCTCGGCAAGGTCGGCGTTGTCCCCGAGGTCGGCGAAGGCGATCTCGGGCTCGACCATCCAGAACTCGGAGAGGTGGCGGCTGGTGTTGGAGTTCTCCGCGCGAAACGTTGGCCCGAACGTGTAGACGCGGGTGAGCGCCAGGCAGTAGCTCTCGATGTTGAGCTGGCCGGAGACCGTCAGGAAGGTCGGCCGGCCGAAGAAGTCCTGGGAGAAGTCGATCGCTCCATCGGACGTGCGCGGGGGATTGGCCAGGTCGAGGGTCGAGACGCGGAACAGCTCGCCGGCGCCCTCGGCATCGCTGGCGGTCACGATCGGCGTGTGCACCCAGTAGAAGCCGCGCTCATGGAAGAAGCGGTGGATCGCCATGGCGAGCGTATGGCGGACCCTGGCGACCGCACCGAGGGTGTTGGTGCGCACCCGCAGGTGCCCCACCTCCCGGAGATACTCGAACGTGTGGCGCTTGGGCTGGATCGGGTAGGTCTCCGGGTTGTCGACCCAGCCGACCACGACGACGGACTCGGCGAGCAGCTCCACCGCCTGGCCCTGGCCCTGCGATGGAGCGAGGGTGCCGCTGGCGGTGACGGCACAGCCGGCGGTCAGGCGCAGGATCTCATCCTGGTAGTTGGCGAGCGCAGCGGGGGCCACCACCTGCAGGGCGTCGAAGCAGGACCCGTCGTGAAGGTGGAGGAAGGAAAGCCCGGCCTTCGAATCGCGCCGGGTGCGAATCCAGCCCTGCACCGTCACGCGCGCGCCGGCCGCCGGCCGGCCCGCGAGGAGATCGGCGATTCGGTCTGCCTTCGGCATGGGGGCCTCCTCAGCCGAGTGTTCTGGCCGGGTCGGGCGGCTGGTCGGGACCCGACGCGGCCGGCGAGCCCCATTCGTGGTGATGAGCCGCGGCGGGCTCGGGCGGCCCCTCGAACGGCGGGAGGTCGGCGCGCGGCGTGTCGAGGTCGTGAACGGTCCCGGGATCGCCCAGCTCCACGAGGCGGCCGCCGGCCGCGCTGGCGAGGGCCTCCAGCAGCGGCCCCGGCATGAGCGCCGGGTCGAGAGCGCGCAGCGTCTCGAGGTGGACCGTGGGGACGAGCGCCGGCCAGCCCACCGTACCGCGGAAGGCGGGCCGCAGGACCGCGGCGCGTTCGACCCCGTGAGCCTCGATGAGCGATGTCACGGTCTCCGCGTCCACCCAGCCCATGCGCGCCGGCCAGATCAGCGCCGCGTCCGTGCCGTCCACCTCGCCCCGCGCCAGGTCGACCCCCCGGCAGATCTGCCCGACCGGGCCGGCCTCCAGCGGGGCAGGTGCGGCCAGCACGGCCGGGGAGCCGGCCAGCGAGGTGGCCAGCGCGCCGTCCGGGTCGGACGAGACGACCACGATCGGCAGTGCGCCGCCCGCCCAGGCCGTGTCGACGAGCCGGCGGGCGTTCGCCACCCCCTCGACCTCGCGCAGGGCGCCCGCCGGCTGGGCGGCGAGAATCACGGCGGCGACGGTCATGATCCCGGGTTCCGGAGACAGGTCACGCAGGGGAGGACGAGCGGGCTCCCCGCGGGCCGGACCCGCTCGATGAGGCGCAGATCCCGGCACGAGGCGCAGGCTCCCCAGGGTGACTTCGACCACACCCCGCGAGCGTCGCAGCTCCAGCCTGCCATGGCGGGAAGTGTAGGAGGACGGCCGCCGTCCGTGGAGTCCGGTCCGCCAGTCCGTGCGACAATGCTCGTCCCCCTCGCCCGGAGTACCGCCCCCGCATGTCCGCCTCGCTCCCCGCCGCCGGCCCGGTTGCCGGCCCCACCGCGCCCGCCGTCCGCGCCGACCTCCGGAACGTCGCCATCGTCGCCCACGTCGATCACGGCAAGACGACGCTCGTCGATGGGATCCTGCGCCAGACGGGTGCCTTCCGGGCCAACCAGGCCGTCGTCGACCGGGTGATGGACTCGGGGGACCTCGAGCGCGAGAAGGGCATCACGATCCTGGCCAAGCAGACGACGGTCGACTACGCCGGCATCCGCATCAACATCGTCGACACGCCCGGCCACGCCGACTTCGGCGGCGAGGTCGAGCGCAGCCTCAACCTCGTCGACGCCGTCCTCCTCCTCGTCGACGCCGCCGAGGGGCCGCTCCCCCAGACGCGCTACGTCCTCCAGAAGGCGATGGCCCGCCACCTCCCCGTCGTGGTTGCCCTCAACAAGATCGACCGCGGCGACGCCCGTCCGGCAGAGGTCCTCGACGACGTCTACGAGCTGTTCATGGACCTCGGCGCCGAGGCGCACCAGATCGAGTTCCCGATCGTCTACACCAACGCCAAGGCCGCCACCGCGACCCGCGACCTGGCCACCCCCGGGACCGACCTGCGACCCCTCCTCGACCTGCTCGTCGAGGTGACGCCGCCGCCCGCCTACACGCCCGGCCATCCGCTCCAGCTGCTGGTGACGAACCTCTCGGCGAACGAGTATGTCGGGCGGATGGCCGTCGGGCGCGTGGTCAACGGCAGCATCCGGGTCGGCCAGCGGGTCACGGTCGTCCGCGAGGAGCCTGCCGACACCTCCGGCACGGTCGAGCCGGGGCGCACCGTCACCCTCTCGGGCACCGTCACCAGCCTCCAGACCGCCCACGGGATCGAGCGGATCGACATCGAGGAGGCCGGCCCCGGCGACATCGTCTCGGTCGCGGGGCTGCCCGAGGTCACCATCGGCGACACGCTGACCGACCCGGCCGATCCGCGGCCCCTGCCCCGCATCGAGGTCGACGAGCCGACCCTGCGGATGACGTTCGGCGTCAACACCTCGCCGCTCTCCGGGCGCGAGGGCCGCTACCTCACCAGCCGCCAGCTGCGGGCGCGCCTGGACAAGGAGATCCTCGGCAACGTCGCGATCCAGTTCTTCCCGACCGAGACCGGCGACACCTTCGAGGTCCGGGGGAGGGGAGAGCTCCAGCTCGCCGTCCTCGTGGAGCAGATGCGCCGCGAGGGGTACGAGCTCCAGGTGAGCCGCCCGGAGGTGATCCTCCACACGGTGAACGGCGAGGTCCAGGAACCCTACGAGCGGATCACGATCGACATCCCGCCCGACTACATCGGCGAGATCCAGACCGCCCTTGCCGGGCGCAAGGGCCGCCTGGAGCAGATGTCGACCGACGCCGACGGGCGGGTCCGGATGGAGTTCGTCCTCCCGGTCCGGGGGCTCATCGGCTACCGCGGCCAGCTCCTCACCGAGACCCGCGGGACGGCGCTCCTGCACCAGATCGGGGAGGGCTACGGGCCGTGGGCCGGCGAGGTGACCCACCGCACGGACGGCGTGCTCGTCGCCGACCGGGCCGGGACCTCCAACGCCTACGCCCTCTTCAGCCTCCAGGAGCGGTCCGAGCTCTTCATCGGCGCCGGGGTCGACGTCTACGAGGGGATGGTCGTCGGCGAGAACGCCCGCTCCGGCGACATGGACGTCAACGTCACGAAAGAGAAGAAGCTGACGAACATCCGGACCCACGCCCACGACGAGGCGCTCCGGCTGACGCCGCCCCGGCCGATGACCCTGGAGTCCGCCATCGAGTTCATCGGCGACGACGAGCTGGTCGAGGTGACCCCGGGCTCGATCCGCCTCCGCAAGCGCCTGCTCTCCACCCACGACCGACGGCGCCAGGCGGGCCAGCGCGAGGATGCCAGGCGGTCCGGAGGAGCGGTAGGGCATCGTCGCTGCGGCCGCGAGGCCGCATGTCGACGCGCCCAACGCGACTACCATCGTCAGCCATGGAGCGCTTCACGTCGACGGCGGTGCGCCGCGTGCTTCGGGTCGGCGCGGCGATGGTGGTCGCGCTGGCCCTCACGACGCTCGCCGTGGGGCTCCTCGAAGATCGCCTGCGCACCCCGGATGCGTCCGCGACGTACCTTCTCGCGGTGGTCGCGATCGCCGTGGCCTTCGGCATCCCGGCCGCCGTTGCCACGGCCGTGGGGGCGTTCGTGCTGTACGACCTCCTGTTCGTCGCGCCGACCGGCGCCCTTGTCGTCGGCGACCCCCAGGAGTGGCTGAACCTGCTGCTGCTGCTGGTGCTCGGCATCGTGGTCGGGCAGCTTGCGGGGATGCAGCGCAGCCGGGCCGAGACGGCGGTCCTCCGCGAGCGGCAGGCCCTCACCCAGTACCAGGTCGGCCGCCAGCTCGCGACCACGACGCCTGCCCGTGACGCCCTGGCGGCGCTCGTGGGGATCCTGCGGCCGGAGATCGACGCAACGCGCATCTGGGTCGGGCTGGGGCCGGGGGTCGCCGCGGAGCGCGTCGTGGCGGACAGCGACCCGGCCGGCCGACCCGTCGCCCCGGCGTCGTACGAGGTGCTGCAGCGACGCGCCGGGGATGACGCCACCGCCTGGGCCCGGGTCCACGACCCGCGTCCGACGTCGGCAGAGGCGCGCGATCCCGAGGGCTCGTCGTTCCGGGTTCCGATCGTCGCCGCCGGGATCCCGCGCGGCTCGATCTGGGTCGTGCGAGCCCGCAGCGCCGGGCCGCCCGGTCGCGGCCAGGCGCGGGTGCTCGCCGCGGCGGCCGACCAGATCGGCCAGGCGCTGGAGCGCGACCGCCTGGCGGAGGCAGGCCACCAGCGCCGAGATCGCCCGGCGGAGCGAGGCGGCCAAGACCGCGCTGCTCGACTCCGTCTCGCACGACCTGCGCACGCCGCTCGCGTCGATCCGGGCCGCTGCCGGCAGCCTCATGGACCCGAGCCTCGTGATGGATGACGACGCACGTCGAGAGCGTGCGGCGTCGATCGACCGCGAGGCCGAGCGCCTCAACCGGCTGGTCTCGAACCTCCTCGACATGAGTCGCATCGAGGCAGGCGACCTGCACGCCCGTCTCGAGGTCTTCCCGCTCGAAGATGTCGTGCGGGCCACGGTGGAGCGCATGGCGGGGCAGCTGGAAGGCCGCACGCGTGTCCATCTCGATGTCCGCCGACCCTGCCGCCGGTCGTCGTCGACGCGGTCTTCATCGACCAGGTGCTGACCAACCTGCTCGAGAATGCGACGCGCCACACCCCGGCCGGAGGCGCCGATCCGCATCGCCGGGGCGGCGCTGCCGGGGAGGGCAGTCCGCCTGTGCGTGGACGATGGCGGACCGGGCGTGCCCGCGGCCGCCCTGGACCGCGTGTTCGACAAGTTCTACCGGGTGCCGGGGGCTCCGGCGCGCACCGGCCGAGGCAGCGGGCTCGGGCTGGCGGTCGTCCGGGGACTGGTCGAGGCCATGGGTGGTCGCGTCACGGCCCGCGCCGGCGAGCTCGGTGGGCTCGCCGTCGACGTCGAGCTCCAGGCGGTCGCGGACTCGACGTTCCGCCGCCGGGTGGAGCACGCCGGCCCCGGAGGGCGGACCGTGACGCCAGGACCGCCGCCCGGCGCCGCCGTCCTGCTCGTCGAGGACGACGTCGGCGACGAGGACCGAGGTCGCCGCGTTCCTGCGGGGGCACGGCTTCCGGGTCGGTCGAGGCGGGCGACGTGGCCACGGCATGGGATCGCTGGGGGGCCGCAGCGTCCCGACCTGGTCATCCTCGACCTCGGCCTGCCGGACGCCGACGGATCCGTCCTGATCCGCCGCATGCGGCTGGACGCGACGACGCCGATCGTGGTCCTGTCCGCCCGCGACCGGGAGGCCGAGAAGGTGGCAGCCCTGGAGGCCGGCGCCGACGACTACGTGACGAAGCCATTCGGGGCCGCCGAGCTGCTGGCCCGCGTTCACGCGGTCCTCCGCCGCGCTGCCGGGCCGGCGGCGGCGCCGGGCGGCGAGGTCATCGTCGGTGACCTCCGGATGGATCTTGCGCGCCACGAGGTGACGGTGGCCGGGCGGCCGGTCCGGCTGACGCCCCGCGAGTTCGAGGTGCTCAAGGTGCTCCTGGGATCCGGCGGTCGTCTGGTCACCCACGGCCGGCTGCTCCGGGCGGTCTGGGGGACCGCCTACGCGGACGAGGCCCACTACCTCCACGTCTACGTCAGCCAGATCCGGCGCAAGATCGCCGCCGCCGATACCGCGGGGGATCTCGGCGGGCTCATCGGGGCGGAGCCGGGCGTCGGCTACCGGCTGCGCCTTCCCGATCCGGACGGATCCTGAGCGATCCTTGAGCGCGGCACCGACGCCGCGGGGCCGCTGCCTCTTGGGGCCCTCGCCATGCTGGAGGCATGGAGATCAAGGAGCGCCGCACCCCGTCGCGCGCGGCGCGGGCGAGCGGTCGACATCGCGGCCGGTCGCGGCGGGCCAGCGCTGGGACCCGGAGATCGAGATCGCGGCGGCGATCGCGATGGTTGCCCGCGACCCGCGGTACCGGGTCGTGCTCTGCGCCCGCGACCTCAGCAGGTGCGTGCTCGCCCGAGTTCGACGAGGCGGCCGCGAGCGCCGGCGTCGTCCTCGAGCGCCGGATCCGGCCGGGCGGCGGCTGGGACGTCGTGGTCCGGGCTGCGTGAGCCATCCCTGCGGCGGGCCCCGAGCCAGACCTCATCCGCGGCCGCAAGCCCGCCGATCGACGCGTCCGCGTGGCGCGCCCGGAGGCGCGCTACTTCCGCTACGCCGGGCCGGGAGTGGTGGTCGCCCGCCCCGCGGCGATGCGAGCCACGGACGCGCCTGGGGCGCGCGACGTTCGCCGCCCGCCAGGTCCTGTTCGGGCGTCCGCTCGCCACGGCCCAGGAGATCGACGAGCGGCTGCCCAAGTGGAAGGCGCTGGCGGTCTTCTCGAGCGACGTGCTCTCCTCGGTGGCGTACGCGACCGAGGCGAGCATGTTCACCCTCCTCGCGGTCGGCACGATCGCCTTCGCCTACCTGATGCCGATCGCGGTCCTCATCGTCGCCCTCCTCTTCCTCGTCACGTTCTCCTACCGCCAGACGATCCGGGCGTATCCCGGCGGGGGCGGGAGCTACATCGTGGCCCACGCCAACCTGGGTGCGCTGCCGGGGCTGGTCGCCGCCGCCGCGCTCCTCACGGACTACGTGCTGACCGTGGCCGTGAGCGTGTCGAGCGGCGTCTTCAACCTGGCCTCCGCCTTCCCGGTCCTCCATGACGTGACCGTTCCGCTCATCGTCGTGGCGATCCTCCTCGTCATGGTCGTCAACCTCCGGGGGATCCGGGAGAGCGGCACGATCTTCGCCCTGCCGACCTACGTGTTCATGGCCAGCGTCATCCTGCTCGTGGTGGTCGGCGTGGTCCGGACCGCCCTCGGTGACGCGCCCCACGTCACGGACGTCGTGCCGATCGCCGTGCAGGCCGAGACCATCAGCCTCCTCCTGCTCATGCGCGCGTTCGCCGACGGCTGCAGCGCGATGACCGGCACGGAGGCCATCTCGAACGGCACCCCGGCGTTCAAGCCACCGGAGTGGAAGAACGCCCAGCGGACGATGGTGGTCATGGCCACGATTCCTCGGCGTTCGTCTTCCTCGGCATCTCGTTCCTGGCGCGCGCGGCGGGGGCGGTCCCGTCCCAGGCGGAGTCCGTCCTCTCGCAGATCGGCCGGGCGACGTTCGGCCAGGGGCCCATCTGGTACATCCTGCTGATCTCGACGATGGGGATCCTCGTCCTGGCGGCGCAGACGAGCTTCGCGGACTTCCCGCGCCTGGCCTCGATCCTCGCCCGCGACGGGTTCATGCCCCGCGGCTTCGCCTACCGCGGCGAGCGGCTCGCCTTCAACGCCGGCATCGTCGCCCTGGCGGTGCTCGCCATCGTCGTCGCGGTGGCGTTCGGCGGCCGCGTCGAGGCGCTCATCCCGCTCTACGCGATCGGCGTCTTCACGGCCTTCACCCTGTCGCAGGCGGGGATGGTGCGCCACTGGTTCGTCGAGAGGGGCCCGGGCTGGCGCCGCAGCGCCGCGATCAACGGCGTCGGCGCGCTGGCGACGGCCGTCGTCGCCGTCGTCTTCGCGGTCGCGAAGTTCGCGCTCGGCGCCTGGGTGATCCTCGTCGTGGTCCCGATCCTGGTCCTGCTCATGCTCGCCGTCCGCCGGGAATACGCCCGCGGCACGTCGGAGCTGACGGTCGCCGCCGACCTCGTGTGGGGGCAGCCGATCCACCGCCGGCGCGTCGTGGTCCCCGTCACCGACGTCCAGTGGGATGTCATCCAGGCGGTCCGCTTCGGGCGATCGATGACGGACGACATCACGGCGGTCCACGTGACCGACGACGTCGCCGCCGGCGAGCGCCTGCGCGAGCGCTTCGAGCGCCAGCTGCCCGGGCGTCGGGTTCGTCATCGTGGAGTCGCCGTACCGGAACCTCGTCGACCCGCTCGTTCGATACCTGGAGGTGACGGCCGAGAAGGAGACCGGCAGCGTCACCGTGGTCCTCCTCCCCGAGCGCATGACGCGCCACTGGTGGGAGCGAATCCTCTTCAACCAGAACGTCCACCGGATCCGCGCGGCCCTGACCGGCCGGCCCGACATCATGGTCGCCGACGTCCCGTTCCGGGCATTCGAAGCGCGGCGCGACGGGCAGCCCGGCCCCGAGATCCCCTAGATCGGGAGGTCGCCCTCGTCGGGGCCGATGTACGGGTCGAGCGTCTCGGTGAAGAAGCGGCCGTAGAAGTTGGTGAAGTGGGCGCCGTGGCGCGCGGAGGATCGCCCGGATGGCCTTCCGGCGGGCCGGATCGGTCTCCTTCACGGCGATGACCGGGTGGCCGCGGCGGGCCTCGCCCTCGTAGCGCCGGAAGTCGGGCGCCTGGTCCATCTGGGTGAACTGGACGAGGCGGTAGAGGCGGGCGACGATCCCGTGGTGGGTCCCCCGCCCGTCGATCCGGAGCGCCGCCTCCTCGCCGACCAGGACGCGGATGGCGTCGGGGGCCACGCCGGCGCGCTCCAGCTCGGCGATCGCGGCGTCGGCGGCCGCGGAGGAGGGGAGGACGCCCATCAGGTGGTCCGTCGGGTAGCCCAGCAGCCAGCCCTTCGGGCGAGCCGGGGCGGCAGGGGCGTCCGCCGGCGCGGGGTCGGCAGGGGCGGGGGAGGTCTCGTCGCTCACGAGGGGAGGATACGGGCGCGGGGCGCTCCGGGTCGGCGGCCGTACAATCGCCGCCTGATGCCAGGAACGCCGATCTACCTCGACCACGCGGCCACGACGCCACTTCGCCCCGAGGCCCTCGAGGCGATGCTGCCGTATCTCGGCGGCGCGTTCGGGAACCCCTCGTCCGCCCACGCGCCGGGGCGCGCGGCGCGGAACGCCCTCGACGAGGCCCGCGAGCAGCTGGCGGCCGACCTGGGCGGGACGGCGCGCGAGGTCGTCCTCACCTCGGGCGGGACCGAGGCGAACAACCTGGCCGTCAAGGGTGCCGCCTGGGCCGGCAAGGCCCATGGCAACCGGATCGTGGTCAGCGCGGTGGAGCACCACGCCGTGGGGCACACGGCCGAGCACCTCGCGAAGTGGGGCTTCGAGGTGGCCTGGGCGCCGGTCGATGGCGCCGGGCGGGTCGACCCCGACGCCCTCGAGGCCCTGCTCGACGAGCGAACCGTGCTCGTCGCGGTGATGCTGGCCAACAACGAGGTCGGGACGATCCAGCCGATCCGCGAGATCGCCGAGCGCGTCCAGGCCCGGCGAGGGATCCACCTCCACGTCGACGCCGTGCAGGCGGCGCCCTACCTGGACCTCGACGTCGGCACGCTGGGCGCGGACACGGTGGCGATCTCGGCCCACAAGTTCGAGGGGCCGAAGGGCGTCGGTGCGCTCTGGGTGCGGCGCGGCACCCCGCTCCTCGCCCAGGTCCACGGCGGGAGCCAGGAGCGCCACCGCCGGGCCGGGACGGAGAACGTCGCCGGGGCGGTGGGGATGGCCACGGCCTACGCGCTCGCCTGCCGGGCGAAGCCAGCAACGCGGGCCCGGCTGCGCGACCTCCGCGGGCGGCTCCAGGCGGCCTGCCTGGCCGTCGAGGGCGTCGAGCTGACCGGCCATCCGACGGAGCGGCTGCCGGGCCTCCTCTCGCTCCTCGTCCGCCGCGCCGACGGCGTCGCCGCCTCGGTCGCCCTCGACCTCGAGGGGATCGCCTGCTCGACCGGCTCGGCCTGCGCGACCGGCTCGCCGGAGCCCTCGCACGTGCTGACCGCCATGGGCATCTCGGACGCCGACGCGATGGGCGCCCTGAGGCTGTCGCTGGGGCGGGGGACGACGGAGGCGGAGATCGAGGCCGCCGTGGCGGTCGTGCCGCGCGTGCTCGCCGAGATCCGCGACGGCTCCGTCGCGCTCGCCGCCGACCCGCTCGGCAGCCGGATCGCCTGAGGCGATCGTCGTGCGGGTGCTCGTGGCGATGTCGGGGGGCGTGGACTCGTCGGTGGCGGCCGCCCTGCTCGCCGACGCCGGCCACGACGTCGTCGGGGTCTGGATGCGCGTCCACGACGGCGCCGATGCCTACTCCGAGGTGAAGAAGAGCTGCTGCAGCGCCGACGCCGCCGAGGATGCCCGCCGCGTTGCCGCCCAGCTGGGGATCCCCTTCTACGTCCTCAACCTGGAGCGCGAGTTCGACGAGGGCGTCATCCGCCCCTTCCTCGCCGCCTACCTCGGGGGCGAGACGCCCAGCCCCTGCGTCGACTGCAACAGCTACGTGAAGTTCGGGGCGCTCCTGGGGCGGGCGCGGCACCTCTACGACTGCGACGCGGTGGCGACCGGTCACTACGCCCGCACGGACGTCGTGGAGTCCGCGGGCGGGCCGGTCCACCGCCTCCTCCGCGGCCTCGACCGGGCGAAGGACCAGGCCTACTTCCTGTACGGCCTGCGCCAGGACCAGGTTGCCCGGGCCCTCTTTCCGCTCGGCGACCTGGTCAAGGACGAGGTCCGAAGCATCGCCCGGGCGAAGGGCCTGGTCACGGCCGACAAGGCCGAGAGCATGGAGATCTGCTTCGTGCCCGAGGGCGACGTCCGGGCGGCGCTCCAGGTGCGCGCCGGCTGGCGCCCGGCGACGGGGCCGGCGGTCGACGCTGCCGACGGGCGGATCGTGGGCGAGCACGGCGGGGCGGCCTCGTTCACGGTCGGCCAGCGGCGGGGCGTCGGCGTCGCGGTCGGCGAGCCGCGCTACGTGAGCCGGGTGGACCCCGCCTCGAACACGATCGTGCTGGCCCGGCGCTCCGACCTGGAGACGCGGCTCTTCGCCATCCACGAGGCGACGTTCGTCGCGGGGCCGCCGCCGGAGCCGACGGCGTTCCGGGCGCTGGCGCAGGTACGCCATCGCGGGGCGCCGGTCGCGGCGACGGTCCGCCGGTCAGCCACCGGCAGCGGCACCTGGGCCGTCGAGACCGACACGCCCGTCTGGGCCGCCGCGCCCGGCCAGGCCTGCGTCCTGTTCGACCCCGACGAGACGGACGTCGTCCTCGGCGGCGGCCGCATCGCGCGGCCCGCCCGGGAGGCCTGATGCCGCTCATCGGCGCGTCCGTCGTCCTGGCTCTCCTGGTCGGCGTCTTCTGGACCGCCTTCGCGGTCCTCGTGACCGGCGTGGCCGGGGCGCGGCTCCCGTTCGTGCTCATCCTCGCCGCCCTCGGCGCATGGGCCGGGGACGCGCTGGGCTCGCGGCTGGCAATCGACCTGCTGCGGATCGGCGACTTCCGCCTCCTCGCCGCGTCCCTCGGAGCGTGGGCCGGCATCGGCCTCGTCGTCCTCGTCTCGGTCCTCGGCCCGTCCCGGACGGTCGGGCCGGGAGGCTCCACGAGGAGCGGCCGGTGAGCGGCTCGGCGGGCCGGCGGCGGCCGGCGGGCGAGGATCGCCTGGCCGTCTTCCTCCGCGGCCTCGTGGTCGGTGCCTTCGTCGGAGCGATCCTCGCCGGCACGGCGGCCCTGCGGAGGGCTGCCCGCCGCTGAGGGCGGTCGATCGGACGACGATCCCGCCGGCGCGGTCGCCGTTGGTCGCCCGCCTCCGTTCGCTACCATTAGCCGGATGTCGACTCCAGGAGAGACCGGACCCGCGCCCCTGCCCGCCGCCGAGATCCGCCGCCGCTTCCTCGAGTTCTTCGCCGAGCGCGGCCACACGATCGTGCCCAGCGCGAGCCTGATCCCGGCCGGCGACCAGACCCTCCTCTTCACGAACTCCGGGATGGTCCAGTTCAAGGAGGTCTTCACCGGCGCCGAGACGCGCAGCTACACCCGCGCGGTGGACGTGCAGCGCTGCCTGCGGGTGGCCGGCAAGCACAACGACTTCGAGGAGGTCGGGCGCACGCCGCGCCACCACACCCTCTTCGAGATGCTGGGCAACTGGAGCTTCGGCGACTACTTCAAGCGCGAGGCGATCCACTGGGCCTGGGAGTTCCTGACGAAGGAGCTGGGCGATCCCCGCCGAGCGCCTGGCGGCGACGACCTACACCGACGACGAGGTGGCCTGGGCGATCTGGCGCGACGAGATCGGCCTGCCGCCCGAGCGGATGGCGCGCTGGGGCGACGTCGACGCGGGCGACGACAAGAACTTCTGGCGGATGGCCGACACCGGCCCCTGCGGTCCGTGCAGCGAGATCCACTACGACCGCGGCGCGCACCTCTCGGAGGGCCCCCACTGCATCCCCGACCACTCCGAGCAGTGCCCCCGCTGGCTGGAGATCTGGAACCTCGTCTTCATGGAGTTCGACCAGCTCCCCGACGGTCCGCGCGTCCCGCTCCCGTTCCCCAGCGTCGACACGGGGCTGGGCCTGGAGCGCCTGGCGAGCGTCCTGCAGGGCGTCCTCTCCAACTACGACACCGACCTCTTCACGCCGATCCACGAGACGCTTGCGGCGGCTCCTCGGCCACGACCCCGAGTCCTTCGAGGCCGAGCGCTTCAGCTACCAGGTGATCGCCGACCACAGCCGCGCGGTCACCTTCCTCATCGCCGACGGGGTGCTGCCGTCCAACGAGGGGCGCGGCTACGTCCTGCGCCGGATCGTCCGGCGGGCCGTGCGCCACGGGCGGCTCCTGGGCCGCCGCGAGCCGTTCCTGGCCGAGACGGTCGGCACCGTCATCGACGTGATGGGCGACGCCTACCCGCTCGTCCGCGAGGAGCGGGAGCGAATCCTGGCCACGGTCGCCCGCGAGGAGGCCCAGTTCGCCCGCACGCTCGACGCCGGCACGGCCCAGCTCGAGGAGGCCCTGATCCCGCCTGACCGGCGCCGAGCGGGTCGTGGGACGGCGGCCCGAGGAGGTCCCCGACGACGCCCCGGTGCTGCCCGGCGCCGTCGCCTTCAAGCTCCACGACACGTACGGCTTCCCGATCGACCTGACCATCGAGCTGGCCGCCGAGTACGGCGTGCGGGTCGACCGGGCCGGCTTCGACGTCGCCCTGGCCGAGCAGCGCGAGCGGAGCCGCGGCGGTCGCAAGGCCGAGCTGGCCCGCCACGCCGAGCTGACCGCCCTCTACGAGTCGATCGGCCGGCGGGCCGGCGACACGGCCTTCCTGGGCTACGAGACCGCCGAGGCCGAGGGCACCGTGGTGGCGATCGTCCGCGACGGGGTCGCCTACGACGAGCTGACCGGCCACGGCGAGGCCGAGGTGGTCCTGGACCGGACGCCCTTCTACGCCGAGGGCGGCGGGCAGGTCGGCGACCGCGGCGAGATCCGGAGCCCGGCGGCGGCTCGCCGCTCTTCACCGTGACCGACACCCAGAAGCCATCCGGCGGCCTGATCGTCCATCGCGGCACCCTCCACGGCCGGCTGCGCGTCGGGTCGACGGTCGCCGCGGCGGTCGACGCGGAGCGCCGGGCCCGGACGATGCGCAACCACACCGCCACGCACCTCCTCCACCGGGCGCTGCGCAACGTCGTCGGCCCGTCGGCGCGGCAGGCCGGGTCGCTCGTCACCCCCGACTACCTCCGCTTCGACTACCCCTTCGACCGGGCCCTGACGGACGACGAGAGGCGGCGCATCGAGGACGAGGTCCGCCGGGTCATCCGCGAGGATCGGCCGGTGAGCATCGCCTTCCTGTCGATGGCCGAGGCGATCGCGGCCGGCGCGGACGCCTTCTTCGACGAGAAGTACGGCGAGACGGTCCGCACGATCCGCGTCGCGGACTACAGCTTCGAGCTGTGCGGCGGCACCCACTGCCGGGCCTCCGGGCAGATCGGGGGCTTCGTCATCACCGGCGAGCGGAGCATCGGCTCCGGGATGCGCCGGATCGAGGCCCTCACCGGCGACGGCGCCGACGCCCACCTGCGCGAGCGGGCGCGCCAGCTCGAGGCGGTCGCCGACCGGCTTGGCGCTCCCTCGACCGATGCGGTCCTGGACCGGATCGCCGCCCTCGAGACGGAGCTCCGCGAGGCGAAGCGACGGCTCCGCGAGGGCGGGGGCGGGGTGCCGAAGCCCGCCGATCTCGTCGGTCGGGCGGAGGAGGTCGGCCCGGCCATCCGGCTCGTCGCCGCCGCCGGCCCCTGGGCGTCGATCGACGCCCTCAAGGGCGCCGCGAAGGAGATCCGCGGTCTGCTGGGCTCGGGCGTGGTCGCCCTCGCCCTCGACGCCGACGAGCCGCAGGTCTTCGTCACCGTCTCCGACGATCTCGTCGCGCGCGGCATCGCCGCCGGCGACCTCGTCCGCGCCGCGATGGCCGCGCTCGAGGGGAAGGGCGGCGGTCGCCCCGAGATGGCGCAGGGGAAGGGGACCCGGCGCGACGGCCTCCCCGCGGCGCTCGCGGCGATCCGGGCGGCTGTTGCCGTCCCGATCGGCGGCGGGTAGGGCAGGGGAGCCGGCATGGCCTTCCTGCGGCGCTTCTGGCAGCGCGACGGCGGCGACCAGCTCGCCGCGTGCACGGCCCTGGACGTCGGGACGGAGTTCGCCAAGGCGCTCGTCTTCGAGATCGACGAGCGCAGCCACGGCACGGTCCGGGGCGTCGGGCGCAAGCGCCAGGGGCTGGCCCACATGCAGTCGGGCACCGTCGCCGACATCGGCGCGGTCGTCGACAACTGCGCCGTCGCCCTCCAGGAGGCCGAGGAGATGGCCGGCTTCCGCCCGACCCAGGTCGTCATCGGGATCGCCGGCGAGCTCGTCAAGGGCTTCACGACGGCCCACACGCAGGAACGCAAGAAGCCGGACGTCCCGATCACCGACAGCGAGCTCCAGAAGCTGATCGACGGCGTCCAGCGCGAGGCGCTCGAGGAGGCGGAGCGGGCGATCACCTGGGAGACCGGCCTCCCGAACGTGGACGTCCGCCTGGTCCACGCCGCCGTGACCTCGGCCAGCATCGACGGCTACGCGGTCACGAACCCGGTCGGCTTCCAGGGCCGCCACGTGAAGATCGGCATCTTCAACGCCTTCGCCCCGCTCGTCCACCTCGGCGCCCTCGAGAGCGTGGCCGCGGAGCTGGACCTCGAGCTGCTGGAGATCGTCGCCGAGCCGTATGCCGTGGCGCGGGTGGTCGGCTCGCGAGCAGGTCCGCCAGGCTGGCGCGCTGTTCGTGGACATCGGCGGCGGCACCACCGACGTCGCCCTCGTGCGCTCCGGCGGGATCGAGGGAACCCGGATGTTCGCCCTGGCGGGGCGCGCCTTCACGAAGTCCCTCGCCGATCGCCTGGACCTGCCGTTCCCGCGAGCCGAGGCGCTGAAGGTGGACTACGCCCGGGGGCTGGACCTCCCCGAGCGGGACCGCGTCGCGGCGATCGTGGCGGACGACGTGGCGGTCTGGGCGGCCGGCGTCGAGCTCGTCCTCGACGAGCTGGGCGGAGGCGACATGCTTCCCTCGCGCATCTACCTCTGCGGCGGCGGGTCGCGCCTGCCGGAGATCGCGGCCGCGCTCCGCGCCGAGTCCTTCTGGAAGCGCCTCCCGTTCAGCCGGCCGCCCGAGGTGACGGTGATGGCGCCCGACATGGTCGAGACGCTCGACGACGCGACGGAGCTCCTCGTGGACCAGCAGGACGTCACGCCGCTGGGGCTGGCGAACCAGGCGATCGAGCTGCAGGCCGATCACGACCCGCTCGACGCCGCGCTGCGCCGCGTCCTGCGCTCGATGAAGCTGTAGGCAACGGCATGGGCATCGTCTACCTCGACATCGACGACGAGATCACCTCCGCGGCATCCCGGATCCGGACGGCCGAGGAGGTCGACATCGCCCTCGTCCTGCCGGCCGGGTCGCGGATCGCGACGAGCCGGATCAACTTCCGCCTCCTGGCCCGCGAGGCGTCGTCGCGGAGCCGGCGCCTGGCGATCGTGGCCCCGGAGGCGTCCACGCGGGCCCTCGCCGCGTCCGCGGGATTGCCGGTCTTCGCCTCGGTCGTGGAATACGGCGAGGCCCGCAGCGCGGCCGACGGGGGACCGCTGGCCGTCCCCGCTCCGTCCGTGCCCCCGGCCGCTCCCACGGCGACCCGGGCCGTTCCGCCGCCGATTGGTGCGGCCGCAGCGACGTCGAGCATCGCCGCCGCGCCCGTCGGCGAACGGTCGACGGGTTCGGGGCGCCCGCCAGCCGCCGCGCTCCGCCGGGCCCGAGGGGACCCGGCCGCGGACGGCCGTCGGCGCGTCGACCGGGCTCGCGGCGGCGCGGTCAGCCGCGGCTCCCCGACGGCGGCGCTGGCCGCTGATCGCGGCCGTCCTCGTGGCCGTCATCCTCGTCGGGGGGACCGGCGCGGTCGTGGGCTACGTCGTCCTGCCGACGGCGACGGTCACCCTTCACCTTTCGACCGCGTCCGTGGGACCGATCTCCTTCACCGGAACGGCGGATCCGGACGCCGTCGCCACCGACGCCGTGACGGCGACCATCCCCGCCGCCCGGGTCACGCTGTCCCTCTCCGCGACGGGCACGTTCGCCGCGACGGGCAAGCGGGTGGAGCAGGCGAAAGCCACGGGAGTCGGTCGAGTGGCAGAACTGCGATCCGAGCCGGTCCTACACGATCCCGTCGGCACGGTCGTCACGGACGCCCGAGCGGCATCGGCTTCGCGACGAGCGACGCGGATCCTGGTCCCGGTGGCGATCCTGTCCGGGACGCCGCCGCAACCTGCGCGTCAAGTGCCAGGTGCGGACCGTCGACGTCGTCGCGGTGCGCACGGGCCCGCCGGGAACGTCGCGGCCGGCGCCATCCGCGTCGTGCCCGGCGCCTACGATCCGGCGCCTTGTCCTGGTCACCAACCGGGCCGCGACGAGCGGCGGCCTGCGCGAGGAGTTCCCGCAGGTGGTCGCGAAGGACGTGACGGCCGCCGTCGCGGCCCTGACGGCCCAGCTCGACGAGCAGCTCGCGGCCGTCGCCCCGTCGCCGCCCGGGCTGGCCGCGGGGGCGACCGCGTACCCTGAGACGGCACGCCGCGGTGAGCCCGTGCCGTCCGAGCCGGCGGCCGCCATCGTGGGTCGGGAGGCCGGCTCGTTCGACCTGACCCTCACCGCGCAGGGGTCCGTGGTCACCGCCGACCCGACGCCGCTGGAGGCGATCGGGGCGGCTCGGATCGCCGCGGCCGTGCCGCAGGGAATGCAGGCCCGCGAAGGCTCCGTGGGAGTCGAGGTCGGCCCCGGCGTCGTCGAGGGGGAGACGGTCCGCTACGCCGTCGAGGCGCGGGCCGAGGCCGTCCGCGACATCACGAGACGACGAGGTCCGGGAGCTCGTCCGCGGGAAGGCGCCGGCCGAGGCCCGTGCCATCCTCGCCGACTACGGAACCGTGGAGATCGTCATCTGGCCGGACTGGGCATCGACGATCACCTCGTTGGACGCCCGGCTCGAGATCGCCGTCGAGGGCGTGCCGCCGGTGGAGCCGACGCCCGCGCCCTCGCCGACGCCTGGTCTCTCCGTGGCACCAGCACCGGCGTCGGCCACGGCGCCTCCCGGCCGGAGCGCGCCGCCGACGGCGTCCCGGCCCCGTGACGCGACTCCTGGGCGTCGACCTCGGGACGCGCCGGATCGGGCTCGCCGTTGCCGAGGCGGGCGAGGAGCGGGCGCGGCCGCTGACCACGCTGGGGCGCCGCCGCACGATGGCCGCGGACGCGGATGCCCTCGCCCGCATCGCCGCGTCCAACGGCATCGACGAGGTGATCGTGGGGCTGCCCCTCGACATGAGCGGCACCGAGGGCGCGATGGCGATCGCCGCGCGACAATGGGCGACCGCCGTCGCGCAACAGACGGGCCTCGTGGTCCGTCTGCGCGACGAGCGGCTGTCGAGCCACGTCGCCGAATCGCGCGTCGGGGCCCCCGGTCGCGGCCGGGCGGGCGGACCGCCGGGTCCCGTCCGTCGCGCGGCGCACCGGGCCCGGATCGACCGGGAGGCGGCGGCCGTCATCCTCGAGGACGAGCTCGAGGCTCGCCGCCGCGAGGAGCCGGGCGAGCGGGTCGGGCTCGCGGCCGACGAGCACGGGACAGGAGGACGCATGACGATCCGCGGCGGGGCCGGGCCCCGCGACGGCAAGGAGCCGGGGAGGCCGGCGGCCGCCGCATGGCGCGCCCCCTCGCCGCCGCCGCCGCGCCCCGGCGACGCCCGGCGCCGCCCGGCGCGGGAGGGCCGGGACGGTGTCGGCGTACGACCTGGCCCGCGGACGCCGCCGGACCGGGATCCGCGGCCTCGTCGTCTTCCTCGTCTTCCTCGGGATCGCCGCGGCGGTGGTGCTCCTCGCCCTCGGCACCGTGCTCCGCCCCCTGACCCGGAGCCTGGTCGTCGGGTTCGCCGACGCCAACCTCGGGGCCCTCGAGATGCCGTTCGTGGCCGACTTCGTGCGCGAGGACCTCGGGGACGCCCTGACCGCGCCGGCCAGCGCGCGACCCGACGCAGGTCGAGTTCACGGTGGCGGCGGGCGAGACCGCCACGGGGATCGCCGGGCGCCTCGTCGACGAGGGCCTGCTGCGCGATCGGCGGGCCTTCCTGCTGATCGCGATCGACCGCCAGGTGACCGGCCAGCTGGACGTCGGAACCTTCCTGCTGCGCCGGAACCAGACCCCGGACCAGCTCGTCGCGACCCTCCTCGAGGCGAAGGACCCGTCCTTCCTGATCCAGTTCCGGGCCGGCCTCCGGCTGGAGCAGATGACGGCCTACATCCAGGCCCGGCCCGACGAGATCGCGACGCTCCAGATGGACGCCGCGGACTTCCTGGCCCTCGTGCGCACGCCGCCGCAGAAGCTCCTGGCCGACTATCCCTGGCTCGACCTGCCGAAGGGCGCCACGCTGCGAGGGCTACCTCGCGGCGGGCGCCTACCGCGTCCTGCCCGACACGACGGCCGGAGGAGCTCGTCCGCAAGATGCTCGACCGGTTCTACGAGGACGTCGGCGCCGACCGGATCGCAGGCGGCGAAGGCCGCCGGGCCGCTCCTTCCACGAGGTGTTGACCCTCGCCTCGCTCGTGGAGCGCGAGACGGCCGACGACGCCGAGCGGGCGCCGATCGCCGGCGTCTTCGCCAACCGGATGACCGGGCGCAACGAGACGGCCGGCTTCCTGGGCTCGGATCCGACCATCTTCTACGTCAACGACACGCTCCAGCTGGCGAAGCTCGCCGCTCGCCCGCTGGCCCGAGTACTCGTTCTGGGCGTCCCTCGACGGGGGCCTGCCGGACGGACGTGCCGGCCGAGCTCGCCGCCTACAACACCTACAAGGCGAAGGGCCTGCCCGCCGGGCCCGATCTGCACGCCGACGGCGGCCTCGATCGACGGGGCCCTCGCCCCCGACACCAAGGGCGGCTACCTCTACTTCTATCGCCACGAAGGCGCGGCCCGACCGTCTTCGCCAAGACGTACGAGGAGCACCAGCAGAACATCAAGAAGGACGGCGGACGGCTGAGCCGGGCGCGCGGGCCCGTCCCCGCCGACTTCGCCGGCCCGCCGACCGCCCGCCGCCTGCGGGCCTGGGAGGAGGCCGACGGGCCGCCCGCCCCGCGCGGCTGGGCCGCCTCCGCGCGCGCCTGGCCGCCGCCGGGCATCGACGCCTACTTCGGCCTCCGCCGCGAGGAGATCCGCTACCTCGCCGGCGTCGTCCTCGGGCGAGGGCGAGGAGAAGGTCGCCGGCCACTCGGGCCGCTTCCTCGTGACCGCCGACGAGGTCGTCGTCCTGGCCGACTCGCGCTACACGCTCCAGGCGCGCCGCGAGGCGCCCGGCGCCCGCGTGGAGGACGTCACCTACGACCTCGCGGCCCGCTGGCCGTCCCTCCTGGCCTCGATCGGCGCGCGGCGCGTGGCCGTCCCGGCGGGCGACCTGGCGCACGCCCTCTGGGAGGCCCTCCGCGCTCGCGGCGCCGGACGTCGAGCTGGTCCCGGCCGGACCCTGGATCGACGAGGACCGCGCCGTCAAGGAGCCCGCCGAGGTCGAACGGATCGCCGCGGCGGCCGCGGTGGCCGACCGCGCGCTCGCGGCGCTGCTCCCCGAGATCCGCCCCGGCGTGACCGAGGCGGCGCTCGCCTGGCGGCTCGAGGTCCTGATGCGCGAAGGCGGGGCCGAGGCGCTCGCCTTCGACGTCGCCGCCCTCGCCGGGCCGCAGGCCGCCCTGCCGCACGGATCGCCGCGGCCCCGTCCGCGTCCGGGCCGGCGAGGTCCTCCTCTTCGACTTCGGGGCCCAGGTCGCCGGATACCGGAGCGACATGACGCGGACGCTCTTCGTCGGTGCGCCGCGGGAGCGCGACCTCGCCGTCTACGACCTGGTGGCGCGGGCCCAGGCGGCCGCGATCGACCTCCTGGAGCGGGCGGTGACGGCCGGCGGGCCGCTCCCCTCCGGGCGTGCCGTGGACGCCGCTGCCCGCGACCGGATCACGGCGGCCCGCCACGGCGCCCACTTCGGCCACGGGACGGGCCACGGGATCGGGCTCGCGACGCACGAGCGCCCGAGCCTCTCGCGCGCCGCCTCGGACGACCCGCTGCCGAGCCCGACCGTCTTCTCCGTGGAGCCCGGCGTCTACCTCGCCGGGAGGACCGGCGTGCGGATCGAGGACCTGGTCCTCCTCGACGCGGCCGCCGGTCGCGTCGAGCTCCTCACCCGCTTCCCGCGGGAGCCGCTCGTCCTGTCCGCCTGAGCGGGCGCGGTTGCCGCCGCCTGGCGCGAGGCGGTGGTACGGTACCCGTGATCATGCCCCAGCTGATCGGCCTCGCACCGTCCGAGCGCCCGGGAATCGACGAGGAGCCCCGTTGCCGGTCCGCCGCGCGCTAGCCGCCGTTCTCGCCCTGCCCGTCATCGCCGCCGTCTACGTCGCGGCCGCCCTGCGGCGTGGGCCGGCGACGCGGATCGCGCTGTCCCTGGGCATCGGCGGCCTGGTCCTGGCGGCTGCGATCGCGGTTCCCGCGGGCACCGTTGGCGTGCCCGCGGCGACCCAGCCGCCCCTGGCCGCGAGCGCGCTGGGGCCTGCCGTCACCACGGGGCGGGGGCCAACCGCCCCGCTCCTCGTCGACTTCGCCGCCCCGATGGACGCCAGCTCGGTGGCGGACGCGGTCCGCGTCGACCCGGCCGCCGAGGTTCGCCTGAGCTGGTCCGAGGACGGGCGACGCCTGGCCGTGGAACCGGTGGGCAGCTGGCGGCCGGCCACCCTCTACACCGTGACCGTCGGTACCGCCGCCCGCGACCGGGAAGGGCGCAACCTGGCAGCCCCGCTGCGGGCCGGCTTCCTCACCCAGGACGCCACGTCCGGCAGCCTCGCGGCGGTCGACCGGCTGCCGACCGGCGTCGCCGTCGACAGCTCGATCGTCATCTCCTTCAACCGGCCCGTCTCGGTCGCTGCCGTCCGCCGTTCCTTCCGGATCGTGCCGGACGTCCCGGGAGAGCTCCTGGTGGCCGCCGACGGTCCCGACGGCCGCGAGCCGGCGGTCGCCGACAACTACGTCTGGGAGCCGGCGGTCAACCTGGCCGGGAAGACGCGGTACACGGTCGCGCTCGCGACGGGCCTGCTCGATGCCGAGGGCTCGGCCGTTGCCGCCGCCGGATCCGCTGGCCTTCACGACGACCGCGTCGCCGTCGGTCGTTCGCTTCCGGCCCCGGGGAGGCGCGGAGGAGGTCGGCCGCGCGATCCCCGTGTCCGTGCGCTTCACGGAGCCGATGGACCGCGCCTCGACCAGGGCAGCCTTCAGCGTCGAGGTCGACGGGACGGACGTGGCGGGGACGGTCTCGTTCGCCGAGAACGACACCGTCCTCGTCTTCGACCCGGCGGCGAGCTTCCCGTACGAGGCGACCGTGATCCTGCGCGTGGCGGCGACGGCGACCGGCGCCGACGGGACGCCGCTCGACCGGGCGAGATCGCTCCCGGTTCACGGTGGTCGCCAAGCCGGAGCCGACGCCGACCCCGAAGCCGGTGGCCCCGGCGCCCAGGGCGACGCCGAAGCCGGCGCCCACGCCGAAGCCCACGCCGAAGCCGGTCGTCACTCGGCCCACGTCGAGCACCTGGCTCGCCGCCGAGAAGTACCTCCTCTCCCTCCTGAACTGCACGCGCGGCGGCGGCTGGGTCCTGGCCGACGGGTCGTGCTCGAGCCCCGGCGGCAGCGGGATCGCGCCCCTCAAGCTCGACGTCGGGATCAGCGACAAGGTCGCCCGCCCGTACGCCAAGAAGCTCGCCACCAACGGCGCCTGCACGCACTTCTACGGCGGCGACCCCGGCGACCGCCTGCGCGCCGCCGGGTACACCAGCTACCACTGGGCCGAGAACCTCAGCTGCCGCTACTACCGCGACCCGCGCGACGCGGCCGTCGCCCTGGTCCGCTTCTTCCAGAGCGAGAAGTACTGGAGTCCCGTCGGCGGCCACTACGTCAACATGATGAACCGCGACGTACGACCGGGCCGGCGTCGGCCTCTGGGTCTCCGGCGGCAACCTCAACTTCGTCGTCGACTTCTACCGGCCGTAGCGCGCCGCGCGCCGTCGCCCGGCCGGGCGGGGCCGCCGTCTGCTACGATCGGGCCCACACCCCGACCCCACGCGCCGGCGCCCGCCCGCGACCGCCGGCCCCGCACGGAGCACCCCATCCCATGATCTCCACCGGTGAGCTGCGCAAGGGCGTCGTCATCGAGCTCGACGGCGACCTCTGGCAGATCCTCGACTACCACCACATCAAGATGGGCCGCGGCTCGGCCCAGGTGCGGATCAAGCTCCGCAACGTGAAGAAGGGGAGCACGGTCGAGAAGAGCTTCCAGGCCGGCGAGAAGTGGCCGCGGGCCCAGCTGGACCGGCGGCCCGATCCAGTTCCTCTATCGCGACGGCGACGACTTCCACTTCATGGAGCTGGAGTCGTACGAGCAGTTCCACCTCAGCGCCGGCCAGCTCGACGAGGTGATCCCGTACCTCAAGGACGGGATGGTCCTCGACCGGATCAGCTACGAGGGCGACACGCTCGGCGTGGAGCTGCCCGATCACCGTCGACCTCGTCGTCGCCGAGACCGAGCCCGGCTTCGCCGGCGACACCGCGACCGGCGCCCGGAAGGCGGCGACGATGGAGACCGGCCTCGTCGTCCAGGTCCCGCTCTTCGTCACCGAGGGCGACACCCTGCGGATCGACACCCGGACCGGCGAGTACCAGACCCGGGTCTGATCGCGACCGATGGGCGACCGCGAGCCGCCCGACTGGGCGCTTCCGTCCTGGGATGCCCTCGAGCCGCCCGCGGGCTGGATCGCGGCGGCGCGGACACCCCCCTGGTGCTCGGCGTCTCCGAGGTCACCCGCGCCGTCCGCGACGCGCTGCGGGGCGATCCGCGGCTCGCCGACGTCTGGGTCGAGGGCGAGGTCGGGCGGGTCACCGTCAGCTCCGCCGGCCACGCCTACTTCACCCTGAAGGACGCCCGCAGCCAGCTCGCCTGCGTCTGGTTCCGCGACGACCGGATGCGGAGCCCCTTCGAGGCGCGGGCCGGGCTGCAGGTCGTCGTCCACGGCCGGATCGACGTCTTCGACGCCCAGGGCGTCTACCAGTGCTACGTCGCGGCCGTTCAGCCGGCCGGGCTCGGCGACCTGGCCCTCCGCTTCGAGGCGACGAAGGCGCGGCTCGCCGCCGAGGGGCTCTTCGACGCCGGCCGCAAGCGCCCGCTTCCCGTTCGCCCGGCCACGATCGGCATCGTCACCAGCCTGTCCGGGGCGGTCCTCCACGACGTGCGCCGGGTCCTCGAGCGCCGCTGGCCGCTGGCCCGCCTGGTCGTCAGCGCCTGTCGCGTCCAGGGCGAGGGAGCGGCCCAGACGATCGTCGCCGCGCTCGACCGCCTGGACCGCTTCGGGGCCGCCTGCCGCGCGGACGGCCGTCCCCTCGACGGGCCCGCGGTCGTGATCGTGGCCCGCGGCGGCGGCTCCCTCGAGGACCTCTGGGCCTTCAACGACGAGCGCGTGGTGCGGGCCGTGGCGGCCCATCCGGTCCCGGTCGTCGCGGGGATCGGCCACGAGACGGACGTGACCCTCGTGGACTTCGCCGCCGACCTCCGGGCCCCGACCCCGTCGGCCGCGGCCGAGCTGGTCGTGCCGGAGCGCCTCCAGGTGGTGGCCGGCATCCGCGCCCAGCGGGCCCGGGCAGACGCGGCGCTGGGCGGCGGAGATCGGCCGAGCTGGCCCGTCGGGTGGCCGCCGAGCGGCGCGCGCTCGAGGGCCTCCGTCCGGAGGCCCGCCTCGCGGCGGCCCGCGAGCGGGCCGGGCTACCTGCTCGACCGGGCCACGGGCGCCGTGGCCGGCCGCCTGGCGACGGACCGGCGGGCGCATGGAGCGGGAAGCGGGCCGCCTCCACCCGCTCGCCGCGGCGCGGCTGGCCGCGGCCCGGGCCGGCCTCGACGCGACCCGCGGGTCGCTGGCCGCGCTCGATCCGGGGGCGACGCTCGCCCGCGGCTATGCCATCGTGCGGCGGGCGGCAGACGGCGTCATCGTCCGCGAGCCGGCCGAGGCGCCGCCCGGGACGGCGCTGCACCTCCGGGTGGCCCGTGGCGAGATCGCGGCCCGGGCGGAGGACCCGGCCTGACCATGGACGCTCTCGTGTTCGTGGCCGATCGTGGCGGCCGTCGCCGTCATCGGCCTGGGGATCGGCCTGGCGCTGGCGCCGCGACTGACCCGCTGGGACGAGCGCCGCAGCAACCCCGCGGAGGACGACCCGCGTGGAGATGAAGGAGATGACGACCGTGGCTGAGCCGGAGCGTGGCGCGGTCGACGAGCTGGCCTTCGATGCGGCCCTCGCCGAGCTCGAGCGGACGGTCGCCGAGCTGGAGGCGGGCGGCCTGCCCCTGGAGCGGACGCTGGCCCTCTACGAGCGCGGCGTCGCCCTCCAGCAGCGGTGCGAGCGGCTCCTCGGCGACGCGGAGCTGCGGGTGCGCCGCCTCGTCGAGGGCGCCCGCGGGGCGCTGGCCGAGGCCGAGCTGCGGGCGGACGAAGGCGGGCTGATCGCGCGTCACCGGTCGGCGGCGTCCCGCAGCGGGGCGGGGTAGACTCGCGGGGCTCACGTCCCGGTCGGCAGGGCGCCGGCGTCGGACATCGCGCGAGCCGGTGACGCGAGAGCAGCACCGACGGCAGGGCGAGCCGCGCGACGCCCGTCCCGCGCCGCGGCGGCCTATGAGGGTCCATCGTTGGTCATCCTTCCCGAGCATCCAGGGTCCCGGCGACATCCGCGGCCCTCTCCGAGCGCGACCTCTTCGTGCTCGCCGCGGAGATCCGCGAGACGATCATCGCCACCGTCGCGAAGACCGGCGGCCACCTCGGCTCGTCGCTCGGCGTCGTGGAGATCACCCTCGCCCTCCATCGGCTGCTCGAGTCGCCGCGCGAGCCGATCGTCTGGGACACGGGCCACCAGGCCTACCCCCACAAGCTCGTGACCGGGCGCTACGCGCGGTTCGGGACGCTCCGCCAGCTCGGCGGCATCGGCGGCTTCCCGCGCCGCTCGGAGAGCGAGCACGACGTCTTCGACGGCGGCCACGCCGGGACCGGCCTCTCGATCGCCGCCGGGCTCGCCACGGCCCGCGACACCCGCCACGGCCTGGAGCGGATCGCCGTCGTGGTCGGCGACGCGGCCCTGATGAGCGGCCTCTCGCTCGAGGCCCTCAACGACCTCGGCCACCGCCGGACCCAGGTCCTCATCGTCCTCAACGACAACGAGATGTCGATCAGCGCAGTCCGTCGGCGCGCTCTCCAAGTACCTCTCCGAGATCAAGCTCTCCAGCGCCTGGAACCAGTCGAGGAGCGCCTACGACCGGACGGTGGAGCGGGTCCCCGTGGTCGGCCCCACCGCCCTCGAGCTGTCGCGACGGGTCCGGAAGTCGTTCGTCAGCTTCGCCCAGCCGGGCCAGCTCTTCGAGGACCTCGGCATCACCTACGTCGGCGTGGTCCGCGGGCCACGACCTGCGGGCCCTGGTGCACACGTTCCGCAGCGCGCTCGACCTGGGCGGCCCCGTCCTGGTCCACGTCCGGACCCAGAAGGGGCGCGGCTACCACCCGGCGGAGCAGGACCAGGTCAGCTTCCACGGGGCGGCCCTGCCGCCGATGGCGGACGCCTACCAGGCCCGCCGCCGGACGGCCCGCAGCCCGCTGGGCGCCGGCGAGATCTCGGCCACCTCGTCCGCGACGGCGGCCACCTCCGCCAACGGCGAGGCGACCGTGCCCGCCGCAGCCGCCCCGTCACGAACCCCCAACTACACGCACTACTTCGCCCAGGAGGTCATCGCCGCGGCGCGCGAGGACAGGCGGATCGTCGCCATCACGGCGGGAATGCCGACCGGCACCGGCCTGAACCGGTTCCAGGACGAGTTCCCCGATCGCTTCGTCGACGTCGGGATCGCCGAGCAGCACGCCGTCGCGCTCGCGACGGGGATCGCGATGGGCGGCGGCAGGCCGGTCGTCGCGATCTACGCCACGTTCCTCCAGCGGGCCTTCGACCAGATCGTCCACGACGTCTGCCAGAACGACCAGCCGGTCCTCATCGGCGTCGACCGGGCCGGCCTCGTCGGCGAGGACGGGACCAGCCACCAGGGGATGTTCACCTTCCCGGCCCACCGCCAGGTCCCGAACCTGGTCATCGCCGCGCCGAAGGACGAGCAGGAGCTGCGCTCGATGGTCCGGACCGCGCTCGCCCAGGACCACCCGTTCGCCCTCAACTACCCGCGCGACGCCGGGTTCGGCGTGCCCGAGCGCGAGCCCGAGATCCTGCCGGTCGGCCGTGGCGAGGTGCTCCGCGAGGGAACCGACCTCCTGATCGTGGGCTTCGGACCGATCGTGCGGCGAGCCGAGGAGGCCGCCGACGCCCTGGCCGCGGACGGCTGGTCCGTCGGCGTCATCAACGCCCGCTTCGCCAAGCCGCTCGACCGCCAGCTGATCCTCGACCAGGCGCGCGGCCGGCTGCTCGTGGTCACGCTCGAGGAGAGCACCACGACCGGTGGCTTCGGCTCCGGCGTCCTCGAGGCGCTGGAGGAGGCCCGGCTCGTCGACCCGGCGTTCCGCGACGTGGCCCTGCGGATCATCGGGATCCCGGCCGACCGGTTCGTGGACCACGGCTCGGTGGCCGACCTGCGGGCGCTCATCCGGCTCGACACTCCGGGGATCGTCGGAGCAGATCCGCGAGACGCTGGCGACCCTTCGGGCGCGGCCCGGCCGCGCTCCCCGCCAGCCCTCGCCAGGCCGCCAGCGCCTGACGCCGGCCGATCGTGCCCGGTGAGTCGCGGTGCAGCGGCGCGTGGCATGATCGCCGGGGTGACCCGCACGAGCGCGCCGTCCCGCGTACCCCGCATCCGCCTCGACCAGCTGCTCGTCGAGCGCGGCAAGGCCGAGTCGCGGGCCCGGGCCCAGGCGCTCCTGATGGCCGGCCGGGTGAAGGTGGGGTCGGGCGACGGGGCGCGCACGGACCGCAAGCCCGGCGACCTCGTGGGCGCGGATACCCCGGTCGAGGTCGCGACGCCGCTGCCCTACGTGTCCCGCGGCGGGGAGAAGCTCGCGGCCGCGCTCGACGCCTTCGCGGTCGATCCGGCGGGCCTCGTCTGCCTCGACGTCGGGGCCTCGACGGGAGGCTTCACCGACGCGCTCCTGCAGCGGGGCGCCGCCCGCGTGCTCGCGATCGACGTCGGGCGCGGCCAGCTCGCCGAGGCGCTGCGCCGCGACCCCCGGGTCGTCTCGCGGGAGCGCACGAACGCCCGCGACCTCTCGCCGGCCCTGCTCGGCGAGCCGGTCGCGCTGGCGGTCATCGACGTGAGCTTCATCTCGCTCCGCCTCGTCCTGCCTCCCACGGCCGCCTGTCTCGCCCCCGGCGGCCGCGTCGTGGCCCTCGTCAAGCCGCAGTTCGAGGCTGGCCGCGGACGCGCTCCGCGCGGCGTCGTCCGCGACCCGGCCGTCCACCGCGAGGTGCTCGGCGACGCCCTTGCCCACGCCCGCGCGGCGGGCCTCGCTCCGCTCGACCTGGCCGCTTCGCCGCTGCTGGGCCCGGCCGGGAACCGCGAGTTCTTCCTGCTCGCGAGGGCCGCGCCCCGGGCCGGCGCGAGGCCGTCGACTGGACGGCGCGAATCGCCGGCCTGGTGCCCGGATGAGCGGACCCCGGCGGATCGGGTTCGCCTACAACCCGACCAAGGAAGACGCGGTGGAGCTCGCGGCCCGCGCCACCGGGTGGTGCGCGGTGCGGGGCATCGAGACCTGGGCCGTGGCCTCCGGCGACACGCCGGCCCTCGCTCGCCGCCCTGGCCGGGCGTCGACGTCCTGGTGGTCCTCGGCGGCGACGGGACGTTCCTGCGGGCCGCCCGGGCGGTCGCCGAGATCGACGTTCCGATCGTCGGCGTCAACCTCGGGAAGATGGGATTCCTCTCCAAGGCCGAGGCCAACGAGCTCGAGGACCTCCTGGCGAAGATCACCGAGGGGCGCTACCGGCTCGAGGACCGGATGGGCCTGCGGGGCGCCATCCACGGCGCGGCGGGCGGCGCGGCGCGCCACTCGTTCGTCGCCCTCAACGACGTCGTGATCGCCCGGGGCTCGCTCGCCCGGGTGGTCCACCTGGACGTGGAGATCGGGCCGTCGCACCTCGCGACGTACGTCGCCGACGGCCTCGTCGTTGCCAGCCCGACCGGGTCGACCGGCTACAGCTTCTCGGCCGGGGGCCCCATCCTGGATCCCCTGAGCCGGAACCTCATCGTGACGCCGATCGCGGCCTACCTGTCGGCCCTCGGCTCGGTCGTGGTGAGCCCGGACCAGGTGGTCCGCTGCCGCGTGCTCGCAGGCGCTCGAGGCCCTGGTCTCCGTCGACGGCCGCGAGGACTACCCGATCAGCGTGGGAGACGTGGTGACGGTCGCCGCCCTGGAGCAGCCGATCCGCTTCCTCGAGCCCGAAGGGGCGCTGCCGTTCTGGGACCTGCTGCGGCAGAAGGCCCAGCTGCTGCCGTCGTGACCCGGCCATGAGCGAACCCGGGCCCGCCGCACCCGTCGCGGGCCGGCTCCTGGAGCTGACGGTGACGGATCTCGCCCTGCTGGAGCGGGTCCGCATCGTGTTCGCCGACGGCCTCAACGTCGTCACCGGCGAGACCGGGGCCGGCAAGAGCCTGCTCATCGACGCCCTCGGCCTGGCGCTCGGGGCGCGGGCCGACCCGGGGCTCGTTCGGCACGAGGCGGAGACCGCCCGCGTCGAGGCGCTCTTCGATCGGCTCCCGGAGCCGCTCGTCTGCGTCCGCGAGGTCGCCGCGTCGGGCCGGTCCGTCGCCCGGATCGACGACGAGACCGTGACGGCGGCCCGTCTCGCGGCGACTGCCGGGCCGCTCGTCGAGATCCACGGCCAGCACGAGCAGGCCCGCCTGCTCGACGAGCGCTGGCAGCGCGACCTCCTCGACGCCTTCGGCGGCCACGAGGCGGAGCGCGCCGCCATGGCCGCGGCCGTCGGCGCGTGGCGCGAGAACGAGGCGGCGCGGGCGGCGCTCGCGGTCGAGCCGCGGGAGCTGGAGCGGCGGATCGCCCTCGTCGAGCACGAGGCGTCGGAGATCGCCGCGGCGCGGATCCGGCCGGGCGAGGTGGCCGAGATCCGGGCCCGCCTCGCGGCGTCGCGGCACGGCGAGGCGATCGCCCGGGGGGCCGCGACGATCGTCGACCTGCTGGCGGGGGACGACGGCGAGGCGCGACGTCCCGGGCGCGCGCGAGCAGGCGGCGCGGGCGGCGGTCGAGGCCGCGGCCCTCGGTCGGCTCGACGGCCGGTACGAGCCCCTCGCGGGTCGGCTTGCCGGGCTCGCCGCCGAGATCGAGGACGTCGCCTTCGAGACGCGGGCGATGGCGGACGGGGTGGAGCACGACGCGGCCGCGCTCGCGGCCCTGGAGGAGCGGCTCTCCTTCCTCTTCTCCCTGGAGCGCAAGTACGGGACCGACTGCGAGGGACTCCTCGAGCGCGCCGAGCTGGCCGCCGGCGAGGTCGAACGGCTGCGGGGGCTCGACGCCGAGCGGGTCCGCCGGGCGGGCGACGCGACGCGCCTGCTGGAGGCCGTTGCCGACGCGGCGGGAGCGCTCTCGAGCGCGGCGCCTGGCGGCCGCCGCGGACCTCGGCTCCCGGATCGAGCGGGGCCTCCGCGACCTCGGCCTCGGCGGGACCGGGGTGGAGATCGCGGTGGGGCGCCGCCCGGCAGGGCGCGAGGAGCCGGCCGTCGAGGTCGGCGGGGATGCCGTGGCATTCGACGCCGCGGGCGTCGACGTCGTCGTCTTCCGGATCGCCCCGAACCCCGGCGAGCCGGCCCGCCCGCTGGCGAAGATCGCGTCGGGCGGCGAGCTGTCCCGCATCGCCCTCGCCATCGAGGAGGTCCTCGTCGACGCCGACGCCACGCCGACCCTGGTCTTCGACGAGATCGACGCGGGGATCGGCGGCCGGAGCGCCGACCCGGTCGGGCGGACCCTGTGGGTCCTCGGAGGCCGCCACCAGGTGCTGTGCGTCACCCACCTGCCCCAGATCGCCGCCCATGCGGACGCCCACTTCGCCATCCACAAGGTGCAGCGCGGCGGGAGGACGGTGACCGAGGTGCGCCGCCTCGACGACGACGAGCGCGTCGTCGAGCTCGCGGCGATGCTCGGGGGCCCGCCGGCGGGCCGGCGGCCGAGGCCTCGGCGCGGGAGCTGCTGGAGCGGGCGGCCCGGTTCCGCGTCAGCCGCGGCGTCCGTCGGCCCGGCTCATGACGCCGGCGGCCGGCCCGCGGGCCCGCCGCGCGCGTCGGCCGGGACGGAGCGAGCTCCCGGTCCCGGCGGGCCTCGCCGCCGCGACCGGGGCCTTCCTCGTCCACCTCCGCGTCGAGCGCGGCCTCTCGCCCGCCACCATCGCCAGCTACGGCGGCGACCTGGGCGACTTCGGCCGCTCCCCGGAGGCGGCCACGGGGTGGGGGAGCTCCCCGGAGGCGGCGATCGACTACCTGGCCCGCCTCGCGGGAGCGGCCGGTCCGTCCGGGCGCGTGCTCCGGGCGACGAGCCTCCGCCGACGGACCGCGGCGCTGCGGTCCTTCTTCCGCTTCGCGCTGGCCGAGGACCTCGTCGCGGTCGACGTCGCTGCGCACCTCGACCTGCCGCGGGAGCCGCGGATCCTGCCGGATCCCCTCACCGTCGACCAGGTGGACCGGCTCCTCGCGGCGCTGGACCCCGACCGGGCTGCGCGGGCCAGGGCGAGGGCGAGGGTCGCGGCCGTCGCGGCTCGAGCGCGGCGACGCAGCTGGCCGTCCTGCGCGACCGGGCCCTCCTCGAGCTCCTCTACGCCGCGGGCCTCCGCGTCACGGAGGCACTCCGCCTCGACGGCGACGACCTCGATCTCGAAGGCGGGAGCGTGCGCGTCGTCGGCAAGGGCGACCGGGAGCGCGTCGTGCCGGTGGGTGACGTCGCGGTCGCCTGGCTGCGGCGGTACCTGGCCACGGTTCGGCCCGTGCTGGCCGCGGCGGACCGCGTCCGCACCGCCCGGGGAGGGCCGGTCTTCCTCTCGGACCGCGGTCGGCGCCTCGGCCGCAACCACGCCTGGTTCGCGGTCAAGCGCGCCGCCGCCGCCGCCGGCCTCGGCGAGCGGATCTCGCCGCACACCCTGCGCCACTCGTACGCGACGCACCTCCTGGAGGGGGGAGCCGACCTGCGCGTCGTACAGGAGCTGCTCGGTCATGCCAGTATCTCGACAACGCAGATCTACACCCACCTGACCGGCGAGCGGATCCGCGAGGTCTACGCCCGGGCCCATCCCCGGGCCTGACCGCCAGACGGAAGAGAGGAGCCCCATGGCCTACGCGGACTCGCTGCTCGCCGAGGGAGAGCACGTTGTCTACCGCACCAAGCAGCACCCGCTCGGGCGGCTGTTCGCGTCGACGTGGGGGATCGTGCTGGCCGGGATCGGCCTCGCCCTCCTCATCGTCCTCGTCTTCTTCGGCTCGAGGACGGGCCTCTTCGGCGACCTCCTGGGCTGGGCGTCGCTGATCCTGCCTGCTCGTCGGCGTCGTCATGATCGGCTGGAACTACGTCGCCTGGTACCAGGAGGACTACCTGATCACCAACCGGCGGGTGATGAAGGTCGGCGGGATCCTCAACAAGAAGTCGATGGACAGCTCGCTCGAGAAGATCAACGACGCGATCCTCGAGCAGTCGCTCTTCGGCCGGATGTTCGACTGGGGCAACCTCCGCATCCTGACCGCCGCGGAGGAGATCGCCGATGACTTCCACATGCTCCACCACGCCCCGGAGTTCAAGAAGGTGATGGTCACCACCAAGAACGACCTGGAGGAGGGGGGCGACATCCGCCGGACGCGCTACGTCGACGCCCCGGCCCCGGCCCCGGCTCCGGCTCCCGCCCCCCAGCCCGTCCCCGCGCCGGTCGCCCCGCCGCCGCCTCCGCCGCCCTCGCCCGAGGAGAAGCTGCGCAGCCTGGCCAAGCTCCGCGACGACGGCCTCATCACGCCCGAGGACTACGAGGCGAAGAAGGCGGACCTCCTCGAGGATCTCTAGCCTCGGCGCTCGCGCGTTCCCCCGGCTCGGCGACGGCGCCGGTCGGGGCCGCGCCAGCGCGGGGCCGCCGGGCCCCGCCGGCCCGTGCCGGCCGCCTCCCGTCGGCGCGGGTACCATGTCCGCGTCCCCGCCCCCCACTCGGAGCAGTCTTCCAGCGTGCTTGACCAGAACACCATCTACGCCCTGGCGGCGGTCGCCATCTTCCTCGTCGTCGGGTTCCCGGTCCACGAGTTCGCCCACGCCTACGCCGCCCACCGCCTCGGCGACGACACGGCGAAGCTCTTCGGTCGGCTGACCCTCAACCCGGTCGTCCACCTCGACCCGATCGGCGCCATCGTCCTGGTCCTGTCGGCGTTCCTGGGGGGCTTCTTCATCGGGTGGGCGAAGCCGACGCCGGTCAACCCGGCGATGCTGCGCGGCGGGCGGCGGAGCGACGCCATCGTCGCCGCGGCCGGCCCCGTCTCGAACCTTCCTCATGGCCGCGGCGGCCGCGATCGTCCTGCGGGTCCTGGTGGCCGTCGTGGACGCGCCCCTCCGAGCCGATCGCCTTCGCCGCCAACGTCATCCTCTTCTTCGTCTACATCAACGTGGCGCTCTTCATCTTCAACCTCGTGCCGATCCCGCCCCTCGACGGGTCGCACGTGCTCTTCGCGTTCATGGACCCTCGCACCGTCTGGAAGGTGCGCCCCGTGCTGGATCAATGGGGCCTGATGATCCTGCTCATCGTCATGATCGTCCCGATCGGCGGGCTCTCCCTGGGGGCGCGGGTCATCGGCCCGCTCATGGATGGCATCGCAACGCTCCTGGTTGGCTTCTAAGGCCCGCCAGCTCGGCCGGCACGTCGCGGCCCGGGTCCGGCCCGTGGAGCGCGCCGCGCTGGCCGAGTGGCTCACCCCGGCGCAGCTCGCCCTCTTCGAGGCCATGCCCGTTGCCGATCGCCGTCACGGGCTCGACGTGGTCGCCGAGCTGCGGGCAGCGGGCGTGATCGACCGTGACGTTCACCTCGCGGGACTCTTCCACGACGCCGGCAAGGGCCCCTCCATCCGCCTCTGGCACCGCGTCGCCTGGTCGCTCGGCGAGCGGCTCGGCCCGCGGGTCCACCGCCTCGCGGCCCGCCTGCCGGGCGGCGGCGAGGCGATGGCGCGGCTCCGCGATCACGCCGAGCGATCGGCCGAGCTGGCCGCCGCGGTCGGCTGCCCGCCGCGATCGGTGGCCCTGATCCGGGGCGAGGCCGGCCCGGGCGGCGGCGCGGCGCTCGCCGCGCTCCACGCCGCCGACGAGGCGAGCTGATGGTCCTCGAGCCCGTGCTCCGGCTCGGCCGGGAGACGCCCGGGATCGCCTTCACGGATCGCCGCCGCCCGGAGGACGCGACGCGGGTGCGGCTCCCGGAGTGGGAGGGCCCCCTGGGGCTCCTGCTCGCCCTCGTCGAGGCGCGGCGCTTCGACGTGATGACCGTTCCCCTGGGGGCCCTCGCCGAGGCCTACCTCGACGCCATCGCCGGCCTCGAGGATGACCGGCTCGCCAACCTGTCCGCGTTCGTCACCGTGGCCAGCCAGCTGATCCTGATCAAGAGCCGGGGGCTGCTTCCGCGCCCGCCGGCGGCTGCCATCCCCCTCGACGACGAGCCGGACGCCGAGGCGGCGCTCCGCGCCCGGCTGATCGCCTACCGGGCGTTCCGCGACGCCGCCGACCGCCTCGCCGGTCCGGCAGCAGCCGGCCGCCAGGCCGTCCGGCGCGAGCCGTCCATCGCGGTCGCGGCGGCCCGGGCCGGGGCGGTGGAGCCGCTGCCCCCGCACCTCGATCCGGCCCTCCTCGTGGGCGCCCTGGAGCGGCTGGCGGCCGTGGCCCCGGCCGTGGTGCCGCCGCCCGAGGCGATCTCGCGCACGATCACCCTGGAAGAGCGTGCGGCGCTCATCCGGGCGGCGCTGGCGGACGCGGGCCCGGTCGTCCTCCAGGACCTCCTGGCGAGCGTTCGCGACCGGGTGGTGATCGCGGTGACCTTCCTCGCCATGCTGGAGCTCGTGAAGCGGCGGGAGATCTCCGTCGAGCAGGACGAGCCGTGGGGCCCCATCATCGTCCGGGCGGTGCCGCAGGTCGGCCCACCGCAACCGGTTCCCGCCCGGGAGCCGGCCGGCCGTGGCGACCCCGGCGACCAGGAGGACGCGTGACGGACGCGGAGCGCACGGCGGCGACCCCCGCCGGGGACGAGGCGTCGTCCGAATCGGGGGCCTCCGATCTCCCCGGCGACGCCCTGACCGAATCCCAGCTGGAGGCGCTCCTCTTCGTCGCCGAGCGCCCGCTCGGCCGGCGCGAGCTCGCCACGCTGACCGGCGCCTCGGCGGCCACGATCGATGCGCGCCTGGGGGACCTGGAGGTCGCCCTGGCCGGCCGTGGGGTCCGGCTTCTCGTCGATCGCGACCGGGTGGCGCTGGCGACCGCACCCGAGGCCGGCCTCCTGATCGGGCGCTACGTGGGCCGGGAGCCGACGCGCCTCTCGGCGGCGACGCTGGAGACGCTGGCGATCGTCGCCTACCGTCAGCCGGTCACGAAGGCCGCCATCGAGCGGGTCCGCGGCGTGGACGCCGAGTACGCCCTGCGGAGCCTCCTCCACCGCCGGCTGGTCGTGGAGCTCGGCCGCGCGGACGCACCGGGCCGCCCGATCCTCTACGGCACGTCGGTCGAGTTCCTGGAGCGCTTCGGGCTCGTCAGCCTCGACGACCTGCCGCTGCTGGACGCGACGGTGGCGGAGCGCCTGGTGACCCCCGAGCCGGACGATTCCGGGCTGCTGGCGGACCTCGATCCGGCCGGGCATCCCGGAGCCGTCGAGATGCGCTGATGCCGGCGGAGCGACTGGGAAAGGTGCTCGCCGCGGCCGGCGTGGCGAGCCGGCGCGCCGCCGACGCCCTGGTCGCGGCCGGCCGGGTCACCGTGGACGGGCGGCCCGTGTCGCTCGGCGAGAAGGCCGACCCGGCGCTCCAGGTCGTGGCCGTCGACGGACGCCCGATCGGGGCAACCGCCGCGCCGGTCCACGTGGCGCTCCACAAGCCGGTCGGCGTGACGGCGACCGCGGCCGACCGCCACGCGGCGCGCACCGTGCTCGACCTCGTCCCGCCGGGCCTGGTGCCCCCGGGGACACGTCTCTACCCGGTCGGGCGCCTCGACCTGGACTCGGAGGGCCTGCTGCTGCTCACCAACGACGGCGCCTGGACCGAGCGCGTCCTCCACCCCCGCCACGGCGTGGAACGCGAGTACGCGGTCGCGGTGGCGATTCCGCTCGGCAGCGAGCAGCGCGCGGCGCTCGCCGCGGGCATCCCGCTGGAAGAGGGCATTGCCCGCCTGGTCTCCCTGCGGCCGGCGACGCGCACGGAGACGGCGCTGCTCGCCGCGCAGGTCGACCCGCCCCCCGGGCGCGCGTTGACGTGGTACCGGGTGGTCCTCTCCCACGGCTGGAAGCGCCAGGTCCGGAGGATGCTCGCCGCCGTCGGAGCGCCCGTGGAGCGTCTTGTCCGGGTCCGCGTCGGCACCCTCCGCCTCGACCTGCCGGCCGGGCAGGCGCGCGTCCTGACGCCCGCCGAGGTGCGCCGGCTGGCTGCGTCGATGCCGTCCGATCGTCCTCCCCGACCGCCGGACCGGGGCCGCCCGTGACGCCCGGTCGCGGGCCAGTCGTCGCCCTCGACGGGCCGGGCTCGTCCGGGAAGAGCAGCGTCGGGGCGGCCGTCGCCGCGGCGCTGGGGGCCCGCTTCCTCGACACCGGGCTCCTCTACCGCGCCCTCACCTGGCTGAGCCTGGAGCGGGGCGTGGCGCCGGAGGACGGAGCGGCGATCGCCCTGCTCGCGGGGGAGATCGACCTCCGCCCCGACGAGGCCGGGCGCCTCGCCCGGGTCATCGTGGACGGGCGCGACGTCGGCGACCGGATCCGCACGCCGCGGGTGGACCGCGCCGTGTCCGCCGTCGCGCGCCAGCCGGAGGTCCGGGCGGCGCTCCTGGGGCGCCAGCGCGCGATCGCGGCGTCTGGCGCCATCGTCGTCGCCGGGCGCGACATCGGGAGCGTCGTCCTCCCCGACGCCGACGTGAAGATCTGGCTCGACGCCTCCGCGGAGGAGCGAGCCGCCCGGCGCGCCCACGAACGGGGGATCGACCCGGCATCGTCCGCGGGCCGCGCGATCCTCGACGATCTCCGCCGTCGGGACCACGCCGATGGGTCGCGCGACGTCTCGCCGGCCCGCGCGGCCGGCGACGCGATCCACGTCCGGACGGACGGCAACGCCTTCGAAGCGACCGTGGCGGCCGTCCTGGCCGTGGTGCGGGCAGCCCTCCCGGCGCCCGGGAGTCCCCCATGACCAACGCGACGCGCCGGCGGCGGCCCACCGAGCGCGAGGCCGCCTTCACCCTTCCGGCCGACCGCCTGCCGTACTTCATGCGGGCGAGCCAGCTCGTCGGTCGGACCCTCATTCGCAGCTTCACCCGCGTCTCGGTGGAGGGGCTCGAGCACGTTCCCACCGGCGGGGCCCTCATCCTGGCCGGCAACCACATCAGCAACGCCGACCCGCCGCTCGTCGCCGGCTGGCTGACGCCCGCCCTCGGGCGGCCGGTCCACTGGATGGCGAAGGCGGAGGCGCTCGAATGGCCGCTGGCCGGCTGGTTCATGCGCCAGAACGGCGCCTTCGGGATCCACCGCGGCGCCGCCGACACCGAGGCGTTCAGGCTGGCCCGGGCAGTCCTCGCTGACGGCCGGGTCCTGGGCACGTTCCCGGAGGGCACCCGCAGCCCGACCGGCGCGCTCCAGCGGGCCAAGGACGGCGTCACCCTCCTCGCCCTGCGCACGGGGGCCCCGATCCTGCCCATCGGCGTCATCGACACGGACCGCTTCTGGCCCCGGGGGCGGACGCTCTGGCGGTTCGGGGGGCAGATCTCGATGCGCGTCGGCGAGCCGTTCGTCCTCGAGCGCGGGGTCGCGCCGGACGGGACGAAGGAGCCCCTCGAGGACGTCACGACCCGCCTGATGCTCCACATCGCCGCGCTCCTCCCGGAGCGCCACCGCGGCGTCTACGGGCCGCTCATGGCGGCCGCGGGCGCCGTCGCGCCGCCCGAGCCACCGGCCGCCGAGCCCGCCGCGAGGGAGTAGCGCAGCGGCGCGCCGGGGACTCCGGCCGTCCCTGGTCGAGGGTTTCGTCGGGATGCGTGCAATAATCGAGCCATGGGAATGGTCCAGGACGTCCGCATCGCCCGCCGCACGGGCTTCTGCTACGGCGTTCGCGAGGCCGTCGACAAGGCGAAGGAAGCCGCCGACGCCGGCCGGATCACCCATACCCTCGGCCAGGTGGTCCACAACGAGGGCGTCGTCGCCGGGCTGCACGCCCGCGGCGTCGTGCCGATCGCCGGCCTCGACGATGCCCAGCCCGGCTCCACGGTGGTGATCCGCGCCCACGGCGTCACGCCGGCCGTCCGCGAGGCGGCCGGAGCGCAGGGCCTGGAGGTCATCGACGGGACGTGCTCCTGGGTCATCGCCGAGCAGAAGGAGCTCCAGAAGCTCGTCGAGGACGGCTACACCATCGTCCTGCTGGGGACGCCGAACCACCCCGAGGTCGTGGGCCTCCTGGGGTTCGCCCCGGACGCCATCGTGGTCGACGAGGAGGGAGACTGGGACAGGATCCCGCGTCGCAAGCGGATGGCCCTCATCACCCAGTCCACCCAGCCGCCCTGGAAGTTCGAGCGCCTCGCCGCCCGGATGGTCAACCACGCCCACGAGCTGAAGATCGTCAACACGGTCTGCCCGGTCACGATCCGTCGCCAGGAGGACACGGTGGAAACGGCCCGGGAGGCGGACTACATGGTCGTCGTCGGCGGCCGCAGCAGCGCCAACACGAGAGAGCTGACCCGCCTCTGCGAGATCGTCGGGACGCCCGTCCTCCAGATCGAGCACGCCCGCGACCTCGTCGACCCGGCGGTCTTCGGCGACGCGACGGTCGTCGGCGTCACCGGCGGCACCTCCACGCCGATCGAGGACCTCGAGCTGGTGGCCGAGCGGATCCTGGAGATGGCCGGCACCGCCGCCGTGCAGCCCCGGGCCCGCGAGATCGCCCGCGCCGCGCTCGACGCCGCCGCGACGCCCGCCGGCCGGACCAGCTCGCTTCCCCGCGGCAACGGCCTGCTCGCCGCGGCCGGCCGGTGATCGGGACCGGCCCTCTCCCGGTCGTCGCGATCGTCGGGCGCCCCAACGTCGGCAAGAGCACGCTCTTCAACCGGGTCGTGGGCGACAGCCGGGCGGCGATCGTGGAGGACCGTGCCCGGACCACCCGCGACCGGATCTACGGCGAAGGTGAGTGGAACGGGCGACGATTCCTCGTCGTCGACACCGGCGGCCTCGAAGCGGCCCCCGGCGACTCGATCGAGGAGCGCGTCCAGGAGCAGGCGCGCCTGGCGATCGCCGAGGCCGACCTCATCGTCTTCGTCGTCGAGGCGACGGTCGGCCTCACCCCGGCCGACCAGGAGGCCGCCGAGACGCTCCGCCGAGCGACGGCACCCGTGCTCGTGGCCGTGAACAAGGCCGACAACGCGAAGCGGGAGCTGGACGCCGCCGAGTTCTGGGCCCTCGGCTGGGACGCGACGTGGCCGATCAGCGCCGCCCATGGGCGCGGCGTCGCCGACCTCCTCGACGAGGTCGTCCTCGCGCTTCCGGCGGAGAGCGAGGCCGAGCAGAGCCGCAAGGCGCGCGAGGCGAAGACCGATCGCGACGCCGACCTCATCGCCGACGAGCTGGCCGAGGGCCTGGAGCCGGACGAGCTCGCCTTCGACGCGGGGACCCTGCCCGGGCCCGTGACCATCGCGTTCGTGGGGCGGCCCAACGTGGGGAAGTCGAGCCTCCTCAACGCCCTGCTGGGCGAGGAGCGGGCGATCGTGTCGGACATCCCGGGGACCACCCGCGATGCCTTCGACACGCGGCTCGCCTTCGGCCAGGGCGAGGTCGTCCTCGTCGACACCGCGGGGATCCGGCGGCGGGGCAAGATCGCGTCGGGGCCCGCCGCGGAGCGCTACTCGGCGCTGCGGGCCCTGCGGGCGATCGACCGGGCCGACATCACGGTCCTCGTCATCGACGCGGTCGAGGGGCTCACCGCCCAGGACGCCCACGTCGCGGGATACACGATCGACGCCGGCAAGGGCCTCGTGATCGCCGTCAACAAGTGGGACCTGGTCGAGGGCAAGACCGACCGCACCTTCGACCAGTACGTCGCCTGGATCCGCCGCGACGCGCCGTTCCTCGATTTCGCGCCCGTCGTCTCCATCAGCGCCAGGACCGGCCAGCGTGTCGATCGGGTGCTGGAGATGGCGGTGGACGTCTGGGGTGAGCGGCGGAAGCGGATCGGCACGGGGGAGCTGAACCGGCTCCTGGCCGAGGCGACGGCTCGCCAGGTCCCGCCGGCGGCCAAGAACCGCCGGCCCAGGCTCTTCTACGCCACGCAGGCGGCGATCGAGCCGCCCACCTTCATCTTCTTCGCCAACGACGCCGAGCTGATCCACTTCAGCTACCGGCGCTACCTGGAGAACCGGATCCGCGACGTGCTCGGCTTCCACGGCACGCCGATCCGGCTCGTCTTCCGCAACCGCGGCGCCGACCGACCGCCGCGGAAGCGCACCGCCCCGCGGAGTGGGGGAGCGCGCCAGGGAAGCGCCCGCCGCCGCTGAGGCGGCCTCGTGACGGGGGCCCGACCGGTGGCCGGGACGCCCGGCGGGCGCCCGGCCGGCCAGCCGCAGGTCGACCCGCGCTGACGCGGGCGCCGGCTGACGCGGACGCTGCGCGGCGCTCTGCTATCCTTCGCGCGTCGGGGTGTGGCGCAGCTTGGTAGCGCACCTGAATGGGGTTCAGGAGGTCCCGCGTTCGAATCGCGGCACCCCGACCACTTCCTGAGCACGACAGCCCCCGGGACGTTCCGGGGGTTTTCGTTTGGGACCCCCGGGAGGTACCGGGGGCCTTCTGATTCGGTGTGCCGCGCGGGCGGGCCGTCCTATCGGGCGGGGTGCGGTTCGATGACGATGTGCGTGAAATCCTTGGCGATGCTGCCGCCGTCGACCGCGGGCACCAGGTAGAGGTCGGGAGGCCGGACGTCGCGCGTGGCGGGCGCGATCCAGTCGACACGGAGCCGGTTCACCACCAGGGTCCCCCAGCGGGCGATCTTCCGCCCCTCCGGCGTCTCCCACTCGACGGTGGCCTCGGTGAGCGGGACCATGGCCCGCCGACCCCGGAAGCTGAGGATCGGGTCGGTGCCGGGGACGACGTGGATGTTCCCCCGGATGTCGTAGGGCCCGATCCGCACCTCGATGCCGATCGGACGGGTCCGCCTCCGGCGTGCCGGATCGCCCCGCGGACCGGCGACGCCGACGGCGAAGATCTCGTCACGCGCGATGTCGACCGTCTGGAGCGAGAGGCCATGCCCGTCCGCGAGGCTCTCGAGGTAGGTATCGACGAACTCGAAGTCCTCGTGCTCGTTCAGCAGGTCGGTCACCCGTCCGGCCGTGAGCGGCACGTAGCCGACGGCGAGGGAGTCGCCCGTGTACACGGTCAGCCCGACGTCGTGCGTCGGCGGTGGCTCGGACGGCGCAGCCGCGGGCTCGGCCACGGGCGCGGCCCGGAAGACGATCTGGAGGGAACCCTTCAACTTCGCGCGCATCGACATGACACCACGCTAGGCCCACCGGGGCCGGGAAGGCATCACTCGATCGTCCCGTCGGCAGCGGGTCGAATGGGCCAGTGCGGCGCGGTCCGGGGGCCCCCGGGTCAGGGAACGGGCGCAGGCTCGGGGCTGGAGCCGGCGAGCCGCGCCAGGATCGGCCGGGGTCGGCGGCGGAGACGGGTCGGGCGTCGGCGAGGGATCGGACCGGCGACGGAGTCGGAACGAGCGCCGGGGTCCGGCGACGGCGAAGGCGACGGGTCGAGGCCCGCCGTCGGGACCGGCGCCGGGACGGGGGCAACCGCCGGCGCCGCGACGGGCGGGTACCACGTCCGGCGCCAGTCCGTCGTGGTCCACCGCAGCCGACCGGTCACGGACTGGTAGTAGCGGCCCGCGCCGTAGGGGGCGAGGATCCCGGTCGCGCCGCGGGTGCGGGTCGAGGAGAACGTCGAGTCGTAGCGAGTCGACGTCCACGGCGAATGCCAGAAGACGGCCGCCATCGTGCGCCGGGCGCCGAAGAGGTCATGGACGATCGTGGCAACCGACCGATCGCTGGCGAAGACGGCGTCGGCGCCGGCGGCCAGGAAGCCAGCGGCGAAGTTGTCGGCCCGCCGTGCCGCCGTCCGCCGGGTCGGATAGGCGCGCCCAGGCTCGGAGCCGCCGGCCGCGTAGCAGACGTGGTCGAGGATGACCACCGCCCCGGGGGCGAGCCGCAGGCTCGACCTGAGGTAGGCCTCGCCGTAGTAGCGGACGTTGCGGTTGCCGCGGCCGCCGCTCCGGTTGAGGCCGAGCCCGTTCATCGTCTCCGGCTCGAACCGGCCGTAGGGGCTGGGGTAGCCGTTGCCGTGGCCCAGGTAGACGAAGAGGTTCGCGCCGCGGGCCGCGTCCTTCACCCGGGCCCACGTTGCCCATGGGCTGTAGATCTCGCGGACGCGGGCCCCGTACGACCGGAGCTGGGCGGCGATCCGCCGGGCGTCGCGGAGGTAGGCAGGGGTGGCGGACCCGACGGGGCCCACGACGATGACCGCCAGCGGACGATGGGAGGCCGCCTCGGCGGTCGCGCCCGGGTCGGTCGCCGGAAGGGCGATGACGGCCACGAGGGCCAGGAGTGCCGCCGCGAGGGCGACGGATGCTCGACGGCGCGTGGAAGCGTCGTGGTGCGCGATGGCCAACACGTGCTCCTGACGGCCGGAGCGCGCGCAGCACGAAGGCTGGGATCACGGCCGAGGAAGAAGGGCCGCGGAGCGCACGCCGGCGGTTTCGTCGACGCGGCCGCTGGGGCGACGGCGTCGTTGCGGTCTGACCCCTGGGGGGCCGACAGGGCTGGCGGGTCAGCGGACCCGGTGACTACTCTCCACAACGACCCTGCCGCGGATTCGTTAGGCGGGCGCCTCCGCTCGCCGTAGACTCACGCGGTGAGCGACGAAGCGCCAGGGGGCCACCACGGCGACCCGTATCCGGATCTGTTCGCGAGCCTCGACGAGGCCCAGCTGAGCGGCCTCGGCGACATGGACCCCGGGCGGTTCCGGGCCGCGGCCCACGCCGTCGTCGACGCCATGGCGGACTACCTTGCGACCGTCGAGGCGCGCCGCGTCCTGCCGGCGATCGAGCCCGGCTCCATCCGCCCGGCATTTCCCGGCGCGCCACCGGAGGGGCCGGAACCCCTGGGGGCGATCCTGGCCGACCTCGATCGCCTCGTGGTTCCCAACGCCACGCACTGGCAGCACCCCGGCTTCCTGGCCTACTTCGCGACCACCGCCTCGGCTCCGGGGATCCTCGGCGAGATGTGGACGGCCGCGCTGGGGCAGAACCCCATGCTCTGGCGCACGTCGCCGATCGGGACCGAGCTCGAGCAGGTCGTGGTCGGCTGGCTGCGCGGCGCGCTCGGCCTGCCTGGCGCGTTCGACGGCCTCCTCACCGACACCGCCTCGACGTCGACCCTGATCGCCCTCGCGGCCGCCCGGGAGGCCGCGGGGCTCCATGCCGCGGCCGACGGGCTCGCGGCCCGGACCGCTGGCGGAACGCCCGTCGTCTACGCCTCCGCCGAGGCCCACAGCAGCGTCGAGAAGGCCTGCATGACCCTGGGCCTGGGACGCGCCGCCCTGCGCCGGATTCCCGTGGACGTCGACTACCGGATGCGCGTCGACCGGCTGGCGGCCGCCATCGCCGAGGATCGCGACCGCGGCAGCGTCCCGACGGCCGTCGTGGCCACGATCGGGACGACCTCGTCGACCTCGGTGGACCCGGTGGCCGCGATCGCCGACGTGGCCGCGGGCGAAGGGGTCTGGCTGCACGTCGACGCGGCGTATGCCGGGGCCGTGGCGCTCGTGCCTGCCCGCCGCGGCCCGTTCCACGGCTGGGAGCGCGCGGACTCGATGGTCGTGAATCCCCACAAGTGGCTCTTCACCCCGCTCGACGCGTCCCTCCTCCTGAGCCGCCGGATGGATGCGGTCCGCGCCGCGTTCAGCCTGGTGCCGGAGTACCTGCGGACGCTCGACCAGGAGCGTCCCGTCCACGACTTCACGGAATACCAGCCGCAGCTCGGGCGCCGGATGCGGGCCCTCAAGCTCTGGATCCTCATCCGCTATTTCGGCCTCGACGGGCCTGCGCCGCCGGATCGACGCCCACTGCCGCCTGGCAGAGGCCCTGGCGGCGACCGTCGACGCGGACCCCGACTTCGAGCGGCTTGCCCCCGCCCCGTTCTCGACGGTCTGCCTGCGATGGCGGCCGGCCGCCTTGCGTGGTCGGGAGGACGAGCCCGAGGTCCGGGCCCGGCTCGACGCCGCCAACGAGCGCCTGATGGCGGCCGTCAACGCGACCGGGGAGGTCTTCCTCTCGCACACGCGGCTCCACGGCCGCTTCGCCATCCGGGTGGCGATCGGGAACCTGCGGACCGAGGGGCGCCACGTGGACCGGGCGTGGGACCTGCTCCGCCGGGAGGCGCGGCGCCCTCGACGCCTGAGCCGGGAGGCGCCGCGCCGGGCCGGCGCACGGCGCCCCTCCACGCGCCGGGGCCCGGCGCGCGTCTCGGGGTCAGCGCGGGACGACGATCGCGGGGAAGCTCGCTCGATAGCGGAACGTGTACGTCGTGACCCCCGTCGGATCCTCGCGCCTGGCGGCGGTGACCCGCAGCGTCGTCCGGTCGAGGGTGACGACGGCCGTGACGCGCCCTCCGTAGTACGGGGAGGTCGCGCGATAGCTCCACGTCCAGGTGTTGCCGCGGACGGTCACGGTCTCGCGGCGGGCGTCGTCGGAGGGCAACGTGGCGTTCCAGGCGTCGAGTGGCTGGCCGATGGTGCGGAAGCCGGCGACGAGGGCCGCGGCGCCGCAGGTCCACGAGCCGGGGATCGCGGTGAACCCGGACTGTCCGTCGTACGCCCGACCGCCAAGGCAGACGAATCCCACGACGCCCTCGATCACGGTTGCCGACGCGTCCGCCTCGTAGCGAAGGGTGCCGGCGTTGGGACCGGCGATCTCGACCTCGAGGCGGGCGGCGTCCCGGACGCCATGCTCGACGAAGCCCCAGAACGTGTCCGCCGTCGGCGTGTCCGCCCCGGGAGATGGTGCGGTCGGCGTGGGGGCGGTCGGCGTGGGGCGGGCGTGCGCGAGGGCGTGGGCGACGGCGAGGGGCCGGCCGTGATCGCCGGCGGTGCCGTGCCCGTCGGGCCCGGGGTCGGTTCGGGCGGAGGTGACGCCGCCGGGAACGACGTCGGCTGGGCGGCCGCGGAAGGGCCGGCCGAGCCTGGCGTGGTGCTCTCCCCGCCGCAGGCGGCCACGAGCGCGGCTGGCGACCAGCAGGAGGGAGGCCAGGGCTCGCGACACCATCACGCGAGCGATCGTACCGCGGCAGCGTGCATCGCGGCCCCCGACGATCGGGCCACCGCGGCGGTTGCGACGGGCCCGTCCGACCGGTCCGCCTCGTGCTAGGCTCGGCCGCGATCGATCCGCCGCCCGGCCCCGGCCCGTGGGCCGGCGCTCGACGAGGGGTGCCCACGATGGTCGACGCAGCCGTCCGCGACTACCCGATGTTCATCGATGGCGCGTCCATCGGGGACCGCGTCGGGCGCCTGGCTCGAGGTCCGCAGCCCGGCGACCGGGCAGGCTCGTGGGGCGCGTGCCGGCGGGCACGGAGGCCGACGTCGACCGCGCCGTCGGCGCGGCCCGGGTCGCCTTCGAGGATGGCCGCTGGAGCCGTCGCTGACCTCCCGGAGCGGGTGGCGATCCTGAACCGGCTCGCCGACCTCATCGAGGCGAACGCGGACGAGCTGGCCCGGCTCGAGACCGCCCAGACGGGTACCGCCTACAAGCTCCGGCGCGACTCGGACCTCCCCTTCACGCGCGGACAACCTGCGCTTCTTCGCCGGCGCCGTCCGGCACCTCGAGGGCAAGGCCGCCGACGAGTACTCGCGGAGCCACACCGCGATCGTCCGCCGCGAGCCGCTCGGGCGTGGTGGGCCAGGTGAGCCCCTGGAACTACCCGCTTCATGATGGCCATCTGGAAGATCGGCCCGGCCCTCGCGGCCGGCAACTCGGTCGTGCTCAAGCCGGCCACGCGCCACGCCGCTCACGACCATCCGGCTGGCGCGAGCTGGCCGCGGAGGCCGGGCTGCCGGCCGGCGTCCTCAACGTCGTCACCGGGCCCGGCGACGTCGTCGGGCGCGGCCTCGCCGGCCACCTGGACATCGACCTCGTCTCGCTCACCGGCGACTCCGCGACGGGCCGGAAGATCAGGCCGCTCGCCGCGGCGCAACCTCAAGCGGGTCCACCTGGAGCTCGGCGGCAAGGCGCCGTTCATCGTCTATGCCGACGCCGACCTCGAGGCGGCGGCGCGCGGCGCGACCGCGGGCGGCTTCATCAACGCCGGCCAGGACTGCACCGCGGCGACCCGCATCTACGTCCAGCGGCCGGTCTACGAGGCGTTCCTGGCCCTGCTCAAGGGCTCGTCGAGACCGTCCGCGTGGGCGACCCGATCGACCCGACACGGACCTGGGCACGCTCATCAGCGCGGCGCAGGTCGCCCGCGTCGCAGGGCTTCGTGGAGCGCGCGGTCGGCGGCCGGGCGCGCATCGTCCTGGTCGGCGGCGCCGCGCCGACGTCCCGGGCTTCGCCGACGGCGCCTTCTACCAGCCGACCGTCGTCGTCGACGCTCGCCCAGGACAGCGAGATCGTCCAGCAGGAGGTCTTCGGGCCGGTCCTCGTCCGTCCTCCCCTTCGACACCGAGGAGGAGGCCCTCGCGAAGGCCAACGACACGCCGCTACGGCCTGGCGAGCTCGGTCTGGACGAGCGACGTCTTCAGGTCGCCATGCGGGCGGCGCAGGCCGCTCAACTTCGGCGCGTGTCCTGGTCAACGACCACCTGCCCGTCACGCAGCGAGATGCCCCACGGCGGCTTCAAGCAGTCGGGCTTCGGCAAGGACATGTCGAGCTACTCGTTCGAGGAGTACACGCAGGTCAAGCACGTGATGATCGAGCTGACCGGCGAGGCCGAGAAGCGCTGGCACTACACGATCTTCGGCGACGCGAAGGCGTAGGACGCCTGGCGCCGCGGTGCGGCCCGGGGGTCGCCGGGGCCGCCCATCGCGACGGACCGTACAATGGCGGCCGCCAGATCCCCGGAGGAGGAGCCCGCGACCGTGCCGCCGATCACCGAGCTGACGAGGATCGAGCCGATCCATCTCGCCCGCCTGGCTCACCAGGGAGTCTTCACGACGGGCCTGCTCCTGGAGGTCTCCGAGACGGTTGCCCGTCGCCAGACGCTCGCGGACCAGGTGCAGGCGTCGCCGAACGACGTGCTGGCCTGGCGCGACGAGGCGTTGCTGCTGAACCTGGCGGGCTTCGGTGCCGCGGAGCACGAGGTCTTGCGGTTCGCCGGCATCGAGGGCCTGCGCGCGCTGCTCGCGGTCGACCTGGAGACCTTCCGAGCCGTCATCGAGCGCGCCGCGAAGCAGCTCCGGGTCGAGCCCCCCGGCGACGTGATGATCGACACGTGGTGGGAGCAGGCTCGAACCCTCGAGGACGAGTGAGCGCCGCGCGAGCAGACGATCGCCCGGGGCCCGCGCGCCGCCTCGCGGGGGTCGCGGTCGCGATCGCCACGGCGCTCGTCATCACGGGGGCCTCCATCGCCCTCTTCTTCAACCCGGCCTGGGTCTCGTTCGCCCAGGGCCGGGCCGACGCCGCCGCCTACACCGGGTGGACGTCGCAGCAGGTCGACGCGGTCACGCGCGACATCGTCCTCGAGGTCTGGTTCGGTCCGGGAAGCTTTGCCCAGGAGGTTGCCGGGCAGCCGGTCTTCGACGAGCGGGAGCGCTCTCACATGGCCGACGTGCGCGGCGTCGTCCTCGCCTTCTCCGCCGTCGTGGTGGCCGCCCTGGCGACGCTGGTCGTCGCGGGGCTCGCGGCCCGCGGATCACGGTGGTTCTGGCGCGCGGTGGCGCTGGGGGCCGGTGCCCTCGCGATCGGCGCCGTCGCCGTCGGAGGAGCCTTCATCGTCTTCTTCGACACCGCCTTCACCATCTTCCACCAGCTCTTCTTCGCCGCCGGCACGTGGTCGTTCGACCCGGCCACCGACCGCCTCGTCCAGCTGTTCCCGTACCAGTTCTGGACCGAGACGTCGGTGGCGATCGCGGTGGTCGGCCTCACCCTGACGCTCGGCGTCTGGGCGCTGGCACGACGGGCGGCCCGGCCGCGGGGCGGGCCGCTGGCGCCCGCGGCGGCCGTCGTCTCCGGGGGCGACGTCAGCTGATGGATCGCGGACGCCGCCTGGCCCCTGCACGCGCGCCGGGCGCGCCCTGACGTGGACCCCCGGATCCGGCGCCTGGCGACCCTGGCGCTCGTCCCGACGCTGCTCGCCGTCGGCCTGGTCCTGATCGTCATGGGCGATGCCCTCAGCGGCGTGGCGCTGCTGACGCTGGCCTGGTTCGCCAACATCGCGGCCCGGGTGCGCGGACGGCGGGCCAGGCTGGAGCGCCTCATCGACGGCCTCACCGTCGGCGAGGTGATGGAGACGGTGCCCTTCGTGGTGGCGCCGCAGGCGACCCTCGACTCCTTCGCGCCCGCCCTCGAGAGCGCCGATGACGCGACGGTTGCCCGCGTGATGCGGGGCGACGAGCTGCTCGGGCTCGTGGGACCGCGGGAGGTCGGCCGCGTGCCGCGTGGCCGGTGGGCCGAGGTCCACGCTGCCGACGCCATGGCGGCGTCGAGCGGGCTGCCGGTCCTGGACCCGGGCGACGCGCTCGGGCCGGCCGCGGATCGCCTCGGCGCCTCGTCCGCACCGGGCCTCCCGGTCGTCAGCGACGGGCGGCTCGCGGGCATCCTCACGCGCCTCGCGGTGGGCCGCACGGTGCACGAGCGCGTGGTGGCGAACGCCGAGCGCGGGGACCGCCGCTGATGGCGGAGCTGCTCTCCGTCGAGGAGGCCCTCGCCGCCGTCCTTCGCGCGGTCCCGTTCCCGCTGCCCACCGAGCAGCTGCCCGTCGTGGCGGCGCGCGGACGCGTGCTCGCCGCACCCGTGGTGGCCGCGACCGACCTGCCGCCGTGGGACAACAGCGCGATGGACGGCTACGCGGTGCGCGCCGCCGACGTGGCCGGGGCGAGCGAGGACGTCCCGGTTCGTCTCGCCGTGCACGGCGAGGTGGCGGCGGGCAGCGCCCCGGACGTGAGCGTCGGCCCGGGGGCCGCGCTGCGAATCGCGACCGGCGCCCCGCTGCCGGCCGGCGCCGACGCCGTGGTCCAGGTGGAGCTCACGACGCCCGTGGACGCGGCCGGGACCCTGGGCCCGCGCGGCCGCGACGCCACCGGCCCGCTTCCGGCGTTCGTGCTGGTGCACGCGAGCCTGCGACCGGGCGTCAACGTCCGGCCCCGCGGCGAGGACCTGCGAGGCGGGGCCGCGCTGCTGGAGCCCGGCCGCGCCATCGGTCCCGCCGAGGTCGCCCTGATCAGCGCAGCGGGCGTCCCGATCGTCACCGTGTACCGCCGGCCGCGGGTGGCCGTCATCTCCACCGGCGACGAGCTGCGGCCGGCGGGGACGGCGCTGGGGCCCGCCGGAATCCCGGATTCGAACGGGCCGGCGCTCGTCGCCCTCTGCGCCGCGGCCGGGGCCGACGCCCGCCACCTCGGGATCGCCCCCGACGACCTCGGCGCGATGACCCGGATGCTGCGCGAGGCGCTGGGCTCGGGCGGACGCTCGTCGTCGTCAGCGGCGGCGTCTCCGTGGGGCCGTACGACGTCGTCCGGCCGGCCTTCGAGAGCGTCGGGTCGGTCGACCTCTGGCGCGTCGCGGTCCAGCCCGGCAAGCCGTTCGCGTTCGGCCTGCGGACCGCCCCTCCGGCGCCGACAGCGCCAACCCGTCCTCCTCTCGGCCTGCCCGGGAACCCCGTCTCGACCTTCGTCACCTTCGAGCTCTTCGTGCGCCCCGCCCTCCGGCGCCTGGCGGGCCGGCCCGACGCCGACCTCCTGCGGCCGGCCGATCGCGCCATCCTGGAGGAGCCGATCGAGAAGGCCCCGGGCCGGCGGGCCTTCCTGCGCGTCGCCGCGCTGCGGGAGCGCCCCGGCGGGCCCGCCCTGCGCGACCCGGACGGTCGCGTCCGGGTGCGCCTCGCGGGCGGGCAGGGGAGCCACGTGCTGTCCGCCCTGGCGGCCGCCGACGCCCTCGCCGTCGTGCCAGAATCGGTCGAGGCGCTTCCGGCCGGGGCGCCAGTCGAGCTCTGGTGGCTCGACTGCCCGTGACCGGCCCCAGCGACCCGCCGCGACGCCCGGAGGAACCATGGACGACCGTTCGCAGCCCCGCACCGAGCGCCGCCGCCTGACCCACGTCGATCGCCGCGGCCGACCGCGGATGGTCGACGTGTCGAGCAAGGCCCCGACGGCGCGCCGCGCCGTCGCCGAGGCGGTGGTCGCCTGCTCCCAGGAGACCCTGACGCCTCGTCATCGACGGCGGGGGCACGAAGGGCGACGTGCTGACCGTCGCCGAGCTCGCCGGCGTGATGGGCGGCCAAGCGCACCTCCGAGCTGATCCCGCTCTGCCACCCGCTGGCGCTCACCGACGTCGTCGTCCAGGTCACGCCGGACCGCGGGGCGTCGGCGTTCCGGATCCGCGCCGAGGCGGCGACCACGGGCGCCGACGGGCGTCGAGATGGAGGCGCTGACCGCGGCGAGCGTCGCCGCCCTGACCGTCTACGACATGGTCAAGGGCGTGGAGCGGGGCGTCGAGATCCGGTCGATCCGCCTCGTGGCGAAGAGCGGCGGCGACTCCGGCGAGTGGCACCGGCCGGCCGAGCCGGCGAGACGGTCGGGCCGCGGGCCGCGAAGCCCCGGGCCGTCCGCGGACCGGCCCGGGCCGGGGGTATCCGGCGCCCGACGAAGCGACCGGGAGGCTGAGCTCGTGGCCGGCCGCCGGACCGCGTACCTCCTGACCGTCTCCGACCGCGGGGCCGCGGGGGACCGGGCCGACACGACGGGCGCCGCCCTGGCGGCGCGGCTGGCGACGCTCGGGTTCGACGTCGAGCGGGAGATCGTCCCCGACGAGCGGGCCCTGATCGAGCCGGCCCTGATCGCGGCCGCGGGCCGCCATCCCCTCGTCCTGACCACGGGCGGCACCGGCCTGACCCCGCGCGACGTGACGCCCCAGGCGACCCTCGCGATCATCGACTACGAGGTCCCGGGCCTCGCCGAGGCGATGCGCGCCGACGGCCGCGCGGCGACGCCGATGGCGATCCTGTCGCGGGCCGTCGTCGGAGTCCGCGGGCGGGCCCTGATCGTCAACCTGCCGGGCAGCCCTCGCGGCGCGATGGAATCCCTGGCCGCGATCGAGCCCGTCCTGGGGCACGCGCTCGAGACGCTCGGCGGCCCCTTCGACCATGCGGCCCGGCCCACCGCCGGGGGCTGACCGATGACGGAGTCGCTCGCCCGCGTCCCCTGGTACCCGCTCGTCTTCCCGCTCTTCTACGGCGCGCTCGCCGTCTTCGCCCTCCTCATGGCCCGCCACCTGCGGGTCGTTCGCGCTGCCCGCCCGGCCCGCCCCTTCGCCGACGTCCCGCGGCGCACCGCGGCGCTCGTCCGCTACGCGCTCCTCCAGACCCGGATGTTCCGCGACGTCCGGGCCGGCGTCATGCACTACGCGATCTTCGCGGCCTTCGTCTTCCTCTCGCTCGGCGTGGCGAACGCCGTCAGCGGCGGCCTCGTCGAGGTCGTCCTGGCCGCGCCGTTCGACGGGGCGATCTGGGCCGCGGTCCTCCTCTGCCGGAACGTCGCGGCGGTCCTGGCCCTGGCCGCCCTTGCCTACGTCCTGGTCCGGCGCCTGGTCGTCCGGCCGGCGCGCCTGACCCTGGGCCGCTCGGGGATCCTCATCCTGCTCCTCATCGGCGGCATCGTCGCGGCGGAGCTCGGGGCGCTCTCCTACGAGGCGGCGCGCTACGGCCCGCTCCCCGGGGCGCTGCTCACGAACGCCGCCGGGGTCGGCGCTCGCGCGGGGTCGACCCGCGGGTCCTCGAGGCCCTCTTCGCCGTCCACTGGTGGGCCCACGTCGCCCTCGTGGCGGCGTTCCTCGTCTGGCTCCCGACGACGAAGCACCTCCACGTCGTCACGAGCTTCTTCAACGTCTACCTGCGCAAGCTCGAGCCGCGGGGCGCGCTCCCGGCGATGGACCTCGAGGCCGAGGACGCGACGTACGGCCTGCGGACCCTGGCCGATCTGGCCTGGAAGGACGTGCTCGACGGCTTCACCTGCACCGAGTGCGGCCGCTGCCAGGACGCCTGCCCGGCGCACGCCACGGGCAAGCCGCTCAACCCCAAGGAGCTCGTGATGGGGATCCGGCACCTCGCCGGCGCGGCGGAGCAGGGGCTGCCGGCCATCCCGAACTCGCCCGACGTGCGGGCCCGCGGCGGGCCGCTCGACGACCGCCTGGCCCCGGCGACGATGGCCATCCCGCTGGTTCCCGGCGCGATCTCCGAGGAGGCGGTCTGGGACTGCGTGACCTGCGGGGCGTGCGTGGAGGCCTGCCCGGTCCTCATCGAGCACGTCGACAAGATCGTCGGGATCCGCCGCAACCTGGTCCTGGAGGAGAGCCGCTTCCCGGCCGAGCTGACCCCGGCCTTCCGGGCCATGGAATCGGCCCAGAACCCGTGGGGCCAGCCACGCGGCGCGCGCCTGGACTGGACGAAGGGGCTCCCGTTCGAGGTGCCGACGGCGGCGTCGATCGCGGCGGCCGGCGCGCTCGACAGCCTGGAGGTCCTCTACTGGGTCGGCTGCGCGGCCGCCTTCGACGAGCGCAACCGGCGCGTCGCCCGCGCCTTCGCGACGTGCCTCCACGCGGCCGGCGTCCGCTTCGCCGTCCTCGGCCAGGAAGAGGCCTGCAGCGGCGACCCGGCGCGGCGGATGGGGAACGAGTACGTCTTCCAGCTGCTCGCCGCCCAGAACGTCGAGACGCTCCGGCGCTACGGCCCGCCGCGGATCGTGACGGCCTGCCCGCACTGCTTCAACACGATCGCCAACGAGTACCCCCAGCTGGGCGGCACCTTCGAGGTCATCCACCACTCGGCGTTCCTGGCGGGCCTCCTGGCCGACGGGCGCCTGGCCACGCTGGTCGGGCCGGCGGGCGCCGGCGCGAAGCGGATCACCTTCCACGACGCCTGCTACCTCGCCCGCTACAACGGGGTCGTGTCCGCCCCGCGCGACGTCCTCGGCGCCATCCCGGGGCTCGAGCTCGCCGAGATGGAGCTCCACGGCCGGCAGTCCTTCTGCTGCGGCGCGGGAGGCGGCCGGATGTGGATGGAGGAGAGCCGCGGGACGCGGATCAACGCCGAGCGGGCGCGCCAGGCCCTCGCCACCGGCGCCGAGGCCGTGGCGGTCGGCTGCCCGTTCTGCATGACGATGCTGGGCGACGGCCTGGCGGCGGACCCGGCGAACGAGGCGGGCGTCAGCACCCTGGATCTCGCCGAGATCCTGGCGCCGATGGCGGTCGCCGGCCCGGGCGCCCGGCGGCCGGGGCGGGAGCTGCCGATCCTGCAGTAGGCGCCGGGGGCGCCCCGGACAGGCGGGTGGGCGCGGCGCCGGTGGGACCGCCCGTGCGGCGCCTACCAGGCCCGCGGCCGGTCCGCCGGGAGAGGGCGCCCGCAGCCGACGCAGCGCGTGTCGGTCCACATGTTCTCCGCCGCGCACGAGGGGCAGAGCTTCACGCCCTCCGACGACATCGCGATCGGGCTCTCGCGCGCCGCGTCGGTGCGCTCGCGACGCTCGCGCCGCAGCCGGAGGAGGAGCGCCACGATCGCCACCGCGCACGCGCCCAGGAGGGTGAGCAGGAGGAGCTGCTGTTCCATCGGACCGTCCCCCGGTACGAGGCCGGCGCGCCGGCTCCCGGACGGGCCCCGCGGTCCCGTCCTCGTGAGCGTACACCCGGTCCGGGCGTGGGCAACGGGTCGACCGCCTCTCGGCCGCATTCGGTGTGTACACTCGGCACCGCCGGGCGGGGCGCCGCGCCCGCCGGCGCCAGAGGAGGCAGGGTGCCCGTGCGGATCGTCGTGCTCGTCAAGCCCGTCCCCGACGCCACCGGCCAGGACCGGCTCCGCGCCGACGGCCGGCTGGACCGCTCGGCCGCGCCCCCGGTGCTCAACGGCAACGACGAGTACACGCTGGAGGCGGCGCTCCGCCTGGTCGACGCGCACGGCGGCGACGTGACGCTGGTCGCGATGGCGCCCGCGGAGGCGCGCGACGCGCTGCGCAAGGGCCTCGCGATGGGTGCCGCGCGGGCCGTCCTCGTCACGGACGATCGCCTGGCGGGGTCGTGCGCGCTCTCGACGATCCAGGTCCTGGCGGCCGCCCTGCGGACCATCGAGTTCGACCTGGCCCTCGCGGGAGCCGACAGTGCGGACGGCGGCGGCGGCGTCGTCGGGGCCGGGATCGCCACGCTCCTGGGCCTCCCGCTCGTCTCCGGCGCGGCGGCGATCGACGCGGCGGGGGAGGCGGCCATCCACGTCCGGCGCATCGTCGGGACCGGCGAGGAGACGGTCGAGGCCACGCTGCCGGCGTTCGTCGTCGGAACCCAGCTGCTCGGCGAGCCGCGCTACCCCACGCTCAAGGGGATCATGGGAGCGCGGGCCAAGGAGATCTCCGTCCGCACGCTGGCCGACCTGGGCCTGGAAGGTGCCGCGGTTGGCGGCGCGGCGGCGACCACGGTCGTCGTGGCCCAGCGGCCCCCGGCCGCCCGGGCGGCGACCCGCGTCGTCCGGGAGGCGCCCGCCGTGGCTGCCCGCGAGATCGTCGACTTCCTGGTCGAGCGGAGGGCGGTGCGATGAGCGGGGCGGTCTGGGCCCTCGCCGAGCTGGGCATCGACGGGCTGCCGACCCGCCTGTCGTTCGAGGCCGCCACGGCGGCTCGCCTGCTCGCCGCGGCGGGCGACAGCACGTCGACGGCCGTCGTCGCCGCGGTCGACCCCGCCGCCGCCGCGCAGGCCCTCGCGGCCTACGTGGCTCGCGTCATCGTGATCGAGCTGCCCGCCGAGGCGGCCGGGTCGAGCGTCGCGGCGGCCGAGGCCGTCGCCGCCGCCGCCGCGGCCGAGGAGCCGGGCGTGCTCCTCGTGGGCGCCACTCCCGACGGTCGCGAGGCGGCCGGCATCCTGGCGGCCCGCCTTGGGCGCGGCGTCCTGGGCAACGCCACGGGGCTGGCATGGGGGGCGGGAGGGGACGGCGCGCCGGCCGGGCCGCGCGTCGAGATGAGCGTGCTGGGCGGCCGGGCGCTGACCTCCTCGGCCTTCGCCGATGGGCGCGGGATCATCACCCTGCGCCCCGGCGTCGTGGCGGCCCTGCCCGCCGAGGCGGCCGGGTCCGTCGACGTTGTCGCCGCGGCCGTCCCGGCCGGGAGCGCGGTCCGCGTCATCGGGCGGGCCGACGCGGCCAGTCGGACGGCGAGCATCGAGGAGGCGCGGATCGTCGTGGCCGGGGGGCGGGGGCTCGGTGGGCCCGACGGCGTCGCTCTGCTCGAGGAGCTGGCCGGCGCCCTGGGGGGCGCCGTGGCCGCCACGCGGGCGGCGGTCGACGCGGGCTGGATGCCGTTCTCCGTGCAGGTCGGCCAGACGGGCAAGACCGTCCGCCCCGCGCTGTACGTGGCGATCGGCGTCTCCGGCGCGATCCAGCACCGGGTCGGCATGCAGGACGCGGAGACCATCGTCGCGGTCAACCGCGACCCCGAGGCGCCGCTCGTGGAGCACGCCGACCTCTTCGTCGTGGGTGACCTGTTCGAGATCGTCCCGGCCCTCGTCGCGGCGCTCCGCGCACGGGCAACCTGAGGGGCACGGAACGTGGCGCAGGTCCTGACCGTCGCGTCGCTGGCCCTCTTCGTCCTCCTCGCGGTCGCCTTCGCCCTCGTGCTCCGGCGGGCGGCGCGCGTCGTCGCCGTCACCCGCGAGGACGAGGCGTTTCGCCGTGACGGCGCCGCCCTGGCCGACCGTGCCGTGGCGCGCCCTCGGCGGCGGCGCCGAGCGCATCGACCGCGTCCGCCGCCGCAACGACGCCGCCGCGGTGCTCGACGACGTGCTTCCGCAGCTCCTCGAGACCCTGGCCGCCCTCCGCCTGGAGGCCGACGCGCTGGTCCCGCCCGTGACGCTGGCCGACCCGAGCCTGCGCATCGCCGAGGAGCTCGACCGGGCTGCCCGCGCGATCGAGATGGTCCGCCACGGCTGCGTCCTCCTGGGCGTGGAGGCCGGCCGGCCGCGCGAGCTCGAGGGGGAGACGTCGGTCAAGCGCGGCTACCTGAACCTGCTGCACGCGCGCGAGGCGCTGGCGTCGCTGGCCGAGGGCCTGCGGTCGGGCCGGGCGACGGCCGGCGGCTGGTACAGCGACCGGGCCCGGAGGGGCTGAACGGCCGACGACGGGCGGCGCGGCTGGTCCTCGGACCACCGTATGTCGTGGTATCGTCCGCCCAGACCACAAGATCTTGTGGTGTCGGCGGCGGGAGGACGGAATGCGCTGTCCCACGTGCGATGAGCGCGAGACGCGGGTGATCGACTCGCGCGACCTCGACGACGCTGCCACCATCCGGCGCCGCCGCGAGTGCACCACCTGCGGGGTCCGGTTCACGACCTACGAGCGCATGGAGGCGGCTCGCCTCGTGGTCGTCAAGCGCGACGGCGTCCGCCAGGAGTTCGACCGCGACAAGCTCGCCGCCGGCATCCGCAAGGCGCTGACGCGGCGCCCCGTCGCCGACGGCGCCGCCGACCGCGCCGCCGACGCGATCGAGGTCCTCCTGCGGGCGGCCGGCTCGACCGAGGTCGAGTCCTCGCGGATCGGCGAGCTGGCGATGGAGCAGCTGCGCGCGCTCGACCAGATCGCCTACATCCGCTTCGCCAGCGTCTACCAGTCGTTCGAGGACCTCGAGACCCTCAAGCGGGAGGTCGACTCGCTCTACGCGGAGCGCGATCCCGAGCTGGAGGCCCGCCTGCCGTGAGCGTCCTGGCCGATCGCGACATCCGGGCGGCGCTCGAGGCGGGCCGCATCCGCATCGAGCCCTACGATCCGGCCGACCTCCAGCCATCCTCGGTGGACCTCCACCTGGACCGCAGCTTCCGGGTCTTCCGCAACAACCGCTACGCGTTCATCGACCCGCGCGAGCCCCAGCCCGACCTGACGGAGCTGCTCGGCGTGCGCGATGACGAGCCGTTCATCCTCCACCCCGGCGAGTTCGTCCTGGGCCAGACCATCGAGTGGGTGGAGCTCCCGTCGGACCTCGTCGCGCGGCTCGAGGGGAAGTCGAGTCTTGGCCGTCTCGGCCTGCTGATCCACTCCACGGCCGGCTACGTGGACCCCGGCTGGAAGGGGACCCTCACCCTGGAGCTGAGCAACGTGGCCAACCTTCCCATCGCCCTGTACGCCGGGATGCGGATCGGCCAGATCAGCTTCTTCCAGATGTCGAGCCCGGTCGAGCGCCCCTACGGCACCTCCGAGCTCGGGTCGAAGTACCAGGGCCAGAGCCAGCCGACCGCCTCGGCGTTCCACCGCGACTTCGACGCCCGCCGCAAGCTCCCCGGGAAGGGCTGACCGCCGGTGGCGCTCAACGACGCCGTCGCCTGGTCGGCCGACCTCGGCGGGCGGACCCGCGTGGCGCTCGTCCAGGCGGGCACCTTCCGCTCCGACGCCGGCGCGATCTTCGGCCCGGCGCCCCGCGTCCTGTGGGAGAGGCTGGTCGCCGCCGAGCTCGACGAGCAGCACCGCCTCCTGCAGGCCCTCAACTGCCTCCTCGTCGAGACGCCGGGCGGGCGCGTCCTGGTCGAGACGGGGATCGGGGAGCGGCTCGACGAGCGCGGGCGGGCGTGGCGCGGGCTCGCCGGCGAGCCGATCGTCCCGACCCTGGAGCGGGCGGGCTTCGACCCGGCGACGGTCGACGTCGTCGCCCTGAGCCACCTCCACTACGACCACGCCGGCGGCCTGCTGCGCGCGGACGGCAGCCGGGCGTTCCCGCGGGCGCGGATCGTGGCCCAGCGGGCGGAGTGGGAGATCGCCCTCTCGGAGAACCCCCGGATCGTGGCCTCCTACGACCAGCCCGAGCTGCGCCTCGTCCACGCCTGGGGCGACGAGGGCGCGGCGGACGGCGAGGTGGAGCTGCTCCCGGGTGTCTCCGTCGTTCCGACCGGGGGCCACACGGCCGGCCACCAGGCCGTCCTCATCCGGGCGCCGGGGCGCACGCTCGCCTTCTTCGGCGACATCGCGATGCGCCCGTGGTCGGCCAACCCGCGCTGGATCCCGTCCTTCGACGACTTCCCGCTCGACGCGGTGGCCCGCAAGGCGACCCTCTTCGCGCGGGCGGCGGCGGAGCGCTGGACGGTGGTCCTCTCCCACGAGCTGCGCCACCCGGTCGGCCGTCTCGTCGCCGACCGCGACCGGTTCGCCTGGGAGCCGCTCGTCTAGGGAGCCTCGGACGGCGAGGGAGCCGGGGAGCCGGCCGGCGCCTCCAGCCCCAGCAGCGCGAGGTTCGACGCGGCGCTCGCGGGCGTCACCGGGCCCTGGACGATCGAGCGGATGACGCCCTCGCCGTCGAGGAAGTAGTGGGTGGGGAGGCCGAAGACGCGGTAGCGCCGGAAGACGTCCCCGGCCAGGTCGGCCGCGATGGTGTGGCGCAGGCCGTACTTCTCGGCGTAGGCTCGGACGTCCTCCTCGGTCGCCTCCTGGACGCTGATCCCGACCACCGCGAGGCCCTGCGGCGCGTACGCCTCGGCGAGGTCGCGGATCGTCGGCGTCTCGGCCTGGCAGGGCGGGCACCAGCTGGCCCAGAACGTGATCCAGACGGGCCTCCCGCGCAGGTCGGCCAGGCGGACCGGCTTCCCGTCCAGGTCGCGGAGCGGGGCCGGGGACCCGTCGGGACCCACGATCTCCAGCTCCGGGGCCCGGTCGCCGACGCGGAGGCCCTCGCCGGCGGAGCCCACCAGGTACTGGGTGGCGCGGGGGTCGACCGGCGGCGGCGTGGATCCCGGTGCCGACCAGCGGCTGGGTGGCGACGGCAAGGACGACGGCCGCCGCCAGCACCACGACCAGGGCCGTCGCGAGCTGGCGGCCGGTGAAGGGCCCGACGAGGCCGCGCCGTGTCTCGGGCGGATCGTCGTCGGGAGAGGCTCATCCGGGCGTCAGATGCCCGGGGCCAGGCGGGAGAGGACGCTCAGCCAGTCCATCACCATGAAGACGCCGATGAGGGACACGAGGAGCCCGCCGACCAGGCTCACGAAGCGGCCGTGGCGGACCAGGGGCCGCACGAGGGCCGGGGCGCGGTCGTAGATGGCGCCGAGCAGGACGAACGGCACGCCGAGGCCCAGCGTGTAGGCCGCCAGGAGCAGGCCGCCCTGGAGGGTCGTCGCGGACGACGCCGCCACGGTCAGGATGCCGCCGAGGATGATCCCGATGCACGGGCTCCAGCCGATGGCGAAGACGACACCCAGCCCGAAGGACGCCAGGATGCCGCCCCGGCCGCCCACGAGGCGCCCGCCCAGCCGCTGGCCGAGCCGGGGGCCGTCGGCGGCTTCGGGCGGCGCGAACGCGACGGTGCCGCTCTGCGTCGCCAGCGCGCCGGCCGCCCCAGCCTCCAGGGGACGCCAGGTCCGCTCGAGCGACGGGATGCGCAGGATCCCGGCCAGGTTGAGGCCCAGGACGATGAGCACGACCCCGCCGACGGTCCGCAGCGCCGGCATGTAGTCGGCCAGCGGGCCCCCGACGAAGGTGGCGGTCACCCCGAGGACCGTGAAGACCGCGCCGAACCCCACCACGTAGGCCACGGCGTGGCGGAGCGCCAGCCAGCGCGACGGCAGGGCGTTCGCCCGGCCGACCACGGCGACCACCGTGAGCTGCCCGATGTAGGCCGGAACCAGCGGCAGGACGCACGGCGACAGGAAGCTGAGGACCCCGGCGCCGAAGGCCAGGAGGAGCGTCAGGTCGGAGCCGTTCACCAGGCGTAGGCCTCGTCGAGGAAGGCCCGCACCTGGCCGAGCCGGACGGCGAGCGGGAGGCGGCGCCCGCCGACCTCGAGGACCGGGATCTGCTCGAAGAGGGCCCGCTCGATCGCCGGGTCCTCGGCGATCCGGCGGATCACGAGCCGGGGCACCGCGCGCCCGGCGGCGGCCCACTGGGCCAGGAGCGCCTCGATGAGCGTCGTCGTGTCCTCGCAGAGGTGGCAGCGATCCGATCGCCACAGCACCAGGTCGGGGAGGGGAGTGGCGTCCGGGTCCATCGCCGGCGATTGTACGGCGGGGGCTGGCGAAGCCCGCCCGGCCGGGTGGAGTACGATCGATGCCCGCGCCCCCGTAGCTCAGTGGATAGAGCGAGGCCGTCCTAAGGCCTGCGTCGGCGGTTCGAGTCCGTCCGGGGGCGCCAGTACCCCACGCACGTCTCGCGTGCGGGCGTCCTCGCCTGGCTCGGTCAGCTGGCGTGCCCGATCACCGTCCGAGCGCGACGGGCCGTTCGCCGCTCGCCAAGGGCGGGACACGGGCCTGTCGCCATGGCTGGCGGAAGCCCGCGCTGCGCGACCCGAACCCGCCGCCGGGACCGCCGCTCGAGCCACTGCGCGAGACCGACCGCGACGGCTGCCGTCCTCGGGAGGCCTGCGAACGACCCAGGCCGATGACCCAGGCGCGGGCCGCTGCCATCCAGGCGGGCTGATCGTCGTCGCTCCACGAGCCGAGGGGCACGACCAGGGCGTCGCGGGTCACGAAGCTAGCGCGCGTCATGCGCCGGCGTGCCGCGTGGTCCCCGGCACGGATCAGCCGCACCTGGACCATGCCCGTGCTCCACGGACCGATCTACCCGGTGATCGGCCCGGGAGCTCCAATCTCCGACCAGACGATGACCGGCTCGAGGTGGCCTGCGGGTCAGGCGTCGTCGCTGGCGATCCGCAGGCCGCGCACGTCCAGCCACGTCGCCGGTCTGGATCGCTCCGGCATCCAGAACGAGCGCTCGCCCGTCGACGGCATCGTCGACCGGATCGCGGCCGGGACACGAGATCGCTGAAGGCCGACGCCGCGGCGATGCCGTGCGAGGCACCGGCGGCTCAGCGGCGTCGCCTGTATGGGCCGCGGCGGTAGCGCTCTCCGGACCGCGAGATCCGCCATGGCCGAGAGTGCCGGGGTGCGTCCGCGCCCGGCGGACGACTCGTCGTTAGCCTCTGGGGCGATCGGTCGCCGTCTCGGACCCGGACCCGCCAGGTCCTGGCGGGCCGAGTGGGCCTGGCGATAGGCCGACGCGCGGCGTACCGGTCGAGGAGGCGGGCTTCGCCGAGCTCTCCGAGTCGCACGCGTCGACCGCGCGGCGACAGCCGCCTACGAGAACCGGCTCGGTAGCCTGACCGCGGAGGAGGAGATGCGGGTCGGAGCGCGGCGTGAAGCCGGCGGCCGAGGCTCCCGCCCGGCGGGCCGAGGAGCCGTCGCGTGCAGCCCTCGTCACCGGGCAGGCTCGGCGTCGAACGGGCGCTTCGTCGTGCTCGCCGCAAGGAGATCATCGAGCCGACCCGTGGGCTGGCGGTCGCACCAGCCTCGCAGGCGCCGCCCCGGCTGCTCCGCCCGCCCAGATCTGAGCGACGGCCACGCAGGGCAGCCCGACGCGGTAGGCGACGCCCGCTCAGCCGATCCTCGAGGTACCAGTCCAGGGCGCCGCGTTGCTGCTGGGGTTCGCGTCCGTCCGGGGGCCCCAGGACCTGCGCAGCCGGTCCGGTGGCTCCGCCGGTGACCGTCAGCGCGCGCTGGCTGGGACCGTCGTGAGCTCCCTCGCGATCGACGCGGCCCATCCGGATGGCGGGCCAGTCGCGATGGTCGCCCCACGGCGACTTGACCATCGAGACGATCCGCCGCTCGACGAAGCCGAGCTCCTGCTTGTCCGCCTTGCCGGGGAAGACCCGATGCTCCCTCGCCCCGACGAGCTCGAGGAGCTTCATGCCTTCAGCGGCATCGGCGGGATCGACGATGCCGCGCCCAAGAGGCCCGCTCGAGAACAGCCACACGGGGCGCGTGCGCAGCGCATCCGCGGAGCCGGTGACGAGGTCGCGAGCGGGCCCCATCCAACGGCCCCAGTGGACCGCGCTCCCGACGATGACGGCGTCGTACGGAGCGACGGACTCGATGTCCTGGGCGTCGACGACGTCGACCTCGATGCCCGTCTCACGGACGGTCTGGCCGATCGAGCCGGCGATCTCCCTCGTGCTGCCGTGCTTCGACGACACGGCGATCAGCAGCTTCATGGTGGGTCTCCTCTCGCCTACACGACCGGCACGCGGGCAAGCGCGCGCGCCGGGTTGGCCATGTCCATCAGCGACACGCCGATGCCGTACGTCAGGAACCGCCCTTCGGGCACGAGCTCGATGACGCAGCTCCCCGCCTTCCGCGCCTCTGGCACGAGCTTCAGGAGCTCCTTCGAGACGGATCCGATGTCGAGCGAACCCGCCGGGTGGACCGTCGCCCTGGCATGGAAGGTGATGGTGGCCGGAGGGATGGGGGCGAGCAGCGCGAGGATGCCGCCGCGACGGACCGGCACCGTGACCGCAACCTCCTGGCCGGTCACGACCTGGCGCGCCTTCCAGCCATCCGCGGCGACGGCGACGTACATGCGCCGATCGGCAACCCCGTACACGACGCCGCTCGATCGAGGTTCGCCCGCTGCGTTGACGTGGCTGACGACGGCGAACGAGGCCTTCGCGAGCGCCTGCCAGACCGCCTCGCTGCTCACGCGGGCCCTCGCCGGTCGCAGCCTCGTCCACCGCCCTGCCGGACGTGGTCGCCGGCAGCGCGGTCGTCCCGTTCGTGCTCATCGATCATCTCCAGTCTGCCGGTCAGCGGAAGCGTCGCCCGTGCTACGCCGCCGCATGGCCCTTCTCCGCTTGCACTGGCCGAGCGGCCGGTGCTGATGGTGTCCACCCTGCGGCTCAACCGGCACCCTGCGCATCCATCGTTGGACGGACGCGGTGGTTGGTTCTGGGGGCATGGGGACGTGAGGCTCAGCCGGGAGGCCGGGCACGCCGTGCATAATGGGATTCCCACACCACTCGACCGACGAAGCGCGCGCCGGAGCGGCAGGTCCACCCGAACGACAGCAGGGATTGCCGCATGACCCAGCCGGTGAGCGTGGCCCTGGTGGTGAACGGCATCCCGCGCCGCCTCGACGTCCCTCCGGGGTGGAGGCTGCTGGACCTGCTGCGCGACGGCCTTGGCCTCGTCGGGACCAAGGAAGGCTGCGATGACGGCACGTGCGGGACCTGCGTCGTCATGGTCGACGGGAAGGCGGTCCGCGCGTGCCGGACGCCCGCGGGCGAGACGGCCGGAAGCGACGTCCTGACGATCGAGGGGCTCGGGAGCCCCGAGCGTCCGCACCCCCTGCAGCAGGCGTTTGCCGCGGCCGACGCCGTCCAGTGCGGGTTCTGCACCCCCGGGATGATCATGGCCGCGGCGGCGCTGCTCGAGCGCAACCCCCGGCCCAGCCGGAGCGAGATCGTTCGCTGGCTCGGCAGCAACCTCTGCCGCTGCACGGGCTACCAGGGCATCGTGGACGCGATCGAGTGGGTCGCCAACGGGCAGCAGGGCTCGCCGCGCCGGTGGCCCCCGGGACCGGAGCACGGTGGTGCGTCGCTGCCCCCGGAGGGAGCCGGGCACCGGCGCCCGGACGCGCTGGACAAGGCCACGGGCCGCGCCCTCTACGCGGCGGACCTCGCGGTCGAGGGGATGCTGCATGCCCGGGTGCTGCGGAGCCCCCACGCCCACGCCGAGATCGTGCGCATCGACGCGGAGCGCGCGCGCCGGATGCCGGGCGTCGAGGCAGTCCTGACCGCCCGGGACGTCCCCGGGGAGAACAGCTACGGCCGCAAGGTGAAGGACGAGCCGGTCCTGGCGGACGCCAGGGTTCGCAAGGTGGGCGATCCCGTCGCCCTCGTCGTGGCGACCTCGCCGGAAGAGGCGGCCGCGGCCCTCGCGATGATCGAGGTGGAGTACCGCCTGCTCCCCGCCGTGTTCACTCCCGATGACGCGCTCGCGGACGGCGCACCGCAGATCCACCCCGACGGCAACCTGGTGGCCGAGCACTGGCTGCGGTCGGGCGACGTCGCGGAAGGGTTCGCCCGCGCCGATGTCGTGGTGGAGAAGACCTACACGACCCCGTGGAACGAGCACGCCTACCTGGAGCCCGAAGCGGCGCTGGCCTCCTGGGAGGGCGAGACGCTCGTCGTGCGGACCGCGACGCAGTACTCCCACTACCACCGGGCCGAGATCGCGAGGACGCTGGGCCTGCCGGTCGAGCGCGTCCGGGTCGTCCCCACGGTCGTCGGTGGCGCGTTCGGCGGGAAGACGGAGATCTCGTGCCAGTGCCTGGCTGCCCTGGCCACGTATCGGACGGGCCGGCCGGTCAGGATCGTCTACAGCCGGGCCGAGTCCTTCGCCTCCACGACGAAGCGGCACCCCTACCGGATCAGGTGTCGAAGCGGTGCCACGCGCGATGGCGACCTCACCGCCCTCCAGGTCGACATGCTCGCCGACACCGGTGCGTACGCCTCGTTCGGCCCGGGGCTCATGGTCAAGACGTTCGCCTCGGCGACGGGTCCGTACCGCTGGCCGCACGTCGAGCTCCACGGCCGGGTGGCCTTCACGAACAACCCGACGGCCGGATGCATGCGCGGTCCGGGGACGACGCAGGTCGCGTTCGCCATCGAGTCGCAGATGGACCTGCTGGCCGAGCAGCTCGGCATGGATCCCCTCGAGCTCCGGGAGAGGAACGGGCTGCGACGGGGCGACCGGCTCCTCTCCGGCCAGGTCCTCGAGCGCGACCCGGCCTACGGCGCGACGCATCGAGGCCGTCCGGCCCCACTGGCTCGAAGCCCTGGAGCGGTGCGCCGGGGCCGGCGACGGACCGGGCACGCTGCGGCGCGGGGTGGGCGTGGCGTCGATCTGGTACGGCATCGGCGGCGGGGGCGGCGGCCCGGTGCCCGACCAGGACCCGGCCCTGACGGTCGGTCGAGGACCGGGCCGGGCCGCGCTGGATCTCCGCGACGATGGGTCCATCGCCCTGCGGACCGGGGCGGTCGACCTCGGCCAGGGGACCGCCACCGCCATGGGCCTGATCGCCGCCGAGGAGCTCGGCCTGCCGCTCGAGCGGGTGACGGTCTACACGGGAGACACCGCGACATGCCCGGATGCCGGTCCGGCGGTCGGCAGCCGGCTGACCTTCTTCGTGGGCAACGCGGTGCGGAACGCGGCGGCCGATCTGAGGGAGGTGGTCCTCGGCACGGCGAGCGGCCTGCTGGATCGGCCGTTCGGCGAGCTGGAGCTCCGCGACGGGCAGGTCCGGGCTCGCGGAGCCCCGACCACGGCCATCCCGCTCTCCGCGATCGCCCGAGCCCGTGCCGACGCCGACCTGTCGAACACCGTCGAGGGCTACTTCGACGCCGACGTGCCCGCCTTCGATGTCAGCTCCGGGCTGGGCGAGCCCTACGCGATGTACGTCAGCGGCACGCAGATGGCGGAGGTCGAGGTCGACACGACGTCGGGGGCGGTTCGCGTCCTGCGCGTGGTGGCCGCCCACGACGTGGGCAGGCCGGTCTTCATCGAGGGCGTCGTCGGGCAGATCGAGGGCGGGATCGCGATGGGCCTGGGCTTCGCCCTCACGGAGGACTTCGTTCCCGGGGAGACCCGCGGGTTCAAGCAGTACAGGATCCCGAGAACGAGGGATGTCCCCGAGATGGTGACGATCCTCGTCGGAGACACCGGGGTGCCGGCCGAGCTGCAGCTCAGGGGCGTGGCCGAGTGCTCGAACATGGCCGTCGCTCCGGCGATCACGAACGCGATCGCCCACGCGACGGGGCACCGGGCTCTCCAGCTTCCCGTGCGGCTCCCGGGCCGCGACTGACGCGGCTGGAACGCGTCGAGGCCTTCGCCTCGGGATCGGCACGCGCGGCGATCAGCGCTGAGGGCGGCCAGATGACGGACCGTCATGACGACGCGGCGGGCAGGGGGCAGAGTCGCATCACGCCGCGGGAGTCGCCGCAGGCGTCGAGAGGCGGCGGGCCGGCAGCGCCGGCCCTCCGGCGATCGTTGGACCGCCATGGGGAGGCGAGCCTGGCGACGGGATCCTGGGCTGGATCCCCGACCGAGAGGGAAGGAGCACGCACATGACCATCGACCAGGAAGACCGGACGGTCGTCACCGAGACACCCGCGGCAGCCACGGGCGAGGGACCGCCGCCTGCGGCCCCGGCCCGGGAGACGGTGCGGACGGACAGCCGGCACATCACGCGGTCGGGCCCCGGGGGGCCCGAGATGACCCGCCGGATCATCGTCCTCGTGTTCGGGCTGATCCAGATCGTGATCGGGGCACGCATTGTCCTCCTCCTGCTCAACGCCCGGGAGACCAACGCCCTGGTGTCCGGCATCCTCAACGTGAGCCAGGTCTTCGTCGCGCCCTTCAGCGGCATCCTCAACAAGGATGCCCTCAAGTCGGGCGGCTCGGAGCTCGACATCGCGGCCATCGTGGCCTTCGTCGGCTGGACGATCCTCGAGCTGATCGTCATCTGGGTCGTTGGGATCTTCCGGCGCGAGCGGGCCTGACACCAGGGACTGACTGGATCCGCGAGTGCAAGACGGGCCAGGAGGCAGCGCGCGCCGGTGGCGGCAGCGAATGGCTTCCGCACAATTCCAGGAGGAGACAGCACATCCCATGAGCCTTGAGAGCATCGTCGTCGTCGTCGTCATCGTCCTGATCGTGCTCTTCGTCCTGGGGTACTTCGGGCGCGGACGGTTCCGCCGATAGGTACGGGCGCGGCATCGAGGATCCCGCGCCGGGGGTCCCTGGTCATGGGTCGCCCGGCCCCTGTCCCCGCGCCGCGGCTCGCCTTCAGGCGGACTTCAGCAACCTCGGTCATGCTTCGCCCTTGATGACCCCTCCGCGGTTCTCGCCCACGCCGTCCCGCGCGGGCGCCGCGGATTCGCACGCCCCTGGTGACCCGTCCGCATCGTCGCGCGCCCGGCTCACCCTCCTCCTCGCTTCGATCGCCCTCGTCGTCGCGGCCCTCGGCCTGGCCTTCGGGGCGGCCGCGTTCCTTCGCGGCGGCGGCGACGCCTGCCGCACCGCGGCCTGGGATTCCGAGCCCTCCGCCGCAGACCTGCCGGCTGACTGGGCGGTGTCGACCAGCCAGGTCGGCCCGGACGGCCTCGGGGTGACCCTGGCCGGCGCGACGACCGACGCGGCCACCGACGCGCCGACGATCTACGTGACCGTGAGCTGCTACGGCACGGATGCAGGCGCCGCCCTCGAGCGTTCGCGGGACAGGATCGAGGCGGCCGGGGAGGTGGTCACCGCTCGGGCCGACCTGGGCGACGAAGGCTATGGGCTCTCGGACGGGACGTCGGGCGCGCTCGCGGTCCACTTCCGACGCGGCGCCCTGGTGGCGTACCTGGCGACCACGGGCACGGTCGCGCAATCGGACCTCGACGCCATCGCGGCCGCCGTCGACTCGGCGATGGGTCGGGCCCTCGGCACGAGCGGCCCCGGGGCGTCCCCGACCTTGTCGTCCCTCGAGCCGGGGGCGTCGGCCGGCCCGTCCTCCTCGGCCAGCCCGGCGCCATCCGCCACCGCCGGAGCAGAGGCGAGCCCGAGTGCGCCGCCCGACGAGGCGGCGCCAGAGCTCGTGGCCCTCCTCCCCGCGAAATCTGGCGGGACCACGCTGGCGCACGACAGCGCGGCGGGCGCCGACGTCCTGGGCGACGACTCGCTCAGCCGGGCCCTGGCGGCGGCCCTCCGCAGTCTCGGCGCCAAGGTCGACGACCTGCGGGTCGCCCAGGCCTACGACGAGACGGACACCCTGGACCTCTACCTGCTCGCGTTCGGCGTATCCGGCGTGAGCGGCGCCAAGCTGGAGCCGGTGATCCTGCGCACCTGGCTGTCCGCCGGCGAGGACGGCGTGACGACGAAGACCGCGACCGTCGGCGGGAAGGAGATCACGACCGTCGACTACGGCGACGGGGGGAGCATGGCGTACGTCCGCACGACGGCGGAGGCTGTCGTGATCCTCCAGACCGCGGACGCGGCGCTCGCCGCCGAGGTTGTCGCGAGCCTGCCGTAGGTCGCCGTTCTGCGGGTAGGCGCCCGGCTGGCGTGGCGAGGCAAGTGCGGAGCACAGTCGGCCGCCGCCTTCGGAGGCCGCCCAACCCTTCGGCGTCAGCCGCCGGCGTGCTCGGCGAGGCGGTGCCAGACCGCGTCGGCGTGGATCGCGTCCGCGGCAGTCGCGAGGAGGCGCTGTTGCTCGTGCCACGCCGCCCGGGCCTCCGCGGCCTCCTGGGACTCGAACCGGATCTCGTCGCCGGGGCGAAGCTGGCCGAGCCGCGGCAGCTCTGCCCGGGGGACGACGCCGACCACCGGGTACCCGCCGACGGTGGGACCGTCCACCATGATCAGGAGCGGCTGCCCGTCGGCGGGAAGCTGGATCGCGCCCGGGACGAGGGGGTGCGAGACGATCTCGGCCCCGGCGGAGAGCGGTGGCCCGTCGAGGCGGATCCCCATCCGGTCGCAGGCTGCCGCGACGCGCCACGCGGTGGTGGCGAGCCGCTCGAGCGTGGCGGGTGGCACCGCGCCGAGATCCGGGCCGGGGACGAACCGGATCGCTCGCTCGGCGGCGGACGGATGCGGTGCGATCCGCGACGGCCAGTCCCGCCCGGCCGCCGCCAGGTCGCCACGCCGGACCGGCCCGAGTCGGTCGCCGCGGCGGAGCGCCCGTCCGTCGAGGCCGCCAAGCCCGCCCTGCACGTGCGTCGCGGCCGACCCGAGGACCTTCGCCGCCTCGACGCCGCCGGCCAGGCCGACGTAGGCGCGCGCCCCTCGAGCCGACCCCTGGAACCGGACCCGGGAGCCCGCCGGGAGGCGATGGCTGGCGTCGGGACGGAGGTGGCGCCCGTCGTCGCGCTCCGCGCCAAGGTCCGCGCCGCCGAGCGAGACGGTGCAGGTTTCCACCACGAGGAGCTCGGCCCCGCCGAGCGTGACCTCGATCGCGACCCCATCGAGCGGGGCGTCGACCAGGAGGTTCGCCACCGCCAGCCCCCACGCGTCGCAGGCGCCGGAAGGCGGGATCCCGAGGTCCGCGAAGCCCGGGCGCCCGCGGTCCTGGAGCGTCAGGAGCAGCCCGGGATCGACGACCTCGAGCATGGCTCAGGCCGGCACGAAGCGGACGCGGTCACCGGGGGCGAGGAGCGCGGGGCGGTCGCGCGCCGGATCCCAGATGGGGGCATCCGTGCGGCCGATCAGGTGCCAGCCACCGGGCGTGGCGGCGGGATAGATGCCGGTCTGGCGGCCGGCGATCGCGACGCTCCCGGCCGGCACGCGGAGGCGGGGCGTTGCCAGCCGGGGGAGGGCCAGCTCCTCGGGGAGGATCCCGAGATACGGGAAGCCGGGCAGGAAGCCGACGAGGAAGACCCGGTAGACGGTGCCGGCATGAGCCTCGACGACGTCGGACTCGGTCAGGCCGGTCTGCCCTGCGACGGCGGCGAGGTCAGGGCCGTCTCCACCGCCGTAGCGGACGAGGATCTCGATGGGGCGCGAGGTCGCCGGCGGGGGCCCGCCCGCTGTCCGCTCCAGGGTGGCAAGGACGAGGGCGCGGGCGGCGTCCTCGGAGCAGGCCTCGGGGTCGAACGGCACGAGGAGGCTGGCGTAGCCGGGAACGGGCGTGCCGAGGGCGGCCAGCGAGGCCTGCTGGCGGCGCATGTCGGCGGCGGCCCGGTGGACCCAGGCATTCAGGTCGGCGTCGATCTCGTCCCCGACGATGGCGAGGACCGCCGCGTCACCGACGCGCTCGATCCGGACCGCCGCCCGGCGGTCGGCCGGGTCAGGCACCGGGGGCGCGCACGGCGATGCCCGCCGCGGCCAGCTCGCGGCGCACCACGGCGGCCAGCGCGGCGGCTCCGGGCGTGTCGCCGTGGACGCACAGGGTGGCCGCCGCGAGGGGCAGGACCGTGCCGCCGACAGCCGTGACGCAGCCGTCGCGGGCGATCGAGATGGCCTGCGCCCCGGCGCGAACGGGATCGTCGATGAGGGCGCCCGGAAGCCGGCGGGAACGGAGGCGGCCGTCGGCCTCGTAGGCGCGATCCGCGAAGCCCTCGGCGACGCAGGCCAGGCCGGCCGTCGCCCCGGCCGCGAGGAGGGCCGATCCGGGGGGTCCGACGAGGCGAAGGCCCGGATCCGCGGCGGCAACGGCGCGCGCCACCGCTCCCGCCACCGCCGGGTCGAGCGCGGCCCTGTTGTAGAGGGCGCCGTGGGGCTTGACGTGGGCCAGGCGTCCACCTTCGGCTCGGACGATCCCCGCGAGCGCCGCCACCTGGTAGAGGACGGCGGCCTCGAGCTCGTCGGCCGGGACGTCCATCGCCCGCCGCCCGAAGCCGACGAGGTCGGGGTAGCCGGGGTGGGCGCCGACCGCGCAGCCCGCGTCGAGGGCCAGGCGGACCGTGCGGCGGATCGTCAGCGGATCACCCGCGTGGAAGCCGCAGGCGACATTCACGGACGTGACGAGGGGAATGAGGGCTGCGTCGTCGCCCATCGGCCAGGGCCCCAGGCCCTCGCCGACATCGGCGTTGAGATCGATCTGCTGTTCCACCACGTCATCGTACCCGCGTTCCGATTCCTCTCGTGGCGGCCAGGGGCGGGACGGCGCGACCGTGAGGGCGGTCCCGCGGCCGCCGACGCGCCGCCCGCCCGTCCGGCAGCCGCTGGCGCGACCGCGCGTGGCGGCGCGCCGCGGGGGGCTACGATCAGCGGCGTGGACCACCCGCACGACGACTACGCGCTCCTCGATGCCGGCGACGGTCGCCGCCTGGAACGCTTCGGGGAGATCGTCCTCGATCGCCCGGCGCCGGCCGCGGATGGCCTCCCCCTGCTGCCGCGGACTGCATGGGCCGCGGCAGCCGCGCGGTACGAGCGCGGTCCCGGGGAGCGCGGTGGACGCTGGGTCGCCGAGGCCGGTCTTCCCGACCGCTGGACCGTGGCCCTCAACGGCCTGCGGATGGAGCTGCGGCGGACGCCCGCCGGGCAGGTTGGCCTCTTCCCCGAGCACGCGGGGGTCGCCGCCTGGGCCGCCGCCCGGGCCGAGGAGGCTGGCAGCGCCCACTGCCGAGCCCCGGCGGTGCTGAACCTGTTCGCCTACACCGGCCTGGCGACCCTCGCCCTCGCGCGGGCCGGAGCCCGCGTGGTCCACCTGGACGCCTCGCGACCGGCGGTCGCCTGGGCGCGCCACAATGCCGTCCTGGCCGGCCTCGGCGGGATCGCCGATCCGCTGGCTGGTGGAGGACGCGGCACGGTTCGTGGCCCGCGAGAACCGCCGCGAGCAGCGCTACGACGGCGTGGTCCTGGACCCGCCGACATACGGCCACGGGCCGAGTGGCGGAGCGTGGCGCCTCGCCGAGGACCTCGAGCCCCTCCTCCTCGCGATCCGGCCCCTCCTCGAGCCGGGGCCGTGGTTCGTCGCCTGCACCGCCCACGCCGCGGGGATGGCTGCCGGCCGCCTCGGCGAGGCGGTCACGGCCGCGCTGGGCCCGGGCGCCGGGCCGCCGCGGGTCCGGGAGCTGGCCCTCGACGCCGCGAGCGGTGCCCGGCTCCCGGCCGGCTGGGCCGTCCTCGTGACATCGGCGCCGGGCGCGGCCGAGCGATGACCACGCCGGGTCGGGCCAGCGACGTGGTCACCAGCGCCGCGAATCCGCGCCTGCGAGCCGCGCTCGCCCTCCGCGAGCGGCATGGGCGCAGCGAGGTCGGCCGGCTCCTCGTGGACGGCCATCGCGAGGTCCTCCGGGCCCTCGAGGCGGGCTTGATCGTGCGGGAGGCATTCGTCGCGACCGGCCCGCAGGGACAGGAGGCGGCGGCCGTGGTGGCCCGGCTCGTCGCGACGGGCGTCCCCCTGGTCGGCATCGCCGGTGCGGCCTGGTCGCGGCTCGCCTACGGGCAGCGCGGCAGCGAGATCGTCGCGGTGGTCGATGCTCCGCCGACCGACCTCGCCGATGTGGCCGCCATCGTCGCCGCTCGGCCCGACCCCCTGCTGATCGTCGTCGAGGATGTCGAGAAGCCGGGCAACCTGGGAGCGATCGCCCGGAGCGCGGACGGCGCCGGGGCGACCGCCCTCCTCGTGGCGGTCCGCGCGCGACCGGCGCGCAGACCCCTGGAACCCGAACGCGGTCCGGGCGAGCCTGGGCACGGTGCTCAGCCTCCCGATCGCCATCGCTCGGACGGACACCCTGCTGCCCTGGCTGCGCGACCGCGCGATCCGCATCGTCGCCGGCCGGGTCCAGGCGGCGAAGGACTACCGCGAGACGGACCTTCGGGGACCGCTGGCCATCGCCGTCGGCAGCGAGGCGGGGGGCCTCGGGCCGGAATGGCTGGCCGAGGATGTCGAAGGAATCCGCCTGCCCATGCTGGGGTCGGCGGACTCGCTCAACGTGGCGGCCGCCGCCGTCGTCCTCCTGTACGAGGCCCGTCGCCAGCGCGACGCGAAGGGATCGCCGCTGCCCTAACGGAACGGGCGGCCTGTCGTTCTCAATGCAGAGGCCTCACGCGCCCAGACATCGTTCCCCCGGCGGTGTGATCACGCGGAGGCCTCTTCTCCTGTCCCCGGCGCTCCGCCGGGCACCGCCGCCGCCCGGCCCCTCGCTCGGCCCGACCTATACTCCGGCCATGATTCCCCGCGCTCGGCCGCCCCGTTTGCAGCGCCCGAGGCGGCGCCTCGCCGTCCTCGCCGCCGCCATCGCCGGCCTCGTCGCCACGGGCGCCCTGATCGCCTCGCCGGGGCTTGCCGCCGAGCGGCCGGCCCGGATCCTGATGGGGGAGCCCGCCACGCTGGACCCGGCTGCCGCCGGCGATGCCGGGAGCGCCGCCGTGATTGCCCAGCTCTTCGAGGGCCTCACCGCGATCGATCCGACCCGGACCCCGCGGCCGGCCCTGGCCGAGCGCTGGGAGCTGCGCGACGGCGGTCGCACCGTGGCGTTCACCCTCCGCGAGGGCCTCCAGTTCTCCGACGGCTCGCCACTCTCCGCCGACGACGTGCGGCGAAGCTGGCTGAGAGTCATCGATCCACGCGCGCCGTCACCGCTCGCCTCGCTCCTCTACGACGTCGAAGGGGCGCGGGAGTACGCCGCCGGGCGTGGCCCCGCCGACGCGGTGGGCATTCGCGCCTCCGGGTCCACGCTGGAGGTGCGTCTGACGCGCCCGGCGGGCGACTTCCCCGCCATCGCCGCCAGCCCGACCCTCGCCGTCGTGCCACCCTCGGTCGGCCGCGACGCCGCGGCCCTGCGACCGGGCCCGGCGTTCGTGGGATCCGGCGGCTACCTGCTCGCCGGGACGGCGACGGACGGGCTCACCCTGGAGGCCAATCCCCGCTACTGGGCCGGGCCGCCGGCGATCGCCGAGGTCGCCCTGGTGTCCGATATCGGCGGGCGCAGCCAGGTCGACGTCTTCGCGGCCGGCGACCTCGACTGGGCGCCGATCGCGGAGTACGACGCCTCGTGGATCGCCTACGATCCCGAGCTCGGACCGAGCCTTCGCCGCTGGGCCGACCTGTCCGTCACCTACTACGGGTTCGAGACACGGCGGCCCCCGTTCGACGACGCGCGCGTGCGGCGGGCCTTCGCGGCGGCCGTCGACTGGACGCGGATCGTGGAGCTGGCCGATGGGAACGAGGCGCCGGCGGCGACCTCGATGGTGCCGCCGGGCATTCCCGGCCGGAGCGACGAGCGCTTCCTCCCCGACTTCGATCCCCCGGCCGCCCGCCGCCTCCTCGCCGAGGCCGGCTTCCCGGATCCGGCGGCGTTTCCGGCCGTGACCCTGGTCACCGCGGGCGCGGGCTACGATCGCGCAATCCTCGCCCAGCTGCGCGAGAACCTCGGGGTGGACGTGCGGCTGGAGACCCTCGACTTCGCGACGCTCTTCACCCGCCTCGGGAGCGCCGACTCGCCCGACCTCTGGGCCCTCTCCTGGATCGCCGACTTCCCGTCGCCCAACGACTTCCTGGGGATCCTCCTCGGCAGCGGGCAGCCGAACAACTACGGCGGCTGGTCGAGCGCGGCCTTCGACGACGCCATCGCCGCGGCCGTCGGCACCGCCGACACTGCGGCCGCCCGGGCGGGGTACGACGCCGCCGAGCGGATCCTCGCCGCGGAGGTGCCGGTCGTCCCGGTCAGCTACGGGGCCTCGGCGGCCCTGGCCCGGGAGGGCCTCCTGGGGGCGACGACGAACGGCCTCGGGATCCTCCGCCTCGCTGGCCTCGCCTGGGCCGGCCAGTGAGACGGCTGCTGTCGGTCGCCGTCGCGGCCCTTCTCGTCGCACTCACGGCTGCCGCGCCGGCGAGCGCGGCCTCGCCCACCTTCGAGCAGCCGACCGCGACCGCCACCTACGGCACGGAGATCGTCTTCCGCCAGGCGTTCTCCAGCCCGCTCGCGCTCGCCCGCGTGGAGCTGCTGCTGGAGTTCCCGGAGAGTGATGGACCCTTCGTCGTGCAGGTCGCGGGCGCCTCGGCCGCGGGAGACCGGGCGCTCGTCCACCGCTGGTCGATCGCGGACGACGGCCACCTGGTCCCCAACACGACGATCACCGCCCGCTGGCGGCTCGTCCCGGCCGACCGCGGAGCGGCGCCGCTCCTGGGACCGCCGATCCGCATCCGCTATGCGGACACCCGGTTCACCTGGCGGACCCTGGAGGGTGACCTCGTCCGCCTCCACTGGTACGACGGCACCGATTCGTTCGGCCAGCGGGCGCTCGAGATCGGGGAGCGGGCCGTGCGCGAGGCGGCCGACTTCCTGGGCGTCACGCGAGTCCGATCCGATCGACTTCTTCGTCTACGCCGACCAGGCCGCCTTCTACGACGCGCTGGGTCCGGGCACGCGGGAGAACGTGGGCGGCGAGGCTCACTCGGACATCCGGACGATGTTCGCCCTGATCGGGCCCGGCGATGTCGCGGACCCGTGGGTCGGCGTCGTGATCCCCCACGAGCTGACCCACCTCGTCTTCGACAGCGCCGTCCGCAACCCGTATCACTTCCCGCCGCGCTGGCTCAACGAGGGCGTCGCGACGTATCTCTCGGAGGGCCTCACCGCGGCGGACCGGGCGTCGGTGCGGGCGGCCGGTGCCGACGGGCGGCTGATGCCGCTGCGCGCGCTTGGCGGCCAGTTCCCGACGACCGCCGAGCGCTTCTACCTGGCCTACGCGGAGAGCGTCTCGGCGGTGGACTACCTCGTCCGCGAGCAGGGGACGGCGGCGCTCGTGAAGCTCATCCGCAGCTACGCCGGCGGCGTCACGGACGACGAGGCCTTCAGGGCCGCCGTTGGCACCGACCAGGCGGGGTTCGAGCAGGACTGGCTGGCGGACGTCGGTGCGAATGCCCCGACCCGCCACGGGCCGCAGCCGGCGCCGGCCGGTCCGCTGCCGCCGGGCTGGAGCTCCGACCAGACGCCCGCCCCGCCCGCCGCTTCCCCTGTTCCGAGCGCCACGCCGGGTGCCTCGCCGGGACCCGGGCCCGGGGGTTCGCCCGACGATGGCGGCTCGCCACTCGGGGACGGGCGGGTCCTTCTCGTCGCCGCGCTGGGCGGCCTCCTCGTGGGTGGCGGCCTGGCCTACGTTCGCCGCCGCCGCGCTCGAACCGGGACGGGCGGACCAGCAGGCGCGGGCGGCACCGACGGGGCCGACGGAGGCGGGCCGTGACGGCCTTCCTCTCCCGCCTCCGCGCGGTCCCGTCGTGGGAGGTTGCGCTCTTCGGCGCGCTCATCGCGCTCGGATTCCTGATCACCGCCCAGGTTCGCAGCGAGTCCCCCCGCGTCCGCTACACGACCCAGGAGCGCGCCCCGCTCGTCGAGTCGGTGGTCGTCCTCCAGGCCCAGCAGAAGGCTCTCAAGGACCGCATCCTGGCCCTCCGCGGGCGGGTCACGGCTGCCGAGCAGGGCGCCGCGGGAAGCGACGTCCTCATGGGCGATCTCAACCGCGCCCTCCGCGGCGGCGCGTGTCGCGGCGGGCCTCGTGGCGCTCGAAGGCCCGGGCATCTACCTCCAGCTGGAGGACTCCCTGGTGCCGGTCGCACCCGGCGGGTCCCTGGCGGACTATCGCGTCGGGGCCCGCGACCTGCGGCTGGTCGTCGAGGAGCTCTGGCTGGCCGGCGCCGAAGCCATCTCGGTGAACGGCGAACGCCTCGTCCCCGCGACGTCCTTCGTCGACATCGGGGGCATCCTGCTCGTCAACTCGGCCTACCTCGCCCCGCCCTACCAGATCGCGGCCATCGGGCCGGCGGACCTCTACGACATCCTCGTGACCTCGCCCGGGTTCATCGAGCTGGTCCAGGCGCGAGCGGACCGGTTCGGGATCCGCATCTCGTTCGGTGAGCCCGATCGCGTGACCGTCCCGGCCTATGCCGGCACGGTCACCCTGCGCTCGGCGCGAGCCCCCGCGGCCAGCCCCACCCCGGAACCCTGAGCGATGCGCCAGCCGCGGAGCCAGCTCGCCCTCACCGCCATCGCCCTCCTGCTGGGGCTGCTCGTCGTGATCCAGTTCCGGGCGCAGCAGGCAGGCAGCGGGCTCGGGACCCAGTCCTCGCAGGACCTGACCCTCCTCATCGCGAACCTCACCACCTTCAACGACCAGCTCCGCGGCGAGGCGGCCGACATCCAGCGCCAGCTGGACGCGATCGCGGCCGCCAACGCCCGCGGCGAGACCTCGGTGGGCCAGCTGCGCAACGATCTCGAGCGCGTCCGGATCTGGTCCGGCGAGGACCCCGGGGCCGGGCCGGGCATCCGGGTGCTGCTCTTCGGTGGCGTTCCGGCCGAGGCGATCTCCGAGCTCGTCAACGAGCTGCGCAATGCGGGCGCCGAGGCGATCTCGGTCGGCGGGGTGCGGGTCGTGGCGGGGACGGTCGCGGCCGGACCCGTGGGTGCCCTTTCGATCGAGAACACCGCGCTGGGTCCCCGGATCGAAGTCTTCGCGATCGGCAACCCGGCCGCGCTGACCGGGGCGCTGACACGCGCGGGCGGCCTCGTCGCCCAGCTGCAGGCCCGCTACGAGGAGGTGCTCGTCGAGGTGACGCCCCTCGACAGCGTCTCCGTCCCGGCCGCCGATCGGTCGCTGGCCCCGATCCTCGGGGTTCCGCGTCCGTAGCGCCGGCGCGCCCCACGCCCCGGTTCCGGATGCTACCCTCGGCGCCGATGCCGTCCTCGGTGCGCAGATGACCGTCCCCGTCCCCTTCCGGCTGGGCGACCGCCTGGAGCTGCGTCGCCCCCACCCCTGCGGCGGCCGCACCTGGGAGGTCGACCGCCTCGGCGCGGACCTGGGCCTGCGCTGCAGCACGTGCGGGCGTCACGTGCTGCTGGAGCGCCGGTCCGTCGAGCGGCGCCTGGTTGCCTTCGCCGCGCGGGGTCCCGAGGTAGGCCCGGCCGTGACCCTCGGCGAGCTGCCCACGACGAAGCCCGAGGCGGGCAGCGTCGCGGTCTTCCGCAACCGGCCGTTCCTGCTGCTCTGGCTCTCGCAGCTGACGACCCAGGTCGGCGGGAACATGGTCCTGTTCGGGCTGACGGTCCTCATCCGCGACCTGACCGGCTCCGACAGCGCCGTCGCCCTCCTGATCCTCACCTTCCTGGTGCCGGCGGTGATCTTCAGCGCGCTGGCCGGCGTCTACGTCGACCGCTTCGACCGGCGGATGGTGCTCGTCGTCACCAACCTGCTGCGCGCGGCCTTCTTCATCGCCCTCGCCATGTTCGGGGCGAACATCGTGGTCGTCTTCGCGCTGAACATGGCCGTCTCCATCGCCACGACCTTCTTCGGGCCGGCCGAGCTCTCGATGATCCCGCTCCTCGTGCCGCGGGGCCAGCTCACCGCCGCCAACGGGATCTTCACGCTCACCATGAACGCCGCGTTCGCGATCGGCTTCACCGTGCTCGGCCCGCTCGTGGTGACCATCGCCAACCCCACCATCTCCGTCGTGGTCGTGGCCGTCCTCTACCTGGTCGCGGCGGGGTTCTGCTGGACGCTCCCGCCGGCGCCCCCGGGGGTGATGCCGCACGACGCTGCGCTCCACGAGGCCGAGGCTGCGTCGGTTCGTTCGTCACCCAGTTCCGCGAGGGGATCGCCTACGTCCGCGCTCACCCGACCGTGCGCTGGGCGCTGCTCTACCTCGGGGTGGCCGCCTCCATCGTCGGCATCCTCGGCGTCCTCGGCCCGGGGTTCGCCGAGGACGTGCTGGGCCTGCGCGCGAAGGACATCGTGGTGGTCGTCCTGCCGCTCGGGATCGGGGTGGTGGTGGGCGTCGTCGTGGTCAACGTCCTCCAGGCCTTCGTGTCGCGCCGCCGCCTCATCGAGTCCGGGATGATCGTGCTCGGCCTCAGCCTCGGGCTCATCTCCATCGCGGGCCCCATCGCCCAGTTCGTGCGCGACGTCGACGACGCGGTGCCCGGACCCGACGTCTCGGCCTTCGTCAGCGTCCTGACGGTCGTCGTCGTCATCGCCTTCGTGGCCGGAATCGGCTACGCCGCCACGGCGATCCCCGCCCAGACGGAGCTCCAGGCGGAGATCCCGCAGGCCGTCCGCGGGCGGGTCTTCGGCATCCTCAACATGCTCGTCTCCGTGGGCAGCCTCCTTCCGATCATCATCGTCGGCGCGATATCCGACTTCGTCGGCCCGATGCCGGTGGTCCTGGTCGCGGCCGGCATCACCCTCGTGGTGGGAATCGCATCGCTCGTGCGACGCCGCGACACGAGGCCGCCGGGCGAGCTCATGGAGCCGCTCGCGGCCGAGGCCGAGATCCTCGCGACGCCCGGCCCCAGCCCGGAGGAGCCGTGAGCCCCCTGCCGCGGGTCGCCGTGATCTTCACCGGCGGCACGATCAGCATGACCGTCGATGCGGCGGCCGGGGGCGTCGTGCCCACCCTGGCCGGCGCCGACCTGCTGGCCGCGGTGCCCGGTCTCGCCCGGCGGGCGGAGATCGTCCCGATCGACCTCGGCCGGATCCCGGCCAGCCACCTCGACTTCGCGGACGTGCTCCGGATCCGCGGCGTCATCGACCGCGCGCTCCAGGACCCCGCGATCCGCGGCGTCGTGGTCGTCCAGGGGACGGACACGCTCGAGGAGACCGCCTTCGCCTGGGACCTCTGCCACGCCGACGCGCGACCGGTCGTCGTGACGGGCGCCATGCGCAACGCCAGCGACCCGGGCTGGGACGGCCCGGCCAACCTGCTGGGCGCCGTGCGCGTCGCCGCCGCGGAGTCCGCGCGGGGCGCCGGGGTGCTCGTCGCGCTGGGGGGCCGGGTTCACGCGGCCGACGCCGTCGCCAAGCGTCACGCGTCGGCCGTCGACGCCTTCGCGACCCGCGAGGGCCCGCCGCTGGGACGGGTGGGGGAGCGGGGCGTCCGGCTCCGCCGGCGCGGGCCCCGGCGCACGCTTCCGGTGATCCCGGCCGCCGCCGCCATGCCCATTCCGATCATCGTCGCGGCCCTCGAGACGAACGGCGCCGCGCTCGACGCTGCCGTTCGCGACGGGGCGCGCGGCGCGGTCGTCGCGGCCACCGGCTCGGGGAACACGCATCCAGACCTCCTGCGCGCGGCCGTGGACGCCCGCGCGGCCGGCGTCGTCGTCGCCCTGGCGTCGCGCACCGGCGCGGGGAGCGTGGGAGCGACGTACGCCTTCCCGGGAGGGGGCGCCACCTGGGTCCGGGCCGGGATCCCCCTGGCGGGAGACCTGACCCCGGTGCAGGCGCGCGTCGCGCTGGCCCTGGCCCTCGGCGCCGGCCTGGGCGGCGCCGACCTGGCCGCGTTCCTGCTGGGAGCCGGCGACTCCTGATCGTGGGCCGCTCGCGGCGGGTATCCTTGCCAGACCTGCCCCGCCCCGGAGGACCGCCGCGATGTCGTTGCCCGTGGATGCCCGCAAGCAGGACCTGAACCACCGGTTGGAGACGGTCAGCTGGGGGCTCTTCCTCATCATGCTCGGCGGCTTCGCCCTGCTGAAGGGGGTCCCCGAGGGGACGTGGCTGATCGGCGCCGGCCTGATCATGCTCGGACTCAACGCCGTGCGCCTCCTCGTCGGCATCCGGGCCAGCTGGTTCACCCTCATCCTCGGCACGGTCGCCCTGCTGTCGGGGCTCGGCAGCGTCTACGGGATCGACATCCCGGTCGGGCCGCTCCTCATCATCCTGATCGGCCTGGCCATCGTCGTGCGGGCCTTCCAGCCGCGCTGGTAGGGCCGCGCCGACCGTCCGCGGCGCTGCGCCGGCGATGACCCGGTGCTAGACTTCCGCCTCGAATCGGGCGGTTAGCTCAGTTGGTTAGAGCGCATGCTTGACATGCATGAGGTCAGAGGTTCAAGTCCTCTACCGCCCACCAGATCGCGAACGCGTCGAGCGGGACGCACTGCGCCGGCAGCGGAGCACCAGAGAGCGGCGGGCAGCGGCTGAGACCCATCGCGGCAACCGACGGCACGGCACCACCCGCGAGCGGCCGGCGAACCGGCCCGGGATCCGCCCGTTAGCGCGGCCACGAGAGCGCCCGCCGGCACCAGCCGAGCGCGGCGAAGGCGGGTGGAACCGCGGGAGGCATCGGCCCCTCGTCCTGCATGGACGAGGGGCTTCGTGCTTCCAGGAGGAGACGAACGATGGGCGACGAGCAGGCACCGGAGGTCCAGGAGGCGCTCGAGGCGCCGCAGCGCGGCTCCGCCGACGAGCTGCTCGACGCGGGCGCCCACGCCCCGCTGGACGCGATGCGCCACTCCGCGGCGCACGTCATGGCGGAGGCCGTCCTCGACCTCTTCCCCGGGGCCCGGCTCGGCATCGGACCGGCCATCGAGAACGGCTTCTACTACGACTTCGACCTGCCCCGCTCGCTGACGCCCGAGGACCTGGCGGCCATCGAGGAGCGCATGGCGGCGAGCGTCGCCGCCGGCCACGCCTTCGTCCGGCAGCGAGCTCGCCTTCGACGACGCGCGGGCCGCGGCCGTCGACGCGCGGGCCAGGCCTACAAGGTGGAGATCCTCGACGACCTCGCCGCGCGCGCCCGGGCCGCCGGCGAGCCGCCGCCCGTGACCAGCTTCTACGCCCACGGCTCCTTCAGCGACCTGTGCAAGGGTCCCCACGTGGCCAGCACGGCCGACATCGGCCCGTTCAAGCTCCTCTCCGTCGCCGGCGCCTACTGGCGGGGCGACGAGAAGCGGCCGATGCTCCAGCGGATCTACGGGACGGTCTGGGAGACGCAGGAGCAGCTGGACCAGTTCCTGTGGCGGCGGGAGGAGGCGAAGAAGCGCGACCACCGCAAGCTGGGCGTCGCCCTCGACCTCTTCAGCTTCCACGACGTCAGCCCCGGCTCGGCCTTCTGGCACCCCAAGGGCTGGCGCCTCTACCAGGCCCTGCGCGACGCGATGCGAGAGCTCCAGGATCGTCGCGGCTACGACGAGATCTACACGCCGCCGCTCGTCCACCAGAAGCTCTGGGAGCAGTCCGGCCACTGGGAGCACTACCGCGACAACATGTTCCTCGTCGAGGCCGAGGAGCAGACCTTCAGCCTCAAGCCGATGAACTGCCCGGAGTCCACCTTCATCTACCGCAGCCGGCTGCGCTCGTACCGCGACCTGCCGCTGCGGCTCGCCGAGTACGGCGTCCTCCACCGGAACGAGCTCTCGGGCGTCCTGTCGGGCCTCACCCGGGTCCGCCATTTCGTCACCGACGACGCCCACATCTTCGTCCGGCCCGACCAGATCGCCGCCGAGATCGAGGGCCTGATGGGGGAGATCCGGGAGGCCTACGCGTGGTTCGGGCTGACCCCGACGCTGACCTTCGGGACCCGGCCCGACAAGGCGCTGGGCGACGTCGCCGTCTGGGACGAGACGGAGGCCATCATGCGGGCCGAGCTCGAGCGCTCCGGCCTCGACTACCGGGTGAAGCCCAAGGACGGGGCCTTCTACGCCCCCAAGATCGACATCCAGATCACCGACGCCCTGGGGCGCGAGTGGCAGACCGCCACGATCCAGGTCGACCGGGTGATGCTGCCCGAGCGCTTCGACCTCTGGTACATCGACGAGACGGGTCGCCAGCAGCGGCCGGTCGCGATCCACCGGGCGATCTACGGCTCGCTCGAGCGGTTCATCGGCGTCCTCACGGAGCACTTCGCCGGCGCGTTCCCGCTGTGGTGCGCCCCCGTGCAGGCGGTCGTCATCCCCATCGCCGATCGCCACCTGGACCCGGCGCGCGAGCTGGCGGGCGTCCTGCGGGCGCGGGGCCTGCGGGTCGAGGTCGACGCCTCCGACGGGCGGATGCAGAACAAGATCCGCCTGGCGCAGGAGCAGAAGGTGCCCTACATGCTGGTCCTCGGCGATCGCGAGGCGGAGGCCCGGACGGCCGCTCCGCGCACGCGGGCCGGCGAGCAGCAGCCGGCCGAGGGCTGGGATTCCCTGGCCGGGCGCCTCGCCGCCGAGGCGGCCGCCCGCCGGCCGGACTGAGGCCCACGGTCCGCTCCGGCAGACGGCGCCACGCGTTCGGCAGCACGGTTGTGCTATTCTCCGCCGGCGATCCGCGCCCGGTTCGCGCGTGCGCTTGCACGCCGTTCCGGGGTGCTCGGAGATCTCGATAGCGCGAAGGGGCCGACCATAAGCCGAGAGCTGCGTGTCAACCAGATGATCCGGATCCCACAGGTTCGGGTGATCGACGAGGATGGGAACCAGATGGGCGTCATGCCCACGCTGGACGCCCTCCGCCTGGCACAGGAGCGCGGCTACGACCTCGTCGAGGTGGCTCCGACGGCCTCGCCGCCCGTGACCCGACTTCTCGACTACGGCCAGTACAAGTACGAGCTGGCCAAGCGCGAGAAGGAGGCGAAGCGGAAGTCCCGGTCCGTCGAGTTCAAGGAGATCCGCCTGAAGCCGAAGATCGGCCAGGGCGACTTCGACACGAAGGTGCGCCGGGCAATCGAGTTCCTCGAGGAAGGCGACCGGATCAAGGTCGCCGTCCAGTTTCGCGGTCGCGAGCTGACGCACCCGCACCTCGGGCGGGAGCTCTTGAGCAAGTTCGCGGACCAGATCAAGGACCACGGGGCCCTGGAGCGAGCGCCGCTCCTCGAGGGCAAGTCGATGCATATCACGATCGCGTCGACCCACAAGCCGAAGCAGCGCGAGCCCGTCGCGGGGGAGAGGCCCCCGACGACACAGGGCGAGGCGGGCGAGGTGGAGGGTGCCGCTCCGGCGGCCGCGATCGACGCTGCGGGCCCTCTGCCCGCCATCACGGGAGAGTGAGACCGGCGTGCCGAAGCTGAAGTCGCACAAGGGCAGCCAGAAGCGGATCGGGGTGACCGGCAGCGGCAAGCCGATCCGCGTGAAGTCCTGGCGCGGCCACCACCTGGAGCTGAAGTCGTCGCGGCGCACCCGCCGCTACGCCGGCAAGACCCTGATCGGACCGGAGCACGCCGACCAGGTCGCGCGCCTCCTGCCGTACCTGAAGAAGGGCTGATCGCATGGCACGCGTCAAGCGCGGCGTCACCTCGCACCGCCGCCACAAGCGTCTCCTCAACGCGGCCGAGGGCCGGAAGGGCACCCGCAGCCGGCTGATCAAGCCGGCCCGCGAGGCCCTCCTCCACGCGCTGGCCTACGCGACCCGCGACCGCAAGGTCCGCAAGCGCCAGCTGCGCGAGCTCTGGATCGTCCGGATCAACGCCGCCTCCCGGGCCCACGGCGTGACGTACGGCCACTTCATCAACGGCCTGAAGAAGGCGGAGATCGCCCTCGACCGGAAGATCCTCGCCGACATCGCGGTCCGCGACGACGCGACGTTCGGCCGCATCGTCGAGGTCGCCCGCAGCGCCTGACGGCAGGGCCGAGCGCCGGTCCGGCCCACGACCACCGCAGCGGGACCCTCGCGCGCTCCGGCGCCGCGAGGGTCCGTGATTCCCGGCCCGCCAGATGGAGGCGCCGCTCCCCACCGTGGACCTCGCGACCCTCACCGCGCAGCTCCGCGCCCTCCGCGACGAGGCCCTGCCCCGGATCGCGGCCGCGCCCGACCTGGCCGCCCTCGACGATCTCGACCTGCACTACCTCGGGCGCAAGGGCGGCGCCCTCTCCGGGCTCATGCGCGGGATCGGCGCGCTCCCGGTCGAGGATCGGCCGCGGGTGGGCGTCGTCGTCAACGAGGTCCGGGGGGCCGTCGAGTCGGCGCTCGCCGGGGCGCGCGCCGAGGTGGGGTCGGCCGCGCTCGCGGCGCGCCTTGCCGCCGAGGCCGTCGACGTGACCGCGCCGGCGCGGGCCATCCCCCGCGGAACCCTCCACCCGATCGTGGAGACGATCGAGCGGATCGCCGAGGTCTTCGGCCAGTTCGGCTTCGTGACCTACGAGGGCCCGGAGGTCGAGACGGACCTCACCAACTTCCAGATGCTCAACATCCCGCCCGACCATCCCGCCCGCGACCTGTGGGACACGATGTACGTGGACCTCGAGGGCGCCCTCCTGCGGACCCACACCTCGCCCGGCCAGATCCGGGTCATGCACGCCGAGCGGCCGCCGATCCGGGCCCTGCTGCCGGGTCGCTGCTTCCGCTACGAGGCGATCGACGCGGCGCATGCCTCGGAGTTCTTCCAGGTGGAGGGGCTGATGGTGGACGAGGGGACGACCCTGGCCGACCTCAAGGGGCAGCTCGTCGAGTTCGCCAGCGCGATGTTCGGGGAGGGGACGGCGACGCGGTTCCGGCCGGGCTACTACCCCTTCACCGAGCCATCGGTCGCCTTCGACATCGGCTGCCTCGTCTGCGGAGGGTCCGGCTGCCCGGCCTGCGGGCGGACCGGCTGGATGACGATCCTGGGCGCGGGCATGGTCCACCCGGTGGTCCTGCGCCACGGCGGCATCGATCCCGAGCGCTACCAGGGCTTCGCCTTCGGGATGGGCGTCGAGCGGATCGCGATGCTCCGCCACGGGATCACCGACATCCGGGTCTTCCTCGACAACGACCTCCGCTTCCTGGAGCAGTTCCGATGAGGGTCCCGCTCTCCTGGCTCCGCGACTACGTCGACGTCGACCTCACCCCGGAGCAGCTCGCCGAGCGGCTGACCCTCCTCGGGATGGAGATCAAGGGCCTCGAGCGCTGGGGCGCCGACTGGCGGAACGTCGTCACCGGCGAGCTCCTCGAGGTGGCCCGCCACCCGCGCGCCGACCGCCTCTCCCTCACCCGCGTGCGGGTCGGCGCCGAGGTGCTCGAGATCGTCTGCGGCGCCACCAACATCGCCGCCGGGCAGCGGGTCCCGGTCGCGCTCCCGGGCGCCGTGCTGCCCGGCGAGCGGGCCATCGAGCGGACCGAGAAGATGGGCGTCGTCAGCAACGGGATGCTCTGCTCCGGCGACGAGCTGGGCCTCACCGGCGACGCCGACGGGATCCTCATCCTGCCGCCGGACACGCCGCTCGGCGTCCCGCTGGCCGACCTCTACGGCGACGTCGTCCTCGACGTGGACGTCAAGCCGAACCGCGGCGACGCTCTCTCCCTGGTCGGGCTCGCCCGCGAGGTGGCGGCGGTGACGGGGGCCCCCGTCCGCCTGCCCGAGATCCGCCTGGCGGAGTCGGCCGGCCCGGCCACGGCGGACCTCCTGGCGGTCACCGTGGCGGAGCCGTCGCTCTGCAGCCGCTTCGTCGGCCGCTGGGTGGGCGGCGTGACCGTCGGGCCGTCCCCCGACCGCGTCCAGATGCGGCTCCTGGCCGCCGGCCTCCGCCCGGTGAGCAACGTCGTCGACGCCACCAACTACGTGATGCTCGAGCTCGGCAAGCCGACCCACGCCTTCGATGCCGCGGCGGTTGCCCGGGACGGCGCCGGACGGGCGGGGATCATCGTCCGCAAGGCAACGGCCGGGCGAGCGCCTCGAGACCCTCGATCACGTCGACCGCGAGCTCGGACCGGACGCCCTCGTCATCGCCGACGCGGCCGGCCCGCTGGCCATCGCCGGCGTCATGGGCGGCGCCCGTTCGGAGGTCTCGGATTCCACCCGCGAGGTGATCGTCGAGTCGGCCATCTTCGACCCCGTGAGCGTCCGGCGGACCGCGTTCCGGCACGCCCTCCGCTCCGAGGCCAGCCTCCGCTTCGAGAAGGGCCAGGAGGCTCGCCTCGCCCGCCTCGGCGCCGACCGCGTCGCCGAGCTGATGGTGGCCTGGGCCGGCGGCAGCGCCGCGCCGGGGCGCGTGGACACGGCTCCCGACGAGCCCGCGGGCGGGCGCGTCCCGTTCCGGCCGGCCCGCGTCAACCGCCTGCTGGGAACGGCGTTCAGCGCGGTCGCCCAGGTCGAGCTGCTGGCCCGGGTCGGGATCGAGGTCGAGGGATCGTCCGCCGCCGACCCCGGCGAGCCGCTCGTTGCACGCATGCCGACGTGGCGCCGCGACCTCCAGATCGAGGCCGACGTGGCCGAGGAGATCGCGCGCGTCGGCGGCTACGACGCCATCCCCACCAAGACGCCCGACACGCCGATGCCGGGCTTCCGCCCGGACCCCCTGGAGCGTCGGCACGCGATCCGCCGCGCGCTCGCGGGGGCGGGGCTGACGGAGGTGGTGACGCCGGCCCTGGTCCCGGAGTGGCATGCCGAGCGCCTGGCCTGGCCCCTCGCGGCGACCGCCGGCGTCCCCGGCGAGGAGGCCGTGGCGGGCAGCCCCATCCGGGTGCGGAACCCGCTCTCGGAGCGCCACGCCGTCCTGCGTGGCGGCCTGGTCGCGAGCCTCCTCGACGTCCTGGCCACGAACGAGCGGCACGGCCGCGACGACGTCGCGATCTTCGAGGTCGGCAAGGGCTACGCGGCCGCCCCGGACGGCAGCCCCGCCGAGTGGTGGCGGCTGGCGTTCCTCCTCGCCGGCGCCGCGGTCCCCGCCTCCTGGAGCCTCGACGGGCGGCCGTGGGACGTCGAGGACGGCAAATCGGTCGTGGCGCTCGTGGCCCGCACCCTCGGCGTGGCCGCACCCATCTTCGGGCCGCACCGCGACGGGGCGCCCCTCCACCCGGGACGCTCCGCGCAGGCGACCGCCGGGGGAGAGATGGCCGGCCTGGTGGGCGAGATCCATCCCGCGACGCTGGTGGCGTGGGGCCTCCGCGCCGGCCGGGTCGTCGCCGGGGAGCTGGCGATTGCCGGCCTCGGGGCGGGCCAGCTGCCGCTCGTGCGCGCCGTCGGCGTCGGGCGCCACGCGGGGGTCGAGCGGGACCTGGCCGTCGTCGTCGCGGAAGGGGTGGAGGCCGGCGCCGTCGCGGCAACCCTGGCGGCGGCCGGCGGCTCGCTCGTGCGCGGCGTGACCCTCTTCGACGTCTACCGCGGGGCGCCGCTGGAGCCGTCGGAGAAGAGCCTCGCCTGGCGGCTCGCGGTCCGGGCCGACGATCGCGCCCTCGACGACGGGGAGGTCGACGCGCTCATCGGCCGCCTCGTGGCTGCCGTGGCCGCCGCCCACGAGGGGCGGCTGCGCGCCTGATCGGGGCCCGGGCGGTGCGCCGAAGCGCCGGGCAAGGTTGCGGCGACCGGAAGCGGCGGCGTAGAGTGGCAGGTGGTCGCCGGGGGATTGCGGCGACACCAGCGGAGGACGCCGCGGGCGTCGGGAACCGGAGGCTGCGTGGACGTCGTCGCGTTCATCGAGGGATTGAACCTCTTCGACATCCTGGTCGCGTTCTTCGTGGCCGCCTTCTTCGTCGTGGGCTACATCCAGGGCACCCTGCGGCGGCTCCTGGGGCTCGCCACCGCCCTGCTCTCGCTGCTGATCGCCCTGAACCTCCGCGACCCCTTTGGCGCGTGGCTGGCCCAGTACTGGACCCTGCTCCCCAAGCCCTACGTGTCCATGGTGGCCCTCGGAGGGAGCTTCCTCACGATCTACATCGCGGGGTCGATCACCATCCAGACCTTCTACCGGAAGACGGCCCTCTTCGCCAAGGCCACGGTGATCGACGAGCTCGTCGGCGGGATCCTGGGTGCCCTCCAGGCCCTCCTGCTCGTGGGGGCCCTGATCCTGGTCCTCGACTCCTACTACGCCGTCCCGGGCACCCCCACCAACCCCAACGAGCTGGGGATCCTGCGGGACGTCTACAACTTCTACGCCCCGTCCCAGGTCGTGGACCTGTTCCGGGCCTCGCTCATCCCGCTCTTCTTCGTGCTCTTCGGCTGGATCGTCCCGTCCGACCTGCGCGAGTACTACAGCTGAGGCCCGCCGGCGACCTCGCCCTCCTGCTCGCGGGAGCAGTCCCCGAGGCGGCGCGCGCACTCCTTGGCGCGCTGCTCGTCCGCGATCGCGGGAGGAGTCCGGCGGGTCGGCCGGATCGTCGAGGTGGAGGCCTACGGGGGACCGGAGGACCGTGCCTCGCACGCCCGGTTCGGGCCCGCGTCGCGGGCGGCCACGATGTTCGGCGCAGCCGGGCCATGCCTACGTGTACGGTGTCTACGGCATGCACACCTGTCTGAACGTCGTCGCCGGTCCGGCCGGCCAGGGCGCGGCGATCCTGCTCCGGACGGTCGAGCCGACGGAGGGCATCTCGGCGATGCGGACGGCGCGCGTCGCGCGGGCCGTGGCATCGCGGCGCGCGGCCGCCGCCGACCCCGCCGCCGAGGCCGCCCGGATCGCCCGCCTCCCCGTCGCTCGCCTGGCCGCCGGTCCGGCGAACCTCGCGGCCGCCTTCGACGTGGAGCGGGACGAGGACGGGATCGACCTCCTCGATTCCCGCGGGACCCTGCGCCTGGAACCGGGCGAGGAAGGCGGCCCGGACAGCGATGTCCTCGCCACCGCCCGCATCGGCGTGGCCTACGCCGGACCGGGGTGGGCCGACCGTCCCTGGCGGTTCGTCGTCGCCGGCACGTCCGCGGCGGGCAAGGCGCGCTGATGGACGCCAAGTCGATCGCCCTCCTCGAGTTCCCCGTGGTCCGCGAGCGTCTCGCCGCGGTCACCGGGTTCCCGCCCGGGCGGCGCCTGGCCGAAGCGCTCCTGCCGTCGCCAGACCCGGTCCTCGTCGCGATCGGCCTCGAGGAGACGTCGCAGGTGCGGGCCCTCCTGGCCGAGCGCCCCAGCGCCGGCATCGGGGGCGCCCACGACATCGGCCCGGCCGTGGATCGCGCGGCGCGCGGGGGGCGCCTGGACGCCGCGCAGTTCGCGGCGATCGCCCAGACGATCGAGGCCGGAGCGCGCCTCCGGGACACCCTCGCCGACGACCGCCGGTCGCTCCTCCACGAGCTGGCCCGCAGCCTCCACCCGCTGCCGGGCCTTCGCTCGACGCTCGAGCGCAGCTTCGACCCGGCGGGCGAGCTCCTCGACACGGCGTCGCCGCGCCTGGGCACCCTGCGCCGGGCCACCCGCCACGCCTACGAGCGACTTCGGACCCGGCTCGAGCAGCTCGTCCATTCGAGCGAGGTGGGCGGCGCCCTCCAGGACCCGATCGTGACCCTCCGCAACGGGCGCTACGTGGTGCCGGTGCGCGCCGATGCCCGGAGCCGCGTGAAGGGCATCGTCCACGACGCGTCGGGCAGCGGGCAGACGCTCTTCGTCGAGCCGCTCGTGGCGGTGGAGCTGGGCAATGCCTGGCGCGAGGCCCAGCTGGCCGAGGCCGCGGAGATCGAGCGGATCCTCGACGAGCTGTCGGCCCTCGTGGGCAGCCACGCCGGCCTGCTGGGGGAGACGCTGGAGGCCCTCGCCCGCTTCGACTTCTGGAGCGCGAAGGCCCGCCTGGCCGAGGAGATGGACGCCGTCCGCGCCGAGCCGGCGACCCGGACCGAGATCGTGCTCAAGGGGGCCCGCCACCCCGGCCTCAGCGGGAACGTCGTCGCGATCGACGTGGAGCTGGGGACGGAGTTCCGGGCCCTCGTCGTGACCGGCCCGAACACCGGCGGGAAGACGGTCACGCTGCGCACGATCGGGCTCCTCGTCCTGATGCACCAGGCCGGGCTCCACGTTCCAGCCGACCCCGGCAGCCGGCTTCCCGTGCTGGCCGACCTCTTCGCCGACATCGGCGACGAGCAGAGCGTCGCCCAGAGCCTCTCGACCTTCTCGGGGCACCTGCGCTCGATCGTGCGGATCGCCGCCGCGGCGGGACCCGCCACGCTCGTCCTCCTCGACGAGCTGGGCGCCGGCACCGACCCGACGGAGGGCTCGGCCCTCGCCCAGGCCCTCCTCGACCACTTCCTGCGGACGGGCGCGCTGGTGGCCGCCACGACCCACTACGCGGAGCTGAAGGTCTACGCCCACACGACCCCCGACGTCCGCAACGCCTCGGTCGAGTTCGACCTCGAGACGCTCTCGCCGACCTACCACCTCCGGATCGGCCTGCCGGGCGGCAGCCAGGCCTTCGCGATCGCCGAGCGGCTCGGCCTGCCCACGGCGATCGTGGCCGACGCCCGTTCGCGCCTGAGCGAGGGCCAGCAGGCCTTCGAGGAGACGCTGGCCTCCATCCGCGCCGCGGACCTCGCGACCCGCGAGGCGCTCGACCGCGCCCGGGCCTCCGAGCAGCGGGCCGCCGAATCGCGGCGGGCGGCGGACGAGGAGCGACGGCGCGCCCGCCGAGAGCGCGACGAGTCCGTCGCGTCGGCGCGCTCCGACGCGGAGCGCATCGTGGAGGACCTGCGGGCCGAGGTCCACGGCGCCCGCCGTCGCCTGGAGCGCGAGACGGTCACCGGGCCGGCGCTCGACGAGGTGGTCGAGCGCGCCGAGGCGCGCCTCGGGCGGCTCCCCGCCGCCGTTCCCTCTCCGCCTCCCGAGCCGCAGGCGGCCCCCGTCGCCTGGCGGGTCGGCGGCCGGGCCCGCAGCCGCACGGGTGGCTGGGAGGGCCGCATCGTGGCCCTCGAGCGCGGCGGCCGGCGGGCGACCCTCGAGGTGGGCGGGATGCGCGTCACGGCGCCCACCGCGGATCTCGAGCTTCCCGCGACCTCCGGCGGCGAGGCGAGCCGTGCCCCGCGGCCCGACGGCGCAGGGAGGGAGGCGGGGAGCGGGATCGGCCGGCTGCGCCTGGAGCGGGCCCGGACCGTCGCCTCGTCACTCGACGTCCGCGGGGCCCGCGTGGAGGAGGCGCTCGAGGTGGTCGATCGCTACCTCGAGGACGCTTCCCTGGCCGGTCTCGAGCGGGCCCTCATCATCCACGGCCTGGGCACCGGGGCCCTGCGCGATGCCGTGCGCGCCGCCGCATCTGCCCATCCGCTGGTCCGTGCGGTCCGCGCCGGCGAGCGGGGCGAGGGCGGGGACGGGGCGACGGTCGTCACTCTCTAGGGCGCCGGCGTGGGCCTGGCCCGCCACCTCGAACGGGCGCGGGCGTGGGGGTCTCGCCCGGAAGGGGGCTCTCGGAGGGGATCGGCGTCGGCGACGGCGCAGGGATCTCGCACGTCTTCCTCGGCGGGAACGGCGCGCCCCAGGTCTTCCCGAACGGCGTCCAGCCGTAGTACTCGTAGAAGTACGACGTCTTCGTCCGCTCCGGGCCGCCGCCGACGCCCGCGCCGCGCGCGGCGCGGGCGAGCCAGCCGTTGTTGTACTTCTTCCACGCCGGGAACTCGGACTCGACGCCGCCCAGGTTCAGGAAGCCGCGGACCTCCTTGGGGCCGGCGCAGCCTTCCTGCCAGAGGTCCCCGGTCGCCGCGTCCACCTCGATGCCGCGCTTGGTGTTGTCGACCTCGGTCGGCACGGTGTCCTCGATGAACCACTCCTTGACCGTCTTCGTCGTGAACGGGCCGGGCTTCATGCCGGTGTTCGCGTCGACCGCGACCTGGACGAGGCCCGGCGGACGGCGGAACGTGGCGATCGGGGTGCCCTTGCTGGCCTGGGTCAGGAAGGACTGCCAGAGCGACGCCGCCGACTCGAGGGCCACGATGGCCCGCGTGGGCGCGGCAGTTGTCGCTGTTGCCCATCCAGGCGCCGACGACGAGGGCGGGCGCCTTGGGATCCTTCGGAGGGGCCAGGTAGCCGACGGCCGTGAGGTCCTGGGTGAAGTCGGTCGTGCCGGTCTTGAGCGCCGCCGGCCGCCGCGTGCTGCCGTCGAGGATCCTGCGATCGCTCCAGAAGGGGTTCTGGGCCGGGTCGGTGTTCGAGGCCAGGATGTCGGTCATGATGAAGGCGGCCTGGGCGCTGACGACGCGCTTGCTGGTCGGCTTCGAGCCCTCCAGCGGCCAGATCTTCTTGCCCTCGGCGTTGCGCACCTCGAGGATCGTCGTCCGCGGAACGAGCACGCCGCCGTTGGCGATGGTGCCGTAGGCGCTGATGAGGTCGATCATGTGGACCTCGACGGTCCCGATCGCGATCGCCGCGCCGGCCGGGTTGGAGGCGAACTGGGAGCGGATCCCGAAGTCCCTGGCCCGCTGGAAGACGCGGTCGGGGCCGATGCGGACGGCCGCCTTGATGGCCGGGATGTTGAGCGACACCTGGATGGCCTGCCGCAGGCGCAGCGGGCCCCGCTCCAGCCGGTCGGCGTCGACCGGCGTCCAGCCGCCCCCGAAGTCGGTGACCACGTCCATGAACAGGGTGGCCGCGGTCAGCGTGCGGTCCTCGAGGCCGATGACGTAGTTGATCGGCTTGAAGGCGGAGCCGGGCTGGCGCCAGCCGTCCTCGAGGACGTCGAACTGGGGCTGGAACTTCTTGTTGCCCTTGAGGTAGAAGCCGGCGCTGCCCGCGTAGGCGTACACCTGGCCGGTCCGGTAGTCGACCGCGGCGAGGGCGGCGTTGTGGACGCCGCGGCCCTTCATGTTCTTGATCCAGCTCTGGTAGGGGATCCCCAGGGCCTTGAGGTAGGCCGCCGTGTCCTTCGCGTTCGGCGCCCGCGCCCCGGCCTCGGTCCACTTCTCGGCCATGCGCTGGAGCCGCCAGTCGAGCGTCGTCACGACGGTGAACCCGCCCGTGTCGACCTCCGCGCAGGTGTCCGCGGCGTCGGGGCCGCAGAGGATCCGGCCCAGCTCGCTGCGCGCCTGCAGCACGAAGTGGGGGGCCTGGATCCGCCGGTTGGCGGGCGGCGTCAGGATGACCGGCTCCAGGATCGCGGCGTCGTAGTCCTCGGTCGTGTAGTCGCCGACGGTCAGGACCGAACGGGTCTTCATCAGCTCGAGGATCCGGTTGCGGCGCTGCACGACGGCGGCGTCGGCCGGGACGACGAGCTGGGTGGAGCCGTCCGGCAGCTCCTCCTCGACCGCGTTCCGGACGAGGTCGTAGGTCGAGGGCGACTGGGGGATGGCGGCGAGGATGGCCGCCTGGGCCAGGGTGAGCTTGTCGAGGCCGACGCCCCAGTAGCCCCGGGCGGCGGCGGCGATTCCGTAGCTGTTGTTGCCGTAGAAGTTGTCGTTCAGGTAGGCGGCGATGATCTTCTGCTTGCCCTCCTTGCCCTCGAAGGCCTGGGTCAGGCGGATCGACTGGATGATCTCCCGGATCTTCCGCTCGTACGTGGTCGTGAAGGCCGACTCGGGGAGGAGCCGGTTGCGGACCAGCTGCTGGGTGATGGTCGACGCCCCGCGGGCGTTGCCCGAGAGCGTGTCGAGCGCCGCCGAGACGATGCCGGCCGGATCGAAGCCCGAGTTCTCCCAGAAGGTCTTGTCCTCGATCGACGTCGTGGCGTCGATGACGACGGGCGGGATCTCGGCGAAGGTGACGACGTCGCGGCGTTCCCGGGCGAAGGTCGCCAGGAGGACCTTCCCGGTGCGATCGTAGACGCGGGTCTCCTGGTCGAACTTGATCTTGTCGATGTCCTCCGGCGGCGGGAGGCCCTGGCTGTAGTACGAGAAGGCCGCGACGACGCCCGCGAACCCGACCGCGCCCGCCACGAGGAACGAGGCGAACAGGAAGAGGGGAATGGCGATCGCGATGCCCGCGACGGCGCGCCCGCCGGAGGAGGGCCGATGGCCGGAGCCATTCCGGCGGCGGCGCTGCCGCCGCGAGAGGCTGGTCTGCATGGCGTCGGTCACGATAGCATAGAGGTCATGAATTCCCGTTGGGTGCCCCCGGGCTGCTTCGACGCGTGCCGCCGGCGCGCTGTGACGCGGTGAGCGCGACCCGCCTGTCGACCCTGCTGCCCGACCTGCGCTGGCGCGGCCTCGTCCACGACCTCACCGAGGGCCTGGAGGCGCGCCTCGCGACGAACCAGCCGATCCGGGCCTACAACGGCTTCGATCCGACCTTCCGCTCGCTCCACGTCGGCCACCTGGTGCCCGTCTACGGCCTCATGCGGCTCCAGCGCGCCGGCGGCCAGCCGGTGGCCCTGGTCGGCGGGGCGACCGGGCTGATCGGCGATCCGTCGGGGCGCTCGGGCGAGCGGCCCCTCCTCGACCGGGCTGCCGTCCAGGCGCAACGTCCACGCGATCCGGGACCAGCTGGCGCGCTTCCTCGACTTCGCCCCGGGGGCCACCCAGGCCCTGGTGGTCAACAACCTCGACTGGCTGGGCGAGACCCGCCTGCTCGACTTCCTGCGCGACATCGGCAAGCATTTCACCGTCCCGTACATGCTCGACAAGGACTCCGTCCAGGCCCGGATCGGCAAGGGGCTCTCCTTCACCGAGTTCAGCTACATGCTCCTCCAGGCGGCCGACTTCGCCCACCTGCAGCGCTCCCACGGGGTCGAGCTGCAGTGCGGCGGCGCCGACCAGTGGGGCAACATCACGGCCGGCCTGGAGCTGATCCGGCGCACGGCACGCCCCACCGCCGGCGTCCGCGAGCCGGCCCACGGTCTCGCCTACCCGCTCCTCCTCTCGCCGTCCGGCGCGAAGTTCGGGAAGAGCGAGGGCGGCGAGTCGATCTGGCTCGATGCGTCGCTCACGTCGCCGTACCGCTTCTACCAGTACTGGCTGGACGCGGACGATCGCGACGTGGGGGTCTACCTGCGCTGGTTCACCATGTTCGAGCGGGGCCGGATCGAGGAGCTGGAGGCGGAGCACGCCGCCGCTCCCGAGCGGCGCGTCGCCCAGCGGGCGCTGGCCCGCGACGTGACCGAGCTGACCCACGGGCGCGGGGCGGCCGAGCGGGTCGCCCGGGTGAGCGAGATCCTGTTCGGGGCCGATCCGGCGGCGGCCGATGCGCAGACGCTGGCGGACCTCGCGGCGGAGATCCCGGCGTCCCCCTGGCCCGAGGACGACGCCCCGCTGGACGTCGTGGCGATCCTCGTCGCCACGGGCGCCGCGCAATCCCGGACCGACGGCCGGCGCCTCGTCGAGCAGGGCGGCATCCACGTCAACGGCGCCGCCGTCCGCGACGTCGCCGCCACCTTCGGGCCCGACGACCTGCTGGCCGGGCACTACCTCCTCGTCCGCCGCGGCAAGCGGGACCAGCGGGTCCTCGTCCGGGGGATGGGACGGGCGTGAGGGTGGCAGCGCGCGGGCACCTCCAGGTGATCTCGGGGTGCATGTTCAGCGGCAAGACCGACGAGCTGCTCCGCCTCCTGCGGCGCGCCGAGATCGCCCGGCGGCGAATCCTGCTCGTCCGGCCCGACGATCGACGATCGGACCGAGCTCGAGGTCGTGCGCAGCCGCTCCGGTGCCGCCTTCCAGTCGAAGGCGGTCCGGGATCCGTCGGAGATCGAGACGCTGGCCAAGGATGCCTGGGCCGACGTGATCGCGATCGAGGAGGCGCAGTTCTTTCCCGACAGCCTCGTGGACGTCGTCGAGCGCCTCGCGGCAGCCGGCCGGACCGTCGTCTGCTGCGGGCTCAACACGGACTTCCGCGGCCGCCCCTTCGGGCCCATGCCGCGACTCCTGGCCATCGCCGACGACGTGCGGTCCCTCTCGGCGATCTGCACGGTCTGCGGCGAGGAGGCCACCCGCACCCAGCGCCTCATCGACGGCCGGCCGGCCGGCGTCGACGAGCCGGTGGTCGTGGTCGGGGGCCTCGCCACGGAGAGCCCCACGCCGCGCCGGGAGAGCTACGAGGCGCGCTGCCGCGCCCATCACGAGCTGCCCTGACCGTGAGCCGCGGCGACCCGCGTCGCCTCGGCCTGCGAGCGGACTGCGCGCGCTGCGTCGGGCTGTGCTGCGTCGGCGCCGGCCTTCTCGGCCTCGGCGGACTTCGCCATCGACAAGAACGCCGGGCAGGCTTGCCCGCATCTGGAGCCGGACTTCCGCTGCGCCATTCACGCCCGCCTCAGGCAGCAGGGATTTCCGGGTTGCGCCGTCTACGACTGCTTCGGCGCGGGGCAGAAGGTTTCCCAGGTCACCTTCGGCGGACGGACTGGCGGCGGGCCCCGCGAGGCCGCGAAGCAGATGTTCGAGGTGTTCACGGTCATGCGCCAGCTCCACGAGCTGGCCTGGTACCTGGCCGAAGCGCTGACGCTGCATCGAGCCCGCCCGCTCCACGGCGAGCTCCGCCTCGCGCTCGACGAGACCGACCGTCTCACCCGACTGGCAGCCCGCCGCGCTCTCACTGGAGCTGGACGTCGCCGGCCCACCGACGAAGCCGTCAACGTCCTGCTGCTGCGCGCGAGCGAGCTCGTCCGAGCCGGGGCCGGCGCCAGGCGATCGACCGCAGAGGAGCCGACCTCATCGGGGCCGACCTGCAGGCGCCGACCTCGGAGGCGCCAGCCTGAGAGGGACGTACCTCATCGGAGCCGATCTCAGAGGCGCCGATCTCAGGGACGCCGACCTCACGGGGGCGGACTCCAGGGGCGCCGACCTGCGGGGCGCCGACCTCAGCGGCTGCATCTTCCTCATCCAGTCCCAGCTCGATGCCGCGAAGGGCGATCTCCAGACGAAACTGCCGCCGACGGTCACTCGCCCGACGCACTGGCCCTCGCCCGCCATGCCGGTCGCCCCCGCGCCCGTCCCTGAATCCACCTGGCGGCGCGCCTCGTCGATGACCCGGGGGTCGCGGTCCCGGTCCCGGTCGCCCCGGCGGTCCTGCTCGCCCCTGGCGGTCCTCAGCCCCCGTGGCGGGCGCGGAGCTGCTCGAGCACTGCGGCCGGGGGGAGGCCGCGCTCGGCGAGGAGCACGAGGGCGTGGTACAGCAGGTCCGCCGCCTCCCCGGCGAGGGCGGCGCGCGTCGCGGCCCGGTCGGCGCCGGCAGCCTCGAGGGCCGCGTCGTCCTTGGCCGCCATGAGGACCTCCGTCGCCTCCTCGGCGACCTTGCGGGCGGGCCCGTCGACGCCCGCGGCGAGCAGGCGCGCCGTGTACGAGCCCGCGGGGCGCCGCGCGGCCCGGTCAGCGATCGTGGACCACAGCGTCTCGAGCCAGGCGAAGCCCTGGCCGGGCTCCGCGCCCGCCTCGGGGCGGCCCCGGCTCCCGTCGCGGCGGCGCGCTCGGTCGCAGCCGCGGTCCCGTCGGGGTCGAAGCAGCTCCGCTCGCCGCGGTGGCAGGTCGGCCCGACGGGGGTCGACCCGGGCGAGGAGGGCGTCCCCGTCGCAGTCGAGGGCGAGGTCCACGAGGCGCAGGACGTGGCCGCTCGTCTCGCCCTTGCGCCACAGCGCGCCGCGTGACCGCGAGAAGAAGTGGACGTCGCCCGTCGCGAGCGTGGCCGCGAGCGCCTCCGCGTTCGTCCAGGCGAGCATGAGGACGCGGCCATCGTCGCGCGTCCTGCACGACGACGGGCACGAGCCCGCGGGGTCGTAGCGGACCGCCGTCGGATCGTGCAGCGCGCCCGCGGGGGAGGGGAGCCCGGGACGGTTCATGCCGCGGCCTCCGCGACCAGCCGGACCGGGATGCCGGCCGCGTCCATCGCCGCCTTGACCGCCGCGATGGAGTGCTGCCGGCGGTGGAAGATCGAGGCGGCGAGGACGGCAGCGGCCCCGCCCTCGAGGACCGCGGCGACGAAGTCGGACGGCCCGGCGGCGCCGCCCGAGGCGACCAGCGGCACCGGGACGCGATCGGCGATCGCCCGCAGGAGCGCCGTGTCGAAGCCGGCCTGCGTCCCGTCGCGGTCGATCGAGGTGACGAGGAGCTCGCCGGCGCCGAGGTCGACCGCGCGCTCGCGCCCAGGTGACGGCGTCGAGGCCGGTTCGCCTCGCCGGCCGCCCTTGACGACGACCTCCCAGCCCGGAGGCGCATCGTCCCGCGCAGGACGCCGCCGGGCGTCGATGGCGACGACGACCGCCTGGCGACCCGAACCGGCGGGCGCAGCGCCGGACGAGGTCGGGGTCCGCGCACCGCCGCCGTGTTGAGCGAGACCTTGTCGGCGCCGGCCCGCAGGACGTCGCGCATCTCGGCCGTCGAGCGGACGCCGCCGCCGACGGTCAGCGGCACGAAGGCCCGGCGCGCCGTCCGCTCCACGATGTCGCGGAGCGTCGCCCGTCCCTCGGGGGCCGCCGAGATGTCGAGGAAGACGATCTCGTCCGCCCCTTCCCGGGCGTAGCGCTCGGCCAGCTCGGGCGGATCGCCCTCGTCGACGAGGTCGACGAAGCGGGTCCCCTTGACCACCCGTCCGCCGGCCACGTCGAGGCAGGGGATGACGCGCACGGCCAGCATCAGGCGGCCCTCGCCGCGAGCGACGCGAAGTTGGCGAGCAGTCGCAGCCCGTCGCCACCGCTCCGCTCCGGGTGGAACTGGACGCCGGCGAGGCGGCCGCGGGCGACGGCGCTGACGAAGTCGGGCCCGTGATCGGTGACGGCGAGGGCGACGTCCGCCGCATCGGGGCCCGCGGGGCGTGGCGCGTAGGAGTGGACGAAGTAGAAGGGCGCGTCGGTGGCCACGCCGGCGAAGAGCGGGATGCGACCGTCGGCGGCGCACGGCATTCCAGCCGATGTGGGGAAGGTGGGGGGCGCCGACGAGGCGGACCGTCCGCCCGGGAGGACGCCGAGCGTCCGGCGCGCCGTCCTCGTCGCTGCCGTCGAAGAGGAGCTGCATCCCGAGGCAGATCCCCAGGAACGGCCGATCGGCGGCGATCCAGCGACGGATCGGCTCGACGAGCCCGCGGCGGCGAAGCCGCTCCATGGCCGGGCGCGCGGCGCCGACGCCGGGGACGATGAGGCCGTCGGCGCCCTGGAGATCGAGCTCCGCCCGCGCGATCACGACGTCGGCCCCCGCGGCCCGCAGGGCCTGGTCGATGCTCACGAGGTTGCCTGCGCCGTAGTCGACGACGGCGATCCGGGTCACCCGAGGCTGCCCTTGGTCGAGGCCACGCCCGCCCGACGCGGGTCGGGCGCGACGGCCGCCCGGAGGGCGCGCGCGAGGGCCTTGAATGCCGCCTCTGCCACGTGATGGTCGATGCGGCCCGAGGCCCGGAGGTGGAGCGTCGACCCCGACGCCGCGGCGAAGGCCTCCAGCGCGTGCTCCACGAGCTGGGTCGGCAGGGCCCCGATCCGCTCGCCGCGGAACGGGATGTCGAGGACCGCGTAGGGCCGCCCGCCGACGTCGATGACGGCGGTCGCCAGGGCTTCGTCCATCGGCACCGCCGCGTCTCCGAAGCGGGCGATCCCGGCCCGGTCGCCGAGCGCCGCACCCAGCGCGCCGCCGAGGACGAGGGCGACGTCCTCCACCGTGTGGTGCTCGTCGACCTCGAGGTCGCCCGCGACGCGGATCGCGAGGTCGAAGAGGCCGTGGTGGGCAAACGACTCCAGGAGGTGGTCGTAGAAGCCGACGCCGGTGCGAACGTCGGCCGTCCCGGCCCCGTCGAGGTCCAGGGTGAGGGTGATGTCGGTCTCGCGGGTGCGCCGGCTCACGGTGACCCGGCGTCCCTCGCGGGCGTCGACGGACAGGCTGCCGAGCGGCATCGTCATGGCAGGGGCTCCTCGGGGTCGGGGATGGCGCTGGCGCCGCGGGCATCGCGGGCCGCCGGGGCGAGCTCGCCGAAGGCGGCGATCAGGCGGTCGTCCTGGGCCTCGTCGCGGACGGTGAAGCGGAGGTGTCCGGCGAGCGGGTGGTCGGTGCCGAACGTGCGGGGGACGAGACCCCGGGACAGGAGCCCGTGGGCCATGGCCCGGGCGGCCGGCGGGCCGCCGAGGTCGACGAGGAGGAAGTTGGTGACGGATGGACCCGCCGGGAACCCGGCCTCGGCGAACGCCGCGGCGAGGCGGGCCCGCTCGCCCGTGACCCGGGCGACGTTCGCGGCCAGGGCATCGGGGTCGCGGAGGGCGGCCGTGACGACCGCCACCGAGGGGATCGCGACCGAGCCCGGCGGACGATACGGCGCGACCTCGGCGATCAGCTCGGGCCGGGCGATCGCGAAGCCGACCCGCATCCCGGCGAGGGCATAGGCCTTCGAGGCCGTCCGCACCACGACGAGGCGCGGGTACCGGGTCCGCAGGGCGAGCGTGCGAGCGGTCGACGAACTCGGCGTAGGCCTCGTCCATCACGACCACCGGGGCGCACTCGCCCCTGGGCCTCGGCGTCGGCGAGCAGGCCGGCGAGGAGGTCGGCGACGGCGCCGTCCGGCTCGGCCAGGCCGGTCGGGTTGTTCGGGTCGCAGAGCCAGACCAGGGCCGCCTCGCCGGCCGCCGCGCGGATGGCCGGCGCGTCGAAGGCGTAGCCGCGATCCGCCGGCGCCCGGGGAACCAGGATGGCTCGCGCCGGGCGCTGCTCGGTGAGGACGCGGTACATGGCATAGGTGGGCGTCGGGATGACGGCGCTCGCGCCGGGCGCGATGAACGCCTTGGCCAGCAGGTCGAGGATCTCGTCGGCGCCGGCACCCACCAGCACGTCCCCCCGGTCGACGCCGTAACGCACGGCCGCCGCCGCGACGAGCTCCCGGTAGTCGGACGGTGGGTACTCGGAGATCGCCCGTCCGTAGTCCCCGGCCCGCAGCAGGCGCAGGGCGGCGTCGGGAGGCGCCGGGGAGGTGTTCAGGTCGAAGCGAACGATCGCCTCGATGGGGACGCCGTAGCGCTCCGCGACCTGCTCGTCGGTCGCCTCCCAGGCGTACGCGGCCGGCAGGGTCGGAATCGCCATCGTGGCCGGGGTCGGGCTCATGCGATGAGCTTCTCGATCGGCAGCACGAGGATCCCGGATGCGCCGGCGGCCTTGAGGCGGGGCAGGAGGGCCCAGACGTCGTCGGCCCCGACCACCGCGTGGATCGCGATCATCCCGGCGTGGGCGAGAGGGATCACCGACGGGCTCTCCAGGCCGGGCAGGAGCGCCTCCAGCTCGCCGAGCCGCTCGACGGGCGCGTTCATCATCACGTACTTCCGGCGACGGCCCTCGAGCACGGCGCCCAGCATGGTGGCGAGCCGGTCGACGTCCGGGGCGCGGGCCTCGAGGGCGAGCGGGTTCCCGACGAGGATCGCCTCCGAGGGGAGGAGGTCGCCGATGGATCGCAGGCCGTTGCTGGCGAGCGTGGCTCCCGTCGAGACGAGGTCGACGATCGCCTCCGCAAGCCCCAGGCGCGGCGCGACCTCCACCGCCCCGGAGAGCGGGATCACCTCGACCGGGATGGCCCGCTCGCCGAACCAGCGGCGGGCGGCCCGGGGATGGGACGTGGCCACGCGGAGGCCGGCGAGGTCCTCGACGCGCAAGGGTGCGGCGTCCTTCGGCACCGCGGCGATCAGGCGGCAACGGCCGTAGCCGAGGGAGCGCACGATGGGGAGGTCCACCTCGGACTCGGCGAGGAGGTCGGCGCCGGTGATCCCCAGGTCGGCGACGGCGTCGCGGACGAACTCCACGACGTCGTTGGTGCGGACGAAGAGGATGTCGAGGTCCACGTTCTCGACCCGGCTCACGAGGCTCCGATCGCGTTCCTCGAAGAGGAGGCCCGCGTCGTGCAGCAGGTGGAGCGTGGGCTCGACCAGCCGCCCCTTGTTGGGAACGGCGAGGGTCATCCGCCGCTCGCTCACCGGCGTGTCGCGGCAGGGTGGGCCGGCGCCTCCGGGTAGACCGTGCCGCGGGCTCGCGCCTTCGCCAGGGCAGCCCGGTAGCCGCCCTCCCCATGGTTCAGCCACGAGGCGATCCGGGTGATCGTCGCCGTGCTGGCGCCGGTCCGCCGGGAGATCTCGGAGTAGTGGAGCCCGGCGTCGAGCAGGCGGACGACGGCCCAGCGCTGGGCCAGGTCGCGGAGCTCGCCGAGCGTGCACAGGTCGCGCAGGAAGGCCGCCGCCTCGGCGGAGTCGTCCAGGTCCAGGAGGGCGTCGACCAGGGCATCCATGTCCGGGCTGCGCCAGTCGTCGGGGCGGGGCTGCATCGGTCCAAGGCCTCGTGGTAATCCGGTAGCGTAGTAGCGTGCTACCACGCTATCATAGTGCCATGGCAACGCGCAAGCCCGCCTCGTCGTCCTTCGACCTGCTGCCCGCCATCGACCTGCGGGGCGGCCGCGTCGTGCGGCTCCTGCGCGGCGACTTCGACCGGGAGACGGTCTACGGGGACGACCCGGTCGAGGTTGCCGGTGCGCTTCGCCGACGCCGGCGCGCGGTGGCTGCACGTCGTGGACCTCGATGGAGCCCGCGATCCGGCAGCGCGTCAGCTCGAGGTGGTCGCCGCCATCGTGGCCGGGGTGGGGGAGCGGGCCAGCGTCGAGGTCGCCGGGGGGCTGCGAGACGAGAGCGCCGTCGAGGGCGCGCTGCGGGCGGGCGCCGCGCGCGTGGTGCTCGGGACGGCCGTCCTCGCGCGACCCGGGCCTGGCCGGGCGCCTGGTGGCGAGCCACGGCGCGGAGCGAGTCGCGGTCGCTCTCGACGTCCGCGACGGGCTGGCCGTCGGGCACGGCTGGCGGCCGGGCTCGCCGGGTGTCCCGGTCGGCGAGGCGCTCGACCGCCTCGCCGGCTTCGGCGTGGCGACGTTCGAGGTCACGGCCATCGATCGCGACGGGACGCTGGCGGGCCCGGACCTGGCGCTCCTGGGCCGGCTCGTGGCCCTCGGACGCGGCGCGATCATCGCCTCGGCCGGGATCTCGTCGCCCGACGGACCTGCGGGCCGTTCGCGACCTCGGCTGCGTCGGGGCGATCGTCGGACGAGCGCTCTACGAGGGGCGCCTGCGCCTCGCCGACGCCGCGGCCGAGCTACGCCCGCCAGGGATGGATGTCGACTGACGCGAGGGACTCTGGCTGACGCCTGGATCGGCGCGGGGAGACTCGCCCGCCGCTCCGGTCAGTGGCCGGCCGCCTCGCTCTCCTTCTTGTGCGCCTCGATCACCTTCTCGGCGAGGTGCGACGGCACGTCCTCGTAGTGGTCCAGCGTCGAGGTGAAGGTGCCCCGCCCGCCGGTGAGCGAGCGCAGCTCCGTGGCGTAGCTGAAGAGCTCGGCCTGGGGCACCGTGGCCGTGATCACCTGCATCCCGTCGCCCACGACGTCCATGCCCAGCACCCGGCCGCGGCGGCCGTTGAGGTCGCGGTTGACGTCGCCCATGAACCGCTCGGGAACGCGGATCGCGACGGTCATGATCGGCTCCTGCAGGACGGGCCGGCACTCCATCACGCCCTTCTTGAGGGCCAGCGACGCCGCGAGCTGGAACGAGAGGTCGTTGGAGTCGACCGTGTGGAAGGAGCCGTCGTAGAGCGTCGCCTTGAAGTCGATGAGCGGATAGCCCGCCAGGATCCCTTCGGCGGCGGCGGCGCGGACGCCCTTCTCCACGCCCGGGAAGAAGTTCTTGGGCACGGTCCCGCCGACGACGTGCTCGGCGAAGGCGACGCCGCCGTCCGGGTTCGGCTCGATCTCGAGCCAGACGTGGCCGAACATGCCGTGGCCGCCGGTCTGCTTCTTGTACTTCCCCTCGACCCTGGTCGTGCCCCGGATCGTCTCCCGGTAGGGGATCCGCGGGGTGTGCGTCGCGATCGCGGAGCCGAACTTGCGCTTGAGGCGCTCGCAGATGACCGCGATCTGGGTCTCGCCCATCGTGACCAGCAGCTGCTCGCCGGTGGGGCTGCGCTCGACGCGGACCGAGGGCTCCTCTTCGAGCATCCGCTGGAGGGCCGCGCCCATCTTGTCGAGGTCGGCCTTGGTCTGCGGCTCGATGGCCACGACGAGGGTCGGGTTGGGGTAGGTCGGGCGGTCGAGGACGAAGGGCCGCTCCTTGGTCGAGAGCGTGTCGCCGGTGGCCGTGGCGGAGAGCTTGGCGACCGCCCCGATCTCGCCGGCCTTGAGCTCGCCGACCGGCTCCTGCTCCTTGCCGTGGAGGCGGAGGAGCTGGCCGATCCGCTCGTCCTCGCCCTTCTCGGCGTTCCAGGCGTGGCCCTGGCTGCGGAGCGTGCCCGAGAGGACGCGGAGGTAGGTGAGCCGGCCGACGAACGGGTCGGCGGTCGTCTTGAAGACCCGCACGAGCAGCGGGCCGTCGGCGTCGGGCGCGACCTCGACCGGGTCGCCGGTCTTCGGCTCGCGGGCGACGGTCGGCGGCTCCTCGGCGGGCGTCGGCAGGTAGCGGACGATCGCGTCGAGGAGGCCCCGGAGGCCGATCCCCCGGGTGGCGCTGGCGACGAGGACCGGGGCGAGGATCGAGTCCCGGACGCCGCGATGCAGGCAGGCGTCGAGCTCGGCGTCGGTGATCTCCTCGCCCTCGAGGTACTTCGTCAGGACGTCGTCGTCGGCCTCCGCGGCGGCCTCGAGGAGCTGCTCGCGGCGCGTCGCGACCTCGGCCTCCATCTCGGCCGGGATCGGCGACCTCGACCTCCTGCTTGCCGTCCCAGCGGTAGGCCTTGCGGTGGACGAGGTCCACGTAGCCGCTGAAGGTCTCGGCCTTGCCGATCGCCAGCTGGAGCGGCGCGATCTTGTTGCCGAAGGCGTCCCGCAGCGCGTCGAGGACGGCGCCGGGGTCGGCGTTCTCGCGGTCGCACTTGTTGATGACGAAGAGCGCCGCGGTGCGGTTGCGCCGCCCCAGGGCAACGGCGTTCTCCGTGCCGGCCTCCACCCCGCCGGTCGCGTCGACGCAGATCAGCGCGGAGTCCACGGCCTGGAACCCCGAGACGACCTCGGCCGCGAAGTCCGGGTAGCCGGGCGTGTCGATGATCGTGACGAGGTTGCCGTCGTCGTCGAGCGACCCGACGGCGAGCGAGAGCGACATGTGCCGCTTCTGCTCCTCGGGCTCGAAGTCGAGGGTGGTCGTGCCGTCGTCGACGCGACCCTGCCGCGAGATGGTCCCGGTCCGGTACAGGAGCGCCTCGGCCAGCGTCGTCTTGCCCGCGCCGGCGTGGCCGGCCAGGACGACGCTGCGGAGGTGGGGGGTGTCGACGCTCTTCGTGGTCATCGGTGCGATGGAACCTCGTAGGGCGGGCGGATGCCCGCGGCGGGACGTCGTCGGGCGGGGCCCGGGGACGCCTGCGTCCGGCCGGGCCAGCCGTTCCGAGCATGATAGTCCGCTATACTCCGCCCCGATGTCCGGTCACTCGAAATGGTCCCAGATCAAGCGCGACAAGGGCGTCAACGACGTCAAGCGCGGCGCCATCTTCACCAAGATGGGGCGCGAGATCGCGCTCACGGCGCGGGCCGGCGGCGGCGATCCCGACGGCAACTTCCGCCTCCGCCTGGCGATCGAGAAGGCCCGCGCGGTCAACATGCCGCTCGACACGATCAAGCGCGCGATCGAGAAGGCGACCGGGGGCGGCGAGGGCGTCCAGTACGAGGAGATCGTCTACGAGGGCTACGGCCCCGGCGGCGTCGCGGTCCTCGTCGAGGTGGCGACCGACAACCGCAACCGGACGGTCGCCGAGATCCGCTCCATCTTCACCAAGGCCGGCGGCCAGCTGGCCGGCTCGGGAGCGGTCGCCTGGCAGTTCGAGCAGCGCGGGGTGATCTCCGTGCCGCGCGCGGCGGCTGACCCGGACGAGGTCGCCCTCCTCGCCATCGACGCCGGCGCGAGCGACGTCGAGACCGTCGACCGACCCGCTGGAGATCTACACCGAGCCCGGCGACCTCGAGGCGGTCCAGGCCGCCCTGGTCGCTGCCGGCGTCACGATCGAATCGGCCGACGGGGCCATGATCGCGAAGCAGACCATGGCCGTGGATGCCTCGCGGGCCCGCCAGAACCTGCGCCTCGTGGAGCACCTCGAGGACCTCGACGACGTGCAGCGCGTGACCAGCAACCTCGAGCTGACCGACGAGATCCTGGCCGAGGTCGCCGGGTGATCGTCCTCGGGATCGACCCGGGAACCGCCTCGCTGGGGTACGGGCTCGTCGAGCGGATCGGGGGCCGCCTGCGGGCCATCGACTTCGGCGCCTTCCACACCGCCGCGGACCTGCCGCTCCCCGAGCGCCTCCTGGCCATCCACGTGCTTCCTCGGGGATCTGATCGAGCTGCACGGGCCCGACGCTCGTCGGGGTGGAGCGGATCTTCCATTCGCGCAACGTGCAGACCGCGCTCGCCGTCGGCCACGCCCGCGGCGTCGTCCTGCTGGCGGCGGCGTCCCACGGGCTCGGAGTCCGGGAGGCGACGCCGTCCGAGGTCAAGAGCGCCGTCACCGGGTACGGCGCGCGCCGACAAGGGCCAGGTCGGGCGGATGGTCCAGGTCATCCTGGGGCTCCCCGAGCCGCCCCAGCCCGACGACGCCGCCGACGCGCTCGCGATCGCGATCTGGACCGCCAACCGCGAGCGGGCCGGCGAGCGGATCAACGCCGGGCTCCTCGACCGGGCTGCCGTCGCGCCCCGCCGCGCGGGGGAGACGCCCTACGAGCGCGCCGTCCGCGACGCCCTGGACCGCGAGCAGCGGATGCTCCAGGAGTGGGACGGCACGGCCTGGAGCAGCGGGACGGCCCGCAACGCGCGCCCGGCCGCCCGGCGCTCCCGCAGCGCAGCGCGCCCCGACCGCGTCGGATGATCGCCTCGGTCGAGGGCCTGGTCGCGGGCGTCGCCGCCGACAGCCTGGTCCTCGAGGTCGGCGGGATCGGCTACCGGGTCTTCGCGGCGCCGGCCGTCCTCGCCGCCGCGCGAGCCCGGGAAGCGGCTCAAGCTCCACACCCACCACCTCGTCCGCGAGGACCTGCAGGCCCTCTACGGCTTCCGGACGGCGGACGAGCTGGGCTTCTTCGGGCTCCTCCTGACCGTGACCGGGGTGGGCCCCAAGGTCGCCCTCGGGATCGTCGGCAGCCGCCCGGTGGCCGACCTGCAGCTCGCCATCCTCGCCGGCGACGAGGCCGTGCTGACCTCCATCAGCGGCGTCGGCAAGCGGCTCGCCGGGCGGATCATCCTGGAGCTCCGGGAGAAGGTCGCCGCGGCCGGCACCGCGGCGGCGCTGATCGGCGGGCCGCGCGGCGCCCACGGGCCGACCGAGGGCGAGGTCGTGGCCGCCCTGCAGGCGCTCGGCTACACGCTCGCCGAGGCGCGCGAGGCGGCGCGGGCGGCGACCGCGGCGGCGCCCGGGGCGACCCTCGAGGATCGCGTCAAGGCGGCGCTGCGGGCGATCTCCGGTGGCTCCGCCTGAGGGGGCGGGCCGCGCCTGGTGACGCCGGTCGACGGGCGTTCGAACATGCGTGCGAAATGGGCGTGTCCCGTGATAGACTCGCGCGCGATGAACGACCCCTCCGGATTCCTCGCCGCCGACCTCGTCGACGAGACCGAGGTGGCGCGTCGAGCGCTCGCTGCGGCCGCGGAGCTTCGACGAGTACCTCGGCCAGCGCGAGGTCAAGGCCGGCCTCTCGGTGCTGCTGACGGCGGCGCGCCAGCGCGAGGAGGCGGCCGACCACGTCCTGCTCCACGGCCCGCCCGGCCTCGGCAAGACGACCCTCGCCACGATCATCGCCCGCGAGCTCGGGGTCAACATCCGCTACACGTCGGGCCCGGCGATCGAGCGGGCCGGGGACCTGGCCGCGATCCTGACCTCGCTCGACGAGCGGGACGTCCTGTTCATCGACGAGATCCACCGCCTCAACCGGGCGGTCGAGGAGATCCTCTACCCGGCGATGGAGGACTACGCCCTCGACGTGATGATCGGCAAGGGGCCCTCGGCGCGCTCGCTCCGCCTCACCCTCCAGCCGTTCACCATCGTCGGCGCGACGACGCGCGCCGGGCGGATCAGCGGCCCGCTGCGCGATCGCTTCGGGGCCATCTACCGCCTCGACTTCTACGCCGACGAGGACCTCGTGGCCATCGTCCGGCGCTCGGCCCGGATCCTGGGGATCGAGGTCTCGGACGAGGCCGCCGTGGCGATCGCCGGGCGCGGCCGGGCCACGCCGCGGATCGTCAACCGGCTCCTCAAGCGGGTCCGCGACCACGCCGAGGTCCACGGCGACGGCCGGGTCAGCCTGGCGTCCGTGGAGGAGGCGATGCGCGTCCTGGAGATCGACGACGATGGGCCTCGACGCCACCGACCGCCGGCTGCTGGCCGCGATCATCCAGAAGTTCGGCGGCGGCCCGGTCGGGGTCGCGGCGCTGGCCGCCGTCCTGGCCGAGGAGGTCGAGACGATCGAGGACGTCTACGAGCCGTTCCTGCTGCGGATCGGGTTCCTCGACCGGACGCCGCAGGGCCGGATCGCGACGGACCGGGCCCGGGCCCACCTGTCCGCCCTCGGCTACGAGATCCCGCCGCGCCGCGCCGACCGCGAGCCGTCGCTCTGGGAGGCCCCGGCCCCCGACGGCACGGTCGACGCGCCGGCGCGGTCGACGCGCGTCCGGCGACGCGCCGGGCGGCTCGCCCCTCGCCCCGGAGGCCTGAGCTCGCCCGTGCCGGGCGCCGCCCGCTTCGAGGTCCTCGTCCCGCCGCCCGCCGACGGCTCCACCCGGGCGCGGCTCGGGCGCCTGGAGCTGCCCCACGGGACCGTCGAGACGCCGACCTTCATGCCGGTCGGCACGAACGCGACGGTCAAGGCGCTCCACCCGGACGACCTCGAGGAGGTCGGCGCCTCGATCATCCTGGCCAACACCTACCACCTCTACCTGCGGCCGGGCCACGAGCGGATCGCGCGGCTCGGCGGCCTCCACCGCTTCATGGGCTGGGACCGCCCGATCCTCACCGACTCGGGCGGCTTCCAGGTCGTCTCGCTCGGCGACCTGCGCGTCATCGACGACGACGGGGTCACCTTCCGCAGCCACCTCGACGGCTCGTCGCACCGCTTCACGCCGGAATCGTCGATCGCGATCCAGGAGGCGCTCGGGGCGGACGTCGCCGTCGCCTTCGACCAGCCGGTCCCGCCCGCCTCGACCGACCCCGCGACGTCGCCGTCGCCACGGAGCGGACCCACCGCTGGGCCGAGCGATCGCTGGCGGCGCACCACCGCGCCGACCAGGCCCTCTTCGGCGTCATCCAGGGCGGCCTCGACCCCGACCTGCGGCGGCGGTCCACCGCGTTCATCGCCGGCCTCCCGTTCGACGGGCTCTGCATCGGCGGGCCTGGCCGGCGACGAGACGCGCGGCGGAGCGCGAGGCGGTGCTCGACCTCGTGGTGGCCGCCCTCGACGGCGACCCGCGGCTGCGCTACCTGATGGGGCTCGGCTCGCCGGCGGACCTGCTCGAGGCGGTCCACCGGGGGATCGACCTCTTCGACTCGGTCCTGCCGGCGCGGGTCGCCCGCAACGGCCAGCTGTGGGTCCCGGGCGGGCCGCCTCAACCTGCGCAACGAGCGGTTCCGCGACGATCCCCGGCCCATCCAGGAGGGCTGCCGCTGCCTGGCCTGCCGGCGCTTCTCGCGGGCCTACCTGGCCCACCTCTTCCGGGCCGGCGAGCTCCTCGCCTACCGCCTCGCGACTTGTCACAACCTGACCTTCACCCTAGACTTCATGGCCGGGATCCGGAGCGCGCTGCGGGCCGGAACCTTTCCCCGGCGCCTTCCGGAGCTGCGCTCGCTGGCGAGCCGGCCAAGCCGCGGTGAAGCGGCAGTGAAGTCCCGATGAAGGCCGTGCCGGTACCCTCGAGTTGCGCGGAGGCGTTCGACGATGGGCTCCCGAGATCGTCCTCATCGCGAAGTGAAGAAGAAGGCCAAGGCGGCCGATCCCAAGCCCACGCTGTCGCCGTATCTCGAACCGCCGCAGAGCGTCGAGATCATCAAGCCGAAGCGGAAGCCGCGGACCGTCGTCGAGGACGACGAGAGCTGAGATCCGGGGCGGGCGTGACGTCGTCCGATCCGCCGGGGCCGTGGGCACGGACAGGAGCGTGACGAGATGGCGTTGACCGGCGAACGGCGGGTCGAGCAGGGAAACGGGTCGGGCGGCGAGCGGGCGAAGGCGGTCGAGGCCGCCATCCTCGCCATCGAGAAGCAGTTCGGGCGCGGCTCGATCATGAGGCTCGGCTCGGCCGAGCGGCAGCAGGTCGACGTGATCCCGACGGGCTCGATCGCGCTCGACCTGGCCCTCGGCGTGGGCGGCATCCCGCGCGGCCGGATCACCGAGATCTTCGGCCCGGAGTCGTCCGGCAAGACGACGCTCTGCCAGCACGTCATCGCCGAGGCCCAGCGGCGCGGCGGCGTGGCCGCCTTCATCGACGTCGAGCACGCCCTCGACCCGGGCTATGCCCGCGCCTGCGGCGTCAACGTCGACGAGCTCCTGGTCAGCCAGCCGGACACCGGCGAGCAGGCCCTCGAGATCACCGAGACCCTCATCCGCTCCGGCGGGATCGACATCGTCGTCGTCGACTCGGTCGCGGCGCTCGTGCCGCGGGCCGAGATCGAAGGCGAGATGGGCGACTCGTTCGTCGGCATCCAGGCCCGCCTGATGAGCCAGGCCCTGCGCAAGCTGACCGGCGCCGTCAGCCGCTCCAACACGTCGCTCGTCTTCACCAACCAGCTCCGCGAGAAGATCGGGGTCATGTTCGGCAACCCCGAGACGACGCCCGGCGGCCGGGCCCTCAAGTTCTACGCCTCGGTCCGCCTCGACATCCGCCGCGTCGAGACGATCAAGAGCGGGACGGACTCGATCGGCAACCGGGTCCGCGTCAAGGTCGTCAAGAACAAGGTCGCGCCGCCCTTCCGGGTGGCCGAGTTCGACGTCATGTACGGCGAGGGGATCAGCCGCGAGGGCGGCCTCCTCGACGTCGGCGTGGCGATGGACGTGGTGACCAAGACGGGCGCCTGGTTCACCTTCGGCGAGACGCGCCTGGGACAGGGCCGCGAGGCCGCCAAGGAGTTCCTCCGCGAGAACCCCGCCGTCAGCGCCGAGATCGACGGCCGGATCCGGACCGGGATGTCCACCGCGGCCATCCCCGTCGAGGGGATCGAAGAGGCCGAGTAGGCCGCCGTGGCCCCCTCGGCCGGCCACCGCGACGCGTATCGGCGACGCTTCCGCCGTGTCCGCCGCGCCTTCGTCGCCGAGGATCCCGTCTTCCTGATCGAGGCCGGCGGCCGCACGGACGAGTACGACGCGATCGTGCGCCGCATCCTCGGCCTGGTCGACGCGGAGCGGGGCGCCGAGGTCGCGACGCTGCTGCCGGCCGAGCTGGAGGAGCGCTTCGGCGTCACGCCCGACGCGGCGCGCCTCGCCCGGCTGCTCGGGGAGCTGGCCCGGATCGGGCCGTACCGGGCGTGACCCGGCGGCGCGAGACCATCGCCGAGGGGCGGGCCCGGCGCGCCGCGGTGGAGGACGCGGCGACCGTGCTCGACGCCGCGGCCCGGTTCCTCGAGGCGCGCCCGCGCTCGACGGCGGAGGTGCGGCGGCGCCTGGGCCAGGCCGGCTACCGGGCGGAGCTGGTCGAGGACGGCGATCGCCCGGCTGGCGGGGCTCGGCTACCTCGACGACGAAGCGTTCGCCCGGGCCTGGGTCGAGTCTCGCGACCGCGCCCGGCCCCGCGGCGAGCGAGCGCTCCGGACCGAGCTGCGCCGCAAGGGCGTCGCCGACGAGGACGTGGAAGCCGCCGTCGCGGCCCGCGAGGCGGCCCACGCTGCCCGTGAGGCCGCGGCGTCCGGCGCGGTGGCGACGGGCGCCGACGATGCTCATGCCGTCGGCCACGCCGCCGACGCTCCCTCTGTGCGCGGCGCCGGCCACCGGGAGCGCGCCACGTCGCGGGTCTCCGACGATGAAGCCGCTTCCCGGCTTCTCGGCCGCCGCGACGCCGCGCTCCTCCGGGAGCCTGATCGGCGCCGCCGGCGCGCGAAGGCCTACGCGCTTCTCGCCCGCAACGGGTTCGATCCGGATGTCGCCGGGCGCGCCGTGACGGAGTGGATGGCGCGGGCGGAGCCTGTCCTCGGAGGAGTAGCTGCACAGGACCCGCTGGCGCGGCCGGGCGGGCGATCCTGCGGGCAGCGACCCCTCGCCCGCGCGGTGCCAGCCGCACGGACCCGCGGGATCGGCCGGCGGGCAGCGACCCTCCCCGCGGCGCCAGCCGCCGCGCACCGATGGCGGCCGGCCCTCGGGTCAGGCGCCCGGCCCCCCCGGCGTGCGGCGGGACTCCCAGTCACATTTCCGGGTCGGCGCGACCGCGAACGCTGCCGTGGACCCTGAGCGGCGAACCGGCGGGGCCGCGCCATGGCTCGCCTTGTGCACGGTGACGCACCGGTCGGTGTCCCGAGACCGCGCCGGGAGGACCATCGGAAGGCTTCGTGCGGTGGCACCGATCCCGCAGCCAGGCGCGACCGCCACTTCTCCGCGTGGAGGGCCCGGAAATGTGACTCCCAGGCACGCGGGTGCGAGCGCTCGTTCGGGCATGCGAGCGCGGGCCGCACGGGCGCACGACGCGCATGGACGCGGGCATGGGAGGCGCAACCGTGCGGGACGCGTCCGTCGCCCCGGGACGGGGCCGGTCGCTCCCCGAGGACGCTCCCGGCGGGCCGCACGGGGAGGGTCGTTTGACCCTCCCGGCCCCCGGCCGTACCCTGTGCGCAATCCGGTCGCGTCCCGGCCGGCCAGCGAATGCACCCTCCACCCGGCGAGCCCACGCCGGCACCCGGCCCGCGACGCCCGCGAGGGCGCTGCGTCCGACCCGGCGATCGCCGATTCCGCGACAGACCGACGGCCGCGCCCCGGCCGGACGGGAGGCGAGAGCACATCATGGATAACCCCGTCGTCGTGGCGGTGGCCCTCCTGGCGGCCATCGGCGGCGGCCTTGCCTCGGATTCCTCGCCCGGGGCCGCTGGGCCAGCCAGGCGATGAAGGCCGCGCCAGGAGAAGGCCGGCCGGATCGTGGCCGAGGCGCGCACGCAGCAGAAGGAGCTGATCCTCGAGGCCAAGGACGAGAAGCTCCGCCTGCAGCGCGAGGCCGAGGACGAGGCGCGCCAGCAAGCGCGGCGAGCTCTCCGTCGCTCGAGCGCCGGCTCCTCCCCCGCGACGAGCAGCTCGACCAGCGCACCGACATGCTCGAGCAGCGCGACCGCAAGCTCCTCGAGCGAGGAGCGCGAGCTCGACCGGACCCGCGAGGAGCTGGCCCAGGCCCGCAGCGAGCAGGTCGCCGCCCTCGAGCGGGTCTCGGGGATGTCCGCCGAGGACGCCAAGGCGCAGCTCCTGCGAGGCCGTCCGCGAGGAGGCCGAGCACGACGCGGTCAAGCTCGCCCGCGCGATCGAGCGCAGGGCCCGCGACGAGGCCCAGGACAAGGCCCGCGAGATCATCGTCACCGCGATCCAGCGGGTCGCCGCCGACCACACCGCCGAGCACACGGTCTCGGTCGTCCACCTGCCGTCGGACGAGATGAAGGGCCGGATCATCGGCCGCGAGGGCCGCAACATCCGGGCCCTCGAGCAGGCGACCGGGATCGACCTGATCATCGACGACACGCCCGAGACGGTCGTCCTCTCCGGCTTCGACCCGGTCCGCCGCGAGGTCGCCCGGATCGCCCTCACCAAGCTGATCGCCGACGGCCGGATCCACCCCGGCCGGATCGAGGAGGTCGTCGCCAAGGCCCGCGCCGAGGTCGACCTGGTCATCCGCCAGGCCGGCGAGACAGGCCGCCTACGACGCCGGCGTCCCGGGCCTCCCGCGCCGAGATCCTCAAGACTGCTCGGGCGGCTCAAGTTCCGCACCAGCTACGGCCAGAACGTCCTCAACCACGTGCGTCGAGACCAGCCGCCTCGCGGCGATCATCGCGGCGGAGATCGGCGCCGACGTCCAGGTCGCCAAGACGGGCGGCCTGCTCCACGACATCGGCAAGGCGATCGACCACGAGGTCGAGGGGCCGCACGCCGCCATCGGCGCCCAGATCGCCCAGCGCCACGGCCTCTCGCCTCAAGGTCGTCAACGCGCATCGCCGCCCACCACCAGGAGGTGGAGTACGCCTGCCTCGAGGCGCCGATCGTCCAGATCGCCGACGCCATCAGCGCCTCGCGACCCGGCGCCCGCGGCGAGTCGATGGACACCTACGTCAAGCGCCTCGAGGACCTCCAGGCGATCGCCGACAGCTTCGCCGGGCGTCGAGCGCTCGTTCGCCGTCCAGGCCGGGCGCGAGGTCCGGATCCTGGTCCGCCCCGAGGAGATCGACGACCTGACCGCGACCCGCCTGGCCCGCGACATCGTGCGAGAAGATCGAGGAGCACGCTCACCTATCCCGGGCCAGATCAAGGTGACGGTGATCCGCGAGACGCGGGCCGTCGAGTACGCGAAGTAGGGGAGGGGTGACCGCACCCCGCGCGCCGCGGGCCTGCCGGATCCTGATGATCGGCGACGTCATCGGGAAGCCCGGCCGCGAGGCGGTCGAGCAGATCCTGCCGGACCTGCGGGCGGCCGACGGCATCGACTTCGTCACCGCCAACGGCGAGAACCTGGCCGGCGGGATGGGCCTGACCACGGGCACCGCGGCGAGCCTCTTCGCGGCCGGCGTCGACGTCATCACGTCGGGCAACCACATCTGGGACAAGCGCGAGATCTACCCGTACCTCGAGACCGACGAGCGGATCCTGCGGCCGCTCAACTACGGGACGGACGGCGTCCCCGGCCGCGGCTGGGGCGTCTTACGAGGCGCCCGACGGGACCGACATCGCGGTCATCAACCTCCAGGGCCGGACCTACATGAAGCCGATCGAGAACCCCTTCACCGAGGCCGACCGCCTGCTCGACGAGGGCGCCGAGCCGCTGCCGCCGGTCCGCCTGGTCGACTTCCACTGCGAGCTGACGAGCGAGAAGAACGCCTTCGGGCTCCACCTCGACGGGCGGGTCAGCGTGGTCGTCGGCACCCACACCCACGTGCCGACCGGCGACGAGCGGATCCTGCCCGAGGGGACGGCCTACCAGAGCGACCTCGGGATGACCGGGCCGCTGGAGTCGGTGATCGGGTTCGATCCGGCGACGGTCCTGCCGCGCTTCCTCAACGCCCTGCCGACGCGCTTCGAGGTCGGCGGCGGGCCGGTCGTCTTCAACGCCCTGCAGATCGACGTCGACCCGGCGACCGGGCGTGCCCTCGCCATCGAGCGGATCCAGCGCCGGATCGTGGAGCACGCCTGATGCCGCGCGACCGACGGGCGCCGGCGATCCGGTCGCCTGGTCCCGCCGCGCCCGTCGCCGGCCGACCTCCACACCCACACGCACCGCTCCGACGGGCTGCTCGCGCCGTCCGACCTCGTCGCCGCGGCGGCGGCGGCCGGCGTCCGCACCCTGGCCATGACCGACCACGACACCCTGGCCGGCTACCGCGAGCTCGTCGCCGCCGGGGCCGGCCCTCCCGGCCGGCCTCGACTGCTGATCCCGGGCGTCGAGATCAACGCCAGCGTCGCGCGATGGTCCCGGACCTGCGCGACGGCGAGCTCCACATCCTCGGCCTCGGGGTCGATCCGGCCGACGGAGGCGTTCGAGGCCGTCCTCGCCCTCCAGCGCGCGGCGCGCCGCCGGCGCTTCGAGCGGATGCTCGCCCGGCTGCGCGAGGCCGGGCTGCGCGGTCGACGCCCAGCTCGAGGGGCTCGACCGCTCCGACGAGGAGGCGCTCGGCCGGCCGACGATCGCCCGCGCGCTGGTGGCGGCCGGCCTCGCCGCCGACGTCGAGGACGCCTTCGACCGGCTCGTCGGGCACGGCCGGCCGGGCTACGTCCGCGCGCGAGGCGTGGGGCCGGTCGAGGCGATCGCCGCGATCCGCGCGGCCGGCGGCCTGCCGGTGCTGGCCCACTTCGCGACGGCGCCCGAGCGCCCGGCCCTGCTCCGCGAGCTGCGTCGACGCGGGCCTCGGCGGGCTCGAGGTCCACTACCGCACCTTCGACGCCGCGACGGTCGAGCGGATGCGGGCCGTGGCGGCCGTCCAGCCGCCTCGTCCCGACGGGCGGCACCGACTACCACGGCGACGACGGGACCTACGCCGAGGCGCACGCCGAGACTGTGGGTCCCCGACGACGTGGCGGCGGCGATGCGGGCGGCCCTCGCCCGCGCCCGGCCGGCCGTCGCCCACGCCCGGCCGGCCGTCGCCCGATGAGCCCGCCGGGAGCTGCCCGTCCTCGAGATCCTGCCCCCGGCCGCGCCGGACGGCGCCCCGCGGTCGGCGGCCGCCCCCGGCGACGAGCGCCTCGCCGAGTACCGGCCCGAGGACCGGGCCCTGCCGCGCTTCTACGTCTGGACCCTGGGCTGCCAGATGAACCGGAGCGACTCCGAGGAGATGGCCGGGCGGCTGCTCGCCGCCGGCTGCGCCGAGGCGCCGTCGATCGAGGCCGCCGACCTCGTCGTCATCAACACCTGCGCGATCCGCGAGGCCGCCGAGCCGAAGGTGATCGGCCGGCAGGGCCAGCTGCGCCCGGCTCAAGGCGCGCGAACCCGGGGCTGCGGGTCGTCCTGACCGGCTGCGCCGTGCGCGAGCCCGACCGGGCCGGCCTGGCGCGCCGCTATCCCGGCCGTCGACCTCTTCCTGCGCCCCGACGAGGAGCCCGAGCTCGTCGATCGGCTCGGCCTGGCCTCCGCCCAGGCGCCGGTCGGGCTGCCGTCGCGCACCGCCGCGACGACCGTCGTGAGGGCGTGGCGGTCTCGGCCGCCGACCACCTCGCCGGGACGCGCGCGGCGGCCGTCGCGGCCGGCGCGGTCGCCCGCGGCTCGGCGATCTCGGCCTGGCTGCCGATCATCTACGGCTGCGACAAGACCTGCACCTACTGCATCGTGCCGTTCAGCCGCGGCCCGGAGCGGAGCCGGCCGTTCGACGAGATCGTCGACGAGGCCCGGGCGCTCGCCGCGGCCGGCTACCGCGAGGTCACCCTGCTCGGCCAGAACGTCAACTCGCTACGGCCACGACCTGCCGCCCGAGCCGCGCTTCGCCCACGTCGGCGAGCGAGCGCTGGGCCGGCCGCCGGCTCGACCTCGCGCGGTCGTCCGGACCTCGCCGAGCTGATCCGGGCCATCGACGGCGCTCCGCGGCGACGACGGCGCGCCCGGCCATCCCGCGCCTGCGCTTCGTCACCTCGCACCCGTGGGACCTGTCCGACCGGCTGATCGCCGCCATGGCCGACTGCCCGTCGCGTCTGCGAGCACCTCCACCTGCCGGTCCAGTCGGGCGACGACGCGGTCCTGCGGCGGATGGGCCGCCAGTACACGATCGAGCACTACCTCGAGCGCCTGGCGCGGATCCGCGAGGCCGTCCCCGGGATCGCCATCTCGCACCGACGTCATCGTCGGCTTCTGCGGCGAGACCGAGGCCCAGTTCGAGGCGACGCTCGGCCTGCTCGAGACCGTCCGCTACGACCAGGTCTTCGCGGCGGCCTACTCGCCGCGCCCGGGCACGCCGGCCACGCGCCTCGCCGACGACGTCCCGGCGGCCGTCAAGCGCGAGCGGCTCAACGCGCCTGCTCGCCGTCCAGGAGGGGATCGGCCTCGAGCGCAACCGCGAGTGGCTCGGCAGCCGGGCGTCGGTGCTCGTCGACGCGGTCGCCCGGCCGCGGGCGCACGACCACGAGGACGAGGCGCCGACGAGGCGGCCCGGGCGCCCCTGACGCTGGCGGGGGAGGACCCCTTCGGCGGGCCGCTGCCGGCCGGTGTCGTCCGCCTGCTCGGCCGCTCGCGCGAGAACAAGCTCGTCCACCTGCCCGGCGCCGGCGGAGCTCGTCGGGCGCATCGTCGAGGCCCGCATCGACGCACGCCGGCCCGTACAGCCTGCGCGGCGTCCTCGCGTAGGGCGCGTGAGGGGAGCGCCACGAGCACCGCGCCCGGCGGCCCGCCCGCGGGGCCCGCCGCCCCTCATCGTCGTCGGCGGGGCCACCGCCACCGGCAAGACCGACGCTCGCGATCGCGCTCGCCCTCGCCATCCGGGCGGCCGGCCGGCCGGCCGAGGTCATCTCGGCCGACTCCCGCCAGGTCTACCGCGGCCTCGACATCGGCACGGCCAAGGCGACGCCTCGAGGAGCGGCGCGGCGTCCCCCACCACGGCCTCGACCTCGTCGATCCGGACGAGCCGTTCTCCGTCGCCGACTTCGTCGACCACGCCGCGGGCGTGCTGGCCGAGCTCGCGGCCGCCGGGGCGGCGTCGCCATCCTCGCCGGCGGCACCGGCTTCTGACCGCGCGCCGTCGCCGGCGGCCTGGACACGGAGCGCCTCCCCGCGACCCGGCGATGCGCGCCCGCTCGAGGCCGAGCTGGCCCGCGGCGGGCTCGCTCCCCTCGCCGAGCGCCTCGCCGACGCTCGCCCCGACGCCTCGCCGCCCGCATCGACCTGCGCAACCCGCGCCGGGTCGTCCGGGCGCTCGAGATCGCCGAGCTCGCGCGGGGACGCGCCGCTCCCGGAGCCCCGCGGCTACCCGGGCCCGTCCTGCGCCTCGGCCTCGACGTCGTCGATCCGCCCTCCACCGGCGCCTGGATCGCCCACGCGCGCCGAGGCCCAGTTCGACGCCGGCCTCCTCGACGAGGCGGCCGCGCTGCGGGCGCGCTTCGACCCGGCCCTGCCGGCCTTCTCGGCGATCGGCTACCGCGAGGCCTGGGACGTCCTCGACGGCGCGTCTCGACCGGGCGGGCTACCTGGAGGTCGACGTCCGCCGCAACGTCGCCTTCGCCCGGCGCCAGCGGACCTGGTTCCGCCGCGAGCCGGTGGACCTCGCCCTCGACGCCGCCGATCCGGCAGCCACGCGGCGGGCGGTCGCCGCCGCCCTGGCCCTCGGAGCCGCCTGAGCCTGGGCGGCGCCAGGGCGTGCGCCGCCGGCGCGGCACCGGGGCGTGGCGCCGCGCGGCGCCCGGTGCCAGAATCCGGGGGATCCCGGCGGTCCGAGCCCGCCCCTCGCGGCTGCCGGCCGCCGGGTGGTCACGC
>CAWHCW010000010.1:0-260037 GCA_963827965.1 uncultured Chloroflexia bacterium | reverse complement strand
GCCGGGGTCGCAATTGCCATCGGGACCGACTTCGGGGGCGGATCGACGCGGGCGAACCAGCTGGCCTGGGAGGTCGAGTCCCTCGTCGCCGCGGGCTTCGAACCGTGGGAGGGGCTCCGCGGCGGCGACCGTCGCGGGCGGCGAGCTGCTCGGCGAACCCGACGCGGGTCCCCTCCTCGAAGGCGGACCGGCAGACTTCTTCCTCGTCCACGGCGACCCGCTCAGCGACCCGGCCGCCCTGTGGCGGGTCTGGCGAGTCGCCTGGCTCGACGATCCGGCCTGACGGGCCGGGCCGCCGCCGCGGCCGGGGCCAGCTACCGGGTCCGGCCCGGACGCCCGCGGAGTGGGCCGCGCCACCCCGGACGGCGCCTGCGCCGTTGGGGCCCGGACGCCCGCGGAGTGGGCCGCGCCACCCCGGACGGCGCCTGCGCCGTTGGGGCCGAGACACGATCCGCAGCAGTTGGACAGATCGGGGCGCTGGGAGCGTGAAATCCTGCTCGAGGGCCCTCCATGGCCCGAGATCCCGAGGGGTTTCGAGCGTGCAAGGCGGCGAGATTGTCCGGGTCGTAGCGGCAGACGAAGTGCCAGACGGGTCCAGGCGCGTGCCGACCGGCGGGTTGCAGCCGCTGACGGCATGCCCCGCGGAGCGGGCCGGATCGCCGCGCTATACTGCCGGGCGCGGGCGATTAGCTCAGTCGGTCAGAGCGCACGGTTCACATCCGTGAGGTCACTGGTTCGAACCCAGTATCGCCCACCATAGAACCAGGCGAGGCGGCGGCGGTCGTGTCCCGGGACGTGGTGTAGCAGCGCGGTGCCGTGAACGAGAACGGCCACCGCGTCATCCTCGAGCGTCGTTGGAGTAGGAACCGACGTCACAGGAGAACGACCCGATGGCCGACGACAGGATGGCCGCTGCTCGAGCATGCTCCGCAAGGCGATCGCGGACGGCGACGCCGACTTCGCTGCGCGAGGGGGTCCTGGTGCTCGCCCAGGCGATCATGGAGGCCGAGGTCACCGAGCCTCACCGGCGCCGCCCACGGGCGAACGCGACCCCGATCGCCGGCTGACCTCGCCGCAACGGCTACCGCGAGCGGCGCTGGGACACCCGCGTCGGGCACGATCGACCTGCCCATCCCCAAGGTCCGCGATGGCAGCTACTTCCCGAGCCTGCTGGAGCCCCGGCGGCGTGCCGAGCGGGCGCTGCTCGCGGTCGTCCAGGAGGCCTACGTGCGGGGCGTCAGCACGCGCCGCGTGGAGATCTTGTCGGCGCTGGGGCATCACCGGTGTCAGCCGCAGCGAGGTGAGCCGGATCTGCGGCGCGCTCGACGCGGAGGTCGAGGCCTTCCGGGGCCGGCCGCTCGACGCGCGGGCGTATCCCTATGTCTGGCTCGACGCGCTCTATCACAAGGTGCGCGAGCAGGGCCGGGTGGTGAACATGGCGACCCTCGTCGCGATCGGCGTCGAGCCTACCGGGGTGCGCCGCATCCTGGGCGTCGAGGTGGCCGCGGGCGACGACGAGGGCGCCCCTGGCCGGCGCTTCCTGCGCTCGCTCGTCGAGCGCGGCCTCACGGGCGTCCGCCTGGTCATCAGCGACGCCCACGCGGGTCTCGTGGCGGCCATCCGCGAGCCGCTCCTGGGCGCCGCCTGGCAGCGGTGTCGGGTGCACTTCACGCGCAACGCCCTGGCGCTCGTCCCGCGGGTGCCCGGCGCCTCGTCGCGTCGGCCATCCGGAGCATCTTCGAGCAGCCCGACGAGGCATCCGCCCGCGCCCAGTGCGCCGGGTGGTCGACGGCCTGCGGCCCGCTTCCCGGCGGTCGCCGAGCTGCTCGACGAGGCCGAGGCCGACCTGCTCGCCCACTTCACGTTCCCCGGCCCACCGCCGCCAGATCCGGTCGCACCAACCCCCACGAGCGGCTCAACAAGGAGATCAAGCGCCGGACCGACGTCGTCGGCATCTTCCCCACCCGGGCCAGCCTGATCCGCCTCGTCGGGCATGCTGCTCGCCGAGCAGGACGACGAGTGGCAGGACGGCCGGCGCTACTTCCGCCCCGAGTCGATGGCGCCGATCGACGCCGTCACCGACCGAAGGAGGTGAGCCCGGCGCTCCTCATGGCGAGCTGAACGATCAGGCGCGAGGATGACGCCCTGTTACACCACGCGTGGGACTTGACCGCGGCGGCGACGGCCCCGCTTCGCCGTTCCTGCGGACCTCGGCCAGGTCGGCGATCGACGCGCTGCGCAGGCGGCGGCGCCTTCGACGCGCTGCGCAGCTTCCGGTGGCGCTGTCGACAGCCCCTCGGCGCCGTCACGGCCTCGGCGGCGGGGGAGCGAATTAGGGCGCCGGCGGCGCGGGTCACGCAGCCGTCAGTCGGACCCCGGCGCGAGGATGGGGCCGTCCGGCACAGGTTCCTCGTGGAAGACGACGCAGCAACGGCCAGGCTCCGGGGCGAGCTCGACGCTGGCCGTCCGAGCCCGAGGCCGTCGACGACGCCCTCCGCCCAGGCGAGGTTCATCCCGCAGGTCAGGTCGCGATGATCCGCGGCGAGGGCGTCGTACGGGCAGTTGCGGAGGCACACCGTCTCCGTCGGACTTCGACCTCGGGCTCGTAGCCGGCTCCGCGCAGGACGTCGAGGAGCCCCGTCAGCGATCGACGGCGACCCGGCCGCGGTCCGGCCTTGCGGCGTGCGTCGACGCCGACGGCGGTTCCCCGTTCGCGGGCGACGCGCGGCCACCGCCTCGGCCCCTGACGCGCCGCCCAGCCGATCGAGCGCCGTCGCCATGAGGTCCGCCGCGAGGTCGTAGCGGCGGGGCGGGAGCGAGACCGCGACCTCGCGGTCGGCTCGTCGGTAGAGCTTGGCCGGACGCCCGGCGCCAGGGCCGGTCCGGCCGCTGCGGCGCCGGTACTCGGTCTCGAGCAGGCCGGCCTCGACGAGCCGATCGAGGTGGAACGCCGCCAGCTCGCGGCTGATCCCGAGCGCCGCGGCCGCGTCGTCGCGGCCGACCGGCTCGCGCGCTGGCGGCGACCAGGTCGTAGAGGCGCCGGCGGGTCGGCTCGTCGAGCAGCGCGACCGCCTCGATCGGATCGTCGACCGGTGGCTTCGTCGTCATGGCCGCACTCTAACAGCAAGATCGATTATGAAAAGACTTGACAGGCGGTCGCCGGTCTGTAACGGTAACGGCCTTCAGTTAGAACGGCCGACCGACCGACGTTCAGCGCCCGGCCAGCCCGATCGGGCCTCAGGCGGCAAGCAGGGGTGATGTCATGGCAACCTCCAAGGAACCGGTCCGGCTCGCGCTGCGCAAGCTGTGGTCCGACCACGTCATCTGGACCCGCGAGTACATCGTCGCCGCGGTGGCCGGGACGCCCGACGCCGACGCGGCCGCCGGGCGGCTGCTCAAGAACCAGGAGGACATCGGCGCCGCGATCGTGGGCTATCTACGGGCAGGCGGCCGGCGACCGGCTGACCGAGCTGCTCAAGGAGCACATCATGATCGCGGTCGACCTCGTCGCGGCCGCCAAGTCCGGCGACCAGGCGGCGTTCGCGACCCACGACGCGCGCTGGACCGCGAACATCGAGGCGATCGCCGCCTTCCTGGCGGGGGCCAACCCGAACTGGCCCGAGAAGGACGTCCTCGACCTGCTGGCCCTGCACCTCAAGCTGACCAAGGACGAGGCCGTCGCCCGGATCACGCGGCGACTGGGCGGCCGACGTCAAGGCGTTCGACGACATCTTCACCGAGATCATGGTCCTCGCCGACGCGCTCCACGACGGGATCGTCGCGCAGTTCCCCGAGCGCTTCGCCGGCGACGGCAGCGGCATGACGCCGCTCGAGCTCGTGGAGGCGTCGCCCGAGCGGGCGACCCTCCCGATCGGCGCCGCCGGGTCCGGCCTTCGAGGGGCTGCTGGGCACCGACGGCAGCCGCCACGGCTTCTCGAGCTTCGCCGACCGCGACGTGCTCGTGCTGATCTTCTCGTCGAACCGCTGTCCCACGGCCAAGGCCTACGGCGAGCGGATGAACGCGCTCCAGCGCGACTACGGTCCCCGAGGCGTCCAGCTCCTGGCGATCAACTCGAACGACCCCCACCTCTACCCCGACGAGAGCTACCCGCGGATGGTCGAGCGGGCCGCCGAGGACGGCTACACCTTCCCGTACCTGGTCGACGACGGGCAGCGGGTCGCGAGGGCGTACGGCGCGACGTGCACCTTCCACGTCTTCGTGCTCGACCGCGAGCGCCGCCTCCGCTACGCAGGGACGCTTCGACGACTCGCGGATCGCGGCGAAGGTCACGAGCCACGATCTCCGGAACGCCCTCGACGACGTCCTCGCCGGGCGGGACGTCCGGGTCGCCGACCACCCGCCCGTTCGGCTGCAGCCTCGACTTCGTCTGAGCTGCATCGAACGCCATGCGCTCGGTCGGTGCACGCCGGCGTCGGTCCGGTCCCGGAGTCGACGTGGCCGCCGCGGCGCCTGCGCTGGCCGCTTCCGGTGGTGCCGATGGCGATCGCCGGAGCCTGGCTGATCGCCGTGGTCGCCCAGGCGACGGGCAACGCCGGCCGCTCTCCACCACCACGCGCTGATCGAGGGCGGCCCGCCGCTCGTGGATCGCCATCCCGCTCTTCCTGCTCGGCTGGCAGGTGATGGTCGCGGCCATGATGCTGCCGGCCAGTCTGCCGACCATCCGCGTCGTCGAGGCGGCGATGGCAGGCTGGCCCGGCCGCGACGCGCCCGGGCGGCCTTCCTGGCGTGCGTTCGCCGCTCGTCTGGACGGCCTTCGGGCTGCTGGCGTTCACTGGGTGACGTCGTCCTTCACCACGTCGTCGACGCGACGCCCTGGCTGGCCGCGCGGCCGTGGCTCATCGAGGCGGGCGTCCTGGCGCTCGCGGGTGCCTACCAGCTCGCACCGCTCAAGCGGCGCAGCCTGGCCGCCTGTCGCCACCCGGTCGGTCGTGCTGACCGCCGACCGCGCCTGCCGCGACGCGGCGTCGCTGCCAGCTCGGCGTTCGACCACGGGCTGGCCTGCCTCGGCGAGCTCCTGGGCCCTGATGCTCCTGATGTTCGCCGAGGGCTTCGCGAACCTGTGGTGGATGGTCGCCCTGACCGCGGTCATGGTCTACGAGACGACGGGACGGCACGGGCAGCGCGCAGCTGCCGCCGCCGGCGTTGTCCTGATCCTCGCGGCGCTGACCGCGCTGTCAGGAAATTCTGCCGGCGGCCTGTGACCGCGGTGCGGCCCACCCGCCGCCTGGCTGCAGCCGGCATGTCCCACGTCAGCCGTCGACCGGCACCACCAGGAGGAACTTGCCCGTCGCGGCCGGGATAGGGTCCCGAGCGCAGCTTGAAGGGCAGGAAGTTGGCCTTGAGGTCCGCCGCGTCGCGCGGTGCGTTGGGGGCCTCCGAGCGCGGCCAGACCGTGGAGACCCAGGGATACCAGGGGTCGAGCACGTAGGCGGTGCCGACCGTGAAGCTCCGGCGTCGCAGCCGGGTCCGCGGTGGCCTTGAAGCCCGTCATCACCCACGAGTGGATCCCCGTCCAGGTGAGCATCCCGACCGGGCGCTCCGTCGCCCGGATCGCGCTGGCGGCGGCGCGCAGCGCGGCGGACCGTGACGGATAGGCCCGGACCTCGTACGGATACCCCTCCGCGGTGAGGAGGGCGGCCCACCCGCCGGGTCCCGTCCCCCCGACGTGGGAGTCCTCCTTCGTCGTCAGCTTCACGATCCGGGCGTAGAGCGCGCGCTGCGTCTTCACCGAGATGTCGGGCTTCCGGCCGTCCTCGACGAGCCGGATGACGTTGAGCATGCCGAGGGCGGCCGCGGCGACGCACCACTCCTTGCCGTACTGGTGGACGAAGACGCCCTTCCGGTAGAGGTTCATGGTGAACGGGCCGCTGGCGGCCGGGGTCGGCGTCGGGGCGGGCGACGGCGTGGGGCTGACGGCCGGCGTGGTGGCGGGTTCCGGCGTGGCCGAAGGGACCGGCGACGCGGGCGAGGCCACCGGCGCGCTGGGGCCCGGTGCGCTGGGCCCGGCGGTCGCGCTGGCGCCCGCCAGGTAGGGGTCCAGCCACGACGCCCCGCCGCCCGCGCCCAGGAGGCCGCCCGCCACGACGAGGCCGAGCGCGGCCACGCCGAGGGCGAACAGGTTGTCGCCCGCGGTGGCACGGCGGCGGGGGGGCCCATGGTGGACGGGCGGTCGGGGTTGGGTATTCACGCAGCCGGATGACGAAGGGCGGGCAGGGGTCGTGACGCGACGCGAGGGATCGTAACCGCCCGGGGCCCGCCGATCAGGCCGCGCCGCTCTCCCGGGCGATCCGCCGCAGCACCGCGGGCAGGATGCCGCCCTCGCGGTAGTAGCCGACCTCGATGGGGCCGTCGAGCCGGCACTCCACCGTGAACCGCCGCTCTCCGCCGCCGGCGGCCGGGTCGGCCGTCGCCACGACGGTGAGCCGCGCCCGCGGCGCGAGCCCCTCGGCGAGCCCGGCGATCGCGTACGTCTCGCGGCCGGTCAGCCCCAGGGATGCGGCGCTCTCGGCGGGGAGGAACTGGAGCGGCAGGACCCCCATCCCCACCAGGTTGGAGCGATGGATCCGCTCGAAGCTCTCGGCGATGACCGCCCGGATGCCGAGCAGGCGGGTCCCCTTCGCGGCCCAGTCGCGGGACGAGCCGGAGCCGTACTCGCGGCCGGCCAGGACGAGGGCCGGGACGCCCGCCGCCTGGTAGGCCATCGCGGCGTCGTACAGGAAGGCCTCCTCGCCGGAGGGGAGCAGTCGCGTGTACGGGCCCTCCTTCCCCTCGACGAGGCGGTTGCGCAGGCGGATGCTCCCGAAGGTGCCCCGCATCATCACCTCGTGATGGCCGCGCCGGGACCCGTACGAGTTGAAGTCGAGGGGCGCGACGCCGCGCTCCTGGAGCCAGCTCCCCGCCGCTGACCAGGCCGGGATCGAGCCGGCCGGCGAGATGTGGTCCGTGGTCACCGAGTCGCCGAGCCAGGCCAGGACGCGGGCGCCCGCGATGTCGGTGAGCGGAGGCGGCTCCATGCCCATCCCCGCGAAGAACGGGGGGTTGGCGACGTAGGTCGACGCCGGGTCCCAGGCGTACCGATCGCCGGCGGGGACCGGCAGGGCCTGCCAGCGCTCGTCGCCCTCGAAGACCGAGGCGTAGGTGGTCCGGAAGAGCTCGCCGTCGATGGCCCCCGCGATGGCCTCCCGGATCTCCTCGGCAGAGGGCCAGAGGTCGGCGAGGAAGACCGGGCGGCCGTCGTCCGCGATCCCCAGCGGCTCGCGCGAGAGGTCGACGTCGATCCGCCCGGCGAGGGCGAAGGCGACGACGAGCGGCGGCGAGGCCAGGTAGCTGGCCCGGGCGAGGGGGTGGATCCGGCCCTCGAAGTTGCGGTTGCCGGAGAGGACCGCCGTCGCGACGAGCCCCTCGTCCTCGACCTGCCGGGCGACCGCCTCGTCGAGCGGTCCCGAGTTGCCGATGCAGGTGGTGCAGCCGTAGCCGGCCAGGGTGAAGCCGAGCGCCGCGAGGGGGGCGGCCAGGCCGGCGCGCTCCAGGTAGGCGGTCACGGCCCGGGAGCCGGGCGCCAGCGAGGTCTTGACCGTCGTCGGCACCCGCAGGCCGCGCGCGACCGCCTTGCGGGCCAGGAGGCCGGCCCCGACCATGACGGTGGGATTCGAGGTGTTCGTGCACGACGTGATCGCGGCGATGACGACGGAGCCGTTGCGGACGGCGCCGGGCGCCGCCGGCTGGTCGGACGGCGGGAGGATCCCGGGGTAGGCCGCCTCGAAGCTGGCCCGCGTCTGGGGGAGCGGCACCCGGTCCTGGGGGCGCCGCGGGCCGGCCAGGCTGGGCTCGACGGCCCCGAGGTCGAGCTCGACGACATCGTCGAACGCCGGCCCGCTGCCCGGCTCGCGCCACAGGCCCTGCTCCTTCGCGTAGCGCTCCACGAGCCGCACCAGCTCGGCCGGGCGGCCGGTGAGGCGCAGGTAGGCGAGGGTCTCGTCGTCGATCGGGAAGAGGGTCGTGGTCGCCCCGAACTCGGGGCTCATGTTGCTGATCGTCGCCCGGTCCGCCAGGGCGAGCCCCGCCAGGCCGTCGCCGGCGAACTCGACGAACGAGCCCACCACGCCGAGCGTCCGCAGCCGCTCGGTGACGAGGAGGACGAGGTCCGTCGCGGTGGCGCCGCGGGGCATCTCGCCCGAGAGACGAACGCCGACGACGCGCGGCCACGGCTGGTAGAGCGGCTGGCCGAGGAGGGCCGCCTCGGCCTCGATCCCCCCGACGCCGTAGCCGAGGACGCCCAGGGCGTTGACCATCGTCGTGTGCGAGTCGGTCCCGACGAGCGTGTCCGGGAAGGCGACCGGCCGGCCGTCGACCTCCGCCGTCGCGATGACGGTGGCCAGGAACTCGAGGTTCACCTGGTGGACGATCCCGGTGCCCGGCGGGACGACCCGCAGCCCCCGGAAGGCGCCCTGGGCCCAGCGCAGGAGCTGGTACCGCTCGCCGTTCCGCTCGTACTCGCGGGCCACGTTGAAGGCGAAGGCGTCGGCCGTCCCGTAGTGGTCGACCTGGACGGAATGGTCGATCACCAGGTCGGCCGGGACGAGCGGGTTGACCCTGCCGGGGTCGCCGCCCAGCTCCGCCATCGCGTCGCGCATCGCGGCGAGGTCGACGACCGCCGGGACGCCGGTGAAGTCCTGGAGGATGACCCGGGCCGGCATGAACGGGATCTCGGCCGCGACGCCGGAAGCGGGGCGCCAGCCCGCGAGGAGGCGCACCTCCGCCTCGCCGACGCCGCCGCCCGCGTGGCGGAGGACGTTCTCGAGGAGGATCTTCACCGTGACCGGCATCTGCCCGAGGTCCGCCCCGCCGTCGATCGCCGCCAGGCGGTAGCAGTCGGGGAGGCCCGGGCCAAGGCTGGCTCGGGCGCCGAACGGATCGCGGGTCGGCACGGGTGATCCTCGCTGGGTCGGGGCGGCAGGCGGGCCGCCGGGGGCAGTACGCTGTCGCCCCTAGAGTAGCGTGGAGAGCGACGATGCGATCGTGGCGCAGGGAGCCGGCGACGCCGCCCCCGGGCGACCCGGCGACGATGGAGGAGGTCCGCCGACGCGCTGCCGCCAGCGCGGCGCCGCTGCCGCCGGGCGCTCACCGCCATGGCGACGAGATCCACCTCGAGGCCCACGCCCACCCCCACGTGGAGGCCGCCGACGACGGCCGCCCGGTGCTGGGGATCGTGGGCGCCGGCGCCGTCGGGACGGCCCTCGGCGTCGCCCTCAGCCGCGCCGGCTGGCAGGTCGGAGCGGTCGCCAGCCGCGACCCGGAGCGGCGGGCCCGGTTCCGCTCGCTCGTGCCGGGAGCACGGGCGTTCGCGGAGGCGGCCGCCGTCCTCGATGCCTGCAACCTCGCCATCCTCGCCGTGCCGGATGACGCCCTGGCCGGGGTCGCGCGAACCCTCCAGCTCTACTCGGGCCAGGCGATCGTCCACACGAGCGGCCTCCACGACGCCGGGATCCTCGCCCCGGCGCTGGCCGCGGGCACGAGCGCGGGCTCCTTCCACCCCCTGGTGGCCTTCGCCGACCTCGACCGGGCCCTGGCGGCCCTCCCCGGGGCCACCGTCGCCATCGAGGGCGACGCGGCGCTGCTCGACCTGCTGGCGGAGATGGCGACCTCCCTCGGCGCGGTTCCCGTCCGCCTGGCGCCGGACTCCAAGGCGGCCTACCACGCCGCGGCGGTCCTGGCTGCCGGCGGCCTGACCGCGCTGCTGGACGTCGTGGCCGCCGTCGCCGTGCCCACCGGCCTCGACGAGGCGGGTGCCCTGGCCGTCTACGGCCCGCTCGCCGCCCAGGCCCTCGCCAACGCGCGGGCCCTGGGAACGGCTGCCGCGCTGACCGGGCCGGCCGTCCGCGGCGACGCGGGCACGATCGAGGCCCACCTCGCCGCGGTCGCCGCGGCGGGGGAGGAGGCGCTCGCCGTCTATCGCGCCCTGGGCCAACACCAGGTGACGCTCGCCGAGTCGCGGCGCGGCCTCGCACCGGAAGCGGCGGCCCGGCTGCGAGCGGCGTTCACAAGGTCGCGGTAACGCGGTACGATCTGCCCATGCAGCGCAGCATCACGGCCCGCTACGCGACCCGCCCCGTCGCCCGCTTCGCGACCGTCCCGCCGCGGGCGCGCGAGCCCCGCCTTGGCCTGGATCGCCACGTCCGGTTCCGGGCCGCCGCGGACCATCCCACGCTCCTCCGCCGGCCGGAGCTCGGCCCCGTCGCCCTCCTGCGCTCGGACTGGCGGGCCGTGGTGCCCGTCCGGGAGCACCGGCCGCCCACCGGCCTGGCGGGTCCCCATGCGCCCGTTCGCTGGGCGAAGCTCGGCGCCCGCGCCACCGGTCGTCGGCCGCGCGCCGCGACGGCGCCGTGGCGCGGCTGAAGCACGCAACGGCCACCTCCGCCGGCGGGATCGTCATCCGGTCGATCGACGGTGTCCTCCACCTCGTCGCCGGGCGCCGCCGGCGCCAGCGCGACGGCGTCACGTGGACCCTGCCCAAGGGAACCCCGAACCCGCACGAGACGCTCGAGGAGACCGCCCTCCGCGAGGTGGCCGAGGAGACCGGGCTCCAGGTGCGGCTCCTCGCCCCGCTCGAGGCGATCGAGTACTGGTTCGTGCAGGGCGGGGCCCGGATTCACAAGACGGTGCACTACTGGCTCATGGAGCCGGTCGGGGGCGACCTCGATCGCCACGACCACGAGTTCGACGAGGTCCGCTGGGTCCCGCTCGTGAACGCCCCGGCCCTCCTGACGTTCGAGACCGAGCGGGCGCTCGTGGCCCGGGCGGCCGCCGCCGCGGCGCCCGTCCCGGACGGGCATGCCTGAACACGGAGGTCCGGCCATGACGGAGGAACCACGCGCCACGCCCCTCGTCGGGCGTCACGAGGCGCTGGGCGCACGGCTGGTCGACTTCGCCGGCTGGCGGATGCCGATCCAGTACACCGGGATCCTCGAGGAGCACCGCGCCGTCCGGCAGCGGGCCGGCCTCTTCGACCTGTGCCACATGGGCGAGCTCTTCGTGGAGGGCCCCGGCGCCGGGGACGCCCTCGCCTTCGCCGTGACGACCGACCCCCGGACCCTCGCGATCGGCCGCGCCCACTACTCGATGATCTGCGCCCCGGACGGGGGGATCCTCGACGACCTCATCATCTACCGCCTGGCCGACGACCGGTTCATGGTCGTCGCCAACGCCTCGAACGCGGCGGTCGTCTCCGACGCCCTTGCCGAGCGCCTGGAGGGCCGGCGAGCGGTCCTCGACGATCATTCGCTGGCGACCGCGCTCGTCGCGATCCAGGGTCCGCGAGCGCTGGGCATCCTGGCGCCGCTCACCGACCTGGACCTCGACGCGATCCACTACTACGGGATCGCGGAGGGGGCCGTGGCCGGGGTCCCGGGCCTCGTGGCGCGCACCGGCTACACCGGCGAGGACGGCTTCGAGGTCTTCGTCGACGCGTCCGCGGCGACGACGGTCTGGGATGCCCTGGCGGCCGCGGGGGAGGACGCCGGCCTCGTGCCGGTGGGCCTGGGCGCCCGCGACACGCTCCGCCTGGAGGCCGGGATGCCCCTGTACGGCAACGAGCTCGACCGCGCCACGACGCCCTTCGAGGCGGGGCTCGGGAGGGTCGTGAAGCTGGCCAAGGAGGGCGGCTTCGTCGGCCGGGACGCGCTCGCGGCTGCCGCCGCGGCCGGTCCGAGCCGGCAGCTCGTCGGCCTCGTCGTGCGCGGCCGCGGGATCGCCCGCCATGGCCACCCGGTCTGGTCCGGCGAGCGGTCCAGCGGGATCGTCACCTCGGGCACGATGTCGCCCACGCTCGGCGTGCCGATCGCGATGGCGTACGTCGCACCGCCGGACTCCGCGCCCGGTACGATGCTGGACGTGGAGATCCGCGAGGCACGGGCGGCCGCCGAGGTCGTCCCGCTGCCGTTCTACACCCGCTCGCGCTGATCCCGGACGCGCCGGCGGAGCCGGCCTGCACAACGCCGGCGCCGCGCGCCGGATGGACGAGAGGAGCGCCGCATGATCCCGGCCGACCTGCGCTACACGAAGGAACACGAGTGGGTCCGCGTCGACGGTGACGTGGCGACCATCGGAATCACGCAGCACGCCGCCGACCAGCTCGGCGACATCGTCTTCGTGGAGCTTCCCGCCGTGGGCCGGGCGCTGGAGCAGTTCGCCACGTTCGGCGTCGTCGAGTCGGTGAAGGCGGTGAGCGACCTCTTCGCGCCGGTCGGCGGCGAGGTCCTCGAGGCGAACGGCGCCCTTGCCGCGGCGCCCGAGGTGGTGAACTCCGATCCGTACGGGGCGGGCTGGATGCTGCGGATCCGCCTGGCCGACGCGGCCCAGGTGGACGCCCTCCTCGACCCGGCCGCCTACGAGGCGCTGGTCGCGGAGGCCTGAGATGGCGTACGGACCGCACACCGCGGGCGAGCGGGAGCGGATGCTCGAGGTCCTCGGGATCGCGTCCGTCGACGCCCTCTTCGAGGCGATCCCGCCGGCCGTCCGGGCCAGCGGGCTGGACCTGGCCCCGGCCCTCACCGAGCTGGAGCTCATGGAGCACCTGGAGGGCCTGGCCGGGCGCAACCGGACGGACCTGGCGAGCTTCCTGGGCGCCGGCGTCTATCGCCACCATCTTCCGCCGGTCGTCGACCAGCTCCTCCTGCGCGGCGAGTTCTACACCGCCTACACGCCCTACCAGCCGGAGATCAGCCAGGGGACGCTCCAGACGATCTACGAGTACCAGTCGCTTCTCGCCGAGCTGACGGGGATGGACGTCGTCTCGGCCTCTCACTACGACGGCGCCGCGGCCACCGCGGAAGCCGCCCTCATGACCTGCCGGGCGACCCGGCGGGAGCACGTCCTGGTCTCCCGCAGCGTCCATCCCCACTATCGCGAGACGTTCGAGACCTACTTCGGCGGGGCGAACCTGACCTTCGCGGAGATCCCCCTCCTCGTCGACGGGCCCGCGGCCGGGACCACGGACCTGGGCGCCCTGGAGCGGATGCTGGCCGATCCGGACCACCCCGTCGCCGGCGTCGTCGCCGGGCACCCCTCGATCCTCGGCCTCCTCGAGCCGATGGCCGAGATCGGCCGTCTCGCCCACGCGGCGGGCGCCCTCTTCGTGGCCGTCGTCGAGCCGATCGGCCTCGCCGTCCTCGCCCCGCCGGCGGCGTACGGCGCCGACATCGCGGCCGGCGAGGGCCAGCCCCTGGGGATGGCTCCCCAGTACGGCGGCCCGTACCTCGGGATCCTGGCCTGCCGCGAGGCCCTGGTCCGGCAGATCCCGGGGCGCCTCATCGGCATGACCGCCGACCTCGAGGGAAGGCGGGCCTACGTGATGACGCTGCGGGCCCGCGAGCAGGACATCCGCCGCGAGCGCGCGGCCAGCAACATCTGCACCAACCAGGCCCTCTGCGCGCTCGCCGCCTCGATCTACGTCGCGGCCCTCGGCCCCCGGGGCCTCCACGATGTCGCGGCCACGGGCGCGGCCCGGGCGGCGGAGCTCGAAGCGGCGCTCGCGACGGCGGGTGCGCCGCGCCTCCACCCCGGCCCCTATCTCAACGAGTTCGCCGTCCGCGTCCCGCACGCCGTGGCCGTCCACCGCCGCCTGCTGGGGCGCGGGATCCTGGCGGGCATCCCGCTCGCCGAGCTGGAGCCCGGCGACCCGTCGCTGGCCGAGGGCCTCCTGGTCTGTGCCACGGAGGTCACCACCGCGGCCGAGATCGAGCGGTTCGGCGCCGCCCTCGCCGGCGAGCTCGCCGCGAGCCGCGGAGGCCGTCCGATGAGCGTCACCGGCGATCCGCTCCAGCCCACGCTCTTCGAGCTCTCGCGGCCCGGCAGAGGAGCCGGCACGCGGCTGCCTGCGGCCCCGGCAGATGCCCTCGACCGTCTCCCCGCCGCCGCGCGGCGCGCCGTCCCGGCGGCGCTTCCCGAGCTCAACGAGGCGACGCTCGTCCGCCACTACGTCAACCTCTCCCAGCTCAACTGGGGCGTCGACACGGGCTTCTACCCCCTCGGCTCGTGCACGATGAAGTACAACCCGAAGGTGAACGAGTGGGCGGCCCGCCTGCCGGGCTTCGCCGCCCTCCATCCGCTGGCTCCCGACGAGACCGCCCAGGGAACCCTCGAGCTCCTCTGGGCCCTCGAGCAGGAGCTCGCCGAGATCAGCGGGATGGACGCGGTCACGCTGCAGCCGGCGGCCGGCGCCCAGGGCGAGCTCACCGGGATCCTGATGGTCAGGGCCTACCACCGGGCCCGGGCCGACCACGCCCGGACCGAGGTCCTCGTCCCGGATTCGGCCCACGGCACGAACCCGGCCACGGCCTCGATGGCCGGCTTCCGGACCGTGAACATCCCGTCCGCGCCGGACGGCGGCGTCGACCTGGACGCCTTCCGGGCCGCCCTGGGCCCGACGACGGCGGCCGTGATGATCACGAACCCCTCCACGCTCGGGCTCTTCGAGACCCGCGTGGTGGAGCTCCTCGAGATGGTCCACGCCGCCGGCGCCCTCGCCTACATGGACGGCGCCAACCTCAACGCGATGCTGGGCCACTTCCGACCCGGCGCCGCCGGCTTCGACGTCATGCACTACAACGTCCACAAGACGTTCTCCACGCCGCACGGCGGCGGCGGCCCGGGTGCGGGCCCCGTGGGCGTCCGTTCCCACCTGGCCCCCTTCCTGCCCGAGCCGCTGGTCCTCCGCGAGCCGGACGGCACGTTTCGCCTGGAGCGGGCCGGCGAGCGACCGACGAGCATCGGCCGGATGCGCTCGTTCGCCGGCAACGTCGGGATCCTGGTCCGGGCCTACGCCTACATCCGGGCCCACGGGGCCGACGGCCTGCGCGAGGTGAGCGACGACGCCGTCCTCGCCGCCAACTACCTGAAGCACGGCCTGGGCGGGGCGTACGTCATTCCCTTCGATCGGCCCTGCATGCACGAGTTCGTGGCCAGCTCGGCGGCCCTCAAGGCGGCGACCGGCGTGCGGACGCTCGACGTGGCCAAGCGGCTCATCGACAAGGGGTTCCATCCGCCCACGATCTACTTCCCGCTCACGGTGGAGGAGGGGATGCTGATCGAGCCGACCGAGACCGAGAGCCTCGAGACGCTCGACGCCTTCGTGGCGGCGATGCTGGAGATCGCCCGGGAGGCCCACGACGACCCCGAGCTCGTCAAGAGCGCCCCCCACGGCGCGCCGCTCCGTCGCCTCGACGAGGCGACGGCCGCCCGCCAGCCCAACCTGCGCTGGCGGCCGGAGCCGGCCGAATGAACCTCCCGGCCCGGGGAGGCGTATTCCGTCGCAGAGGGACGGTCAGCGGCCCTCGAACTGTGCTGGGCGGGAGGCGACGACGGGCGACCGGGCGATGAGCCGCGAGATCGATCCGGCAGACGCGGATCTCCTCCGTCGGATGGGTGCCGACGACCTCGACGCGTTCGAGGCGTTCTTCGCGCGCTACCGGACGCTGGTCTACCGCACCGCGTTCGGGCTGACCGGCGACCACGGCGCGGCGGAGGAGATCCTCCAGGACACCTTCGAGCGGGCGTATCGCCATCGGTCCGCGTTGCGGCCGGACGTCTCGCCGGTGCCGTGGCTGCACCGGGTTGCCCTGAACCTGACCTACTCGCGGCTCGGCCGCCGTCGAGTCGCGACCCGTCCCTTCGGCGAGTTCGACCTGGCCACGCTCCGGGACGGCTCGAGCGGGCCGGCCGAACGGGCCGAGCAGGCGGAGGTCAGGCGCGCCGTGCGCGACGGTGTCGCCCGCCTGTCCCCGAAGCACCAGAGCGTGGTCGCCCTGTACTACCTCCACGGGCTGTCGGTCCAGGAGACCGCGGCGATCCTCGGGATCCGCCCCGGGACCGTGAAGTCGCGCCTCCACTACGCGCTCGAATCCCTGCGCACGCACCTCGCCGCCGAGTCGCGCCTCGGCGAGGCGCGGCTCGGCGAGGCGCTGGGCACGCTGCGCGGTCCCCTGGCCATCGGCGAGGCGGAGACGGGGCCAGCATGATCCTTCGACGCCCGTCGTCCTGCGCCGGGCACCGGGCGGCGCTCCTGGACTTCGTCGATCGACGGGAACGGCGCCCGGGCACCGACCTCGCCCTGGCCCACCTGGACCGCTGCAGGTCGTGCGAGGCGGAGCTGACGGAGATCGCCCTGGCGATCACCGCTCTGCGCCGGATCGGGGCGGAGGTCCAGCTCGCCGAGCCGTCGGGCGACGCGTGGGAGCGCGTGCGGCAGGTCGCGGCACGCCGCCCGGCGGCGCCCTGGCGCACGCGGCTGTCGCTGGGGGCAACCCTGGTGGGGGCCGCGCTCGCGGCGGTCATGGTCATGCCCGCGGCGTTCGGGCCGCTGGCCGCACCGGGGCCGCCGATCGCGGGCGACGCCGCGCCCGAGGCGCTGGATGGCCCGTCCGCCGCTGCTGCCCCGGCCACGCGCTTCTACGACCCGCCGGCCGGGATGCTGACGGCCGGGGTCGTGACGATCCTGGCGGGTGACGAGCGGATCAACCGCCCCCGCGAAGCCCTGGCCCTGACGTTCCTGCCCGTGGCGACCGACCGCTCCGAGCTCGATCGCGCGCACGTGCGGGCAGCCGACCACGAGCCAGGAGATGCACACCCATGCGGCCACCCCCGACTGACCGCGGCGTGGCAATCGACACCCCCGAGACGCGGCCGTCAAGCCGACGGCAGGAAGGAGGCCCGGCGGACGACATGCGTGCGGCGAGTTGACGCGCGCGTGCCTTCCCGTACCATAATGCGGACCTTGCGGCCGGGACGAGGTCGTTCGGCGCCTGCCGAACCCCGCTCGGTGCGCGCTGCTTGGCGGACTGGCGCCGACGCCCGGCGTCCGCCGCGGAGTGTAGGAGGAGAGACCGAATGATTTCGCTGAAGCGTCGCTCGATTGCGATGCTGGGGGCGCTCGCCATCGTGGTGAGCGCGTGCGGTAGCGGCACCCCCACCGCCAGCCCGTCGGGGTCGGGAGCCCCGGCGACGACTGCGCCGACGACGGCATCGCCTGGTCCCACGACCGGCGACTTCACATTCGTCATCGACAGCGAGCCGACCACCCTGGCCGGTCCCCCGGATGATCTGCCCACCTCGTGGATCACCCAGTTCCTGTACACGACGCTCTACCAGCCGAACTACAAGGTGGAGTACGTCCCGCTCGCGGCCGACGGGATGCCGGAGACGTCCGCTGACGGCCTCACCTGGACCGTCAAGCTCAAGCCGGGCATCCTGTTCCACGACGGGTCGCCGCTGACGGCCGAGGACGTCAAGTTCACCTACGACCTGATGTCCTCCAAGAACTGCCGGGTGAACCCGGACGCCTGCTCCCAGGTCGCCGACAACGTCGCGTCGACCACCGTGGTCGACCCGCTCACCGTCAAGTTCGTCCTGAAGCAGAAGTTCGCGCCGTTCCTCTCGACCGGCATCAACCAGCTGATCCTGCCGAAGAAGGCCGTCGAGGCCTCCTTCGCCCGCTTCCAGGCGGCGGCCGGGGCGGTCACCAAGGAAGAAGTTGCGGCCCTCGCCGACAAGGTCGCCAAGGCCACGGCCACGGCTGACGCCGACGACAAGCCCACCGCGTGCGCCCCGCCGGATCCCGCTCCGGACGGATGGGCGCCCCCGACGGAGTGCCTCTTCGCGACCTACACGGCCGACATGGAGGCCCTCCTCGCCAAGGCCAAGATCGAGCCCGTCAACAAGGCCGGCTACAACACCGCCGGCGAGAACGGCGACCAGTTCGATCCCGAGGCCTACGGGCAGGGCCTGCTGACCCAGGTCAATGACCTGAACGCCGCCCTCGGCGCCACCGCGCTCGACCAGATCGCGGCCGCCCAGAAGATCATCGACTTCGGCAAGAACCCGATCGGCGCCGGCCCCCTCAAGTTCGTCAAGTACAACGCCGGCCAGAACGTCGAGCTCGCCCGCTGGGAGAAGTACTTCGGCGGCGGCAAGGGCGACATCGACCCGGCGAAGATCCCGGCGCGGGCCTTCGCGGTCGTCATCCGCAGCTCCGCGGCCGCCACCTCGGCCCTCGCCAACGACGAGATCCAGTGGCAGCAGAAGATCGAGTCCGGCGCCTACACGACGGTCAAGGACAATCCCAACGTCCAGATGGCCGAGTACCCCGACAACGGGTACTTCTTCATCGCCTTCAACCTCCGCGAGGGCAAGCTCTACGCTGACAAGGCCCTCCGCGAGGCGTTCTCGATGTGCATCGACCACGCCAAGACGGTCGAGGTCGCCACGGAGGGCAACGGCGTCCCGGTCTACGCCAACATCCCGCCGTTCTCCTGGGCCTACAACCCCGACATCACCCCCTACAAGCTCGACGTCGCGGCCGCGAAGGCCAAGATCGAGGCGTCCGGGTGGGCGCTCGGCGGCGACGGCATCTACGCCAAGGATGGCAAGCGGCTGTCCAGCATCCTGTACGTCCGCGTCGGTCGGCCGCAGCGGCTCGCGTTCGCGCAGCTCGCCCGCGACCAGCTGAAGGAGTGCGGCATCGAGGTCACCGTGGAGGAGGGCGACCTCAACACGGTGCTCATCCCCAAGGTCCTCGACTACCCCAACAACTTCGACACGTACCTGGGCGGCTGGTCAACGGCCCTCGACCCGGACGACTACTCCATCTTCCACAGCTCCGAGATCCCCTCCAAGGACGTCCCGTCGGCGAACAACTTCCCCGGCTGGAAGAACGCCGAGGCGGACCGCCTCCTGGAGGAGGGCCGGCTCGAACTCGACCAGGCGAAGCGCAAGCAGATCTACTTCGAGTTCGGCAAGCTCATCCACGACGAGCTCCCGTACTACTTCCTGTGGGCCGACAAGGCGCACACCGGCATCTCCAAGCGAGTCACCTCGCAGAACGAGCCGTTCGACCTCACCAGCGTTGGCATCAACTACTACAACACGGACGCTTGGACCGTCAGCCCCAAGTAGTCGTCGACACCCCGACGACCCTCGAGTGACTGACTCGGGCGGTGGCGACCTTCGTCGCCACCGCCCGATCTCTGCCCCGCCGAACCCAGCCCGGCTGACGCCGGACACCGCACGACCCTCGGACCCAGAGCCCAGCGGAGCATCATGGCAACGTACGTCCTCCGTCGCCTGATCCAGGCCATCCCGATCCTCATCGGGATCAGCGTCGTGTCCTTTGCCATCATCCACCTGGCCCCCGGTGATCCGACCGACCGCTTCCGGTCCGGCCGGGTCTCGGCGGAGACGATCGCGAACCTCGTCCGGCTCTACGGCCTCGACAAGCCGCTCGGGGAGCAGTTCACGAGCTGGTTCACGGCCTTCTGGCAGTTCTGGAAGCCGGAGGCGTGGGGCTTCTCCTTCGTCGACGGCCGGCCGGTCACGGAGAAGATCGCCGAGAAGGTCCCGACGACCCTGCTCCTGATGGGGACGTCGCTCCTCGTGACCATCATCGTCGCCGTGCCCCTCGGGGTCCTCGCCGCGGTCAAGCAGTACAGCTGGGCCGACAAGATCATCACGACCCTGGCCACGATCGGCTACGCCCTGCCGTCCTTCGTCCTGGGCGTCCTCCTCCTGTTCATCTTCTCGATCAGGCTCAACATGTTCCCGTCGTTCGGGATGCAGTCGCTGGGCCAGGAAGGCAACCTCGCCGACATCGCCTGGCACATGTTCCTGCCGGTGTCGAGCCTGGCGATCCAGCAGATCGCCGGGTGGAGCCGCTACATGCGCGCGTCGATGCTGGAGGTCCTCCAGCAGGACTACGTCCGGACGGCGAGGGCCAAGGGCCTGTCGGGCTCCCGGGTCATCTTCAAGCACGCGCTCCGCAACGCGCTCATCCCGGTCATCACCCTCCTGGGACTGACCCTGCCGAGCCTGCTGGCCGGGGCCGCGATCACGGAGTCCATCTTCAGCTGGCCGGGCCTGGGGTACATGGTCGTCCAGAGCGTCACGACCAACGACTATCCCGTGGTGCTCGCGACCGTCATGATCGGCGGCGTCATGGTGATCCTCGGCAACCTCCTGGCCGACATCCTGTACGGCCTGGTCGACCCCCGCATCAAGTACTGAGGGCCGTCGCGATGGAAGCGGATCGACAAGCAGGCCGGCATCGCCCGCGGTGCCCCGGACGGCACCGTCGACGAGGTCGACCTGATCCCGGTCCGGACCTACTGGCAGCTGGTGCGGCAGCGGTTCGTCCAGCACCGCCTGGCGGTGATCGCGCTGGTCCTGATGATCGTGCTCGTCGCCCTCGCGGTCATCGTGCCGACGCTGACCGGCGAGGCGTATGCCAAGACCAGCCTGACCCAGACGATGCTGCCGCCCTCGCTCGCCCACCCGCTGGGAACGAACCAGATCGGCCAGGACGAGTTCCTGCTGCTGATGAAGGCCCTCCAGACGTCGCTCTTCATCGGCTTCATGGCCGTCCTGATCATCGCGACCGTGGGCGTGACGCTCGGTGCCATCGCCGGCTTCTACGGCGGCTGGGTCGACAACGTCATCATGCGCATCGTCGACATCGTCCTCTCCCTGCCGATCTTCTTCCTGATCGTCATGATCGTCGCCTTCTTCGGCAAGGGCGACGCCTGGGTGATCATCTTCGCCATCGGCCTGACGGGCTGGACGCTGGCCTGCCGGCTGATCCGGGCGGAGTTCCTCAAGCTGCGCGAATCCGACTTCGTCCAGGCCGCCCGGGCGCTGGGCGCCGGCGACCGCCGGATCATCTCGCGCCACATCCTGCCGGCGGCGCTCGCGCCCGTGGTCGTGGCGGCGACGCTCGGCATCGCCGACTCGGTCGTCACCGAGGCCGCGCTTTCCTTCCTCGGCTTCGGCATCAGCAAGTCCGAGGCCAGCCTGGGCATCATGCTCGGCAACTTCGAGGAGGACCTCGTGGTTCGTCCCCACCTGCTCCTCTACCCGTCGGTGACGATCGTGCTGGTGGTGCTCGCCGCCAGCTTCATGGGGGACGGCCTGCGGGACGCCCTGGATCCCCGCCAGAGGATCGAGTCGTGATCGGACGGGACGCGCGGGGCGACGGTGCCCGATCGACGATCCGCCCGCAGGTCGACGGAACGGCGCTCCACCGACGGCCGCTCCTGGAGGTCCGGAACCTCAAGACCCACTTCTTCACCCAGGACGGGGTGGTCAAGGCCGTCGACGGCGTGACCTTCTCCATCGACGACGGCAAGACCCTCGGCGTCGTCGGCGAGTCGGGCTGCGGCAAGAGCGTCGCGGCCATGTCGATCCTGGGCCTGGTGAGCCGCCCGGGCAGGATCGTCGAAGGGGAGATCCTGCTCGACGGCCGCGACCTCGTCACCCTCTCCGAGGACGACATCCGCGACGTGCGCGGTCACACCATCTCGATGATCTTCCAGGAGCCGATGACGTCCCTGAACCCGGTCTACACCTGCGGCGACCAGATCAGCGAAGTGGTCTCGCTCCACCTCGGCCTGGGCCGGCGCGAGTCGATGGATCGGGCGGTCGAGATGCTCCAGCAGGTCGGAATCCCGGACGCGAAGCGCCGGGCGGGCGAGTATCCGCACCAGCTGTCGGGCGGGATGCGCCAGCGGGTCATGATCGCCATGGCCCTCTCGACGACCCCGGCGATCCTCATCGCGGACGAGCCGACCACGGCCCTCGACGTCACGATCCAGGCCCAGATCCTGGAGCTGATGAAGGAGCTGCGGACCCGCAACCAGATGTCGATCATGCTCATCACGCACGACCTGGGGGTCATCGCCGAGATGGCCGACGACGTCGTGGTCATGTACGCGGGCAAGATCGTCGAGCAGTCGGACGCCACGACGATCTTCGAGCAGCCGCACCACCCGTACACCACGGGGCTCCTCAACTCCATCCCGCGCCTGGGCGAACGGCGGAAGCGCCTGCAGGTCATCCGCGGTGTCGTGCCCAACCCCCTGAACCTGCCGAGCGGCTGCCTCTTCAAGCGTCGCTGCCCGTCGGCCATGCCGATCTGCGACACGGCACCCCCGTTCCAGGAGATCGCGCCAGGTCATCTCTCGCGCTGCTGGCTGACGCCCTCCGGCGAGCCGCCGGCGGTGGGAGCGGCGGCGCCCGCCGAGGTCGCAGAGGCGGCCGCGGCCGAGCTCTCGGTGGAATCGTGAGCGGGCAGGACGGCGGCCTCGCCGGCGTCGTGGCGGGCGCTCCGCGCCCGGAGCTGCCAGCCCAGGGGCTCGTGAACGGCGAGGCGCCGGGATCGGCCGACGAGCTGATCTCCGTCGAGAACCTCGTCAAGCACTTCGAGATCCGCGGGGGCCTGCTCGGGTTCCGCAAGATCGGTGCCGTCCGGGCGGTCGACGGCGTCTCCTTCACCGTTCGCCGCGGCGAGACCCTGGGCCTGGTGGGGGAGTCCGGCTGCGGCAAGACGACGCTGGGAAAGGTCATCCTGCGGCTCATCCCGGCGACGTCGGGCGAGGTCCGGGTCAAGGGCCAGCCGATCTTCAACCTGGGCCGCCGCGAGATGAAGGTGATCCGGCGCGACATGCAGATCGTCTTCCAGGACCCCTACGGGAGCCTGAACCCGCGGATGACGGTCGGCGAGATCGTGGGCGAGGGCCCCTACGTGCACGGGCTCCACGGCAAGCGCGAGCGCGAGGACCTGGTCCGGGAGCTGCTGGCCCGGGTGGGGCTGAACCAGAGCCACATCCACCGCTACCCCCACGAGTTCAGCGGCGGCCAGCGCCAGCGGATCGGGATCGCGCGCGCCCTCGCGCTCAACCCGGAGTTCATCGTCTGCGACGAGCCGGTCTCGGCCCTGGACGTCTCGATCCAGAGCCAGGTGCTCAACCTCCTCGACGACCTGCAGCAGGAGCTCGGGCTGACCTACCTGTTCATCGCCCACAACCTCGCGGTCGTGGAGCACATCAGCGACCGGGTGGGCGTCATGTACCTCGGGAAGCTGGCGGAGCTGGCGCCCGTCGACCTGATCTACGCCCAGCCGGCTCATCCGTACACGGTCGCCCTCCTCTCGGCCGTTCCGGAGACGGACCCGCGCAAGCGGAAGAAGCGCATCGTCCTGAAGGGTGACGTCCCGTCCCCGGCCGCCCCCCCGCCGGGCTGCCGCTTCCACACGCGCTGCTGGCTTCGCGAGCGCCTGGGCAATCCCGAGCGCTGCGCGACCGAGGAGCCGGCCCTGCGGGAGATCCGCCCCGGCCAGATGGCCGCCTGCCACTTTGCCGAGGAGGTCACGCCGTCCGCGATCGAGGCCGCCAGCAAGGCCTCCCCGTTCGGTGCCTCGGCGGAACCGGCCTGAGCTGGACCATCGACGCGAACGACCCGGGACCAGGGGAACGGCGCCCGTCGATCGAGGAGCGGGCGGCCCGCCGAGCCCGCGTCCAGCACGCCGGGCCTGATCGCTACCAGAGCCTCCTCCGCGCGCTGCGGGCCGGCCGCGAGGTCCCCTGGCAGCACCGCCGCGCCGGACGCCTCGAATGGCACCCGATCGCCTGGCTGCTCGTCCGCATCATCGTGGCCCTCGTGCTGGTCTACGTGGTGCTGACGATGGCCCTGAACTTCTGGCGGGAGGGGCGCGTGGACACGTGGTCGGGCCCGGACAGCACGGTCACGTCGGGCCAGCGCCTGGAAGGATGCCCGGCGGCATCCGAATTCCAGGATCCGATCTTCCCGGCCTGGGTTCGCTTCGAGGGATCCGTCTACGGGGGGACCCCCGCCATCCGGCCGGTCGGGTCGAACAAGGACAACGCCTACCCGGTCACCGCCTACCGCCTGGGTTCCCTGGGCCTCCTGCGGGTGGCGAGCGAGCCGGAGGGTCAGGCCGGCGGGACGATCCTGCTCAAGCTCGACTCGTCCCTCACCGGGCAGCTGTACGTCCGCCTGCCCGGGTGCGAGTGACCCGCTGTCCGCGGGCAGCCGCGTCGGCGCTCGGGCGAGGTGCTGCCGGCCCTGTCGCCGGGGCCGCCGCGTTGACAGTCCCCCGAGGGCACGACGATAATCGCAGCTCGCATGCTCCGGCAGGCCTGCTTGCGCAGGCCTCGTGCGCCTGCGACGAGAACGGAGCGCTCGCCGGGCGGAGCCTGAGGAACGCCCGGTCCCCGAGACGGAAACGCAAGGAGCTCTCGATGGTGCTGCGGACTCGCCGGGCGATGGGGCTGCTCGGCGCGGTCGCGCTCGTGGCAGGCGCGTGCGGCCCCGTCGCTCCGTCCTCGCTCGCGCCCAGCTCCAGCGCGGACGCATCGGCCGTCCCGTCCGCGGCCACGGCCGAGGAGTTCCGCCTCTCCATCGACGGCGAGCCGACGTACTTCTCGCCGGCGAGCACCGACCAGCCGACCTCGTGGGTCAACCGCCTCATCTACACGGGCCTCTACCGCGTCAACAACAAGGGCGACGTGGTGCCCGACCTCGCCACCGCGATGCCCGAGGTCAGCTCCGACAGCCTGACCCTCACGATCAGGATGCGGACGGACGCCACGTGGCACGACGGGTCGCCCGTCACCGCGGCCGACGCCAAGTTCACGTTCGATCTCGCGATGTCGCCGGCGTGCTCGTTCAACCGGACGACGTGCTCGACGTGGGGTGGCCACGTCGCGTCGGTGGACGCGCCCTCGCCCGACACGCTCGTCGTCACCCTGAAGAGCAGGTATGCCCCGATCTACGTCCTCGGGCTGACGCAGGGGCTGGTGCCGAAGGCCGCCACCGAGGCCTCGTACGCGAAGCTCGTCGCCGGGTCGAGCGCGGTCGACGCAGCCGCCGTCAAGGCGCTAGCCGACAGGATCGCGGCTGCCAAGGGCGACGGCGCGTGCTCTGGCGGCCTCCCGCCGGACACCTGCAGCGCGTCCTTCTACACCGCCGACATGGAGGCCATCCTGACATCCGCCGGGATCGTCCTCCCGGACAAGGCCAGGTACGTCGTCGAGGACGGCGCAGACCGACACGGCGGCCTACGCCGACGCCGTCCTGTCCCAGCTCACCGACCTCGACACCACCCTGCGGGCCGGCGAGACCGACAAGCTGGCGGCTGCCTACCGCCTCCTCGACATCAACTTCGCCCCGATCGGCAGCGGCCCGTACACGTTCGTCAGGTACGTGCCCGGCCAGAGCGTCGAGCTCGCCCGCTTCGACGACTACTACCTGTTCAGGCCCGGCCCGGCCACGGTCCTGGTCCGGGTGATCCAGTTCCCGATCGCGGCCTCGCAGGCGCTCCAGTCCGGCACCATCGACTGGCAGACCGAGATCACCTCGCTCGACGCCCTGGCCGCGCTGAAGGGCGACCCGAAGGTCAAGCTCTCCGAGTTTCCCGATCTCGGCTACTACTACATCGGGTTCAACGTTCGCCCGGGGCGCGTCTTCTCCGACGTCGCCACTCGCCAGGCGTTCGCGAAGTGCATCGACCATGCGGGAACCGTCCAGGCAGCGACCGAGGGTAACGCCGTCCCGGTCAAGAGCAACATCCCGCCGGGCTCGTACTTCTACGACCCGACCGTCCCGGACTACGCGCTCGACATCGCCGGCGCCACGACGCTCCTCGAGAGCGACGGATACACGCTCAAGGACGGCGTCTACGAGAAGGACGGGAAGAAGCTCCAGGCCGACCTGTACGTTCGCCAGGACCGCCCGCAGCGCGTCTCGTTCGCCCGGCTGGCGAAGGACCAGCTCGCGGAGTGCGGCATCGACATCACGGTCAAGGAGGCCAACTACTCGGCGGTCGTCGTGCCCCTGCTCTCCTACCCCAACGACTTCGACATCTACCTTGGCGGCTGGGACGGCCTGGCCGACCCCGAGGACTCCAGCAGCTTCGGCTGCGCGTACGTCACCACCAGGGAGCACCCGGGCTACGACAACTTCACGGGCTACTGTGATCCCAAGCTCGACGAGCTGCAGAAGGCGGCAGCGCAGGAGCTCGACCGGGCCAGGCGGAAGGAGATCCTGGCGCAGGTCCAGCACTACCTCCACGACAACGGCCCGTACTACTTCCTGTGGGCGGATCTCCTGCACCGGGGCTACAGCGTCAACGTCACCACGAACGGCGAGCTGGGTCCGATCGACTACACGTCGCCCTATGACTGGTGGAACATCGACAGCTGGATCGTCACCCGGTAGGGGCGCAGCTCAGGTGAGCGGCGCGCCCGGACCCCGGAAGTGGCAGGCGACGAGCTGGTCGTTGCCGGCGTCCACCAGGGCGGGGACCTCGGTCTCGCAGCGCGTCGGGTTGCCCAGCGCGGCCCGCAGCGGGCAGCGGGGATGGAAGCGGCAGCCGCTCGGCGGGTTGACCGGGGAGGGGACGTCGCCCCCCAGGATCACCCGCGTCCGGCGCAGCTCGGGGTTCGGGAGGGGGATGGCCGAGAGCAGCGCCTGGGTGTAGGGGTGGCGCGGCTCGGAGAAGATCCGCTCGCGATCGGTGATCTCGGCGACGCGGCCGAGGTACATCACCGCGACGCGGTCGCTGATGTGCTCGACGACGCCCATGTTGTGGGCGATGAAGACGTAGGTGAGCCCGAGCTCCCGCTGGAGCGTCTTGAGCAGGTTCAGGACCTGCGCCTGGATCGAGACGTCGAGAGCCGAGACCGGCTCGTCGCAGACGACGAGGTCGGGCTCGAGGACGAGGGCCCGGGCGATCCCGATCCGCTGGCGCTGGCCGCCGCTGAACTCGTGCGGCGTAGCGCCGGGCGTGGTAGGGCTGGAGCCCGACCATGTCCATGATCCGGGCGACGCGTGCTGCCCGCTCCCGCGCGTTCCCGATCCCGTGGATCCGCAGGCCCTCGCCGATGCTGTCGCCGATCGGGGCGCGGGGGTCGAGGCTGGCGTACGGGTCCTGGAAGACGATCTGCATCCGCCGCCGGTAGGGCTTGAGGGCCGCGCCGTGGATCCGGGTGATGTCCGTGCCGTCGAAGACGATCGTGCCGCTCGTCGGCTCGATCAGGCGCAGCAGGAGCCGCCCGACCGTCGTCTTGCCGCAGCCGGACTCGCCGACGAGGCCGAGCGTCTCGCCGCGGCGGACGACGAGGTCCACGCCGTCGACCGCCTGCACCGTCGCGACCTGGCGCTGCAGGACGCCGCCCATGATCGGGAAGTGCTTGACGAGGCCGGAGATCTCGACGAGGGGCACCCGGACGTCCGGCGGAGGGGTGGGCACCTGCCCGGCCGCGATCGTCACACCACCGGCCCGTCCGGTCCCCGGAGGACGGTCCCGTCGGGGGCGTGGTAGCGCAGGCAGCGGACGTCGTGCCCGTCCTCGCAGCGCCAGCAGCTCGGGATGGATCTCGGTGCAGCCGGCGACGGCCTCGTCCCGGCGGATCAGGCAGCGCGGCGCGAAGCGGCAGGCCGGGGGCAGGTCGATGAGGTTCGGCACGTTGCCGGGGATCACCTCGAGCGAATCGCGGATGATGCCCGGGACCGGGATCGACCCGATCAGGCCCCGCGTGTACGGGTGGCTGGGGCGGGCGAAGAGGGTGTGGACGTCGGTCTGCTCGACGATCTCGCCGGCGTACATGACCGCGACGCGATCGCACATCTCGGCGACCACGCCGAGGTCGTGGGTGATGAGGATGATCGCCGTGCCGGTCTCCTCGCGGAGATGGCGCATGAGGTCCAGGATCTGGGCCTGGATCGTCACGTCGAGGGCCGTCGTCGGCTCGTCGGCGATGAGCAGCTCGGGCTCGCAGGCAAGGGCCATCGCGATCATGATCCGCTGGGCCATCCCGCCCGAGAGCTCGTGGGGGTAGGACCGCAGGCGGCGCTCGGGATCGGGGATGCCGACCTTCTGCAGCAGCTCCAGGGCCCGCCCGCGAGCGACCTTCCGCTTCATGTTGCGGTGGACCTCGAGGACCTCGCCGATCTGGCGGCCGACATCCCAGACCGGGTTCAGCGACGAGGTGGGCTGCTGGAAGATCATGGCGATCCGCTCGCCCCGGACCTTCCGCATCTCGTCCGTCGAGAGCCCCAGGAGGTCCTGGCCCTGGAAGAGGATGGCGCCCCGCTCGATCCGGCCGGGCTTGGAGACGAGCCGCATGATCGAGAGCGAGGTCACGCTCTTGCCGCAGCCCGATTCGCCGACGAGGCCCAGGACCTCGCCGCGGTCGACGTGGAAGTTGATCCCGCTGACGGCCCGGACGACCCCGTCGCGCGTGTAGAACGAGGTCACGAGGTCCTCGACCTCGAGCAGGCGCTCGCCGGCCGTGAAGCGGCGGGCACGGGCCGGGCCGCTCGTCTCCTCGATGATCGCGCCGTCGGGGGTGATCATCGTCATCGGTTCAGTCGCGGGTCGAGCGCGTCGCGCAGGCCGTCGCCCAGGAGGTTGAAGGCGAGGCAGGTGACGACGATGGCGAGGCCCGGGAAGATGATCAGGTGCGGCGCGGCGAAGACCGCGTTGCGCTCGATCCCGATCATCGAGCCCCATTCGGCGAGGGGCGGCTGCGCGCCCAGCCCGAGGAACGAGAGGGCCGCGACGTCGAGGATCGCCCCCGCGATTCCGAGCGTCCCCTGGACGATGAGCGGCGTGAGCGCGTTGGGCATGACCCGCCGGACGAGGATCCCGCCCGGCGACTCGCCGAGGGCCCGCGAGGCGGTCACGAACTCCTGCTCGCGGATCGAGAGGACCGAGGCGCGCATGACCCGGGCGTAGATCGGGATCGACACGATGCCGATCGCCAGCTGGGCGTTGATCAGGCTCTGGCCGAGGACCGTGACGATCGAGATCGCGAGGAGCAGGCTGGGGAAGGCCAGGAGGACGTCCATGAGCCGCATCAGGACGTTGTCGACCTTCCCGCCGAAGAACCCGGCGATCGCGCCGATGAGGGTGCCGAGGAGGATCGCGAAGCCGACGGTCAGGAACCCGATCTGGAGGCTGATCCGGGCGCCGAAGACGACCCGGCTGAAGACGTCCCGGCCGTTGCCGTCGAGGCCCAAGAGGTGCTGGGGCTGCGTCGCCGGGCAGCCGAGAAGGTGGATGCACGGCGCCATGCGGACCTTGACGCCCTCCTCGAGGCCGATCATCGGCAGGTCCGGGTTGTGCGTCGCGATGAGCGGGGCGAAGATCGCCACCCCGACGAGGAAGGCCAGGAAGGCGAGGCCGATGATCGCGGAGCGCTGGCGGAGGATGTTCCGCAGCGTGTCCCGCCAGAGGCTCGCCGGCTTCTGGCCCGCCATGACGTCGGGCACGATTCCCGGGGTTGGCTCGATCGCGCGGTCACGGATGGGCCACCGTCATCCCAGCCGGATCCGCGGGTCGAGGATGGCGTACGAGACGTCCACGACGAGGTTCACCACGACGTAGATGATGGCGATCACCAGGATGAACCCCTGGATGACGATGTAGTCGCGGCCGGTGATCGCCTCGCACGATCGTCTTGCCGATCCCGGTCAGGTTGAAGATCGTCTCGGTCAGGACGGCGCCCGAGAGGAGGCCGCCGAGCGACAGGCCGATGACGGTCACCACCGGGAGGAGCGCGTTGCGCATCGCGTGGGCGATGACCACCCGTCGCTCGGCCAGGCCCTTGGCGCGCGCGGTCCGGATGTAGTCGAGGCCGAGCACGTCGAGGAGGCTCGAGCGCGTGATGCGGGCGATGATCGCCATCGGGATCGTGCCCAGGGCGATCGTCGGCAGGATCAGGTGGCGGAGCGTGTCGACGAGGAGCGGCCCGTTGAGGGTGAGGATCGCGTTGACGGTGTAGATGTTGGACACGAAGTCGAGGACCGCCCGGGGAATCCCGCCGAGCCCCTGGAGGCCCCAGACCTCGGCCAGCGGGATGACCTCGACGCCCGGGCGTCAGGCGGCCCGACGGCGGCAGCGCGATCGGGGAGCCCTTGAGGACGACGGCGAAGAGGAAGGCGAGGACCAGGCCGAGCACGAAGACCGGGATCGAGACGCCGAGGTTGGCGACGATCATCGTGCCGACGTCGGCCGGCGAGTTGCGCCGGATGGCCGAGACCAGCCCCAGGAAGATCCCGACGACCGTCGCGAAGAGGAGGGCGAAGATCGTCAGCTCGATCGTCGCCGGGAGCCGCTCGACGAGCATGTCGGTGACGCGGCCGGTTGAAGCGGATCGACGTCGCCGAGGTCGCCGGCAGCGACCTGGCCGAGGTAGCCGACGAACTGGACCGGGAGCGGCTCGGTCAAGGCCGTAGCGGATGGTGAAGGCGTCGCAGATCTCGTCCGTCGCCTGCTCGCCGAGGGCCGCCCGGCAGGGGTCGCCCGGGATGATCCGCGCCAGGACGAAGACGAGCGTGACCACCCCGAGCAGACACCGGGATGCTGAGCAGCAGGCGCCGGATGATGAAGCGGGTCATGCCCGGTCAGGTGCGCTCCGTCGGTGGGATGGCGGAGAGGGGCGTCGCGCGCCGCGACGCCCCTCTCCGAGCTGGCTCGGTGCGCTGGCGGTCTACTCCGCCGGCGGCGGGTTCAGGAAGCCGCCGCACAGGCCGGGGAAGTACGTGAAGCTGCCGTCGCGGCCCTTGTGGAGCGGGTGCTCCGCGTCCCACTGGACCGCGTAGCGAGAGGACGACGTCGTTCGCGTCGAACGTCGCGCCGTCGTGGAAGGTGACGCCGTCGCGGAGGGTGCAGGTCCAGACCGTCAGCTCGGCGTTCGGCTTGCACTCGGTCGCGAGGACCGGGATGGCCTTCGGTGCCGGCGACCTCGTAGCCGTAGAGCGACTCGTTGATCTGCTCGCAGACGCGGAGCGCCTCGCCGTCCGTCTCGTCGGCGCAGTAGATGCCGGCCGGCTCGGCGTTCTGGATCCAGACGAGCGTGCTCGCGGTCGCCGGGCTTCATGACGGAGAACATCTCGTTGCTGAGCGGCGAGCTGTGGGCGCCCGCCACGTCGGCCTTGAAGGCCGTCGCCGGAGCCGCCGTGGGAGATCGGAGACCATCGGGACGTGCGGTCTTGATGAGGTTGTTGGCCGTCTCGTAGGCGGGCTTGCGGACGTCGTCCGTCGGCGCCCTTCGGCGCCGTCCTGGAGGGCGGCGACGATGTCGCGGGTACTTGTCGCCGAACTGCTGGCGCGGAGCCGGCGCCGAAGTGGTAGTCGAGGAAGTTGGTGACGTCCGGGTAGTCCGCGCCCCAGCCCAGGAGGTGGATGCCGTCGAGCTTGCCGGCGTCGGCGTTGTCGAGGAAGGTGCCGGACTCCTGGACGTCGATCGTGGCGTCGATGTTCAGGTTGGCCTTGAGCTGGGCCTGGATCTCCTGGGCCACGATGACCGGCTGGGCGCAGGTAGCCGCGGACGACGTCGCGGAGGTGGATCGTGGTCTTGAAGCCGTCGGGGAAGCCGGCCTCGGCCAGGAGCGCCTTGGCCGCGGCCGGGTCGAAGGCGTACCAGCTCGGCGCCCGTGCAGCCGTTCGGGATCGAGCACGGCGTGAAGTGCGTCGGCGACGCTCGGAGCCGGGCGGGAGAAGTTGTCGACGATCCGCTGGCGGTCGATGCCCATGGCGATCGCCTGGCGGACCTTCTCGTTGTCGAACGGGCGCGTACGTGTTGTTCATGCCGAGGTAGAAGACGTTCAGGCCTTCGCGCGGGTAGAGCTTCAGGTTCGCGTCGCCCTTGATCGTCGGCGATGTCGGTCGGGCCCGGGTTGTCGATGCCGTCGACGTTGCCGGACTGGAGCTCGACCAGGCGCTGGGCGGCCTCGGTGCTCCAGCGGAACGACGACCTCCTTGACCTTCGGCGCCGTCGCCCCAGTAGGTCGAGCTGGCCTCGAGGGTGATGTGGTCGCCCTGGACCCACTCCTTGAGCTTGTACGGGCCGGTGCCGTTCGGCTGGTCGGACGATCGAGCCGTCCGGCGGCGGCCTTCTCGAGGTAGGCCGTGTCGTTGATGGCGAACGGGCTGAACGCGACCTTCGACAGGAAGGCGACGTCGGGGTTGCAGAGCGTGAACTCGACGGTCTTGGCGTCGAGCGCCTTGATCTTCTTGAAGTTGCCGGTGTACGCGCTGTGCCGTTGTACGTCTTGGCGGCGCAGTCGCACCGCGGCCTCGCCGGTCTCGGGTAGGACAGGCCCTCGTACGGCGCGCCGCGCTGGCGGCTCGGGCGCGGCGTGGCGGCGGCGCGTCGCGGCGGGGCCGGGGTGGGCGTCGCCGCGCCGCCACAGGCCGCGACGAGGATCGCGGTCGTGGCCGCAAGGGCGGCGAGTCGGGCGCGCCACGGAGATCCGGGCATGCTCGTTGGTCCTCCTCTCTGCCGTCCCTGCGCAGGCGGACGGTCACAGCACGCGCAGACGGCGACCCGCTCTCCTCGAGGCGTCGCCCGGGTGGCCGACCAGCCTAGCACCGGCCGGTCGGCGTGCGTCACCTCGCAGTGTCACGCACGCGCTGCCGGCCGCTCGCCGGTTCGATCGGCGCCGGCGCGGAGGCGCGCTAGACTCCGGCCGTGCAGCCGCTCCGGATCGCCCTCGCCCAGGTCGCCCCGCGCCTCGGGGACCTCGAGGCGAACCTCGCACCGCCACGCCGAGGTCATCCGCGGAGGCGCGAGGCCGGCGGCGCGGGCCTCGTCGTCTTCCCGGAGCTGGGCCTGACCGGCTACCTGCTCCAGGACCTCGCCGCCGAGGTCGCGATGCGCCTCGACGACCCGCGCCTGGCGGCGCTGGCGGCGCGAGACCGCGCGGCCTGTCGGCGGTCGTGTGCTTCGTCGAGGAGTCGGCCGACCACCGGCTGTTCATCGCGGCCGCGCTCCTCGAGGACGGCGGCCGTCCGCCACGTCCACCGCAAGGTCTACCTGCCGACCTACGGCCTGTTCGACGAGCGGCGCTTCTTCGCCGCGGGCGACGCGATCCGGGCCGTCCCGTCGCGGCTGGGGGTCGGCCTCGGGCTCGCCGTCTGCGAGGACTTCTGGCACCTGTCCGCTGCCCAGCTGCTGGCGCTCGACGGCGCCCAGGTCCTCGTCAACGTCTCGTCGTCGCCGGGGCGCGACCTGGCCGCGACCAACGAGGTGGGCCTCGGGACGGCGACCTCGTGGCGCACGCTCATGCGCACCTACGCCCAGCTGACGACGAGCGTTCGTCGTCTTCTGCAACCGCGTCGGCGTCGACGAGTCGATCACGCTTCTGGGGCGGCTCGGAGGTGATCGGGCCCGGCGGGCGAGATCGTCGCTCGGGCGCCGCTGCTACGACGAGGGCCTGTGTCTACGCGGACGTGGACCTCGGCGACGTCCGCCGCGAGCGGATCGCGCTGCCGCTCCTGCGCGACGAGCGCCCCGAGCTGCTCGTCCGCGAGCTGGCGCGGATCGTGGCCGAGCGGGCGGGCCTGGCGCCCGACGCGACGGCCGGCCCGACCGCCGGGCCGGCGGCGGGACGCGTGAGCGCCCGGCCTCGGCGCCGCCGTTCGAGCTGCCCGCGGAGCTGCGCATCGACACCGACGTCGCGCGGCGGGTCATCGGCGGGTTCATCCGCGGCCAGCTGCGCCAGGCGGGCTTCGAGCGGGCCGTCCTGGGGCTCTCCGGCGGGATCGACTCCGCGCTCGTGGCCTACCTCGTGGCCGAGGCGATCGGCGCCGAGCGGCTGCTCTGCCGTCCTGCATGCCGTACCGCACGTCGTCGCCGGCCTCGCGGGCGGATGCCGAGGAGGTCGTCGCCCGCCTCGGCTGCGCGAGCCGAGCTGGTCGACATCAGCCCGATGGTCGACGGCTACTTCGGGACGGCGAGGCCGCCGGCCGGCCGCGCCGGGCGCCGGCGGCGCCGAGGCGCTGACGCGCGGCGCTCCGGCGCGGCAACTTCATGGCCCGGACCCGGATGGCGGTCCTCTACGACCGCTCGGTGACCTGGGGCGGGCTCGTCGTCGGGACCGGCAACAAGACCGAGGCGCTCATCGGCTACACGACGCTGTTCGGCGACAGCGCCTGCGCCTTCAACCCGATCGGCGACCTCTACAAGAGCCAGGTGCGCCAGCTGCTCGCTGGCCGATCGGCGTCCCGGACGCGATCATGCGCAAGGCGCCCTCGGCCGACCTGTGGCCGGGCCAGACCGACGAGGCGGAGGCGGGCTTCAGCTACCCCGAGCTCGACCGGCTGCTCTTCTGGCTGATCGACCGCCGGCGCAGCGTCGACGAGCTCGTCGGCGCTCGGCTTCGACCCGGCGATCGTCGAGCGCGTCGACCGGATGGTCGCCGGCTCCGAGTTCAAGCGCCAGGTGCCGCCGATCGCCAAGCTCGGGCCGCGGACGGCCGGCGTCGACTACCTCTACCCGCGGCGACGGCCCGGGAGCGCCCGGCCGTGAGCGCCCGGCCGTGAGGCCGCCGAGCGCCGGGTGCGCCGACTCGCCGGCCGGGCGACTGCGGCCGGCGGGCGCCCAGCCGGCCGGGCCACCGGCCGCCTCTACGTCGTCGCGACCCCGATCGGCAACCTCGCGCGACGTGACGCTGCGGGCGCTCGAGGTCCTGCGCGCCGTGCCCCTCGTCGCCGCCGAGGACACGCGGCTCACCCGGCGCCTCTTGGCGCGCCACGGCCTCGCCACGCGGCCTGGTGAGCTACCACGCCCGCAACGCCGCCGCCCGCGGCCCCGAGCTGCTCGCCCACCTGCGGGGCGGCGCCGACCTCGCCCTCGTGACCGACGCCGGCACGCCGCTCGTCAGCGACCCCGGCGGGGCGCTCGTCGCCGCCTGGGCCGGCGGAGGGCGGCGCGGTGGTGCCGATCCCGGGCCCGTCGGCGGTGCTGGCGGCCCTCGTCGCGTCGGGGATCGCCGGGCCGCGCTGGGCGTTCGAGGGGTTCCTGCCGCGCTCGGGCCGCGAGCGCCGCGACCGGCCTCGCCCGGATCGCGGCGACGATCCGCGCACGACCGTCCTCTTCGAGGCGCCGGGGCGGCTCGCCGCGACGCTGGCGGACCTCGCCGCCGCGTGCGGCGACGACCGGCCGGCCGCCGTCTGCCGCGAGCTGACGAAGCTCCACGAGGAGGTGCGCCGGGGCCCCCTCGCCGAGCTCGCCGCGGCGGCGGCGAGCGGGGCCGATCGTGGCCCGCGGCGAGATCGTGATCGTGGTCGGCGATCGAAGGGCCGGGGTCGTCGCGCCGGACGGCGGCCGGCCGCCGATCGGGGAGGACGCGCTCGTGCTGGCGCGGGCCGAGGTCGAGCGGCTGGTCGCCGAGGGTGCTGCCCGGGGCGAGGCCGCGCGCCGCGTGGCGGTCGACCAGCGGGATCCCGCGGCGTCGCCTCTACGGGGCGGGATCGGCCGGGTAGGATCCGTCCATGCTGTCGGCGACCGCCCGCCTGCCGATCCTCGGCGCGCTGTCCCCGGTCTCGCGAACCCTGGTGCTCGCGACGATCGGGCGTCTCCTTCGCGACCATCGTGCTCGACTGGGGGCTCGGGAGCCGACCCGACGCTCGTCTTCGTCGTCGCGGCCGTCGCGATCCTGGGGCTCGCCTGGGTCGTCGGCCTCTCCACCGAGCGCCTCGGCGCGCTGACGGGACCCCAGGTGGGCGGCATCCTCAACGCGACGTTCGGCAACATCGCCGAGCTGATCATCGCCTTCTTCGCCCTCCAGGCCGGGCTCATCGAGGTCGTCAAGGCGTCGCTCACCGGCTCGATCATCGGCAACCTGCTCCTGGTCCTCGGCGCGAGCGTCCTGTTCGGCGGCCTCCGCAACGGCATCCAGCGCTTCGACCCGCGCGTCGCGGGCTCGAACGCGGCGCTCCTCGTCGTCGCCGCGATCGGCCTCTTCGTCCCGGCGGTCTTCGCGCTCAGCGCCGGCCCCGGCGAGCCGGGGACGATCACCGAGGAGTCGGTCCTGGTGGCCGGATCCTGCATCGTGGGCTACGTGCTGTCGCTCGTCTTCGCCGTTCACCAACTCGAGCCGGACGCTGGGCGGCCACGAGCCCCCGGCCGAGCACGGCGGGCCGGCCTGGAGCCGCTCGGTGGCGGTCGTCGTGCTCCTCGCGGCCGCCGGCCTCCTGGCGATCCTCTCCGAGATCCTCGTCGGCTCCATCGAGCCCTTCATCGAGACGTTCGGGCTGTCGGCGTTCTTCGTCGGGCGTGATCCTCATCCCGACCATCGGCAACCTGGCCGAGCACCTCGTCGCCGTCCAGCTGGCCTGGAAGAACCGGATGGAGTTCTCGATGGCCGTGGCCTACGGCTCGAGCCTCCAGGTCGCCCTCTTCGTCGGCCCCGTCCTGGTGATCCTCGGCGCGGTCATGGGCCAGCCGATGAACCTCGTCTTCACCCCGCTCGAGATCGTGGCCGTCGGCGCGGCGGTCGGGATCAGCGCCCTCATCGCCCTCGACGGCGAGTCGAACTGGCTGGAGGGCGCGCTCCTGATGATCGTCTACCTCATCCTCGCGGTCTCGTTCTTCGAGCTGCGCTGAGCTCGAGCTGCGCCGGGGCGGCCCGCGTTCCCGCCCGCCGCCCGCCGAGGCGGTCACCGCCTGCCGACGCCGGCGCGCGACGAGGCAGCGGGCGCCGGAGAGGACGGCGCCCGCTGCGGGGGAAGCGAGGCCTCAGGCGACCGCCGCCACCTCCATCTCGTCCGCGTCGGGGTCGCCCGCGGCGAGGATGGCCGTCGTCGACCCATCGTCGACGTCCGCGGGCTCGAGGCCCATCGCGTCGCCCTGGGCCGCCAGCGCGTCGGCCGCGTAGTCCTTCTTGCGCCGGCCGGAGAGCATCTCCACCGATGCCGCGACGATCTCGGTCTTCCAGTGGCGCTTGCCGGCCTCGTCGTCCCACTGGCGCGTCTGGAGGCGGCCCTCGATGGCGACCATCGAGCCCCGGCCGAGGTACTGGGCGCAGATGTCGGCGAGCCGCTCCCAGGTGATGACGGCGTGGTACTCGGCCTTCTCGCGGCCGTTGCCGACGTACTCGTTGGTGGCCACCGAGAAGCTGGTGACGTGCTTGCCGGACGCGAGCGCGCGCATCTCGGGGTCCCGGGTCAGGCGCCCGGTCAAGAGGACCCTGTTCATCGGTCCGTTCCCTCCTGGCCGGTCCGGCGGTGCCGGGTGCGGCCGTTCGCATGGGCGGCGGGTCGCGGCGGGTGGCGGCGGGTCCACGTGGACGACCGGTGCGACCCGCCGGACTGCGAACCCTAGCGACGGGCGCTCATCCGCCACTCACCGGGGGCTTACCTGCGCCGGGCCGGCAGCGCCGGGCCAGCGGGTCGCGCGGCCAGCGGGCCGGCGCCGGCACGGGCGCGCGGGCCAGCGGGCGGGATTCCGGGACGAGGAGCTAGCCGGCGACCCCGCGGCGATGCGAGCGCGCGCTGCGGCCGGCGGCCGGCAGCCGGAGGGGGGTCGGTCCGAGCGTGACCAGGGCGACGAGCGCCGGGTCCAGGTCCGGGATCCCCGTCGGCGAACATCTCGACGAAGGCGTCGACGAGCTCGGGGTCGAACTGGCTGCCGGCGTGGCGGCTCATCTCGCGGATCGCCTCGGCGTGGCTCATCGCCCGCTTGTAGGGGCGGTCCTGGACCATGGCGTCGTAGGCGTCGGCGAGGGCGACGATCCGGGCCCCGAGCGGGATCTCCTGGCCCCGCAGGCCGTACGGGTAGCCGTTCCCGCCGAAGTGCTCGTGGTGGTGGAGGACGATCGGCACGGCGTCCTTGAGCGCGGCGGCCTGCTCGAGGATGACCTGGCCGATGCGGGGGTGCTGGACGACCGCCTGCCACTCCAGCGAGGTGAGGGCCGCCGGCTTCTCGAGGACCTCCTCGGGCAGGGCCAGCTTGCCGACGTCGTGGAGAAGGGCGGCGATCCGCAGCCGATCGAGCTCGCGCTTCCGGCAGGCCGAGGCGGCGTCCCATGAGGACGGAGAGCGTGGCGATCCGGGCCGAGGGCTGGCCGCGGTGGTTGGGGTAGGGGACGAGCGTCTGGATGAGCGCCCGCTCGGCGGCGGACCGTGCCAGCCGCCCGACCTCGACCGCGCGGGCGCGCCCCTCGGGCGAGATGGGGGCCCGCGGGATCCGGGCGTCCTCGTCCGGCTCCTCGAAGAGGTAGACCTGGTTGCGGCCGAGGGCCTTCGCCGAGTACATCGCCGCGTCCGCGTCGCGGACGAGCGCCTCGACGCGCAGGGTGCGCCCGACACCGATCGCCACCCCGATGGAGACCGTGACGCTGACGGTATCGGGGCCCGCGATCGCGTAGCGGGCGGCGAGGACCAGCTGGCGGAGCTTCTCGGCGATGGCCGCGGCGGCGACGATGTCCGTCTCGGGGAGGATGACCATGAACTCCTCGCCCCCGTAGCGGCCCAGCGTGTCGGCCGCCCGGACGTTGGCCCGCAGCGTCGCGGCCACGCCCTGGAGGACGACGTCGCCGGTCTCGTGGCCGTACGTGTCGTTCACGTTCTTGAAGAGGTCGATGTCGACGAAGGCGACCGCGAGGGGCCGGTCGTAGCGGCCGGCGCGCTCGACCTCGGCGAAGAGGGCGGCGAGGATCGCCGGCCGGTTCGCGACTCCCGTCAGCTTGTCCGTGGTCGCCGCGTCGTGCGACTCGGCCAGCGTCGTGGCCAGGCGGCGCAGGGCGGTGGACAGGCGGCCTCCGAGCCCGCCGCGGAAGGCGGGGATCGCGGTCTCGGTCTGGCCGTCCGCGATCCGCTCGATCGCCTGCACGAGCGGCACGACGCGGGCCCGCAGCCAGAGGCTGACGACGGCGGCGACGACGAGGATCCCGACGAGCATCCCGCCCGCGAGGCCGGCTGCGTCGCGCCCCGGGTCGTCGAGCCCCAGGCCGGGCAGCGCGAGGGCCACCAGGAGCACGACACCGATCGGGGCGAGGAGCCCCAACGCTCCAAGCAGGCGGATCACGGGCAGCAGCGTACGCCGCGAACGGTCCCGCGCCGGGTCGCCGAATGGTACTGGGACCCGGTGCGAATCGTCATGGCTCGCGGTGCACCGGGCGCCGGGCGGGGAGGGCTCCCTGCTATACTCCGCCGGTCCCCGTTGCCGCGGGCGCCCCGGCGTCCCGCCCCCCAGGAGTCGAGCCATCGTCCGAGGTCGGCCCCCCGGTCCCCCGATGCACCGAGCGGCCCTGCCAACCGTCGCCGGGCGCCACCGCGGCGCCGGAAGACGGGGGCCGTCTACCCGCAGGTCCCCGGCGCGTGCGCCGAGGGCCTTTTTCATTGCCCGCGGACCGCCCGCGGCTCGACGGAAGGAGCGCGGCGATGCCGGCGACGGTGATCGTCGGCCTCCAGTGGGGCGACGAGGGAAAGGGCAAGGCGACCGACTTCCTCGCCGAGCAGGTTCACTGGGTGGTCCGCTACCAGGGCGGCGACAACGCCGGCCACACGATCGTGCTCGGCAAGGAGGTCTTCAAGCTCCATCTCGTCCCGTCGGGAGTCCTCTACCCGCACATCGTGCCGCTCATCGGCCCCGGCGTCGTGGTGAACCCGGCGACGCTCATCAGCGAGCTCGACGGCCTCACGGCGCGGGGGATCGACGCCTCCCGGGTGCGGGTCTCGCACGCCGCCCACGTCATCCTCCCGTACCACGTCGCCCAGGACCGGGCGTCGGAGGTCCGCCTGGGCCGGGAGGGGATCGGGACGACGAACCGGGGGATCGGGCCCGCCTACGCCGACCGCGCCACCCGCGTCGGCGTGCGGATGGAGGACCTCCTCGACGCCGCGGCGCTCCGCCACAAGCTGGAGCGCGTGGTTCCCGCAGCGAACGCCCGCCTGGCCCACCTCGGCGATCCCGGCGAGCCGTTCCTCGTCGAGGCGATCCTGGAGGCGGCCCTGGGCTGGGGCGAGCGGCTCCGCCCGAACATCACCGACACGACCACCCTCGTCCAGGACGCCCTGCGCGCCGGGGAGCACATCCTCCTCGAGGGCGCCCAGGGGACGCTCCTGGACCTGGACCACGGGTCCTACCCCTTCGTCACCTCGTCCAACCCGGTCGCCGGCGGCGCCTGCACCGGCGGCGGCATCGGCCCCCTCCAGGTCTCCGAGGTGATCGGGGTGATGAAGGCCTACTCGACCCGCGTCGGCGCCGGGCCGTACCCCACCGAGCTGCACGACGCCGTCGGCGAGGGGATCGCGACGCGGGGCCACGAGTTCGGGACGACGACCGGCCGGCGGCGACGCGTCGGCTGGTTCGACGCCGTGCCGCTCCGCTACGCCGTGGACGTGAACAGCGTCAGCAGCATCGTCCTCAACAAGCTGGACATCCTGTCGGGGATCGACGACGTCCTGCTCTGCGTCGCCTACGAGATCGACGGAGCCCGGGTCGAGCGCTGGCCGGCGTCGGCCGAGGAGGTGGGCCGGGCCACGCCGATCTACGAGCGCTTCCCGGGCTGGCGCCAGGAGATCCACGAAGCCCGGACGCCCGACGACCTGCCGCCGAACGCGCGCGCCTACGTGAGCGCCCTCGAGGCGCTGGCCGGCGTGCCGATCCGGCTCGTCTCGGTCGGCCCCGAGCGGTCCCAGACCGTCGTCCTCCACGATCGGCCGCTGGCGCCCGGCCGGCCGGCTCCCGGATCGGCGGGGACCGCGGCCGGATGAGCGAGGCGCTCGCCGTCCCGCGGCGGATCCTCCTCGTCGGCGGAGGAGGTCGCGAGCATGCGCTCGCCTGGCGGCTCGCCGCCGAGGACGGGGTCGAGGAGGTCCTGGCCGTGCCGGGGAGCGCCGCCCTGGCGACCGTCCCGGGCGTGCGCGTCGACCCCGGCGTGCGCGCCACCGACCCGGCCGCGGTGGCAGCCGCGGCCCGCTTCCTGGCGGCGGACCTCGTCGTCGTCGGGCCGGAGGCGCCCCTCGCGGCGGGCGTGGCCGACGCCGCGGCGGGCGCGGGAATCCCGGTCTTCGGGCCGTCGGCGGCCGCGGCCCGGATCGAGAGCAGCAAGGCCTTCTGCCACGAGATCGCCGCGGCCGCCGGCATCCCCATGGCCCGCGGCCGCGCGTTCAGTGCCCTCGCGGCCCGCCCGCGCCTACGCCACGGCGCTCGCGGCATCCGGCAGCGGCGTGGTGATCAAGGCCGACGGCCTCGCGGCCGGCAAGGGGGTCACGGTCTGTGACGACCTCGCGGAGGCGCACGAGGCGCTGGCAGCGGTCTTCGCCGCCGGCGACGAGCCCGACGGTGCCCCGCGGGTCGTCGTCGAGGAGCGCCTGCACGGTCCGGAGGCGAGCGTGATCGCCCTCTGCGACGGCCGGCTCGCCCTGGCGCTGCCCGCCGCCCGCGACCACAAGCGGCTCGGCGACGGCGACAGCGGGCCCAACACCGGCGGCATGGGCGCCTACTCGCCGCTCCCCGACGTGGACGACGGGCTCGTCGGGGAGATCGTGGCCCGCTTCCACCGCCCCGCGCTGGCGGAGCTGGCCCGCCGGGGCACGCCCTTCCGCGGCGCCCTCTACGCCGGCCTGATGCTGACGGCCGATCGGGGCCCGATCCTGCTGGAGTTCAACGCCCGCCTCGGCGACCCGGAGACGCAGGCGATCCTGCCGCGGGTGGCGGTCCCCCTCGCGCCGCTCCTCCTGGCGGCGGCGCGCGGCGCCCTCGATCCCGCCACCGGCGGGCCCCGCTTCGCCGGCGACGTGCTGCCGGCCGCGCCCGGGGCGGCCGTGGCGATCGTCCTCGCCAGCCGGGACTACCCGGCGGCCCCCTCGTCGGGCGACGCCATCGGCGGGCTCGCCGCCGCCGCCGCGAACGGCGCCCTCGTCTTCCACGCCGGGACGCGGCCCGCGCCGGGCGGCGGCTGGGAGACCGACGGCGGGCGCGTCCTCGCGGTCGTCGGCCGCGGTGGCGGACCTCGCCGCCGCGCGGCGGGCCGCCGAGGCGGCCGCCGACGCGGTCGGACTTCCCCGGCCTCCAGCGCCGCCACGACATCGCGGCCGCCGCGCCGCGACCGCCGCCGCGGGCCCGGTCCGGTGATCCGCCGCTACACCCGCCCGGAGATGGGCGCCGCCTGGTCCGACGAGGCCCGCTTCGCGGCGATGCTCCGGGTCGAGCTCGCCGTGGCGCGGGCCCAGGTCGCCCGCGGGATGGTCCCGGCCGACGCCTTCGCGGTCATCGCCGAGCGCGCCCGGATCGACGTCGAGCGGATCGCCGAGATCGAGCGGACGACCGACCACGACGTCATCGCCTTCGTCAGCCAGGTCGCCGAGGCGGTCGGGCCCGAGGGCCGCTACCTCCACCTCGGCCTGACGAGCAGCGACGTCGTCGACACCGCGCTGGCCCTCCAGCTGCGGGCCGCGGGCGATCTGCTCCTGCGGCGGCGTCGACGGCCTCCTGGGCGCGGTCGATCGCCCGGGCCCGGGCCGAGGCGGGCACGGTGATGATGGGCCGGACCCACTCCGTCCACGCCGAGCCGACGACGCTCGGTCTCAAGCTCGCCGGCTGGGCCTTCGAGCTCGATCGCGATCGCCTTCGCCTGGGCCGCGCCTTCGACGACGCGGCGACCGGGAAGATCTCGGGGCCGGTCGGCACCTACAGCCACCTGGCGCCCGAGCTCGAGGCGGAGGTCCTCGCCGACCTCGGCCTCGCCGTGGACCCGGTCAGCACGCAGATCGTCCAGCGCGACCGCCACGCCGCGGTCCTCGCCGCGATCGCGATCACCGGCGGCTCGCTGGAGCGCTTCGCGACCGAGGTCCGCAACCTCCAGCACACCGAGATCGGCGAGCTGATGGAGCCCTTCCGGAGCGGCCAGAAGGGCAGCTCGGCGATGCCCCACAAGCGCAACCCGATCGTCGCCGAGCGGATCGCCGGCCTGGCCCGCCTGCTGCGCGGCTACGCCGGGGCGGCCCTGGAGAACCAGCCGCTCTGGCACGAGCGGGACATCAGCCACTCGTCGGCCGAGCGGGTGCTCCTTCCCGACGCCACGATCCTCCTCGACTACATGCTGGCGAAGATGACGGGCCTCATCGAAGGGCTCGTCGTCCGCGCCGACCGGATGCGCGAGAACATCGAACGGGGCCTCGGCCTGCACGCCAGCAGCCGCGTCCTCGTCGCCCTCGTCGAGGATGGCCTCCTCGGGCGCGAGGAGGCCTACGCGATCGTCCAGCGCAACGCCCTCCGGGCCGCCGACGAACGGGTGCAGCTCCACGGGCTCCTGGCGGCCGATCCGGCCGTCGCCGGCCGGCTGACGCTGGCCCGCCTCGACGCCTGCTTCGACGACGCCGGCTTCCTGCGCCACGTCCCGGCCGTGATCGCCCGCCTCGACGCGATCGACCCGGCGGGCCGCGCCGGCGCGGCTGCCGTCGCCGGTGATCGGGCCCCCCGGGGCGCCGCTCCGTCCGGCGGTGATCCGACGCCCGCGCGGCGCGGCTCCCGCCGGCGAGGCCGGGCCATGACGCTGGCCCCCGGGTTCGTGCGGGCCGGCAAGGTCCGCGACCTCTACGCCCTCGACGACGACCGGCTCCTCCTCGTCGCCTCCGACCGGCTCTCCGCGTTCGACGTCGTCCTCCCGACCCCGATCCCCGACAAGGGCCGCGTCCTGACCGGGCTGTCGCGCTTCTGGTTCGCGGAGACCGCCGACCTCGTGCCCGAACCACCTCCTGGGGACCGACCCCGCGGCGCTGCCGCCGGCCTTCGCCGCGGCCGCGGCGGAGCTGCGGGGCCGGATCATGATCTGCCGCCGCCTCGAGATCCTCCCGGTCGAGTGCGTCGTCCGCGGCTACCTCGCGGGCTCCGGCTGGAAGGACTACCGGGCGACGGGCCGCGTCTCCGGGATCGCGCTGCCGGCCGGCCTGCGCGAGAGCGACCGGCTGCCGGAGCCGATCTTCACGCCCTCCACCAAGGCCGAGGACGGCCACGACGAGCCGATCGACTTCGACGCGGTCGTCGCCCTCGTCGGCGGCGAGCGGGCGCAGGCCGTCCGCGACATCGCCCTGCGCGTCTACGCCCGCGGCGCGGCGGTCTGCGCGCGGGCGGGGATCCTCCTCGCCGACACGAAGTTCGAGATGGGCCTGGACCCGGCGACCGGCGAGCTGGTCCTCGCCGACGAGGTCCTGACCCCCGACTCGTCGCGCTTCTGGGATGCCGCGGCCTGGGAGCCGGGCCGGGCCCAGGCGAGCTACGACAAGCAGTTCGTCCGCGACTGGCTGGAGGCCCAGCCGTGGGACAAGACGGCGCCCGGCCCGGAGCTCCCGCCGGAGGTCGTGGCCGGGACGCGCGACCGCTACATCGACGCCTTCGAGCGGATCACCGGGGCATCGTTCGCCCGCTACCTCGAGGAGGACGTCGTCGCCCGATGAGCACGCCCGCCGCGGGACCGGCCGCCAGCTTCCGGTTCGCCGTCAACGTCACCCCCAAGGAGGGGATCCTCGACCCGCAGGGACGGGCCGTGGAGCAGAGCCTGCCCCACCTCGGCGTGACCGGGATCGGCCACGTTCGCGTCGGGCGCCGGGTGGAGATGACGGTCGAGGCGCCCGACGAGGCGGCCGCGCGGGCGCTCGTGGACCGCCTGGCGGGCGAGCTCCTCGCCAACCCGCTCATCGAGCAGTACGCGGTCGAGGTGCTCGGGGGCGCCTCGTCGACGACCCGGTCCGGCGCCTGATGGCCGTCCGGGTCGGCGTCGTCGTCTTCCCGGGCTCCAACTGCGACCAGGACACGACCTGGGGCCTCCGCCTCGCCGGCGCCGAGCCGGTCGAGCTCTGGCACGAGTCGCCGGACCTCGGCGGCGTGGCCGCGGTGGTCCTGCCCGGCGGCTTCGCCTACGGCGACTACCTGCGGGCCGGCGTCATCGCCCGCTTCAGCCCGGTGATGCGGGCGGTCGCGGCCTTCGCCGCGGACGGCGGCCTCGTCCTGGGGATCTGCAACGGCTTCCAGGTCCTCGCCGAGGCCGGGCTCGTGCCCGGCGCGCTCCTGCGCAACCGGGGCCTGCGCTTCGTCTGCCGCGAGGTCGCGATCGTGCCGGAGCGCCTCGACACGCCGTTCACCCGGCTGGTCGGGGAGCGCCGTGCGCTGCGGATGCCGGTCGCCCACGGGGAGGGCTGCTACTACGCCGACGTCGCGACGCTCGATGCGCTCGAGCGCGAAGGGCAGGTCCTCTTCCGCTACGTCGGCGCGGACGGCGCGCCGGCCGGCGAGACCGACGACCCGGCGAACCCGAACGGCTCGCTGCGCGCCATCGCCGGCGTGATGAACGCGGCCGGCAACGTGGCCGGGCTGATGCCGCACCCGGAGCGAGCCGCCGAGGCCCTCCTGGGCTCCGAGGACGGGCTGCCCATCCTGCGCTCGCTCGTCGCGGCGGCGGGCGAGCGGGCGAGCGCGGCGGGCCCGGCGGTCGTGACCGCCGGGGCGCGGCATGACCGCGCCGGCCGCGATCACCCGGGACGCGCGTGACCGCGCCGGCCGTCGCGCTCCACCGCGCCCTCGGCCTGACCGACGAAGAGCTCGTCGCGATCGAGGCCCGGCTCGGCCGTTCCCCGAACGACCTCGAGCTGGCGATGTTCTCCGTCATGTGGAGCGAGCACTGCTCGTACAAGAGCAGCCGGCCGCTCCTGGCGACCCTGCCGACGGGCGGCGACGACGTGGTCGCCGGGCCCGGCGAGAACGCCGGCGTGCAGCGGATCGGCGACGGCCTCGCGGTCGCCTTCAAGATCGAGTCGCACAACCACCCCAGCGCCGTGGAGCCGTACCAGGGGGCCGCCACCGGGGTCGGCGGGATCCTGCGCGACATCTTCGCGATGGGCGCCCGCCCGATCGCGGTCCTCGACGCGCTCCGCTTCGGCGACCCGTCCGACGAGCGCACGCGCCACCTCGTGAACGGCGTCGTCGGCGGCGTCGGCGGCTACGGCAACTGCGTGGGCGTGCCGACGGTCGGCGGCGAGCTCGTCTTCGACCCGTCCTACCAGGGCAACCCGCTGGTCAACGTCATGGCCATCGGGATCGTCCGCGAGGACCGCATCATGCGGGCCGCGGCGCCCGGGCCGGGCAACCTCGTGGTCCTCTACGGCAGCGCGACCGGCCGCGACGGGATCGGGGGCGCGTCGGTCCTCGCCAGCGCCACCTTCGGCGACCAGGACCTCTCGAAGCGGCCGGCCGTCCAGGTGGGCGACCCGTTCGCCGAGAAGCTCCTCATCGAGGCGACCCTCGAGATCATCGAGCGCGGCCTGGCGGAGGGAATCCAGGACCTGGGGGCCGCCGGCATCACCTGCGGCGTCGCGGAGACGGCGGACCGGGCCGGGACGGGGATCCTCGTCGACCTCGACGCGATCCCGCGCCGCGAGCCGGGGATGGCCCCCTTCGAGGTGCTGATCAGCGAGTCGCAGGAGCGGATGATCGCCATCGTCCGGCCGGACCGCCAGCCCGAGATCGCCGCGGTCTGCCGGCGGTGGGGCATTCCCTGCGCGGTCATCGGGCGGGTGACCGCCGACGGCGACATCACGGTCGTCGAGGGCGGCCTCGACGCGGATGGCCGGCCGAACGCGGGCGCCCGGGAGCTGGCCCGGGTGGCCGCGCGAGCCCTCGCCTCGGAGGCGATCGTCTTCGAGCGGCTCGCCGCGCCGCCCGCCCGCCATCGGGCGGCGCCCTCTCCCGGGCTCCCGCCCGCGCCGTCGGAGCTGCTCCCCGAGCGGGGGATGGATCCCGGGCGCCGTCCTCCTGGGCCTCCTCGGCAGCCCGAACCTCTCGTCCCGCCGCTGCGTCTACGAGCAGTACGACCAGCACGTCGGGACGAACACCGTGGCCGGCCCCGGCCGAGGCGCCGCGGTCCTCCGGATCAAGGGGACGCGGCGGGCACTCGTGGCGACGACCGACTGCGACCAGGCCGTCGCCGCGCTGGACCCGTACCTCGGCGCCGCGATGTCGGTGGCCGAGGCGACCCGCAACGTGAGCGTCACCGGGGCCCGGCCCCTGGGCGTCACGAACTGCCTCAACTTCGGCGACCCCACCCGGCCCGAGGCGTTCTGGGAGCTCCAGGAGGCCGTCCGAGGCCTCGGCGACGCCTGCCGGGCCCTTGGCGTCCCGGTCACGGGCGGCAATGTCTCGCTCTACAACGAGGCGCCCGGCAGCGCGATTGCCCCGACGCCGGAGATCGGGGTCGTGGGGCTTGCCGACGACGTGGACGCGCTCGTGGGCCCGGCCTTCCTTGCCGACGGGGAGGGCGTCCTCCTGGCGGGGGCCGCCGGCACCGGGCCTCGGCGGCTCCGCCTATGCCGCCCTGGCCGGGGGAGGGGACGACGACCCGCCCGCGCTGGACCTGCTCCGCGAGGTGGCCCTCCAGGCGTTCCTGCGAGATGGCATCGCGGCCGGCCTCGTGACCGCCGCCCAGGACGTCTCGCGGGGCGGCCTCGCCGTCGCCCTCGCCGAGATGGCGATGTGGGGCGGTCGGGGCGGCCGCTTCCGGGTGGCCGTGGCCGGCGCCCCGGCCGTCGCGCTCTTCGGCGAGAGCCCGTCGCGGGCCGTGGTGACGGCCCGGACGGACGGGGCGCCGGCCCTCGTGGCGCTCGCCGCGGAGCACGGCGTGCCGCTCGTCGAGCTGGGCGTCAGCGGGGGCGAGCGCCTCGTGATCGATCTCGTCGGCGAGGGCGCCACCGGCGCCGCCGAAGGGCGCGGCGCACGGGTGGCCGACGCCGTCGACGTCGCCCTGGCCGACCTGCGCCACGCCTGGGATCACGGGCTCCCGCGGGCCCTCGGCGAGGAGGCCTGACCGTGTGTGGCGTGTTCGGGGTCGTCGCGCCGGGCGGCGACGCGGCCCGCCTGGCCGCCGTGGGCCTCTTTGCGCTGCAGCACCGGGGCCAGGAATCGGCGGGCATCGCCGCCTCGGACGGGGACCAGCTCATGCTCTACAAGGACCTCGGCCTCATCGCCCAGGTTCTCGACGAGCGGCGCCTGCCGAGCCTTCCCGGCCAGCTCGCGATCGCCCATTGCCGCTACTCCACGACCGGGTCCACGGTCTGGGAGAACGCCCAGCCGACGCTCCGCCTGGGGCCGCGGCGGGCCCTGGCGATCGGGCACAACGGCAACCTCGTCAACACGCGCGAGCTCCTCGAGCGCCTGCCGGGCGGCCGGGGGCGGCTCCCGGCGAGCACCGACACGGAGCTCCTGACGGCCCTCCTCGCCGACGAGCCCGCCAGCGACACCGTCGAGGCCCTGGTCCAGGTCCTCCCCCACGTGCGCGGCGCGTACAGCCTGGTGGTCCTCGACGAGCGCCGCCTCATCGGCGTCCGCGACCCGCATGGCTTCCGGCCCCTCGTGCTGGGCCGGCTGCCCGTGACGCCCGACACGCCCGGCCTGTGGGACGATCCCGACGCCGGCGGGGGCTGGATCCTCTCGTCCGAGACGGCCGGCCTGGACGTGGTGGGCGCCGACTTCGTCCGCGACGTGGAGCCCGGCGAGCTCGTGATCCTCGAGCCCGGGGTCGCCCCCCGCTCGGTCCGCTTCGCGGAGGCCCGGCCGGCCCTCTGCGTCTTCGAGCTCATCTACTTCGCCCGGCCGGATTCGGTCATGGAAGGGCGCAACCTGTACGAGGTCCGGCGCCGGATGGGGATGGAGCTGGCCGCCGAGCACGCGGTGGCGGCCGACCTCGTGATGCCCGTCCCGGACACGGGCGGTCCGGCCGCCGCCGGCTACGCGGAGGCGTCCGGGATCCCGTTTCGCGAGGGGATGTACCGCAACCGCTACGCCGGCCGGACCTTCATCCAGCCGTCCCAGGCGATGCGCCACCGGGGCGTCACGGTGAAGCTGAACCCCCTCCGGGATGTCGTCCGGGGCCAGCGCCTCGTCGTCGTCGACGACTCCATCGTGCGGGGCACGACGACGCGCTCGATCGTCGGCCTCCTCCGCAAGGCCGGCGCGGCCGAGGTCCACGTCCGGATCAGCGCCCCGCCGATCTACCACCCCTGCTTCTACGGGATCGACACCCAGATCGAGACGGAGCTCATCGCGGCGAGCCACACCGTGGAGGAGATCCGGGCGTTCATCGAGGCCGACTCCCTGGGCTATCTCTCCATCCCGGGGCTCCTGCGGGCCCTGGAGCTGCCGTACGAGGGCTTCTGCTTCGCCTGCTTCGACGGCCGCTACCCGGTGCCCGTCCCCTACGACGCCGCGAGCCGCAAGTTCATCCTCGAGGAGGCGACGGTCGGCCGTGGCTGAGCCAGCGGGCGCGAAGGAGGTCGCGCCGCGCGAGGCGTATCGCGCCGCCGGGGTCGATATCGAGGCCGGCGAGCGCGCCGTGGCCCTGATGCGCGAGGCGGTCGCCTCCACCCGCCGGCCGGAGGTCGTGGGCGGCCTCGGCGGCTTCGCCGGCGCGATCGAGATCCCGGCCGGCTACCGGCGGCCGCTGCTGGTCGCCTCCACCGATGGGGTGGGCACGAAGGTCGCCCTGGCGCGGCGGGCCGGGCGCCTCGACGGCCTGGGGATCGACCTCGTCGCGATGTGCGCCGACGACGTGGCCTGCGCGGGTGCCGAGCCGCTCTTCCTCCTCGACTACGTGGCGGTGGGGCGGCTGGTCCCGGCCGAGGTCGCGACGGTGGTCGGCGGGGTGGCCGCCGGCTGCCGGCTGGCCGGCTGCGCCCTCCTCGGCGGCGAGACGGCCGAGCACCCGGGGGTCATGCGCCCCGCCGACCTGGACCTCGCCGCCACCTGCGTCGGCGTCGTGGAGCGCGACGACCTCCTCGACGGACGGGCGGTGGAGGCCGGCGACGTCCTCGTCGGCCTCCTGTCATCGGGCCTGCACAGCAACGGCTTCTCGCTGGTCCGGCGCCTCGTCGAGGAGGCCGGCCTGGACCTCGAGTCGCCGTACGCGGCCGTCCTGCGCCGGCACGCCCCGGGCACCGCGCCCGAGCCGGGGCTGGCCGCCGCGGCCCTGGCCGACGTCCTGCTCGAGCCGACCCGCATCTACGCGCGGGCGCTGCTGGCGATTCGCGGGGCGGTGCGGGGCGCCCGGCAGGGTCTCGACGTCCACGGGATCGCCCACGTGACCGGCGGCGGCCTGCCGGGCAACGTGCCCCGGATCGTCGGGGACGGGCTGGCGGTCCGCCTTGACCCGGCGCGCTGGACGATGCCCTCGGTCATGCGGCTGCTGGGTGCCATCGGCGGGCTCGGTGACGAGGAGCTGCGGGCGACGTTCAACGGCGGGCTGGGGATGATCCTGGCCCTGCCGCCCGGCGCCGTGGACGCTGCCCTCGCGGCGATGGCGGAGCATGGCGTCCCGGGCATGGTGGTCGGCGAGGTCGTGCCTGCCGCGGAGACCGGCGGGCGACGATACGTGGAGGTGGCCTGATGGGCGGACGGATCGCGGTCGGGGTCTCGGGGAGCGGCAGCAACCTGCGGGCCCTCGCCGCGCGGGTCGACCGGGGGGCCCTGGACGCCACCATCGCCCTTGTCTTCTCCGACCGCCCCTGCGCCGCGCTGGACTGGGCGACGGAGGCGGGGCTCGACACGGCGCTCGTCGAGGACCTCGGTGCCCGGAATCCCGATGCCCGCGCCCTGGCGGACCGGAACCTGGCCGAGACGCTCAAGGGGCTGGAGGTCGACGCGGTCGTCCTCGCCGGGTTCATGCGCATCGTGGGGCCGGTCCTCCTCGACGCGTTCGGCGGGCGCGTCCTCAACGTCCACCCCTCGCTCCTGCCGGCCTTCCCGGGCGCCCATGCCGTGCGCGACGCGCTCGCGGCGGGTGCCGTGGTCACGGGGGTGACCGTGCACCTCGTCGACGCCAGCCTCGACGGTGGCCCGGTGGTGCTGGCCGAGGCCGTCCCGATCCTGGGCGACGACACCGAGGCGACGCTGCTGGAACGCCTCCACGCGGTCGAACACCGGCTCCTGCCGCGGGCCGTCGGGCTGCTGCTCACCGGGGCACTGCGCGTCGACGGGCGCCGGGTGACGGTCGCCGCGGCCCGCGCCGCCGAGGCTGCCCCCGTTCCCCGGCGGGCCCTCCTGTCGGTCTCCGACAAGGCCGGCCTCGTCCCGTTCGCCGGAGCGCTCGTCGCCCGCGGCTTCGAGCTCGTCAGCACGGGCGGCACGGCGCGCGCGCTGCGCGACGCGGGCCTCCCGGTCACCGACGTCGCCGCCGTGACCGGCTTCCCGGAGATGCTCGACGGCCGGGTCAAGACGCTCCACCCGCGGGTCCACGGCGGGATCCTCGCCGATCGCCGCCTCGCCGACCCATCGCGAGCAGCTCGCCGCGGCCGGGATCGAGCCGTTCGAGCTCGTCGTCGTCAACCTCTACCCGTTCGCGGCCGCCGCCGAGCGGGCCATGCGGGGCGAGCTCGACCTCGACGGCCTGGTCGAGGAGATCGACATCGGCGGGCCGTCGATGGTCCGGGCGGCGGCCAAGAACCACGCCAGCGTCGCGATCGTGACCGACCCCGCTCGCTACGACGCCGTCCTCGCCGCCCTCGACGCCGAGGGCGCGATCCCGGCCGGCCTGCGCGCCGCGCTCGCCGTCGACGCGTTCCGCCACACGGCCGCCTACGACGCCCGGATCGCCGAGGTGCTCCCCGAGCGCATGGCGGCGGAGGGCGTGGCGCTCCCCGACGAGCCGGGGCTGCCCGGCGCCGCGGACCCCTATCCGGCCCGCCTCACCGTCACCCTCGAGAAGGTCGAGACGCTGCGCTACGGCGAGAACCCGCACCAGCCGGCCGCGCGCTACCGGCGCCCCGGGGCCACGGCCGCCGACGGCGCCTTCGCCTCGGGCGCCCCGCCGCTGCAGGGCAAGGCGCTCTCCTACAACAACGTCCTCGACGGGTCGGCGGCCGCCGGCATGGCCCGCCTCCTGCGCGGGCCGGCCTGCGTCATCGTCAAGCACACGAACCCCTGCGGCGCCGCGGAGCGGGAGACCCTCGCCGCGGCCTGGGCCGACGCGCTCGCCGCCGATCCGGTCTCGGCGTTCGGCGGCGTCGTCGCCCTCACCCGGCCGGTCGACCGCGCCATGGCCGAGCGGCTCGCCTCGATCTTCCTCGAGGTCGTGGTCGCCCCTGCCTTCGAGCCCGCGGCCCGCGCGGTCCTGGCGGCGAAGCCGAACCTCCGCCTCGTCGTCGACGACCTGCTCGGGAGCGCGGCCGGCCTCCCGGCACCGAGCGCGACGGGCTCCCTGCGAACCGCCGGCGGGGCCGTCCTGGTGACCGCGCCGGACACGGCCCCCGACGATCCGGCGACCTGGACCCGGGGCGACGAAGCGCGCGCCCACCGACGCCGAGCGGCGCGACCTGGACCTGGCCTGGCGCCTGGTCCGCGGCGTGACCTCCAATGCGATCGTCCTCGTCCGCGACGGGATGCTCATCGGGATCGGCTCGGGCCAGACGAGCCGCGTCGACGCCGCCCGCCAGGCCGTGGCCAAGGCGACGGCCATGCTGGGCGCGGAGCGTCTCGTGGGCGCGGCCTGCGCCTCGGACGCGTTCTACCCGTTCCCGGACGCCGTCGAGGTCTGCCTCGTGGCCGGCGTGACCGCCTTCGTCCAGCCGGGCGGCTCCCTGCGCGACGCCGACGCGATCGCCGCCGCCGATGCCGCCGGCGCGGCGATGCTCCTGACGGGGGTCCGTCACTTCCGCCATTGAGCGCCCGTGGCCCGGCGCCCGCCCGATCGGGGCGGCGCCCCTGCTACGATCGCCCGACCATGCCCGACCGCTTCTACATCACGACCTCGATCGCCTACGCGAACAACCGGCCCGGCCTGCACACCCTGTACGAGGTGATCGGCGCCGACGCCCTCGCCCGCTGGCACCGGATGCGCGGCATCCCCACCCGGTTCCTGACCGGCACCGACGAGCACAGCGTCAACATCGCGATGCGGGCGGCGGAGGAGGGGAGGACCCCCCGCGACTTCGTCGACGAGAAGGTGGCGCTCTTCCAGGCCGCCGAGGACGCCCTCCTCATCAGCCCCGACCGCTTCATCCGGACGACCGATCCCGACCACGTGCGGGCGGCCCAGGAGATGGTCCGCCGGGCCTACGCGAACGGCGACATCTACGTCGGCACCTACGAGGGCTGGTACTGCCCGAACGAGGGCTTCCGCAACGCGACCGACGTGAGCGAGACGGCGCGGGCACGATCTGCCCGAACCATCCCGACGTCCCGCTCCAGTGGCTGACCGAGAAGAACTGGTTCTTCCGCCTGTCGGCCTACCAGGAGCGCCTCGAGCGCTGGTTCGAGGAGAACCCGGAGTTCGTCCAGCCGGACTACCGGCGCAACGAGATGCTGGGCTTCATCCGGGGCGGCCTCGAGGACTTCTCGATCAGCCGGGCGGGCGCGGGGTGGGGGATCCCGTTCCCGATGCTGCCGGACGGCACGGACGCCCACCTGGCCGACGGCACGTGGGACCCCGAGGCCGGCACGATCTACGTCTGGTACGACGCCCTCATCAACTACATCACCGGCGTCGGCTTCCCCGACGACCCGGAGCTCTTCGAGCGCTGGTGGCCGGCCGACCTCCACGTGATCGGCAAGGACATCGCCCGCTTCCACACGATCTTCTGGCCGGCGATGCTCTGGTCGGCCGGCCTGGAGGCGCCGCGCCGCGTCTGGGTCCACGGCTGGCTCCTCGCCCAGGGCGAGCGGATGAGCAAGAGCCGGGGCAACTTCCTCGACCCCCTCGACTTCGTGGCGGCCTTCGGCGCGGACGGCGCGCGCTACGTCGCCCTGCGCGAGGTTGCCTTCGATCGCGACAGCGACGTCTCCTGGGACGGCTTCCTGCGTCGCTACAACGCCGACCTCGCCAACGACTTCGGCAACCTCGTCAACCGGACGGTCTCCATGGCCGTCCGCTACCTCGGCGGCGAGCGCCCGGCGCCGCGGCCCGCCGAGGCGGCGCCCCTGGCCGAGGGCTGGGCCGACACGCTCCGGCTCTTCGTCGAGAAGCTCGACGGCTGCCTGGTCAACGAGGCGCTCGCCGAGCTCTGGGAGTTCGTGGGCGGCGCCAACAAGACCGTCGACGCCGAGGCGCCGTGGGTCCTGGCGAAGGCCGCCAAGGCGGGCGACGAGGCCGCCGCCGGCGCGGCTGCGGGGCGTCCTCGGCGACCTGCTGGAGGCGTGCCGCCTCGTCGCCCTCGCGGCCGCGCCGGTGATGCCCGGCGCCGCGCCGCGCATCCTCGCCCAGCTCGGGTACGACTACCCGTGGGCCGCCGACGGATCGGGTGGGCCGGCCTCCTCGACGAGCTCGCCTGGGGCGCCCGCGGGGCCGAGGCGGGGACGCTGGCGGCCCCCACGCCCGCTCTTCCCGCGGCTGGAGATCGAGCCCCCCGAGGCCGGCTGATGCGCCTGGTCGACTCCCACGCGCACCTCCAGTCACCGCAGTTCACGGACGACCTCGCGGAGGTGCTGGCGGCCGCCGAGGTCGGCGGGGTCGAGCGACTCCTCGTGCCCGGCTGGGACGAATCGTCGAGCGTGCGGGCCCTGGGGCTCGTCGACCGCTACCCGCGCCTCGTCGCCGCCGCGGGCATCCATCCGCACGCCGCCGCCGAGACGGACGACGCCGCCTGGGAGCGGACGGCGGCGCTCGCTGCCGACCCTGCCGTCGTGGCCGTCGGCGAGACCGGGCTCGACTACGACCGGCTCTTCTCGCCGATCGCGGACCAGCTCGTCAACCTGCGCCGCAACCTCGCCCTCGCCCTCGCCACGGGGAAGCCGGCGATCCTCCACTGCCGCAGCGCCGCGGGTCGCCACGACGCCCAGGACGCCCTCCTCGACGAGCTGCGGGCGGCCGGCTTCGGCGGCTCGGCGGCCCGGGCGGCGTTCGGCGACCGACCCCCGGCGATCCTCCACTCGGTCTCCGGGTCGTCGGCGTACGTGGCCGCCGCCCTGGAGCTCGGCTGCGCCGTCTCCATCTCCGGCCTCTGCTTCCGGAAGGGAGAGGAGGCGACCGCGGACAGCGCCCGCCTCGTGCCCGCCGAGCGGCTCCTGGTCGAGACCGACGCGCCCTACCTGTCCGCCCCGGGGGCGCCGCGTCGCCGCAACGAGCCGTCGTGGGTCGGGATCACCGCCGCCTGGGTGGCGGAGCAGCGCGGCGAGGACCCCGCCGAGCTCGGGGCGCAGCTCGTGGCGAACTTCGACCGGATCTTCGCGGCGGCCGCCGGCTGAGGGAGGAGCCGGGGCGGCCCGGTGGCCGCTGGTCAGGCGAGGCGCCGCCAGCCGATCGTCATCGACGCCACGAGCGGTCGGCCCGGCCCGACGACGGCGTGCTGGCCGGTGTTCAGGCCGTTCGGAGGGCCTGTCTGGGGCTCGACGCAGACGGCATGTCGCGGCTCCGTGTAGACCACCCAGTACGGAGCCTCGCTCGTGAGGCGCACCTCCAGCGCACCCGGCCAGGTGACGCCGGGCGGACCCACCACGTCGACGAAGCAGTCGTCCCAGGGTTCGGGCGGAATTGGCCGCACGATCTCGTCGGTCGCGATGCCGCTGCCGTCGCGGCGGAGCATCCCCCCGGCGGCGAGGTCGACGACGGCCGGATCGCCGAGCGCGGCACCCCCAGCGTCGCGCAGAACGCGCCGGAACCAGGGGTGCCAGCCGACGATGGCCGGCATCGGCCGGTCCGCGGCGTGGACCTCCAGGACCGCGTGGAGGCTCGTCGGCCCGAGCGCCAGGCGGTGGACGGCGCGCCCGCCGAACGGCCAGGGCGGCCCAAGCTCGGCGGCGAGCGTGGCGGTCGCCGGGCCGGCGTCGATCGTCTCCCAGGCCGTCTCGAGGAGCGTCCCGTGGATCGCGTGCGGCGGCACGAGATGCGTCGGGAGCTGGTGCTCCTCGCCGCCCCAGCGCAGGATCCCGTCGCGCACCCGGCCGGCCCAGGGGACCATCGGGTAGCAGCCCCAGGCCACCGGGCGGGGCTCCGCGGGGACCAGGAGGTCGACGCCATCGACGCGGAGGGCCGCGATCCGGCCGCCGGCCCCCGGGTCGAGGACCGCCTCGGCCGATCCTGATCGCAGCATCACCGGCCGTCGACACGGCCCAGAGGGTACCGCCCGCCACGGCGTCGCGTCGGGCGTCCCCGCACGATCATCGCCCCGTTGACACCCCCCGCCCTCGTCGGATAGGATCTGTTAGCACTCTCAACATATGAGTGCCAACAACCGGTCATCGCCCCGGCCCGAACGTCCGGACCGCGATGGGACCGAGGCACGAGGACCGGGTGGGAACCCGCGGCGGGCACCCGCCGGGGCAGCCGGCCAGTCGATCGGGCAGACCGCGACAGCGTGGTCGTCCGGGAACCAGATCTCGAAGGAGGGATCGCGCGTTGGTCACTTCCAGCAAGCTCCGCCCGCTCGGCGACCGGGTCGTCGTGAAGCCATTGCCGCGCGAGGAGATGACGAAGAGCGGCATCGTCCTGCCCGACACCGTCAAGGAGAAGCCCCAGGAAGGCGAGATCCTCGCCGCCGGGCCGGGCAAGATCCTCGAGGACGGCAAGCGCGAGGCGATGGACGTCAAGGTCGGCGACAAGGTCCTGTACGCGAAGTACGCCGGGACCGAGTTCAAGGTCGAGGGCGACGATCTCCTCATCATCAGCCAGAAGGACATCCTCGCGATCGTCGAGGCCTGACCCGGCCGGGCCGCCGGACACCCGGCGCGCCGACCGCCGCCAGCCTCCATCGCCCCAGACATCCCAGGAGGGACCCGAATCCGTGGCTAAGCAGGTCATCTTCGAGGACGCCGCCCGGCGTTCCCTCAAGCGCGGCATCGACCGCCTCGCCGACGCGGTCAAGGTGACGATCGGCCCGAAGGGCCGGAACGTCGTCCTCGACAAGAAGTTCGGCTCGCCGACGATCACCAACGACGGGGTCACGATCGCTCGCGACATCGAGCTCGAGGACCCCTTCGAGAACATGGGCGCGCAGCTCCTCAAGGAGGTCGCGACCAAGACCGACGACGTCGCCGGCGACGGCACGACCACCGCGGTCGTCCTGGGCCAGGCGCTCGTCGCCGAAGGGCTCCGCAACGTCACCGCCGGCGCCAACCCGATGGTCCTCAAGCACGGCATCGAGCGTGCCGTCGAGGTGATCGTCGAGGAGATCAAGGCCAGCGCCCGGCCGGTCGACTCCCGCGAGCAGATCGCCGCCGTCGCCGCGATCTCCGCCGCCGATCCCGAGGTCGGCGAGATCATCGCCGAGGTGATGGACAAGGTCGGCAAGGACGGCGTCATCACCGTCGAGGAGGGCCAGTCCCTCGGCCTCGAGAAGGAATACACCGAGGGCATGCAGTTCGACCGAGGCTACATCTCGGCGTACTTCGTGACCAACCCCGATCGGATGGAGGCGGTCCTCGAGAACGCCAAGATCCTGGTCACCGACAAGAAGATCTCGGCCGTCGCGGACATCCTCCCGGGGCTCGAGAAGGCCGTCCAGGTCGGCCGGCCCGATGCTCATCATCGCCGAGGACGTCGACGGCGAGGCGCTCGCCACGCTCGTCGTGAACAAGCTCCGCGGCACGATCCAGGTCCTCGCCGTCAAGGCGCCGGGCTTCGGCGACCGCCGCAAGGAGATGCTCCGCGACATCGCGATCCTCACCGGCGGGACGGTCATCTCCGAGGAGGTCGGCCGCAAGCTCGACTCCGTCACCGCCGAGGACCTCGGCGAGGCCCGTCGCGTCGTCGCGACCAAGGACGACACGACGATCGTCGACGGCGCCGGCCGCGAGCCCGACATCAAGGCCCGCATGAACCAGATCAAGGCCCAGATCGAGGAGACGACCTCGGACTACGACCGCGAGAAGCTCCAGGAGCGCCTCGCCAAGCTCGCCGGCGGCGTCGCCGTCATCAAGGTGGGCGCGGCGACCGAGGTCGAGCTCAAGGAGAAGAAGCACCGCATCGAGGATGCTCTCTCGACCACCCGCGCGGCCGTCGAGGAGGGCATCGTCGCCGGCGGCGGCATGACGCTCCTCCAGGCCATCCCGGCGCTCGACAAGCTCAAGCTCGAGGGTGACGAGGCGGTCGGCGTCGACATCGTCCGGCGCGCCCTCGAGGCCCCCGCGCGGCAGATCGCCGACAACGCCGGCGCCCGCGGCGAGGTCGTCGATCGAGCAGGTCAAGAACCTGCCCAAGGGCCAGGGCTTCGACGCCCTCAAGGGCGAGTACGGCGACATGTTCGAGCACGGGATCGTGGACGCCGCCAAGGTGACCCGCTCCGCGCTCCAGAACGCGGCCTCGATCGCGGCGATGGTGCTGACGACCGAGACGCTCGTCACGGACCTCCCGGAGAAGAAGGACAACGGCGCCGGCGGTGGCCACGGCCACGGCGGCGGCGGGGACATGGACTTCTAGGTCAGGCGCACGACGCGCGAAGGGGCCCCGGCCGGAAGCGGCCGGGGCCCCTTCCGATTCGGGAGCGTCCGCCGGACGCCGAGGCGCCCCGTCGCCCCGAGGGGAGGGAGCGCGGGTGCCGAGCCGGGGATCGGAGTGAGCCCTGGCGGCGGAGTATGCTCCCGGCGGAGAGTCTTCTACCGAGAAGAAGGGGGCCACCAATTCGTCATCGAACCGGCGTCTGTCCAGCGAGTGGGACCCAGGGCGAGTCGGGATCCCGGCGATGAGCCCTGAGCTCGGAATCGCCCTGTTCGTCACGCTCCTCTACGCACCGACCGTCCTCTGGCTGGTCTATCGCACGCTCCGCGGGCCTCGGTGCGGGTCCATGAGCCCTTCAACGGGGTGTCCGAACCGCTGCCCAGCTCGGAGCTCGCACCCGATGAGCCCGAGATGCTGGTCACCGCCGATGGGTCCTGGGTCTGCGGGCCCTGCCGTTCGCTGAACCGTCGCCAGGCGAGCCGCTGCTACAGCTGCCGAGCGGAGAAGGGCGCCGCGGGTCGCCAGGCGCCGGGCGCGCTGCCGGTCAGCCACTGGGTCCCGGTCATGGCCGACGGCATCGCCCGAACCTCGGGCGAGGCCGCCGGGACCGCCGTTGCCCCGGCCCTTCCGGGGAACGCTCCTCGGGCGCCGGAGATCCTCGTTCACGCTCCAGGGCACGTCGTGTCCGCTGCCCCGCCGAGCGCACCCGCGGGCCTTGCCGTCTGCCCGTTCCTCGGGTTCAGGGATGATCCCTCGACGCGCTACGACTTCCCGGACCCGGCGAACCTCTGCCACGCGTCCTCGGAGCCGGGGGCCACGCCGGAGGCGTCCCCCCGACGGTTCGTCGGCCGCAGTGCCTGGCACCGGGCGGTCCCAGCCGATCGGCGCGGAGCACCAGGCGTCCGTCTGCCTGACGGCGATGCACGAGGCGTGCGCCCGCTACCCGGCGGTCGCGGTGGTCGCCGCGAGCCGATAGTCGAGGGCGATGGCGTCGCCGCCGGCTGGGCGACCGATGCTGTCTCCGGCTCGGCCCCGACGGACGAGGCGCCGGATCCGCTCCACCGGGCCCGGGCCGGCCCCGCAGACGCGTTTGACGGGGCTCGCCGACGTCGGGCACGCTGGCGGCGACGCGTCCACCGCGCCATGCCGATGCCACCCGAGGTCCTGATGCGGGTCCAGCCACGCCTCGTCGCGCCGTCGCCGGTCATCGCCCTGCTCGCGCTGCTCGCCCTTGCCGCCGCCGCGTGCGGCCCGACCACGCCCGCGTTGACCGATCCCGCGGAGATCCTGCAGAAGGCGGCCGCCTCGCTCGGTGAGACGCGCAGCTTCCACGTCCGGGGCGTCATCGATGGCGAGGTCCCGCTCAGCATCGGCGGCGCGGGTGGCGGGGCGCCGCTCCCGCTCGATGGCACGACGCTCGACGGCGACGTCGACGTGGCGAACGGTGAGCTCGCGGTGGAGATCCTCGCCCCCGCCCTGCTCAACCTGCGCGCCAACCTGGTCGTCGCCGACGGTTCGGCCTACCTGCGGGCACCGATCATCACCGGCGGCAGCTGGGTGCGCCAGCCGGCGGAGCGGCGGGATCGGCGGCGACCCGCGGGCCGCCCTCGACGGGCTGGCTGCGTTCCTGGCCCGGCCCGAGCTCGAGCCGGAGAAGCTCGCCGACGCGCGCTGCACGGGCACTGACTGCTACAACGTGCGCTTCACGGTCCCGGCCGCCGAGGTACGCGACGCCCTGGGATCGTTGGGCAGCGCGATCCCCGGGCTGTCCGGCGATGCGGTCGGCGACGTGACGGTCAGCGTCGGCGTCCGCAGGGACGACCTCCGGCTCGCCACGCTCGGGTTCGAGATCCCGGCGGGCGGCACGAAGCCGCTGACGATCCTCCTGGAGCTGAGCAAGGTTGACGAGCCGGTGACGATCACGCCGCCGCCCGCCGACGAAGTCAAGGACGCCCCGGGCGGCTGACCCGCGGCGGGCAGACCCGGCCGGCCATCCCGGCGTCCGCCCGGACGCCCCGGGCTGACGCCCGGACCTTCCGGCAACGGGTCGTGAAGCGGCCGCCGGTACAATCCGAGCGTGGATCCCGTCCCCTCCTGGCTCGACGAGCCGTTGCCGCTTCCCGACGCCCCGCCCGAGGACGACCCGGAGGGCGGCGTCTTCCGTGGCGGCGCCCCGGAGCGCGGCGCGGAAGAGCCCTCGCCGCCGCGCGACCGCGGTCTCGCCACGGGCGTCGCCTCGCGGGAGGAGCTCTCGGCGAAGATCACGGACCGCCTCAACCCGGAGCAGGCCCGGGCCGTCACGACGACGGACGGCCCGCTGCTCATCCTGGCGGGAGCGGGTTCCGGCAAGACCCGCGTCGTGGCCCACCGGGTGGCCTACCTGATCGGCGTGAAGAACGTCGCCCCGTGGCGAATCCTGGCCGTGACGTTCACCAACAAGGCCGCCGGCGAGATGCGGGAGCGGATCATCGCCCTCGTCGGGCCGGACGACGGCCGCAAGGTGGAGATGGGCACCTTCCACGCCCTCTGCGCCCGGATCCTGCGCCGCGACGGCGCCGCCCTGGGCCTCTCGCCTCGCTTCGTGATCTACGACACGGACGACCAGCAGAGCCTGATGAAGCAGGCCTTCCGCGACCTCGACCTCCCGATCCAGGGCGGCGTCCTCCGCCCCCGGACCGTCCTCGAGACGATCAGCCGGGCCAAGAACAACCTGGAGTCGGTCGAGGACCTCGTCGAGGGCGCAACGACCCACTTCGAGCGGGAGGTCGCCCGGGTCGCGACGCGCTACAGCGAGCGGCTCCGCGCCGCCGGCGCGCTCGACTTCGACGACCTCCTCGTCGAGACCGTGCGGCTCCTCGAGGGCCAGCCCGAGGTGCTCGCCCGCTACCAGGCCCGCTGGCGCTACCTCCACGTCGACGAGTACCAGGACACGAACGCCGCCCAGTACCGCATCGTGCGGGCCCTGGCCGCCGCCCACCACAACCTCTGCGTCGTCGGCGACGACGACCAGTCGATCTACGCCTGGCGCGGCGCCGACCTCCGCAACATCCTCGACTTCGAGCGCGACGAGCCCGGGGCGACGGTCGTCAAGCTGGAGCAGAACTACCGGAGCACCCAGCTGATCCTGCGGGCGGCCCACGCGGTCGTCAGCAACAACGAGGGCCGCAAGGAGAAGGAGCTCTGGACGGAGCGCGCCGGCGGGCGGCCGATCGCGCGCTTCGAGGCCTGGAACGAGGAGGAGGAGGCGGAGTGGATCGCCCGCCAGGTCGAGTCCCTCCTCGGCGGGCGCGCCGGCGCCCTGACCCGGCGGGCCGACGAGACCGAGAAGCTCCGCCCCAGGGAGATCGCCGTCCTCTACCGGACGAACGCCCAGTCCCGGGCGATCGAGGAGGCGTTCCTCCGCTACGGGCTGCGCTACCAGCTCATCGGCGGCACCCGCTTCTACCAGCGCCGCGAGGTGAAGGACGCGCTGGCCTACCTGCGGGTCCTGCGCAGCGACACCGACATCGTGGGGTACGAGCGGATCATCAACCTCCCTGCGCGCGGCATCGGCGACAAGACCCTGGAGATCCTCCGGATGGCGGCGGCGGAGCCGGAGCAGACGTACTGGAGCGGCCTGGAGCGGGCGGCCGCGGGCGACCTGCTCGTCCTGGGGGCCCGCGCCCGGGCCGCCGTCGCCGACTTCGTCGCCCTCGTGCGCCGGCTGCGCAGCCGGGTCGGCTCCCTGGGCCTGCCGGAGCTCCTCGACGACGTGCTGGAGGTCTCGGGCTACCGGGCCATGCTTGCCGACGGCAGCGAGGAGAACGAGGAGCGCTGGCGCAACCTCCTGGAGCTCCGCTCCGTCACCACGCGCTACGACGACCTGGCCCCCGACGACGCCCTCGATCGGCTCCTGGAGGAGACGGCCCTCGTCGCCGACCAGGACGCCTACGAGGCCGACGCCGACGCGGTGACCCTGATCACGCTCCACGCGGCCAAGGGCCTCGAGTTCGGGGCGGTCTTCATCTCGGGGATGGAGGAGGGCGTCTTTCCCCACAGCCGGGCCCTCGACGACGAGACCCAGCTCGAGGAGGAGCGTCGCCTCGCCTACGTGGGCATCACCCGGGCGAAGGAGCGGCTCTTCCTCTCCCACGCCTGGCAGCGCGCCACGTGGGGGCCGGGTGGCGGCGGGCCGTCCGTCCCGTCGCGCTTCCTCTTCGAGATCCCGGCCGACCTGATGGAAGGTCCGCGGCTCCAGCCGGGAGAGGGGAGCGACGCCGCCTACGACCTGGACCTCGCCTTCGGCGCCCGGCGGAGCAGTCGCTTCGGGACGGCGATCCGGGCGGGCGGCGGCGCCTATCGCGCGGGGAGCGGCCGGCCCGGTGCGCCCGCGGACGGCGAGGCCTTCGTGCCGAGTCGCGATCTCGCCGCTCGCCGCGGCGCGTTCGCCGCGGGGGCGCCCTCGGGATCGCTCGCCGTCCCGGGCCGGCGCCGGGCGTTCGGCGATCAGGCGTCGACGGCAGCGACGACCACCCCGACGCCGCCTTTCCCGAGGACCTGCCCGTGCGCCGGATCGAGCCTGCCCCCGGCCCTCGGTGCGGCGCCCTCCGGCCCGGGATCGGCGCCCCGCGCCCGCGTCCCCGGGGAGCGCCTCTTCCGTGACGGGGACCGCGTCGCCCACGCCCGCTTCGGCGAGGGCGTGGTCGTGACCAGCAAGCTCACCCGCGACGACGAGGAGGTCACCGTGGCGTTCCGCGCCGGCGGCGTGAAGACGTTGCTCGCGAGCATGGCCCACCTGGAGCACGCCGGGTGACGGCGCCCGACCTTCCGGTCGACCCCGGGCTCGTGGCGGCCGCCGCGGCCCTCGAACCCGCGACGCGGCCGCGCCCGCCACGCCGCGCTCGCCGCCGAGGTCGTGGCCGCGAACCGCGCCTACTACCTGGAGGACGCCCCGACCCTCTCCGACGCGGACTACGACGCGGAGCTCCGCGAGCTCGTCGCCCTCGAGGCGGCCTTCCCGGCGCTGCGCACGCCCGATTCGCCCACCCAGCGGGTGGGGGCGGCCGACGCCGACGAGGCAAGCCCGTTCGGCGAGGTCCGCCACGAACGGCCCATGCTCAGCCTGGGCAACGCCTTCGGGGAGGAGGAGCTGCGCGCCTTCGACGCCCGCGTCCGGCGGGGGCTGGGCCTGCCTCCCGCGCCCGAGCCCGCCCCGGAGCTGCGCTACGTCGCCGAGCTCAAGATCGACGGCCTCGCCGTCAGCCTCCGCTACCGGGAGGGGCGGTTCGTCCGGGGCGCGACCCGCGGGCGACGGGACGACCGGCGAGGACGTCACCGCGAACCTGCGGACGATCGCCGGCATCCCGCCGCGCCTGGCCGAGCCCGCCACGCTGGAGGCGCGTGGCGAGGTCTACATGCCCAGGGCGGAGTTCGCCCGGATCAACGCCGAGCGCGAGGAGGCCGGCCTGCCGCTCTACGCCAATCCGCGCAACAGCGGCGCGGGCTCGCTCCGCCAGCTCGACCCGGCCGTGACCGCCGGCCGGCGCCTCGCCTTCTGGGCCTACCAGCTCCTGGAGGACTCGGCCCCGTCCCAGGCGACGCTCTTCGGCGCCGCCGAGGTGGCCGGCCCGGCGACGGTGTCCGCGCAGTCGGAGGCCCTCGACCGCCTCGCGGCCCTGGGCCTCCCGGTGAACCCGCACCACGAGGCCGGGCTCGACATCGCGGGCGTCATCGCCTTCGTGGAGCGCTGGCGGGAGCGCCGCCACGACCTGGAATACGAGACCGACGGCGTGGTCGTGAAGGTCGACGCGTTCGACCAGCAGGCGCGCCTCGGCATGGTGGCCCGCGCCCCCCGCTGGGCGATCGCCTACAAGTACCCGCCCGAGCAGGTCGAGACGGTGGTCGAGGACATCGTTCCCTACGTGGGGAGGACGGGGACCTTGACCCCGGTGGCGCACCTGCGGCCGGCGAAGGTGGCCGGGTCCACGGTTGCCCGGGCGACCCTCCACAACCTCGACGAGGTTCGCCGCAAGGACATCCGGATCGGCGACCAGGTCGTCCTCCAGAAGGCCGGCGACGTCATTCCCGAGGTCGTCCGATCCTTCCCGGAGCGGCGGACGGGGGCCGAGCGAGTCTTCGAGATGCCGGAGGCCTGTCCGGTCTGCGGGACGCCGGTGGTGCGCGACGAGGGCGCCGTCCGCCACTACTGCCCGAACCTCGCCTGCCCGGCCCGCCGCGCCCAGGAGTTCGCCCATTTCCTGGGACGGGGCGGGATGGACGTCGAGGGCGCCGGCTGGGCGGTCCTCGCGCAGCTCCTCGAGCGCGGCATGGTCCGCGCGCGAGGCGACGTCTTCCGGCTGCGGGTCGACGACCTCGAGACGCTCGACCGGTTTGCCCGCAAGAGCGCCGCGAACCTGGCGGCGGCCATCGAGCGGGCGCGGGTCGGTCGGCCCTTCGCCCGGGTCCTCAACAGCCTGGGGATCCCCCAGGTCGGCGAGGCGACGGCGATCGACCTCGCCCGCTGGCTGGCGGGTCGCGTGCGTCCCGACGACTACCCGCCCGCGGCCCCGGGCGCGGTGCCCGATCCCTGGTTCGCGGCGGCGGAGGCGGAGCTGCGGCGGGTCGCGGTCGAGGAGCCGGAATCCCTGACCGAGGTGCTGGGCATCGGGCCCACGGTGGCCGCGGCGATCGCCCGCTGGCTCACCGACGAGGCGACCCGCGACGGGCTGCGCGAGCTGGTCGAGGCCGGCGTGGTGCCGGAGCGCCCGGTCCCGCCGGCCGCCGGCGAGGCCGCGGCAGGTCCCCTGGCCGGGAAGACGGTGGTCGTCTCCGGCACGATCGAAGGCTTCACCCGCGAGGAGGCCGAGGAGGCCGTCCGGGCAGCGGGCGGCAAGCCGGCCGGCTCGGTCTCGAAGAAGACGGACTACCTGGTGGCCGGCCCGGGGGCCGGCAGCAAGCTGGCGAAGGCGCAGGACCTGGGCGTCCCCGTCCTCGACGCGGACGGCTTCGGGCGCTCCTGGCGGGTGGGGACGAGGGGACCGGGTGAGCCCGGGCTCCGCGCTCGGCTATCATCGCGGGCCATGGCCACCCTGACCCGCGCGCGACGTCGAGCACGTCGCCCACCTCGCCCGCCTCGGCCTGACCGACGAGGAGCTGACGCGCCTCGAGGGCCAGCTCAACCACATCCTCGACCAGTACGCCATCCTCGCGCGAGCTCGACACCGACGCCATCCCGCCGACCGCCCAGACGATCGAGCTGGAGAACATCCTCCGCGAGGACGTGGCGCGTCCGTCGCTGCCCGTCGACGAGGCGCTCGCCAACGCGCCGGCCCGCGACGGCGACTTCGTCGTGGTCCCCGCCATCCTCGGCGGCGACGGGGGCGACTGAGCCGTGGCCGATCGCTGACCTGACGCGTCTCCCGCCCACGAGATGGCCGCCCGCCTCCGGGCGGGCGAGGTCTCGTCGCGCGAGCTGGCCGAGGCCCACCTGGCCGCGGCCGAGCGCCGGCAACGCACGCCCTCAACGCCTGGCTCGTCATCGATCGCGAGCGGCGCCCTCGCCGCGGCGGACGCCGCCGACGCCCGCCTGGCCGCGGCCCGCGCGGCCGGTCCGGCCGCCCTCGCCGCGCTCCACCCGCTGCTCGGGGTCCCGGTCGGCGCTCAAGGACCTCGTCTCCGTCCGGGGCGGCCAGTGCACGGCCGGCTCCCGCATCCTCGAGGGCTACCGTCGCCCCGTACGACGCCCACATCACCGAGCGCCTCCGCGACGCCGGCGCGGTGATCCTCGGCAAGACGAACATGGACGAGTTCGCGATGGGCTCCTCGACCGAGCACTCGGCCTACGGCCCGACCGCGAACCCGTGGGACCTCGACCGGGTGCCGGGCGGGAGCTCGCGGCGGCTCGGCCGCCGCGGTCGCCGCGTACCACGTTCCGCTCGCGCATCGGCACCGACACCGGCGGCTCGATCCGCCAGCCGGCCGCGCTGTGCGGGATCGTCGGCATCAAGCCGACCTACGGCCGGGTCAGCCGCTACGGGATCGTCGCCTTCGCCAGCTCGCTCGACCAGGTCGGGCCGTTCGGGCGCGACGCCCGGGACGCGGCGCTGCTCCTGCACGCCGTCGCCGGACGCGACGAGCGCGACTCCACCTCTGCCCCGCTCCCGGTGCCCGGACGAGCTCCTCACCCTGCCCGCGTCCGACGACGAGGCGGCCGGGGCGCTCGAGGGCGTGCGCTTCGGCCTCCCGCGCGAGTACTTCGTGGCCGGGATGGAGCCGGGCGTCGAGGCCCGCGTCCGGGAGGCGGTCGCCGCCCTGGAGGCCGCCGGCGCCGAGATCGTGGACGTGAGCCTGCCGCACACCGAGTACGGGCTGGCGACCTACTACATCGTGGCCCCCGCCGAGGCGTCGGCGAACCTGGCCCGCTACGACGGGATCCGCTACGGCCACGCGGTCCGCGACGGCGACGTCCTGGCCAACTACCTGGCGACCCGCGGCGCGGGGTTCGGGGCCGAGGTGAAGCGCCGGATCATGCTCGGGACGTATGCCCTCTCCGCCGGCTACTACGACGCCTACTACGTGAAGGCGCAGAAGGTGCGGACCCTCATCAAGGGCGACTTCGATGCCGCCTTCGGGGCCGGCATCGACGCCCTCGTCGCGCCCGTCAGCCCCTCGGTCGCCTGGCCGTTCGGGGCCAGGATGGACGACCCGGTGGCGATGTACCTCTCCGACGCCTGCACGCTGCCGCTGAACATGGCCGGCCTGCCCGGGATCTCCATTCCCTGCGGACTCTCCGACGGCCTCCCGGTGGGGCTCCAGCTCATCGGCCCGGCCTGGAGCGAGGCCCGGCTCCTCGCCCTCGCCCGCGCCTACGAGGGCATCACCGCCGGCGCCGCCTGGCGGGGCATCGAGCCGCCCGGACTGGCGGGCACGAAGGAGGCCGTCCCATGAGCGCAGCCCGCCCCCCGCTCGCCCAGCGGGTCCTCGCGGCCCGGGTCCGGGCGGTTCCCGCCGTCGGGGATCCGCCGCTTCTTCGACATCGCGGCCACGATGGAGGACGTCATCAGCCTGGGGGTGGGGGAGCCGGACTTCGCCACCCCGGCCCAGGTGATCGAGGCCGGCATCGCCAGCCTCCGGGCCGAGCGGACCCACTACACCAGCAACTACGGCACGATCGAGCTGCGGCGGGCCATCGCCGCCCACCTCGAGCGCCGCTACGGCGTCGCCTACGACCCGGCGACGGAGATCCTCGTCACGGTCGGCGCCTCGGAGGCCGTCGACCTCGCCCTGCGGGCCACCATCGACCCGGGCGACGAGGTGATCCTCCACGAGCCCTCCTACGTCGCCTACGTCCCGGCCGTCGTCTTCGCCGGCGGGACCGTCCGCCACGTCGCCACCCGCTTCGAGGACGACTTCGCCCTCGACCCGGCGGCGGTCGAGGCCGCCGTGACCCCCGCCACGAAGGCGCTCTTCCTCGGCTTCCCCTGCAACCCGACCGGCGCCGTCCTGCCGCCCGCCGTCCAGGACGAGCTGGCCGCGATCGCGGTCCGCCACGACCTCGCTCGTCTACTCCGACGAGATCTACGACCGCCTGGCCTACGGCGACTACCGCCACCGGGCGATGAGCGCGCTGCCGGGCATGCGCGAGCGGACGATCCTGATGGGCGGCTTCTCCAAGGCCTACGCCATGACCGGCTGGCGGGTCGGCTACGCCTGCGCCCCCGCGGCGATCCTCGAGGGGATCGTGAAGGTCCACCAGTACGGGATCATGTCGGCCGCCGACGACCGCCCAGGACGCGGCCCTCGTGGCACTCCTCACGGCGGAAGCCGACGTCGAGGCGATGCGGGCCGAGTACGACCGCCGCCGGCGGCTCATCGTCGACGGCCTCAACGCCCTCGGCCTCGCGACGTTCGAGCCGCGCGGCGCCTTCTACGCCTTCCCCCGGATCACCTCGACCGGCCTCGACGACGACGCCTTCGTCGAGCGCCTGCTCCGAGGAGGAGCACGTGGCCGTCGTCCCGGGCAGCGCCTTCGGCCCGTCCGGCGCCGGCCACGTCCGGATGTGCTACGCGACGAGCTACGAGAAGCTCGGCGAGGCCCTCGAGCGGATCGGCCGCTTCGTCCACCGTCAGTCGGGGACCCGGGGGACGCCGTAGCCGTCGTCAGCGGGCCTGCCCGGACCGCGGGTCGAGCGGCCGGCCTGCTCCCTCGGCCCGCGGACGTGGCCGGCGTCGCGGACGTGGCGGGCGTATGCGACACTCCCGACCATGGGTGTCGTCCTCCTGACATGCGGGCCCGTGCTCACGGCCGTTGGCACGCCGGCGGGCGATCGCCGCGCGCCGGCCGGCCCGGCGCTCGAGGGCCTGTCGTGAGCCCGTCGGCCGCCCTCGAACGCTACGAGGCGGTCATCGGCATCGAGGTCCACTGCCAGGTCCGGACCGCGAGCAAGATGTTCTGCGCCTGTGCCGTGCCGCCGGCCGACGCGGCCCCCAACACGTACACCTGCCCGGTCTGCCTCGGCCCTTCCCGGCGTCCTGCCCACGATCAACCGCGCGCGCGGTCGAGCACGTCCTGACGACCGGCCTCGCGATCGGGGCGACGACGCCGGCCGCCACCCGCTGGGACCGCAAGAACTACTTCTACCCGGACCTCCCGAAGGGCTACCAGATCAGCCAGTACGACCTGCCGCTCGCGTCGAAGGGGTCCCTGACCGTCGACACGTCGGAGGGGCCCGTCACGATCGGGATCACGCGGGCCCACCTCGAGGAGGACACGGCGAAGCTCGTCCACGCCGACCGGCGCCGGACGGCCGGCGCGTGAGCCTCGTCGACTTCAACCGGTCCGGCGTGCCGCTCATGGAGATCGTCACCGAGCCCGACATCCGGACCGCCGAGCAGGCGCGCCGCTACGCCGAGGAGCTGCGGCTCCTGCTGCGGACGATCGACGTCTCCGACGCCGAGATGGAGAACGGGCAGATGCGGGTCGAGGCGAACGTCTCGCTCCGGCCCCGCGGGACGGACCCGTTCGGCACCCGGACCGAGGTCAAGAACATGAACTCGTTCCGCGCGGTCGAGCGGGCGATCGCCTTCGAGATCGAGCGCCAGGCGGCGGCCCTCGATGCCGGCGAGCCCCTCCGCCAGGAGACGCGCGGCTGGGACGACGGCGCGGGGCGCCACGTACGTCATGCGGGTCAAGGAGTCCTCCGACGACTACCGCTACTTCCCGGAGCCGGACCTGCCGCCGCTCCACCTCGACCCGGCCTGGCTCGCCGCGCTCCGGGCTGCCCTCCCGGAGCTGCCGGCCGCGCGCCGGGCGCGCTACGTCGGCGAGCTGGGCCTCTCGCCGTACGACGCGGCCGTCCTGGCCGGCGACGAGGCGATGCACCGGGCCTTCGAGGCGATCCGCGCGGCCGGTCCGCGCCTGCCCGCCAAGGAGGTCGCGAACCTGGTGACCGGCGACTACGGCCGAGCGCTGAAGGAGACGACGGCTCGGTCGGCCGCCGGCCTCGCCGGCCGGGCAGACGCGGCGTCGCTGGCGCACGTGATCGGCGAGGTGCGGCCGGCCGGCTCTCGCGGCCGAACGCGAAGGAGGTCGTCGCCGAGCACGTCGCCGGCGGCGCCCCGGCCGCCTCGATCATCGCGGCGCGCGGCTTCGCCCAGATCTCCGACGGCGGGCGCGGTGGGGCGACTCGTCGACGACGTCCTGGCCGCGAACCCGGCGGCGGTCGCGGACTACCGGGCCGGCAAGGCCCAGGCGATCGGCTTCCTGGTCGGCCAGGTCATGAAGGCGTCCCGCGGCCAGGCCAACGCGGCCCTCGTCCAGGCGGCGCTCCGGGAGCGGCTGGGATCGCCGGGCGGCGGGCAGGGAGGCGCGAGGTGAGCCTCCGTCGGACTGGTGCTCATGGCGTTCGGCGTCGTCCTCGTCGCCCTGGGCTGCGTGCGCGCCCGGGGCCCATGGGCCCGCTACCAGGCCCTCCGGGCGCAGGATCGGAACGCCGAGCGCTACCGGGCCTGGCGCGGCGGGCCGGCGCCTGCCTCCGAGGACCGGATGGGCGCCTCGGTGGCCATGTCCATGCTGCGCCGCGAGGCCGGCACCTGGGCGACGGTGGCCCTGGTGGGCGCCGTCCTGGTCCTCGGCGGGTTCGTCCTCGCCACCCGCTGAGCGCCCCCGGCTCGCCGTCGCGGGTCCGAGCTTCAGGGTCCCTGGTCAGGTGCGGGTCTCTCGCTCGTACGGCTGGCCGACCGCGGCCGGGGGGATGCTGCGGCCGACCGCCGCGCGAGGACGACGATCGTGACGACGTACGGCAGCGCGCCGTAGAACTGCGGCGGGATCGCCCGCAGCGACGTCGCCGAGCTGGCCGGTCGGCGGGGTCAGGCGGATCGCCACGCGCGAGCGCCTCCGAGGCGGTGAACAGCAGGGCCGCGCCGAACGCGCCGATCGGCGTCCAGCGGCCGAAGATCACGGCCGCCAGGGCGATGAACCCGCGCCCGTTGGTCATCCCGTTCTGGAACGAGCCGGTCTCCTCGAGGGTCAGGTACGCGCCCGCCAGCCCGGCGAAGATGCCGCCGAGGATGACGTTCCGGTAGCGCAGCCGGATGACGTCGATGCCGACCGTCTCGGCCGCCTTCGGGTGCTCGCCGACGGCGCGCGTCCGCAGGCCCCAGCGCGACCGGAAGAGCAAGACCTGCAGGAGCGATCACCAGGAAGATGACCGACATCGCGATCGGGCCCTGGGCGAAGAACATCTCGAAGATCCAGCCGACGAACGGCAGGTCGATCAGCGCGTCCGGCGGGGCGAACGGCTGAAAGTGCCGGCGCCCGAGGCGCGGGTTCGGCGAGATGATGAGCCGGTTGAGGTAGCCGGTCAGGCCGAAGGCGACGATGTTGATGATCGTCCCGCTGATGATCTGGTCGGCCCGGATCGAGATCGACAGCCAGGCGTGGAGGACCGACACGAGCATCCCGGCCACGATCGCCGGCGACGACCCCCGCGAGGATCGGCGCCGTCGCCCCGAAGACCGGCGAGGGGCTCGACCGGTCCCATCGCCTGGGCGACCAGGGCCGCCGACCAGGAACGCCGATGAAGGCCGCGATCAGCATCATCCCCTCGATGCCGATGTTCACGACGCCGGACCGCTCGTTCATGACGCCGCACAGCGCGCCGAGGGCGATCGGCGTCGCCAGGCGCCAGGATGATCGGGGCGATGCTCGGGCAGGATCGCGACGAGGTAGCCGACGAGCTGGAAGAGGAGCCCGAGGACGGGGATCGTATCGAGGACGTCGACAGCTGCCATCAGCCGGCCGCCTGCTCGCCGTACGAGCGGGTGATCGTCGCGAGGCTCGCCCAGACCTCCGGCGGCGCCGGATCCGGAAGAGCCGGCGGACGACGACGTCCGCGACCAGGAAGAGCAGGATGACCGCCTGGAGGACGTCGACGAGCTCGACCGGGATGCCGGCCTGGATCTGCATCAGGCCGGCGCCCGCGCGCATGGCCCCGAACAGGAGCGCCGCGCCGAGCGATGCCGAGCGGGTGCGACGCGGCCGAGCAGCGCGACGGCGATCGCGTCGAAGCCGACCGATCGTCCCGTACGATCGCGGATCATGATGTGGGTGACGCCGAGGATCTCGATCGCTGCCGGCGAGGCCGGCCAGCAGGCCCGCACAGGCTCATCGTGAGGATGATCAGCCGGCGCGGGCCGCATCCCGGCGTACCGGGCGGCGTCCGGGGTTCGCGCCGACGGCTCCGGATCTCGAAGCCGAGCGTCGTCCGGTAGAGGAGCCACCAGACGATCGGGCACGCAGGCGACGGCGATGAGGACCCCGAGGTGGGCCGTTGCCGCCGATGATGATCGGCAGCGCCGCGTTCCCGACGTCGCCGGTCCGCGCGAACGAGACGCCGGGCGCGCGAGCAGCGGCCCGGTCACCAGGTCCCGAGGACCGCACGGCGATGTAGTTGAGCATGATCGTGGTGACGACCTCGTGGGCGCCCGAGAACGCCTTGAGGAAGCCCGGGATGAAGCCCCAGGCGCGCCCGCGCAGCCATGCCGGCGACGAGGGCGGCGGGATCGGCGATCGGCGCGGGCAGCGTCGCGAGCGGCGGCCCCGACGCCGGCCGCCGCCGAGCGCGCCGATCAGGAACTGGCCCTGGCGCGCCGATGTTGAAGAGGCCGGCCTTGAAGCCGAAGCCGACGGCGAGGCCGCCGAGGATGAGCGGCGTCGCCTGCGACGAGGTGTTGGCGACGACCGCTCGAGGCTCGCCGAACGCAGCCCTCGAGCAGCGCCGCGTAGGCGCGTCGAACGGCAGCCCCAGGTCGATCGACGCCCGTCGACGAGCCAGGCTCGAGGCAGGATGATCACGAACGCGCCGACGACGAGCGCCAGCACGATCGACGCGACGGGCACGGCGACGACCGCGCAGATCCGCGCCCAGGCCGGCCGCGCCGCCAGGACCGCTCCGCGGGCGGTCGTCGACCTCGGCGGCTCGACGATGCGGCCTCGCGTCGGCCTCTGGCTCGCGTCCGCCGGTCGCCATCAGCAGGCCGACCTCCTTCTTGTCGGCGGTTCGGCCCGTCGACGATCGCCGACGATCTCGCCGCGGTACATCACGGCGATCCGGTCCGACAGCTCGAGCACCTCGTCGAGCTCGGCCGAGACGAGCAGGACGCGCCGTCCCGGCGTCGCGCTTCGCGATCGCCTGGCGGTGGATGAACTCGATGCTGCCGACGTCGAGGCCGCGGGTCGGCTGGTCGAGGACGAGCAGCTGCGAGGTCGCGGTTGAACTCGCGGGCGACGACGACCTTCTGCTGGTTGCCGCCGGACAGCGTGCCCGCGTGCGACCGTCGCCGACGGCGTCCGGATGTCGAACTGCTCGATCAGCTCCGTCGCCCGTCGCGTCGATCGCGTCGTCGTTGCGGAGGATGCCGCGCGCGAACGGCGGCCGGTAGTAGCTGGTCAGGACGAGGTTGTCGGCGAGCGGGAAGCGACAGGATCAGCCCGAAGCGGTGGCGGTCGGCCGGCACGTAGGCGACGGCCGGCCTCGTTGAGTCGCCGCGGCGCTCCAGCCGGTGACGTCGCGCGCCGTCGAGCGTGACCGTCCCGCCGCTGGGCTGGCGCAGGCCGATGATCGCCTCGACCAGCTCGTCCTGGCCGTTGCCGGCGACGCCGGCGATGCCCGAGGATCTCGCCCGCCCGGACCTCGAGGTCGACGCCGCGGACGACCTCGCTGGCCGCGGTCGTCCTTCGCCCGCAGGTCCGTCGACCGTCGAGCACGACGCTCGGCCGGGTGCGACTCGCCGCGGTCGACGCGTCAGCTGGACCTCGCGGCCGACCATCAGCTCGGCGAGGTCGTCCTCGTTCGGTCTCGGTCGGGATCCGCTAGCCGACGACCCGGCCGCGCCGGATGACCGTGATCCGGTCGGCGATCTCGAGGACCTCGTAGAGCTTGTGGCTGATGAAGATGATGCGGTGGCCCTCGGCCGCGAGGCGGCGCAGGACGGCGAAGATCTCCTCCGTCTCCTGCGGCGTCAGGACGGCGGTCGGCTCGTCGAGGACGAGGATCCGCGCCTTCGCGGTAGAGCGCCTTGAGGATCTCGACCCGCTGCTGCCAGCCGACCGACAGGGTCCCGACCTTGGCGTCCGGGTCGATCTCGAAGCCGAACCGCTTGCCGAGCTCGACGATCCGCCGGTGGGCCTCCTTCCGGTCGAGGAAGACCGGGTTGGCCATCGTCTCCTCGCCGAGGAGGATGTTCTCGGCGACGGTCAGGACCGGGACCAGCATGAAGTGCTGGTGGACCATGCTGATCCCGCGGGCGATCGCGTCGGACGGGCCGGCGATCGTGACCGCCTTGCCGTCGAGCAGGATCTCGCCCTCGTCCGGGCGCGGCCAGGCCGTAGAGGATGTTCATCAGCGTCGTCTTGCCGGCGCCGTTCTCGCCGAGCAGGGCGTGGATCTCGCCGGGCCGGACCGTCGAGGTCGATGTGGTCGTTGGCGACGACGCCCGGGTAGCGCTTCGTGATGCCGCGCATCTCGAGGGCGGGGCGCGGACTTCGGCGCATCAGTGTCGCCGCTGGCTAGCGGTCGATCGGGCGATCGAATGCACGAACGGGCCGACGTCAGGTCGGCCCGGTCTCGGCTGGCCGGTCTCGCTGCTCAGTGTGCGCCGTCGAGTCAGTCCTTCGTTGCCGCAGGCGGTCGGCTTGCAGGGTCGAGCGTGCCGGCCTTCATGCCGGCGAGCGCCGTGTCGAGCTTGGCCTGGATCTCGGCGGTGATCGAGGTCCTTGTAGTCGTGGAACGGGCGACAGCCCGATGCCGACCGGCGTCGTCGCGGCGTTGCAGACGGTCGTGCCGCCGGCGTCGGTCTTGGCCCGACGCTTCGATGATCGCGGCCGTCGACGGCGTCGACGAGCTTCTTCTCGGCGCTCGTGACGATGCACTTGCGTCGGCGTGCGGCAGGGACGTCGACTGGTCGACGTCGACGCCGATGCCGTAGATGCCCGGCGTGCGCAGGCGGCCTCGAGGACGCCGTTGCCGGTCTGGCCGGCGACCTGGAAGAGGACGTCGGCCTTCTGGTCGATGAATCTGCTGGCCGAACGTCTTGCCGGTGGCCGGGTCGTTGAACGCCTTGGTGAAGTCGGTCGTGACGTAGGCCGACTTGACCTTGATGTCCGGGTTGACCGACTTGGCGCCGTTGCGTAGCCGTGGATGTAGCGCGGAACCGCCGGGACGTGTTGATGCCGCCGATGGCGCCGATGACGCCGGTCTTCGAGATGCTCGCCGCGACGATGCCGGCGAGGTAGCCGGCCTGGTCCTCCTTGTAGATCAGGCCCTGGTAGTTCGGCAGGAGCGTCTTCGGCGTCGCCCTTGCAGGCGAACGTCGGGTCGCCTTGCCGTTCTCGTCGACGCAGACGCCCTGGTCGACGCCGATGAACTTGACGTTCGGGTCTGCCTTGGCGGCGATCGTCGTCGCGTCGCCCATGGCGAAGCCGACGGTCACGATGACGTCGTAGCCCTGGTCGACGAACGTCTGGATGTTGGCCGCGTAGTCCTTCGGATCCTTCGTCACGATGTTGTTGGCGGTGCCGCCGAGGACCTTGGCGCCGGCCTGGGCGCCGACCCAGGATGCCTCGTTGAACGACTTGTCCTCGAGCGTCCCGACGTCGGTGACGACGCCGACCTTCTTGATGTCCGCCGCCGTCCCGCCACAGGCCACGGCTCCCAGCGAGAGCACGAACAGCCCGCTGAGCAGCAGAGCTCGCTTGCGCATGCTTCCTCCTCGAGACCGTCCGGTGACTGCGTTCCGGAGTTCGTCACCGTGATCGGTCGGTGTCTCGCCCACCTCGGGCACAGGTACACACGCCGCATCGTATCCGTGCTGACATGGCCACGGCAAGCCGCTGCGGCGAGGACGCCGGTCCCAAGGATAGTCCTGCGACGAAGGCTGCGTGGGGCGGCGCGGCGCGCCCCCCTGGCGTCCGCGGCCCTCTCGCGGGCACGGTCGAGGCCGCGGGAGACGGCGGGCGCCGCCCGGGCGGCGATCCGTGGCACGATGGCCCGAGCACATGTGGGTGGAGCCGCTCATGGGAGGGACAGCGATGGCGACGCGGGTGCTGGTGCTGGTGGGAACGCGGAAGGGGTCGTTCATCGCGGAATCCGATGCCGCGCGGGAGGCCTGGAGCCTGCGCGGGCCGATGTGCGAGGGCTGGCCGGTCCACGACATGAGCGTCGACGCGGCGAGCGGCGCGATCTACGCCGCGGCGGGGAGCCCGTGGTACGGCCCGGCGATCTGGCGCTCCGACGACCTGGGGGAGACCTGGACGCACTCGTCGGCCGGCCTGACCTACGGCGACGGGGGGCCCGCCATCCCGACCGCCTGGAACGTGACCGCCGCCCACGGGGCCGTCTTCGCCGGCGTGGAGCCGGCGGGGCTCTTCCGGAGCGACGACGGCGGGGCGACCTGGACCCACGTCGCCGGCCTGACCGACCATCCGTCGCGGCCGGCCTGGCAGCCGGGCAATGGCGGCCTGATCCTCCACACGATCGTGCCCCATGCAACGGACCCGCGCCGGATGTGGGTGGGGATCTCTGCCGTCGGCACGTTCGAGACGCGCGACGGGGGCACGACCTGGGAGACCCGCAACAAGGGCGTCCGGGCCGACTTCATGCCGGACCCCAACCCGGAGTTCGGCCAGTGTGTCCACAAGCTGGTCGCCGCGGCGGGCGAGCCGGAGACGCTCTACCAGCAGAACCACTGCGGCGTCTACCGCTCCGACGACGGCGGCGCGGCCTGGACCGAGATCACCGCCGGGCTGCCGTCGGAGTTCGGCTTCCCGATGGTCGCCCATCCGCGCGACCCGGCCACGGCCTGGGTGATCCCGCTCAACGCCGCCGATCGCGGCCGCTTCATGCCCGACGCGGCCGCCGCGGTCTGGCGGACGGGCGACCGCGGGGCGAGCTGGGAGCGCCTCTCCGCGGGGCTTCCCCAGGAGCAGGCCTACCTCGGCGTCCTGCGCGAGGCGATGGCGGTGGACCGCCTCGATCCCGTGGGCGTCTTCTTCGGCACGAGCAACGGCGAGCTCTGGGCCAGCGCCGACGAGGGAGCGACGTGGAACGTCGTGGCTTCCCACCTGCCCGACATCTGGTCGGTCGAGGCGCACGTGGTCGAGGCCTGAACGGCGCCGTGGCGACCGTCGTCCTGCCCCGCTCGCTGATCGCCCTCTTCCCGGGCGCCGATCGGCGCTGCGCCGTCCCGGGCGCCACCGTCGCGGAGGTGATCGCCGGGCTGGACGCGCGGGTGCCCGGGATGGCCGATCGGATCCTCGTGGCCGGCCCGGCGATTCGCGAGCACCTGAACGTCTTCGTCGACGGCGAGCGGGCGGGACTGGCCACGCCCGTGGCGCCGGGGGCGGTGGTCCACGTGATCCCGGCGGTGTCGGGCGGCTGAGACGCGCTCCTCAGCGCTCCCCGCGGCGCAGCTCGCCGAGCCGCGCGTCCGAGATCCCCAGGTGGTGGGCGAGCTCGTGGCGAAGCGTCTCCTCGACGCCCGCGACGAGCGCCGTGGGGCCGCGGTAGGAGCGCTCCAGGGGCCCGCGGTAGAGCGTGATCACGCTGGGCACGGCGGCGTGGCTCGCGCCCGGGACCGTCCGTGGCACCCCGCGGTACAGGCCAAGCAGCCCCGCCGCCCCCGTCGAGGCGAGCTCCTCGGCCGTGGGCTCGTCGGCGACGACGATCGCCACGGTGGCCAGCTGCTCGCGGTAGGCGTCGGGGAGGCGCGCGATCGCGGCCGCCAGGGTGGCCTCGAAGAGGTCGGGGGCTTCGCCGGCTTCGCGTGCGTCCACGCCCGCAGGGTACCCGCGCCCGAGCGTTCCGTCCCGGGCTGGACCTTGCCCAGGGCCGGAGCCGTCAGTTGCGCCAGCCGGCCGCGTCGATCGCGATCGTCCGCCGCCCCGAGGTCGCGAGGCAGGTGATCGTGACGGTGTGCCGGGCGTTGGCCAGGCTCCGCGAGAAGAGGACCACGCGGTAGTGGTTGCCCCTCTCGCGCACGCCCCTGTAGTAGCCCGTGTCGATCGTGTAGCTCCGGCCATCGAGCGTGACCCGCAGCCTGCCGTAGTAGCGCCCGGTCGTGCCGAGCAGCGAGAACGACGAGCCGCTGAACGCGATCGACATCCTCGCCCCCGAGGCGGAGGTCGTCGTGGCCGTGCCGCGGAAGTAGGACGAGCCGATCCGCCGCGTGGTGCCGGCCGAGAACGACCGGGTCCGGTCGTCTGCCGGGATGACGACGACGGCCCGGCGCCAGGCGCTCGCGTTGCCGGCCGCGTCGCGGGCCCGGACGTCGATGTACCAGGTCCCGGCCGCGAGGCCCGAGAAGGTTCGCGACGTCGACGTCCTGGTCGTCGCCGCCGACCAGGACCCGGACGCCCCCTTCCTGGTCCGCATCTCGTAGGCCGTCACGCCGACGTCGTCCGACCCGGCGAAGGTGGCGGTGAAGGCGGCGTTCGCGCTCGTGACCAGGCTCGGGGCCGACAGCGCGGTCATCGTTGGCGGGGTCACGTCGGGCGTCGGCGAGGGCGTCGGCGACGGCGTGGGAGGGCGTCGGCGAGGGCGTCGGGTCGGGCGTCGGCGACGGAGTGGGCGAGGGTGCGTGGCGAGGGCGTGAGCAAGGCTGCCACGGCGGCAGCTGCATCGACCCGACCGTAGCCGAACGTGTCGTCGCGGCCGGGGGTCCCGCGGTCGGCCGCCGTGCTCTCCAGGGCGGCCTCCACCTCGTCGGGGGTGGCGGTCGGGTGAGCGGAGAGGACGAGCGCCGCGACACCGGCGACGTGCGGCGTCGCCATCGACGTGCCGCTCATGAGCCAGTAGCACGACGGGGACCCCGCGCAGCCGAACGACGGGTAGGTCGAGGCCTGGCCGACGCCCGGGGCGCTGATGTCGACGTAGGCGTTGGCGTTGCTGAACGAGGCGTGCCCGTCGCCGTTGTCGGTGGCCGCCACGCAGATGACGTGGTCGAAGGCGCACGGGTACCTGATCGAGCCGTCGCCGTCGTTGCCGGCGGCGGCGATGACCGTGACCCCGGCGGCATGCGCCGCGTCGAACGTCGGCTGCATCGCGGCCACGGACGCCGCGTCGAGCGTTCCGCCCAGGCTCATGTTGATGACCTTCGCGCCGTGGGCGACGGCATAGTCGACGCCGTCCAGGAAGGTGCTGAAGTAGCCACCGCCGCTCGCGTCGAGAACCTTGATGGGCATGATCCCGACGCCCGGCGCGATGCCGGCGATGCCGCGGGCGTTGTTCGCCTGGGCGGCGATCGTGCCGGTCACGTGGGTCCCGTGGCCCTGGTCATCGGCCGCGCCGGCCGCGCCGGTGATCGCGTTCCAGGGGCTGACGAACGCGATGCCAGCCAGGTCCTCGTGGCTCGCCGTCGTGCCGGTGTCGATGATCGCCACGATCACGGACGCCGAGCCGGTCGTCATCTGCCAGGCGGTCGGGACCCCGATCAGCGGCAGGTCGGGCTGGTCGGACGCGTAGTACGGGATCGTTCGGGCTGCCCGAGGCCGGCCAGGCGTCGATGGTGACGCGGGCGTCGGGAATGACGGCGGCGACGTCGGGGTCGGCCCGCAGCTGGGCCGCGAGCGCGCCAGCGGAACCGGGCCGGGCGACCACGAGCGAGCGGGCGCCGGCACGGCCGCCGACGGTCGAGGCCGAGGAGATCCGGGCGTCGGCCAGCTCGGCCGGACGGCCTGGCTTCCAGAAGACGATGAGCCGGCCCTCGGGCGCGGCGACATCGGCCGCCCGGACCGCCTGCACGCCGCTGCCCGCGGCCGCCCCGGCCGTCAGCAGCGAGGCGACGAGCGGGACGACAAGAAGCAGGGCGCGGAGAGGACGGATCGAGCGGGTCATCGTGGGGTGCGACGACCCCCGACGCCGGAGGTCGTGGGGCCCGGCATCGGGATCCTCGGCATGTCGCTCCTCTGCGCTGGGACGGCCATCGTGCTCCGACCGTAGCGGAGCCCGGCTGTGCCGGGCAATCACCCGATCGTCGGTCACGGGGGAACGATCGGCCCGACGAAGCGTCGCGGTGCCCGGCGCCGGCGCCGCGGGGCGGGACGCGCCTCTGCCCGGCGCCGGCGCGAGCGATCGCCGGACGCACCTGGAGGGTGGTTGACACCGCTGGCCGGGTCCCGAATGCTTCGGCCGGATGACCCTCATCGTCGAGGCGACCGGCCTGCGCAAGCGCTACGGGAGCGTGGCTGCCCTCGACGGGCTCGATCTCGCCGTCGAGGAGGGACACGTGGTGGGGCTGCTGGGGCCGAACGGGGCGGGCAAGACGACGGCGCTGCGGATCCTGGTCGGCCTCGTTCGCGCGGATGCCGGGAGCGTCACGATCGCCGGCGAGCCGGTGAGCCAGGGCTGGGTCGCCGGTGAGCGCGTCGGCGCGATGGTGGCGACGCCCGTCTTCTACCCGCATCTCTCGGGCGCGGAGAACCTGCGGGCGCTGGCCGCCGCATGGGGATGGCCACGGGCGCTCGCCAATTCGCGGATCGCGGCGGCACTCGGCCTGGTCGATCTCGCCGCGGTCGGCGGGCGGGCCGCGAAGGGCTATTCGACCGGGATGCGCCAGCGTCTCGGCATCGCCCTCGCGCTCCTCGCCGACCCGCCGACCCTCATCCTCGACGAGCCGGTCAACGGCCTGGACCCGGCCGGCATCGTCGAGATCCGGGACCTCCTCATCTCCCTCGCCGGCGGCGGCCGGACGATCCTCGTCTCGAGCCACCTGCTGACGGAGGTCGAGAAGACCTGCGACCACGTCACGATCGTCGACCACGGCCGGATCGTCGCGGCCGGGACCCCCGATTCGCTGGCCGGCGGCGGAGAGCGGATCGAGCTGCGCCTCGCCACGGACGAGATCCCGACGGCTCGCCGCGTGCTCGAGGCGGCCGGGTTCCGCGTCACCCAGCCCGAAGATCCCGCCGGGCTGTGGGTCGAGGGCGCAGCGGACGGTTCGACGGTCGGCCGCCTGCTCGCCGCCGCGGGCTGCTACCCGGATGAGCTGATCCGGCGGCGCGACTCCCTGGAGGACGTCTTCCTGCGCATCACCGGCGCCCAGGACGAGCGGACCTCGTGAGGCACCTCCTCGCGGCCGACTGGGTTCGCTTCGGGCGGCGCCGCGACCTGCGCGTCCTCGTCGCCCTCGTCCCGGTCATCCTCGCCCTCATGTTCGTCGCCGAGTTCAACGCGGTCACGACGCCGCCGCAGGTGGACTTCTTCTTCGATCCACCCGACCCGGTCGCCGAGGCCGCCATGCGCGCCCAGATGCTGGCCGACTTCCGGGGGCAGCTGGCCGCTCAGCTGCCGGCGTTCGCGTTCCCGGCCAGCCTGGTCAAGGTCGCCGGCAACATCGGCCCGCTGGTCCTCCTGGCGATCTACCTCGCCATCGCGCTCGTCGCCGGTGAGTTCGAGTGGGGCACGATCCGCACGCTCCACCTGACGTCGAGCCGGGGCCGGACGCTGGCCGTGCGGGTCGGCGTCGTGGTCGGCCTCGTGGGCCTGGTGGCGGCGATCGGGCTCCTGTTCGGGGCGATCCTGCCGTTCCTCCTGGTGGTGGAGGGGACCCCGCTCCAGCAGTACGCGGCGCCGGCGCCCGACCTGGTGGCGGCCATCGCGATCCGGCTGGCGAGCGTGCTGCCGTTCATCGCGATCCCGGTCCTGGTGGCGATCGTGGCGCGGTCGACGGCCCTCGCCTTCCTCCTCACGCTGCTGTTCTTCGTGGCCGACATCGCGATCACCGGGGCCCCGTTCTGGTCGCTGAGCCCGGCGCCGTGGATGCCCGCCCTGACCGTCTCCGGCTCGATCTCCCGCCTGCTCGGTGGATCGGACGTGCCGCTGGCGTCGCTCGCGCCGGCCGGGGTGTCGGTCGGTGCCCTGGTCGCCTGGGCGATCCTCCCGGTCCTCGCCGCGATCGCCTGGTTCCGTCGCCTCGACATCAACGAGTAGGCGGCGCCCCCAGGGCCGGCGCGGCGGGCCGAGGACGACCCCGCTGGCGTGGCGATTGGGTCAGTAGCCCACCGAGGGGAGATAGGCGCCCGCGGGCTCCTGGTAGAGGCCGATCGTCATCATGTTCAGGACGAAGAAGACGCGCAGGCCATGGGCGAGGCACCAGCGGAAGAGCTCCGTGTTGGCCAGGGGGACGAGGAAGCCCGGGGTGCCGAACTGCCCCGCGGCGCCGATGAGCGCCCGGAGGTCGTCGCTGGTCTCGGCGACCGAGTGGGTGAAGTACGTGATCCCCGTCGTGTAGCCAGTGATGCGCCCGAGGCGCTCGACGACGGTCGCGCTGCCGTCGGCGAGCGCGTCGCGCACCTCGCCCGCGCGATCGTGGCCGTGGACCCGGATGCACAGGGCGTTGCACGCGCCCTCGTCGGCACCGGTCGCCGGCCGAACGGCGTACCCGGGGATGGCGATCCCCAGGGGATCGCCGTGCATCGCGGCGAACGACTCCCGGACGTCGAACCCCAGCTTCGCGTACAGGCTCAGGGAGCGGTTGTGAAAGGAGAGCTGCAGGAGCCGGACGCCCACCGCCCGTCGCTGGGCGGCCCGGTCGAGCATGGCGGCCATGAGCGCACGGCCGACCTGGCGGTCCTGCGCCGCCGGATCGACGCTGACCGGCCCGATGGCCGAGATGATCGAGCGCTCGTCGAGGAAGCTGCTTCCCACGATGCGGCCGTCGCGTTCGGCGACGACGCCGTAGATGTCGGGGTGGGCGATCAGCCACCTGATGGGCCCGGTTGCCGCCTCGACCGACGGGAAGTCCGGCGGGAAGCCGTGGCTCGTGGAGACCGTCGCGAACGCCTCGTAGCAGATCCGCCCGCATTCCTGCGCATCGGCCGGCACCGCGCCGCGCACCGTGACGTCCATTCACTGACTCCACTTGGAGCTTCGTGAGCCTCCATGAGGCTCCCCTGCACTCGCGACGATCGTAGCCGGGCGATCGCTGGCCGGTGGACGCCCCGTGCAGGTCGTGGCGGGGTCGATCCCGATGGCCGCCCGCCCGATGGCGAAGGGCAAAGCCGCCTCCACCCACCCCGGCGTGTCGGTACCATGACCTCCCGTGACGACCCTCGCCTCGAACGATCCACCTGCCAACAGGTGGGAGTCTGCGGAGTTCCGTGCCCCCCTCGTCGGGACGAAGCTTGGGGCGCCAGTCACGGTCGCGGGATACCGCGAGCGCCCGCGGCTCAGCGCGCTGCTCGACCAGGCCCTCGCGGACGACGTCCGCCTCACCTTCCTCTCCGCTCCGCCGGGGTATGGCAAGACCGTCGCGCTCGTCGGCTGGCTCGACTCCCGCGGTCTCGCTCGCGCCTGGCTCTCGCTCGATGCGGCGGACAACGATCTCGCCCGCTTCGTTCGCTATCTCGTCGCGGCGCTGCGAGCGGTCCGACCGGCTGCCGGCAGCGCCACGGAGGGCATGTTCGGCCCGGGGGCGAATCCGAGCCCGGAGCTCATCGGCGCCAGCCTCCTCGACGAGGTGGTGACGAGCGACGACCCGTTCGTGCTCGTCCTCGACGACTACCAGCTCATCAGCGCCGAGCCCATCCATCGCCTGGTCCGGTTCCTGATCGAGCGTGGGCCGCCCTTCGGCCACCTGGTCCTTCTCACACGGGAGGACCCACCGCTGCCGCTCGCCCGCCTGCGGGCCCACCGGCGATTGGTCGAGCTGAGGGCCGACGACCTGCGCGCCACGGGCGACGAGACCTCGAGCTTCCTGGCGGGGGCGGGTGTCTCCCTCGAGCCCGAGCTCGTCGAGCGCCTCCTCGAACGGACGGAGGGCTGGATCGCGGGACTCCAGCTGGCGGCGATCTCGCTGCGCGACCGGGCCGATGCCGCAGCGCTGATCGAGGCGTTCGGCGGGAGCCAGCGCTTCGTGTTCGACTACCTCGCCGACGAGGTCCTCGGCCGGGTCGACGAGGACCTGCGCGCGTTCCTCGTCAGGACCGCGATCGCCGAGCGGTTCACGGTCGAGCTGTGCCGCGCCCTCGCCGGTCGCGAGGATGCCGACGCGCTCCTCGACCGGGCGGAGCGCGCCAACCTGTTCCTCGTCCCGCTCGACGCCGAGGGGCGCTGGTACCGCTATCACCGCCTCTTCGCCGACTACCTCCGGTCCCAGCTCGGCGAGGAGGAGCGACGCGCAGCTCCACGAGCGCGCCGCCGACTGGTTCGAGCGTGCCGGCCTCGCGTCGGAGGCGATCGACCATGCCCTGGCCGCCGGCTCGCCGGACCGCGCGGTCCGCCTCGTCGAGCGTGCGGCGCGGCCGGCGTTCGAGGCGGGGGAGCTGGCAACCCTGCTCGGCTGGCTCGAGGCGCTGCCGCCCGGCAGGGTCGCGATGAGCCCGGAGCTCGTCTCCCTGTCCGCATGGGCGCTGTTCGAGACCGGTCAGGTCGCGGCCGCCCTGGCGCGCGCCGGGCGTCATCTCGCCTCGTCCGACGTCCGTGGGCCGGCCGAGGGGCGGCTGCTCATCCTCCAGGCGATGATGGCGACGGTCACCGGACCGGACGCGGAGCACCTGGCGAATCGAGGGACTCGAGCTCGTGGGCGACGATCCGCTCTTCCGCTCGTTCGGGCTCCTGGCCGCGGGCCTCGCAACGCTCGCTCGCGGGGAATACGTGCCGGCCGTCGAGACGCTCCGGGCTGGGTTCGAGACCGCGCTCCGGGCCGGGAACCCGATGGCCGTCCTGCCCGCGGTCAACCCTCTCGGCCATGGCCTTGCGGTGGTCGGCCTCCGCGGCGAGGCCGAGACGATGCTGCCGCACCGTCCTCGCCCAGCACGCCGACGTGCACGGGCAGGCCGCGGCCGATCGCCTGGCCGGCCCGCGTGGTGCTCGGCATCGTGCGCTACGAGGCCAACGACCTCGTCGAAGCCCGTCGCGAGCTCGAGGCGGGGTTCGAGGCGGCGCGTCGGATGGGGGTCGGCCGTCCCGTGCTCGGCTGGGCGATCCCGTACCTCGCGCTCGTTCGGCTCGCCTGCGGCGACCATGAGGCGGCGCTCGAGGCGCTCCGCACGAGCCAGCGCGACCTTCGGACGACCGGCATGGCTCTCCCCGGGCTCGCCGGTGAGATCGAGGCGCGGATCCTCCTGCGGCGTGGCGATGTCGCCGGCGCAGGGCGGTGGGCGGACCGGGCGACACCGGATGCACCGCCCGGCTCACCACTCCTGGAGCTCCTCCGTCGCTCGATGGACGTGACGATCGCGAGGGTGCGCCTGGCCCAGGGCCGGCCTGACGAGGCTCGCGAGCTGCTGGCCCGGACGAGCGTGGCCCAGGAAGCGTCCGGCGCCGTCGCCGACCTGATCTCGATCGGCGTCCTGGAGGCTGCCGTGGCCGAGGCGACGGGTCGCCGGGCGGAGGCAGTGCGAGCACTCGGGCAGGCGGTCGAGCTCGCCGCTCCGGGCGGCTACGTCCGACGCTTCGTCGATGACGGGCGGAGCGTCGCCCACCTCCTGCCCCTCGTCCGCACGGCCGCGCCCGGGTTCGTCGATGTGCTGATCGCCGCCTTCGCAGCCGAGCCGACCGAAGCCGGCGCCCCGCAGCCGCACGGACGCGGGACGTCGCTCTGGCGTGACGCCGACGGGCAGCTGCTCGAGACGCTCACCGCCCGCGAGCTCGATGTCCTGCGGCTGATGGCGCAGGGCGCGAGCAACGCGGAGATCGCGGCCGGCCTGACGGTCTCGCTCGGCACGGCGAAGTGGCACGTCGGCCACGTCCTCGCCAAGCTCGGCGCGACGAGCCGCACCCAGGCGCTCGTGCGCGCCCAGCAGGCTCGGCCTCGTCTAGGTCCGCGGCCCGGACCACCGGGCCGAACCCCTCCTTTCGGGAGGGGAATCGCGCGACGCAAAGACCGGCCTTTCGCGAGGCGCGATCGCGACTCCCGAGCCCGAACATCAGGGCCATGGACCGCTACGAGATCCGAGTCGCTGGCCACCTCGACCAGCGACGCGTCCAGTTCCCTGGGCTGCGAGGAGCTCCGGCTGCTGCCGGGCGGCGACTCGCTGCTCGCGTTCGCGGCCGTCGATCAGGCCGCCGCTCTACGGCCTGCTGACGCGGCTGCGCGACGCGGGTCTCGAGCTCGTCGCCGCCGAACGGGTGGTGCTCGCGCCGGCGGAGGCGGTGAACGGCGGTGCAGGGACAACCGAACCATCGAAGGAGGATTCCGGTGTCGCAGATTGACGATTCCTTGACCACGACTGAGACCAGGCCACGTCCGTACGTGCCCTCCCGGTTCTTCATGAGCCGCGTGGTGAACCCGATCACGCTCTGGCTCGGCGGCCCGACGCTCACGGTGCGCGGCCGGCGCACCGGCCGCCCGATCAGGACGCCCATCCCCACGCTCGAGGTCGAGGGCGCCCGGTACCTCGTCTCGGGCGGCGGCGACACGCACTGGGTGCGCAACCTGCGGGCGGCCGGCCAGGGCGAGCTGCGGAGGGGCCGCACGCACGAGCTCTTCCGGGCGGTCGAGGTCGGTGGCGACGAGCACGACCGGGTCGTGACCGCCTATCGCGAGCAGATGGGTTGGCGGGCGCGCGAGTTCTTCGCCGCCCTTCCGGACCCGGCTGACCACCCGGTGTTCCGGGTCGAGCCGCAAGCGGCCGAGGCAATCGAGAACGGTTGATCCCGCCCGGCAACGGGGCGGACGGTGGAGCGCCAGCGACGACGTTCCGAGGGACAGGAGGACGTGACATGTCTGACCAGACGATCAAGCTCATCGCAGCCGGCGTGCTGCTCTTGCACGGGCTCGGCCACGGCGGAGCCCTCGCGAGCCCTGGCCTGGATCCGGCTCCGCCCTGGCACGAACACGGGCGACTGGCTCGCGGCCCGCTCGTGGCTCGTCCCGTCGCTGCCGGGCGGACACGGCGACGACCCTCGCCAGCGCGTTCTGGATCGTGTCGCTGGTCGGGTTCGTCGATCGCCGCGATGTCGTTCTGGGGCATCGTCGTCCCGGCCGGCGTCTGGCGGCCCCTGGCCGTTGCCGCAGCGCTCGTATCGGCCACTGGCATCGTGTTCTTCTTCGGCACATGGCCGACGTTCAACACGCTCGCCGCCCTTGGCGTGAACGTCGCGGTGCTCGTCGCGGTCGTCGTGCTCCGCTGGCCGTCGGAGGCCATGTTGGGCAGGTGAGGAGCCAGGGGTCGGGGAGCCGTACGACTCTTGTCGCTGCGGGTCGACCGGGCGCACGCTTCGAAGCGTGGCCGCTCTGTCGGAACGACACGCGTCTGGCGCCGAGGTGGGTGTCGCCGGGTGGGCCCGCCGGGACCGACCTTGCGCAGCGCCTGGCATCGTCCGACGATCCGGTCATCGCGTACCAGGCTCGCGTCCGCGCGCTGGGGGCACTCGAATCGGACCCGCTGCTCCGCGACCTGCGGGTGGCCATCGCCGGATCGGCCCGCGCCCAGGCGCTCCTCTCCGGCCGCGAGGCGGACGGCACGATCCGGCTCTACCCGTACGCCAAGTTCCAGGGTCCCCACTGGACGCTGGTGAGCCTCGCGCTGATCGACTACCCGCCGGGCGATCCGGCGCTCGTCCCGCTCAAGCGGCAGGTGGACGGCTGGCTCCTCGGCCCGCACTTCGATCGTCCGCCCCGGACGGTGTCGTACCCGGAGCAGCCCGAGCGGGTGCGGCGCTGCGCGTCGCAGGAGGGAAACGCGATCTGGGCGGCCCTCCGCCTGGGCCTCGAGGACGAGCACACGGTCGCGCTCGTCGAGCGCCTCATCGCCTTTCAGTGGCCGGACGGCGGGTGGAACTGCGACAAGCGTCGCGAGGCGCGGCTCTCCTCGTTCCAGGAGACGGCGATCCCGGCGCGGGCGCTGCACGCGTTCGGCAGGCGGTTCGGGCATCCGGCCGCGCTGCGGGCGGCCGGACGGGCGGCGGAGCTGCTCCTGTCGCGCCGCCTCCTCTGGCGCCGCCGAGACGGCGTTCTCATCCGGCCCGATTGGGGCGCCAGCGTCGACAGGATCCAGTACCCCATCCAGTTCTACGACGTGCTCTTCGCCCTGCAGGTCATGGCCGAGCTGGGCCGGCTCGCGGATCCGCTCTGCGGCGATGCCCTCGCCCTCCTCGAATTGAAGCGGCTGCCTGACGGGGGATTCCCGCTCGAGGAGCGCGTCGGCGTCACGCGGGACGTGGTCGCGAGCCGCGGCACCTACGCGGATTGGGGTCCGGCCGGTGCCACGCGCAGCAACCCGTTCGTGACGGCCGCCGCCCTCGGCGTGCTTCGCCAGGTGGCCTCCGCGCGAGCGACCAGCGGGTGAGAATCGAGGTCACCGCCGGCTGCGGCGCCCGGGCCACCTTTGACCTCCCGTGACGACCATCGCCCCGAATGACTTCGCGCAGCTCCACCTGGCGATGACTCCGAGTCTGCGCACGAATCCATGAGTCGAGGCGCCCCGAACTCGTGAGGGCGCATACCCGGAACCGATCAATTGGCGCTTGTGACGTGTCGATGTCAGACGAGGGCCTCGGAGGTGGCGGTCCTCGTCGTGGTTCCGGCGGGGGCAGGATCCGAGGTCAACGGGGCTCGTGATACAGCTCGAAGGTCCCCTGCTCGGTGATGCCGGCCCCCGAAGTCTTGAGGTCCCACTCCTTGGTGCCCATCTTGGCGGCCTGCGCGACCTTCCACTCCCTGGTCGCATAGGCGCCGTCCGGCTTCGCCACTTCGCTCGAATGGGTGCCCAGGTACATGGCCGACCAGGTCAGCGCCGAGAACGTCTGGGCGGGCGCCCCGGGGCACGCGATGCTGCCGACCTCGGTCGTCTCCGCAGGGAGGTACGTCAGGGTGATGTCCTTGAGGGTCCCCGGGTCGTCCGTCTTCGTGCCCGGTGTGAAGGCGAAGGACAGGTCGGTCACGTTCAGCTCCGAGCCACCCCGGGTGCTCTTGATCGAACAGCCGCCGCTCACGCTCGACGTGACCTTGAATGCCGTATTGATCAGCGCTGAGTGGCCCGTGATCCTGAACGACTCCGGATCAAGCGCGATGAAGACCTTGGATGTGACAGTCGAGACGGCGCGAACGGGTCCCTGCTGGACCGATGCCTTGGAGTCGAAGTGCACCTCGAAGGTCAGGCACTTGGTGGCCAGGTTCTTTTCGAACGCCCATTCGGCCTCGTCCGGCGCGCCCATGAACTGGCGCTGGCGCTCGAAGCCCAGGATGACCGAGAGCATCCGGTGGACGATGTGGTCGTCGCGGCACAGCTCGTACTCCTCCTGCGTGCACACGTGCGCGAGGGTCGTGACGAGGCTGACCGGCACGGACGGGTCGGTGTCCGGGAACAGCATCTGCCGCTGCTTGGCGATGTTCAGCAGTGATTGGAGCGCCAGCCGCGCGTTGGCGCAGCTGTTGCCGGCCGCGGCCACCCGAACGTCCACGACCTGGCGCTGCAACTCGTCCAGCAAGCTCCCGAGCTGATCGTAGAAGTCGGAGGAGACATGCTCCCCGCTCTGCTGCAGCACGCGTTCCCGGGCAAACAGCTCCGCGATCTGGCTGTTGAGACGGGCCTCGGCATCGCCGCCCAATCGCTGCCGCACGGGACCGAGGTCCGCGAGCAGGCCCTTCGTCACGCCGTACCCACTGAAGTGGAGGATCCGCAGCTTGATTCGAGGGTCGTTCACCACCGGCAGGGCGAGGAACATCCCCGTCCCGGCGGCCTCGAAGCCGAACGGGATCTGCTGGTCGATCGGAAGGTCGACGGCTGGCGAGATGGTCAGGGTCGCGAAATCGTCCAGCTGCAGCCCGTCGGGAGCCAGCTGGACCGCATATGTGACGTCACCGCCCGTCGGCAGTCCGGTGACCGCCGCTACGGGTGTCATGCTGATCTCCGTCTCGCTCACGAGGGCCTTGTCGGGGATGGCGAGCGTATAGACCGTGCCATCCGCACCCGTTGCACGCAGCTCTCCGCCCGCAGCGGGGACGAGTGCGGTGACGGTGTTGCCGGCCTCAGGCGTCACCGCGAGATCGATCGGCGGCTGGGTCGGGCTGAAGACGGCGTCGGGGTCCGGGAACGGGTAGGTGCTGGGTGAAGAGCTTCCGGGGGCGGTCGAGGCTGGGTTCCCGGTCGGACCGGCATCTTGGCTTGGGACGAGCGCAGAAGGGGCAGGCAGCGGACTCGTCGGCAGCGAGCTGGCACAGCCGGCCACCAGGATCGCAAGCGTCACCACGACGAGACCGTGCCGGCACATGCGGAACCGCGCTCCGCGCGCGCCGGGCTGACCTGGGATGACCATGTGCACGTCCTTGCGGCTGCGACGATCGGAGACGATTGTGACCCGTCGTTGTCTGGCGGGCTGCCGGCGGCCCCTAACGGTCGCGCCGAGCCGCGAGGGCGAAGGCGAGGAAGTAGTTGTCGAGCAACTCGGGAGTGGAGCGGTAGAGGTTGTCCCCGACGAGGAAGTCGCAGACGACCTCGCGCGTGCGCGCGATCTCACGAAGGCGGGGGCGGCTCCAGCGGGGGTCCGCGAGCGTGAGGTCGAGCAGCTCGAGTGCTCGATCGAATGCCGCGGCGAAGCGACCCTGGTCGCCTTCCTCTCGGGCCCGGATCGCGCGGCCGACGTCGGCTCCCGCGTTGCCGAGCTGCTCGGCCAAGGTGAGCGTCCCCCAGCGACCGCTTGCCAGGCCAGCGTGAGTGGTCATCGCGTGACCAACCGCTCGACGACGGCGGCGATGGCCGAGCGCGCGGCGGCGTCATCGACCGACCGCGTGCGGTTGCCCTGCCTCGGGCGGATGTTGATGACCGAGTCGAACTCGATGAACCTGGGGCTGCCGAACTCCGCCGGGTAGAGGTTGATGCCCCAGAGGCTCGCCTGGGGCGAGCCCTCGCCGAGGAGCAGCGCCTCCTCGTCGGCGTGCATCTCGCCCCCGACCGCCAGGATGCCTCGTTCGATGTCAACGACGGCCTTCACGAGGTTGCCGAACATGCGCTCCGCCATCGCCTCGAGGCCCGTGACGGTGACCGGCGTCCTCACGATCTGCAGATCCGTCGGGTCCTCGGCCGGCGCGGCGTCAGGCGGCGTGGGCTCCTGCGTTTCACCATCTCCCATTCGCCGAGCGTACCGGCATTGAAGTCGGTAGTCCACCGCTCCCTTCGACGGCCGGGCTACCATTGACCTCCCGTGACGACCCTCGCCCCGAACGACTTCACGCATCTCCACGTCCACTCCGAGTTCTCGCTCCTGGACGGCCTCGGTCGCATCGGCGACCTCGTCGACGAGGCCGAGCGGCTGGGATTCGACTCGCTCGCCCTGACCGACCACGGGGCCCTCTACGGGGCGGTCGCCTTCTACCAGGCCGCCCGGGCCAAGGGGATCAAGCCGATCATCGGCGTGGAGACGTACGTCGCCCGCCGCTCGATGCGGGACCGCGAGGGCAAGGCCGACGCCCAGCCGTTCCACCTCGTCCTCCTCGCCAAGGACCTCGTCGGCTACCGGAACCTCTGCCGGCTGCTCACCGACGCCCACCTCGACGGCTACTACTACAAGCCGCGCATCGACCGCGAGCACCTGGCCCGCCACGCCGAGGGCCTCGTCGGCCTCTCCGCCTGCCTCGGCGGCGAGATCCCCAAGGCGCTCGAGGTCGACGACTGGGAGCTCGCGCCCGACGCCTGGCCGGCGAGTACGGCGACATCTTCGGCAAGGGCAACTTCTTCCTGGAGCTCCAGGACCACGGGATGCCCGGAGCAGGCCCGCCTCAACGAGCAGCTCCTCCGCCTGGCCCCGGAGACCGGCCTGCCGCTGGTCGTGACGAACGACCTCCACTACGTCCACAAGGCGCAGGCGGCCGCCCACGACGTCCTCCTCTGCGTGGGGACCGGCAGCAACCTCGACACGCCGAACCGCCTGAAGTTCGAGGGCGCCGAGTTCTACCTGAAGTCCGCGGCCGAGATGCTGGCCCTCTTCCCGGACCAGGTCGAGGCGTACCGCAACACCCGGCGGATCGCCGAGATGGTGGACCTGGAGCTGCCGCTCGGCCAGCTGCGGATCCCGCACTTCCCGGTGCCGGACGGGGAGACGGTCGAGAGCTGGCTGCGGGCCGAGTGCGAGCGCGGCCTGGCCCGCCGCTACGGCGCCGTCACCCCGGAGCTCCAGGCGCGCCTGGACTACGAGCTCGGGACGATCACCTCGATGGGCTACGCGGGCTACTTCCTCATCGTGGCCGACTTCGTCCGCTTCGCCCGCGAGCAGGGGATCCAGACGACCTGCCGGGGGAGCGCCCCGGGATCGATCGTCACCTACACCCTCGGCATCACCCCGGTCGACCCCATCCACTACCAGCTGCCCTTCGAGCGCTTCCTCAACCCGGACCGCGTGACGATGCCGGACATCGACGTCGACTTCGAGGACGGCCGCCGCGACGAGGTCATCAACTACGTCACCCGCAAGTACGGTGCCGACCACGTCGCCCAGATCATCACCTTCGGCACGATGCTGGCCCGGGCGGCGATCCGCGACGTGGGCCGCGTCCTGGGGCACTCCTACGGCGACGTCGACCGGATCGCCAAGGCGGTCCCGAACCAGCTCGGCATCCGGCTCGAGGAGGCCCTCCAGCTGAGCCCGCAGCTCAAGGAGCTGCACGACGCGGACCCCTCCGTCCACCGGATCATCGACTTCGCGAAGCAGCTGGAGGGCGTCGCCCGCAACGCCTCGACCCACGCCGCCGGCGTGGTCATCAGCCGCGAGCCCCTGACCGAGCTGATGCCGCTCCAGAAGGCCACCAACTCCGACGCCACGATGACCCAGTACGAGATGCACGGGATCGAGGCGCTGGGGCTCCTCAAGTTCGACTTCCTGGGGCTCTCCAACCTGACGATCCTGCGGGCGGCCGTGGACCGCATCCGCGAGCAGCGCGGCGTGGAGATCGACCTCGAGCGGATCCCCCTCGACGACCCGACGACCTTCGCCCTCCTGGCCTCGGGCGAGACGACGGGCGTCTTCCAGCTGGAGTCGGCCGGCATGCGGCGCTACATCCGCGAGCTCCGGCCGTCCTCCGTCTACGACCTGGCCGCCATGGTCGCCCTCTACCGGCCGGGCCCCATGGAGAACATCCCGGCCTACATCCGGCGCAAGCACGGCCAGGAGAAGGTCACCTACCTCCACCCGCTGCTCGAGCCCTTCCTGGAGCGGACCCACGGGATCTTCGTCTACCAGGAGGACATCATGGCCGCCGCGGTCGCCCTCGGCGGCTTCAGCGGCCCCGAGGCGGACACGCTGGGCTACGCGATCCGCAAGAAGAAGTCGAGCGTCCTGCGCTCGATGAAGGACCAGTTCGTGAAGCAGGCGGGCGAGCGCGGCGTGCTCCCCCATACGATCGACGCGGTCTTCAAGGCCTTCGAGCCCTTCGAGCGCTACGGCTTCAACAAGGCCCACGCGACGACGTACGGGCTGGTGGCCTACCAGACGGCGTACCTCAAGGCGAACTACACCGTCGAGTACATGGCCAGCGTCCTGACGGCGATCCGGGACACCGCCGAGAAGGTGGCCGCGGCCGTGGCCGAGTGCCGCCGGCTCGGCATCGCCGTCCTGCAGCCCGACGTCCACGCCAGCCACCTCGAGTTCACCGTGGAGGGGCCGGCGATCCGGTTCGGGCTGCTGGCCGTCAAGAACGTGGGGCAGGGCGCCATCGAGTCGATCATCGCCGCCCGCGAGAGCGAGGGCCCCTTCCGGTCGTTCGCCGACTTCTGCAACCGGATCGACCTCCGGCTGGTGAACAAGCGCGTCCTGGAGTCGCTCGCCAAGGTGGGCGCGCTCAATGCCTTCGGGCACCCGGCCCAGCTCCTCGTCGCCCTCGACGACGTCCTCGCGGCGGCCCAGGCGGACCAGCGCGAGCGCGCCTCGGGCCAGATCAGCTTCTTCGACCTCGCGGCGGAGCCGGGTTCGCTCGAGGCGCCGCTCCCGGCGGCCACCGAGGTCCCCGTCCGCGAGCGGCTCCGCTGGGAGAAGGAGCTCCTCGGCCTCTACCTCTCGGACCACCCCCTGGGCGAGGTCGCCGAGCGGATCGGGAAGTTCGTCACGGCCTACTCCGGGGACCTGAAGGACGAGTCGCTCGACGGCCAGCGGGTCGTCGTGGGCGGGGTGGTGACCGGGGTCCGGACGGTGATCACGAAGGCGCGCTCGACCATGGCCGTGGCGACCCTCGAGGACCTCCAGGGTGCCGTCGAGGTGGTCATCTTCCCGAAGCTCCACGAGCAGACCGGGCCGACCTGGCAGGAGGGCGCGATCCTGCTCGTCGCCGGGCGGGTCGATCACCGCGGCGAGGAGGTCTCCCTCCTGGCCGACCTCGTGCGCGACTTCGACGTCGCGGCGACGGGCGGGGAGGAGGCCTTCGCGGCGGAGGTCGCGGCCGCCGACCGGGGCCGGCCGCGCGGCCGACCGGGCGGCAACGGCAACGGCAACGGGCACGGCGCCGCGAACGTCGCCCCGGTGCGTCGGGCGGCCCGCTGCCTTCGAGCGTCAGCCCGCTCCGTGCTGCCCCCGAGCCCGTCGCGGGGTCGCCGGAGCCGGCCGACCTCGAAGCCGCGGCTGCCGACCGCGAGGCGGCGGCGGCTCTTCCCGACGAGGCGCGCGCGGCCGCCCTGGGCGCGGCCGCCGCTCCCACCGCGCCACGGGAGGCCGGCCCGGACGGCCGCCTCCACGTCCGCTTCGCGGCCGGCATCCCCGCCGACGACCTCCAGGCGGCCATGGCCGAGGTTCGCGACGTCCTGCGCAGCCGTCCCGGCGCCACGCGCGTCACGATCCACCTGCCGCAGGGACCGGGACGCGCGGCCCTCCCGATGGAGCTGCGGGCCGGCGTGGCCTACGACGCGGAGCTGGCCGCGGAGGTGGCCCGCCGGCTGCGGCCCGGCCTGGTCGACCTGGCCCTGGCATCCGATCCGGAGGGGTTCGCAGCCTCGGCGTGAGGCCTCGGCCCGGCCCGGCTGGCCCGGGAGCGGCCCGCGCGCCCGCCGGCAGGTTCGCTTGCCCTCAGCCCTCGCGGACGGCCCGGGCGGCCCGGACCACCGACAGCTGGTCGCGGTGCTCCGCCCGCACCGCGTCGAAGTCAGCGGGGTCGATCTCCAGCTCGGTGGCGATCTGGTTGAGCACGGCGCTCTCCGGCGAGGAGACCTCGTCGTCGGCCGCGGCGACGAGGAAGCAGGCCCGCATGACGGAGAGGCGCTGCTCCGGCGTGGCGACCCGCTTGAACTCGCGGGTCACGAGGAAGTCCTCGGTCGAGCCGAAGAGGTGAGCCTGCTGGCGCGCGATCTCCACGACGATGACGGCCTCCGCCTCGGAGATCCCGTTGCGCTCGACGAGCGTCCGCTCCATGACGGCCGTCTCCTCGGGCGTGATCGTCAGGTCCGCATCGGCAGCCCGGCTGACGACGTAGGCGGCACCCGCGAGCAGGCGCGCGCGATCCGGCGGCAGGGCTTCCAGCTGGGCCACGATCCTGCGGACGGTGGCGGTCTCGGTGGCGGCCGTCGCGGGACCGATCGGGGCGGCCGGCGCGCCGGCGGCGCCGGGGGGCTGCGCGTCGGTGGGCGGGGCATCGTCTCCGCCGAAGAGGCGGCGCAGGAAGGACATGGGTGCAGGCTCCGTGGGTGCCCGGGCTGGCCGGATCGCGCGGAGCGTACCGCAGCGCGGCCGGGGTCACCTCCCCCGGCGTGTTCCATCCGCGAGGTCGAGGCCCAGCTGGTCCGGAGAGGGGAGGGGGCGGGCAGAGTCGGCACGACGGGCGTGCGAGCGGCGCCGGCCGACCACGCCCTCGGCCAGCAAGGGAGCGCCGATGACAGCGGCGAGCCGCTCGGCCAGCGGCCACCACTCGAACGAATCGGTGATCTGCGAGGCAGGGATCGTGATGAGCCGCTCGGGGCGGACGAAACGGGGGAGGACGTCGTCGAGGATCGCCTCGATCTCGTCGCGGAAGGCGTCGCTCGTGCTTCGGATGCCGTCCTCCCGCAGCGCGATGTCCGGCGTCAGGCGGACGACGAGGTCATACGTCGCTCCCCACGCACGGACCAGGGGCTCGGCCGAGAACCGGTCGGTGCCCCCGCACGCACGAAGGTAGTAGGCGTAGTTGTCGACGACCCCCCGGTCGGTGACGAGGACCTCGGCTTTCGGGGCCAGCTCCAGCTCCTGCCGGATCTGGCTGACCAGGACCCACAGCTGGGCCTCGCCGGTCGCGGTCTCGTTGATCCCGAGCGGGTTGTCGCGGACGACCTCGCGCCCGAACTCGACCGAGCGGCCGGCGCGCTGGATCGTGTGGGCGAAGGCGTAGGCGGCCGTCGTCTTGCGGATCCCGTGGGAACCGACGAAGGCGATCTTGGCGCGACGGGGCCAGGCGGTCACCCGACGAGGGTATCGGGTTCGGCGGGCTGGCGGGGAAACCGGACCGGCGGCGAGGGGCGGCGTGTGCTCAGGGGGCGCCGAGGGCCCCGCTGAAGAAGTCGACGAGCCGGGTCTCGTACTCCGCCGTGGCACAGAAGGCCGCCTCGACATGATGCCCGCACGGGACCAGCCACGGCCTGTAACCGGGCACCGACCGGGCCACGACGGCGGCGAGGTCCGTCCCGTGGTGCACCAGGGCGTGCTGGTCCTCCTCGCCGTGGACGATCGCGAACGGCCGCCTGCCGATCGCGGCGGCCATGTCGAGCGGGCTGATCGACGTGGGTTCGAGCCCCATCAGCCTGCCCACGAGGAGGCCGCCGGGGACGAGGAGGTTGACCGCGTCAGGGAGCTCGCGGAAGGCGATCTCCTCGCGGATGAAGACGTTGACGTCGCCGATGCCGGAGTCTTCCCAGGTCGCCGCGACCGTCGCGTCCATGCCGGCCGCGATGATGACCGTCGCCGCGCCGAAGGAGTTCCCCATGAGGCCGACCTTCGATGCGGGCAGGCCGCGGGTCTCGACGAGCCAGTCGCGTGCGCCGAGGACGTCGAGGTACTCCTGGGTTCCGGCGGCGAACCGGCCGTCCTGGTGGGCGGAGTCGCCCATGTCCCGCAGGTCGACCAGCAGGACCCCGAAGCCTGCCCGGTGGAGCATCCCGGCATGGAGCAGGACGACGTGGTCCCTCCTGCAGGAGCCGGCCCCGTGGACGACGACCACGGCGGGCGAGGCTGCCGTCCGGCCGGGAACCCACCAGGCGCCGAGCGGCCCGATCGATGCATCGCGGCTGGGGAAGACGACGTCCTGGAAGTCGGGCATCACGTACGGAGCGAGGTCGACCGTGCGACTGGACGTCGGCCAGAGGGCGTCGACGTCGCCGTCGTTGGCCAGCGACCACCCGGCCGGGATGTTCTGCCCGAAGCGTGGCTCGCCGGTGCTCCGGTCGCCGCAATGGGCCGCCACGGAGGAGATGGTGTCGAACAGGACGTACGAGCCGATCCCGTACCCGATCAGCGCGACCACGGCGACGGCCAGGACGCCCACCAGGACCCGACGCATGCGACATGCCTCCGGGACGCTGCTGCCTGACGCTGCTGCCGGTGGGACGCGGTTCCGCGCGACGTTGCATCCAACGTGGCGCTGCTGCCGATGACGGTGGCGGCTGGACGACCGATGACAAGGGCCGTTCGGCCTCCGGTCGGGCCGGGCCGGCGGTCCGAGCGTCGCCGCGCTGCCAGCGGCGGTGGGGCCCTGGTCCCGGGAGGGAGATTCGAACTCCCATGATCTTGCGATCGCCCGATTTTGAGTCGGGTGCGTCTGCCATTCCGCCATCCCGGGCCACCGCAGAGTCTAGCCGAGCCTCCCGACGACCCGGGCCCCGGGACCGCGTCCGGCGCGGCCGGCCCGGCTTGTACCATCGGCACCATGGAGAGCAGCGCGGTGCCGAAGGGGCGCGACGTGCCGAAGAGGGGCGACGAGCCGGCGGAGCCCGCCTCGTCCGCCGAGGGCGACGTCCTGCGGGCGGCCCCGCCGCGGTTCGGCCTCGAGGATGCGGCCACCATCGCCGCCGACCTGTTCGGCGTTCGAGGGAGGGCCACCCCGCTCGTCAGCGAGCGCGACCAGAACTTCCGGATCGTCGCCGATGACGGGCAGGGCTGGGTCCTGAAGGTGTCGAACTCCGGCGAGCGGCGCGGGCATCGTGGAGATGGAGACGGGCGTCGTCCGCCACATCGCGGCGATCGATCCGACCCTGCCGGTCGCCATCCCGCGGCCGGCGCGCGACGGCACGCCATGGGGCACGATCGCCGGCGCGGACGGCGCCCGCCACGTCGTCCGCCTCCTGCCCCTCCTGCCCGGGCGCCACGGGACGGCCACGGAGCTCTCCCGCGAGGCGATCCGCGACTTCGGGTCCGTCTCGGCGCGCCTGGGGCGGGCCACCCGCGGCTACTTCCACCCGCTGGCCGGCCGCCCGATCCTGTGGGACGTCAAGCACCTGGCCGACCTGCGCCCGCACCTCCCCCTGGTGACGGACGAGCGCCGCCGCGCCCTTGTCGAGACGATCCTCGACCGCTTCGAGCGTGCCGTCGCCCCGTCGTTGCGGAGCTTCCGCGCCCAGGTGATCCACAACGACCTGACGTTCGACAACACGCTGCTCGACCCGACGGACCGGGTGAGCGGCATCGTCGACTTCGGGGACATGGCCCACACGGCGCTCGTCCTCGACCTGGTGGCCGCGCTCGTCGCCCTCCTCGGCGGGCGGGACGACCCGGCCGACCTCTTCGCCGCGGCCGAGGCGGGGATCGCCGGCTACGCCGCGATCACGCCGCTGGAGGACGAGGAGGCGGCCCTCCTCGGCGACCTCGTCGCCGCCCGCCTGGCGCAGACGACGCTCATCTCCGCGTGGCGGATCGGGATCTACCCGGAGAACGCCGCCTACCTCTCGAGCTGGGACGCCGAGGCGTGGCCGATGCTGGCGCTCTTCGAGGCAGTCGGCCTGCCCGAGGTGCGCCGCCGCTTCGCCGCCGCAGCCCGCCGGATCCCGGCCTGGCCGGTCCCGGCTGCGCCGTTGCCGATCCTCCCCGGCGGGCACCCGACGAACGGCGACGCGGAGCTCCTTGGTCGCCGCCGGCGCGTGCTCGGGGCGGCGCTCTCCGCGCTCACCTACGAGCGGCCGCTCCACCTCGTCCGCGGCGAGGGAGCCCGGATGTACGACACCGAAGGCCGCCCCTACCTCGACTGCTACAACAACGTGCCGGTCGTGGGCCACTCCCATCCCCGGGTGGTCGCCGCGATCGCCCGCCAGGCGGCGACGCTGAACACCAACACGCGCTACCTTCACGAGACCGTCGTGGAGCTCGCCGAGCGGCTCGTGGCGACGATGCCGCCCGGGCTCGACACGGTCATGTTCGTGAACTCGGGCAGCGAGGCCAACGACCTGGCCTGGCGTCTCGCAACGTCCGCCACCGGCGGCCGCGGCGGAATCGTCACGGAATGGGCCTACCACGGCGTCTCGGCGGCGATCGCCGACCTCTCCCCGGAAGCGTGGCCGCACGGCGACCAGCCGCCACATGTCGGAACCATCCCTCCGCCAGACACGTACCGGCACCCCGGCGCGGGCGATCCGGACGAGGGCGCCTGGGCCGAGGGCGCGGCCGCCCGTCTCGACGACGCGGTTGCCGGCCTCGCCGCCCGGGGGTTCCGGCCGGCTGCCGTCTTCGTCGACGGGGCGTTCACGAGCGACGGGATCTTCGCTCCGCCGCGCGGCCTACCTCCGCGACCTGGTCCGGCGGACCCACGCCGCGGGCGCCCTCTTCGTGGCCGACGAGGTCCAGGCGGGCTACGGCCGCCTGGGCGACGGCCTCTGGAGCTTCGAGGCCGTCGGGATCGTGCCCGACATCGTGACCCTCGGGAAGCCGATGGGGAACGGCCACCCGGTCGCCGCGATGATCACCCGTTCGGAGATCGTCGACCGCTTCGCCGCGGGGCCGGAGTTCTTCAGCACGTTCGGCGGCAACCCGGTCGCCTGCGCCGCGGCCATGGCCGTCCTCGACGTCGTCGCGGACGAGGAGCTCACGGCACGCGCCGCCGCGGTGGGCGAGGAGATCCGGGCGGGGATCCGGGCGGCGGCGACGCGCCACCCGGCGATCGGCGACGTCCGCGGGCGGGGGCTGATGATCGGCGTGGAGCTGGTCCGCGACCCGGCGACGCGGGCGCCCGACCCGGGCCTCGCGGTCCGGGTCCAGAACGCGATGCGCGACCGCGGCGTCCTGGTCGGGACGACGGCCGCGCCGGGGGAATGTCCTCAAGATTCGCCCACCGCTCGTGATCGGAAGCGACGACGCCGCCCAGCTCCTGGGCGCGCTGGAGGAGGCGCTCGTCGCGTGCGGGGCCTGACCCGCCCGGGTCAGGAGAGGCGGCGTCGGGCGACCATCCGGCCCGCGAGGAGGGCGAGCCCGGCTGCCAGCAGCGCGAGGGAGACGAGCGCCGGGAGCGGCACCGTCGCCGCGGTGTCCCGCCCCGCCGCCTTCGCGTCATCGCGGTCGCTGTCGGACGTGCGCGCGCGCTCGCCCGTCGGCTCCGCCGTCGCGGCCTCGCCGGCAAATCCGCCCGGGGCTTCGCTGGGAGCGGCCGTCAGCCCGGGTGCGGGGGCGGCGGTCGGCCCGGATGCGGGGGCCGCGGTCGCCGCCATGCCGGGGTCGCTTCCGACGCCGCCGGACGGTGCCGCCTGCGGGCCGTACAAGTTGGGGAACGACTCGTCACGTGACCGCGCCGGGGCTCGCGTCGTCGAGCGGAGCTCCCGCCGGGGCCAGCGCCGGGGCCGGCGCCGCGCCGGCGCTGCCGAACCCGGACAGCACGCCGGACAGCCCGGAGGTCAGGAGGAGCCCCACGACCCCGAGCGTCGCGAGGCCCGTGGCCAGGGGACGGACTGCAGAGCCGGGGGCGGCCAGCCACTCGAGCAGGCGGCGCAGGCCGGACGGGCGGAGGCGAGCCGCGTCCTCGGTGGTGAGCCGGTAGTCGCGTCGGCGGGGCGGCACGGGGAGGGCCGCCATGGCGACGCGGATCGCGGCGAGATCGTGGAGGAGAGCAGCGCACCCCGCGCAGGACGTGGCGAGCGCCTCGGCGGCCAGGAGCTCGGCGCCCGCGAGGTCGCCCGCGTCGAGGGCGACGATGAGCGCGGCGTGATCCTGGGCCTCGGCGGCGGGGGAGTGCGGGGCGAGCGGCATGGTCCTGTGACGGCCTCAGCTGCGGAAGAGTTCCATCCGCTCGGCCAGGATGGCGCGCAGCGCCAGCCGGCCGCGGTGGATGCGGGACTTCACGGTGCCGAGCGAGACGCCGGTCAGGTTCGCGATCTCGGCGTAGTCGTAGCCCTCGACGTCGAAGAGGACGATGGCCGCCCGCTGGTCGGTGCCGATCGCGGCGAGGGCGGCGGCCAGGGCGCGGCCGCGCTCGGCCGTCATGGTCACGGTCTCGGGGTCGGTGTCCGAACCGGCCGGTGGCTGCCAGGACTCGTCCTCGAGCTCCGGGTACGGCGAGACCGGCCGCCGCTTGCGGGCTCGCTGGAGGTCCATCGCCGCATTGACGGCGATCCGGGTGAGCCAGCCCCGGAACGAGGGCCCGCGATAGGCGCGCAGGTTGCGATAGGCGGAGAAGAACGCCTCCTGGACGGCGTCGGCCGCCTGGTCGGGGTCGGGCACCAGGCGCGCCACGAGGGAGTGGCAGAGGTCCTGGTACGCCTCCACGAGCTGGTTGAAGGCCGCGAGGTCGCCGTCCAGGGCCCGGGCGACGAGGATCTCGTCGCGGCGCGCGGCGGCCTCGTCGCCGGGGCGGGCGAACGGGCGCTCGGCGGCGACGCGCTCGCCGGTCGGGGTCGAGCGCGGATCATCCAACGGGACTCGGCTCCTTCCGGCGCGGACGCCTGGAAACGTCGGGGCGGCGAGGCGGCGCGAGTCTAGCACGGCCCTCGGGACGTCCGGCGGGCGCGGGCGGTTCCCGGGGCCGGCCGCCGGACGCGCCGGGACCGGTACACTCGGGCGACTGACGCGTCACCGACGCGGCCCCCGGCCGGAGGATCCCGCCCGCCATGACCCGCCTGATGCTGCTCGACGGCAACGGGCTCATCTACCGCGGCTACTTCGCGCTCTCGCCGCCCCTGACGACGTCGAAGGGCGAGCTCGTCAACGCCGTCTTCGGCTTCACGCAACATCGTCCTGCGGGCGATCGCAGGACGTGCAGCCGGACTACGTCGCGATCGCCTTCGACCTCGCCGGCCGACCTTCCGCCACGAGCACTACGCCGAGTACAAGGCGACCCGCCAGCGGATGCCGGACGACCTGCGCGACCAGTTCCCGAAGGTCCGCGAGGTCGTCAAGGCGCTCGGCATCCCGGTCTACGAGCGCGAGGGCTTCGAGGCCGACGACGTCATCGGCACGCTCACCGGCCAGGCCGAGGCGCGCGGACCTCGAGACGACGATCGTCACCGGCGACCTCGACATGCTCCAGCTCGTCACCGAGCGGACGCGGCTGATGACGACCCGCTCGCGGCGGCGTGCAACACCGTCATCTACGACCTCGCCCGGATCGACGAGCGGTTCGGGCTGCGGCCCGACCAGATGGTCGACTACAAGGCGCTCAAGGGCGACCCGACCGACAACATCCCGGGCGTGCCCGGGGTGGGGGAGAAGACCGCGGCGAAGCTCATCGCGACTTCGGCACCCTCGACGCGCTCTACGAGCGGCTCGACGAGGTGACGCCGGAGAGGCTCCGCGACACGCTCCTGCTCGAGGCCCGCGACCAGGTCCTCGAGAGCCGCGAGCTGCCAGCGACTCGTCCGCGACGTGCCGGTGGGCTCGACCTCGAGGCGGCGCGGCTCGGCGACTACGACCGCGACGACGGTCGTCCGGCTCTTCCGCGAGTACGAGTTCCGGACGCCTGATCGACCGGCTGCCGCCGCTCCAGCGGCGAGACGGCCGCAGCGAGGCCGCACGGCGCCTCGCGTGAGGCGCCGCGGGCGACGTCGCCGCGGCGCGGGCCGCCGGGTTGACGGCGGGCGCCGCGGGTGGGCGCGCCGACCGTCGCGCGGCTGCCGACGGCCTCCAGCTCTCGCTCGACTTCGATGCGCGTCGGCGCGCCCGGCGCGCCAGGCGGCGACGGCGCGGCGCGGCCGTCGGCGAGCCGCTGCCGGCCGGGCGACCTGCCGCGCCGCGCTCGCCGCCCTGATCGCCGATCCGGGCCGCGTCGAGCGCGTCGACGCCGCGCGGCGTCGAGCGACGCTGCGCGGCCGTGGCTGGCCATCGCTGCCCGGCGGTCGGCGTCGCGCTCGTCCTGCGACGACCCGCGGCCGCGGCGCGGGCACGCCGCTCGCGCTCGCCCTCGCCGGCGCGGACGGGCGGGTCGTCGCGGTCGAGGGCGCGGAGGCCGCCGACGGCCGCCCGGCGCGCCGCTGGAGGCGGCCGGCACGCCGCTCGTCGGCCACGAGGTCAAGCCGCTCCTCGTCGCCCGCTTCGCCGACGACCCGGACGCCGTCCCGACGCCGGTCGCCTTCGACACCCAGATCGCCGCCTACATCCTCAACGCCGCGCTCCGCAGCCAGACGATCGCCGACGTCGTCGCCGAGCGGCTCGACCTGACCTGCCGCCGGCCGGCGGCCGGCCTCGCCCCGGCCGAGCGGGCCGGCCTCGAGGCGCTGGCGGCGCTGGCCGTCCGCGAGCCGCTCGAGCGCGGCGCTCGAGGAGGACGGCCTCGACCGGCTCTTCCGCGAGCTCGAGCTGCCGCTCATCCCGGTCCTGGCCCGGATGGAGGCGACCGGCGTCGCCCTCGACCTCGACGCGCTCGCGGTCCTCGACCGCGAGTTCGGCGCCGAGATCGCCGCCTCGAGGAGGAGATCTACGTCGACGTCGGGCACGAGTTCAACCTCGGGCAGCCCGAAGCAGCTCGAGCAGGTCCTCTTCTTCGAGCTGAACCTGCCGAAGGGGAAGCGGACGAAGACCGGCTACTCCACCGACGCGCGGTCCTCGAGGAGCTGCGCGCCGGCCCACCCGATGATCGACAAGCTCCTCGACTGGCGGCTCTACACGAAGCTGCGCTCGACCTACGTCGAGGCGCTGCCGAGCCTCCTCGCCGACGACGGGCGGCTCCACACGACGTTCCACCAGGCCGTCGCCGCGACCGGGCCGCCTCTCGTCGTCCGACCCGAACCTCCAGAACATCCCGATCCGGACCGCGCTCGGCCGGCGGATCCGGCGGGCCTTCGTGGCCGGCGCGCCCGACGTGGTCCTCGTCGCCGCCGACTACAGCCAGATCGAGCTGCGGATCCTGGCCCACGTCTCGGGCGACGAGCACCTCAAGGAGGCGTTCGCGGCCGGGAGCGGACATCCACCGCGAGACGCGCCGCGCTCGTCCTCCACAAGGAGCCCGCCGACGTCACGCCCGACGAGCGCTCGATGGCCAAGATGGTCAACTTCGGGATCGCCTACGGGATGAGCGACTTCGGCCTCGCGAGCCGGGCGAACATCCCGCGCGACGAGGCCCAGGAGTTCATCGACCGCTACTTCGCGACCTACTCCGGGATCAGCTACTACATGCTCCACGTCAAGGAGACGGCGCGGGCGCAGGGCTTCGTCACGACGCTCCTGGGGCGGCGCCGCGAGATCCCCGAGCTGCCGCTCCACGAACCGCAGCCTGCGTGGCGGCCGGCGAGCGGATGGCGATCAACATGCCGATCCAGGGCACCGCCGCCGACATCATGAAGATCGCGATGATCCGGGTCGCCGAGCGCCTCCGCGCCGAAGGGCTTCCGGGCGCGGCTGCTCCTCCAGGTCCACGACGAGCTCCTGCTCGAGGTGCCCGCGCGACGAGGTCGACCGCCTGGTGCCCGTCGTCCGCGAGACGATGGAGGGCGCGCTGCCGCTCGACGTCCCGCTCACGGTCGACGTCAAGGTCGGCGACGACTGGGAGTCGATGCAGGTCGATCCCGCGGGAGGCGGGCGACGGTCGGCTGAGCCGCAGGCCCGGGGCCGCGGGGCGGCCCGCGAGCATGAACGGAGGATCGTGATGGAGGTCTTCGTCGGCGCGGTGCTCGGCGCCATCGTGACGTGGTTCGTGATCTACACGGCCGTGCGCGGCGCGATCGGCGATCTTCTGCCGGAGCCGCCCACGTTCCGGCTCACCTGGCGTGGACCTGGGGGAGTCGGGCGAGCTCACGCTCGAGAACGCCGGACGCGCGCCGGTGTTCGACGTGGTCGTGCGAACCCTCGCGGCGTCGGGTGCGTCGGGCGAGCCGCTCATGGCGGCGCTCCTGCTGCACCCGGGCGAGCGCCTGCGCGTGGCCGATCGGACGGCGCCGCGCTCGGAGACGGCGAGCGGGCGGACGCGCACGAGCGCGTGGTCGTCCTCGCGGTGCGCCACCGGTCGACGCTCGTGCCGCAGGGCGCCGAGATCCGGACGACCGTGCCGGTCGCATCCCGTCGCCGGCACCGCCCCGCGCACCTTCGCCTGATCTCCCGGTACGCTCTCCCATGCCCGAGCTTCCCGAGGTCGAGACGGTCGCGCGCGACCTGCGCGGGCTCGTCGTCGGCGCGACGATCATCGGCGCGCGCGGCGACTGGGCGCGGACGATCGCGTCGCACCCGACGCGCGAGGCGTTCGCCGCCGCCGTCGCCGGGCGGCGGGTCGAGGCGGTCGGGCGGCGGGCCAAGCTGCGTCGTCGTGCGAGCTCGGCGCCGGCGGGCGCGGCGCTGACGATCCACCTGAAGATGACCGGCCAGCTCTTCGTGGTGCCGGCCGGCGACGCCGGTGGACCCGTACGTCCACCTCGTGCTCGCGCTCGCCGACGGGCGCGAGATCCGCTTCCGCGACATCCGCAAGTTCGGGCGGATCGGGCTCTGGCCGGCGCGACCCGGCGACGGGCGAGGTCGCTGGACGGCGGCGGGGGCGCCGCGCTCTTCGCGCGCCTCGGGCCGGAGCCGCTCGACGACGCCTTCACGCTGCGCGCCTTCCGCGCGCCGGCTCCGCGGCCGGCGCGGCCGGCTCAAGCCGCTCCTCCTCGACCAGTCGTTCGTCGCCGGGGTCGGCAACATCTACGCCGACGAGGCGCTCTGGCGCGCGCGCCTCCACCCGCTGCGCTCGGCGCGCACGCCTGCGGCCGCGCGACGAGCGCGCCTCCACCGCGCGATCCGCGCGCGATCCTGGCCGAGGCCGTCGAGCGGCGGGGCTCCTCGATCGACGACTACACGGCGCCCGACGGCGACGGCTCGATGCAGGAGCGGCTGCGAGGTCTACCAGCGGACCGGCGAGCCCTGCCCGCGCTGCGGGCGGCCGATCCGGCGGATCGTGGTCGGCGGCCGCGCGACGCACTTCTGCTCGTGGTGCCAGCGCCTGCCGGCCGCCGACCGGGCCGGCGCGGCGGCGATCCTGCGCGGCGACGCGGGCGCCGGCCGCGACGGGGCGCCGCTGGACGGAGCTCGCCGGCGAGGGCGCGCTGGGGCTGACGCCCGGACGAGGCCGGAGCGGGCCGCCGCGCAGGGCGCGCGCCGAGCGGACGCGCCGGGCGGCCGCGACGCGCGGCGAGCGCCCGGCCGGCGGCCGGCGCCGCCCGTCGGGCGACGGGGCAGGGGAGCACGCCTGATGTCGCTCCTCCGCCTCTCGGGCGTCACCCGCGAGATCGGCACGTTCGTGATCCTCGACGCGGTCGACGCCGCGATCGCGGTCGGCGAGCGGATCGGGCTGGTCGGGCCGAACGGCGCCGGCAAGACGACGCTGCTGCGGATCGCCGCCGGCGTCGACGAGCCCGACCGGCGGCGAGGTCCAGCGCCGGCGCGGCCTCACCGTCGGCCTGCTGGCCCAGGAGGCCCACTTCGACGAGGCGTTCGCGTCCGCGCCGGACCTCCGCACCGCGGTCCGCCGGGGCGCGGCGGCCGTCGAGGCGATGGAGGCCGAGCTGCGGGCCCTCGAGGAGGCCGACGCCGCCGGCACGCCCGCCTACGCGGACCTCGCAGCACGAGTTCGAGGCCCTCGACGGCTAGACGCTCGACCAGCGCGTCGACGAGGCGCTCTCCGGGCTCGGGTTCACGCCCGACGAGATCGCCCGCTCGCCGGAGGAGCTCTCGGGCGGTCAGCAGACGCGCGCCGCGCTGGCCCGCCTCCTGGTCGCCGACCCCGACCTGCTCCTCCTCGACGAGCCGACGAACCACCTCGACCTCGCCGCGCTCGAGTGGCTGGAGGAGGCCGTCCGGCGCCGGCGCGGCGCGCTCCTGGTCGCCTCCCACGACCGGGCCTTCCTCGACGCCACCGTGACCCGCGTCTGGGAGCTGCGCGACCGCCGGCTGACGGCGTTCCGGGGCGACTACTCCGCCTACGCCCGCCAGCGCGAGGAGCGCGACGCGCGCCTGCGCCGCGACGCCGAGGCCCGCGAGATCGAGATCGCGAAGGAGCAGGCGCTCGTCCAGACGTACCGGAGCCAGCGCAAGCACGGCAAGATGCACGAGCACGAGGCGCGCCTCGAGCGGCTCGACCCGGATCGACCGTGCCCCGCACGGGCCCGCCGCTCCGCCTGGACCGTGCCCTGGGGTCGCCGGCGCCGCGCTCCGGCGAGGTCGTCCTCCGGGTGGACGACCTCGTCGTCGGCCACCCGGGCGGCCCCGACGTCGCCCGCGCCGTCCGCCTGGAGGCCGCCCGCGGGGAGCGGATCGGGATCGTCGGCCCGAACGGGGCCGGCAAGACGACGCTCCTGCGGACGATCGCCGGCGAGCTGCCGCCGCGCGACGGCCGCCTCGTCTTCGGGGCCAACGTCCAGCTCGGCTACCTCGCCCAGGTGCGCGCCAACCCGCTCGCCGGCGAGACCGTCCTCGACGCGCTGCTCGGCGAGATCCCGATGACGGCCGGCGAGGCGCGCGGCTACCTGGCCCGGTTCCTGTTCCGGGGCGACGACGTCTTCAAGGAGGTCCGCGCCCTGTCCGGCGGCGAGCGGTCCCGGCTGGAGCTGGCGCTCCTCGGGATCATGCCGGCCAACCTCCTCCTGCTCGACGAGCCGACGAACCACCTCGACATCCCGGCCCGCGAGGCGCTCGAGGCGTTCATGCGGGAGACCCCGGCCACGCTCCTCGTCGTCAGCCACGACCGGCGGCTCCTCGAGACGATCTGCGACCGCCTCTGGGTGGTCGACGACGGCCGCGTGGCGCCGTTCGACGGCGGCTACCGCGCGTGGCGTGCGGCGGTCGCCGACGGCTGGACCGTCGCGGACGCCTACGCCCGCGAGGAGGCGCGGTTCCACGGGCGGCCGCGCGCAGGCCGCGCGGCGACGGTTCGCGCGGCCGCGCGGACGCGGGCGCCCGGCCGCGCTCCCGGCGCCCGATCCGGCGCCCGAGCCCGCGCCGGCACGCGCGGCGCCGCGGCAGCCGAAGCTCTCGAAGGACGCCTACCGGCGCCAGAAGGCGATCATCGACGACGACCTGACGCGCCTCGGCCTGCGCAAGAGCCACCTCGAGCTGGCCCTGCTCGATCCCTCGATCGCGGCCAACTTCGTCGAGCTGCGGCGCGTCACGAGCGAGCTGGCCGACGTCGACCAGGCCCTCGGGGCGGCCGAGGAGGCCTGGCTGCTGCTCGAGGAGCGGGCGCCGTGAGCCGGGCCCTCCGGATCGGGCTGACGGGACCGATCGGCTGCGGCAAGTCGACGGTCGCCGGCTGGCTCGCCGAGCGCGGGGCCGTCGTGGTCGACGCCGACGCCGTCGCCCGCGCGGTGACGGCGCCCGGCGAGCCGGCGCTCGACGGCGTCCTGGCGCGCTTCGGCGACGCCGTGCGGGGCGCCGACGGGGCGCTCGACCGGGCGGCGCTGGCGCGGCTCGTCTTCGCCGATCCGGCGGCGCTGCGCGACCTCGAGGCGATCGTCCACCCCGCGGTCCGGCCGCGGATCCTCGCCGCGATCGAGGCCGCCGACCGGGCCGGGGCGCCGGCCGTCGTCGTGGAGGCGATCAAGCTCGTCGAGGGCGGCCTGGCGGCGCTGTGCGACGAGGTCTGGCTGGTCACCTGCGACCCCGGAGCGCAGCGGGCGCGGCTGGCGGGGCGGGGGATGGCGGCGGCCGACGCCGAGCGGCGGATCGCCGCCCAGGGCGACCTGGTGGGCCGCCTCCGGCCCGCACGCGACGCGGCTGCTGGCGACCGACGGGGCGCCGTCCGAGGCCGAGGAGCGCACGGCCGCGACTCCTGGCCGAGGCGCTGGCCGGACGGGCCGTGCGAGCGCCGCGGCGGACGCCGGCGGGCGACGAGCGCCCGGCGGGGGACCTGCCCGCCTGACGGGCCGCGGGACGAGACGGCCGCCCGGCCCGCGGATGCGGGCCGGGCGGCACGGGAGGCGCGCCGGGTCAGCGGCGCAGGAGAGCCGGACGCGGGGACGGTCGGCCGCGACCGGGCGACCCGGCGGCTACGGGGTGGGCGTCGGAGAGGGCGCGGCGACGGCGAGGGGGACGAGGTCTGGCCGGGATGACGCTGCCGCCCCGCGGATACGTCTCGGGGATCGGCAGGTCGTACTCGTCGATGATCCGGTTGGTCGTCTCGCCGAGCTCGGCCGCGTCGATGGTGCGGGTGTCCTCCGATGGTCGGAGAGCGAGGCTGAACGTCGCCGTGCCGGACGCCTGGAGGTGGCTGATCTCCTCGGCCATCGTCTCGGTGACGCGGATGATGTAGAAGGTCCCGGACTTGGCCAGGATGGCGACGTCCTGGTACGTCAGCTTGGTCGACTTGTCGGTGTAGACCTTCCCGGCCTCGGCGAGGTCCTGGGGCACGTTGACGGTGACCGTGACGAAGACGTCGACGGTCTGGCCGGGCTGGAGGAGGCCGCCCACGGCCCGGTCGTCCGGGACGTTCAGCGAGACGGCCCGCAGGTTGGGGCTGTCCGGGGTGATCGAGGCGTCGGGCCCCAGGATCGAGAACTGGCCCCCGGCAGCGGTCGAGGCGAGGAGGTTCTTCGTGACCAGCTGGCCGGTGGGCACGGTGACACCGCTGATCCGATCGACGACCTCCTCGATCGTCGTGAACGCGGCGGCGTTGGTGACGTCCTGGGGCACCGTGCGGAGGGCCACGTCGGCGGCCTCGATCGGCTTGCGGGCGGGGATCTCGCGGGCGGCGACGACGACCGTCACCATCGGCAGGCCCTGCGTCGCCGCCTGCTGCTGGGCCTGGGTGAGGAGGAAGAAGCCGCCGCCGCCGGCGGCGAGGGCGAGGACCACCCCCACGACGATGATCCACTTGCCGCGCCGGCCGTGGTCCTTGTACTCCATCTCGTCCATCGGAGCCTCCCGTGGTGCGTGGGTCGGCGGTCGCCGCCCGCGCCTGACCGTGATGCCGTGCCCGCCCGGCTAGTTCCAGGGCACCAGTCGCGCCACCTGACCGCGGCGCAACTTGGGGTCGTTCATGTCGGCGATCACCGGCGTGATCGCGTAGGCCGTGACGGTGTTGCTGTCGACCGGCGCGACCCGCATGACGGCGAAGCCGATGATGTCGACGTACTCGTCGCTTCCGCTCGTCGTGCCGTCGCCGATCGTGACGCTGATGGGATAGAGGCGGGTCACCTGCGTTGCGGGGACTCGCCGTTCAGCCCGGTCACCCGGACGATGAAGCGATGCGTCCCGTTGCCGAGGCCGGTCGTCCCGACGGTGAGGGTCGACGAGTAGAGCGTCGACTTCTTGTCCAGCGGCGTCACGTCGCCGGAGAGAAGGACGCGGTCACGCCGGCCGGCAGCGGGCTGTTGAGGCCCTCGAGGCTGAGCGTCACCGGTCCGCCGAATGCCGAGCGTCTGGGCGTCCTTGACTGCGATCCGGAACGCGCCGTCGGCTCCGGACGTGACGGTCTCCTTGGTGACGTCCGAGCTGATCCCGAAGTCGAGGCTGACCGAGCCGACCATGATCGCCAGCGGCTCGTGCTTCGTCGTGAGGTACGGGCTGCCGGCCTGGCCCTTGACCCAGAGCGTGTAGATCCCCGGGGCGGCCCCGCTGGTCGTGATGTCCCTCATGCTCACCGAGGTTCCCGACCCGAGGGACGGCGTGACCGGGTTCGGGTCGTAGTCGATCGGGTCGCTGCCGAGCAGGGTCGGCGGGGTCACGACCATGGGGTTGTTCGGGTCGTTCGTGTCGGCGACCGTCGAGAGGGTCACCTGGCCGGAGAACGCCTGGTTGCGCCCCACCCGGAAGCTCCCCCCGCTGGTGACGGTTCCGGTCTCCGGGAGCGCGAGGAGCGGCGGCGTACCGAGGGTGAAGTCCGGGATCGCCATGACCTGGCCCGGGTAGACCGCGACGAGGATCGCGTCGCCCGGACCGAACCGCGCGGTGAGGAAGTCGATGGCGATCCCCGTCGAGTTGCCGGACATGACCGCGACCTGGTCGTTGGGGTCGGGCGGCGTGGTCGCCGACGGGAACAGCGGGCCCGGATAGCCGCCAGAGGTGAACCAGGCGGCCTCCTTCGCCTTGAGCGTGTTGGACTGGGTGCCGCTCGTGACCTCGTTGTAGTAGGTCTGGGTCCCGATGGCCGCGAAGTTGCGGATGTCCAGGGCGATGAAGCCGCGGAAGTCGGCGTGCCGTTCGGCTGGGCGCCCTGGCCGAGGATCGCCACGATCGGCCCGTGGTTCGTGGGGTCGCTGCCGGGCGTGGTCGTGTCGAACGCCGCGCCGGCGTTCGGGACGGAACGCAGGCCCGGGTCGGAGTCGCTGCCGAGGCAGGACGTCGCCTCGGTGGCGAAGAAGTCGATGAACGTCGTCGGGTCGATTGAGCACGTACGGGAGCCGGGACGTTCGGGCCGGGCGGGTTGACGTAGTGGCGAACGGCGATCGGCAGGAGGTTCCCCTCGAGCGTCACCCGGGCCCGCGCCCCGATCGACGCTCTCCACCAGCCCGACGACGCGCCCGAAGGTGAACGGGATCGTGTTCTGGACGGCGACCCGGACCTCGCCGCCCGAGATGAGGATGCCGTTGACGAGCTGCTTCGCGTCGCCGGCCCCGCCGGGCGCGTAGACGGGGGTCGCCGGCGGGAGGAGAGCGACGATCCCGTTGGGCCCGTGGGCGAGGTTCTGGGCCAGCACCGCGCGGGCCTCCGAGTCGGCGTCGACGTGCTCCCGCCGCGGATCAGGCGTTCGCGGCCGCGAGAGCGGCGGCGTCCGCCGCATTCTGCAGGGAGCGCCGCTCCATCAGGAACCGGCCCGCGTCGAAGGCGATCCCGGCGGCGGCCAGGAGCCCGACCAGGCCGAGGGCGAAGAGGACGAGGACCTGGCCGCGCGAGCGCACGCTGCCGATCGCCCGAGCGCGGAGCCGGGCGCCCATCAGTTGATGACCATCGTGACCTCGCCGGGGAGGGCGAGGCGGCCATTCGCGTCCTGCGGCAGGAGCGAGGCGATCATGGGGATGATCAGGTCCTGGTGGTAGACGGCCCGGACCGTGACCGTCTGCCCCGTCCGGGGGTCGGATTCGGTCACCCCGGCCGGGAGCGCGTAGGTGATCGTCATGTCGCCGTTGGTGAACGTCAGCCCCGACGCCGTCCAGCCGCCGCTGGTCGTCCAGGTCGAGCCGCTCGCCGCCGTGTTGGCGAACTGCGGCGCCGTCTTGCTGAGCAGGTTCATCGACGAGAGCAGGGCCGTCCGCATCGCCTCGTTGCGGCGCATGTCGTTCTGCGCCTTCGAGCACCCCCGGTCGTAGACGTAGATCGTTCCCGCGCGGGCGCCCTCGCGCGCGGCGTTCGTCATCGTCACGTACGCGTTGAAGATCAGGCCGAACTGGATGACGCCCAGGATGAGCAGCAGGAGGGGCATGAGGACGAGGGCGAACTCGACCAGGCTCTGGCCGCGGGCGCGGCCCGGAGCACGGGCAGGTCGACGAAGGACGGCGATCCGCATCAGGTCGAGACAGCTCCTCGTGCGCGGCGTGGCGGACCCAGTGATCCGGCCACGGCGAGCATCGCGCAGTCGTCGGTGCGGCTCCATGACCCCTTCGTCCTGCGCGCACCACCTAACAGGTCACCTGGCAGGGAGCGCGCAGTTGCGCAGTCGAGGAGACGGCATCCAATAGAACGCCCGTGCGCTTCGCCCCCGCCTCTCTGCTACACTCCCGCCATGCCCGACTTCGAGCTGGTCGCCCCGTTCGAGCCCACCGGTGACCAGCCGCAGGCGATCGAGCGCCTCACGGACGGGCTGGCCCGCGGCCTCCACCACCAGGTCCTCCTCGGCGCGACCGGGACGGGCAAGACCTTCACCCTCGCCCGGGTCATCGAGAAGGTCAACCGGCCGACCCTCGTCCTGGCCCACAACAAGACGCTGGCCGCCCAGCTCTACGCGGAGTTCCGCGACTTCTTCCCGAACAACGCCGTCGAGTACTTCGTCAGCTACTTCGACTACTACCAGCCGGAGGCCTACCTGCCCGCGGTCGGACACCTACATCGAGAAGGACTCCAGCCGCAACGACGAGATCGACAAGCTCCGCCACGCGGCCACGAAGGCGCTCTTCGAGCGGCGCGACGTGATCATCGTGGCCTCGGTCAGCTGCATCTACGGCCTGGGCGCGCCGGTCGACTACGGGGCCACCGTCCTGCGCCTCAAGCGCGGCGGGTCGTACCGGCGGGACACGGTCCTGCGCCACCTCGTCGACCTCCAGTACCAGCGCAACGACCAGGCCCTCCAGCGGTCGCGCTTCCGCGTCCGCGGCGACACCCTGGAGCTCGTCCCGTCGGCCGAGGACCGCCTCGTCCGGGTCGAGTTCTTCGGCGACGAGGTCGAGCGGATCACGGAGCTGGACTCGCTCACCGGCGAGCTGCTCGCCGAGCGAGCCGAGGTCAACGTCTTCCCGGCGAGCCACTTCGTGACGCCGGCCGACAAGCTGCGGGCGGCGATCGGGACGATCGGCGCGGAGATGGAGGAGCGGGTCGGCCTGGCTGGAGGCCGCAGGGGCGGGCGCTCGAAGGCGCGCGCCTCCGCCAGCGGACGACGTTCGACCTCGAGATGATCCGGGAGCTGGGGTTCTGCTCCGGGATCGAGAACTACTCCCGCCACCTCTCCGGGCGCGAGCCCGGGTCGCGGCCGTGGACGCTCCTCGACTACTTCCCGCCCGACTGGCTCCTCGTCGTCGACGAGTCGCACATGACGATCCCCCAGGTCGTCGGGATGTACAAGAACGACCGGACCCGCAAGGAGATCCTCGTCGACTTCGGCTTCCGCCTCCCGTCGGCGCTCGACAACCGGCCGCTCACGTTCGAGGAGTTCGAGACGACCGTCAACCAGGCGGTCTACATGAGCGCGACGCCCGGCCCCTACGAGCTGGAGCGGAGCGAGCGCGATCGTCGAGCAGCTCATCCGGCCGACCGGGATCGTCGACCCCCGGATCACCGTCCGTCCGACCGAAGGCCAGATCGACGACCTGCTCGAACGGGTCCGCGAGCGCGCCGAGCGGGGCGAGCGGGTCCTCGTGACGACGCTCACGAAGCGGATGGCGGAGGACCTGACCGACTACCTGCGCGAGCTCGGGGTCAAGGTCCAGTACCTCCACTGCGAGGTCGACACGCTCGAGCGGGTGAAGATCCTGCGCGACCTCCGGCTCGGCGTCTTCGACGTCATCGTCGGGATCAACCTCCTGCGCGAGGGGATCGACCTCCCGGAGGTGACCCTGGTCGCGATCCTCGACGCCGACAAGGAGGGCTTCCTGCGGAGCGCCTGGTCGCTCATCCAGATGATCGGCCGGGCCGCCCGCAACATCGGCGGCGAGGTCGTCATGTACGCCGACATCATCACCGAGTCGATGCGGGCGGCGATCGACGAGACGAACCGCCGGCGCGGCGATCCAGGAGAGTACAACCGGAGCACGGGATCACGCCGCTCACGATCGTCAAGGAGATCCGCGACATCAACGACCGGCTGCGGGTCGCGGCCGAGGAGAGGCGTCGTACGGGAACGAGACGGGCGAGGCCGCGACCTCGCGGGGGCGACGAAGACGCAGGTCGAGCAGCTGGTCGCGCGGATGGAGGCGGAGATGCGGACGGCCGCCCGCGAGCTCGAGTTCGAGCGGGCGGCCGCGCTGCGCGACGAGATCCAGCAGATCCGGCTCCGGGTCCTCGACGAGGACGCGTCGGTCATCGTCGGCCGGGCGGCGGAGGCGGCCGCGGCGCCGATCCGCGGCGCCGGTGGCGGGCGGCCGGCGCGGCGGGCGGCCCGGGGCACGAGCACGGGCACGACCATGGCGCCGGTGGCTCGAGGTCACCGAGGTCGAGGTCGTTGCCCGCGGGCGAGGAGCCGGCGGTCGCCGAGGGGACCGCGGCCGACTGGCTGCCGGGGCTGCGCGACGAGCACGACGACGAGGACTCGCCGGGCTGGCAGGCGCGCTGGCTCGACCGGCCGACGTGGGACCGGACGGTGACCCCGAACGTCCGAAGCGCCCGGACGCGGCCGCGCCGGCGGGACCGAGCCGCTGAGGCTGCGACGCCGGGGCCGCGGTGCGACGCGCCAGGGCGTTCGCGGGACTGCCCGGTCGTGCAGCGCAGGTGCCCATACGTGGTGGACCGTCCGCCGATACTTCGCGGAGCGCCGGCGGCGATCCCGGCAGTGCGCGCTCGTCGGCTGCGCCAGGAGAGTGGGCATAGGATGCGGTTCAATGCGCGTAGAGCTGGAAGCTCGCGTCGGCGTGCTCGCTCGCCGCCACGATCGCTGTCGCGGCGGAGGGGGCGGTGGGAGGGCCCCCGGCAGCGATCCGGTCGGCGACGGTCAAGGACATGATGGCGACGTCACGGCCGGCAACTACGACAAGATCCCGGACTACGCGTGCGCGGCCCAGAAGGAGCAGGTCGCCAAGCAGTTCGACCCGAGCCGGTGTCCTCGGGAGCGGCGGCGAGTGCGCTGGGCCTCACCGCGGCCGACTCAAGGCAGGTCATCAAGTTCGCGGTCTGCGGCCGTGACGGTCAAGGAGAAGAGCAAGGACGCGACGAAGGCCGTCGTCGCGATGACCGGCAAGATGAAGATCACGTCGACAAGGAGAAGTTCAAGGAAGTGATGAAGAAGGCCCTCCAGGCGGCGGGCCAGCCGGCCGACGACGCCACCCTCGCCATGGCCATGGGGATGCTCGACCAGATCGGCGGCGAACAGGACCGAGCGCGGACATCTCGCTCGTGAACGAAGGCGGGAAGTGGCTGGTCTGCCCGACGGAGTAGATCCGGCGGTCGCGCTGAACGCCGGAACCCCCGGCGGGCATCCTGCCGGGGGTTCTCCATGTCCGACAAAGAGAACGCCTGTACGGAACTGGATGTCCTGCCGTAGAATTGGCGCGTGCCCTCCGACCAGCTGTCGTGCGCGGCGCGCGCGAACACAACCTGAAGAACGTCACGGTCGCCATCCCGCGCGACCGCTTCGTCGTGATCACCGGGCTCTCCGGCTCGGGGAAGAGCAGCCTCGCCTTCGACACGATCTACGCCGAGGGCCAGCGGCGCTACGTGGAGAGCCTCTCCGCCTACGCCCGCCAGTTCCTGGGCCAGATGGAGAAGCCGGACGTCGACCAGATCGACGGCCTCTCGCCGGCCATCTCGATCGACCAGAAGGGGGCCAGCCGCAACCCGCGGTCGACCGTCGGGACGGTCACCGAGATCTACGACCACCTGCGGCTCCTCTTCGCCCGGATCGGCCACCCCCACTGCCCGGCCTGCGGCCGCGAGATCGAGCGCCAGACCGTCCAGCAGATCGTCGACCAGGTCTTCCGCCTGCCGCGAGGAGACCCGCCTCCTCGTCCTGGGCCCGCTCGTGAAGGATCGCAAGACCGAGGGCGACCGCATCTTCGAGGCTGCCCGCAAGCAGGGGTTCGTCCGCGTCCGCGTCGACGGCGAGCAGATGGACCTGTCGGACGCCACGACCCTCGACAAGTACAAGCGCCACACCATCGAGGTCGTCGTCGACCGCTTCATCGTCCGGGCCCCCGAGCGCGAGGGCGAGGCGCCGCCCGACGCCGCCCGCCTGGCCGACTCCATCGAGACGGCCCTCCGCCTCGGCGAGGGGGTCGTGGTCGTCGCCCCGGCGCCGCGCGAGGGCGAGGGGCCCACGTTCGAGGAACGCCGCTACAGCGAGCGCTACAGCTGCCCCTACGACGGGACGACGATCGACGAGCTCGAGCCGCGGAGCTTCTCCTTCAACTCGCCCCACGGCGCCTGCCCCACCTGCACCGGGATCGGGACCCAGCTCGTCATCGATCCCGACCTCGTCATCCCGGACCGCTCCAAGAGCGTCGCCGAGGGCGCCCTCCTGCCGTGGGCCCGGATGCCGACCGAGGCCTCCTGGCGGATGAAGATCCTCGAGGCGATCTTCGCCGAGCACGGCTGGCAGATCAAGGCGCCCATCCGCGACCTGCCGCCCGAGGCCGTCGAGCATCTCCTGCACTCGGCCAAGGAGGAGAAGGTCCTCGTCCGCTACCGCCACGAGCGCGGCGAGAACACCTACTGGGCCACCTTCGAGGGGCTGGTCACCAACCTGGAGCGGCGCTTCCGGGAGACCGAGTCGGAGTACATCAAGACCGAGATCGAGAAGTACATGGTCGCCCGGCCCTGCCCGGCCTGCGCCGGCCGCCGGCTGCGGCCCGAGGCGCTGGGGGTCACGATCGACGGGCGCAGCATCCACGACGTCTCGACGACGAGCGTGACCGACGCCCTGGCCTGGGTGGATGCCCTGCCGGCCGTCCTGTCCGACCGCGAGCGGGCGATCGCCCGGATGGTCCTCAAGGAGATCGTGGCCCGCCTGGGGTTCCTCGCCGACGTCGGCCTCGACTACCTCACGATCGACCGGACCAGCGCCACGCTCTCGGGCGGCGAGGCCCAGCGGATCCGCCTGGCGACCCAGATCGGCAGCTCGCTCGTCGGCGTCCTCTACATCCTCGACGAGCCCTCCATCGGGCTCCACCAGCGCGACAACGCCAAGCTCATCGCGACGCTCACGCGCCTCCGCGACCTCGGCAACACGCTCCTCGTGGTGGAGCACGACGAGGAGACGATCCGGACCGCCGACTGGGTCGTCGACATGGGGCCCGGGGCGGGGGAGCACGGTGGCGAGGTCATCGCCTCGGGACCCCTCGAGGCGGTCCTCGCCGCGCCCCGCTCCATCACCGGCGCCTTCCTGCGCGGCGAGCGCGAGGTGCCCATCCCGGCCCGCCGGCGGGCGGGGAACGGGAACGCGATCACGGTCCGGGGCGCCCGCCAGCACAACCTGCGGGGCATCGACGTCGCCTTCCCCCTCGGGCGCTTCGTCGCCGTGACGGGCGTCTCGGGCTCGGGCAAGAGCACCCTCGTCACGGAGATCCTCTACCGGGCCCTGGCCCGTGAGCTCAACGGCGCCCGGGAGACGCCGGGGGCCCACGACAGCCTGGAGGGCGCCCACCACGTCGACAAGATCATCGAGATCGACCAGAGCCCCATCGGGCGGACGCCGCGCTCCAACCCGGCCACCTACACGGGCCTCTTCGGCACGATCCGCGAGCTCTTCGCCGGCGTCCCGGAGGCGCGCGTCCGGGGCTACGGCCCGGGACGCTTCAGCTTCAACGTCAAGGGCGGCCGCTGCGAGAACTGCAAGGGCGACGGGATCCTGAAGATCGAGATGCAGTTCCTGCCCGACGTCTACGTCCCCTGCGAGGTCTGCAAGGGGAAGCGCTACAACCGCGAGGCGCTGGAGGTCCACTACCGGGGTCACTCCGTCGCCGACGTCCTGGACATGACGATCGAAGAGGCGCTCGAGGTCTTCAGCGCCGGTCCCCAAGGTGGCCACGAAGCTGCAGACGATGGTCGACGTCGGGCTCGGCTACGTCCACCTCGGCCAGCCGGCGACGACGCTCTCGGGCGGCGAGGCCCAGCGGGTCAAGCTCTCGACCGAGCTGTCGCGGAGGGCCACCGGCAAGACGCTCTACGTCCTCGACGAGCCGACGACCGGCCTCCACTTCGCCGACGTGGAGAAGCTGCTCCAGGTCCTCCACCGCCTCGTCGACGCGGGCAACACCGTCGTCGTCATCGAGCACAACCTCGACGTCATCAAGACCGCCGACTGGATCGTCGACCTCGGCCCGGAGGGCGGCATCCGGGGCGGGGCGATCGTCGCCGAGGGGACGCCGGAGGCCGTGGCGGCCGTCGCCGGCTCGGCCACCGGGGAGTACCTGGCCCGCGTCCTGCGCGGGGAGCCGCTGGTCCCGCTCTCGGACGTCACGTTCGCCGAGGAGCTGGGGCGCGAGGTCGCCCGGACCGCGGCCAGCACCGGGGAGGCGGTCGCGGCCACGCCCGCCCGCAAGCGGGCCGCCGCCGCTCCCGGCCGCGCCGGCTGAGCCGCGGGCGTCCACGCGCCGGCTGAGCCGCGGGTCCACGCGCCGGAACGGCACTATCCTTCTGCTGCCCTGCCGCCGGCGATCTCGCCGGCGTCGGTGCCGCTTCGGGTGGTGTGATGTCGCGGCGGCTGCGCTGGCTCACGATCGTCGTCCCGGCCCTCGCGGTCGGTGCGATCGAGCTGGTCAGCGACAGCCTGCTCGACGTCGCCTTCCCGGTCCCCCTCGACACCCTGCTCATCGTCGGTGTCGTGCTCGTGCTGTCCGCCACGTTCTCGCGGCTGACGTTCGGGCGGATCGACGCCCTGGCCGCGGAGCTCGCCGCCCAGAACCGGGCCCTCGAGGCCCGCAACAGCAGCGCCCGCGCCCTCCATCGCGTCAGCGTCGCCATCACCGCCCTCGCCGAGCTCGACGGGATCCTGGAGGCGGTGGTCGGCAGCGCCCGCGATCTGCTCGGCGCCGACGTCGCCGTGCTCCTCCTCGCCGGCGCGGACGGGCACCTGGGCCTGCGGGCGGGGAGCGGGCCTCCGGGCGCGATCCGACCCGCGGGCCGCGACGGGGAGGACGACGTGGTCCGGTTCGTCGACCCGGCCTGGGCGGTGGGCCGGCTGGCAGCGCCGCTCCAGCGCGGCGGCGCGACCATCGGGCTGCTCGCGATCGGCAGCCACGTCCCGCGCACCTTCGGGGTCGACGACGTGGAGGCCCTCGCGACCCTCGCCAACCAGGCGGCGATCGCGATCGAGAATGCGCACCTCCAGGCGCGCCTCCGGGAGCTGGCCGTGATCGCCGAGCGCGAGCGGATCGCGCGCGAGATGCACGACGGCCTCGCCCAGGTCCTCGGCTACGTCAACACCAAGTCCCAGGCCGTCGACGAGTACCTCGCCACCGGGCGGGTCGCCGAGGCCCGGGTCCAGCTCGCGGAGCTGGCCGGCGCCGCGCGGTCCGTCTACGTCGACGTCCGCGAGGCGATCCTGGGTCTCCGCAGCCCGATCGAGCCGGGTGCCGGCCTCGTGGGAGCGGTGGAGGAGTACGCCCATCGCTTCGCCGACGCCTCGAAGCTCGCGGTCGCCGTCGAGGCGACGGCGGAGGCCCGCGGCCGCGGCCCTCGCGCCGGAGGTGGAGGCCCAGGTGTTCCGCATCGTCCAGGAGTCCCTGACGAACGTGCGCAAGCACGCCGATGCGCATCGCGCCACCCTGACGCTCGACGTGGACGGCAGCACCCTCGTCATCCGGGTCGTCGACGACGGGCGGGGATTCGCGCCGCTGGGATCGCCGCCGGGCGGCTGGCCCCACTACGGGCTCGCGGCGATGCGCGAGCGCGCGGCGTCGATCGGCGGCACGATCGAGTGGTCGTCGGGCGCCGAGGCCGGCGCGGTGGTGCGGCTCGCCGTGCCGGTGGAGGCGGCTTCCGGACCGGCCGAGGGAGGAGCACCACCATGAGGGTCGTCCTCGCCGACGATCACCCGCTCTTCCGGGACGGGGTCGCCTCGCTGCTGACGGCATGGGGCCACGAGGTGGTCGGCATGGCCGGCAACGGCGGGGAGGCCGTCGCGCTGGTGGAGCGGCTGCGGCCCGACCTCGTCCTCATGGACGTCGCGATGCCCGGCCTGAGCGGTCTCGAGGCGACGCGCCACCTTGCCGCCAGCCGGCCAGGGACGGCGATCGTCATGCTCACCGCGAGCGAGGACGAGGACGACCTGTTCGCCGCGGTGAAGAGCGGCGCCCGCGGCTACCTCCTCAAGAACCTCGAGGCGGGCCAGCTGCGGGTGATGATCGACGCCGTGGGCCGCGGCGAGGCCGCCATCTCGCCCGCCACGGCGGCGCGGATCATCGCCGAGTTCGGGCGCGCCGGCGCCGATCCCGTCGCCCGACCGGCTCACCGAGCGCGAGACGGATGTCCTGCGCCTCGTCGTGGCCGGGCAGCGCAACAAGGAGATCGGGGCCCAGCTCGGGATCTCCGAGAACACGGTGAAGTTCCACCTCCGCAACATCCTCGAGAAGCTCCATGCGGAGAGCCGCACCGAGGTCGCGGCCCGGGCCGTGCGCGAGGGACTGGTCCCGCCGACCTGACCGCGGACCGCCGTCGCCGAGACGCTCGCGGACGGCGTTCCGCGATCGCCACGCCCGACGACCCTGTTCCGTCGGGGCCCGCGCCCGTGCCATTCGGCCCCCCGTCGCCCTACCCGATCGAGCAGGGGAGCCACCCCTCCGTCGAGGGTGTCCTTCCCGGTCGCGGGCGCCGATGCTGTCCGGAGACGCGCCCGCAAGGAGACGCTCGATGGGCTATCGGATCGACATCGACCACGACAACTGCCTCAACTGCTCCGTCTGCATGGACGTCTGCCCCGTCGAGGCGCTCGACATGACCAGGCCGGCCGGTCCGGGGATCGAGACCGCCGGCCGGGGCATCGCCCTGCCCTGGATGATGGAGCGCCCGGTCCAGGTCGGCGAGTGCATCGGCTGCGGGATCTGCATCCGCGAGTGCCCGACGGTCGTCATGACCCTCGCCACGACGGACGGGCCCACGCCGCTCGCGGCGCGCCAGGGCCCCATCCACCGCCCGCCCCCGGACGAGGGCGGCTGGGTGCCGCTGTCGGCCGTCACCCGCGAGGCGCTCAAGCCCGACCACCCGCTCGCCGTGGGGCGACCTCTTCGCCTGGCGGACCGCCGAGCGCCCGCAGCCGTGGCAGGTCTGGCGCACGATGGTCGAGGACGCTGCCGGCGTCGCCGATGGCACCCTGCCAGGTCGCCTGCCCGGCCGGCACCGACGCCGGGCGCTACGTCGGCCTCGTCGCCGAGGGCCGCTACGACGACGCCTACGCCGTCGCCGCCGAGGTCAACCCGTTCCCGTCGGTCTGCGGCTGGATCTGCACGGCGCCGTGCGAGGCGGCCTGTCGGCGCGGCGTCCTCGACGAGCCGATCTCGATCCGGACGATCAAGCGCTTCGCCGCCGAGCACGGCCACCTGCCGCCGGTCGACCCGCCGACGATGCGCCGGCACGGAGCGCGTCGCGATCGTCGGCGGCGGCCCGGCCGGGATGTCGGCCGCCTACTACCTCGCCCGCCTCGGCTACCCGGTGACGGTCCTCGAGGCGATGCCGGTGCCCGGCGGGATGATGGCCATCGGGATCCCCGAGTACCGCCTGCCCCGCGAGGTCCTCCAGGAGGAGATCGAGCGCATCGTCGGCCTCGGCGTCGAGCTCCGGCTCGACACCGCGATGGGCCGCGACTTCACCCTGGGCGACCTCGAGCGCGAGGGCTTCCGGGCGGTCTTCCTGGCCACGGGCGCCTCCAAGAGCCGCCGCCTCGGCGTTCCCGGCGACGACGCAGCCGGGCGTCGTCCCGGCGACCGTCTTCCTCAAGCAGGTCAACCTCGGCGAGGATCCGCGCCTCTCCGGGCCGGTCGTCGTCGTCGGCGGCGGCAGCACGGCGATGGACGCGGCGCGGTCCGCGCTGCCGCAGCGGCGCCTCCTCGGTCACCGATCGTCTACCGCCGCGGCCGGGCCGACATGCCGGCCCAGGCCGAGGAGATCGAGGCGGCCGAGCGCGAGGGGATCGCGATCCGGCCGGCGCTCGCCCCGGTCGAGGTCGTCGGGCGCGACGGGGCCGTCGTGGCCGTGCGCTGCGTCGAGCAGCGCCCGACCGGCGCGGTCGAGCACGGCCGGGCACTCTGGGCGCCGGTGCCCGACTCGATGGTGGAGCTGCCGGCCGCCACGATCCTCGTCGCGGTGGGCGAGGAGCCCGACCCGTCGATCCTCCCCGAGGGCGCCGGCATCGAGGTGAGCGGCTGGGCCGGCATCGTCGCCGACCCGCGGACGCTGGCCACCGGCCGCGCCGGGATCTTCGCCGGCGGCGACGTCGTGTCGGGTCCCAAGACGATCATCGACGCGGTGGCCTCGGGTCGGCGGGCCGCGGCGTCGATCCACGAGTTCCTCGCCGGCGTCCCCGACGGCGAGGCGGAGATCCTGCGGACGGTCCGCTACAGGACCCCGCCGGAGCCGTCCCTCTCGCTCGACATCGCGCCGCGCGCCGCGGGCCCACCCGCCGCTCGCCGGTCTTCCAGCCCGGATCCTTCCGGGCCACCCAGCAGGGCTTCGACGAAGCGGCCGCCCGCGCGCGAGGCGTCGCGCTGCTTCCGCTGCGACGCGGTGTACGGCTGCTCGACCGTGTCGGTCTCGGCCGGCCGCGGGCCCGCCGACCGACCCAGCCTCGCCGTGATCGCCCCGCCGCCGATCGGCCAGCCCGGGGCGTCCGTGCCAATCGCACTCGGAGGAGACCAGGCATGACACCGGACCAGGTATCCGGCTTCTTCGACGCCGGGGAGTCCTTCGTCGAGGGGACCATCGGCGCCGCCCTCGTCGTGCTGTGGCTGCTGGCCCTCGGCCTCCACCTCGCCCGCCCGTACATGGTCGGCACGACCGGCAAGTTCACCCTGCGCCTGGGCGCCGACCTGTGGTGGATCATCTACGTCGCCCTGCGCGACATCTTCCTCCTGCAGGTCTTCCTGGGCAGCTTCATCTTCTTCTACCCGGACGTCGTGGCCGGGCAGGACCTGCCCGATCACCGGCGGGCTGGCGGCCGTCTGCGCGTTCGCGGCGCTGCTCATCAAGCTCACCACGAAGGGCGACGCCGACCTCCGCTGGTTCCGCGTCCAGGTCCTCCTCATCGCGCCTCGGGGCGGTCCTCTACATCGGGCCCTACTTCCTGGGCGTCCAGGCGACGCTCCTGGCCGGCCAGCACATCGAGCCGCTCGCGCAGGCCCTCGTGAGCTCGCTGAACCCGGACCTGGCCCTTCCGCTCTGCTACCTCTCCGCGGCGCTGGCCGGGATCCTCGGCCTGGTCGCCGTCGGCTACAACCTCCGGCTCGACGAGCGTGCGCCGGCCCAGCCCGGAAGCGAGGCCTGACCGATGACTGCCGACGATCTCGCCGCCGGCGCTGACGAACGGGGCATCCGCCTGGCTCGTCCTCTCCCTCGCGGCCGTCCTGCCGATCCTGTGGGCGTTCGCCATGGCGATGCACTTCGGCCGGCCGTACATCCTGCGGTTCCTGCGGACCCTGACCCTTCGCTTCGGCGGCGACGTCTGGTGGCTGTCGTACGTCCTGATGCGCGACGCCCTCCTCTTCGTGACCCTCGGGCTGAGCATGATCTTCTTCATGCCCAACCTCTACCTCATGGGCGACGGCCTGCCGATCACCGCGCCCCTCGCCGCCGTGGTCCTGTTCTGGGCCCTGGCGGTGAAGCTCGTCCGCGACGCGGACGACGACCCGGTCGCATTCCGTCTCGTGAGCGTCCTCCTGGTCGTCGCCTCCGTGCTCTACATCGTCCCCCAGGTGTACGGCATGGAGGCCGCCGACCAGGCGTACCTCGGCGACCTGCCCAAGATGCTCATCAGCGTCGAGAACCTCGACGTGGCCCGGCCGATCTTCTGGGGCAGCATGGTCCTGTTCGGCCTGACGGCAGCGGCCCTCTTCGGTCGGTTCCTGCTCCGTCTCGGCCGCCCCAGCGACGCGGCGTCCCAGGCCGCCTGACCGGCGCCGAGGACTCGAACCCCGGGCTGGCCCACGGCCGCCCGGGGTTCGTCGATTCCCCGCGGCCGGGGCCGGTCGAGGCCGGGTCGAAGCCGCCGCGGGCCGCGCCCTGGCCTGCGCTACGATCAACCCATGCCCGACATCGACTTCGCCTTCCTGGCCGACGCGGCCCAGGCCCGACCCGGCGAGAAGTTCAGCGTCCTCGGCGGCGGCGTCAGCCGGCTCGCCGCGCGCTCGTTTCCGTTCCGGCATCCCCACCTCGCCCTCGTCATCGGGCTCTTCGTGACCGCCCCCGAGACCAATCGCGAGCACGAGGTCCGGTTCGTCCTCCTGGACCCCGACGGCCGCGAGCTGGTCGGCGCGGGCGGCGTCCTCCGCGCCAGCCCGCCCCCCGACGCGCGCGACAGCGTCCTCACCTTCGCCGTCGACCTCTGGAACATCGGGTTCGAGCGGGCCGGGGACCACTCGTTCCGGATCCTGGTCGACGGCTCGGAGCGGAAGCGGCTGCCGCTCCTCGTCGAGGCGCTCCCGGCCGAGCCGGGCCCCGCGCTCAACTGACCGCCGCCCGCCAGCCGTGTCGCCGCCTCGACCCGTGCCGCCGACCCGTCGCCGCCAGCCAGCCCCTCGACCCGTGTCGCCCCCTCGACCCATGCCGCCTGCGACGCCCCGGGTCCCGAGCCGCCACGAGCTGCCCGACATCGACGAGGCCGGCCTCGCCGCCGCGCGCTGCGCCGACCGCCTCGTCGCCGCCGCCCGCGCGCTCGGCAGCGCCCGCTGGGAGGCCTTCCTCGCCCCGCTCCCGGACCGCCTGCGCGACGGCCCCCCGGCCGACCTGCGGGCTGCCGCGCGTCGCGGCCGGGCGGCCTTCGGGGCCAAGGATTCCATCGCCGACGTCCTGCCCTGGGAGGACGCGATGGCCTTCCGCGACGCGCTCGACCGGCTCCTGCGCCTGCTCGTCCGCCACGAGGCCGCCGGGCGCTGAGGGCGCGCAGGGGCGCCTCATCCGGTCGACCGGACCCCCGCCGCCGGGGCGGCCTCGTCGCACCAACGTGTCGAGGCCCCAGCTCGGCCGCGTCGAACGCCTCGAGCAGGAACGGGGACGGGGCGGCCGGGTCGTAGACGAGGGTGAGGCTGCGGCGGGCCCGCGTCCAGGCGACGTAGGCGAGCCGTCGCTCCTCCTCCAGCGCCCGCGCCGGGTCCGCCGAGTCGGCGAGTGAGCGGGCGCTCGGGAAGCGGCCCTCGGTCATGCCGAGGACCGCGACGTGGTCCCACTCCAGGCCCTTTGTTCCGTGGGCCGTGGCGAGGGTCAGCTCGGCGTCGGGACGGCGCAGCGCGGCCAGGCAGGCCCGGGCCTCGGCGATCGCGGTCGCGAGATCGTCGCCGGGTGCGATGCGCACGGCCCAGCCGGTCACCGCGGCCGCGATCTCCGCGTCGGTCCAGGCGGGGTCCGGGTCGAGGTCGTCGGGTGTCGGGGCGGGCGCGGCGGCCGGGGCGGCGGTTGCGGCGCCGGTCGTAGCGGCGCCTGGCACGGCTGCCACCGGCGAAGTCCCGGCCACGGGATGCCTGGCCGCGGGCGACGTCCCGGCCACCGGCGTCGCGGCTGCGGGCGACGTCCCGGCCCGGAGGCGTGCCGCCGCCACGACCCGCGCGGCGATCGGGAGGCGGGACGATGACGACGTCGCCGCGGCGACGAGGTCGTCCACGCGCCCATCCTCGAGGGGGAGCGTCAGCCCGTCGGCCCGGAAAGCGATCCCGCCGGCCAGGCAGGCGGCAACGGCGGGCAGGAGCTCACGCCGCGTTCGGGCCAGGATCGCCCGCCGCGTGCCGTCCGGCGGCCATGTCGCGAGGAGTCGGGGCAGCGGGTCCGCCCAGGTGGGCGCGGGAGCCAGGATGAGCGGGCCGCTGGCGCCGGGGCCTGCCCGAATCGTCTTCGCGAAGCGCTCGCGGTTGTGCTCGACGAGGCGGACGGCGCGCCCAAGGACCTGAGCCGGGCAGCGGTAGTTCACGGCGAGGTCCACCCGTCGCAGCCCCGGCAGGTCCGCCGCCAGCCCCAGGACGCGGCGGACGTCGGCCAGGCGCCAGCCGTAGATGCTCTGGTCGTCGTCGCCGACCAGGAAGATCCGGTTCGCCGGCGCCGCCAGGAGGAGGGCGAGGCGCAGCTGGCTGCGGTCCACGTCCTGGACCTCGTCGACCAGGAGGTGGGCACAGCGCGACCGCCAGCGGGCGAGGAGCGGCGGGTCGCTCTCGCAGGGCCCGGAGCGCACCCGCGACGAGGTCGTCGAAGTCGATCGCGCCGGCCGCGGCGAGGGCCCGCTCGTAGGCGACGAAGGCGCGGGCCACGGGTCCGGGCGCCGGGTCGCCGGCGATCTCCTCGGCCGTCACGCCGAGGTCCAGCTTGAGCCGGGAGAACGCATCGTCGAGGCGACGCCGGGCGGCGGCGTCGGCGTCGGGGACGACCCGCCGCAGCACCCGCTCTCGCGGGACGAGGTTCGGCGCATGCCCGGCATCGCGAAGGATCTCGAGGCCGAGGGCGTGGAAGGTCCGCACGCGGACGGACCCCCCGGGCGACGCGGGGGCGGGCGCCGTGCCGCCGGGCGACACGAGCGTGGTCGACGCGACCGCGGATGCCCCGAACGACTCCAGCGCCGGGCCGAGCCGCTCCCGCAGCTCCTCGGCAGCCCGGGCGTTGAAGGTGATCGCCGCGATCGTCGCCGGGTCGATCCCGGTCGCCACGAGCCAGGCGACCCGGGCGACGAGCGTTGTCGTCTTGCCGCTCCCGGCCGGGGCGATGCAGAGGACCGGCCCCGGTGGCGCGGTGGCCGCCGCGCGCTGGTCGGGAGCGAGCCGGGCGAGCCGCTCCGCGACGGAGGGCGGCAGGGCACGAGCGTGGACCCCGGCGTCGACCATCCCTGGAGTCTGGCCGCGGTTACTTCACCGCCACTCACCCGGCCTGCGCGCGTGCCGTTTCGGGACGACAACGGGACCTTCGGCCGTGGCCCCGTCCGCGTGATGGGGCTAGGGTCGCGGCGTGCTTCCGCGTGCGGCCCGCTGAGAGGGAGCGAGCCGGCTGCGTCCCCGCGCGTGCCCTCGCGACGGAGGTGCCCTGTGCAACGTACCCGGCCGCTCGTGTTGGTCACGGTCATGGCCCTGCTCGCGTCGCTCGGGGCTGCTCCCCCGGCCGTCCGCGCCGCGCCGGCCGCTCCCACCACGTTCACCATCCTTCACACGAACGACTTCCACGGCCAGCTCGAGCCTTCCAACACGGACCCCAACAAGGCCAGCAACCCGGGCATGGCGCGCACGGCGAACGTCGTCAACGCCGTCCGCAGCCGCGAAGGGCGCCGCGAACGTCCTGCTCGTGGACGGCGGCGACGAGATGCAGGGCAGCCTGCTCTCGAACCTCGGCGATGGGACCGCGACCGGCAAGGGCATGCCGACCATCGCGACGTACAACGCGATGGGCTACGACGTCGCGACGTTCGGCAACCACGAGTTCGACTGGGGCCAGGTGAACCTGGCCAACCGGACGACCGAAGCGACGTACCCCTACGTCACCGCGAACATCGTCAAGAACGACACCGGGAACTGCGCGACGGCCGGCTGGCAGAAGCCGGACTTCGCCGATGCTCCGTACCAGATCGAGACGATCGGCACGGCGCCCAACGCGGTCAAGGTCGCGTTCATCGGCGTCACCACGACCGAGATGCCGACCATCACCGTCGCCAGCGCGACGGCCGGCCTCTGCTTCAAGGACCCGACCGAGTCGATCATGCACTACTACGACGCGATGAAGGCCGACGGCGCCGACGTCATCGTCGTCCTCAGCCACCTCGGCTACACCGACGGCGGCTACGGCTACGGGATCCCGGTCATCGGCGACCAGACGCTCGCCGCTAACCTGATCACGGCCGGCAAGCCCGTCAACCTGATCGTCGGCGGCCACAGCCACACCTCCGTCGCCGCGCCGGGAACGGCCGTCACGGTCTCGGGTCGGGCAACACGACCGTCGTCCAGGCCGCCTACAACGGCCGTCGCGTCGGCCAGGCGGATGTCACCGTCGGGTCCGACGGCTCGGTTGCCATCAGCTGGAAGGTGACGGTCTGGACCCAGCAGAACACGACGCGACGCCGCCATTCCGGCTTCGGTCTGGCGGACCTTCACGACTCGAGCGCGTTCACCGAAAACGCCGACGTCACGGCCGACCCGACGATCGACGCCTGATCAAGGGCTACGCGACCAACCCGGACTACCTGGCGCATCGTCAACCAGCCCGTCGGCTACAGCGCGGTCGACCTGGGCCGCAGCAACACCGGCGACAACATGATGGGCACGTTCATCGACGACGCCATCTACAACTACCTCAACACCGACGGCGAGCGCGGCGAACGACGTCGACCTCTTCTTCAACAACGCCGGCGGCATCCGCACCGACTGGTGCTACGTCGGCGGCGTGTGGGCGAACGCCGGCTGCGTCAGCGGGCACGCACGCGGCCGGGCTCCTGACCTACGGCAACATGTTCACGGTCCTGCCGTTCGGCAACGCGACGGCCGTCGGGACCATGACCGGGGCCCAGATCCTCGACGTGCTCAACTACGGCCCCAACGTCGCTGGCGTCATCCAGCCGGCGGGCCTCAAGTACAAGTACTTCTCGTACAAGGACGCCAACCCCGGTCCCCAGCCGTACGCGTGGGGCGCCTTCGACGTCTGCGTCGTGAACAAGACGACGCATGCCTGCGACGCCGCTCGACCTCGACGAAGACCTACAAGGTCGGGACCAACGAGTTCCTGGCGCCGGCCGGCGGCGACGGCTACAACGGCTTCAAGTACATGAAGAACATCACGTACTGGGGCGACATGCTCAACGCCGTCAACGCCTACGTGGCGGCCAACTACGGGACGCCGGCGACGGCCTACAAGGGTCCCAACGGCGACGGAACGCTCGACGGGCGGATCACCCGCGACGGCACCGACGCCGGCGGGAGCATCGTCCCGGTCACGATCCTCCACCACAACGACTCCCACGGGAACCTGGCCAAGGGATCCTTCGTCGGCTACACCCAGCTGGCGACCCTCATCAAGCAGGAGCGCCTCCACAACCCGACGCGCACCCTCCTGCTCAACGGCGGCGACAACATCCAGGGCGACGCGATGTCGTACTACTTCAAGTCCGCCCCGCTGGGCTACGCCGCCGACGGGACGCCCCTCGCCGCCGCGCTCCAGATGCAGCCGCTGATCAAGGCGTTCAACTCCCTGAGCTACGACGCCATGACGCTCGGCAACCACGAGTTCAACTTCGGGAGCGCCATCTTCAAGGCGGTCCTGGGCCAGGCGACCTTCCCGATCCTCGGGGCCAACGTGACCGACACCGGCGCCTACGGCCTCGCGCGACGGTCGGCGTCAAGCCGTACGTCGAGAAGACCGTCGGGCCCGAAGGGATCAAGGTCGCGATCCTCGGCATCACGAACCACCGCGTCCCGAACTACGAGCTCCCCAGCAACATCCCGGGCCTCACCTTCAGCGACCCGCTGGTCAAGGCCCAGGAGCTGTCCACGGCCGCTGCGCGGCTCCAACGACGCCGTCGTCGCGCTCACGCACATCGGGTTCACCGAGAACCCGAAGAGCGTCGAGGTCGACAAGAACGTCGACACGAACATGGCGGCCGACCGTGACCGGGCTCGACGCGATCGTCGGGTCGCACAGCCACACGAACCCGGCGACCGGGTTCGGGCGACTACAAGTACCTGCCGACGATCGTCGCCGGCCCGGACAACGACCCCGGTCGTCATCAGCCAGGCGTATCGCTACAACAACACGCTCGGCGAGATCGTCCTCGGCATGCGCGCCAAGGCTGGCGGCGGCTACGAGGTCGTCTCGCGGACCGGGCGGTACCTCTCGGTGCACGATGTCGACCGCCGAGGACGCGGCCACCAAGGCGATCGTCGACCCGTACGTGGCGGCCCTCGCCGCCTACAACGACACGGTCATCGGCAAGACGACGGCCCCGATCGACACGCTGGCAGGCCTTCACCGCAGGAGACGAACGGCGCCAACCTCCAGGCCGACGCCGCCGTCTTCGAGCTCAGCCAAGCACGGGATCACGCCGGACGTCCACCTGTCGGGCGCGATGACGAACAAGAAGATCGCCGACGCGGCCACGCGCCGCCAGCCCGGTCACCCTCAAGATCTCGGACATGTTCGCGGCCATGCCGTACGAGAACTCGCTCGTCGTCCTCAGGATGAACGGGCCGCAGATCAAGAAGGTGCTCGAGCGGGCCTACCGCAACTACTACTACTACAAGTACGTGCCCGGCTACGGCGGCTACTCGTACTACACGACCTGCATGATCGACACGAACTCGGTCGGCAAGATCACCTACAACGACCTCTACCCGGCGGCCTACGACCCGACCAAGAGCTACGTCACGTCGCTGACGATCAACGGCGACCAGGTGGACTTCACCAACGCCACGAAGTACTACCGGGTCTCGACGGTCAACTACCTGGCCGCGGGCTCGTGCAACTTCAACGACGCCGGGGTCAGCCTCTGGCCGCTCAACCAGATCGTCAACGACACCCAGTACTACGTCCGTGACGCGGTCATCGACTACGTCACGGCACAAGGGGACCGTCTCGCCGGCGATCGAGGGCCGCCTGGCCTTCATCGCCGACACCACCAGTCCCACGATCTCGATCACCGCTGCCGGCGGCCAAGACCTACTGGCACTCCGACCAGCTGAAGCTCAACTTCAGTGCGAGCGACACCACGGCCGGCGTCCTGTCGGTCACGGCCAGGGTCGGCACCAGGACGTTCAGGAACGGCCAGATCCTCGACCTGCGGACGCTCAAGCTCGGGAGCCGGACCCTCACGGTCACGGCCGTCGACCGGGCGGGCAACAGGTCCACCAAGGCCGTGACGTTCAGGATCAAGGCCACACCCCAGAGCATGATCAACTCGGTGAATCGCTACTACACCGAGCGCAAGATCACGACCTACAGCGTCAGGACCCGCCTCGTGTCCCTCCTCCGCGCGGCGAAGTACTACCAGGACCACCACCTGTATCGGTCGGCGCAGGTCGATGATGTCCGTGGTCGCGTGGACGATCGGCAGGGAGTCCGGGAGGCACATCTTCTCGGGCGTGGCGCGTCTCCTCAACGACGACGCCTCCTACGTGATGGCAAACATCCGCTGGCCGAACAGGTAATCGACCCCACCTCGACACCCGCGGGGCGAACGCCGCCGCGGTAGGCGAGCAGAAGGGCCGCCGGCCTCCGGGCCCGGCGGCCCTTCTGCGTCCGCCCCGGCCGCGAGCTACCGCGTGACCGTCAACAGCTTCCTCGCCGACGGCGGGGACAGCTTCCCGGTCCTCAAGCTGGGCACCAGCCGCCTCGGCGGCGCCGTCGACACGGACGCCCTGGAGGCGTACGTCGTGGCCAACTCGCCGGTCGCCCCGGGGCCCCAGAACCGGATCACCGTGGCGCCGTAGCTGGCGGCTGAGCCAGCTGCCCATCGGCGAGGCCGGGCCGCGGAAGGCCCGGCCTCCCTGCATCCGGCAGCCGCCCGTGTAGCATCCGGGGCGTGACCCCCCAGCTCGAGGCGACGCTCGCCGGCCTGCCCGTCCGCCCGGGCGTCTACCTCATGCGCGACGCGCGGGGAGCCGTCCTCTACGTCGGCAAGGCGCAGAACCTCCGGGCCCGCGTGCGCTCCTACTGGCAGCGCCAGGCGCCCGGGACCGGGCCCGGCGAGGTCCACCGCATCCGCGAGGTGATCGACCGCGTCGCCGACCTGGAGTACACGCTGACGGATTCGGTCTCGGAGGCGCTCCTGCTCGAGGCCACCCTCATCAAGCGCTACCAGCCGCGCTTCAACGTGCGCCTCAAGGACGACAAGAGCTACCCCTACATCCGGATCACGCTGGGCGAGGACTTCCCGCGCATCGAGCGGACGCGCAAGCTGGTGAACGACGGGAGCCGCTACTTCGGCCCCTACGCGTCGGCGAGCAGCGTCGACGAGGCGATGAACCTGATCCGGCGCCTCTTCCCGTTCCGGACCTGCACGCTGGACATCCGGGAGGGGGAGCGGGCCCTGCGCCGCCCCTGCCTCCTCTACCACATCAAGCGCTGCCAGGGGCCCTGCATCGAGGCCGTCGGGAAGCAGGCCTACCGGGCCGACATCGCCCAGGTCGAGCTCTTCCTGGAGGGTCGCCAGGAGACCCTGGTCCGCGAGCTCCGTCGCGAGATGGAGGCCGCGTCCGAGCGAACCGACTACGAGCGCGCGGCGGCGATGCGGGACAAGGTGCGCTCGATCGAGCGGACGATGGAGGACCAGAAGATGGCCGCCTTCGCCCGGACCGAGCTCGATGTCCTCGGCCTGGCCCGCTCGGGCAACCAGGCCGCCGTCCAGGTCTTCGCCGTGCGGGCCGGGAAGCTGGTGGGGCGCGACGTCTACGTCCTCGAGGCACCCGCCGCCGTCGGCGACGACGAGACGCTCGCCGGGTTCGTGATCCAGTACTACACCCGCGCCACGTCGGTGCCGCCGGCGATCCTCGCCGCGCGGCTCCCGGCCGAGGCCGCCGACCTGGAGGCCTTCCTCGCGACGCGCCGGGGGCGGCGGGTCCGCCTCCTGGTGCCCGCCCGGGGCGAGAAGCGGCGCCTCGTCGACCTCGCCGGCCGCAACGCCGCCGACCACCTGGGGCGCGAGCAGGCCCGCTGGCTCGCCGACGACGGCAAGACGCTGGTCGCCCTCGAGGAGCTGGCGGCGGCCCTTGGCCTGGCCGGCCCGCCCCTGCGGATCGAGTGCTACGACATCTCCACGATCCAGGGCCGCGAGACGGTCGGCAGCATGGTCGTCTTCGAGGACGGCCGGCCGCGCAGCGGGGCCTACCGTCGCTTCCGGATCAAGGGGGTGGCGGGCCAGGACGACTTCGCCAGCCACGCGGAGATGCTGCGCCGCCGCCTCCAGCGGGCCAAGGCGGGGGAGGAGGGGAGCGCCGAGGAGCAGCGCTGGGCCCTGCCGGACCTCATCGTCGTGGACGGCGGCAAGGGGCAGCTCGCCGCCGACGTGGCGCGTCCTGCGGGAGCTCGGGCTCGAGGAGATCCCCATCGCCGGGCTCGCCAAGGAGCGCGAGGAGCTCTTCCTCCCGGGGCGCCCGGACCCGGTCGTCCTGCCGCCGACGTCGTCGGCCCTCTACCTCGTCCAGCGGATCCGGGACGAGGCGCACCGCTTCGCGATCACCTACCACCGCGACCTGCGCCGGCGGGCTGCCGTGAAGAGCGCCTTCGACGACCTGCCCGGCGTGGGACCCGCCCGCAGGCGCGCCCTCCTGCGCACGTTCGGGTCGGCGAAGCGGGTCCGGGAGGCGCCGGTCGAGCAGGTGGCGGCCGTCCCGGGGATCGGTCCCGCTGCTGGCGGCCCGGATCAAGGAGCACCTGGAGACGACCTGACGCCGGGCGTCCGAACGCCGAGGCGTGAAGCCTGCTAGCATCCCGGCCGATGCGCCGAATGACCCCCGCCCTCATCCTGACGGTCCTGGCGGCCGCCCTCGTCCTCGACTTCTGGCCCAGGCTCTCCGCTCCCCGGCGCCGGTCCCGAGGGTGCGAGCCGCCTCATCGAGACCAAGCTCGGCCTCGATCTCGTCGGCGGCCTCCAGGTGGAGTACCAGGCGCTCCCCGCCGGCGGCAAGTCGCCGGACGCGGGCGCGATGGCCACGATCAAGCAGATCGTCGAGGCCCGGGTCAACAGCCAGGGCGTGACCGAGCCCGTCGTGCAGACGCAGGGCGCCGACCGGATCGTGGTCGAGCTGCCCGGCATCAGCGACCCGGACCCGATCCGGGCGCTCCTCCGCTCGACCGGGCGCCTCGACTTCGTGCCCCTGCCCCCCGAGCGGTACGGCACCGGCACCGCGCCGGGCCCGTCCCAGGCGGTGGACGGCCAGCCGCTCCCGACCCAGGAGACCGTCCTCTTCTCCGGCACGGAGCTCGACCAGGCCTTCCCGAGCCAGGACAGCAACGGCAAGCGCGCGGTCGGCTTCCGGCTCAAGGGCGAAGGGCGCGAAGCTCTTCGGCGACTACACCAGCAAGAACGTCGGCAACTTCTTCGCCATCGTCCTCGACGACCTGGTGGTCTCGGCGCCGGTCATCGAGAGCGCGATCACCGGCGGCGACGGCATCATCAGCGGCGGCAGCGGCGGCTTCTCGGTGGCCGAGATGAACAAGCCTGGTCACCGTCCTCGCCTACGGCTCGCTGCCGTTCCCGATCCAGGGAGGTCAGCTTCGACTCGATCGGGGCGACCCTGGCCGGCTTCTCGCTGGACCGCATCCTGCTGGCGGGGCTCATCGCGATCCTCCTCGTCTTCCTCTTCATGCTCGTCTACTACCGGCTGCCCGGCCTCGTCGCCTGCCTCGGGCTCATCTACTACGCCCTGGTGGTGCTGGCGATCTTCCGCCTCATCCCGGTGACCCTCACCCTGGCCGGCATCGCGGGCTTCGTGCTCTCGGTGGGCATGGCGGTGGACGCCAACGTGCTCATCTTCGAGCGGATGAAGGAGGAGCTGCGCGCTGGGCAAGTCCCTGCCGGCGGCCATGGAGGCGGGCTTCAACCGGGCCTGGAACTCGATCCTCGACTCCAACGTGTCGAGCCTGATCACCGCCACGATCCTCTACCTGTTCGGGTCGTCGACGATCCGCGGCTTCGCCCTCGTCCTCATCATCGGCGTCCTCATCTCGATGTTCACCGCCATCACCGTGACCCGGACGATGCTCCGCTTCGTGGTCCCCAACGCCTGGGCCCGCCGGCCGCGGCTCTACGGGCTGAGCGAAGAGGAGTTCGTGGGGGGGCGCGGCCGGGTGGCCGTCCGCGGAGAGGTCCGCGCCCGTGCGTGACCTCATCGGCAAGCGGAACTGGTTCTTCGCCTTCTCGCTGGCCCTCACGATCCCCGGGATCATCTTCATCCTGCTCGGCCCCCTGACGGGCGGCAAGGCAGGCCTCCAGTTCTCCATCGACTACACGGGCGGCACGAAGTGGGAGATCCGCTTCGAGGACCGGACCGTCACCCCGGAGCAGGTCAAGGCGGTCCTCGTCGCCGAGGGCTTCGCGGACTCCATCGTCCAGACGACCTCCGAGGACTACCTCCTGATCCGGACCGGGGCGACCGGGTTCGCCGAGGAGCCCAGCCCGACCCCCGTGCCCACGGCCTCCCCGGCCGCCAGCGGCTCCCCGGCCGCGAGCGCGTCCGCCGCCCCTTCCGCCGCCCCGTCGGCCAGCGCCAGCCCCGCGCCCTCCGCGACCCCGGCCCCCAGCGGCTCGCCGGCCGCGAGCGCATCGGTCGCCCCGAGCACCTCGCCCGCCCGTCGGCCAGCGCGTCCCCCGCGCCTCGGCCAGCGTCGCGCCGGCCTCCGTGCGCGCCGGCCACGCCGCCGCCGCCGGGGCAGGTGACCAGGGTCGGCGAGATCGGCGTGCTCGCGACGGCCCTGGAGGCGAAGCTCGGCCCGATCGACTCCCAGCGCAAGCTCACCACCATCGGCCCCGTCATCTCGGCCGAGCTGACCCAGCAGGCGATCATCCTGGTGCTCATCGGGTCGATCGGGATCCTGCTCTGGATGACCCTCCGCTTCCGCGACTTCCGCTTCGGAGCGACGGCCCTCGTGGCCCTGGTCCACGACGTGATCGTCGTCGTCGGCGCCTTCGCGGTGCTCGGGACCTTCTTCGGGCTGGAGGTGGACGGCCTCTTCGTCACGGCGATGCTGACGATCATCGGCTTCTCGGTCCACGACACGATCGTCGTCTACGACCGGATCCGCGAGAACCGCTCCCGCCACGCCGGCGAGCGCTTCTCGAACATCGTCAACCACTCGATCCTGCAGACGCTGGCCCGCTCGATCAACACGAGCCTCACCGTCGTCTTCACCCTGACGGCGCTCTTCCTCTTCGGCGGCGACCCCATCCGCCCGTTCATCCTGGCGCTCCTCATCGGGATCGTCTCGGGCACCTACTCCTCGATCTTCAACGCGGCGCCGCTGCTCACGGTCTGGGAGGAGTGGGAGGCTCGCCGCAAGGAGCGGGCCGCGCCCGGCCGCCCGGTGCGCCGCCCCTCGGCGTGACCGTCGCCGCGAGCCCTCCTGGCGTCGCGGCATCCGTGAAGTCGCAGGTGAGCGGGCCGTGCGATGCTTCGGGGGTGCTGACCCCCCGCTACCGCTGGCGCTACCCGGACCGGACGCCGCTCGACGCCGCGTTCCTCGCGGCGGTGGAGGCGCACGGCGGCTCGTCGCTCGTGGCCACCGTCCTCGCCCGCCGCGGCGTCGTGACGGGCGACGTGGATGCCTACTTCGGGCCGCCGACGCTGGGGCTGCACGACGCCGGCCTGCTGCCGGACGCGGCGGCGGTCGTGGCGCGCGTGGCGCGGGCCCGCGAGCGCGGCGAGCGGGTCCTGGTCGTCGGCGACTTCGATGCCGACGGCCTGACCGGCCTCGCGATCCTGGTGATTGCCCTCCGCCGGCTGGGGCTGGACGTCGCCACCCACGTGCCCAGCCGCGTGGACGAGGGCCACGGGCTCTCCCTGCAGGCCGTCGCGGCGGCGCGCGAGGCTGGTCGCAGCCTCCTCTTCACGGTCGACACCGGGTCCTCGAGCGTCGCCGAGGTGGACGGCTGCCGGGCGGGACGGGATCGACGTGATCGTGACCGACCACCACCGGGTCCCCGACGTCCGCCCCGCCGCCCTGGCCCTCGTCAATCCGCAGCGCCCGGACGCGGCGTACCCGGATCGCCGCCTCGCCGGCAGCGGTGTCGCCCTCAAGGTCGCCGCGCTCCTGCTCGAGCGGCTCGCGGGGATTCCCGCCGCGGTCACCGCCGCCGACCTGGCCGACCTCGCGGCCATCGGGACGGTCGCCGACGTCGCCCCCATCCTCGGCGAGAACCGGTCGATCGCCCGCCTCGGCCTGGAGCGGCTGCGGACGGCGCCGCGACCCGGCATCGCGGCGCTCCTGGCCTCGGCCCGGGTGGACCCGGCGTCGATCACGCTGGAGACGATCGCCTTCGTCATCGCCCCTCGCCTGAACGCCGCGGGCAGGATGGGAGATGCGGCCGACGCCGCGGCGCTCCTCCTCGCCGAGACCGCCGAGGACGCGGCCGCCGCGGCGGCCGGCCTCGAGCGCGCCAACGCTGACGCGACGCGACGTCACCCGCTCCGCCGTCGCCGAGGCGCGCGACGATCCTCGACGGCGAGGACGCCGACCTTCCCGCCACGCTGGTGAAGGGACCCTGGCCGGTCGGCATCGTGGGGCTCGTGGCCGCCCGCCTGGCCGAGGAGCGAGGCCGCCCGGCCGTCGTGGCGGCCGAGCTGGATGACGTCCTGCGGGCCTCCTGCCGGGCGCCCGACGGCTACGACCTGGCCGCCACCCTGACCGCCTGCGCGGACCTGCTCGTCCGTCACGGCGGCCATCGCGGGGCGGCGGGCCTGGAGGTGCGGGCCGATCGCTGGGATGCGTTCCGGGCGCGGTTCCTCGAGCTGGTGGGCGCCGGCGGGCCGATCGACCCGCGGCCGGAGCTGGTCCTGGACCTTGCGCTTCCGGCGCGTGCCGCCGACTACCGCCTGCTCCAGCATCTCGCCGCCCTCGCCCCGACGGGGCCGGGGAACCCGGAGCCGCTGGTCGGCGTCCACGGCCTCACCGTGACCCGCGTTCGGGCCGCCGCCGGCGGCCATGCCCAGCTGACGCTGCGCCGCGACCTCGACGTCGTGGACGCCATCGCCTTCGAGCGCGGCGACCTCGCGGAGACCGTCCACGAAGGCGACCGGATCGACGTCGCCGGCCGCCTCGGCAGCCGCACCTTCGGCGGGTTCGAGTCCCTGCAGCTGGTGGTCCTGGACGTGGCTCCCGCCCGCGACCTGCGGGCGCCCGTCGTGGTCCTCTGATGGTCCGCCGTGACGCCTCCGGCCGGGAGGGACGACCCGCTCGCCGGACCACCGGCGACCCGTACGGGCTGGCGGCGGCGCGCCCCTTCCTGGCCCCCATCCTCTCCGTCGCCGGGCTCGCCGTCGTCGGGCTCCTGACGCTTGCCCTCCTCACCGGCAACCTGCCGTTCCTCCCCCGCAGCGGCAACCCCGGTGACCCGGGCAATCCCGGCCCCGGCGGGCCCGTCGTCCCGGGGCGGACGCCGTCCCCGAGCGCGCCGCCCGTCGTCAACCCCGATGTCGGCATCGACGGCAAGCTGGTCTACGCCAAGGCCGGCAACCTCTGGATCCAGGAGGGGACGGATTCCCGGCGCCTCACCGACACCGGCCGCGACTCGCAGCCGGCCTGGTCGGCCGACGGGGCCTGGGTCTACTTCATCGAGACCCGCAAGACGACGGGCCGCTTCTCCATCGTCGGGCTCGAGAAGATCTACGACCTCCGCTACCCGCTGCTCACGCGGATCCGGCCCGACGGCACGGGGCGCGAGACGCTTCTCTCGGGCCTCTACAAGAGCGGGCCGTCGAAGCGGTTCACGTGGTTCTTCTTCATGCGCGATCCGGCGGTCAGCCCCGACGGGAAGCGGCTGGCCCTCGTGTCCGACGGCACCGACCCGACCGCCTCCGACATCGTCCTCCAGACGTTCGACGTGGCCCGTGGGCGGCTGGCCAAGGTCGGCGTCCCCGAGCAGGCGCCGCTCGGCCACCAGAACCCGACGTGGAGCCCGGACGGGAAGTACATCCTCTACGTCAGGAACGGCCGCCAGGCCGCCCGCGGCCTGCCGACGCTCTGGCGCTACGAGGTCGCGACGAAGAAGAACGTCGCCCTGACCGGCCCCGGCTACACCCACCCCGCGTACTCGGCCGACGGGCGCCGGATCGTCGCCACCAAGACGACCACCCTGGGGACGGACGTCGTCGTGCTCGACGCCCGCAACGGCAACGAGCTCCTGCGGGTGACATCGGACGGCCAGTCGTGGGGAGGGGCATGGTCTCCGGACGGCACCCAGATCGCGTTCCTCCGCCTCGCGGGGCTCACCGTCGACCTGAACGTCGCGACCCTCGAGAGCGCGACCGGGGGCGGCCTGGCGGTCAAGGAGACGAAGCCCCTGACCGAGTTCAGCGGGCTCGACTCCGACAGCCGGCCCGCCTGGTGGGGGCCGCGGCCGACACCCTCGCCCACGGCGTCGCCGTCCGCGATCGCCCACCGCCGCACCGTGACGGAGCCATACCTGGCGCGGCTGGCAGGCCGCTCGAGTGCGGCCCGGACGGTGCTCTGCGTCGGCATCGACCCGACGCCCGCGATGCTCCCGGAGGGCTGGCCGACGGGCCTCCCGGGCATCGAGCGCCTCGCCCGGCTCATCGTCGAGGCCGCGGCACCCCACGCGGCGGCCATCAAGCCCAACCTCGCCTTCTTCGAGGCGTTCGGCAGCGCCGGCATCGCCGCCCTCGAGCGGGTCCTCGCCGCGGTGCCGCCCGGCGTTCTCGTGGTGGTCGACGCGAAGCGCGCCGACGTGGAGTCGACCTCGACCCGCCAGGCCGTCGCCCTGTTCGACGCGCTCGGCGCCGACGCCGTCACCGTCAACCCGTACCTCGGGCTGGACGCCCTCGCGGCGTTCCTCGAGCGTGTCGATCGCTTTGCCTACGTCCTGTGCCGGACCTCCAACCCGGGCGCGGGGGAGCTGCAGGACCTCCTCGTGGCGGCCGACCCGTCGCTGGGGGCGCCCGCCGAAGCGCTCCACCGCCGCCTGGCACGGCGCGTTGCCGCCGCCGGCATCGGCGAGCGGGCAGGCCTGGTCGTCGGAGCGACAGCGCCGGCCGAGCTTGCCGAGATCCGGGCGCTCGTGCCCGGCCTCGCCTTCCTGGTGCCGGGCGTCGGTGCCCAGGGCGGCGATGTCGCGGCCGTGCTGGCCGCCGGACCGGCCACGAGCGCGCCCGCGGGCGGAGGCACCGGCGGCGGGCTCCTGGTCAACGTCTCGCGCGGGATCGCGGCGGCCGCCGTGCGGGCCGGCTCGGACGCCGCCTCCGTGGATCCGGGCGAGCGCATCGCGGAGGCGGCGCGCCGCTGGGCGGCCACCCTCCCTGTGCTATCGTAGCCCGGCCCCGCGCGGCCGCCGGCGCCCGCGGCGAGGCCGCGTCACCGCACCCTGAGGTCTGATCCAGATGCCGAACATCGGCCCGGTCGAGCTGATCATCATCCTCGTGATCGCCCTGCTCATCCTGGGGCCCGGCCGCCTGCCCGACGTGGGCTCCGCGCTGGGGAAGAGCATCCGCGAGTTCCGCAAGGCGGCAACCGACGTGCAGGACTCGGTGAAGCTCGATGCCGCGCCGGCCCCCGCCCCGGCGCCGCCCGCCGCCCCGGCCCCGCTCCGGCCCCGGCCCCGGCCCCGGCCCCGAACACGCTGGCCGCGGCCGCCGCACCGAACACGCTGGTCGCGACACCCGCGGAGCCGCCCGCCGCCGCCGCTGAGCCGATCCCGTCGCCGCGAGCCCCGAGAACCGGGCCTAGCACGCCGGGGCCCGCCGCTCATGGCCGAGAGCGACCTGCCGCGCGACGGCGGGTCGGCGCTCCTTCCGGTCCCCGCCGCGGCGCCGCCCCTGCCATCCCTCGAGGCACCGCCTCCGGCGCCGGACGCCGCCGTGATGCCGCTCTTCGACCACCTCGCGGAGCTGCGGCGGCGGATCGCCGTGGCCCTCCTCGCCGTCGTGGTCGGGCTCGGTCGCCGGCTTCGTCTTCGGCCAGCAGATCATCGAGGCGCTCAAGGCCCCGTACGGTGACGCGCCCCTGCTCCTTCTCGCCCCCGGGGAGGGCTTCTTCATCACCCTCAAGGTGGCGATCGTCGTGGGGGTCGTCCTCGGCATGCCGGTCATCCTCTTCGAGCTGTGGCGCTTCATCTCGCCGGGCCTCACGTCCGAGGAGCGCCGGATCGCGCGCCCGTGGGTTCCCCTCGCCCTCATCTTCTTCGTCGCCGGCGTGGCCGTCGCCTATTTCGTCCTCCCCTTCGCCATCGCCTTCCTGTCGAGCTTCGGCACGGGCGACCTCCCGCTCCAGAACGCCTGGACCGCGGAGGGCTACTTCGGCTTCGTGGCCACCATGTTCCTCGGCTTCGGGCTCGTGATGGAGTACCCGATCGTGCTCGTCCTCCTCTCGAAGGTGGGCATCGTGACGAGCGCCCGCCTGCGGTCGTCACGGCGCTACGTCGTGATCATCTTCGCCATCGTCGCCGCCGTCGCCACGCCGGGCGGCGACGTCATCAGCCCGTTCGTGCTGGGCCTGACGATGTATGCCCTCTACGAGCTCTCGATCATCCTGGTCCGGGCCGGCGGCCGCTGAGCACGCGGTAGACTGGCCCCATGGGAACGACCCGGAGGCCTGACGGCAGGCCGTCTCGCCGTGGGGATGAGCGGCGCGGTGGGGATGAGCGGCGCGGCGAGGATGAAGCCCAGCACGTCGTGATCCTCTCGGGGCTCTCCGGCGCCGGCAAGACGGCGGCCACGAAGCTCTTCGAGGACCTGGGCTACGTCTGCGTCGACAACCTGCCGGGCGAGCTGCTGCCCGACCTCGCCGACCTCATCGCGCGCGAGCCGCAGCGGTTCGAGCTCGTGGCGATCGTCCTGGACGTGCGCGCCGGGCGAGGTGCCTGTCGCCTTTGCGGCGATGCGGGGCGCCCTCGAGGGCCGCGGCATCCGGCCCCAGGTCTTCTTCCTGGAGGCGCGCGACGAGGTCCTGATCCGACGCTACTCGGAGACCCGCCACCGGCACCCGCTCGCCGGCTCCGACGGGATCGCCGCGGGGATCGCCGAGGAGCGCCGCATCCTGGAGTCGGTGCGCGCGGAGGCGGACGTCATCCTCGACACGTCCGAGCTGTCGCTGCGCGAGCTGCGGGAGCGGATCTTCTCCCAGCTGTGGCACGTGGTGGAGCCCGACCAGCTCTCCATCCAGCTCGTCAGCTTCGGCTACAAGTTCGGGATCCCCCTCGAGGCCGACCTCGTCTTCGATGTCCGGTTTCTCCAGAACCCCTACTACGTGCCCGAGCTGCGCCGCCTCTCCGGCCTGACCGACGCGGTGCGGACCTACGTCCTGGACCAGCCGCTGACGCGCCGCTTCCTGGCCGTGGTCCAGGAGCTGCTGGCGCTGACCATCCCCGCCTACGTGGGCGAGGGGAAGACGCGCCTCACCATCGCCATCGGCTGCACGGGCGGCTACCACCGCTCGATCGCCCTCGCCGAGGAGCTGGGGGCGTGGATCACCGCCCACGAGTACGGGCCGGTCACCATCTTCCATCGCGAGCTGGAACGGCGATGACCCGATGAACCTCCGGCGCTGGCTGCGACCGGGGATCGGGGTGAAGCGCTGGCTCGCCGTTGCCTTCGTCGGGCTGACGGGGCTGGCCCTGGCCGGCGCCCTCGCCTTCCGCCAGCTCTACCGCGACGTCGACGTGGAGGGCCCGCTCCAGGCCGTCATCTGGATCCTGACCCTCCAGTTCCTGCCCTACTGGGTGCGGGCCGGCGTCCTCCTCGGCGCCGGCGTCTTCCTCTTCGGGTACGGCTCGTACCGCGTCATCCGGGCCCTGCTGGGGCCGTTCACCGAGAGCGCCGAGGAGCCCCTCGTCGACCTCGTCTACCGCCGCCGCCTCCTCGCCCGCGGTCCCCGCGTCGTGGCGATCGGTGGGGGGACCGGGCTCTCGGCGCTCCTCCGCGGCCTCAAGGAGCACACGGCCAACCTGACGGCGATCGTCTCGGTCGCCGACGACGGCGGCTCCACGGGGCGCCTGCGCGAGCAGCTGGGGATCCCGGCGGTCGGCGACATCCGGAACTGCCTGGTGGCGCTGGCGGAGACGGAGACGGCGATGGGGGAGCTGCTCCAGTACCGCTTCGGCACGGACGAGGGGAGCCTCTCGGGGCACGCCGTCGGGAACCTCCTGATCGCGGCCATGAACGCCATCGACGGCGGCGACTTCGAGGCCGCGGTGCGGGAGATGAACCGGGTCCTCGCCGTGCGGGGGAGCGTCGTGCCTGCCTCGGGGACGGCCATCACCCTCCACGCCCGGCTGCGCGACGGCTCCGAGGTCACCGGCCAGTCGCGGGTCATGCGGATGCGCGGGATCGAGCGCGTCTGGCTGGAGCCCGCCGAGGTGCGCGCCAGCCGCGACGCCCTGCGCGCGATCGCCGAGGCCGACATGGTGGTGCTGGGGCCCGGCAGCCTCTACACCAGCCTGCTCGCGACGATCCTCCTGCCCGAGCTGCGGGCGGCCCTCGCCGCGACGCCCGCCCTGCGGGTCTACGTGGCCAACGTGGCGACCCAGCCCGGCGAGACGGAGGGATACGACCTCGCCGACCACGTGGAGGCGCTCGCGGCCCACGGCGTGGCCGACGTTCTCGACGTCGTCCTGGCCAACAACCGTCTCCCCGCCGCCGGCCCGGACGCCGAGCTGGGGGTCCCGGTCCGGCTGCGCTGGCCGCCCATGGGAGTCGCGCGGCGGGCGCGCCTCGTCCTCGACGACGTCGTCGATCCCGGGAACCTGCACCACCACGATCCGGAGCTCCTGGCTGCCGCCCTGCTCCGGCTCTTCGGGCGCGAGGCGGGAAGCCGGCGCGGCGGGATCGCCCGGACCGCGTAGCAGGTGGCGGACGGCGACCGGGCCATCGTCGCGGCACTGCGGGCCGAGCTCGCCGCGATCGAGCCGGCCCGCGCCTGCGACCGGACGGCCGAGGTTGCCGGCCTGGGCACCGGGGCCATCCGCGGCGATCGCCCCGCCCTGGGCCGGCTCATGGTCCGCCTCCTGCGCGACGGCACGCCGCCTCCCCGGGCCTTCGCCTGGGAGGGCGCCGCCGACCACTGCCGGGCGGCCTGGCTGCGCGGCCGGTTCCTCGCCCGGGGCTCGCTCTCGGTGGCCCACGGGCGGCTCCACCTCGAGTTCGTCGTCGCGCCCGACGAGGCGGTCCAGCTCGGCGTCCGGCTCGCGTCGCTCGGCCTGCCGGCGGGGGTCCGGCTCCGTCGCGGGCGCGGCGTCGTGACGTGGAAGGGCGCCGACGACATCGGGACATTCCTGCGCTGGGTCGGCGCCGGCTCCTCGCTCCTCGAGCTCGAATCGCGCCAGGTCGGCCGCGCCGTCCGCGGCGACCTCAACCGGCTCCTCAACGCCGAGTCCGCCAACCTGGAGCGGATCGCGTTCGCGGCCGCCCGCCAGCTCGATGCCATCGCCACGCTCGAGGCGGACGGTCGCCTGGCCACGATGCCGGAGCAGGTCCGCGAGGTGGCGGCCCTCCGCCGGGCGATCCCGGAGGCATCGCTCGGCGAGCTGGCCGCCGAGCTGGCGATCCCGCGCGGGCGCGTCCAGCGCGCCCTCGAACGGATCGAGTCGGCCGCCCTCCACCGCGACGACGAGGTCCCGGGCGCCCCGCGGCGGAGCGCCGGCGCGCCGCGGGCCGAACGGCACGGCCACGACGGGCCGGGCGCATCCTCGTCGCGTGGCCCGGCGGTGGCATGATGGGGCCATGCGACCCGTCATCATTGCCGCCAACTGGAAGATGAACACCACCCCCGCCGACGCCGGCGAGCTGGCCCGCACGATCGCCGGTCGGACTCGCGAGCCTGACGTCGTCCGGGTCATCTGCCCGCCGTCGGTCTGCCTGGCCGCCGTCCGCGACGCGGTCGCGGGGGAGGGGATCGGCGTCGGGCGCCCAGAACCTCCACCACGAGCTCGCCGGCGCCTACACGGGCGAGGTCAGCGCGCCGATGCTGGCGGGGCTCGTCACGTGGGTCATCCTCGGCCACTCCGAGCGCCGGCGCGACGCCGGCGAGACCGACGCCCTCATCGGCCGCAAGCTGGGGCGGGCGGTCGACGCCGGCCTCCGCCCCATCCTCTGCGTCGGCGAGCTGCTGGACGAGCGCGAGGCAGGCCGCGCCGTCGACGTGGTCCGCGCCCAGCTGGCGGGCGCGCTGGCCGGCCACGACCCGGCTGCCCTTCGCGCTGCCGGCCTCGTGATCGCGTACGAGCCGGTCTGGGCCATCGGCACGGGGCGCACGGCGTCGGGCGCCGACGCCACGGCGATGGCGGACGCCATCCGGGCGGCCCTCCGCGACGCGGGGTGGGGGAGCGCCGCGGACGACGTGCCGGTCCTCTACGGCGGCAGCGCCACGAGCGCCAACATCGCCGAGTTCCTGGCCGAGCCGGCCATCGACGGCGCGCTCGTCGGCGGCGCCTCGCTCAAGCCCGACGAGATGGCCGGGATGGTCGGTCGGGCCGCCATCACCGCGGCCGCCCGACGCGCAGCCGGCGCCTGACCCGCCGCCCCATCGCAGGAGCCCCGCAGATGCCCACCCTCGTCCTCCTTCGCCACGGCGAGAGCACCTGGAACAAGGAGAACCGCTTCACCGGCTGGACCGACGTCGACCTCTCCGAGACCGGCGTGGCCGAGGCTCACGAGGCCGGGCGCCTCCTCCGCGCGGAGGGCTTCACCTTCGACATCGCCTACACGTCGGTCCTCCAGCGGGCGATCCGGACGCTCTGGATCGCGCTCGACGAGCTGGACCAGATGTGGCTGCCCGGTGGAGGGCTCGTGGCGCCTCAACGAGCGCCACTACGGCGCCCTGCAGGGGCTCAACAAGGCCGAGACGGCGGCGAAGTTCGGCGAGGAGCAGGTCAAGGTCTGGCGCCGCAGCTACGACGTCCCGCCGCCGCCGCTGGCGGACGACGACGAGCGCTTCCCCGGACGCGACCCGCGCTACGCCGGCCTCGCCGACGCGGAGGTCCCGCGGAGCGAGTCGCTGAAGGACACCGTGGCCCGCTTCCTGCCCGTTCTGGGAGACGGTGATCGCGCCGTCGCTGCGAGACGGCAGGCGGGTCCTCGTGGCGGCCCACGGCAACAGCCTGCGGGCCCTGGTGAAGTACCTCGACGGGATCTCCGACGACGACATCGTCGGCCTCAACATCCCGACCGGCGTTCCGCTCGCCTACGACCTCGACGACGACCTGCGCCCGCGCGGCCACCGCTACCTCGGCGACCCGGACCGCGTGGCGGCCGCCGCCGCGGCGGTCGCGGCCCAGGGGAGCGCGCGGCCCGCCTGACGCTGCCCCGGACCCGCGCGGCGGTTCGCAGAGCGGGCGCGGAGGTCGATCGCGCGCCATGTGCTACGATCCCGCGCGGCCCATCTGCTGGAGGATCCCCCGAGAGTGAACCCGTTCCTGGCCGTCGGCCAGATCATCGTCAGCATCGCCCTCATGGTCGCGATCCTGCTCCAGGCGCGCGGGACCGGCCTCTCCGGCGCCTTCGGCGGCGATTCCGCGGTCTATCGCAGCCGGCGCGGCATCGAGCGAAGGCTCTGGCAGTTCACGATCGTCCTCGCCATCCTCTTCGCCGTCTTCTCGCTGGTCAGCTTCGTCTTCGCGCCCGCGGCGGCCTGAGCGGGTCGGCCACGGGTCGGGACCGCGACGCGTGAGCCGCCGCGACGGCAGCGTCGTCATCGCCCTCCTGGCCGTCCTGGCCGTCCTCGCGGGAGCGCTCGCGCTGCCGGCCTTCCGGCCCGCCGCGTCGCCGGCCCCCACCCCCACCGCCGCCCCGCCGCTCGGCCACGTGCAGGGCGTCCTGGGCCGCCCCTCGTCCGTCACGCCGCTGACCGCCCGGACGCAGGCCGACCGCGACCTCGTGGCGCTGCTCTTCCGCGGCCTCGTCCGGCTCGGCCCGGGGAGCTCGGTCCTGCCGGATCTCGCCGAGCGCTGGACGGTGACCGAGAAGGGCGCCCGCTGGACGTTCCAGCTCCGACCCGACGCGGCATGGCACGACGGCGTCCCGGTCACGAGCCGCGACGTGGTCTACACGGTGGGCGTCCTCCATGACCCGTCCTACGCGGGCCCGCTGGCCTCCACGTGGGCCGAGGTGGAGGCCACCGCGCTCGACGAGCTGACCGTCCAGTTCGACCTCGGCGATCCCGTCGGCGGGTTCCTCCAGGCCGCGGCGCTGCCGCTCCTCCCCGCGCACGTCCTGGCGGGCGCACCGGTCGCGACGCTGGCCGACGACGCGTTCGCCCGCGAGCCGCTCGGCAACGGGGCCTTCGCCCTCGTCGAGCTGAGCGCCGACCGGGCCGTCCTCGAGCCGGTCCTGTCGCCGGTGGCGGCTGCGACGGGGCCGCTCCGGGAGCCGGGCGCGGGGGAGGTCTCGACGCGGATCCCCCGCCTCGGACGGCTCGAGCTCCGCTTCTACGACACGGCCGAGGAGCTGGCCGCGGCGTTCACGGCCGGCGAGGTCGAGAGCGCCGCCGACCTCCCGCCGGCGGCCGCGGTCGCCCTCGCGGCGGCGACGCCCGACGCCCGGGCGATCCGCTACCCGGCGACCACCCTGACCGCCCTCGCCTTCAACCTGCGGGCGACGCGCGGTCCGTTCGCGGACCCGCGGACCCGCCGCGCCCTCCTGGCGGCGATCGACCGTGCCGCCCTCGTCAAGGACGCTCCTGGGCGGCGCCGGCGCCCGGGCCGAGACCCCGATCCCGCCGTCGTCGTGGGCCTACGACGCCAAGGCGGCCCCGGAGATCGCCTTCGACCGCGCGGCGGCGTCGAAGGGCCTCCGGGACGCCGGTTGGCGCAGGGTCGACGGGGCGTGGATCCCGCCCGGCGCCTCGAAGCCGCTGACGGTCGCGATCCTCGCCCCGAAGCCGCCGCGAACGCGATCGCGCACGCCGCGGCCGTGCGCGTGGCGGCGGCCTGGACGTCGCTGGGACTGGCGACCAGCGTCGAGGCGCTCCCGCCCGGGGCGCTCGTGGACCGCCTCCGGACCGCCGACTTCACGGCCGCCGTCATCGACGTCAACATGGGCCTCGATCCGGATCCCTATCCCATCCTGGCGTCCAGCCAGGCCCGGACGGGGGGCGCGAACATCTGCGGGATCCAGGACGTGGCGCTCGACAAGGCCCTCGTCAGCGCCCGGGCTCCGGGCTCGGCGGCCAACCGGACGAAGGCATACCGGACCCTCCAGGGCCTCCTTGGCACGCTTCAGCCGATGCCCACGCTCTTCTTCCGGGACAGTGTCCTCGTGGTCGGGCCCGGCCCTCGCCGGACCGGTGGCGCGGCCCATCGACGACCCGGGCGGTCGCTTCTGGGACGTGATACGATGGGCAACCGTCGGGCGGTGACCCTCTCCGCCCGGTTTCGTTGATCCCTGCCGAGGTGGCGAAACTGGTAGACGCGCTAGCTTCAGGAGCTAGTGCCCGCAAGGGCGTATGGGTTCGACTCCCTTCCTCGGTACCACCGCTCGGAAGCGGGAAGGCACGGCACCTGCCCAGGTGGCGGAATTGGTATACGCGTACGTTTGAGGGGCGTATGAGGCAACTCATCCGGGTTCAAGTCCCGGCCTGGGCACCACTTCTCGCGACGGGATCGGGGCGGCTCCGCAGGGAGCCGCCTTTCGTGTCTCCGGGCCGCGGGCCCGGCTCCATGGGCGGTTAGCTCAGTTGGTCAGAGCGCCTCGCTTACACCGAGGAGGTCGGAGGTTCGAGCCCTCCACCGCCCACCATCGTCGCGTACACTCATCGCGGGGCGGCATCCCGCCGCCGGTCCGGCACCGGGAGGGACCATGGAACTCGGCATCGTCCTCCTCGTCATCGTCGTCGTCGTCGTCCTGGTCGGCGTGCTCCTCTACAACGGGCTCGTGACCAAGCGCAACCGGGTCGACGAGGCGGTCGGACAGATCGAGGTCCAGCTCAAGCGGCGCCACGACCTGATCCCGAACCTCGTGGCCGCGGTCAAGGACTACATGGGCTTCGAGCAGGACGTCCTGACCCGGGTGACCGAGGCCCGCGCCAACGCCGTCGCGGCGGGCGCCCAGGGAACCGTCACCCAGCAGCAGGTGCAGGCCGAGAACGCCCTCAGCGGCGCCCTCCGATCGCTCTTCGCCGTCGTGGAGAACTACCCGCAGCTGAAGGCGAACGAGAACGTCCTGGCCCTGCAGGAGCAGCTCACCACGACGGAGAACCAGATCAGCTTCTCGCGCCAGCACTACAACGCGACGGTCAACGAGTACAACACGACGATCCAGACCATCCCCTCGGTCCTGATCGCGGGCCCGCTCGGCTTCACGCAGCGCGCCTTCTTCGATGCCGAGCCCGAGGCCGACGAGGTCCCGGTCGTCTCGCTCCGCTGACGTCCGCGCGGCCGGGCTCCCCCGGCCGCGGAGGTCGCGATGGCCGCCTCGTTCTACAGCCAGGCCGCGGCGAACCGGCGGAACTCGTTCCTGCTGGTGCTGGTCATCGTCGCCCTGCTCGGCGCCCTCGGCTTCGCCATCGGCTACGGCACGACGGGGGTCGCCGCGGGCGGCCTCGGGCTGGCTGGGCATCTTCGGGGTGATCGCCATCGTCTCGTCGCTCGTCGGCTACTTCTCGGGCGACCGGGTCGTGCTGGCGGCCTCGAAGGCCCGCCCCGCGACGGAGGCCGAGGCGCCCCAGCTGCTCAACGTCGTCCGCGAGCTGACCCTCTCGGCCGGGATTCCCATGCCGAGCGTCTACCTCATCGACGACACCGCCCTCAACGCCTTCGCCACCGGGCGCGACCCGAAGCACGCCTCGATCGCGGTGACCACCGGCCTGATCGCGCGCCTCGACCGCGAGGAGCTCCAGGGCGTCATCGGCCACGAGCTCTCGCATGTCCGCAACCTCGACATCCGCTACGCGATGCTCGTCGGCGTCCTGGTCGGCACGATCGCCCTGGTCGCGGACGTCTTCCTGCGGATGACCTTCTGGGGCGGCTTCGGGCGCCGATCGTCCTCGAACGACCGGGGCGGCGGGGGCGGCCTGCAGGTCCTGGTCTTCGTGCTCGCCATCGTCCTGGCCATCCTGGCCCCGATCTTCGCCCGGCTCGTCCAGCTGGCGGTGAGCCGCCAGCGCGAGTACCTCGCGGACACCAGCTCGGTCGAGCTCACCCGCAACCCGCACGGGCCTCGAGCGGGCGCTGGCGGTCCTCGCGACGACCGGGAGGTCCTCGAGGTCGCCAACCGGGCGACCCAGCACCTCTACTTCCGGAACCCGATCCACAAGTTCGAGGACCGCTCGAAGGGCCTCTTCTCCACCCACCCGCCCATCCTCGACCGGATCAACCGGCTGCGGACGCTGGCCGGCGAGGCGCCCATCGACGACGCCGACCTGCCGGAGGTCCAGGGCAGCAGCTAGGAGGGTCGCGAGGGCGGCGCGTGGGGGGCGCCCGGCGCGGCGTCGGCCTCGCCGGGGAGCCCGCTTCCTTGCGGCTGGAGGGCCCTTCGTGGTACGGTTTCGGCCGCCGACGGGCGGCGACGCCTGGCGGGGCCTACGGGCCGAGATAGCTCAGTTGGTAGAGCACGCGACTGAAAATCGCGGTGTCGCCAGTTCGAATCTGGCTCTCGGCACCACCGCCCCGGACGGCACTCCGAGCGGAAGTGGCTCAGTTGGTAGAGCATCACCTTGCCAAGGTGAGGGTCGCGGGTTCGAGTCCCGTCTTCCGCTCCATTTTCTTGTCCGGGACCTGCGCTGGACCCGCGCCGCTGGCCCTTCGTCTAGTGGTAGGACAGCGGACTTTGGATCCGTGAACCGAGGTTCGAATCCTCGAGGGCCAGCCAGCAATTCGCGGCGACGTGGCGAAGTGGCCTAACGCGGGGGTCTGCAAAACCCTTATTCATCGGTTCGAATCCGATCGTCGCCTCCACCGCTCCAGCGCGATCCGACGCCCGCCGACGAGGCGGGCGTTACGATTCCCCCTGCGACACCGCGCCGAGGTGGCGAAACCGGCAAACGCGGCGGACTTAAACTCCGCTGCCCGCAAGGGCATGTGAGTTCGAATCTCACCCTCGGCACCAGCTCTGACTCCGCATCTGACGACGCGGCGCGCGGCGAACGTCATGCCCGAGGAGGGGGCGGCCCACCGGGCGACCGGGGCACTGCCCGGGCACATTACGATCCGTAATGACGACCCGGGCGCCCGTGCGGCATCGTCCCCGGCACGGCCCCCGACCCGGATGTGCCCCAATCGCGCTGTTCTACTGGGGAACCAGGCGATTGCTTGACGGTCGGGGGCCGTTCCGTGCCGCGGGGGATGGGGCGCCCCGGGCCCGGCGCGCCGGGGAGTCGTGGGCGATGCATCGTCAGCGTCCAACTCGGGCGCGAACGGCTGCCCGTTCGGGAAGGGCGCGTCATGCGACACTGGACGACGCCGCGCGCGCCGTGCCGGCAGAGCAGGGGAGGCCGCCCGTGCCTGACCTCGTCGTCAACGGGGCCCAGATTGCCTGCACCTTCGGGGTCGCGCCCTCGACGCTGACCGTGGTGCCCGCCGGCCCCGTGCTCCAGGTGGGCGGACAGCTCCTGGCGCGCGTCGTGGACTTCGCGCCGATGATGAACGTCGCCCCTTTCGGCATGTGCACGACGCCGTCGAATCCGCAGGTGGCGGCCGCGACCTCGGCGGCGTCGGGGGTTCTCACGCCGCAGCCGTGCATCCCGGTGATCACGGCGCCCTGGACGCCGGGGTCCGCGAAGGTGAGCGCGGGCGGCGTCCCTGCCCTCACGAGTGCCTCCACGTGCATGTGCGCGTGGGGCGGCTCGATCTCGATCCTCTCGGCCGGCCAGGTGAAGGTGACCGGCTGACGGGTCAGCGGTGCCGGCGGAGCCCCCCGAGCAGCCCGCCGCCGCGCTTGGCGTCGCGTCCGACCGCCGCGGTCTCGTCGATGCCGGACGCCAGCATCGCCAGGCGGGCGAGGGCGCGAGCAGGCGCGCTGCCGGGCGCCCCCCGAACCACCGGCACGCCCTCGTTGACGGCCTTGAGGTAGAGGCCGGCGTCGTACGGCAGCTCGACGTCCACCTTCGCGGCGATCGCGTTCTCGATCTGCTTCATCGTGAGCATCTCGCGGGCGAAGAGGTGGTTGAGGACGAAGGTGGACTTGGCGGGGACGGCTCCCTCCTCGGTGAGATACTCCAGGAAGCCGTGGAGCGCCTTGAGGGCCCCGATCTCGGGAGAGATCGGCACGATGACGGCCTCGGCCCGGTCGAGGATCGCGAGCGACCGCTCGTCGAGCGTGGAGCCGGCGTCGACGACCAGGGCGCCGTAGGCGAGCGGCGCCGTCGCGAGGATCTGCTCCACCTGGGCGGCCGTGATCAGCCGTCCGGCCTCGGGCGTCGCCGGGGCCGCGATGACGTGCAGCCCGGGATCCACCTTCTCGACGTAGCTGCGGAGCACCTCCGGCTCGTGCAGCCCGACCTCGTCGGAGGCGAGGTCGGCGACGGTGAGTCGCGGCTTCACGTTGAGGTGGGTGGCCACCTGGCCGAAGTCGACGTCGAAGTCGATGATGGCGACCTGGTGGGGCGCCTTCTCCGCGAGGGCCATCGCGACGTTGACCGCGATCGTGGTGGTCCCCACGCCCCCCTTGGGGCTGAAGCAGGCGATCACCCGCCGCCGCGCCGCCACGGGGGCATCACCGCCGGTCTGGGGCGCCAGGTCGCGGGTGCGCTTGAAGCGGATGAGGAGCCCCTCGACGCGCGCCTCGAGCTCGCGGGAGTCGAAGGGGCGAGCGATGACATCGTCGGCGCCGGCCTCCAGGAACCGGACACGCTCCTCGACATCGTCCTTCTGGGAGACGCAGAGCACGGGGATGGCGGCGAAGGCCGGGGTGCGCCGGATCTCCGTGCAGACGCCCGCCGCGGTCCGCGGCGGATCGACGGCGTCGATGGCGACGAGGGTGAACTCCCCGGCTCGCCGGATCGCCTCGTCCGCATCCGCCAGGATCGTGACCGCGTGGCCCGCCCCGCGGAGCGCGACCGCCAGTGGCGCGGCGGCGTCGGCGACCGCCGAGAGGAGGAGAATCGACGTGCTGGTCACGGTGCTGCGCGCCCCCGGGTCCGTGGTCTGAACGGGGCGAAGGATACACGCGAGAGGGTCCGATCGCGCGGAGCGCTCCACGGGGGCGGCTGCGGAACCCGTGGTATGCTCCCGCCGTCCTTTCTGCTCCGCCGGGGGACGGGCCGGGTTCCGGTCGCGCCGAGCGGGGCATACCCCACAGGAAGGAGCGGACACGGCCATGCGCCGCTATGAGCTCATGCTCGTCCTTCGGCCGGACGCGCCGGAGGACCGGATCCAGGCGGTCCTGGAGAAGACGACCCGCCACGTCACGGAGACGGGCGGCCAGATCGTCAAGGCTGCCCCCTGGGGCCGCCGCCGCCTCGCCTACCAGGTCGATCGGTATCGAGACGGCTCGTACCACATCATCCACTTCGACGCGCCGCCCGAGGCGATCGTCGACCTGGAGCGGACCCTCCTCATCACCGAGGAGGTGCTTCGCCACCTCGTCGTCCGCGTGGACCGCCCGGTCCGCGCCGCGCGCGGCAAGGGCGACGACGTCGATCTGGTCCCCGCGCCCGGCGACGAGGACGAGGACGAGCCGGAGGGCGAGCGGATCGACGAATCCGAGAGTGAAGCCGCCCCGGCGGCGACCGACTGAGGGGGACGATCCGATGGCCTTCGCCAAGCTGATGATCATCGGGAACCTCGGGCGCGACCCGGAGATGCGCTACACGCCCTCGGGACGCCCCGTGACGGAGTTCAGCGTCGCCGTCTCCCACCGGGGCAAGGACGCCCAGTCGGGCGAGTGGGTCGACCAGGGGACCGACTGGTACCGGGTCACCATCTGGGGCGAGCGCGGCGAGCGAGCCGCGGAGCAGTTCCGCAAGGGGAACAGGGTCTTCGTCGAGGGCCGCTTCCGCACCCGCGAGTTCGAGGGCCGCGACGGCCAGAAGCGGACGGCCCTCGAGATCACCGCCGACAACGTCATCAGCCTCGAGCGGGGTGGCCGCGAGGAGGCCGAGGGCGCCGCCGCGCCGCCGTTCCCGACCGAGGGGCGCCCGGCGTCGTCGCCGGTTCGACGCGACGCCCGCGGCCGAGGATGTCCCGTCCGACCTCGACGAACTCCCCTTCTGACGAATCCTTCAAGGAGCCCTTCCAGCCATGCCTCCCGCCCGATCCAAGAAGCGCGACGACTACTACCGCGATCGCCGGCGCCGCAAGGTCTGCGCGTTCTGCGCTGACAAGACGGCCCAGATCGACTACAAGGAGGTCAGCCGGCTCCGCCGCTACCTCTCCGAGCGGGCCAAGATCGAGCCGCGCCGCAAGACCGGCACCTGCGCCGCCCACCAGCGCGAGCTGGCGGTGGCCCTGAAGCGAGCCCGCCACGTGGCGCTGCTGCCGTACGCGCCGCAGCACCTGCGGCCCTGACCCGCCCGCCCGCCCACCCGCCGGCGGAGCGCGGGGTGATCGTCGGGCTTCTCCTCGGCGCCGGCGGCTTCGGCGCCGGCGTCTTCGGCTCGCTCCTCGGGCTGGGGGGCGGGGTCCTCATCGTCCCGCTGCTCACCGTGCTGTTCGGCGTGCCGTTTCGCGAGGCGGTCGGGGTGAGCCTGGTCTGCGTCATCGTGACCAGCAGCGCCGCGGCGGGCGTCTACCTGGAGCGCCACACCGCGAACCTGCGGCTCGGCATGCTCCTCGAGGTGTTCACCGCCACGGGGGCGCTGCTCGGCGGCCTGATCGCCTTCCTCCTCCCGGAGCGGGTCCTGGCCGGTCTCTTCGCGGCGCTCCTCGCCTACACCGCCTTCTCCATGCTGCAGCGCAGCCGGGCGCAGGCCGCGCAGCCGGCCCTGCCCGCGGCGGGGGACGGGCCCGCGGCGGGGGACGGGCCGGCGGCGGGGGACGGCGCCCCGCCCGACGCGGGCCGGGCATGGCGAGACCTCGCGGACGAGGTCTCCGGGCCCGGGTACCGGCCGCGGCGCCTCGGCGCGGGCGCCGGCGGCAGCCTGGGTGCCGGGGTCCTGTCGGCGCTCCTCGGGGTGGGCGGTGGCATCGTCAAGGTGCCGCTGATGCACCTCGTCATGGGCGTGCCCCTCAAGGTGGCCACCGCCACCAGCAACCTGATGATCGGGGTGACGGCCGCCGCCTCGGCGGTCGTCTACCTCCTCCGGGGCGGGATCGACCCCTACGTCGCGGGCCCGACGGCGGTCGGGGTCTTCGCCGGGGCAATGGTCGGCTCGCGCCTGGCGGCCCGGATCGACGTCAGGATCCTGCGCCTCCTCTTCGTGGGCGTCCTGGCCCTGACGGCCGTCCAGATGGTCCTGCGGGCGCTCGGATGAGCAGCGTGGAGACGCGGGTCGCCCGCATCCTGGCGACCGGGACCATCGTCGCCGTGGTCCTCCTGGCGGCCGGCACCGTGCTCCTGATCGCCGGCGGCACGTCGCCGCTCGCGTCGGGCTGGCCCCCTCTCGACCTGGCGTCGCTGCCGGCCGACCTCGTCGCCCTGCGGCCCACGGCGTTCCTCTGGCTGGGCCTCATGGCGACGATCGCCACCCCGCTCCTGCGCGTCGCGGCGTCGACCTGGGGATTCGGACGGGCAGGGGAGCCTCGCCTGGCCGCCCTTGGCCTGGCCGTCCTCGTCGTGATCGCTCTCGCCGTCGCGGCCGGCACGCTGGCGGGCTGAGCCACGGACGCCCTGATCCTCGTCGTCTCCCTCGTCGTCATCCTGGTCGGCGCGGAGCTGTTCACGAACGGCGTGGAGTGGTTCGGGAAGCACTTCGACCTGGCCGAAGGCGCGGTCGGAAGCGTCCTCGCGGCAGTCGGCACGGCCCTGCCGGAGACGATGATCCCCCTGATCGCGATCGTCTTCGCCGGGGGGACGGCGGGGGCCGAGATCGGGATCGGGGCGATCCTCGGCGCGCCGTTCATGCTCGCGACGCTGGCCATGTTCGTCACCGGCGCCGCCATCCTCGCCTTCCGGCGGCGGCGCCCGACGGGCACCCGGGCGCGGGTCGACCTGCGGCTGGTGGCCCGGGATGCGCGGGCGTTCGTCGTCGCCTATGCCATCGCCATCGGGGCGGCCTTCCTTCCCGCGGCCCTGCGCCCGTACTCCTGGGTCGTCGCGATCGGCCTCGTGGCGCTCTACGTGCGCTACGTCCGCTCCCACCTGGGCGAGGAACGGGACGGCGACCTGGAGGATCCCGAGCCGCTGCGCCTGCGGCGGCTGAGCCCGACCGCCCGGCGCGAGCCGGACTGGCCGCCCCACATCGCGGTGGTCGTGTTCCAGGTGCTCGTGGCGCTGGCGTGCATCGTCCTCGGCGCGGCGTTCTTCGTCGGGGCGGTGGAGCGCGTGGCGGGCACCTTCGGCATCGACGGGACGCTCCTCGCGCTCGTGATCGCGCCCATCGCGACCGAGCTCCCCGAGAAGTTCAACAGCGTCATCTGGGTCCGCCAGGGCAAGGACAACCTCGCCCTCGGCAACATCACGGGGGCGATGGTCTTCCAGAGCGCCATCCCGCCGAGCGTGGCCCTCGTCTTCGCCCCCGGCGCCTGGGCGATCGGGGAGGGGACCCTCATCGCCTTCATCTCGGCGGGGATCGCCGCGGCGTCGCTCGCGGTCATCGTGCTGCCCGCGCTGCGCCGGGGACGGCTGACGGGGCCTGCTCTCCTTGCCGGCGGCGCCTTCTACGCCGTCTACCTCGGCCTGGTCCTCGCCACGATCGCCGCGGCTGCCTGAGACGAGCCGGGGCCGCGGCGTTGGCCTGCGGACCGGTCGCCGACGCCGCGTCCTATACTCGTGCGGCCCGGCGTCTGGATGCGCCGCCTCGCCGGGGCCACGCGAAGGAGCCGCCCGGATGCTCACCCAGAAGCCCGCCGCCGAGGTCGCGCCGCGCGCCGCCGCCGTCCCCGGTCGACACCGCGTCGCTGATCTGCCTGTTCGAGGGCCGCTACGTGCCCCTTGGCGAGGCCAACGTCGGCATCATGACCCACGCGTTCATGTACGGCACGGCCGTCTTCGAGGGGATCCGGGCCTACTGGAACGCCGAGCAGGGCCAGCTCTACGTCCTCAAGCTCCGCGAGCACATGGAGCGCATCCGCAGCTCGGCCGGCATCCTCCTCATGGCGGACCTGCCGTCGGTCGACCAGCTGGCGGGGGAGGCGCTGGAGGTCCTCCGACGGAACGCGTTCCGCACCGACGCCTACGTCCGGCCCTCGTTCTACAAGAGCACCCAGGCCATCGGCGTGAAGCTCCACGGCCTGGAGCACCGCTACTACATCCTCGCCCTCCCCTTCGGCGACTACGTCGACACGACGGTCGGGGTGAAGATCGGCACGGTCTCCTGGCGGCGAACCAGCGATGTCGCCATCCCGTCGCGGGCCAAGATCGTGGGCAGCTACGTCAACCCGGCCTTCAGCAAGTCCGAGGCGATGCTGAACGGCTACGACGAGGCCCTCGTGCTGACGGACGACGGCCACATCGCCGAGGGGTCGGCCGAGAACATCTTCGTCGTCCGCGGCGGCGTGCTCCTCACCCCGCCGGTGACGGACGACATCCTCGAGGGGATCACCCGGGCCGGGATCATCGAGATCTGCGACGAGCTGGGCCTGCGCGTCGTCGAGCGCTCCATCGACCGCTCCGAGATCTATGTCGCCGAGGAGGCCTTCTTCTGCGGCACCGGCGCCCAGATCAGCCCGATCATCGAGGTCGACCGCCGCTCGATCGGCGGCGGCGCCGTGGGCCCGATCACGCGGCGGATCAAGGACCGCTACTTCGAGATCGTCCGCGGGAACGTCCCCGCGTACGCCCACTGGGTGACGCCGGTCAACGTCGGCTGAGCGCGGCGCGCCCGGTCAGGGGGCGCGGTACTTCGGCGTCTTGGTGCCCTGGACGACCAGGATGTCGGTGCCCGCCCTGGCGTCGGTCTGCGTCGTCACCGTGATCTTGAAGCGGGCCTCGAGCCAGGCGATCGACGCCGGGAAGCGGGCCTCGGACCCGTTGTAGGCGATCACGACCGTCGTCGCCTCGACCGTGTCGGGGTTGCGCCCGCGCGGCGCCGACGCGGCGAACCCGTTGTAGTCGAGGTAGGCGGCCACGTCGGTGGCGCGGGCGGCCTCCTTCGTGCTGCTGACGACCCAGACGCGCGCTCCCTCCTCGACGATCTCCTGGCGGTCGGCCTCCTCGCGGGTGGCGAACTTGAAGGCGTTGGCCGCCGCCTTGCGGATCTCTGGCACGTTGGCGATGACCGCGCTCGACGCCGGCCACATGTCCGTCCCGTAGCGGGGCGGCGTGAAGACGTAGGAGCGGACGTTGGCGACGTCGATCCGGCTCGCCAGCTCGATGAGCTGGGAGAGCTTGGCGACCGGGAAGTCCGTCTTGATCGCCTTCTTGGTGCTCGCGACCAGCTCGGGAAGGCGTTGCAGGAGGGTCGCGAAATCCGCCTGCTGGCGCAGCGAGAGGATGACGCGCTGCTGGCGGGCCGCCCGGTCGTAGTCGTTCGAGCCGTGGCGCGTCCGGGCGTAGATCAGGGCCTCGGCGCCCGTCATGTGGCGCACGCCGGTCGGGATGTAGACGCGCAGGGCCCCCTTGTCGCTGGGGTAGTAGTCGTCCACCACGGGGATCTGGACGTTGATCGTCACGCCGCCGAGGGCGTCGACGACCTGGGTGAAGCCGCCGAAGTCGACCTCGACGAAGTACTGGATCTGGAGCCCGTAGAGGCCGCCCAGCGTGTCCTTGAGGGCCTGGTAGCCGCTCAGCTTGCCGCCCGGGAAGATGTCGGGCCGGGCGCGCGCCTGCTGGAAGAGGCTGTTGATCTTGCGGTTCCACGTCGTGCCGAAGACCGAGCGCGCCGGGCCGACGAGCGGGATCCCGGACATGTCGCGGGGGATGCTGAACATCGCCACCTGGCCGCTCGCCGGATCGACGCTGGCGACGATGAGCGTGTCCGTGTTGTAGGAGCCCTCGCCGGGGCGCCGGTCGGACCCGATCAGGAGGACGTTGAGCCGTCCCTTGCCGTCCCACGGCGCCAGGGAGGGCTCTGCCGGGGCGGCCGTCGCGCCGGGCGGCGGCGTGGAGAGGGGCGGCTCGGACGCGTCCGAGGACCCGCCGGGCGACGGCGCGACGCTCGCGGACGGATCCGGGGTGGGGTCTTCTTCGCCGATCGGGTTGAAGATGCCCTGGACAAGGTCCAGGGCCTGCAGGTCGTAGTAGGCGACCGCCGCATGCGCCCCGCCCATGACCAGGACGACGCCGAGGAGGCCGGCGAGCGAGATCGGGGCCAGGACGGAGCGCGACGGGCCGAGGCGACCGGCGCCCTCGTCCCAGCGATTGAGGAAGACGACGACGCGGTAGGCGTCGACGGCCGCGACGACCCGGTAGAGGAGCGCGGCCACGTTGCCGACGAGGATGGCGACGAGCATCGGCGGCTGGAGGACGGTGCCGACCAGCTCCAGCCGGTAGGTGGCGACGACACCAAGGCCGAGGGCGAGCAGGAGGAACGGTGCCGCGGCGAACCCGAGGGCGCGGTACCAGGCGCCGGCGTAGGCATGCCCGAGGCCGGGGAAGAGGAGCGACAGGAACGCGGCCGTGAAGGCGGAGCGGGCGCGGCGGCGCGGCTCCTGCGGGTGGTCCATCGCGGGTAGGATAGAAGGAACCTCCGGGAAGCGTGTCCGGGTGCTCAGACGGCTGCAGGCACGGCCGCGTGACGGAGGGCCGCCCGCGGCCCGCCGCTCCGGATCCCCAGCCGAGGCCCGATGTTCGTCCCCGTCAGCAGCAAGCCCGACCTCGTCGCCCAGGAGCACGAGATCCTCGCCCTCTGGCGCGAGCGGCGGACGTTCGCCCGCCTTCGCGCCCAGAACGCTGGCGGGCCCCGCTGGAGCTTTCTCGACGGACCCATCACGGCCAACAACCCGATGGGCGTCCACCACGCCTGGGGACGGGCCTACAAGGACGTCTTCCAGCGCTTCCACGCCATGCTCGGCGAGAACCAGCGCTGGCAGAACGGGTTCGACTGCCAGGGGCTCTGGGTGGAGGTCAACGTCGAGCGCGACCTCGGCTTCACCTCGAAGCGGGACATCGAGGAGCACGGGATCGCCGAGTTCGTGAGCCTCTGCAAGCAGCGGGTCCTGACCTTCGCCGCCCGCCAGACCGAGCAGTCGATCCGCCTCGGCTACTGGATGGACTGGAACGACCCCGACGAGCTCCGCCGCCTGCGCGACCAGCTGGCGGCCGATCCGACGCGCGTCCTGACCCTCCAGGGCCCGCGGGGCCCGGTCACCGACACCGTGGAGATGCTCGTCGGGCGCCTGGGGATGCCCGAGCTCGGCGGGCTCGTACTTCACCTTCAGCAACGAGAACAACGACCTGATCTGGGCGTTCCTGGCGGAGTGCCACCGCCGCGGCTGGCTCTACAAGGGCCACGACACGATGCCCTGGTGCGCCCGCTGCGGCACCGGGATCAGCCAGCACGAGATGACCGAGGGCTACGCCGACCGGACGGATCCCGGCCTGACGGTCCGCCTCCCGCTCGTCGACCGGCCCGGCGAGTCGCTCCTGGTCTGGACGACGACGCCGTGGACCCTCACCAGCAACGTGGCCGCCGCCGTCGGCCCGGAGCTTCGCTACGTCAAGGTGCGCCAGGGCGAGGCCGTCCACTGGCTGGGACGGGGAACCCTCCGCCAGGCCCTCGCCGGGCCGTTCGAGGTGCTCGAGGAGGTCGCCGGGAGCGAGCTGGTGGGGTGGCGCTACCGGGGTCCGTTCGACGACCTGCCCGCCGTCCGGGCCGCCTTCGCCGCCGGCGGGCCCGATGGGCGCCCCTACGAGCACCGCGTCGTCGCCTGGGACCAGGTCGGCGAGGAGGAGGGGACGGGCATCGTCCACATCGCCCCGGGCTGCGGCGCCGAGGACTTCGCCCTCGGCAAGGCCCTCGGCCTGCCGATGCTGGCGCCCCTCGACGAGGGCGGGATCTTCATCGACGGCTTCGGCTTCCTCACGGGGCGCGACGTCCGCGACTCCGTTGACCCGGTCGTGGAGCACCTGCGAGCACCACGGCGTCTTCTACCGCCTGGAGCCCTACGTCCACCGCTACCCGCACTGCTGGCGCTGCGGCACGCCGCTCGTCTTCCGCCTCGTCGACGAGTGGTACATCAGCATGGGTCCGGTCTACGACCGGCCGCGCCGCGGAGCTCACGCCGGCCGAGGTCGACGCCAGCCTCCGCTACCAGATCATGGAGGTCGTCGACGGGATCCGGTGGATCCCGGCGTTCGGGTACGAGCGCGAGCTCGACTGGCTCCTGAACATGCACGACTGGATGATCAGCAAGAAGCGGTACTGGGGCCTCGCCCTGCCGATCTACGACTGCGCCGCATGCGGCACCTTCGACGTGATCGGCGGCCTCGAGGAGCTCCGCGGCCGCGCCGTCGACGGTTGGGAGGCCCTCGAGGGTCACACGCCGCACCGACCCCACGTGGACGCGGTCCGCATCGCCTGCCCGGGCTGTGGCGCCCCGGTGACGCGCATCCCCGACGTGGGCAACCCGTGGCTCGACGCCGGGATCGTCCCCTTCTCGACCCTCCACTACCGCGAGGATCCGGCCCACTGGGCGGACTGGTTCCCGGCCGACTTCATCACCGAGAGCTTCCCCGGCCAGTTCCGCAACTGGTTCTACTCGATGCTCGCGATGAGCACCGTCCTGCGCCGCGAGGCGCCCTTCCGGGCGATCTTCGGGTACGCGACCCTCTTCGGCGAGGACGGCCGCCCCATGCACAAGAGCTGGGGCAACGCGATCGAGTTCGACGAGGCCGCCGAGCGGATGGGCGTCGACGTCATGCGCTGGATGTACGCCAACGCCCGGCCGGAGGACAACATCCTCTTCGGCTGGCACGCGGCCGACGAGGCGCGGCGCGAGCTGCTCGTCCTGTGGAACGTCTACGCCTTCTTCGTCACCTATGCCCGCCTGGCCGGGTGGCAGCCGGACGGGACGGCGCCGCCCGTCGCCGACCGCCCCACGCTCGACCGCTGGATCCTCTCGCGCCTGGCCGGCCTGGCGGCGCGGGTCGGAGACCGCCTCGCCGACTACGACCCGGATGCGGCCGCGGCGGCGGTCTCGCGCTTCATCGACGAGCTCTCGACGTGGTACCTGCGCCGGACCCGCCGCCGCTTCTCGCGGGCCGGCGACGGCGCCGACCGGGCGGCGGCGTTCGCGACCCTCCACGCCGTCCTCGTGGGGCTCGTCCGCGTCACGGCACCCGATGCTCCCGTTCCTGTCCGAGTCGATCTACCAGAACCTCGTCGTGCGGGGCGGCCTGGCGGCAGCCGGACAGCGTCCACCTGACGCCCTGGCCGGCGGCCGAGCTCGCCGACCTCCGCGACGCGGCCCTGGAGGGCGCGATGGAGACGGCCCAGCGCGCCGTGGAGCTCGCCCGCACGCTGCGCGCGCAGGCGGGGATCCGCACCCGCCAGCCGCTGGCGCGGCTCTGGATCGCGCTCCCGGGCGGCGACCACGCCGAGCTGGACGCGCTCCTGGAGCTCGTCGCCGAGGAGGTCAACGTCCGGGAGGTCCTCCGGATCGGCGACGAGTCGGAGCTCGTGGAGCGGCGCGTCAAGCCGCTCCTCCCGAAGATCGGCAAGAAGCTGGGCCCGGCGATCCCGGCGGTCATGGCCGCGGCGCGGGAGGGCCGCTTCGAGATCCGGCCCGACGGCTCGGTGGCCCTCGGCGGCGTGGTGCTGGCCGCCGACGAGGTCGAGATCCTCGCCGCGCCGCGTCCCGGCACCGCGGTCGCGCACGACGACGGGCTCGTCGTGGTGATCGACACGGAGCTGACGGACGAGCTGCGGGCCGAGGGCGACGCCCGCGAGCTGCAGCGGGCGATCCAGGACCTCCGCCGCGACGCCGGCCTGGAGCTCGACGACCGGATCGACCTCGTCGTGGCGCTCCCGGCCGCGCGCCGCCGGGGTGCGGCCCCACCTGGCGGCGGTGGCCGCCGAGACGCTGGCCGACCGGTCGTCGAGGGGCCGCCGCCCGACGGCTGGCCGCGGCGCGACCGTGGCCCTTGGCGGCGGCGAGGCCACGATCGCCATCCGCCGCCGCGGCGGCGATGCGTCGTGAGCGTCCGCCGGTGAGCCGCCATCGGGCGGCCTTCTTCGGCCTCGCGGCGGCGATCGTCGTCGCCGACCAGCTGAGCAAGGCCTGGATCGTCGCCGGCTTCCCCTTCGGCGAGCCCGTCGAGGTCATCGGCGACTGGGTCCGCATCTGGTTCGTGCCCAACAACGGGGCCCTCTTCGGGCTCTTCCGCGACCAGGCGATCGTCTTCGCCGCCCTCAGCGTCGCCGTCATGGCCCTCATCGTCTGGTACCACGGCCGCGCTGTCGCGGCGAGCGGCTGGCTGGCGACGATCGCCCTCGGGCTCCTCCTGGGCGGCGCGGTCGGCAACTTCATCGACCGGATCCGGCTCGGTCACGTGGTCGACTTCGTGGACATGGGATTCCCCGGCGGCTGGCGGTTCTACACCTGCAACGTGGCCGACGCGGCGATCACCACCTCGATCCTGTTGCTGCTCCTCATGGCCGTCCTGCCGGCGGGGCGCCGCGAGGTTGGCGCAGGATGACCGAGCTGCGCCTCGTCGTCCCGGAGGGCGGGGGAGGCCGGGCGGACCGGTTCGCCGCCGACCTCTCGGGGCTCTCGCGGAGCCGCGTCCAGCGCCTCATCGCGGACGGGCGCGTCACCGTCGACGGGCAGCCCGTGAAGGCCAACACGGTGGTCGCGCCGGGCGCCGTGCTCGTCATCGACGTGCCGCCGGTCGAGCCGGCCGAGATCGAGGCCGAGGCCATCCCGCTCGACGTCGTCTACGAGGACGACGACGTCCTCGTCGTCGACAAGCCGGCCGGCCTCGTCGTCCACCCGAGTCCCGGCCACTGGTCCGGGACGCTCGTCAACGCGCTGCTCGCCCGCGACACGGACTACGGCGGGATCGCCGGCGTGGAGCGGCCCGGGATCGTCCACCGCCTCGACCGCGACACGTCCGGGCTCCTCATGGTGGCCAAGACCGACGCCGCCCAGGCGAGCCTGATGGCCCAGCTCAAGGCGCGGCGGGTCAAGAAGACCTACCTCGCCCTCGTCCAGGGGAGCGTGCAGGCGGCCGTCGGCCGGATCGAGGCGCCGATCGGGCGCGACCCGAAGAACCGGATGCGGATGGCCGTCGTCCCCGACGGCCGCGCCGTCGGTCACCGGCTACCGGGTCCGCGAGCGGTTCGCCGGCTGGACGCTGCTCGAGGTCGACCTCGTCACCGGCCGGACCCACCAGATCCGGGTCCACCTGGCCGCCCTCGGTCACTCCGGTCGCCGGCGATCCCGGTCTACGGGACGGGGACCGCGCGACGCGGCCCGGACGGCCTGGAGCGCCTCTTCCTGCACGCCTGGCGGCTCGCCTTCGCCGTCGCCCGCGACCGGCGACCTGGTCCGCCTGGAGGCGCCCCTGCCGGCCGCCCTCGAGGCGCGCCCTCGCGAGCTGCGCGCCGGGCCGCCGGGGCGCCGCCGGCCGCCCGCCGTCGGCGGCGACGGCGGGAGCCGAGCGGTGACCGAGCAGCCGCTGGGCGCCGCCCCGGCTCCCGACGACCCGCTCGTCCGGCGCCCCGAGCGCCGGGTGCGCCGGGCGCCGTCCTCGTCGTCGTCTCGGGGCCGTCCGGGGTCGGCAAGGACACGATCATCGCGGCGCTCCGGGCGCGCTCCGCGCGAGCCCGAGTACCACTACGTCGTGACCTGCACGACGCGCGCGCCCGCGGCCGGGCGAGGTCGACGGGATCAGCTACCACTTCCTGACGCCGCGAGCGGTTCGCCGCGCTGCGCGACGCCGGCGCCTTCCTGGAGTGGGCCGAGTCCACGGCAACTGGTACGCGACCCCGCGGGCGGAGGTGCGGCGGGCCCTCGCCGCCGGCCACGACGTCATCCTCAAGATCGACGTCCAGGGCGCCGCGGCCGTGAAGTCGCTGGTCCCCGACGCCCTCCTCGTCTTCGTCGTCCCGCCGTCGCTGGAGGCGCTCTTCCGGCGGCTGCGGGCGCGCGCGACCGAGACCGCCGAGCAGCTCGAGCTGCGCCAGCGAAACGCCGCGATCGAGCTGGCCCGGGCGGGCGACTACGACCACGTCGTCGTCAACGAGGACGGCCAGGTGGAGCGGACGGCCGAGCGGATCGACGCGATCATCCGCGACGAGCGGGCGCGCCACCCGGACCGGCGGGTCGTCGTCTGACGGCCGGGCCCCCGGCCGCGCCGCCGGATTCCGGCCCGGACGGCCCGGCCGCGGTGCGCCACGTCGAGGTGGCGGTCGACGCGCCGGGCGTCGCCGGCGACCGAACCTGGACCTACGTCGTCCCGGACGCGCTCGCCGACGTCGACGCCGGGCGAGGCGGTCCTCGTGGAGTGGGGGCGCCGCCGGGCGATCGGCGATCGTCCTCGGCGAGGCGGCCGCGCCCGACGGCGTGGCGGCGAAGCCGCTGGCCGCGCTGCGTGCGCGCCGACGGCCCGCTCCTCCCGCCGCTCTCCCTCGCGCTGGCCCGCTGGATCGCCGAGCACTACCTGGCCCCGCCCGCGATGGCGATCCGGGCGATGCTCCCGCCGGGGCTCCTGGAGCGCCTCGACCTCGTCGCCGGCACGGACCGGCTGCGGCGGGCGCCGACGCTCGCCGGCGGGCGCCGGGGCTGACCCGCTGATCGCGGACGCCGAGCGGACCCGGGGCCGACGGCCGTCACGACGCCCTCCTCGGGCGCTCGCCGCGGCCCGCGCCCCGTCCGCGCCCTGCCGGCCGTCGAGAGCCGGCCCGGCCGCTCCTGCGGCGCCTGCGGACGCTGGAGCGGGCCGGCCGGGTGCACCTGGAGTGGACGCTCGGGGCGGCCGGCGCCCTGCCGCGCTACGAGCGGCGGGTCGCGCGCGACGCCGGCGGGGCGGGCGGTCGCCGGCGGGAGCCGGCCAGCCGACGGCCGGCCGCTCGGGCCGCGCCAGCGGGCGCTCCTCGCGGAGCTGGCCGCCGCTGGACGACGGCGATCTGCCGGTGCCGGCCCTCGCCGCGCGCCACGGCGCGCGGCGCCTCGCCGGCCTCGCCCGGCGCGGCCTCGTCGAGCTCGCTGACCCGCGAGCGCGCCGCGCGACCTCCTGGCGACCCGGGCCGTCGGGGCGCGCGGGTCGCGGCCCCGCGGGTCCGGCCCTCTCGGCCGGCGCAGGCGGCCGCGCGTGGCGGCCATCGTGGCGGCCCTCGCGGCCCGCGACGCCGACGCCCCTCCTCCTCGACGGGCCGACCGGGGGCGGGGAAGACCGCCGTCTACGTCGAGGCGATCGCCGCGTCGCTCGCGGCGGGGCGGCCCGCGCTCGTCCTCGTGCCGGAGATCGCCCTGGCCCTGCCCCTCGTCGACCGCCTTCGGGCCGACCTCGGCGCCGAGGTCGCCGTCGTCCACTCGGCGCTGGGCGAGGGCGAGCGGGCCGACGCGTGGCGGCGGATCCGGGCCGGGGCCGTGGACGTCGTCGTCGGGACGCGGACCGCCGTCCTGGCGCCGCTCGCCGACGTCGGGATCGTGATCGTCGACGAGGAGCACGAGGCGACCTACAAGAGCGACCGCACGCCGCGGTTCCAGGCCCGCGATCTCGCGATCCGCCTCGGCGCCCTCGCCGGGGCGGCGGTCGTCCTCGGCAGCGCCACGCCGTCGGTCGAGTCGGTGGGGCTGGCCCGCCTCGGTCGCCACCGGCGGCTCACCCTGCCGGAGCGGGCGGCGGGGGCGCCGCCGGAGGTCGAGGTCGTCGACCTCCGGGCGGAGCTCGCGGCGGGGAACCGCGGCCTCGTCTCGCGGAGGCTGGCGACGCTCCTGGCGGCGCTCGACCCGGTCGCCGGCGACCGGGCGATCCTCGTCATCAACCGGCGCGGGGCGGCCTCGGCCGTCCTCTGCCGCGACTGCGGGCACGTGCAGGCGTGCCCCGAGTGCACCCGGCCGCTGGTCTTCCACCAGGCCGGGATGACGCTGCGCTGCCACCACTGCGGCGCGGCCGCGCCCATGGCCTCGCGCTGCCCGGCCTGCGGGTCGCCGCGGATCCGCTATCCTCGGCGGCGGCACGGAGCGGCTCGAGGCCGAGGTCCGGGAAGCGCTTCCCGGCCCTGCGCGTCGGCCGGCTCGACCGCGACGTCGTCGAGCGGCGCGGGGCGGCTGCCCGCGTCGTGGACGCCTTCACCGGGGGCGGCCTCGACGTCCTGGTGGGCACGAGCCTCGTCACCAAGGGGCTCGACATCCCGGAGGTCACCCTGGTCGGGCATCGTCTCGGCGGACGTGGCCCTCACGCTCCCCGACGAGCGGGCCGCGGAGCGCACCTACCAGCTCCTCGTGCAGGCGATCGGACGCGCCGGTCGCGGCGACCGCGCCGGCCGGGCGATCGTCCAGACCTACCAGCCCGAGCACCCGGCGATCCGGGCGGTCGTGGGGGGCGACGCCGGCGGCCTTCTACGACGCCGAGCTGGCAGCGCGCGAGCAGTTCGGGGCGCCGCCGTTCGGGGCGACGATCAAGCTGACCGTGGGGGACGAGGACCGCGAGACCGCGCGCGCCGCTGGCCGGGAGATGGCCGAGCGCCTGCGCGCCCGGGCCGCGGCGCGGGGCCTTGCGGTGACCATTGCCGGCCCGGCCCCGGCCTACGTGCCGCGCCGCGGCGGGCGCTGGCGGTTCAACGTCGTCGTCCGCGGGTCGGCCCCGCTCGCCGTGCTCGACGGCGACCCGGGTCCACCCTGGTCGATCGACGTCGATCCCGAGAGCCTCCTGTAGGGAGCCCCCGCGCCGCGGCCGGGCATCGGGCGGGCCGAGACGGGCGGGCCGAGCCGGGCGGGCCGAGCGGACAAAGACGGTCCGGACGCCCCTTGGCCGTTTGGCCCGACTCCGCGACAATGGCGACCTGCAGCAGGAGCCGACCCATGACCGACGAGATGAACCCGACACCGCGAGCCCGCCCCGGGCCCGGAGCCCGCTCCCGGGTCCACGGGGAGCGCCGACGTCCCGCCGGCCGACGGCCCGCCCACGGGCCCGGCCGGCGAGGAAACGCGCAGCGCCCAGGCTCGCGAATGGCTGGCGCAGCTCCAGCAGATGATCGACCGGGTGGCCGCCGAGGCCGGGCCCGTGGCCCGCGACGTGGCCGCGAAGGCTGCCGAGCTCGCCGCCGTGGCGGGGGAGAAGGCGGGCCCGATCGCGCGCCGCGCCGCCGAGGTGACCGGCGACGTCGGGACCCGGGTGGCCGAACGATCGCGACGCTTCGCCGACGACCTGCGCCACCGGGCCGGCGAGGGAGGAGCCGAGCCGTCTGCCCCGCCGGATGCCGCTCCGGCGGACGCCGCGGCCGGGGAGGATGGCCCGACCGCCGCAGGAGGAGCCGCCGGCCTGACGGCGGACCGGGCTCGCCGGGGGCGGTCTCGTATACTCGCCCCATGAGCGTCCTCCCGATCCTCACCCTCGGCGACCCTCGGCTGCGCCTCAGGGGCGAGCCCGTCGAGAGCTTCGGCAAGCTGCTCCACCACCTGCTCGACGATCTGACCGACACGATGCGGCACGCGCCCGGCGTGGGCCTCGCGGCGCCGCAGCTCGGCGAGGCGCTGAACGTCGCGGTCGTGGAGGTCGGCGACCGGCTCCTGGAGCTGGTCAACCCCCGGATCGTGCGGGCCGAAGGGGACGACCGGGACCTCGAGGGGTGCCTCTCCATCCCGGGGTTCGTGGCCTACGTCACGCGGCGGGAGCACGTCTGGGTGGTCGCCCAGAACCGCGCTCGGCCGCAAGTACAAGGTCGCCGGGGTCGGCCTGCTGGGCCGGGCGCTGCAGCACGAGCTGGATCACCTGCAGGGGAAGCTCTTCGTCGACTACCTCGCATCGCCGGACGAGCTGATCCCGGTCGGCCGCGGCGGCGACGAGGAGGACGACGACGAGGTCGACGCCGAGCTCGAGCGTCGCGGAATCGACCCCCAGAAGGCCAAGGCGGCTTCCCGCGGCTGACGTGACGCGCGCCCGGACGGTCTTCTTCGGGTCCGGCGCGTTCGCCATCCCGGTCCTCGAGGCGGTGGCCGCGGCGGCGGAGCTTTCGCTCGAGGCCGTCGTCACGGCTCCGTCCCGCCCGGCCGGGCGGCGGGCCGAGCCGACGTCCACCGCGGTGGCCGCGCGGGCGGCGGCGATGGGCCTGCCCCTGCTCACCCCGGAGCGGCTGCGGGACCCGGCCTTCCTGGAGGCGCTGGCCGCGCTCCGCCCGGCCGTGGGCATCCTGGCCGACTACGGCAGGATCCTCCCCCCGGCGGTGCTCGACCTGCCGCCCCAGGGGATCCTGAACCTGCACCCCTCGCTCCTTCCCCGCCACCGCGGCGCGACGCCCATTCCCGCGGCGATCCTCGCCGCCGACGCAGAGACCGGGGTCTCCCTCTTCCGGATGGATCCCGGGATGGACACCGGCCCGCTCGTGGCGGCCAGTCGAACCCCCCTCGATCCCGGCGAGGACGCGCCCCACCTGGAGGCCCGCCTGGCGCCGCCTGGCGGCCGCGCTGGTCGCCGGGTCCATCGGCCCCTACCTGCGCGGCGAGACGGCACCCCGCCCCCAGCCGGAGGTCGGGGTGAGCGTGACCCGCCCGCTCGCAGCGCGCGGACGGCCGTCTCGACGCGACGCTGCCGGCGGCCCTCCTGGAGCGGCAGGTGCGCGCCTTTCGGCCCTGGCCGGGGAGCTTCTTCGAGGTGCCCGAGGGGCGGGTCGCGGTCCTGCGCGCGGCGGTCGCGGACGGCGTTGCGGGGGACGTTCCCGGGCTGCTCGTCGCCGACGGCGCCGGCCTCGCCCTGGCGACGGCGACCGGTCGGCTCGTCCTCCTCGAGGTCCAGCCCGCGGGCGGCCGCGCGATGGACGGTGCGGCCTACCGCCGCGGACGCCCCGCGGTCGTGGGCTCGCGGGTACGATGAGGCGACCCCGATGACCGACCCGTCCGCGCCCACTCCCGCCGCCCGCCCGCGTTCGCTGGCCGCCACCGCGCGCGATCCCCGGCCGGGCGTCGGCGGGCTCGACGAGGCGGAGATCGCCGCCCTGGTCGGGGGGCTCGGCGAGCCGGCGTTCCGGTCTCGCCAGGTCGCCGATGGCGTGTGGCGATCGGCCGCCGCCGACTGGGAGGAGGTCACGACGCTGGCCCGTCCGCTGCGGGCCGCCCTGGCCGAGCGCCTCCGCTTCGACAGCGTGGCGGCCACGTCGATCCGTGTCGGCGACGGCGGCGCGACCGAGAAGGCCCTCCACGGCCTCTCCGACGGGCGGCTCGTGGAGTCGGTCCTGATGCACTACCCGGGCGCCGCGGACCGCCGGGAGCGGAACACGCTCTGCATCAGCAGCCAGGCGGGATGTGCGGTCGGCTGCCCCTTCTGCGCCACCGGGGAGCTCGGCTTCGATCGCGACCTCGACGTCGCCGAGATCGTCGACCAGGCGCGCCACGCCCGGCGCCGCATGGCCGCCGTCGGCCGCCACCTCACCAACGTCGTCTTCATGGGGATGGGCGAGCCGCTCCTCAACCTCGACGCCGTCCTCGGCGCCGCGGCCGCGCTCACCGATCCGGCGCGCTTCGGGCTGGGGGCGCGCCACATCACCATCTCGACGTCCGGCGTGGTCCCGGGGATCGAGCGGCTGGCGCGCCTGCGTCCCCAGTGGACCCTCGCGATCAGCCTCCATGCCGCCCGCGATCCGCTGCGCGACCTCCTGGTCCCGCTCAACCGCCGCTGGCCCGTCGGCGAGGTCGTGGCGGCCGCGCGAGCCTACGGCCAGGAGACCGGTCGCCGCGTCAGCTACGAGTACGTGATGATCGACGGCATCAACGACACGGCCGTCGACGCCGACGCGGTCGTGCGGCTCCTGCGCGGCTCGGGCGCCCACGTCAACTGCATCCCGATGAACCCGGTGGCGCACACCCCGTGGCGGGCCAGCGCGCCCGGCGCGGATCTCGGCCTTCGCCGACCGGCTGCGGGCGGGCGGCCTCGGCGTCACCGTCCGGCGCAACCGCGGCCAGGAGGTGGGGGCGGCGTGCGGCCAGCTGGCGGCCGAGCTGGCCGGCGAGCCGTCGGCACCCGCCGTCGCCCGCCGGCGCGAGCTCCTCGTGGCCGCGTCGGCCGTCGCGCTTCGTGGCGAGCGCAGCCCCGAGCCCGCCCCGGCGGGCCTCGGGCTGCCCGGGCGGACACCCCGCCAGCCGGCCGGTCCCGCCACCCGCCTCCCCGCCATGGCGCGTCGTCGGCCGCACCGCACCCGGGGCTCGCTGATGGGCGACGGCCGGGCTCTCGTCGCCGCGAGCATCCTGAACGCCGACCTCGCGAACCTGGCCCGCGAAGTCCGCCGCGCCGTCAAGGCAGGCGCCGACCGGATCCACCTGGACGTCATGGACGCCCGCTTCGTCCCGAACCTCACGTTCGGGTGGACCACCATCGCCCACCTTCGGCCGGTCACCCGGGCGCCGTTCGACGCGCACCTCATGATCGCGGAGCCGGGGCGCTGGCTGGATGAGTTCCTGGCGGCCGGGTGCGACTCGATCACGGTCCACGTGGAGGTGGAGGAGGCGATCGAGCCCCTCCTGCGGCGGATCAAGGCCGCCGGGCGGGCCGCCGGCCTGGCCATGCGTCCCGGGACGCCGATGGCGGCGCTGGAGCCGTACCGACACCTGCTCGACATCGTGATGGTCATGACCGTCGAGCCCGGGTTCGGCGGCCAGGTCTTCATGCGGGAGGTGGCCCGGCGGAAGATCCCGGAGGCCCGTCGCCTGCTGGCCGAGAAGCCGTGGGGCGGCGAGGTGCACGTCGACGGCGGGGTGAACCGCGAGACCGCCGAGCTGGCCGGTGGCCTCGGCGCCGACGTCCTCATCGCCGGCTCGGCCCTCTTCGCCAAGGGACGCAACCCCGGCCGCGAGGTCCGGCTCATGCGCGCCCTGGCGGACGAGGGCTACGCGATCGAGCTCAACGAGGGGGTCCCGCCGGCGCCACGCGCGCAGATGGTGCGGCTGGCGAGCCTGCCGCGAGCCCTCGGCGAGCCCCTCCGCGATGCGATCGAGGCGGCGGGCGTGCCGGTGGTCATGCTCCGCGGCAGCGGTCTCGTCGGGCCGGATGGGACGCGCGACATGGACCTCCTGGTGCCCCGCGTGTCGGCGGCCTGGGTGGAATCCCGCTTCGGCGCCCGCCGGGACGCCCTCCACGCCGAGGCCGGCGCGCTGCGGGCCGCCGATGCCGGGCGGTCGGCCGACCCGGACCCGGGGGCCGGGAGACCCTAGGTGCGGGCGCTCGTCCAGCGCGTGGCCCGGGCCGAGGTGCGCGTGGATGGCCGGGTGGTCGGGGCGATCGGGCGCGGCATCCTGGTGCTTGTCGGCGTGGCGCCGGATGACGACGCGGCCACCGCCCGGGCGCTGGCCCGCCAGGTGGTGGAGCTGCGGATCCACGCCGACGCGGAGGGGCGGACGAACCTCGCCCTCCGCGACGTCGACGGGGCGGCCCTCGCCGTCAGCCAGTTCACGCTCTACGCGGACACCCGTCGCGGCCGGCGGCCCGGGTTCACGGCGGCCGCGGGGCCGGTCCATGCGGCCGCCATCTTCGACACCTTCTGCACCGAGCTCGTGGAGCTTGGGGTGGTCACGGGGCGGGGCCGCTTCGGTGCCTCGATGGAGGTGGAGCTGGTCAACGACGGCCCGTTCACCATCTGGCTCGACACGGCCGAGCGCTAGCCCGCCTGCCTGGCAGCGGGGCGGGCCAGCCCCACGGTCCGGCGACGGGCCGGGACCGAGGCGCCGCGCCGGACGCGAAAACGACCCGGTCGGATCGACCGGGTCGTGAGGCGGGCCGGCCGGGTCGCGACCCGGCGGCGCTCAGCGGGACTTCTTGGCCTGGGTGCGCTTGCAGCGCGTGCAGGCCAGCTTGCGGGTCACCACGCCACCCTCGACGACGGCCAGCGTCTGGAGGTTCGGCTGGTAGCGCCGGTGGGCGCGAACGCGGTTCATCCCGCTCGACTGCTGGTTGAAGCCGCTCATCGCGACCTTGCCGCAGATCGCGCAGCTACGGGCCATCGGGTTCCTCAAGGATGCAGTGCTCGTGGACGGGGCGGGCCCGGCCCGCCCATCCGGTGTCCGGCGCGCCGAGGCGCCGCCGGTCCGGCTCCGGGGAGGCTGTATGCTAGCACATCGTTCCGCGCCTGCCCGCCCAGCCCGGAGGTGGATCCCGCATGCCCGACGCTCCGCCGCACCACGCCGTGTCGGGCCGGGGCCTGGTGTCGCGGCGCGCCCTTGCCGAGATCGTGCGGACCGCTGTCCTGGGCAGCTACGGGGTGACGGGGCTGGCGGAGCCGTTCCTGCGCCGCCTGCGCCTCGGCGAGCCGGCGATCCGGGTGAGCATCCAGCCGGAGATCGCCGTCGACGTCCGGCTCACGATCGCCTCCGGACTGCCCATCGCCGAGGTTGCGCGCCAGGTCGACTCGGCGATCCGCTACGCGCTTCGACGGGCGCTCGGGCGGGAGGTTGGCGCAGTCCGGATCCACGTCGCGGGGCTGGCTTCCGGCCCCTTCAACACGCCCGGCGCGGGCGCATCCGGCGCCGCGGACCCGGACCCCGCCGGTTCGGGCGCGGACTCCGGGTAGGTGGTGCGCCTCGCCTGCGACGGCTCCGGCCTCGCCGAGGCGGTGCGCGCTGCCGTCGCCAACCTCGAAGCGCACGTCGACGAGATCAACGCCCTCAACGTCTTCCCGGTCCCGGACGGCGATACCGGCTCGAACATGGCGGCCACCTGCCGCGAGATGCTGGGCTACGTCCGCGAGGAGACGAGCGTGGAGGCGGTCGCCGAGCGCCTCCGCGAGGGGGCGCTCTTCGGCGCTCGCGGCAACTCCGGCGTCATCCTCAGCCAGGTCGTGCGCGGAATGGCCGAGGGGTTCGCCGGAAAGCGACGCTTCAACGGGCTCGATCTCGCCCATGCCCTCGCCCTCGCCTCGACGGCGGCCTACGGGGCCGTGCCGCGGCCGGTCGAGGGGACGATGCTGACGGTGATCCGCGAGGCCTCGGCGGTCGCGGTGGAGACGGCCGAGCGATCAAACGACCTGGAAGCGGTCCTCTGGGCGGCGACGCACGCGGCCGCGCGGGCCCTCGAGAAGACGCCGAGCCTCCTGCCGGTCCTCCGCGAGGCCGGCGTCGTCGATTCCGGGGGCGCCGGCCTGCTCCGCCTCTTCGAGGGCGCGCTCGCCTACGTGCGTGGCGAGGTTGCCGCCCCGGCGCCCGCCCGCGGGCCACGGATCCCCGGCCCGATGGCGGTGGAGCCGGCCCACCTCGAGACGGGCCACGGGTACGAGACCGTCTACCTCGTCCACCCGTTCCCCGGCCAGCTCCTGGACCTCGACCGGATCCGGGCCTATCTCGTGCGGACCGGCGAGTCCGTCAACGTCGCCGGGGATCCCAAGGCGGCCAAGATCCACGTGCACAACGGGCGGCCCGACCTGGTCCTGCGCCAGGCCCTCCAGCTCGGGCGGATCGTGAACGCGACGATCATGGACCTCGACCACCAGACGGCCGAGGTGCGCGAGGCACGCGGGACTTCGGCGGGGGCGGCCCCCGTCCGGCCGTCCGTGGCGGTTCCCGGCGCTGAGGACCCGGGGCAGGCGGCCGCCGCGCCGCGCGTTCCGCTGGGGATCGTGGCCGTCGCGGCCGGGGACGGCCTGGCCGAGGCGCTCGCGGCATTCGGGATCGGCGACGAACGCCTGCATGTCTCGATCGTGCTGGGCGGCCAGGCGGAGAACCCGAGTGCCGGCGAGATCCTGGCGGCCATCACGGCGTCGCCGGGCGAGGAGGTGGTGGTCCTGCCCAACAATCCGAACGTCAAGCTCGCCGCCGGCCAGGCCGCGGAGATGGCCGATCGACCGGTCCGGGTCGTGCCGACGCGGAACGCCGCCGAGGGGATCGCCGCTCTCCTCGAGGCCGACCCGGGGGCCGGCGCCAGCGGCAACGCCGAGCGGATGCTGGCGGCGGGACGCGCCATCCAGACTCTCCTCGTCACCGAGGCCGTGCGCGACGCCCGGATCTCGGGGCGGAAGGTCCGCCGCGGTCAGACGATGGCCCTCGATCCCGACGACGGGCTGCTCGCGGCGGACGACGATCGCGGGCGGGCCGTGCTGGCGGGAATCGCGGCGCTCAAGCCGGGGTTCAGCCTCGTCACGCTCTGGTACGGCGACGGAGCGGACCTCGCGGACGCGGAGCGGCTGGCGCACCTCGTCCAGGACGCCTGGCCGGCGGTCGAGGAAGTCGAGGTCCGTCACGGGGGCCAGCCGCACTACCGGTTCCTCATCAGCGTGGAGTAGGGGAGCGGCCGTGGCGACCCCGGGCTCCCGAGCCACCCCAGGCCCTCGCGCCAGGCCAGGTCCTCGCGCGAAGGTGGATCCGGCCGCCCGACCCCTCGACCCCTTCTCGACGCCGCTCCGGACGAGCGGCCTGCCCGCGGCGGCCTCCCTGGGCCGGCTCGGGGGCCGGATCGGCCTGCGGACCGTCCGCGACCTGCTCGTCTGGCTCCCGCGCCGCTACGATGACCTGCGGATCGTCCACACCCTGCGCGAGCTGCGCGCGCTCCCCGACGGCGAGGTCGTGAGCACGCGGGCCCGGGTCGGCCAGGTCCGGGTCGGCCGCACCGCGCGCCGCGGGACGCAGGTTGCCACGGTTCCCCTCAGCGACGCGACGGGCACGGCCGAGGCCCAGTGGTACGGCCGCCAGTACGTGGAGCGACGCCTGGTTCCCGGGACCGAGTACATCTTCTCGGGGAAGCTCAGGAAGCGCGGCTTCGCCCTGATCCTGGAGGGCCCGGCCTTCCAGGCGCCCGACGACGAGCTCCTCCACGTCGGCCGGATCGTCCCGGTCTACTCGCTCACGGCCGGTCTTGGCCTGCGGTCGCTCCGCGCCGCCATCAGGGCCGCGCTCGACCGGCTGCCGCCATACGGCGAGTACCTTCCGCCCGCCCTCCTGCGGGCGGAACGACTGATGGGGATCGAGGCTGCCCTGGAGCAGGCCCACTTCCCCGACGACCTCGATCGCAGGGAGGCGGCCCTCCGGCGCCTTGCCTTCGACGAGCTCCTGGCCCTCCAGGTCGGCATGGTGGCGCGACGCCGGCAGCGAATCGTGGCGGCCGCGGTGAGGGTCACCACCACCGCGGACCGCGACGAGGCGATCCGCGCCGCCCTCGGCGACGCTCTCGGTGCGCGCCTGGGGCGGAGCGTGGAGCTGACGGCCGACCAGGCCGCCGCGATGGCCGACGTTCGCCGCGACATGGCAGGCCGACACCCGATGCTCCGGCTCCTCCAGGGCGACGTCGGATCGGGCAAGACCGCCGTCGCCGCGTATGCCCTGGCCGGGGCGGCCGAGGCAGGGGTCCAGGGCGCGCTCCTGGCCCCGACCGACCTCCTGGCCCGGCAGCACGCCGTCACCCTCGGCGATCTCCTGGCGCCGCTCGGGATCCCGGTCACGCTCCTTACCGGCTCGCTCTCCGGTCCCGGCGCCACCACCGCCCTGGAGGCGCTCGCCGACGGCCGGGCGGCCGTGGCGGTCGGCACCCACGCCCTCTTCTCGGAGCGCGTGCGGTACGCGAACCTCGGCCTCGTAGTGGTCGACGAGCAGCACCGCTTCGGGGTCGAGCAGCGCGGCGCCCTCGAGGCGAAGACCACCCGCGGTGCCGCCCACGTCCTGCTCATGACGGCAACGCCCATCCCGCGGACGGTCGGCCAGGTGGTCTACGCGGACCTCGACGTCTCGAACCTGCGGACCGTCCCCGCCGGCCGCCTGCCGATCGCGACGGGCATCCGCCATCCCGACGAGCTGCAGAAGCTCTGGGCGTTGGTCGCCGCCGAGGCGGAGGAGGGTCGCCGGACATTCGTCGTCGTGCCCCACATCGAGGAGGATGAAGAGGCCGAGACCGCCGGTGCGAAGGCCGAGATGGACCGCCTGGGCAGGCGGTTCCCGGGGCAGACCGTGGCCCTGGTCCACGGCCGCATGAAGGCCGATGAGCGCGACGCGGCGATGGCCGACTTCCGGGATGGCAAGGCGGCCATCCTCGTCGGGACGACGGTCGTCGAGGTCGGCGTCGACGTGCCGGAGGCGACGGTGATGGTCATCCTCGGTGCCGAGCGCTTCGGCCTGGCCCAGCTCCACCAGCTTCGTGGCCGCGTGGGGCGTGGTCCGGATCGATCGTACTGCGCCCTCGTGTCGGAGGCGGCTCGCTCCAACCTCGCCTGGGAGCGCCTCGTCGCCGGGAAGGACCAGCCGACCACGACCGAGCAGGCGCGGCTCGTCGCCGTCGCCCGGACAACCGACGGCTTCGAGCTGGCCGAGACGGACTTCGCGCTGCGCCGGGAGGGCGACGTGCTGGGCCTGGCCCAGAGCGGACTGCCGCGGCTCCGCGTGGCGACGCTCGCCCGGATGGACCATCGCGAGATGGCCGTCGCCGCGCGCCGCCAGGCGGAGGCCCTCCTGGACGCCGAGGGCGGGTTCCGCGAGGCCGGCGCGCCGCTCGCCCGCGAGCTCATGGCGGGCTGGCTGGCCCGGGTCTTCGCCGGCGATCCCGCCTCGGGGGCCTGACGACGATGGCCGGCTCCGGGCGGGTCGTGGCAGGGACCGCGGGCGGGATCCAGCTGGCTGCTGCCGGACCGGGCACGCGGCCGCTGGCGGACCGCGTCAAGCAGGCAGTCTTCGGAGCCCTGGACCCGCTCCTCTCCGGCGCGGCGGTCCTCGACCTCTGCGCCGGCTCGGGGGCGGGGGCCATCGAGGCGCTCTCCCGCGGGGCCGTCCGGGCCGTCCTCGTGGAGCGCGACGCGGGCGCCGTCACGGTGATCCGCGAGAACCTCCGGCGGACCGGCCTCACCGCCGCGGCCACGATCCTCCGCCGCGACGCCGTCACGGCGCTCCGCGATCCCGCGCTGCGCGCCGACTCCTTCGACCTCGCGATCGTCGACCCTCCATACCGGGAGACCGCCCTTCGCGACACCATCCTGGGCCTCCTCGGCGCGCCTGACGGGCCACTGCGGGCCGGCGCGACCATCGTCGTGACGGCCTTCTGGCGGGAGCCGCCGCCGGACGAGATCGGGCTGCTACGATCCACGCGCGTCCGCCGCTTCGGCGAGACCGCGATCACCTTCTACCGCCGGGACCCGGGCGGGGTCCCGGCCGCCGACTGATCGGAGGCGGCATGCGCACCGCTGTCTACCCCGGATCGTTCGACCCGATCACGCTCGGGCACGTCGACGTCCTGCGCCGCGCCGCCGGCGTCTTCGACCGGGTCGTGGTGGCGGTCCTCGTCAACCCGCGGAAGGCGCCCGCCGGCGAGGCGGACGCCCGGGTGGCGGCGATCCGCGATGCCGTTGCGGAGGCGCTCCCCGGCCTTGTCGGGCGGATCGAGGTGCAGGTCTTCGAGGGGCTCACGGTCGACGCCTGTCGCGCCGTGGACGCCCGTCACATCGTGCGCGGGCTGCGGGCCGTCTCCGACTTCGAGGCCGAGCTGCAGATGGCCCACATGAACCGTCGCCTGGCGCCCGAGATCGACACGGTCTTCTTCATGACCGCCCTGGAGTACGGCTACCTGTCGTCCAGCCTCGTGAAGGAGATCGCCCGCTTCGGCGGCGACGTGTCGGCCATGGTGCCGACCGGGGTGGCGGCCCGCCTGCGGCGCATCGGGCGAGGAGAGCCCCCGCTATAATCCCGGCACCACCGTCCAGGGCGCCGAGGAGGGCCGTCCCATCGACATCATGTTCTTCGTCGAGCGTCTCGAGGGGATGCTCGCCAACGGCAAGAAGCTGCCGCTGACGTCCAGCGTCGTCATCGACCAGGCCGCGGCGCTCGAGCTCATCGACGAGCTCCGCCACGCCATCCCGGAGGAGGTCCAGTCGGCGCGCCGGATCAACGCGGAGGGCGAGCGCATCCTCGAGCGAGCGAACCAGGAGGCCGAGCGGATCGTCGCCCGGGCCCGCGAGCAGGCGTCCCAGCTCATCGACGAGCAGGGCCTGACCGAGGCGGCCGAGGCCGAGGGCCGCCGGATCGTGGCCGAGGCCGACGCCGACGCCGTCGGCACCCGCCGGGGCGCGGACGACTACGCCGCCGACGTGCTGCTCCGCCTGGAGGCCGAGGTCTCGCGCGTCCTGGGGCAGATCGAGCGCGGGATCGACGCCCTGGGCGTCCGGGAGGAGGCTTCCGACGCGGCCAGGGAGGGGACGGAGGAGCCGGCCGCGCCCGCCGCGGGATGACGACCGTCCCCCGCGACGCCCTCGTCGTCAACGTGGCCGGGCTCCTGGGCGAGGCGCCCGGCTCGCACCGCGACATCGCGGTCGACGTCGCCGAGATCGAGCTCGGCGAGGACCTCGTGCGGCGCCGCTCCGGTGGCGATCGTCCGCGCGGATCGCCCGGACGAACCGCGGCGTCATCCTCGCCGGACGCGTCCGGACCAGCCTCGCGGACATCTGTGGTCGCTGCCTCGCGCCGCTCGAGAGCCCGATCGATGTCCCGATCGAGGAGGAGGTGCTGCCCCTCATCGACCTGCAGTCCGGGCTCATGCTCGACACGTCCGCCGAGCCGGAGGTCCTTCGCCTCACCGACCACCACGAGCTGGACCTGGAGCCGCTCGTCCGCGAAGCGATCCAGCTGGCGGCCCCCATCGCCCCGGTCTGCCGACCGGACTGCCGGGGGCTCTGTCCCGAGTGCGGCGGCGACCTGAACGCGACTCCCCACGACCACGGCGAGGCGCCGGTCGATCCGCGGCTGGCGATGCTGCGCGAGCTCCTCGTCGACGACGAGGGCTGAAACCGGCTACACTCCGGCTTCGGCCCGACGGCGCCGATGCGCCGCTACGCCCAACGCACGCAACGATCGCGGTCCCGCGCGCCCGACGCCGCGCCGCCCAGCACGACAGGAGCAGCAACCCCGATGGGTCTCCCGAAGCGGAAGGTCTCGCACGCCCGGCAGGGCGACCGGCGCTCGCATCACGCCCTGAGCCTGCCCAGCCTGGTCGAGTGCAGCCACTGCCACGCCATGAAGCGCTCGCACCACGTCTGCCCGAGCTGCGGCTACTACGACGGCCGACAGGCCGTCGGGCTCAAGAAGAAGAGCGGCGAGCCGGCCTCCTGACGGGACGTCGCGCCGCAGCCGCCAGCCGTCGCATTCGATGGACCTCGCGACCGTCCGGGGCATCGAGCACGGCCGCCGGGTCCGCCTGGCGGTCGATGCGATGGGCGGGGACCACGCCCCCGAGGAGGTCGTGGCGGGCGCTCTCCTCTACGCCGCGGAGAACCCCGGCGACCAGGTGATCCTCGTCGGCATCCCGGAGCGGATCGCCGCCGCTGCCGGGGCCGCCCTCCCGCCCAACGTGACGGTCGAGGCCGCGTCCCAGGTCATCGAGATGCACGAGCATCCGGCGCTGGCGCTCCGCGAGAAGAGGGACGCCTCCATCCTCGTCGCCTGCGACCTCGTGAAGCGCGGCCGGGCCGACGCCGTGATCACCGCCGGCCACACCGGCGCCGGGATGGCCGCCGCGGTCCTCCGTCTCGGCCGGGCGCGCGGCGTGGATCGCCCCGCCCTCGCGATCCAGATGGTCACCGACACCGGCCCGCTCGTCCTGCTCGACATCGGGGCCAACCCCGACTCCACGCCCGAGAACCTGGCCCAGTACGCCCGCATGGGCGCCCTCTTCGCCGAGCGGGCCCTCGGGATCGATCGACCCCGCGTCGCGCTCCTCTCGATCGGCGAGGAGAAGGGCAAGGGCGACGCCCGCATCCAGCGGGCGACCGAGCTCCTCGACGGCTCGGACCTCAACTTCACGGGCAACGTCGAGGGCAAGGACCTGGTCCATCACCCGGCCGACGTCGTGGTCTGCGACGCGGTCCTCGGCAACGTCACCATCAAGTTCTTCGAGGGGCTCGCGGGCTACATCTTCGACCTCTGGGCGAAGGAGTTCCGGGGCTCCCTGCGGGGCAGGATCGCCTACCTGCTCATGCGCCCCGCGATCGGGCGGATCCGCCGGACCTTCGACTACGAGGTGCTGGGCGGGTCGCCGCTGCTCGGCGTCCGGGGCACGGTCATCATCACCCACGGCCGGGCGAAGCGGCGGATGGTGAAGCATGCCCTCCGCGTCGCTGCGGCCGCCGCGCGGGTCGGGCTCCCGGAGCTGATCGGCGACGCCTTCCGCCCGGCGGCGGCGGGCGTCGACCCCGGCCCGCTCTCGACGCCGGAACCGGTCGCGTGAACCCCGCCCTGGGCGTGAGCCGGTCGGTGATCCGCGACCTCGTCCGCCTCGCGGCGTTCGAGGTGCCGGGGGTCCTCCGCGTCGGCTGGGCCGGCCCGCCCTGGCGTCGCCTCGTCGCCGGGCGTCCCATCGCGGTCCGGGTGCGCGGCGGGGTGGTGGAGGCGCGGGTGGTCGTCATCGCCCGGCCCGGCCAGCCGCTCGGCCTGCTGGCAGGCGACGTCCGGGCTGCCGTCGCGGCCGCCGTCGAGCGCCTGCTGGGCCTCGCGATCGGCGAGGTCACCGTCAGGATCGACGGCTGCGGCGGCTGACCGGGTGAGCGGACGGCCCGGCCGCTCGGGCGGCGACCTCGTCCGGTCGCGCCGCGCCGCGCGGCGCCTGGCGCTGGCGGCGCTCTTCGAGGCGGAGTTCGGGCAGCGCTCCGCCCCGGCCGTGCTGGAGCGCCACCTCGCGGAGACGGAGGGCGACCCGGAGACGGCGCGCCACGCCCGGCTCCTCGTGGAAGCGGCAGTGGCGCACCGCGGGCCGATCGACGCGCGAATCGCGGCAGCGGCGCCCCAGCACCCTCTCGAGACCCTGGCCCGGATGGACCGCGTTCTCCTCCGTGCGGGCATCTGCGAGGTGCTACACTCGCCCGCGACGCCGGCCCGGGTGGCGATCGCCGAGTGGGTCGAGCTCGCGCGGGTCTATGGAGGAGACCCCGCCAGGCGTTTCGTCAACGGGGTCCTCGGTCGCGTGGCCAGGGACGTCGCGGCCGAGTCGCTGGAGTCTCATCCGGGACCGCGCAGCGCAGCAGTCCCCGACGCACAGGAATGACACCCAGGGAGGAAGGAGCCAGTGGCGACCACCTACGAGCGGCTGAAGAAGATCGTCGTCGAGCAGCTCGGCGTCGATGAAGCCGAGGTGAACCCCGAGGCCTCGTTCGTCGATGATCTCAATGCCGATTTGCTCGACCTCGTGGAGCTCATCATGAGCCTCGAGGAAGAGTTCGGAATGGAGATCTCGGACGAAGAAGCCGAGAAGATCCGCACCGTCCAGGACGCCGCCGACTACATCGACGAGCACGCGAGCTGACGGCGCCCCGGTCACGGCCGGGGGAGACGCTCTCACGCCGCGTCAGGCGCCCGACCTCGCCGAGAGGCTCGGGCTCAGGCTTCGCGACCCCGCGCTCCTGTCCCGCGCGCTCGTCCACGGCTCGTGGCAGCACGAGCATCCCGACGAATCCATCGGCCACAACGAGCGCCTCGAGTTCCTCGGCGACGCCGTGGTGAGCCTCGTCATCTCCGAGGCGCTCCACGGACGCCGCCCCGGCGACGACGAAGGGGTCCTCTCCGCCCGCCGGGCCGCGATCGTGAGCACGAGCGGCCTGGCTCGCCTTGCCCGCCGGATCGACCTCGGCGACTACCTCCTGCTCGGCGAGGGCGAGGCGCAGCGCGGTGGCCGGGCGCGCCCCGTCCTCCTGGCATCCGCCCTGGAGGCGGTCGCCGCCGCCGTCTTCCTCGACCAGGGGTGGGAGGCCGCGCGCGCCTGGCTCTGCGAGCTCGCGGCGCCCGAGCTGGCCGCGGACGCGCCGCCCGGCTCGCTGAAGAGCCCCAAGAGTCGCCTCCAGGAGCTGACCCAGCGCAGCTCGGGCGAACGACCCGACTACCGCGTCGCCGAGGTCTCGGGCCCGGACCACCAGAGGCGCTTCGTCGTCGAGGTGGCGGTCGGCGGCCGTGTTGCGGGCGCCGGCAGCGGAGGCTCGCGGCGAAGCGCCGAGACGGCCGCCGCCGCGGCCGCCCTCGACACCCTGGCCACGGAGCAGCGCGGCGGCCCGGGCGTGGCGCCGCCGCCGGCGACCCCGGAGCCGGCCGACGCCCCGGACCCGCCGCGTGACGGACTCGGCCGCGTGACGGGGCCCGCGCGCCTGCAGGCGCTCCGCCTGCAGGGCTTCAAGTCCTTCGCCGAGCGGACGGTCATCGAGTTCGTCCCGGGGATCAACGCCGTCATCGGTCCCAACGGCTCTGGCAAGAGCAACCTCGCCGACGCCCTTCGCTGGACGCTCGGCGAGCAGGGCCGGGCCCTGCGCTCGCGCCGCGCGGAGGACGTGGTCTTCGCGGGGTCCGAGCGTCGATCGGCCCTCGGCATGGCCGACGTCACGCTCGTGCTCGACAACGCCGACGGCCTGGTGCCGGTCGACTTCGCGGTCCTCGAGGTCGGCCGCCGGCTCTTCCGCTCCGGGGAGAACGACTACCTGGTGAACCGCCAGCGGGTCCGTCTCAAGGACCTGGTCGAGCTCCTCGACGCCGCTCATCTCGCCGACAACGCCTTCCTCTTCATCGGCCAGGGGATGGTCGACCAGGCGCTCGCGCTCCGTCCCGAGGAGCGGCGCCCCCTCTTCGAGGAGGTCGCGGGCGTGCGCCGCCACGAGCGGCGCCGGCGTCGCTCGGAGGAGCAGCTGGAGGAGGCGTCGACGAATCTCGCCCGCGTGGAGGACATCCTGGCGGAGCTGCGCCCGCAGGTCCGCCGCCTCGCCGCGCAGGCCGAGCAGCAGGCTTCGCGGGCCCGCGCCGGCGACGAGCTGGCCGCGGCGCTCGTGGCCGCGTTCGGGGCCCGCTGGCACGGCGCGGCGGCGGGCGCGCGGGACGCCGAGGGGAGCCTCGCCGCGGCGCGCCGGGCGGCGGCAGCGGCGCTGGAGATGCTCCAGGCCGCCGAGAACCGTGCCGCGGCCGCGGCCGGCGAGCTGGCCGCCCACGTCGCCGTCGAGGCGGAGCGCCGCGCCGCGCACGAGGCGGCCCGGTCGGCGGTGGCAGCCCTGGACCTCGAGGCGGCGACCGCGCGCGCGGAGGCCGCCGCGATCGAACGCGACCGCGACCGCCTGGCCGGCGAACGGGCGGCCGCGGAGGCGGAGGTGGCGGAACGGCGCCGGGAGCTGGCGCTTCCCATCCCGGCGCTTGACCCCGCCCTGGAGGGCGAGCTGGCCGAGGTCGATCGGGCCCTTGCCGAGGCGCGTGCCGAAGCCGGCGCGCTGCGCGCGGCGACGTCCCGTCGTTCCGAGGCTGAGGCGGCACTTCGTCGGGCGGCGGCCGCCCGCGACGACGAGCTCGCGGGGCTTCGGCGACGCCTCGCCGCGGCCGGCGCGGCCCGCGCCGAGGCCGCGGACGTCGCGGCGGCCGCGGAGGCGCGGGCGGTCGCCACGGCCGAGGCCCTCGAGACGGCGCGCCGTGCCGGACGGGACGCCCGGGCCGCCGAGGAGATCGCCCGGGAGCGGCGCGAGGCGGCGCGGCTGGCCCTGGCGGTCTCCGACGCCGCCCGCCAGGGCGCCGCGGAGGCCGCCGCCGCGGCGCGGGCGCGCGTCGCCACCCTGCGGGGCCGAACGGAGGCCCTGCGCGCCCGACTGGCGGCCGACGAGGGGCGAGGGATCGCCCCGGCCGCGCGGCGCGTCGGCGGACGGGCGGTCGCGCGTGACCTGGAGGTCGAGCCGGCCCTGCGTCCCCTCGTCGCGGCGGCCCTCGGCGAGCTGGGCCGAAGCTTCGTGGTCCCGCGCGACGCCCTGGCGCGGCTTGCGGGCGAGCGCGGCGTCGTCGTTCTCGGCGACGTCCAGGGGGTCGGGTCCCGGGCGCCGGGGACGGTCGAGGTCGACGCCGCCCGCGGCAACGCCGCGCGCCACGGCGGGGGCCTGCTGGCGGACGGCGTCCGCGCCGACCCGACCGCCGTGGTCCGGCGGCTCCTGGCCCGCTGGGCCTGGGCGCCGTCGCTGGCCGATGCGGTGGACCTGGCGGCCGCCCTCCCGTCGGGATGGCGCGTCGTCTCTCGCGACGGGGGCCTTGCCGGAGCGGACGGCGTCGTGGCCCTCGGCGCGCCCGACGCACCGCTCGAGCAGCGGGCGGAGCTCGAGGCCGCCGTCCTGGAGCTCGCGGCCGCCGAGGCCGACGGTGCCGCGCTGGCGGAACGAGTGGCCACGGCCGAGGATGCGACCGCGGCGGTGCGCGACGAGGTCGAGGCGGCGCGCCGCGCCGAGGCCGAGGCCGCGGCCCGCCGCCGAGGCGCGGAGGAGGCGGAGCGCCAGGCCGGGCGCACCGCCGAGCATGCCGCTCGCGAGGCGGCCTGGGGGGCGGCACGGGCGGCCGCCCTCGACGAGGAGCTGCGCCCCCTCCGGGAGCGACTCGCCGCGCTCGAGGCGGCGCCGCCGCCCCCGGCGCTCGATGACGCCGCTGCGCCTGCGGACGGCGTGGCCGGGGCGCTGGCCGCGTGGGAGAGCCGGGCGGCAGAGCTCGCCGGGCGGCGGGAGGCGCTGGCCGCGACGCGGGCCGTTCGCGAGGCCGACCGGCGGACCGCGGAGGCGCGCCGCGCTCGTGCCGAGGCGGCGGCGCAGATCGCCGAGGAGCGGATGCAGCGCGCCGACGCCGAGGCCCTGCTGCTCGCCGCGCGGCGGGCCCACCTGGAGGCGGCAGGCGCGGCGCGCGAGGTCGCGCGGGCCGAGGGCGCCTCTCGGGAGGCTGTCGCGCGGGCGGCGCTCGACGCGGTGCGCGCGGCTGACGCCGCCGGACGCGACCGGCTCCGTCGCGCGGAGGGAGAGGTGGCGAGCGCCCGCGAGAGGCTGCGCCGGGCCGAGGACGCCCACCGCGTCGCCGAGGTCCACGAGCTGGAAGCGCGTCTCGGACTCGACGCCGTGCGGGAGCAGGCGCTGGTCGAGTTCGCCGGGCTGGGGGTCGTGGGGCTTCAGGCCCTGGATCCGGCGGCCGACCCGAGCGCGATGGAGGACGAGGGAGCGGCGCTCGCGGCTGCCCTCGCCGCGGCCGGAGCCCGCTGGGCGGCGGCGGCCGCGACCGACGAGCCTGCGTCGCCGGGTCGACTGGCCTCCCTCCGCCGGCGCTTCCACGAGCTCGGCGCGGCGAATCCGTTCGCCGCCGTTGAGCACGGGGAGATGCGCGCCCGGGTCGAGGGTCTCGAGGCCCAGCAGGGGGATCTCCGCGGCGCCATCGAGAAGACGCGCTCGCTGATCGCCGAGCTCGACGCCCTGATCGCCCGCCAGTTCCGAGCGACCTTCGCGGCCCTCGAGACGGCCTTCGATCGGCGCTTCCAGCAGCTCTTCGGGGGCGGCTACGCCCGGCTCAGCCTGACCGAGCCCGGCGACCTCGCCCAGACCGGCGTCGAGATCGTCGCCCGTCCGCCCGGCAAGAAGGCCCAGGCGCTGGCGATGCTCTCGGGCGGCGAGCGAGCCCTCACCGCGGTCGCCCTCCTCTTCGCGATGCTCGAGGTGCGCCCCGTCCCGTTCTGCGTCCTCGACGAGGTCGACGCGGCTCTCGACGAGTCGAACGTCGGGCGCTTCGTCGAGGCGCTCCGGGGCCTCGCCGAGACCACCCAGTTCATCGTGATCACCCACAACCGCGGGACGATCGAGGCCGCAGACGCCCTGTACGGGGTGACGGTCGGGGAGGATGCCGTCAGCCGCGTCGTCAGCCTCCGGATCGAGGAGGCTCGCTCGATCGCCGACCGGGTGCGAGCCGGGATCGGCGGCACGGGCGCGCCCGACCCGCTGCCGGCCGGCTGACCGGCGGCCGCAACCCGACTGGAGGACGCATGTTCTGGCGACGCAAGCCGAAGGAGGACGCGGACCCGGTCGCGTCCGGGGACGCCCGAGGAGGCTGCCCCCGTCTCCGACGCAGAGATCGAGGCCCAGCTCGAGGCCGAGCTCGAGGCCCGACGCAGCGCGGAAGCCGCGCCCGCCGAGCCCGCCGACGCGTCCGCCGAGTCCGCCGGGCTCCGCCGGCCCGCCGGCCGCCGAACCTGGGGTCCCGCCCGCCACGGGCCCGGAGCCGATCGTCGACGGCGACATCGTCGCCGGCGTGGCCAAGAGCCGGGGCGGGTTCATCGCCCGCCTGCGCGGGATCCTGGGCCTTGGCGATGCCGACGCGGCGACGTGGGAGGAGGTCGAGGAGACCCTCATCGCGGGCGACGTCGGCGGCGCCCTCGCCATCGAGGTCGTGGAACGGGCCCGGGCGCGGCGCCATCCGGAGGGCCCGGAGGCGGCCGTCCGGGAGGAGCTGGCCGCGCTGCTCGCGCCGCGCCAGGCCGGCTGGATCTTCGAGCCGGCCGCGCCCGGCCAGCCGGCGGTGGTCCTCGTGGTCGGCGTCAACGGCACGGGCAAGACGACCACGATCGGGAAGATCGCGGCCCGTGAGCGGACGGCCGGGCGGACCGTCCTCCTCGCGGCCGGGGACACCTTCCGGGCGGCGGCGATCGCGCAGCTGCGGCTGTGGGGCGAGCGCGCCGCGGCACCGGTCGTCGCCCACGCCCCCGGCGCGGATCCGGCGGCCGTCGTCTACGACGCCCTGGACGCCGCGATCGCGCGCGGCGTGGACGTCCTCATCGTCGACACGGCCGGCCGGCTCCACACGAAGTCGAACCTGATGGACGAGCTGGCGAAGATGCGCCGGGTCATCGACCGCCGGCTGCCGGGGGCCCGGCCGGAGGTCCTCTTCGTGCTCGACGCGACCACCGGCCAGAACGGCCTCGCCCAGGCGCGCGCGTTCCACGCGGCGACGGGCCTGACCGGCATCGTCCTCACGAAGCTCGACTCGACGGCGAAGGGCGGGATCGTCTTTGCCATCGAGCACGACCTCGCCGTGCCGGTCCGGTTCGTGGGGGTGGGGGAGAAGGTCGGGGACCTCCTCTCGTTCGACCCCGACGCCTTCCTCGCCGCCCTGTTCGCCTGACGGCCGCGGCCGCCTCGCCGTGGGGATGCGATAGACTGCGGGCACCTCGGTGTCGCCAGAACCCGCGCACCACCTCCGGAGCGCCATCGCGCCCCGCGAGCATCCCGGTCCACAGGAGCCGCACCTCGGCATGTTCGACGCCCTCTCCGACCGCCTGCGCAGGACGCTCGGCGCGCTGACCGGCCGCGGCCGGGTCAGCGAGGCCGACGTTGAGGCGGCGATGCGCGAGGTCCGCCTGGCCCTCCTCGAGGCGGACGTCAACTTCAAGGTCGTCAAGGAGTTCACGGCCCGGGTCCGCGAGCGCGCCGTCGGCGCCGAGGTCCTGGAGTCCCTCAACGCCGGCCAGCAGGTCGTCAAGATCGTCCACGAGGAGCTGACCACGCTTCTCTCGGGCGGAGACCGCACCTTCCACCTCTCCGGCAATCCCGCCGTCGTCGCCCTCGTCGGCCTCCAGGGCTCGGGCAAGACGACCTCGGCGGCGAAGCTGGCGCGCCATGCCGTGAAGATCGGGCGGCGGCCCCTCCTTGTCGCCGCCGATCCCTACCGCCCGGCGGCGGTCGAGCAGCTCGTGACCCTCGGCCGGAGCCTGGACATCCCGGTCTTCGCCGCTCCCCGCGGGACGTCCGTCCCGGAGATCGGGCGGCTCGGCATCGAGGCCGCCCGCCGCGACGTCCGCGACACGGTGATCCTCGACACCGCGGGGCGCCTCTCCGTGGACGAGGTCCTGATGGCCGAGATCACCGAGCTTGCGCGGGTGGTGCGACCGGTCGAGACGCTCCTCGTGGTGGATGCCATGGTCGGCCAGGAGGCGGTCGCGGTGGCGCAGGCCTTCGCGGCCGCCGTTCCCCTCACCGGCCTCGTCCTGACGAAGATCGATGGCGATGCGCGCGGTGGTGCGGCGCTCTCGATCAGCTCGGTGACCGGCCTGCCGGTCAAGTTCCTGGGCACCGGCGAGAAGACCGACGCCCTGGAGCCCTTCCACCCCGATCGGCTGGCCGGGCGGATCCTGGGCATGGGCGACGTGCTCACGCTCGTGGAACGGGCCCAGGAGCACTTCGACGCGAAGGAGGCTGCGAAGCTCCAGGAGAAGCTCAAGAGCGCGAGCTTCACCCTGGAGGACATGCTCGAGCAGCTCCAGCAGGTCAAGAAGATGGGCCCCCTGGGCCAGGTCATCGAGATGATCCCCGGCATGGGAGGGATGGCGAAGGAAGCCCAGGATTCGGTCGATCGGGGCGACCTGAAGCACACCGAGGCGATCATCCGCTCCATGACGCCGCAGGAGCGCCGTGACCCCGCCGTGCTGAACGCCAGCCGGCGGCGCCGGATCGCCACGGGCTCGGGGACATCCATCGCCGAGGTCAATCGCCTCGTCAAGCAGTTCGGCGACATGCAGAAGCTCATGAAGCAGCTCCGCGGGGGTCGTCGGATCCCCGGGATGTTCGGCCGCTAGGCCGGGAGGAATTGTCATGGCCGACATCGAACCGGTCGGCGGTCCCACGGGGACCCCGGTCGAGACCACGCCCGTGGAGGCGACGACGGTCGTGACCGCCGCGTCCACGGCGCCCCCGCCGCCGCAATACCCCCTGCCGTCCGAGGCGGCCAACGCCACGCCGCCGGCCGGCCGCCCCAAGGGTCTCGTGCGCTGGGGCGTCGCCCTCATCGCCGTCGCCGCGATGGTCGGCGTGATCTCCGTCGCCGTGGCCCTGCTCGCGGCAGGTGGCGGCACCTCGGCCGTCGGTGGCTGGATTCCGAAGGGCACGGTTGCCTACCTGGAGATCCGGGCCGACATGCCGGGCGATCAGCGGGCCAAGGTCGGGGACCTCCTGGCCAAGTTCCCGGGCTTTGCCGACCAGGCGTCCAACGACGCCAAGATCGACGAGGCGCTGGACCGCCTTCTCGAGGGATCCGGCGTCAAATGGACGGCGGACGTCAAGCCCTGGCTCGCCGGCGAGATCGGCGTCGCGATCACGTCGGCGGCCTTCGACGTCGCCGGGAAGCCGCTCGACAGCCTGCAGGCGCGTCCGGCGATCGACGACGGGGTCGTCCTCCTGGTGGCCGTCAAGGATGGCGGCGCGGCGAAGGCGTGGCTGACGAAGCAGGTGCGCGGGACGCAGGCGACCGAGAGCTACGCCGGCGGCGAGATCACGGTCGTCTCCGACGCCCCCGGTGGGACCATGGCCTTCGCGGTTCGCGGGAGCGTGATGGTCCTGGGGCCGGTGAAGGCCGTCAAGGCGTCGCTCGATACCGGCGGATCCAGCCCGGTCGCCACGGCGGAGTCGTTCGTCGCGGCCCGCAAGACCGCCCCGAGCGCCTACCTGGGCTTCGGCTACCTCGACACGAAGGCCTTCGTCGACGCGGCCCTGGCCGCGGCCGGGGACCAGGCCGGCCTTCCCGCGGCCTGCCTCGACCAGGCGGTCAAGGCGATCCCGGCCTGGGCTGCCGGGTCGGCCCGCGCCGAGGACGCCGCGCTGGTCTTCACGGTCAGCGCGAAGACGGCCAGCACGGCCTCGACCACCAAGGACACCGCCAGCGCCATTGCCGCGCACCTGCCCGCCTCGACGGTGGCGGCGATCGAGGTGCGCGACCTGGGTGCGGGTCTCGTGGCCGCCATCGCGTCCCTCAAGACGACGCTCGCCTGCGATCCGTCGGCCGCCGCCGCGATCGACCAGGTGGAGCAGGCCCTGGCAGCCGTCGGGGGGGCCGAGGCGCTCATCGGCTGGGCCGACGACACGGCCGTGGCGGCGACCGTGGATGGCGCCGCGTTCGGCGGGGGCCTGGCCGCGACCGTCACCGATGAGGCCAAGGCGGGCCGTCTCCTCGACCAGCTCAAGCTGCTCCTCGCGCTCGGGGGCAGCGAGGCGGGCGTCACGTCCCGGCAGGAGGCCTATGGCGACGGCACGCTGCTCGTGGTCACGATCCCGGCGGGGGCCACGGGCGTCGCGATCCCCGAGATCGCCGTGACGGTCCAGGGCGGCGTCTTCGCCCTCGGGACCGTCGACTTCGTCAAGGCCGTGATCGACACCGACGCGGCCGAATCGCTGGCCAGGGATCCGGTCTACGAGCGGGCCATCGCGCTCGCCGGCGGCGACGGGATCAGCGACGTCTTCATCGACATCGCGGGCATCCGGGCCGGCGTCGAGGCGATGCTCCCGGCCGCCGCGAAGACGCAGTACGAGACCGAGGTCAAGCCCTTCCTCGTCCCGCTCGAGGCGTTCGCCTCGGTGGCCGAGGCTCCCGGCGCGACGACCGTGTCGCGCGCCGTCATCACGTTCACCAAGTAGGAGGGACGGCACCCCCATGGCAGCACGCATCCGCCTCACCCGCGTCGGCGCGACGAAGCAGCCGACCTACCGCGTCGTCGTCGCCGACAGCCGCAAGCCGCGCGACGGCCGGGCCATCGAGATCCTCGGGCACTACAACCCGCGGACAGAGCCGGTCGAGTTCGCGGTCGACGTCGACAAGACGAAGGCCTGGCTCGCCAAGGGCGCCCTCCCGACGGAGACCGTCGAGCGGCTGCTGCGCAACGCCGGCGTCCTGCCGGCGGCGAAGTAGGGGCCCGCCATGGCCGCCCCGCAGCTCGTCGAATACGTCGCCAAGTCGCTCGTCGACCACCCCGAGCAGGTCGAGGTCACGGTCAGCCAGGAGGCCGGCGCCACCGTCATCGAGCTCCGCGTCGCCGAGGACGACATGGGCAAGGTGATCGGCCGCAACGGCAGCGTCGCCAAGGCGCTCCGGACCCTCCTCAAGGTCGTCTCCGCCCGCGACGGCGAGCAGTTCCAGCTGGAGATCGTCTGATCGACGCCGAGGGCGCTTCGGCCGATCGGCTGGTCGTCGCCCTGGTCCGAGGCCTCCACGGCATCCACGGCGCGGTGCGGGTCGAGGTCCTGACGGACCGACCCGCGCAGCGCTTCGTCGTGGGCGCGCGGCTCCATCGCGAGGGATCGGCGGACGCGCTCACGATCGTCGAGGCGCGTCCCGCCAACCCGGGCTGGGTCCTTCGCTTCGCCGAGGTGCCGACGCGCGAGGCGGCGGAGCGTCTCCGGCTTGCCTACCTCGAGGTGGAGGCCGGGCCGGCGGACGCCCTGCCGCGCGGCGCCTACTTCTGGCACGAGATCATCGGCGTCGCGGTCCGCGATCCCGATGGCGCCGAGCTGGGCACCGTGCGCGACGTCTACCGGGCCGGCGGCGCCGACGTGCTCGAGGTCGTCGGCGGGTCCCGCGGCGACTTCGACCTGCCGATCATCCGGCCCTTCGTCCGGATCCTCGCGCCGCGGCGCGGCGAGATCGTCGTCGACCCCGAGGCGCTCGACCTCCCCACGCCCGACCAGATCCGGCCGGCGCCGCCGCCGCGCCCACCGCGACCGCGGCGGGCCACGCGCCGGCGCCCCGCGGTGCCTGCCGCCACGCCGCCGCCCCTGACCGACCTCCCGACGGCGGGCGATCCGGACCCGTCCGCCGCCGAGCCCCCCGCCGAGGGCTGACCGGTGGCCCTCGAGATCGACATCGTCACCCTGTTCCCGGAGATGCTCGAGGGCCCGCTCGCCGCCAGCATCCCCGGCCGGATCCAGGAGCAGGGGCTGGCCGTCGTCCGCGTCCACGACCTGCGGACCTGGGGCCTGGGCCGTCACCGGAGCGTCGACGACGCGCCCTACGGCGGAGGGGCCGGGATGATCCTCCGCCCGGAGCCGGTCGCCGGCGCCCTGGCGGCGCTGCGCCGCGCCGATTCGCTCGTCATCCTGCTCGACCCGGCCGGCGAGCCGTTCCGCCAGGCCCGCGCGGAGCGACTGGCCGGGGCGACCCACCTCGTCTTCCTGTGCCCCCGCTACGAGGGCGTCGACGAGCGGATCCGCTCGCTGGTCGACCTCGAGCTCTCGATCGGCGACTACGTCCTGACCGGCGGCGAGCTCGCCGCGCTGGTCGTGGTCGACGCCGTCCTCCGCCTCCTGCCGGGCGCGATCGAGGCGGCCTCCCTGGAGGACGAGTCGTTCGCCCGGGGGCTCCTGGAGTATCCGCAGTACACCCGGCCCGCCGTGTTCGGGGGACGCGGCGTCCCCGACGTCCTGTCCTCGGGCGACCACGGGGCGGTGCGTCGCTGGCGGCTCCGCTCCTCCATCCGGCGGACCGTCGAGCGCCGCCCCGACCTGCTGGCGGAGCGTGCCTGGAGCCCGGAGGAGGCGCGCCTCCTCGCCGACGTCCGCGAGGAGCTCGGCAGCGGTCCGCCCGACGATGGCGGGCCCGGCCCGGCGGCGGGGCGCCGGCCCGACGAGGCCGGCTGATGATCGCGGACGCCGTGCTATACTCCGCCGTCGGTCGCGCCCCCGCGACCTGCTCATCATGCCCTCGACGCGGCACGCGGAACCACCCGGCCGCTCCCAGAGAACGCAGGGGACTCCCGTGAACGTGCTCGACGAGATCGTCAAGGACCAGCTTCGCACCGACATCCCGGAGCTCGCGCCCGGCGACACCGTGAAGGTTGCCGCCAAGGTCGTCGAGGGCACGCGGGAGCGGATCCAGGTGTTCGAGGGGACGATCCTGCGCCTCACCGGCGGCGGCATCACGCGCTCCCTGACCGTGCGCCGCATCGCCTCCGGTGTCGGCGTCGAGCGGACCTTCAAGATCAACAGCCCGCGCATCGAGAAGATCGAGGTCGTGCGCCACGGGGTTGCCCGGCGCGCGAAGCTCTACTTCCTGCGCGAGCGCGTCGGCAAGGCCGCGACGCTGCGCGAGCGGCGCTCGAAGTAGCCTGTTCCCGGCCCCCCGGGCCGGCATCCGCGATCCGACGGCCCCGTCATCCGGCGGGGCCGCCCGATTCCCGGTACCCTTGGCGGCGATGGCTCCGACCGTCCCGACGCTGCGCCGCGAGCGCGCCCTCTGGCGGGCCGGCGCCGCCCGCGTGGCGGGCGTCGACGAGGTCGGGGTGGCCCCGGCCTGCGGACCGGTCGTCGCGGCGGCCGTGATCATGCGCCCCAACGCCCATCGGATCCCCGGCGTCCGCGACTCCAAGACCCTCTCCGCCGCCCAGCGCGAGGCGCTGGCCCCCGAGGTCCGCCGGCGGGCCCTCGCGGTCGGCGTCGGGGCGGCGTCGGTCGCGGAGATCGACCGCCTCAACATCTACCACGCCACCCACCTCGCGATGCGGCGCGCGCTCGCCCGGCTGGGCGGCCACGACCACGTCCTCGTCGACGGGCTGGCGATCGCGGGATTCGAGGACGCCGTCGGCCCGTACGACGCGATCGTCGACGGCGATGCCCTGGTCTACTCGATCGCCTGCGCGTCGATCGTGGCCAAGGTCGTCCGCGACCGGCTGATGACGCGCCTCGCGGCCCGCCACCCCGGGCTACGGCTGGGAGCACAACGCGGGCTACGCGACGGCGGAGCATCGGGCGGCGATGGTCGAGCTGGGCGTCACGGCCTTCCATCGCCGGTCGTTCATCACGACGCGCCGCGCCCTCGCCGGGGTCGAGCAGCTCGGCTTCGACCTCGTGCCGCCCGGGCTGCGCCGCGCCGGGCTCGTCACGGCCGAGGGGGACGACCTCCTCGCGGCGTGGGAGGAGGAGCGCGCCGCCGCGCCCGCCGGGTGACCCCGGGATAAGCCGCGGATGCGTCGGCCCCGGCTAGCCTCGGGCTCCATGGACGCACCGGGCCCGCGACGAGGCGGACGCCGGCCCAGCGCGCGGGCGATGCGGCGGAGGACGCCGTCGCGGGAGCGCTTGCGACGGCCGGCTGGCGGATCCTCGGGCGCCGGGTGCGGGTCGGCCGCCTGGAGCTCGACATCGTCGCCATCGACCCCGGGCCCCCGCCGGCCCTGGCGATCGTCGAGGTGCGCTGGCGTCGCTCGCGGGCCTTCGGCCTGCCCGAGGAGTCCGTCGACCGGCGGAAGGTCGGCCGGCTGCGTCACGGCGCGGCCGGGCTGGCGGCGCGCGGGACGCTGGCGGATGGCTCGCGGCTGCCGGCATTCCCGCTCCGCCTGGACGTCGTCGCGGTGGAGCCCGCGGCCACGGCCGGGCGCCTCCGGCTGCGCCACCACCGGGGGGTCGGCGAGGCGGGCGACGGGGGACCCCTGTGGTAGACTCCGCCGGGTTGTCCGGCCGATCGGGCAGCCGCCGTCGTCGCGTCCGCGGCGACGAGATCACACGCGGTGCCGCCACCGAGCCCGGGCGGTGCCGGGGAGCCGAGCACGACGCTCGAGCCACCCGGTCCGGGTCGGGGCCCGCGGAGGATGAACCGAACAGGAGGACCACGCGTGCCCACCGTCTCCATGCGGCAGCTGCTCGAGGCCGGCGTTCACTTCGGCCACCAGACTCGCCGCTGGAATCCCAAGATGCGCCCGTTCATCTTCGCCGAGCGCAACGGGATCCACATCATCGACCTCGCCCAGACCGTCCAGCGTCTCGACCTCGCCCTCGCCGCCGTGCGCGAGACGACCGCCCGCGGCGAGTCCATCCTCTTCGTGGGGACCAAGAAGCAGGCCCAGGAGCCGATCGCCCAGGAGGCGGATCGGGCCGGCCAGCCGTACGTCAACCAGCGCTGGCTCGGCGGCATGCTGACCAACTTCGTCACCATCAAGAAGCGGCTCGGCCTCCTCGAGCAGCTCGAGGCGCGCCTGGCCAACGGCGACTTCGAGCGCATGCCGAAGAAGGAAGCGGCCCGCCACATGGAGGAGCTGCGCAAGCTCCGCCTCATCCTCGGCGGCATCCGCAAGATGAAGCGCCTCCCCGGGGCGGTCTTCATCGTCGACCCGGCCCGCGAGCGGATCGCGGTCACCGAGACCCGCAAGCTGGAGATCCCGATCGTCGGCACGGGCGACACGAACGTCGACCCGGACGAGATCGACTACATCATCCCGGCCAACGACGACGCGATCCGCGCGATCCGTCTCCTCTGCCAGCTCGTCGCCGACGCGGCGATCGAGGGAGGCCGCGAGCGGGCGGCCCGGTCGGAGCGCGAGCCCGAGCCGGAGCCGGCGTACGTGGAGGCATTCGCGGCGGAGGAGATCGCCTCGGCCGACGACCTCGTGGCCCAGCTCGCCGCCGGTGGCGCGCTCACCTTCGAGCCGGACGCCGAGGAGGAGCTCCTCCCCGAGGCTCCGGTCGTCGTGGCCGAGGCCGAGTAGCCAGACCCCAACCTTCGTGCGGCGGCGCGAGCGGCCGCACGCGAACCCCGGCCGAGGCCGGCGGACGACAGGAGACGCACCCACCCATGGCGAACATCTCGGCTGGCGACGTCAAGGAGCTCCGCGAGCGAACCGGCGCCGGCATGATGGACTGCAAGCGCGCCCTCGAGCAGGCGGACGGCAACGTCGAGGCGGCGGTCGCGATCCTGCGCGAGAGCGGCCTGGCCGCCGCCGCGAAGCGCGCCGGTCGCGAGGCCCGCGAGGGCGTCGTGGCCAGCTACATCCACCCGGGCGGCCGGGTCGGCGTCCTCATCGAGGTCAACTGCGAGACGGACTTCGTGGCCCGCACCGACCAGTTCCAGAAGCTGGTTCGCGACCTCGCGATGCAGGTCGCCGGCCTGGCCCCGCTCTACGTCGACGTCGACCGGATCCCCGCGGCCGTGCTCGAAGCGAAGAGGGCCGCCCTCCTCGCCGACGAGACGGTCCAGAAGAAGCCCGAGCACATTCGCCCCCAGATCATCGAGGGCCAGCTGAAGAAGTGGCAGGCGGAGGTCTGCCTGCTGGAGCAGCCCTTCCGCGACACCGACGAGACGGTGGGCCAGCTCGTCGCCGCGGCGATCGCCACGATCGGCGAGAACATCCGCGTTCGACGCTTCACCCGCTACGCGCTCGGCGAGGAGCTGTGAGCGACTCCGCGACGCTGACGAAGGGGACCGGCGCACTGCCGCCGGTTCGCTACGGGCGAATCCTCCTCAAGATCTCGGGCGAGGCCCTCCTGGGGGACCGGCCGTACGGCGTCGACCCGGCCTTCTGCACCTTCATCGCCAACCAGGTCGCGGCGGCCCACCAGGCCGGCGTGCAGGTGGGCCTCGTCGTCGGCGGCGGGAACATCTTCCGCGGCCTGGCCGCGGCGGCGCGCGGGATGGACCGGGCGACGGGCGACTACATGGGGATGCTGGCGACCGTGATGAACGGCCTGGCCCTCCAGGACGCCCTCGAGCGCGTCGGCGTGCCGACGCGGGTGATGACGGCGATCGCCATGAACGAGGTGGCCGAGCCGTACATCCGGCGGCGGGCGATCCGCCACATGGAGAAGGGCCGGGTCACGCTCTTCGTGGCCGGGACCGGCAACCCCTACTTCACGACCGACACGGCCGCGGCCCTGCGGGCGGTCGAGATCGGCGCCTCCGTCCTCCTCAAGGCCACCCGCGTCGACGGCGTCTACGATGCCGACCCGCTGACCCATCCCGACGCGAAGCGCTACACGGAGCTCACCTACGCGGACGTCCTCGGCGGGCGGCTCGCCGTCCTCGACGCGACTGCCGTGTCACTGTGCATGGAGAATGATCTCCCCATCATCGTCTTCGACCTGAACGAGGCGGACAACGTCCGGCGGGCGGCGATGGGGGAGCAGGTCGGGACCCGCATCTCCGGAGGTTCCCCCGCATGACCAGCCAGGTCCTGGCGACGATCGAGCCGAAGATGGCCCGCGCCGTCGAGGTGATGGAGCGCGACTTCCAGGGTGTCCGCACCGGCCGCGCCTCCACCGCCCTCGTCGAGCGGATCCACGTCGAGTACTACGGGACGCCGACGGCCCTCAACCAGCTGGCCGGGATCAGCGTCCCGGAGCAGCACCAGATCGTCATCCAGCCGTGGGACCGCGGCGTCCTCGGGGCGATCGAGAAGGCGATCCTCAAGAGCGACATCGGCCTGACCCCGAACGTCGACGGGACCGTCGTGCGCCTCACCATCCCGCCCCTCACCGAGGAGCGCCGCAAGGACCTCGTCAAGGTGATCCACCGCCGCATGGAGGAGGCCAGGGTCGAGATCCGCAACCTCCGCCGCGAGGCCGCCGAGGCGATCAAGCGCGAGGAGCGCGACGGCATCATCGGCACCGACGAGGCGCACCGCGAGCTCGAGCAGCTCCAGAAGGTGACCGACCGCCACGTCGCCGACGTCGACACGGCCGGCGGGGCCAAGGAGCGCGAGGTGCTGGAGGTCTAGTGGCGCCAGCTCCGCTCGCGCGTCCGACGGACGCGCCGCCCGCGGCCCACGCGGCACGGACGGAGGCGGACGCCTCCGTCGAGACGAACGACGGCTGCGGGGACGACCCGGCCATCCGCCCGGCCCACGTGGCCATCATCATGGACGGCAACCGCCGCTGGGCGCGGGAGCACGGCCTTTCCGACCTCGAGGGGCACGCCGCGGGCGTCGAGAAGATCCGCTGGCTCGTGGAGCACACGCTGCGCCGCGGGGTGGCCGTCCTCTCCCTGTACGCCTTCAGCCGCGAGAACTGGGCGCGTTCGGACGACGAGGTGATCGGGCTCTTCCGGCTCCTCGAGCAGGCGATCCGCGCCGAGACGCCGGAGCTGGTGCGGCAGGGCGTGCGGGTCCGTCTCCTGGGCCGCCTCGAGGAGCTGCCGGACGACCTCCGCCGGTCGATCGGCGACGCCCTCTCCGTGACCGAGCAGGGCAGCCGCCTCACCCTGGCGGTCGCCTTCAACTACGCGGGACGGACGGAGCTGGTCGACGCGGTCCGGGCCATCGTGGCCGACGGCCTGCCCCCGGACGCCATCGATGAGCCCGCCATCGCCGCCCGCCTCTACACCGCCGGGATGCCCGACCCGGACCTCGTGATCCGGACGGGCGGCGAGCAGCGGCTCTCCAACTTCCTCATCTGGCAGAGCGCCTACGCCGAGTTCTGGTCGTGCGACGTCCTCTGGCCGGACTTCGACGAGGCGGCCTACGACGAGGCCCTCGACGGCTACGCGCGGCGCTCCCGCCGCTTCGGGACGTGAGGCCGGCCACGTGCGCGAGCGGACGCTGAGCACCCTTCTCATCGTGCCCGTCGTCGTCGTCGCGATCGCGGCGGGCGGCGTGGGGATCGGGGTCCTGGCCGTGGTTCTCGCGATCCTGGCGGCGCGCGAGGCCGAGCGCCTGCTGCCCCTCGCCGGGCGGCCGGTCGTGCGCAACGGCGTCGTCGCGGGAGCGGCCGTCCTCGTCGCCATGGCGGCGATCCCGGCGATCCTCGGCAGCCACCTCCTCGGGCGGCCCGCGGCGGCCCTCGACCTCGCCGCCCGTATCGGTGCGATCGACGGCGTCGCCCTCGTCGGCGCGATCGCCGTCGGCCTGGCCGTGGCGGCATTCGCCCGCCGCGACCCTGCCGCCGGGTTCGCGGCCTGGTCGAGCACGCTCTTCGGGGCGGTCTACGTGGGGCTGCTGGGGGCGGTGGCCCTCCTGGCGACCCTGTGGACGGACCCGGGGCACTTCGAGCGGGTCTTCTGGCCGGAGCGGCGCTGGATCCTCGTGCTCCTGGCGGGCGTCTGGGCCTTCGACACCGGCGCCTACCTCGTGGGCCGGGCGATCGGACGGCGCCCCTTCCTGTCCTGGATCTCGCCGAAGAAGACCCTCGAGGGCGTCCTGGGGGGCCTCGTCGTGGCCACTGCAGCCGTCGCCCTCGTCCTCATCGCGAGCTCCAGCGACCCGCTGGAGGCGCTCGTCCTGGGCCCGCTCCTGGGGGCGGCTGCGCAGGCCGGGGATCTCGCCGAGTCGCTCCTCAAGCGGGCGGCCGGCGTGAAGGACTCGGGCACCCTCCTGCCGGGGCACGGCGGGATCCTGGACCGGGTGGATTCGATCCTCTTTGCCGCGCCGGTCCTGGCCGCCTGGGTCACCCTCGTCCATGGCTGATCGGCAGCGCTCGCGCCCGCCCGTCCGCGTCGCCCTCCTCGGCTCGGGCGGCTCGATCGGACGGCAGGCGGTCGACGTCCTCGCCGCCCTCGCGCCGGATTGGCAGGTCGTCGCCCTTGCGACGGGCTCGCAGGCCGCGCTGCTCGAGAGCCAGGCCCGGCTCCTGCATCCCCGCGCCGTCGCGGTCGACTCCGATGCGCCGCTCGACCTGCCGGCGGGCTGCGGCCAGGTGCGCGGACGGGGTGCCCTCGAGGCGCTCGCCACGCGCGACGACGTGGACCTCGTGATCGTCGGCACCGGGGGCCTGGTCGAGCCTGCGCCCCGTCCTCGCGGCCCTGCGGGCCGGGCAAGGTCGTGGCCACCGCCAACAAGGAGACGCTGGTCGCCGGGGGCCACCTCGTGATGGCCGAGGCGCGGGCCCGCGCCGCCGAGCGGGCGGCGGCCGACCCGCGCGACCCCCTGGCCACCCCGCTGGGCTGGCTGCGGCCGATCGACTCGGAGCATTCCGCGATCTGGCAGTGCCTCGTCGGCGAAGAGATGGGCGACGTCGCCCGCCTGGTCCTCACGGCGTCGGGCGGGCCCTTCCTGGACACGCCCCTCGCGGCCTTCGCCGAGATCACGCCCGAGCGCGCCCTGCGCCACCCGACGTGGACGATGGGGGCCAAGATCACGATCGACTCCGCGACCCTCGCCAACAAGGGGCTCGAGATCGTCGAGGCCCACTGGCTCTACGGGATGCCCTACGACCGGATCGACGTCGTCGTCCATCCCCAGTCGCGTCGTCCATTCCGCGGTCCTGTTCCGGGATGGGTCGCTCAAGGCCCAGCTCGGGACGCCCGACATGCGCCTGCCGATCCAGTACGCCGTCACGCATCCGCGGCGGCTCCCGTCGCCGGCGGGCCCACCGGATCTCGTCGCGGTCGGACGGCTCGACTTCCGGGCCCCCGACGAGGCCCGCTTCCCGGCGCTCCGGATCGCCCGCGAGGCCGGCGCGATCGGCTCCCGGGCGACGGCCGTCCTCATCAGCGCCGACGAGGTGGCGGTGGCCCGGTTCCTGGCCGGGACGCTCGACTTCCCGGGCATCCCGCGCCTTCTCGAGCAAGCCGTGGCACGCTACGGGTCGGGACCGGACCAGGCGCCGGGGGTCGACGAGCTCGTCGCCCTCGACCGCGAGGTCCGGGCCGCGTTCGCGGAGCCGGCATTCGGCCCGGGAACCGCGGCCGGCCCGCCAGCGTAGGGGAGAGCATGGCCATCATCCAGGGCGCGATCACGATCGCCCTCTTCATCCTCATCCTCGGCGGCCTCGTGGTCATCCACGAGGTGGGGCATTTCGTCCTGGCGCGCCTCTTCCGGATCCGCGTCCTGGAGTTCGGCATCGGCTTCCCGCCGCGGGCGAAGGTCCTGCGGGACAGGGGCGAGACGCTCTACACCCTGAACTGGCTCCCGATCGGCGGCTTCGTCCGCCTCGACGGCGAGGACGGCGAATCCGAGGACCCGCGCTCCTTCGCGGTCCAGCGGCTGTGGAAGAAGCTGGTCGTGCTGCTCGCCGGCGTCGCGATGAACCTCGTCGTGGCCTTCGTCATCTTCTTCGGCATCGCCTGGCTGGCCGACGCCCCAGGGAGGCCTCACCTTCGCCGAGGTCCAGGCGGGATCCCCGGCCCAGGCCGCCGGCCTCGAGGCCGGCGACACGATCCTCGCGATCGATGGGGCGACGTTCGACCTCTTCCCCAGCCCCGATGCCGGGCGAGCCGCCATCCAGGCGCTCCTCGCGCGGGCGGGCGACACCGTGAACCTCACGGTGAAGGGGAAGGACGGTGCCGTGCGCGAGGTCCGGGCCACGCTCCGGCCGCCCGCGGTGGCCGCCGACAAGGGTGCCCTGGGCATCCGCGGGGCCCAGCTCGTCTTCACCGGGGAGTACCGCGGCCGCGACGTCATGGCGGCCGTCGGCGCCGGCGCGGCGTGGACGGTCGCCGCGTTCACCCTCATCCTCAACGGCCTGTCCGACCTCCTGGCCTCGATCGTGGCGAACCCGGGGCAGGCGCCGCCGGTCTCGGGACCCGTCGGGATCGCCGTCCAGGTGGGCGACGTCTTCTGGCAGCTGGGCGGGATCTTCACCCTCTACCTGGCCGGCCTGCTCTCGGCGAACCTGGCCCTGGTCAACGTGCTGCCGTTCCCGCCCCTCGACGGGGGACGGATGCTCGTCCTCCTCCTGAAGGCCCTCTTCGGGGCGGGCGGGAGGATGCTCCGGGCCGCCGGCGTGCGCGTCAACGGGCCGTCGGCCGCGACGACCCTCTCGGTGGAACGGCTGACGTACCTGGTGGGGTTCGTCTTCCTCTTCGGGTTCCTCATCTGGATCACCTACTTCGACATCGTGCGGCAGGTGGGCGGCGGAACGCCATGACCGCGCCCGACGGACGTGCGGCCACGCTCGCCGCCGCCGACGCCCTCGGTGGACGTCGGGGGCGTGCTGGTGGGGAGCGCCCACCCGGTCGTCGTCCAGTCGATGACGAACACCGACACGGCCGATGCCGACGCGACGGCCCTCCAGGTCGTGCGGCTGGCCCAGGCCGGCTCGCAGCTCGTCCGCGTGACGGTCAACAACGAGGCGGCCGCGGCGGCGGTCCCGGACATGGTCCGCAAGGTGCGCGACCTCGGCTTCGACACGCCGATCGTCGGCGACTTCCACTACAACGGCCACCAGCTGCTGGTCGGCTTTCCCGAGGCTGCGCGGGCCCTGGCGAAGTACCGGATCAACCCCGGCAACGTCGGCGCGAAGCGGCACGACGAGAACTTCCAGACGATCGTCCGGGTGGCGATCGAGCACGACAAGCCGGTCCGCATCGGGGTCAACTGGGGCTCGCTCGACGCGGCCCTCCTGACGACGCTCATGGAGGAGAACGCCCGGCTCGCCGCAGCCCCTGGACGCCCGCGACGTGATGATCGAGGCGATGCTCCAGTCGGCGCTCCGGTCGGCGGAGCTGGCCGAGGAGACCGGGCTTCGCCACGACCGCATCATCATCAGCGCGAAGGTGTCCGGCGTCCGCGACCTGGTCGACGTCTACCGCCTCCTGGCCGCCCGCTGCGACTACCCCCTGCACCTGGGGCTCACCGAGGCCGGGATGGGCATGAAGGGGATCGTCGCCTCGACGGCCGGCCTCGCCATCCTGCTCAACGAGGGGATCGGCGACACGATCCGCGTCTCGCCTGACCCCGGAGCCCGGCGCCGGGCGCGAGCTCGAGGTGGAGGTCGCCCAGCAGGTCCTCCAGTCGCTGGGCCTGCGCAGCTTCCTGCCCCAGGTGTCGCGCCTGCCCGGGCTGCGGCCGCACGACGTCGACCTTCTTCCAGGAGATGGCCCGCGACATCCAGCAGTACCTGAAGGACCGGATGCCGGAGTGGCGCGTCGCGCACCCCGGGCGTCGAGGAGCTCCGCGTCGCGGTCATGGGCTGTGTCGTGAACGGGCCGGGCGAGAGCAAGCACGCCGACATCGGGATCAGCCTGCCCGGGACGTTCGAGGAGCCGGTGGCCCCGGTCTTCGTCGACGGGAAGCTCCACGACACCTTCCGCGGCGACGACATCGTGGAGCGCTTCGTGGGCCTCCTCGAGGAGTACGTGGCCCGGCGCTTCCCCCCGCCAGGCATTCACGGGGAGACGGCCGCGGCGTCCTGAGCCGGGGCCAGCCGACGGCGAGCCCATCCCCGACACCGCGGGCAGCCGACGGCGAGCCCATCCCCGAAATCGATGCCCCGGTGCATCAGCGGCGCATCGCCCGGCATCCGACGCCCGGCCATCGCGGCACATCTGATCGCCGCTTGTGTGCATCAGCGGCGCATCAGGCGGCCCCGCCGCCAGGAATCGTCGTCCGATCGATCACCCGGCGGCCAGGTCGCGGCGAGGTCGGCCGGGACGGCTGGACCGGATGCCCGCGCCGGGCCCGGCCTGCCGCGTGGAGCGGACGCTGATGCCTGGGCGATGCGCCCACGGGCATCAGTTTGGGCAAGCGCTCTTGCGCGCCGGTGGGTCTCCGGCTCTCGCGCCGCCGCTGCCGCCGGCCGCGCCGCTCGCCGGGCGCCGCGCTGCGCGCCGCGCCGGCCCGCCGCTCGCGCGCCCGCCGCCGGCCTGCGCGCGATCCGCCCGGACCGGTGGACGTCGATCCCGGGGATCCCGCGGCGGGGTATACTGCGCCAGAACACGACCGCGCCGCTCCATGACGTGGCTGACCGCCACGTTTTTCTTTCGGTCCGGCGGGCGCGGTGGACGTCGGACAGGGACAGCAGGGAACACGGAGGTGTGCGCATGAGCCGAGACTTCGTCGGCGCCCTCCTCCAGCTCAACGCGGAGAAGGGCGTTCCGCGCGAGCACCTGATCAGGACCATCGAGGACGCGATCGAGTCGGCCTACCGCCGGATCCCCGGCAACGAGGACGTCCGGGTCCGCATCGACCCCGAGCGGGGCGAGATGATGGTGACCCGCGAGCGGCTGGTCGTCGAGGAGATCGAGGACGAGCTGACCCAGATCACGGTTGCCGCGGCCGCCGCCTTCGAGGCCGACGCCGCGCCCGGCGACGTCGTCGTCACCGAGCAGCTCGGCCAGGATGCGTTCGGCCGGATCGGCGCCCAGACGGCCAAGCAGGTCGTGCTGCAGCGCCTCCGCGAGGCCGAGCGCGACGTCGTCTTCGACCAGTTCGCCAGCCGCGAGGGCGACCTCATCACGGGCACCGTCAACCGCGTCGAGCCGCGGGCGATCATCCTCGACCTCGGCAAGGCCGAGGCCATCCTCGCCACGACCGAGCAGTCCCCGGTGGAGCACTACCGGATCGGCCAGAACGTCAAGGCCTTCGTCCTCGAGGTCCGGCGGGCGCCCAAGGGCCCCCAGGTCTTCGTCAGTCGGACGCACAAGGGGTTCCTGCGGCGCCTGTTCGAGCTGGAGGTGCCGGAGATCCACGCCGGCACGGTCGAGATCAAGGCGATCTCACGGGACGCGGGAAGCCGGAGCAAGGTCGCCGTGGCGTCCCGCCAGGAGGGCCTGGATCCGGTCGGCGCGACGGTCGGCCAGCGCGGGTCGCGGGTCCAGGCCGTCGTCGCCGAGCTTGCCGGGGAGAAGATCGACGTCATCGAATGGCACGAGGATCCCGCGATCTTCGTCGCCAAGGCCCTCTCGCCCGCCCAGGTCGACGGCGTGGTCATCGACGAGGAGAACCGGGTCGCCAACGTCACGGTTCCGGAGAGGATGCTCTCGCTCGCGATCGGACGCGGGGGCCAGAACGCCAGCCTCGCGGCGAAGCTGACCGGCTGGCGCATCAACATCCGGAGCGACGTCCAGGGCCACGAGCCCGTTGCCGCTCCCGTCGCCGCTGCCGCTCCCGTCGCACCGTGCGCCCCGTCGCGGCCGCCCCGCTGGCGGGGGATGAGGGCGGCGCGAAGGAGGTGGCGTCGTAGCGCGCGGCGCGACCGGCGGGCCGCCTCCCCGGCGGTTCCCGACCAGGACCTGCGTCGCGTGCCGGACCGCCCGGCAGAAGCGGGAGCTCCTCCGCGTCGTCCGCGATCCGGCCGGCGACGTCGCCGTCGATCCGACCGGCAGGGCCGCCGGGCGCGGCGCGTATGTCTGCCTCGACGCCGCCTGCCAGCACAATGCGATCAGCCGGGGGACCCTTCGCCGGGCCCTCGACGCCTCGATCCCGGCCGGCCTCTTCGGGCCGCCGCCGGCACCCGGGGCACCCACCGATGACATCGTCACCGACCACGAAGGAGGGTCCTGATGGCCAGGAGCAGGAGCGGGACCCGCGGCCGCCGCGGTCCGCGCAAGCCACCGCGGCGCGAGGGCGGCTTCTCGCCGGTCTCCGTCGTCGAGCCGCGCGATCGCGCGGCCGTCACGCTGCCGCCGACGATCACCGTCAAGGAGCTCGCCGAGCTCCTCGACGTCAACCCCGCGGACGTCATCCGCGAGCTGATCAAGAGCGGCATCTTCGCGACGATCAACCAGCTCATCGACCGCGACACGGCCTCGCTCGTGGCGACCGAGCTCGGCTACGAGGTCGCCGAGGCCGAGGAGACCGCCGCCGAAGTCGCCGAGACGACGGCCGAGGCCGCCGCGCCGGCCACGAAGGACCGGGCCTCCTGGGCGAGGACGACGCCGCCCTCATGGTGGCCGCGCCCGCCGATCGTCACCGTGATGGGCCACGTCGACCACGGCAAGACGAGCCTCCTCGACGCGATCCGCAGCACGACCGTGGCGGCCGGCGAGCGGGGCGGGATCACCCAGCACATCGGGGCCTCCGAGGTGACGAAGGACGGCAAGAAGGTCGTCTTCCTCGACACCCCGGGCCACGAGGCGTTCACCGCGATGCGGGCCCGCGGCGCGCGGGTCACCGACATCGCGGTGATCGTCGTTGCCGCCGACGACGGCGTCATGCCCCAGACGCTCGAGGCGATCAGCCACGCCCGCGCGGCGAAGGTGCCGATCATCATCGCCCTCAACAAGATCGACAAGCCCGACGCCAACCAGGACCGGGTCAAGACCGAGCTCGCCGAGGCCAACGTGGTCGTCGAGGAGTACGGCGGCGACGTGCCGCTCGTGCCCGTCTCCGCGAAGGCGCGGATCGGCCTCGACGAGCTCATCGAGATGATCCTCCTCGTCGCCGACCTCCAGGAGCTGAAGGCCAACCCCAAGCGGCCCGCGATCGGCACGATCATCGAGGCCGAGATGGACAAGGGCCGGGGCCCGGTGGCCACGGTCGTCGTCCAGACCGGCACGCTCCGGATCGGCGACATCGTCGTCGTCGGCAAGACCTACGGCAAGGTCAGGGCCCTCGAGAACGCGGTCGGCAAGCGGACCCAGAAGGTCGGTCCCTCCTCGGCGGCCGTCGTCCTCGGCCTGGGCGAGGTGCCCGAGGCCGGCGACATCCTGCGCGTCGTGGCCGACGAGAAGATCGCCCGGTCGCTCGTGGAGGGCGCCCGCGCCGCGGCCACCTCCGCCACCGGGACCAGCCAGAAGGCGACCCTGGAGGACCTCTTCCAGCAGTTCAAGGAAGGCCAGGCCAAGGAGCTCCGGATCATCCTCAAGGCGGACGTCTCGGGCTCGCTGGGGGCCATCACCCACGCCCTCGGGCAGATCCAGTCCGACGAGGTCCGGATCAACGTCCTCCACGAGGGCACCGGCGACATCACCGACAACGACATCCTGCTCGCCTCGGCGTCGGACGCGATCGTGGTCGGCTTCAGCACGAAGATCGACCCCCAGGCGCGCCGGACGGCAGAGGCGGAGAAGGTCGACGTCCGCCTCTACGACATCATCTACAAGCTGACCGACGACATCGAGGCCGCCCTCCGGGGCATGCTCGAGCCGGAGATCGTCGAGGTGGTCGAGGGCCGGGCGGAGGTCCGCCAGATCTTCCGCGTCGGCAAGAGCACGGTCATCGCCGGCTGCTCCGTGACCGACGGCCGGATCGTCCGGAACGCGGGCGCCCGGGTCTACCGCGGCGGCAAGGTCATCGCCACCGACCGGATCGAATCGCTGCGCCGCTTCCGCGACGACGTCCGCGAGGTGGCCCAGGGCTACGAGTGCGGCATCGGGCTCGCCGGCTACCACGACCTGGCGGAGGGCGACGTCATCGAGGCGTTCACCCAGCAGGCGGTGAGCCGCGCCGCGCCTCGCTGACCGCGGCCATGAGCCAGCGCACCGACCGGGTCGACGAGCTGCTCCGCCAGGAGATCGGCGCGATCCTGGCCAAGGAGGTCCAGGACCCGCACATCGGCTTCGCCACCGTCACGGACGTCGAGACGACGCCCGACCTGCGCCATGCGCGGGTCTGGGTGAGCGTCATCGGCGGCGCGCCGGAGCGGGCCGAGACGCTGGCCGCCCTCGAGCGCGCGATGGGGTTCGTGCGCCACGAGCTGGGGGTCCGGCTCCGCATCAAGCGGATCCCGGCGCTCCACGTGTCCCTCGACGATTCCGCGGCGAGGGGAACGCGCGTCCTGCGGATCATCGAGGAGCTCGGCCAGGGCCATGACTCGGCGGGCGAGGCGCTCGCCGACGCGCCGCGCTCGGAGACGTTGCCGACGCCGGTTCCCCGCCTGCGTCGCGAGGGAGACGCGGAACCGGACGATGGCGAGGACGCGCCGCCGGCCGGCGAGGCCACGCCCATCGTCGGGACGCCGGGCCCGCGGCGCCCACCCCGCCGGGCGGGCGGCCGCCAGCCCATCCCGCGGGGCCGTCGGCCGGGGCCGCGGCGGGGCGATCGATGACCGTCGGGGCCGACCTCGCCGCGCTCGCCGCGGCCGTCCCGGACGCCGTCGTCGAGCGGCTGCGCGCGGCCCGCTCCGTGCTGGCCGTCGGGCACGAGAACCCCGACGCCGACGCGCTCGGAGCGGCCCTCGCGATCGCCCTCCTCGTCGAGGGCCGCGGGGGACATGCCACGGTGGCGGTCAGCGACGGCGCTCCCGCGCTCTACGCCTTCCTCCCCGGCGTCGAGAAGGTGCGCACCGACCCGGAGCCCGGCGTGGCCTACGACCTCGTGGTCCTCTGCGACTGCGGCGACCTCTCGCGCGCCGGCCCCATCCGCGAGCGCAACGCGGCGCTGTTCGCCGCCACGCCGCTCCTCACGATCGACCACCACGCCAGCAACGACGGGACCGGCCACGAGGCCTGGATCGACCCCGGCGCCGCGGCCACCTGCGAGATGGTGGCGCTCCTCGCCGTCCGCCTCGGCGTCCCCCTGACGGCCGGCGACGGCGACCTCGCCGCGGTCCTGACCGCGGGCATCGTGATGGACACGGCCACCTTCGCGCACCCGAACGCGACGCCGCGCACGCTGCGCGTGGCCGCCGCGCTCCTCGAGGCGGGGGCGCCGCTCTCCGACATCAGCCGGCGCCTCTACCGCACCAAGCCGGACGCCCAGCTGGCCCTGTTCGGGCGCGTGCTCGCCCGCCTGGAGCACCTCGCCGACGGGCTCGTGGTCGCCTCCGCGATGGAGCTCGCCGACCTGGCGGCGACCGGCGCCCGCTCGGAGCATTCCGAGGGGATCATCGACCTGCTCGCCCAGTCCGAGACCGCGGAGGTCGCGCTCCTCCTCAAGGAGAAGGGCGCCGAGACGCGGCTCTCGGTCCGGACGAAGCCCGGCGGCGTCGACGCCACCGTGCTGTGCGGCACGTGGGGTGGCGGCGGCCACGCCCGGGCGGCCGGCGCCTCGCTGCCCCTGCCGCTCGCCGAGGCGAGGGCGGCCGTGCTGCCCGTCGCGGAGCGCCTGGCGCGGGCCGTCGTCCGGTGACGAGGGAGGACGCCCGCGTCGACGGGATCCTCGTCGTCGACAAGCCCGTCGGGCCGACGTCGCACGACGTCGTGGCCCTCGTCCGGCGCCTGGCGGGGACGCGGAAGATCGGGCACGGCGGCACGCTCGACCCGTTCGCCTCGGGCGTCCTGCCGCTCTACCTCGGCCTCGGGACGCGGGTCGTCGAGTTCCACCTCGGCGCCCGCAAGGCCTACCGGGCCACCGTCGGCTTCGGGGCCAGCTCCACGACCGACGACCTCGAGGGCGAGCTGACGCCCGCCGACGGGCGCTCCACCGGCCCGCGACGCCGTCGAGTCCGCCCTCGCCCGCTTCGTCGGATCGCAGGAGCAGCGCCCGCCCGCCTTCTCGGCCCGCAAGGTCGGCGGGCGCCGGGCCTACGCCCTGGCCCGGCGGGGCGAGACGCCCGAGCTCAAGCCCCGCACCGTGACGTTCCACGAACTCGCCCTGGTCGCCTGGGACGGCGCCGACCCCGAGCACCCGATGGCGGTCGTCGACGTCGCCTGCTCCGCGGGCACGTACGTCCGGGCCCTGGCCCGCGACCTCGGCGAGGCCGTCGGGAGCGCCGCGTACCTCGGGGCGCTCCGGCGCACCGCCTCGGGTCCGTTCACGCTGGCCGACGTCCACCCCCTCGACGAGGTCCGGGCGGCGGCGGCCGCGGAGCGACTCGGCGACCTCCTCCTCCCGGTCGACGTCGGGCTCGACGAGCTGCCCGCCCTCACCCTTGCCGCCGCGGAGCTGCGGGTCGTGGCCCACGGCGGCTGGACCGGCCGCGTCGAGCGTCTCGGGGCGGCGGGGGAGGGGATCGTCGCCGGCGGGGCGGTCCGCCTCCTGGCGCCCGCCGGCACGCTCGCCGCCATCGCCCGGGTGGCCGACGGCGGCCGCCTCGTCACGGACAAGGTCCTCCTCGACCGGGAGGCGATGCCCTCGACCGGGAGGCGCGCCGGTGCGTGACGCCCTGCCGGGAATCGATGCCCTGCGCCCGGCGGACGGGCCGATCCTCGTCGTCGTCGGCGTCTTCGACGGCCTCCACCGCGGCCACCTCTACCTGCTCCGCGAGCTGCGACGGGCGGCCCGGCGGCTCCACGCCCGGCCCGCGGTCCTGACCTTCGACCACCACCCCGACGAGATCCTGGCCGGGGCCGCCCCGCCGCTCCTCTGCGATCCGGACGAGCGCCTGGCCCGCCTCGAGCGCGACGGGGTCGCCGTCACGGTCGTCGAGCACTTCGACGAGGCCCTGCGACGGACGCCCTACGACGCCTTCGTCGCCAGCATCCGCGCCCGGACGCGGCTGGCCGGCTTCCTCATGACCCCCGACGCGGCCTTCGGCCACGAGCGGCGCGGAACGCCGGAGACGCTCGCCAGCGCTCGGCGAGCGAGATCGGCTTCGCGGTCATCGTCGTGCCCCCGTTCGACCTGGACGGGCGCCCGGTCCGGAGCACGGAGATCCGCGCGGCGATCGCCGCCGGCGACCTGGCGCGCGCGCGCGCCCTGCTGGGCCGGCAGGTGGCCGTCACGGGGGTCGTCGCCGAGCGGAGCCTCGATCGCCGCGAGGCGCTCCTGCAGTTCCCGCTGCCGGTCGCCCTGCCGCCCGCCGGCCTCCACCGCGCCGCGCTCTCGGCCGCCTGGGGACCGGGCCTCCGACCCGGCCCCGCCCGCCGGGCGACGGTCGTCGTCGACGTCGGACGGCTCGGTCCTGGTGCGCGCCCACCCCGACGCCCTGCGCCACGACCGCCTGCGGGTCGCCTTTCGGGGCTGACGGCGTCTCAGCGGGCCGCCCGGCGCGCCTCCCGCACCGTGCGCCGGGCGGCGGCGACCGCCCGCAGGAAGTGGCGCACGTGAGCGACGGGCCGGATGTGGCTCGGGCCGCCCGTGTAGATCGTCTCGATCGGCACCCAGGCCACCGGCCAGCCGCGGGCGATGCAGGCCGCCAGCATCTCGACCTCGAACTCGAAGCCGCGCTCCGCGCTGCCGAGCGACGCCTCCATGAGCCGCCGCCCGACCAGGCGGTAGCCGGACTGGTTGTCGGGCACGGGCGTGCCCGACCGCCCACGAGAACGTCCAGCCGGCCGAGCGTGTTCGCGAGCCGCCGGACGAGCGGCATCCGGCGAGAAGTCCCGCCGGCCGACGACGAGGTCCGGCGCGGCCGGCGGCTCGGCGGCGCCCGCGCCCGGCGAAGGCCGCGAGGAAGGCCGGGATCTCCGCCGGGTCGTGCTGCCCGTCGCCGTCGAGGGTCACGCGCGCCGTCGTAGCCGGCCGCGAGGGCCTGGCGAAAGCCGGCCCGGAGCGCGGCGCCCTTGCCGGCGTTGGGGCGCTGCTCCAGGACCTCGGCGCCGGCCTCGCGCGGCGACGCGCGGCCGTGTCGTCCGAGGAGCCGTCGTCCACCACGAGGACGGGCAGGTGCGCGGCCGCCCCGCGGACGACGGCCGCGATCCGCGGCGCCTCGTCGTGGGCCGGGATCAGGGCCAGGACGCGCGTGGCCGGGTCGGCCAGGCTGCTCGATCTGTCCGATCGGTGCTATCCTCGGCCGGGCGGACCCTGAGCGCCGGCGGTGCAGGGCGCGTCCCCCGGCGCACCCGTTTGCGCCGATCGGGCGGCCCTGCTACTCTCCGCGGGTTGAAGTAACGGTAGTTCAAGTCAATCGTGTCGGAGGACCGAGTGCCGCTCGTGCGGGAAACCAAGGACCGGATCGTCGGCGAGTTCGCCGTCAAGCCCGGTGACACCGGCTCCCCGGAGGTCCAGATCGCGCTCCTGACGGAGCGGATCGTGGACCTGACGGGGCATCTGAGGCTGTTCCCCAAGGACAACCACTCCCGCCGCGGCCTCCTCAAGCTCGTCGGGCAGCGCCGGCGCCTTCTCGCGTACCTCGTGAAGAAGGACGCCTCCCGCTACCGGGCCGTCATCGCACGGCTCGGCCTGCGCCGCTAGCACGCCGCATCGACGACCCGGGCCGAACGCCCCGGGTGTCGTGCATCCGGCCGGGGCGTCAACCCCGCTCGGCCCTCGGTCCCGCGCCGACGCGAGCAAGGAGTAGCTCGTGTCTCATTCCCTCTCCGTCGAGTTCGGTGGTCGCACGCTGACCATCGAGACCGGCCGCATGGCCCGCCTCGCCGGCGGCGCCGTCACCGTTCGCTACGGCGACACCGTCGTGCTCGGCACCGCCAACCGCTCGGAGCCGCGCCCCGGCCTCGACTTCTTCCCGCTCACGATCGATTTCGAGGAGCGGATGTACGCCGCGGGCAAGATCCCGGGCGGCTTCATCAAGCGCGAGTCGCGCCCGTCCGAGGCGGCCATCCTCGCCTGCCGCCTGACCGACCGCCCGATCCGGCCGCTCTTCCCCGAGGGCTACAAGGACGACGTCCAGTGCGTCATCACGGTCCTCTCGACGGACCAGGAGAACGACCCGGACGTCCTCGGCACGATCGCCGCGTCGGCCGCGCTGACGATCAGCGAGATCCCGTTCCAGGGCCCGATCGCGGCCGTCCGCGTCGGCCGCATCGACGGCGAGTTCGTCATCAACCCGACCATCCCGCAGCTCGAGGAGTGCGAGCTCGACCTCGTCGTCTCCGGCACGCGCGACGCGATCATGATGGTCGAGGCCGGCGCGAAGATCCTGCCCGAGGACGTGATGGCCGAGGCCATCCTGTTCGCCCACCGCGCCCTCCAGCCGCTCATCGACATCCAGCTGGAGCTCCAGAAGGCCGTCGGCAAGGCCAAGCGCCTGCCCTTCCTCGAGCCCGGCACCGACTCGGTCCTCGACTTCGCCGCCCAGGTCAAGGCGGGTGCCGAGTTCGTCATCGTCGACGTCGAGACGACCGGCACGAACGCCGAGATGGCCGACCTCGTCGAGATCGCCGCCGTCACGCGTCAAGGGCGGCAAGATCACCGATCGCTGGTCGACCTTCGTCAACCCGGGCCGCCCGATCGTCGGCAACCAGATGCACGGCATCACCGACAAGGACGTCAAGGGCGCCCCGAGCCCGGCCGAGGCCGCCAAGCAGGCCCTCGCCTTCGTCGGCGACGCGACGATCGTCGGCCACTCGGTCGGCTTCGACATCGCCTTCCTCGAGGCCGCCCTCGGCGACGGGACGCGGATCGAGAAGGGCCGCTACCTCGACACCCTGACCCTCGCCCGCGACGGCTACCCGGACCTCCCGAGCTACACGCTCGGCGAGCTCTCCCGCTTCTTCGGCATCGAGCTCCAGCAGGCCCATCGCGCCCTGCCGGACGCGGAGGCGACCGCCGAGCTGCTCGTCTGGCATCGCGCGCCGAGCTGCCGGGGCGCCTCGGCGACCCTGGCCGACGGCATCGCCGACTCGATCCGGGCCCAGCGGACCTCGAAGGACGAGGCCAAGGCGAAGCTCGACGCCGCGCGCCGCGCGGCGCGCGTCAGCAAGGGCCTCTTCGGCCTGGTCCACAAGAAGACCGCCCGCAAGCTGACCCTCGCCGAGGGGATCCGGATGGACGGCCGCGGCGTCGACGAGATCCGCCCGATCACCGTCGAGGTCGGCCTCCTGCCGCGCGCCCACGGCTCCGGCCTCTTCACCCGCGGCGAGACCCAGGCGCTGACCGTCGCCACGCTCGGCCCGTCCTCGGACGTCCAGCGGATCGACACGATCAGCCCGGAGCTCGAGAAGCGCTACCTCCACCACTACAACATGCCGCCCTACAGCACCGGCGAGAACAAGATCGATGCGCGGCCCCGGCCGGCGCGAGATCGGCCACGGCCACCTCGCCGAGCGGGCGCTCCTCCCGGTCCTCCCGTCCAAGGACGACTTCCCGTACGTCATCCGGCTCGTGTCCGAGTGCGTGACGTCGAACGGCTCGACCTCGATGGCCTCGACCTGCGGCTCGACGCTCGCCCTCATGGATGCCGGCGTGCCGATCACGGCGCCGGTCGCCGGCGCGGCGATGGGCCTCATGTCGCGAGCCCGACGGCACCTTCGCGGTCCTGACCGACATCCTCGGCAAGGAGGATGCCTTCGGTGACATGGACTTCAAGGTCACCGGCACCCGCGACGGCATCACCGCCCTCCAGATGGACATCAAGGTCAAGGGCATCAACGAGGCGATCATCCGCGAGGGGCCTGGCGAAGGCCCACGCCGCGCGCATGACCATCCTCGACAAGATGACCGAGGTCCTGCCCGACCGCCCGCGACACGATGAGCGACTTCGCGCCGCGGATCACCACGATCAAGATCAACCCCGAGAAGATCCGCGACATCATCGGCAAGGGCGGCTCCATGATCCGCAAGATCCAGGAGGAGACCGGCACCGAGATCAACGTCGAGGACGACGGCACCGTCGAGATCGCGGCCGTGCAGGGCGAGAACGCCCGCAAGGCGATCCACTGGATCGAGAGCCTCACCCGCGAGGTCGAGATCGGTGCCCTCTACCTCGGCAACGTCACCCGGATCATGACCTTCGGCGCCTTCGTCGAGATCCTCCCGGGCAAGGAAGGCCTCGTCCGGATCGGCGAGCTCGCCGACTACCACGTCCCGACCGTCGAGGACGTCGTCTCCGTCGGCGACGAGGTGATGGTCGTCGTCACCGAGATCGACCGCCAGGGCCGCGTCAACCTCTCCCGCAAGGCCGCCATGCAGCGGCACCTCGCCAAGGGGTAGAAGGAGCCGGCCGCGCTCGCGGCCGCGTCCCGCACCGAGCGCGCCCCCGGGGATCCCCGGGGGCGCTGCTATACTCGGACGGTGCCCGTTGGTCTTCTCGCGCCCTGAAAGCGGAGCCATGTCCGGACACTCCCCCCGCCTCCTCACCGTCGCCGTCGTCGGCGCCACCGGCGTCGTCGGCCGGACGATGGCCCAGGTCCTCCTGGAGCGCGAGCTTCCCGGTCCGGGAGATCCGCCTCCTCGCCTCGGCGCGCTCGGCCGGCAGCACGCTGCCGTTCGGCGGCCGCCAGGTGGAGGTCGAGGAGGCGACGCCCGAGGCCTTCGACGGCGTCGACATCGCCCTCTTCTCGGCCGGCGGCGACACCTCCCGCGACCTGGCGCCGCAGGCGGCCGCCCGCGGCTGCACGGTCATCGACAACTCCAGCGCCTGGCGGATGGAGCCGGGCATCCCGCTGGTCGTGAGCCAGGTCAACCCGGACGACCTCGAGGCCCACCAGGGGATCATCGCCAACCCGAACTGCTCCACGATGCAGCTGGTGCCGCCGCTCATGGCGCTGCGCGACGCGGTCGGCCTGGAGCGGGTCGTCGTCGACACCTACCAGGCGGTCTCGGGAACGGGCGGCAAGGCGATCGCCGAGCTCGAGACGCAGATCCGGGCCCACGTCGCCGGGGAGCCCAAGGAGGCCCGGGTCTACCCGCATCCGATCGCCTTCAACGCCCTGCCGGAGATCGACGTCTTCCTGGAGAACGGGTACACGAAGGAGGAGTGGAAGGTCGTCACCGAGACCCGCAAGATCCTCCACCTGCCGGACCTGCGGGTCTCCTGCACCGCCGTGCGCGTCCCCGTCTTCATGAGCCACTCGGAGGCGGTCCACGTGGAGACGAGGGAGCCGATCAGCCCGGCCCGCGCCCGCGAGCTCTTCGCCGCCGTGCCCGGCGTCGTCGTGCGTGACGACCCGGCCGCCCACGTCTACCCGCTGGCGACCGAGGCGGCCGGCCACGACGAGATCTACGTCGGCCGCGTCCGCACCGACGCGTCCATCCCCGGCGGCCGGGGCATCGCCTTCTGGGTGGTCTCCGACAACATCCGCAAGGGCGCGGCCACGAACGCCGTCGAGATCGCCGAGGTCCTCGTCGGCGCGGGTGGGTCCCGGCGGCGTCGCGTCGCTCCTCGGAGGCTCCACCGGCGTGACCGAGGCCGAACGTCGCGCGGCGCTCGAGGCGATCGCGGCGGAGGTCCGGGCGTGCACGCGCTGCCGTCTCCACGAGGGCCGGAACCGCGCCGTGCCCGGCGAGGGGCACCCCAGCACGGAGGTGGTCTTCGTGGGGGAGGGGCCCGGGATGAACGAGGATCGCGAGGGTCGCCCCTTCGTGGGCCGGGCCGGCGACCTCCTCGTCCGCCTCCTGGGCTCGATCGGCTGGCGACGGGAGGACGTCTTCATCACCAACGTCGTGAAGTGCCGCCCGCCGGAGAACCGCGACCCCGAGCCCGACGAGATCGCCGCCTGCGCCCCGTTCCTCCGGCGCCAGCTGGAGGTCCTGGACCCCTCGCTCATCGTGACCCTGGGCCGGCACTCGATGGGCCGCTTCATGCCGGGCACCAGCATCAGTCGCGCGCACGGCACGGTCGCGCCCGGCCGATCCTGCCACGGGCGCCGGCGACGCGCTGGTCATGGCGATGTACCACCCGGCCGCCGCGCTGCGGAGCCCTGCCGTCGAGCAGGCGAGCTATGCCGACATCGGCCTCGTGCCGGCCATGCTCGACGACGCCCGCGCCCGGCGGGCCGCGCCTCCGGCCACCGTCGTGCCGGGCAGCGCGGCTGCTGCCCCTCCGGCGTCCTCGACACCCCCCGCGACCGACCAGCCTGCGCCGGAGCCGCCGGCGCTGGACCAGCTGACCCTCTTCCGGTGACCCCATGACGACGCGCACGCCCCGCCACCAACGACACGCCGCTCCGCATCATCCCGCTCGGCGGGGTGGGGGAGATCGGCAAGAACATGTACGTCTTCGAGTACGGCGACGACATCGTCGTCATCGACTGCGGCCTCATGTTCCCCGACGAGGAGATGTTCGGCATCGACCTCGTCATCCCCGACATCACCTACCTGAAGGAGCGCCGCGCCAACGTCCGGGCGTTCCTCATCACCCACGCCCACGAGGACCACGTCGGCGCGCTGCCGTACGTGCTCCCGGAGTTCCCCGGCGTGCCGGTCTACGCCTCCACCCTCGCCCGCGGGCTCCTGGGCAACAAGATCAAGGAGCACAAGCTCCACAACAACCCGCTGATCGGCCTCGAGCCCGGCGACCAGATCACGATCGGGCCGTTCACCGTCGTGCCCTTCCGGATCGGCCACTCCATCCCCGACGCGATGGGGATCGCCCTCCGGACGCCGGTCGGCACCGTCGTCCACACCGGCGACTTCAAGTTCGACCACACGCCGGTCGACGGCAGGCTGTCCGACTTCCACATCCTCGCCAAGCTCGGCGAGGAAGGCGTGATCTGCCTGCTCTCCGACTCGACGCGCGCGGAGAACCCGGGCTACACGCCGTCCGAGCGGACCGTCGGCGAGGCCTTCCGCGAGATCATGGAGCCGCTCGACGGGCGGGTCATCGTGGCGACCTTCGCCAGCAACATCGCCCGCGTCCAGCAGGTCCTCGACGCGGCGGCCAGCTTCGACCGCAAGGTCGCCGTCATCGGCCGCTCCATGGAGCAGAACTTCCGGATCGCGAGCGACCTCGGCTACCTGACCTACGACGCCGACCGGATCGTGGCCAAGGACCGGATCGGCGACATCGCCGCCGACAAGCTCGTCATCTGCACCACCGGCGCCCAGGGCGAGCCGATGGCCGGCCTCGCCCGGATGGCCAACCGCGACCACCGCTTCGTCGAGATCCAGCCGGGCGACACGGTGATCGTCTCGGCCAGCCCGATCCCCGGCAACGAGGAGTACGTCGCCCGGACCATCGACAACCTCTTCAAGGCCGGCGCCAACGTCTTCTACCACGCCATCAAGCGCGCCCACGTCTCCGGGCATGCCAGCCAGGAAGAGCTGAAGCTGATGCTCGGCCTGACCAAGCCGCGCTACTTCATCCCGATGCACGGCGAGTTCCGGATGCAGGTCCAGCACGGGCGCCTGGCGATCGAGACCGGGGTCGCGCCGGAGAACGTCTTCATCATCGAGAACGGGATGCCGATCGAGATCCTCGCCGACGGGTCGGCCCGGCGCGGCGCGCCCGTGACCGCCGGCTACGTCTACGTCGACGGCCTCTCCGTGGGCGACGTCGGGGAGATCGTCCTGCGCGACCGGCGAGCGCTCGCCAACGACGGCATGTTCATGGTCGTCGTCACGGTCGACAAGCAGACCGGCACCATCGTCGGCCGGCCGGAGATCGTCACCCGCGGCTTCGTCCACCTCAACGAGAAGGACCCGATCATGGAGGAGGCCGTCCGCCGCGTCGTGGCGGCGATCGACAACCCGGGCGACCACATCAGCGAGGTCGGCCTGCTCAAGAGCCAGATCAAGGACGGCGTGTCGCGCTACCTCTACGAGCAGACGAAGCGCCGTCCGATGGTCTTCCCGGTCGTGGTGGAGGTCTAGGTGGCGACGCGCCGCCGGACGCCCTCCGCCCGACCTCGCCGCGCTCCCCGCAGGTCGGCGTCCCGGCCGCTGCTCGCCCGCGTCAACCCCGACGTCGTTCGCTCGATCGTGGCGATCGTCTTCCTGGTCGTGGGCGTCGTCATCCTCGTGGGGCTGCTGCTCCCCGGGAAGGGCGCCCTCACGGACTGGATCCTGGACGTCATCGCCCCGTGGTTCGGAGCCGGGCGCTGGCTCCTGCCCTTCCTCCTCATCGGGCTGGGCGTCCATCTCGAGCGAGCGCACGGCCCGCACCCCGGCTGGGTCCGAACGGTGGCCGGCATGACGATCGCCTACGCGGCCCTCCTGGCGATGGTCGCCGTTCTCGCCGACGCCGGCTTCCTCAAGCCCGCCAGCGGGGGCCAGATCGGACGCCTCATCGCGGACCCCCTGGCCGGCCTCTTCAGCGCGCCGGGGGCGTTCGTCGTGCTGGCCGGCCTGCTCGTCGTCGGCGTCGTGATCGCCCTGGACCGGCCCGCCCGGGATCTCTTCGCCCCGCTGGGCCGGGCCGGCCGCGGCATCGCGGCGGCGCTGGCCACCCCGGCGGCGGGTGCGGCGGCCCGGGTCTCCGAAGCGTCGCGCCGCGAGCCGGCCGCCCGCCGAGAGGGCGGGGTCGATCCGGAATGGGAAGGGCGCCCGCGACGCGATCGCGCGCCCGGAGATCCCGACGCCGCTCCCGGGGCCCGCCCAGGTCTCGTCGGTCTTCTCCGGCGGCGCCATCTCACCGGGCGGCGCGGAGGCGGCGGGCAGCGGCCCGCCGCTCGACGGCCCGACCCGCCCGAACGGCCGCCCCCGCGCGCGTTCGGCGACATCATGGACGGCGCCGACGCCCCCTCGCCCCGCGAGCCGCGCGAGTACCGCCTGCCGCCCCTGACGCTCCTGGAGGATGTCACCGCGCGCAGCCCGGACCGGGGGATGGACCACGAGCGGAACGCGGCGATCATCGCCGGCAAGCTCGCCAGCTTCAACATCCCCAGCCGGGTCGTGAAATGGAACGCGGGCCCCGTCGTCACCCAGTACGAGGTCGAGCCGGACGCGTCGGTCAAGGTGAGCCGCATCGAGGGGCTCGCCGACGACCTGGCGATGGCGCTGGCCGCCCGGACGATCCGGATCGAGGCCCCGATCCCCGGCAAGTCGGTCGTGGGGATCGAGATCCCGAACATGGACTTCAACGTCGTGGCGATCCGGCGGATCCTGGAGGATCCCGAGGTGGCGGCGATCCCGTCGCGGATCGCCTTCGCCCTTGGCCGTGACGTCGCCGGCCACGCCCGGGCGGCCGACCTCGCCCGCATGCCGCACCTCCTGATCGCCGGGGCGACCGGCTCGGGCAAGAGCGTCATGGTCAACGCCCTCATCGCGAGCCTCCTGATGCGGGCGACGCCCGACGAGGTGCGCCTCATCCTGGTCGACCCCAAGCGGGTGGAGCTCGCCGACTACAACGGGGTTCCGCACCTCCTGGTCCCGGTCATCACCGAGTCGGAGCGGGCTCGGGCGGCGCTCAAGTGGGCGGTCGCCGAGATGGAGAACCGCTTCCGGCGCTTCGCGGGCGCGGCCGCCCGCAACATCACGGCCTACAACGAGACGCGGGTCGACCCGGCCGACCGGATGCCCTACCTCGTGATCATCATCGACGAGCTCGCCGACCTCATGATGCGCGACGGCAGGACGGTGGAGGACTCGATCGTCCGCCTCGCCCAGAAGGCACGCGCCACCGGGATCCACCTCGTCCTGGCCACCCAGCGGCCCTCGGTGAACGTCGTGACCGGCCTGATCAAGGCCAACTTCCCGAGCCGGATCGCCTTTGCGATGGCCTCCCAGATCGACTCCCGGACGATCATCGACGCGCCCGGTGCCGAGGACCTGATCGGGCGCGGCGACATGCTCTTCCAGCCGTCGGACCTGCCGCGGCCGATCCGCCTGCAGGGTGTCTTCGTCTCGGACCGCGAGGTCCGGGCCGTGACCGCGCACTGGCGGGCGGAGGCCGAGCCGCACTACGACCTCTCGATCGTCGAGGACGACGAGGAGTCCAGCGGGTCCGTCGACGAGGTGGCCGACGCGGACGCCGACCGGCTCCTGCCGGATGCCGTCGGCGTCATCCAGGAGTACGATCGAGCCTCGGCGTCGCTCCTGCAGCGCCGCCTGAAGATCGGCTATGCGCGCGCCGCCCGGATCATCGACCAGCTCGAGGAGCGTGGGTACATCGGGGCGTTCGACGGCTCGAACGCCCGGCAGGTCCTGCGCCGCGACGGCGGCGGGGCCGGGCACGGCCGGGCGGCGGAGGCCGTCGACGAGGACGACGAGTGACGACACGTGAGCACGCCCGCCCGCTCGGCCCGCCGGGCCGGGGCGGCGACGGGGGTCGCGGCCAGGAGCCGCGGACGCCGCCGCCGGGGGAGCGCCTGGCCGACCGCCTGGTCGCCGCGCGCGAGGCGAAGGGCGTGGACCTCCTGCGTGCCGAGCGGGAGACGAAGATCCGCCGCCAGTACCTCGCGGCGATGGAGCGCGGGGCGTGGGAGGAGCTCCCGGCGGGCGTCTATGCCCGGGGGTTCCTGCGCAACTACGCGATCTTCCTGGGCATGGATCCCGACGAGGTCCTCGGCGCCTGGGGTCGCGAGCGGGGCGAGGTCCCGATCGAGCCGGCGATCGTCGAGCCCCGCCCCATCGAGGCGCCGCGGCGCGGGATCGTCCTGGGCCCGGGCATCCTCGTCGCCGCCCTGGTGTCGCTGGCCGCCGTCGCGATCATCGCCTATATCGGCTTCCAGCTCCTGCGCTTCTCGGAGCCGCCGCCGCTTCTCGTGACCGACCCGCCGACGGCGGTCATGGAGGTGGCGGAGGAGACGAAGTCGTACACGCTGCAGGGCACGACGGTCGCCAACGGCGAGGTCACCGTCCGCGCTCCCGGCCACGAGGACCTCCGCATCCTTGCCGCCGGCGACGGAGCGTGGCGGACGGTCGTCGACCTCCGCCGCGGCGAGAACCGCTTCGTCGTGATCGCGACGGACCCCAGCTCCGGGAAGGAGGCGGTGTCGCCGGTCGAGATCGTGATCACGGTTCCCTTCGCCCAGGTCGCCGCGCCAACCCTGGAGCTCACCTCCCCCGAGAACGGCCTGAGCGTGGAGAACGGCGCGATCCCGGTGCGCGGGACCACGACCGACGCCACGTCCGTCAGCATGTCGGCCGTCTACGTCGGGCTGGCCCCGGGCCAGGCGACCACCCCGACGCCCAGCCCGGCCGCGATCCCGGCGGCGGCCGTCAAGCTGGCCGACGATGGAACCTTCTCGACGTCGATCGACCTGACGGAGGGTCGCTGGACGGTGACGGTGACGGCGGCCGGCGAGCAGGGCAAGTCCACCACGCTCACCCGCGACGTGACCGTGGTCTACCAGGGGATCTCGGTGGTCATCGAGATCAAGAACCAGCGAACCTGGCTGCGGGTCTCCGTGGACGGGATCGTCTCGCCCCAGACCGGGGCCGGCGGCAAGGTCTACGCCGCGGGCAAGACGGTCACCTTCCGGGGCGAGGGCGTCGTCGAGCTCCGGACCGGCAAGATGAGCACCACGTATGTCACCGTGAACGGAACGTCCTACGGCCCGCTCGGCACCACCGCAAATCCCGGGACCTTCCGCCTGGAGCCGGGCAAGGCGCCCCGGGCGGTCAACTGAGGCGGCCGTGGCGGACCTCGAGCTGCGCGCGCTGGCCGAGCGACTGCAGGCCGTCTGCCTGGGGTCGGGCCTCCGGGTGGCCTTCGCCGAGTCCTGCACCGGCGGGCGCATCGGCGACGCCCTGACGGATGTCGCCGGCTCCTCCGGCTACGTCGCCGGCGGGATCGTGGCCTACGAGGACGGCGCCAAGGAAGCCCTGCTCGGCGTTCCCCGCAGCACGCTCGCCGCCCACGGCGCCGTCAGCGCCCAGGTCGCCCTGGCGATGGCCGAGGGCGCGCGGGCCCGGTTCGCGACGGACCTGGCCGTCTCCGTCACGGGGATCGCCGGGCCCGCCGGGGCCACCCCCGGCAAGCCGGTCGGCCTGACCTACGTGGGGCTCGCCGACGCGGATGGAGCGATGGTGCGCCGCTTCACCTGGGAGGGAGATCGCGAGGAGAACAAGGCCGCCAGCGCGCGGGTCGCACTGGAGCTCCTGCTGGAGCGCGCGGCGGAGCGAACGGCGGACCGGGAGCCGGGCTGAGGCGGCGGCGCGACGCGCGGGCGCGTCGGGCGGCATACTTGGGCGAAGCGAAGGTGGCCGCGGGTGGCCCGCACGGAGGATCCGATGGCAGGCGAGTTCTCGTTCGACGTCGTCTCCGAGTTCGACGCCCAGGAGCTCCGGAACGCGCTCGACCAGGCCCGTCGCGAGATCACGACGCGCTTCGACTTCAAGGGCGGCCTGGCGGAGATCATCCAGGAGAAGGACGCCCTCGCGATCCACACCGACAGCGAGCTCCGGGCCAAGGCGATCCGCGACCTCGTCGAGTCGAAGGCGATCCGGCGAAGCCTGTCGCTGAAGATCTTCGACTGGGGACCCATCGAGCCGGCCGGCGGGATGACCATCCGCCAGCGGGTGGAGCTGCGCCGCGGGCTGGGGGATGACCTCGCCCGGAAGATCACCAAGATCATCCGCGACGAGTTCCCGAAGGCCAAGAGCCAGATCCAGGGAGACGCCGTCCGCGTCTCGGCCAAGAGCAAGGACGACCTCCAGAAGGTGATCGTCCGGCTCCGCGAGCTCGACGAGAGCGTCCCGCTCCAGTTCCAGAACTACCGATAGGGGAGGGAGGCTGCGGTGTCCACCCGGTCGCCGATGGTGCGGCTCATCCTCGTGCTCGTGGTGATCCTCGTCGTGGTGGGGCTCATCGTGACGACCTTCCCGCCGCCCGCGGCCCGCTGAGATGACCGAATCCCAGCCCAACGCCGGCCGCTTCGTGGCCGACGCCCTGGCCGCCGCCGGGATCCGGGTCGCCTACACGGTCCCCGGGGAGAGCTTCCTGCCGCTCCTGGACGGGCTGGTCGCCGCGGGTATCCGCGTCGTGGCCGCCCGTCACGAGGGCGGCGCCGGCTTCATGGCGGCCGCCCACGGCGCCCTGACGGGTCGCCCCGCGGTCGTCGTGGTGACGCGCGCCGTCGGCGCCGCGAACCTGGCGATCGCCCTCCATGCCGCCCACGCCGATTCGGCGCCCGCTCATCGCCATCGTCGGCCAGGTCGATCGGCCATCCCGGGGCCGCGAGGCGTTCCAGGAGGTCGACCTCGTGGCGACGTTCGGCGGGCTCTGCCGCTGGGCCCGCGAGGTGCGCGACGTCGCCGCCCTGCCGGGGGCGCTCGACGAGGCCCTCCGGAAGGCGACGACGGGGCGCCCCGGGCCCGTCCTCCTCAGCCTGCCGGCGGACCTCCTCGACGAGCCCGCGCCCGGCGACGCGCGGGCGGATCGCCACCGCGACGGTCCTCGGCCCTTCGCGCGCGCCCGAGCCGGACCCCGTCACCGTCCGCCGGATCCTGCACCTGCTGCTCGACGCGCAGCGCCCCGTGATCCTGGCCGGGGCGGGCGTCCTCCGCTCGCGCGCCACGGCGGACCTGGTGCGCTTCGCCGAGATGCTCGACCTGCCCGTCGTCGCGGCCTGGCGTCGGCCCGACGTCTTCCCCAACGACCACGCCCTCTACCTCGGGATGAGCGGCTACTTCTCGGCCCCCACCGTCGCCCCCCGCCTGCGGGAGGCCGACGGCCTGCTGGTGCTGGGCTGTCGCCTCAACGAGGTGGCGTCCCACGGCTGGACGGTCCCGGCGCCGGGCACTCCCTGGGCCCACGTCGACGTCGAGCCCCTCGGCGCGCGGGCCGGCCTGGGCGCTCCGACCGTGGCCCTCGCCGCGGATGCGCGGACCTTCGTTCGCGAGGCGCGCCGGCTGCTTGGAGGCGCGGTCCTGGAGATGGCGTCGCTGGAGCGGCGCCGGGAGGCGAACGTCGCCGACCGCGCCGCCTACCTGGAGGCTCGCGTCGTGGACGCCACGCCGTGGGACGGGCCGGGCGTGCACCCCGGCCGCGTGATCGCGACGCTGGAGCGGACGCTGCCGCCGGACGCCATCGTCACCACCGACGCCGGTCACTTCGGCGGCTGGGCGGCGCGGGGCCTCTGGGTCCGCAGGCCGGGCACCTACCTCGGGCCCAGCGCGGGATCGATGGGCTACGGCCTCCCGGCCGCCATCGCGGCGTCCCTTGCCTCGCCGGGCCGGCCGGTCGTCGCGCTCGTCGGCGACGGTGGCTTCGGGATGACCGGCGCCGAGCTGGAGACGGCCGTCCGCGAAGGCGCCCGCCCGGTCGTCCTGGTCTTCGACAACGCGCGCTACGGCACGATCCGCGACCACCAGGACCGCCGTGGCCTCGATCCGGTCGCCACGGACCTCGGGCCCGTCGACTGGGCGATGGTCGCCGAGGGGTACGGCGCGACCGGCGTCCGTGTCGAGACCGACGAAGCGTTCGAGCCGGCCCTCCGCGCGGCCCTCGGATCCCGACGGCCGACGGTGCTCCACCTCGTCGTCGACCGGCGCTGGGTCAGCGTCGACCGCCTCGACGATGCCCCGCCGCTCGTCGTGGACCGCGTGCGCCGAGCCGACCGACGAGCCGAGCTGCCGCCGAGCCCGAGCTCGGAGGCCGACCGGCCGAGCCGGCGGCCGAGCCGCCGAGCCCGAACGGCCCGAGCCCGTGCCGGAGGCGCTGCCCGAGCCCGAGACCTGGCCCGAGCCGGAGCCGCCGCCGGAGCCGCGAGCCCGAGCCCGAGCCCGAGCCCGAAGCCGAGCCTGCCGGCCGAGCCGGAGCTGCCGGCCGAGCCGAGCCCGTGGAGGCCCCGGCCGAGGCGTGAGCCGTCGCGCAGGCGAGATCGGCGCCGGCCTGGAGCCCACCCGCGCGGCCGTGCCCCTGCGCCCAGGCGAGCGGATCCACGTCGTCGGCGCGGGCGGCGCCGCGGCCGCCGCGGCCGCCCTCCATGCGCACCACGCCGGCGCGCTCGTGTCGGGGTGCGACACGGGTGGCCCATCGCCGTACACCCGGCCGCTCCAGCGCGTCGGCATCCCCCTCGCCTGGGAGCACGCCTCGTCGCACGTCGCCGTCGGCGACGAGATCCTCGGTGGACCGCCTCGCCGTCACGAAGGCGCTCACCGCGGTCGCACCCGACCACCCCGAGCTCCTGGCGGCCCGGACGCGGGGGATCCCCGCCACCAGCGTCCAGCAGCTCATCGCCGACGCGGCCGCGACCCACGGCCAGGCGCTGGTTGGGGTGGCAGGGACGCACGGCAAGTCCACGACGACCGGATGGGTCGTCCAGATGCTGGTCGAGGCCGGCCTCGATCCGTCCGCGTTCGTCGGGGCGCTGATGCCGCCCGCGCTCGTGGGCGGGCCCGACCCCGCGACCGTCCGCGTCGGCCACGGCCGCCACTTCGTGGTGGAGGCGGACGAATACGCCGGCAACTTCGACGCGTATCGCCCGGCGATCGCCGGGCTGACCAACGCGGACTGGGACCACCCCGACGTCTTCGCCGACCTGGCCGCCGTTGTCGCGGCGTTCACGGCCTGGGTGCGCCTCCTCGACGGGGGGCACGAGGCCCCCGTCCTCGTGGCCAACGTCGGTGACGCCGGGGTCCGCGAGGTGCTCCAGGGTCTCCGCGACTGGCCCGGCCGGCTGCTGGTCGTGCGCGTCGCCGATGACGGAGCGGACCTCGCCGTCATCCGCGGGGAGCTGGAGCGAACGCACGCGTCCGCCGTCGGGCCCGCCCGGGCCATCGTCGCCCGCTGGAGCCACGCCGCGGGGGAGGGAGGCCTCGAGATCCTGGGGCTGGACCCCCGCGGTCCCCTGACCGCCCGTCTCGCCCTGCCGGGGCGTCACAACGCGGAGAACGGCCTCCTGGCGGCCGGCGTCGCCGTCGCCGCCGGGGCGGCTCCCGGCGCGATCGCCCGCGGCCTCTGGTCGTTCGCTGGAGTGGGGCGCCGGCTGGAGCTGAAGGGCGACGTGGGCGGCATCGTCGTGCTCGACGACTACGGGCACCACCCGACGGCGATGACCGCCACGTTCGCCACGGTGCGGGAGCGCTACCCCGGGCGGCGCCTGTGGGCCGTCTACGAGCCGCTCACCTACCACCGCACGGCCGCGATGCTCGGGGCGTTCTCCGCCGTCCTGGAGCGGGCCGACCGGGTCGTCATCGCCGAGATTCACGCCGGGCGCGACCCGGACACGACGATCACGTCGGCCCGGGCGCTCGCGGACGCCGTGGCCGGCCGGGGTCGAACGTCCGCCTGGGCGCCCGGGACGGTCGAGGAGACGGCCGACTGGCTCACGACCCGCGTCGAGCCCGGTGACGTCGTGCTCGTGATGGGCGGTGGGCGGAGCTACGTGATCGCCGACCGCCTCGTGGCCCATCTGCGCGCCCGCGCCGAAAGCTAGCTCCGCCGGCGCCGCGGGCTCGGGCAAGATGGGGACGGCGCGGGAATCGCGAAGGCCGCCGGGCGAGACGCCGCGGCGGCCTTCGGTGGTGTGCCCCTGGAGGCTAGCGCCGGCTGAAGCAGTCGGAGCAGTAGACCGGCTTTGCGCCGGAGGGTCGGAACGGCACCGATGCGGGGTTGCCGCAGGAGCTGCAGGTCACGGTGAACATCTCGCGCGGGCCGCGCGATCCGCTGCCGTAGCCGCCGGACGAGCTGCCGCCGCCATACGAGCTGTCGCCATAGCCGGACGAGCTGCCGCCGGAATCGCCGCGGGCGGCCTTCTTGGCGGCGCGGCACGCCGCGCAGCGGCGGGGGGTGGTGAAGCCGCGATCGGCGTAGAACGCCTGCTCGCTCTCCGTGAAGACGAATTCCTGCCCGCAATCGGTACAGGTGATGACCTGGTCGGCCATGGTCGTGGTCGCTCCTTCGAGCTCATGCTGGCGAGGAGCGGAACCGGACTCCTGCGGTCGCGGATGGGCGACCGTGGAGGAGGTACGAGCCTGGGCCAAGCGTGGTCCCTCGCCGCGAAGGTGCGACGAGCCGGTACACCATAGCCGGTTTCCCGCGAACCTGCACCACGGGGGAGCGATTCGGCACTGGCGCCCGGGGAGCGCCCGGGGCCGACGATCGGCCCACAAGGAGGCTCAACGGATGCGGAAGCTCGCGCTCAGTGCCGGCATCTTGGTCGCGGTCGGTGCCGGCATCGTCGTCGCGTGGCGGCGGAACCCCAGGATCGGCACGCGCTTCGTCAACGAGAAGGTCAACCCCTTCCTGGTCCGGCGGGGGCTTGCGGGCGCCGGCCGGTCGGAGCTTGGGACCCTCGAGCACATCGGACGTCGGACGGGCACGCGCCACCTGACGCCGATCCATCCAGTGGCGACGGAGGATGGCTTCCGGATCACCGTACCGCTCGGGGAGACGTCCGAGTGGGCGCGGAACGTCCTCTCCGCGGGGCACTGCCGGATGCAGCTCCAGGGCACGGTGCACGAGCTCGACGAGCCGGTCCTGCTGGCCGCCGGCGAGCTGGGGGAGATGAGCGCGCCCGCGACCTGGATCTTCGGGGCCCTCGGCTACCGGTACCTCCTGTTGCGGCGCTTCGCGGAGCGGCCGGGCACGCTGGACGAGGTGGCGGAGGACTCGAGGACCACGCCGCCGAAGCCGCGCGAGGTCGCGAGCGCCGGCGTCTCCTGACGACACCGGGGATCTCCCTCGCAGCTGCGCGCACTCCCGGCTTCTCCGGTACCGTTCGCGGCCATGACCACCGACGCCGACCGCGACGCCATCGAGCGCGCCCTCGCCGGACGCGGGGCCGCACGAGCTGTTCGCCTGCGACCCCGCCCTGGCCGACACGGCCGCGTTCTGCGCCGCCTACGGGTTCGATCCGGCGGACTCGGCGAACACGATCGTGGTGGTCGGGAAGTCGAACCCGCCCGTCTACGCCGCGTGCGTGGTCCTGGCCACCCATCGCCTCGACGTGAACAGGACCGTCCGCAACCGCCTCGGCACCCGCAAGGCGTCGTTCGCCTCGCCGGACGAGACGCGCGAGCTGACCGGCCAGCAGATCGGCGGGGTGACGGCCTTCGGCCTGCCCGACGGGCTGCCCGTGCTGGTCGACGCCGCGGTCATGGCCCGCGAGCGGATCGTCCTCGGCGGCGGCAGTCGAAGCTGGAAGGTCCTCGCCCCGCCCGTCGATCCTGCTCACGATCCCGGGCGTCGAGGTCGTCGAGGGCCTGGCGAACCCCGCGCCGCCCCGGCCGGGCGCCTGACGAATCAGCCGGTCAGCCCGCGGGGACAGGCCCCGGCTGGGACGTCGCCGTCGCGTCGGGAGGCGGCCCGGGTGACTCGGTGGGGTAGGCGATCCCGGCCACCTGTCCCCAGTCGACGCCGACGTGCTCTCCGGGCGGGGCGGGCTGGCGGCGGCGAACGCGCAGGACGGCGCCCGGCGTCTGGACCGTCAGCTCGTAGTACGAGCCGAAGAAGGCGCAGGTCAGGACCTGGCCGTCGAGGCGGCCCGCCCCCGGTGCCACGAAGGCGAGATCCTCGGGTCGCAGCAGGACCTTGACGGCACCCCCTTCCGACACCCCGGCGTCGGCGGCCGCGAAGCGTATGCCGCCGACGTCCACCTCGACCTCGTGACCGCGGCCCCCGAGCGCCCGACCGTCCAGCAGCGAGCCGGCCCCGACGAACCGCGCCGCGAACAGGGTGGCCGGGCTGCGGTAGAGCGTCTCAGGGTCGGCCACCTGCTCGAAGCGCCCGTTGTTCATGAGGGCCACCACCTGGGAGATCGAGAGCGCCTCGTCCTGGTCGTGGGTGACGAGGAGGAAGGTGGTGCCCAGCTCGGCGTGGATGCGCAGCAGCTCCTCCCGGACCTGGTGGCGCACGTTGCGGTCGAGGGCCGCCATCGGCTCGTCGAGGAGGAGCACGCGGGGCCGCCGCATGAGTGCCCGGGCGACGGAGACGCGCTGGGCCTGGCCGCCGGAGAGCTGGTGGGGCCAGCGCTTCTCGAAGCCTTCGAGGCCGACCAGGCGCAGCATCTCGAGGACGCGCCGCTCGATCTCGGCCTTCGGAGGCTTCGCCCTGCGCTCGGTCGTGAGGCCGAACGCGACGTTGTCGAAGACCTGCATGTGGGGGAACAGCGCGTAGCGCTGGAAGACCATGTTGAAGGGGCGCTGCTCCGGCGGGGAGCTCGTGATGTCCTGTCCGTCGATGAGCAGGGTGCCCGCGTCCGGCCGCTCGAGGCCATTGATGATGCGCAGGAGCGTGGTCTTGCCGCAGCCGGACGGTCCCAGGAGGCTGACGAAGGCGCCGGGCGGCAGGTCGAGCGTGACGTCGTCGACGGCCCGGACTCGACCGTATCGCTTGGTCACGCCGCGGACGGTGAGATGACCCCGAGATCTTCCCGCCGGTCCATCGGCCCTGCTCGCCATCAGCAGATTCCCCTTTGCGGTGCTCCAACGGTCCCCGGCCAGCGCCCGGACCGACTCGCTATTTCACGCGCTGCCCGAGCAGCTCGCCGATGTTCCCGCCCGTGCGGCGGAGGAAGAGCGCGGCCACGCCGAAGGTGAGCCACGGGATGAGCAGCAGGACGATGGCGACGGCATTGGCGCTCGGGTCGTACATGCGGCGCAGCTTTGCCAGGACGTAGAGCGGGACCGTCGTCAGGCCGCCGGACGTGAAGTTGGTGATGAGCAGCTCGTCGAACGACCAGGCGAACGCGAGCAGCGCCGCCCCGAGGATGGCCGGGGCCATGATCGGGATCGTGACGCGCCGGATCGTCTGCCACGGCCCGGCGCCGAGGTCGCGGGCTGCCAGCTCGACCTCCGGCTCCAGGGTCCGCAGGCGCGCCGTCACGATCAGGATCGCCCAGGGAAGCGCGACCGTGACGTGGCCCGCGATGATCGTGCCCATCGAGGGTGCGGTGGATGTCATCTGCATGAGGGCCACGAACCCGACCCCGATGAAGACCGGAGGCAGCATGACCGGGAGGCGACCCAGGCCCTCGACCGCCCGGGCGGTCCGCGATCGCGTCCGGGTGAAGGCGAAGGCCGCGGCCATGGCGACCGTGGTCGCGATCAGCGCCGTCGACGTCGCGGCGATGACGCTGTTCGTGAACGCCTCCCGGAAGGAGGGGTCCCCGAGGATGTTGGCGAACCAGCGCAGTGAGTACCCCTGCGGCGGCCAGGTCAGGTTGTTCCCGCCATTGAAGGCGTAGAGGCCCGCGACCGCCAGCGGCGCGTACAGGAACAGCATGAGCAGGGTGGCGGACAAGGCCAGCCAGGGGAGCGAGATCGGGCGCCTCATCGCTGTTCCGCCTCGACGCCCGTGGTCCTGGGCAGCAGCCCGCTGATGCGCATCGACATGCGAATGAGGACGTAGACGGCGACGAATTCGCCCAGCATGAGGAACGAGACGGCGGAGCCCATCCCGTACTGCCCGATCGTGCCGAAGTCATCCGAGACGAGGCGTCCGACGGTGACGGTATCGATCCCGCCCACGAGCACGGGCGTCACGTAGTCGCCGGCCGCGAGGAAGAAGATGAGCGCGGTCGTCGCCAGGACCGAGGGCCCGGAAAGCGGGAGCGTGACCCGCCAGAGCGTCTGCACGGGGCCCGCCCCGAGGTCCCAGGCAGCCTGGCGATACTCCGACGAGATCCCGCTCAGGGCGGCGTAGAACGTGAGCGCCGCGAGCGGCATCAGCAGCGCCGTCATGGCCATGATCGCCGAAGGCCGGGAGAAGAGGAGCACCTGCAGCGGTTCGCTGATGGCCCCCACGCCCACCAGCATGGAGTTGATGAGCCCCGACTCTCCGAGGAGGGTTCGCCAGGCGAAGATCCGGGCGAGGTAGCTGGCCATCACCGCGCTGACGATCAGCGCGAACATGAGCGAACGCCCCCGGCGTTGCACGAAGACCGCGTAGTACGCGATCAGGTACCCACCCACCACCGACAGGACGGCCGTGGGGATGGCCACGACCAGGGTCGTGATCGCGACCTGCGTGTAGAGCCGGCCGGTCAGCACGTCCAGGTAATTGTCCAGGGTCAGGGAGCCGTGGGGCCGGAGCTGGATCCAGGTGAACAGCGAGTACCCGAAGAGGATGATCGTCGGGATGACCAACGTCGCGATGAGCAGGATCGCGAGCGGAGACATGAGGAGCGCCTCGAGGCGTCGACCAAACCGCATTGCCGTCCTACCTCAAGACGTGGATGAGTCCGGCGCCTGGGCCAACGTCGAGGCGCGACCGCGCGCGAAGTGCGCGCCCGGCGCGGGCGGATCTGCGTCGTTGCCCGTCACCCGGCAAGCCCGACGCCGTCAATGATGAAGGAGCGGCCGCGGGGGCGCGCGGCCGCTCCGGAGGTGAGACAGGGGTACCTGCGGGCGAATCCGGCGCGGGCGCCCCGGCACCTCGCGATCATGCGCCGGTCTTGATCTCGTTCCAGAACGTCGCCCACTCCTCGGCCGTGGCGTACTGGCCGTCGGGATCGGACCAGTTGCGGTTGAACTTCAGGCCGGTCGCGACGAACGTCTCGAGGTCCTCGGGGAAGATCTCCCGGACCTCGCCGCCGACCTTGGCGTTGACCTCCGGGTTCGTCGACATCCCGTACGACGACTCGCACATCGCGACGGCCGTGTCGCCCTCCATCTGGGCGTTCGCCCACGCGATCGCGTTCCGGCGGTTCTTCGACCAGGGCGGGATCGCCATGGTCTCGATGTACCCGTACGTGCCTTCGTCCGGGATGATCATGCTGGCGGCGATGCCCTGGCTCTTCAGCTGGGAGATGTTGTAGGCCCAGCCGAGCATGCTGATCCAGGCGTCGCCGCTGGCGAGCAGGTTGGCCTGGTCGCCCGTCGACGTGACCGCGGCCTTCAGCTGGGGGAAGAGCTTCTTCCAGTACTCCCTGACGGGTCCGTTGAGCTGCTCGCGGGTCAGCTTGCCGGGGTCGTTGCCCGTGGCACAGGCCCCCTGGCTCACGACGTTGAGGGCATCGTCGTAGGCGATGATCCGGCCCTTGAACTTCGGGTCGAGGAGCCCCTCCCAGCTGGCGAGCGCCTCGGCGGGGACCTTGTCGGACCTGACGACGAGGCCGAGCGGTCCCCACTGCCAGGGCACGACCGGGAAGACGCCCTTGTCCGGGCAGATCCGGAAGAACTCGTGGTCGTGAAAGTACGGGTACATCGTGGCGAGGGCCGGGACCTCGTCAACCGTGATCGGGGTCATCAGGTCGCCCTGGGCCCAGCCGGTCAGGACGTCCCCCTGGTTGAAGGAGAAGACGTCGAACTCCTTGCCGGTCGGGGACCGCATGAGGGCCGTGGGGTTGGACTGGTCGGTGACGTACTTGACCGTCAGGTTGATCCCGTTGTCCTTGTACCACTTGTCCCACGCGGGAACGCCCTTGCCGTCGTACCCCTCCCACTCGAAGAGGTTCAGGGCGCCGCCGACCGCTCCGGCCAGCGGGATGGGCGCCGGGCACGCCGCGCCGCTCGGGGCGGCGGTGGCCGTGGAGCTGGGCGTGGGCGAGGCTCCTCCGCCACATGCCGCGAGAAGCGGCCCCGCGGCGGCAATCGTCACGGTGCCGCCGGCCATCCAGAGGAACTGGCGGCGCGTCAACACGCCGTGCGGCGGATTCTCGGGCAGGGGAGACATGATGGTCCTCCTGTGAGTGCCTGGGCGACGGCGGCGACCGGATCTCGCAATCGAAGCGACATGCGCGGACCCAACGATGATACGGAAGGTGACACCATACCGTCAACAGTTTGTGGTTTGCTATTCCACCCTGCCTGGTCCTATCCTGCGCCAGGAATCCCTGAGCGATGCGATCGGCGCGATGCCCTGGGCGCCTCTCCCCCGAGGCGCGGGCGCCTGGCCATCTTCGAGCACGGGCAGCGTGGCGAATGGGAGGAGGTCGTCGAGATGCCGATGTCGGACTTCGTCACCTGGTACGGACGGGACGAGGCGCCGCCGGAGCGGACCCGGCTCCGGGCCGGACCGCTGACCGCCGTTCTCGAGGGCGGGGACCTGCGCAGCATCCGGCTGGGCTCCGCCGAGCTGGCCAGGCGGATCTACGTCGCGGTTCGCGACGTGAACTGGGGCACGATCGCGGGCGTGATCAGCGGCCTCCGCATCCAGCACGACGAGGACTCCTTCCGCGTGACCTACGGGTGCACGCACCGTCGCGGGGCGATCGCCTTCGACTGGACGGCCACGTTCGAGGGCGCGGCCGACGGCACGATCACCTGCGCGATGGACGGCGTGGCCCGCGGCGAGTTCCGCTACTACCGGATCGGCTTCTGCGTCCTGCATCCCATCGGCCCCGGAGCCGGCGCGCCGTTTCGGGCATGGTCGGCCACAGGGTCGACGGCCGGAACCCTGCCCACCCTGATCGAGCCGCCGCGGATCGAGGACGGCGTCTACCTGCCGCTCATTCCCGCCTACACGACGTTCGAGCTCGAGCAGGGCAACGGGGCCGACGTCCGCTTCGCGTTCGAGGGCGACCTGTTCGAGATGGAGGACGAGCGAAGCTGGACCGATGCTTCCTTCAAGACGTACTGCACGCCCTTCGCCGCGGGGATCCTGTCGGCGTCCCCGGGACAGGGCTTCCACCAGAAGGTCACGATGTCCGCGCGGGCGCGTACGCACGCGGCGCAGGCGGTGGCCGGTCCCTCCCGCATCGCGGGCGCCCGCGATGCGACGCCCGAGCCCGTCACGCTCACGCTCGGCCTGGACTCCGGGCGGACCCTGCCGAAGCTCGGGCTCGGCTGCGCCGGCGACGGCCGCGAGCTGTCGGACCGCGAGATGGAGGAGCTCCGGGTCCTGCGCCTGTCCCATCTTCGCGTCGACCTTCGTCTCTGGGAGACCTCGCACCTGGATGCCCTCGAGCGAGCCGTGCGCGAGGCCCGGGCGCTGGGCTGCGGCCTGGAGCTCGCCCTGTTCGTGACCGACGATGGCGAGCGGGAGCTCAGCGCGCTCGCCCCGCGCCTGGCGGGCGTGCCCGTCGCCCGCGTCCTCGTCTTCCACGAGCCGCAGGCGCACCTGGAGACGACCGACGCCCGCTGGGTGCACCTGGCGCGCGAGCGCCTCGGAGTCGCGCTGGGCGGCGCGCCAGTGGGCGGGGGCACGAACGGCAATCTTGCCGAGCTCGTGGGGTCGCCGCTGGACGCGAGCGCGATGGATGTCGTGAGCTACACGGCGAACCCGCAGATGCACGCCTCCGACGAGTCGTCCATCCTGGAGAACCTGGAGGCGCTCGACGCGACGGTGCGGACCGCGCGAAGCGTCGCCGGCGGCCGCGACATCGCCGTCAGCCGGATCACGATGAAGCCGCCCTTCGGCACCTACGATATCGAGCCCGCTCCGCCCCCCGGCCCCGGCGACCTGCCTTCGCACGTGGACCCGCGCCAGATGTCCCTGTTCGGGGCGTGCTGGATCATGGGCAGCCTCAAGCAGCTCGCGGAGTCCGGGGTCGCATCCGTGACGATAGGGGAGACGGTGGGCTGGGCCGGTCTGGTGGAACGCGAGGCGGGCAATCCGGCGCCGGACCTGTTCCTCTCGCAGCCGGGCATGGCCTTCCCGATGTACCACGTCCTCGCCGACCTGGCCACGGCGCGGGAGGGCGCGATCGTGGCCTGCGCCTCGTCCGAGCCCCGATCCGCGATCGGGCTGGCCCTGCGCACCGAGCGGGGCCTGGCAATCCTCGTCGCGAACATGGGTCCGCAGCGGCGGCGCGTCACGATCGGGCCGCTGCCCGCAGGTCGCGCGCTCGTCCGCGTGCTCGACGCGCGGTCGGCGCCGGAGGCGATGTTCCGACCGCGAGAGTTCCGGGCGAGCTGGTCCCCGGTCGAGTCCGAGGAGGGCCAGGTCGCCCTGGAGCTCGAGCCCTACGCCACCGCGGCGCTGCGCGTCGAAGCCGTCTGAGCGACCCCGCCGTTCGACTCGCCGGCGAGGTCCCGGTCGGCCCGGCCGACGATCGCCGCCAGCTCGCGCAGCACGTCGTCGGGCAGGGCCGGCACCTCGTGCGTCGCAAGAAGCGACTGGGCCTTGGCGCGGGCACGCGACTCGAGCGTCGGCTTCCCGGCGGCCTCCCATGTCGAGCGTCGCCCCTCGCGCTCGGAGAGCTCGAGATCGAGGAGCTCTCCGGCCCGCAGCATCCGCACCGTGTGCTCCTCGGTCATGAAGTCGCCCCGTGGGCCGACCTGGGCCAGGACATCGACCGCGAGGGTGTCGTCGTCCACGGTGATGCCCCGCACCCAGCGCCGGGCGATCGTCATGAGCTCGTTGTCGATCACCAGCTGGGAGGCGCTGAGCGTCGTGATGTCCTCGATGCAGCCCGCGCCGACGAAGAGCTTGCCGCCCGCGAGGGCCTGGAACAGCACGCTGCCGACCTTGTGGGCCATCGTCTGGGCGGGGCTGAACCCGTCGGAGTAGAGGCCGACAGCCTCCGTTGGCAGCCCGAACAGCTCGGTGCCGAGCTGGCAGATCGCGCCCACCAGCAGGCCTGATTCGGGGGCCGAGCAGAGCGCATCGCCGGTCCGCATGTTGGCGACCACCGGGTCGATGAAGAACGCCATCGGGTGCCCGGGGCTCGCGGTCTGGATGAGCGTCGCGGTCCCCAGCTCCTCGGCCAGGTTCTGGGCCAGCGTTCCAGCCAGGCTGGCGGGCGAGGTCAGGCCGACGACGGACATGACGGGGATGTCCAGGGGCAGGCGATACTCGATGGCGAGGAGGATCTGGGCCACGGCGTCGTGGCCCAGGAACAGCGGGTTGATCGGCGGGACCATGTGGTGGACGAGGGGCCGCTCGGCGAGGGCCTCGCGGCTGCCTCGCACCGCGAGGAGCATCTCGACCTGGTAGCGCAGGGTCTCCACCGTGTTGGCGCCGTGCACGCTGCACTTGCGCTGCGTCTCGAGGACGGCCCGCAGGCTGTGGACGTCGCAGGTCCGCGCGGGGACGTCGCAGCAGACCATGTTGGCCAGGGCCCTGACGTTGGGCAGCGCGTCGACGAGCGTGCAGAAGGCTCGCCAGTCGGCGATGCGGGCCGGCCGGTACTCGTCGGTGGCGGGGTCGATGTACCCCGCGCAACCGCCCGTGTTGCGCGCCCCGATGTCGCCATCCAGCGACGACGTGAAGTCGAACTCCGGCGTCCGGCCGTGGTAGGTGAACTGCTTCGGCATCTGGAGGCGGCACTTCTCCACGAGCGCGGGCGGGAGTTGCACACGATTCGTGGCGCGGTCGACCCGCGCCCCGGCGCCTTCCAGCAGGTCCCGGGCCTCCGGGTGCTCGATGAGCAGCCCGATCTCGTCGAGGATGCGGAGTGCCGCCTGGTGCACACGCTCGAGATCCGCGTGCGACAACAGGCGCAGTGCCGGCGTGTTCATCGGTGGCCCTCCTTCGCGATCCGACCTCGATTCCGGCCGAGGCCCGCCCAGTCCCTGGCCGGCGAGGGGAGTCTCCATGTGCGGGCACGCCGCCGCATGCTGGAATGCACTGGCAGACCGGCGTTGACTGTTGACAGCATACCGCGTTATGGTAGACACGATCCGTCCCACGGTCAAGCCGCCTGCCAGCCCGGGAGAACCGCACCCATGGTCGACCTCGCAACCCTCACAGCCGCCGTGGAGACGGGAGACCGCAAGACGGCCGTCGACGTCCCTGGCCCAGGCCGGGCTGCGGCCGGAGCACACTGCCGTCATCGGCACCGTCGGCGGCTGCTGAGCGCCTAGGGACTCGACGCGACCGAAGACCATTCGCAGCGGAGCTGTCGTCCACCGGGGACGCACCGCGCTGCGCAGCGCCGCCCACGCGCCGGGCAAGGAGGACGGGATGGGACGGGAACCAGGCCGGCTGGCAGGCCGGCGCGCGATCATCACCGGCGCCGGCACCGGGATCGGGGAGGCGACGGCTGTCCTCTTCGCCCGCGAGGGCGCCAGGGTCGGCCTGATCGGGCGCCGGGAGGCGATGCTGCGGGCGGTCGCGGCCAGGATCGCGGCCGAGGGCGGGGAGGCGCTCGTCCTGCCCTGCGACGTGTCGCACGAGGAGCAGGTGGCCGCGTCGTTCGCCCTCGCGGAGGAGCGCTGGGGTGGGATCGACACCTGCGTGGGCGTCGCGGGGATCGAGCTCTACGACGTGGGCGACGATCGCGTGGACCGCCTCGAGCTGTCGATCTGGCAGCAGACGATCGACGTGAACCTGACGGGGATGTTCCTGACCCTCAAGTACGCCGTGCGGGCCATGCTGCGGGCCGGGGGAGGCGCCATCGTCGTGACCGGGTCACCGACGGCCCAATACGGGTTCGCCCTGGGGGAGGATGCCTACTGCGCGAGCAAGGCCGGCTGCCATGGGCTCGCGCGGGTCGTGGCCAACGAGGTTGCCCGCGACAAGATCCGGGTCAACATCGTGGTCCCGGGCGTCATCGACACCCCGATCGCCGAGCGGTTCATCCGGGAGCATCCGGCGGACATGCAGGCGCTGTGCGAGGCGATCCCCGTCCGTCGCATCGGCCAGGCCGAGGAGGTTGCCTCGATGAACCTGTGGCTGTGCAGCGACGAGGCGTCCTACGCGTACGGCGGCTACTTCGTCGTCGATGGCGGCCTCACCGCCGTCTGACGCAGCGGGGCCGGCTCCGACGCCTCCCGACGGGAGCGTCCTCGGCTCAGCCCTCGCGCCGGGCGCGGATCTCGGCGAGCACGTCGTGCCACCCGCCGAGGAACGCATCACGGAAGTGCTGGACGGGGCCGAACGTCTCGAACTCCTCGGGAGCAAGACCGCCCAGGGTAAGGCCCCGCCGGAAGTCCTCGAAGTGGCCCGCCAGCGACCGCAGGACCGCCGGGTCCACGGGATCGCTCACCGTGCTGGCCACGGGAGGATCGAGGGCGATGATCTCGTCGACCGTGGAGTAGTTGATCGTGGCCGCCGTCCACTCCCCGACGAGGCCGGTGAAGTCGATGGGGAGGCGGGCCCCGCCGAAGAGGAGCATGACCGGGTAGGAGCGCTCCCGGACCAGCGTGCGGCACGCCCGCCCCAGGGCCACCCCCGCCAGGTCCAGCATCGAGAAGTCGACATCGCTGCCGTCGCGCCGGGCGAGCTTCTTCAGGTGGTCGGCGAAGATGCCCGTGATGGGGCTCATGAAGAAGGGCGGCCTGACCCCGGCCTTCGCCGTGGTCCGGTTGTACAGCTCGCAGGCGAACTCGACCTGGTCGAGGCTGAAGACCTCGGTGATGATGACCTGGCTGCCCGCAGCCACCATCTCCTCGAAGGCCACGAACCCGGGAAGGGTGGCCGGGATCTTGGGGGTGGCGTTGGGTCCCAGCGTCCGGGCCCGGTGCGCCTCGTGGGTGATGATCGAGCCGTCGGTGTCGGTCTCGGGCGAGCCCTGGATCGAGACGAAGCCCTCCGTGCCGCCCGAGGCATCCCAGAGCGGGCGGAACTGGGCCAGGATCCTGGCCACGAGCCGCTCCTGGACGCGGTCCGCGATCGCGAAGTCGTCATCGGCGGGCGATGCTCCGTGCACGACCTCCGCGATGATCGGCTTGACGTAGTCCGGTGCGCGCCTCAGCAGGCTCCCGCCGTAGGCCGGGTTCGTGGTGCAGCCCATCGCCCCCTGGGCGAGGGCCAGGCCGCACTCTTCCATGGTCGGGTTGTTGATCCACAGTCGTGTCGGCGTACGCGCCCGCACCTGCTGGAAGTAGCTGTCGGTCACTGTGCGTCTCCTGGGCAGACTCCGGGATCGTCTCCGTGCCGTCCCCTCGGGTGGTCCGCGCGAGCGAGGCCGACGCATCAACCGGAAGATGGCGTGAACAGTCTACGGTATATAGTTGGATGCAGACCATCACATTGGATGCAGGATCCGAGGGAGCCGTGGTAGTGTTCCGCCCGGGGGCACGCCGACCCCGTGAACGGGAGGCTTCGATGGAATCGGACCGCATCGTCCAGGAGGAGCTCTGGCAGCGCGTGGCGCGGCGCCTCCGCGAGGATATCTCGACGGGCGTGCTCGCGCCGGGCAAGAGGCTCGTCGAGGCAGACCTCGCGGAACGCTTCGGGGTGAGTCGGGGGCCGATCCGGGAGGCGCTGCGAGAGCTCACCCGGTCCGGGCTTGCCCTGGATCGACCCCGGCAGGGCGTCTTCGTCAGCACTCCGTCAGACGCTGACCTCGAGCAGGCGTTTGCATTCCGCGAAGCGCTGGAGACGGCGGCGGCGAAGATCGCGCTGACGAAGGTGACCGCGGACGATATCGATCGCCTGCGCAGCATCCTCGACGCCATGGAGGGAGCCTACGCGCTCCGCGAGCACGCCGGGCGGCCTGGCGCTCGACCTGGAGTTCCACCGCGAGCTCTTCCTGCTCAGTGGCAACGCCCGGATGCTGAGTGCCCATGATGACCTCGCCGCCCAGCTGCTCCTGTCGGCGACCCACAACAGGGCCCTGAAGGTGGGGGTGTACCCACCGGCCGTGCTGCACCGTGACATGCTCGACGCGCTCGCGGCGGGCGCGGAGCAGGATCTCGTGGCGGCGGTCCAGGCGCACTACGCGTGGACGGGAGACCGGCTCTTCGGCGGGGAGGCGGCCGAGGAGAAGGCGATCGGCGCGCGGGGCTAGGATCGTCGGCGCGGCGTCCGGCGCCGCCGCGGGCCGGCCGGGCGCTCGCGCACCCCGGGGTAGACGCGGCTGCGACAATGACCGCCTGGGGGCGACGGTGGGGCGCTGGCCAAGAGGCCGCGTGGTCGCCCGTGATGTGGGGGGCTGACGCCATGGCCATCGATGCCAATCGCGCGACCGTCGAGCGGCTTCGCGAGATGTTCGAGAGGGGGTCGCTCGAGGAGATGGCCCGCGAGCAGTATGCCCTCGCGGCCGATGACTTCGTGGAGGAATGGCCGCAGTCCGGGGAGCGCATCAAGGGACGCGACAACGCCCGGGCGATCAACGACAACTACCCCGCGATGACGGGCTCCACTCCCCGGCTGAGCCTCCGGCGGATCAGCGGCGAGGGTGCCCACTGGGTCGTCGAGGGCTCGATCGACTATGGGGACGGCACGCCGGTCAGCTACGTCGGGATCGCGGAGCTCCGCGACGGGAAGATCGCCCGGATCACCGAGTACTTCGGCAACCCGTTCGAGGCGCCGGCCTGGCGTTCGAAGTGGGTCGAGCGCATGACCTGACCCGGAGGCCGCCGGGGCCAGGGCTGGGGCCGCCGCGGGCGCGCGACTCCCGATCCGTTGCTGAGGCACCTCGACTACCTCTACATGCCCAGCGGCGACGTCGCCGCCGACGTCGCCTGGTTCGCCGACGTCCTCGGCGGCCGGCTCGTCTTCGCGATCGAGGAGATGGGGACGAGGGTCGCGATGGTCGAGCTGACCGACGAGCCGCCGAGGATCGTCCTCGCCGGTCACCTCGCCGGTGATCGGCCCGTCCTCATCTACCGGGTCGACGACCTGCCGGCGGCGATCGCCGAGCTACGAGTCTCGCGGGTGGGCGCGCGGTCGCATGCTGGAGATCCCCCAGGGACCGGTCTGCTCGTTCAGCGCCCCGGGCGGCCAGCGGGTGGCCATCTACCAGCTGACGCGCCCTGCCGTCGAGGCGAGCTTCGCCGGTCGGCGCGACTTCTGAGGGCCATCGCCGCCTCCCGCACTTCGTGGGCAACATCGACGACGAGGCGCTCCGTACCAGCCAGAACGCGACTGAACGATTTGCTCGCGACACTGCAACAGGGAAGGAGCACACCATGACGACGACCACCCGGATCATCGCGGAGCCCGGCGTCCCCTTCATCGACATCAGCCGGGAGTTCGACGCGCCGCGCGACGTCCTCTACCGCGCCCACACCGACCCGGAGCTCCTGGTCCAGTGGCTCGGGCCGCGTCGCCTGACCATGCACGTCGAGCGCTTCGAGCTCCGCGACGGCGGCAGGTGGCGCTACACCCACCGGGAGGCCAACGGCACGGAGTACGGCTTCCACGGCGTCTTCCACGGCGCGCCGTCGCCGGACGGCATCCTCCAGACATTCGAGTTCGAGGGCGCGCCCGGCCACGTCTCGCTGGACGCGCTCGAGTTCGAGGCGCAGGAGGATCGGACGCTGGTGAGGGTCCACTCCGTCCATCAGTCCGTGGAGGCCCGCGACGCAATGATCCAGAGCGGCATGGAGGGTGGCATCAACGACGGGTACGAGCGGCTCGACGAGCTGATCGCCCGGCTCGGGGTCCGCATGTCGAACCCCACTTGAACTGGCGGGCAGGAGGGGCGACCATGGCCCTCGGAGGTGCCTCATGGCCGTCGCCGCCCAATCGTTCGCCGGCTTCACGCCCGACGCGATCCAGTTCCTGGCCGACCTCGCCCAGAACAACGACCGCGCCTGGTTCCAGCCGCGCAAGGCGCGACTTCGAGCGCCTGCTGAAGGAGCCGATGGAGGCCGCTCTGCGTCGCCGCTCGGCGAGCGGTTCGCCGCCCGCGGGCATCCCGCTCCAGGCCGACCCGAAGCGCTCGCCGTTCCGGATCTACCGCGACACCCGGTTCAGCAAGGACAAGTCGCCGTACAAGACGCATTACGCGGCGACAGCTTCCCGTGGGTCGAGGCGGCGGCGGGGCAGGGGAGGCGGCCGACGACGGCCCCCACGGCAACGGCGGCTACTTCAACTTCCAGCCGGGCGAGATGTACGCCGGCGGCGGCATGTGGATGCCCGAGAAGCCGCGCCTCGACGCCCTCCGCCGGGCGATCGTCGACGACCCGGATCGCGTGCGCGAGGCGCTCGAGGAGCCCGGCCTTCGTCGCCTGGTTCGGCGACGTCCGCACCCACGAGTCGCTCAAGCGCGATCCCGCCCGGGCTATCCGCCGGACCACCCGATGGCGGACATGTTCCGCTGGAAGGACGTCGTCTTCGGGCGCCGTCTGTCCGACGCCGAGGTCTGCTCGGCCGAGCCTGCCGGACCTGCCTCGCCGACGGCTTCGCCGCGGCGCTGCCGGTCTTCCGCTTCCTCGCGACGCTCCGATAGCCGACGAAGCAGGAGGACGAACCGATGGATGAACAAGGCGTTCGCGATCGCGCCCAGGCCGTCTGCGAGGCGCTCGTCGCCGGGGACGTCGAACGGGCGACCGCGGACTTCAGCCCCGAGCTCCGGAGAAACCTCGGCGAAGTGCTGGCGCTCCTGCCGCTGCCGGCGACCGAGGCGACCGTCGGATCGGTCGAGCACGGCGGCGCCGGCTACAACGTCGTCATCCGGCTCGTCGGAGGGACCGACGAGGTCCTCATCCAGACGCGCTGGAAGGATCGCGACGGCCGGCCGACCATCGTCGAAGCCAGCCACCTGAGCAAGACGGTCGTCGCCGAACGGAGCGCCGAGGGCGACGTCGGGGGCGCGGCTCGAGGAACCCGCCTGACACCGCGACTGCTCATCGCGACGCCTCCATCGCGCCGACGCCAGGTCAGCTTTGGGCCGAGCGGCACTGGTGTCACCGGGCCGCGGATCGAATCCTCGATCGGTTGCGGGAACCGGTTGACAGCCCGCAGGAAGGGAGGCGTCGCAGTGCACCTCGATCTCGGGATCACGGGCCTGGGCATACTGATCCTCATCGCCCTCGGCTTCGGCGTCATCGTCCAGGTCGTCGCCTGGAGGGTGGCGACACACTGGCTGTGGCTCATCGGGGCGGTGGCCTGGTTCATCGGGGGCTTCGTCGCCAGCGAGGTCGTCTGGGGGACCTACACCGTCGACGAGATCCAGCCGATCATCGACGGCCTCGCGCTCGACGAGTCGCTGCTGGGCGGCCTCGCCCTCGGCGTCCCGGTCGTCCTGGTGACCTGGTACGTCACGCGGCGCAGCCGACTCCAGCGATCGACGTCGTCCTGACGCTGTCCGGTCCTGCGCCCGGGAGGGCCGGTCGCACGAGCGGGGCTCGGCGGGTAGCAGCCGTCAGGGCGCCTCCCGCCGTTGCCTGAGCAGCCAGTCGTAGTACGCCGCATCGGCGTAGGTGTCGGACCACACGTCGTGGTCGTGGCCGTCCAGGACGGAGAACGTGACGTCCACGCCGGCCGCGACGAGCGCGTCCACCGTTCCCTGCGCAGCCGCCAGCGGGACGACGGTGTCGTCGCGGCCGTGGATCACGTACACGGGGACGCCGGCCAGGGCGGACGCGGGGTCCGGGATCGGCTCGAACCCCCGGCGGATCGACTCCGGGAACGCCGCCGCGTCGAAGCCAGCCAGGATGGAGACACCGGCGAACGGCCAGGGCCGGTGGCGGGCCAGGCGGTACGCCGCCTCCCCGCCCATGCTCAGCCCGCTCAGGGTGACCCGGTCGGGATCCACGCGGTAGCGTGCCAGGGCCTCATCGAGCGAGCCCTCGAGATACGCCGTCGGGAAGGCCGGCATCCCGGCGGCAAGCAGGGGCGCCACGATGATGGCGTCCAGCGTCCGGCCGCCCGTGACGAACCGGAACGGGCTGTTCTGGGCGATGAAGTACCCGTTGTCGCCGCGGTCACCCGCACCGTGCAGGAACAGGATGAGCGGCCAGCGCCGGGTGGGATCGGCGTCGTAGCCCGGCGGCAGGTAGACGAGGGACCCCGCCCCCGCCGTCAGCAGCCCCGGGTCGTCGTGCGGCTGCCAGGTGATCCCGAGATCCGCGAGGTGGCGCGGGTAGTCTCGATAGACGATGCCGAAGGTCGTGTCCTTGCGCAGCACCACCGTCTCCCCCGGCTTCGTCGCCCCGACCGGCGTCGCGAACCCTTCGAGCGCCTCCGTGCCCACCGCATGGCGGATGCTCACCACGGCGGACGTCTCGCCCACGGTCTGCGTCCACTCGAGGGCGGTGTCCGCTCCCGCGCCCGTCACCCGGAAGGTCGCCCGCTCGATCCGGGACGGGAACTGGGTGTTGGTGCCCGCCCAGATGTAGGCCGTCCCTTCCCGCGGCGTGATCTCCGTCACCGCGAGCACGTACCGCCAGTCACCCCTGATGGGCGGTCCGGAGCCGTATCCCTCCCACCGGCCGAGGAACGCCGCCAGCTCGGGGGCGGTACCGGGCGCGGCCGGCGTCACCGGCAGCGCCCCGAAGATCAGCGAGGCGTTGCCATCCCCATCCAGCGGCCGATGCACGGCGTCGAAGTCGACCACCTCGAACGGCCGCACGCCGGTGTCGAAGAGCGTCATGGCCGGCGGCGTGGGAGAGGCGCCCGGGATCCCGGTTGCCTCGGGGGCACCCGGGGCCGGTGACGAGCTGCACGCGGCCGCGCCGATGCCCATGGCCAGGAGGATCGCGAGCCGTCGGTCGTTCATGACCCCAGTGACCGCCATCGCCGCGACCGGCACAAGGGTCATCTGGCGGGGAAGTACGGGGCCTGCTGGGCCGTCTCCGTGGCGGGCCGGGGCTAGGCATCCGATGAGTCGGCCATCGGCGCGCGCCGCGGCCCACGGTCCTCCGGCTCGTCCCACCAGGTCCGACGCCTACCTCGCCGTTGCCTCGGCGAGGACCTCGCGCAGCTTCGCGGCGAAGCCATCGGGATCTCCGGTCTGGCCGTACTCGCCACCGAGGAAGCCGCCGTGGCCGCTCGGGAAGCGTCACGGGCGTCGTGCCGAGCCGCTCGGCAACGGCGACCGCGCCGCGATGCGCCATCTCGCCCTCGGACTCCGTGCCGGCCGCCATCACGATCCGGGTCGGGGCCGCCCGCAGCGCCTCGAAGTCGGGCTCGAAGTGCGTGCAGGAGACGATGTTCTGACCCAGGAGCGGATCGCTGCGGTTGCCGTCGTCCCCGGCGGGCAGGCCGAACATCGCCGGGTCAGGCGCTGGCTGGTTGGCGTCGTCCGCGGCCGAACGGCCCCTTGTGGCCCACGGTCACGATGAACTGCGCCATGCCGGCCCCGAACCCGCTGCGCTGGTACGTCTCATGGACCGCACGGCAGGCCGCGAGCGCGCCGCTCGCGATCGGGGAGGATCGCCGCGAGCGGCGGCTCGTGCGCGACGAGCGTCCGAACCTGCTCCGGGTGCTCCGCCACGAGGGCGAGGGCATTCACGGCGCCACCGCTGCTGGCGAAGAGGTCGACCGGGCCCGCGTCGAGCTCGGCGATGAGCCGATGCAGGTCGTCGGCGTGCTCCTCGGGCGTGGACGGGCTGGCCGGATCGGCCTTCGTGCTGCGCTCGACGCCCCGGGGGTCGTAGGTCACCACCGTGCGATCGGCGAAGTGTCCGGCAAGCGTGACGAATCCGCCGGCGCCCATCGGCGACCCGATCAGGAGCAGCACCGGGGCGGAGCTGGAGGCCCCCTTCCGGACGTCGTAGGTCAGGACGGCGCCGGGCACGTCCAGGGTGCGCGTCGTCGGCTCGATCATCGTGGTCATGCCGTGGCTCCTTCGGCCAGGATGGCGTCGATCTGGCCGACCGCCTGCGTGATGCCCTCCTCCATGCCCATGGCCGAGCAGCTGCTGCATCGCCTCGGTGCTCGGGAAGCGGCTCTCGATCGACATCCGCGTGCGGCCGGCATCGATCGGCTCGATCGTCACGCGAGCGCTGGTGCGCGGGCATGTCGGCGTTCCGCGTGCCGTCGTCGTTCGCGAACCCGTCGCGGAAGACGAGGCGATGCGGCGGATCGGCCTCCAGGATGTCCCAGAAGCCGCGCGGCTGGTCGCCGCCGGGCCCCGTCATGTGGTACTCGACGCGACCGCCCGGAGTGAGGTCGTGGGCCGTGACGGTGGCGGGGTACGTCGGTGGACCCCACCAGCGCTCGAGCTGGCGCGGATCGGCCCACAGCTCCCAGACGCGCGTCGGCGATGCGTCGAACTCGGCGGTCAGGGTCATGGTCAGGGCTTCTGGATCCTTCCGGACAGCGGTGACAGTCATGCGTCGTCCCCCTCGGTGCTGGCGATGAGATTGGTCATCCGCTGGACGCGGTCGCGCCACAGCGCCTCGTACTGGTCGAGCAGGCTTCGCGCCAGCTGGAGCCCCTCGACGTTGGTGCGCACGACCTTCCGGCGGCCGGTGCGTTCCTTGGTGACGAGCCCGGCGCGTTCGAGCACGGCGACGTGCTTCTGGACCGCGGCAAAGCTCATCGCGTAATGGCCGGCCAGCTCGGCCACGCCCTCGCGACCTGCGAGTGCCCGCAGGACGATGTCGCGCCTGGTGGCGTCCGCCAGGGCGGCGAAGACGTGGTCGGCGTTGAAGGTGGCGTCCATTGATACAACCATACGGTTGTACGACCGATCCGTCAAGCGGCGCGAAGAGCGGCGCCTGCGAAGAGCGTCCCGAAGTCGGGCGGGAGGTGGCACGATATCGGTCCGTTCGCCCCGACGGTCGGCACGCGGCGCCGAGACCGCAGAGATCGGCGGGGGGGCGCGAGGTGGGGGGACATGACCGTCATCGACTGGCTGCTCGACTCCGATCCCTCGATCCGCTGGCAGGTGATGCGCGACCTGACGCACGAGCCGGCGGACGTCGTCGCCGCCGAGCGGTCGAGGGTCGCGACCGAGGGCTGGGGCGCCCGGCTGCTCGCGCTCCAGGCGCCGGACGGCCTGTGGGGCGGCAGGCCGTGGTCGCACGACTGGACGGACACGTTCCACGTCCTGGAGCTCCTGCGGCGGCTCGGGCTCGATCCCGAGAGCGAGCAGGCCCGGCGGGCCGTCGGTCTCGTCCGCGAGCACGTCACCTGGAGGGATCGCCGCGTTCGAGACCCCGTGGGCCGACAACCGGTTCTTCGAGGGCGAGGTCGAGCCGTGCATCAACGGCAACGTCGTCGCGACCGGCTCGTACTTCGGCGTGGACATGACGCCGCTCGTCGACCGGCTCCTCGGCGAGCAGCTCCCCGACGGCGGCTGGAACTGCGAGGTCGAGAACGGCGCGACGGTGTCGTCGTTCGGGACGACGATCAACGTCCTCGAGGGCCTGCTCGAGCACGAGCGGGCGACCGGCGGCTCGGCCGAGGTGGGCGCGGCGCGCCGCCGCGGCGAGGAGTACCTGCTCGAGCGCCGGCTGTTCCGTCGGAAGTCGACCGGCGAGGTGATCGACCCCGACTGGCTCCGGTTCTCGTTCCCGACCTGGTACTACTACGACGTCCTGCGCGGGCTCGACTACCTGCGCGACGCCGGGGTCGAGCCCGACGAGCGCGTCGCCGAGGCGATCGGGGTCGTCGAGGGCAATCGGGATCCCGACGGCCGGTGGCCGCTCCAGAACGTCCACGAGGGCGAGGCCCACTTCGCAGATGGAGGACGGCGAGGGCAAGCCGAGCCGCTGGAACACGCTCCGCGCGATGCGCGTGCTCGACTGGTTCGCGCAGGGCGGGTGAGCAGGACGAACGCTGAAGCAGCGGAGGAACGTCGGCCGGTCGACGAGGCCAGCCGAATGAGCCCCGCCACGGCCACGACGGTCGGCGCGCCATGTCGCCGTGATCAAGCAGAGCCTTGCCACGGCCTGGTTATACTTCTGGTATGAAGACTGCGGTATCGGTGCCCGATGACGTGTTCGAGCGCGCAGAACGACTGGCCCGTCGAGAGAAGCGCTCGCGCAGCGATGTCTACAGTGCCGCTCTGCGCGAATACGTCGCCCGTCATTCCCCGGACGAGGTCGCAGAAGCGCTGGACCGTGTCGTCACCGAAGTCGGGGAGGGGATCGACCCGTTCGTGACCGCCGCCAGCCGGCAGGTCCTCGAGTCGACGGAGCTGGTGATCTCGCAGGGCGACGTGTGGTGGGCCGACCTCGGCGAACCGGTCGGCTCCGAAGCTGGCTTTCGACGACCCGTCATCGTCGTCCAGGGCGACAGCTTCAACCGGAGCGCGCTGCGGACGGTGGTCGCAGTTCCACTCACGAGCAACCTCCGCTGGGCGGCGGCGCCGGGGAATGTCCGGCTGAGCGCGCGGGCCACCGGCCTGCCCCGCGACTCGGTGGCCAACGTCTCGCAGCTCGTGGCCCTGGACAGGTCGATCCTCATCGAGCGGGTCGGCGGACTGTCGTCATCGAAGCTCGAACTTGTGCTCGCCGGGATCGACACGGTCCTCGGCCGGTGATCGGCGCCGGCGACTCCCGGTGGTGAAGCCGGTCTTCGTAGACACGAGTGCCCTCATCGCATCGACACCGCGTTCGCCCTCGATGTCGACTTCGCGGCCGCCGACGTCGACGTGATCCCGGCGTAACGCCGCCCAGGTGCGGGATCGCCCGACGAGTCCGGCGTTCGGCTTGGCTGCGCACCAACCGCCCGCCGCGCCACCCGCAGCGGCCTACACTCCCCGTGACGTGAGCCGGCGCGGCCGCGGGACGGCAGGGGAGGGAGCGCAGGTGACCACCCAGCCCACCCTGACGCCCGGCAGCGTTCGCCGCCAAGTGGCGCGGCGTGACGACCACCGAGAAGGCCGCCTCCCAGGAGCACTTCATCGACCTGTGCCGGATGCTCGGCGAGCCGACCCCCCACGAGGCCGACCCCACCGGCGAGCACTACGCCTTCGAGAAGCGCGTCGTCAAGGCCGGCGGGGGAGACGGCTTCGCCGACGTCTGGAAGCGCGACTTCTTCGCCTGGGAGTACAAGGGCAAGGACAAGGACCTGCGGGCCGCCTACGTCCAGCTGATGGGCTACAAGGACGACCTGGGCAACCCGCCGCTCCTGGTGGTCAGCGACCTCGAGCGCATCGAGATCCACACCAACTTCACCGGCCTGAGCCCGGTCGTGAAGGTGGTCACGCTCGACGACCTGGCCGCCGACGACCCCTCCGACGCCCTGGCCACCCTCCGGGCCGTCTTCACCGCTCCCGAGGAGCTCCGCCCGCGCATCCAGCCCGCCCAGATCACCGAGCAGGCGGCCCGCCACTTCGCGGAGATCGCCCAGAGCCTCCGCGGCCGCGGCCACGACCCGGAGGCCGTCGCCCACTTCCTGGACCGGATCCTGTTCTGCCTGTTCGCCGAGGACGCCGGCCTCCTGCCGAAGGGCATCGAGAAGGACGAGGTGTCGAGGAAGCCTCATGCTTAAGCTGGCCATTGACTGGGGCATATACTTCGTGGACGTGCCCCGAAGGCCAAAAGTGTTGCTACGACTATCAGGCCGGGCTGGCGAGACAGATGGCTTCGAACGATGCAGCGTCACGCGGTCGAATTCCCGATCTTCTGGTGATCTTGCCTGCCGCCTCAAGGGCGTCGAGTGCGAGCTTCTCAAAATAAGGGGCGGCGCGCCAAGGACGAGCAAAACTTAAAAGTGAACGGGACGGCTACGGCTGTCCCTGGCTATTGAAACGGTGAGCACTGGTAGTACAATCGCGAGCTGCACCGCGCACTGAGAGATCGATTTATGCTCTCGATATATTTATCGAATGATCCTGACTCTGATGCTTACGGTTGCCAGCCACCAAGCAATTGCCAGCCGCTCTCCGGCAGAAATTAATTTTGGAGTTGGCGACACGGTCGGCGTAACAATCTTGAGTCGGCGGCGGGGGGATTGTTTATCCCAAGTGAGGGCAGCGTCCGCCCTGGCAATTTCATCGAGTTGCCAAATCAACTCGTAGATAAAAGCGGCTACATCACCGTGCCATACGCGGGCCCCATTCGCGCCGCAGGTCGAACTCCCCAGGAGGTGGAAGGCGAGATCGTACAAAAGCTCAAAGCACGAGCGATAGAGCCACAAGCAGTTGTAACGCTCATCAAGCCTCTGGAATAAAGAGAGGGCTGGAGTTTTTGCTGCGGCCGAAGCAGAAGCTGTCTTCGAGCTTCTCGAGCCGGTCAGTCATTCGCATAAGGACGCGTCCTCCTCGTTCTGAGTTCGCCACCGCACGAAGGTGATCCCCTCGCTCTGCACGGGAAGCTCTTCACCCTCATTCAGCCAACGCAGGACAATCGTTCCCGCGGCTTGCTCTAGCTCCTCAAGTCGTTTCAGAATGTTGCTCACTTCCGTGCGGCCGGTGATCTTGGTGAAGGCCTCCATCTCGTCAGGCTTGAGCGGTTCGCCCATGGCTGCGATCAGGAGGGACCGCCACGCATGCCAGGTTGGGCCTTCGAGTGCCCTTCCAAGTAGGTTGGGGTCTTCAAGTGCTTCGCGGATGCAAACGAGTGGTTTCATTAAAGCCTCAGTGGAACGGTTGTGAGATGACGTTGTTGTCGAGATAGCCATCCTAGGTACCCGGACGGGTCTCCTTGGCAGGATGGTTAGGCCCTGGCGCTCGCCGCACCCAGCTTCGAGCGCAGGGCCGCTTATTTGGTATAGGCTGAGGTAGCCAGTCCTCTCGGGTACGCTACTCGGGCTGGTCAGGCCCGGCATTCTCCAGGGATGTCGGGCCGTCTATGTCAAAGTTGAAAGCCCGCACCCTCGTCTCACAGTAGAACCTTCGCCTAGCCATCTCGGATGCAGGGGTGGTTAGGCCCGGTGCTCTGTCGCGCCGTCGCAACGCCCGACAGAGTGCTGGGCCGTTTATTCGTGTAGGCTGATCTTAGCCAGCCATTCCGGTTCGCCACCACGGCTGGTTAGGCTCGGCGCACGCTCACTCCTGGGGAGGGTGTCGGGCCGCTTGTTGGAACTTGGACGGCGCAATTCCGGTTAGGCCGGTAGCCAGTCTCTCTCGCACCCTCCAGTGCATGTTGAACTGGTCAGGCCCGACACTTATTTGGGCTCCACCCTGAAACGGAGTGTCGGGCCGCTAATCGCAGTATGCCGTCAATGCTTTTTCTTCATATCGTTGGCGGAGGGGCTGCAGCCCTCTTGTTACGATTCAAAGGCCACCGCATCCTTTCCCGGCGGTTCAACACGCCAGTGGGTTCGATTTCCCTCGTAACCCTGCACGATAACCGACTTGCCTTTATTGAGACGACACGGAATCTACCGACCATCATCCCCTCGCGGCATAAGCGTCGCATCATTCGAGCGGCACAATACTGGCTAGAAGCTCATCCGGATTTCTCGGGACATGAAATCGGCTTTGACGCTGTATTTGGGGTCGCACCGCCACGTTACGTAGCGGATATCATCATGCTGCCTCGGCCACGGGGATAGGCCGGCGATCAAGACATGCGGGCCGCTGCGGATAACCGTCCTCGTAATACTCAAGCGGTGTGCCTCAATCTCATCCCATTCCCGCAACAGCCTGTAGCTGGCCATCGGACGGGCTTGTCCCCCATTCATGGCTGGCCCGGTGCTGTTGTGTGTCTATTGCCTCCTTGTAGCCAGCAGTGCCGGGTCCAACTGGCAGACCCCCAAGAGTTCACCCCTCTAAGGGAGGTTTCGACTCTCAGGGGCCGCCATGAAATAGTTCGCCCCCCAGCAGCAGGTGGAGGTGAGGTCTGCGCTAGGGGGCTCGGCAACTACGAGATGGTTTGCTTCGCCACTTACTATGCCAAAGCTCCCCACTCAGGGCCGCTAATGTAATTTTTCGCCATCTATGAATTTCAGGCCAATTGCATCGAGCACGCAGAAGGCCTCGATCATGAGCTCCATGTGCCCCTCCCCACAGTTGCTAACGAGGACCGGACGCTCCGGGGTCGCCGTGAGAACCGCAGCGAGACTGAGGGCCTTTTTGCGCGAGTTGAACGCCATCGGTGTTCCGTCGGCGTGGGGACGCATAGCGCCTCCTCGATGGTGAGCTTCATGGCTGATCGAAGTAGTTGGCCAACGACCTCGGCGACTCGGTCAGGAGTTTGCGTGTTTCCAGGGGAGTAAGATGCTGTTCGTTTGCGTAGTGGTTTTGGCTGTGATCGGCGCGAACCTCGTGACCATTCTCCTTGCGGCTAATATCGGATCGCGTCGGATGCATCACGACTAGATCCGGCGCTCAATTTTCCTGCGCCATGCAACTCGAGGTTGGCTACGTCGGCTTCGGTCGGCGCTCCTTTTTGTTGTAGCTTGCGCGATGACCCAGCGCCGCTTCCCGCAGCCATGGACCCTCGTACCGTCCCTCCTGAACTTCGTTGGTCGGTACCAATTCCGGTACCAACTCAACCACGCATCCGGACCCCTGGAGATTGTAGTCGTTGTGGGAGCCTTGCTCTTTCTGAACGCGCTCCGCTGAAGGCCCTACTTTGTCTCGCCTTCACTACCGCTAACACCTGAAGACGAAGTGCCGGGTGCCGAACTCGAATTAGGCATCGGCAAAATTGTACCGTCAGCGCCCCGTCTTGGCGCGTCGCCGGGTGCTACAGGGCCGACTTGATTTGTCCCGCCGGTCGGAGCTTGATTTGTCCCGCCGGTCGAACCTTGGTTTGCCCCCAATGCACCCTGGCTTGTGGCTTGCGCCAGTGCGGCATTCGCGCCAACGAGCGAACCGATGGTCATGATCATCAAGGCTGCAGAGGGAAGCTTCATTGTGGTGTTCCTGATTTCGTTTCAGAAAGCACAACCGTGGTACAACCTAGAGGTTCCCGCAAATAGGCCTTCAGCGTTGCACGCCTCTCAATAAGATGATCCCAGACTGTGTTACCAACATTGGTAGCAAGTCGAAGGGGGATGACCGATGGCGAAACCCCGCACTATGTACGAAGCGCTGCACCTCAAGACACCAACAGAAGCAGCCGTCTTCATTGGAGAGGTTCTTCGACACTATAACGCTGAGCGGTTACCGGCACCTCCGTTCCCCGCTGATGCGCACCTGTTAGCTCCATGCACCATACTGGTGACCGAAACCCCCGGAGCGGGAGGCGTTAAAACGGGAAAGATCACGATCACTGATCCTGACTGCGACCAGTTGTTTGAGAAGGAATGGCTTATCAGCGCGGGCACTTACTGAAAAGAAGCGAACGCGTGATCAATCAGACGCCGACCTTAGCCAGAGACTTCCGACCACCTCATGCAGGAGACTTGCTTGTGCCGCTCGTGATCTAAATTCAGCCCTAACCGCTGACGGCCCCCTCAGCACTCTGCCGTCGAGCTTGACGATGACGCCGTTTGCGAGGGCTTGAGGGACTATGGTGGCGGGGATCACACCGCAGCGCCTCCACCTCTTCTTCGGTTAGCTGTTCAGCACGAATGAGTTTATTCGACGCTTCGCTCGCCAGGATAAGTTCATCCAGCTTCGCCTGAATGGCCGTCGCGTCTCGATTCTGCGAATGCTGGAGCACGAAGATCATCAGAAACGTGGCGACGGTCGTACCAGTATTAATCACCAGCTGCCATGTGTCGCTATAATCGAAGACTGGCCCACTCACCGCCCATGCCAAGGTTGCGAGGCACGCCAAGATAAAGGCGAGCGGATGACCGAAGGCCCAGGCGCACCATCCGGCAAAGCGGGTGAACACCTTGCTCATTGCTTCTCTCCAAAGATCGCACAAAGAAAGCCCCGGGATTGATACGTCCGGAGCTTCCTGGAACCACCTGCCAGGCCCAGGAGGCAACAGGCAGGAATCCACTTGCGGCAAGAACGTTATATGTCCTCGTTCGTTCCTAGTGACACGGAGGCCGGAGCGCCGACCATCAGCTTGACGGGGGGCAACCTTAGCTTTGGGCACCGAGCTGAACGGAGAGCAGTCAGATTTCTTGGAACCCCGATACAGTATCGCGGATACCTGATCGACGGAGAGAAGTGCGGTCATCAGGGTGGTTGGGCCGTGTCAGTCCAGCGAACCCCTTTTTAACGCCGCTACCCTTTGCTCGATTCCGAGCAATCCAATCGACCGGGGCAGTGAGGGACATATTTGTTTCGGCAGATCGGCGCGTGATGTCCTCTGTGGCTCAAAAGCTGACGTGGGGCGAGCTCGAAACTTCCGCTAAATGCTAACCCAAACTTAGCGCGTGCGCGGAAGACCTAAATATCGAGTTGTCCCTCTTCGTATGAGGCGGGTGGGAATCTTACCTCGCAGAAAATGATCGAGGCGGGCGAAGAACCCCACCGGGTAACGAAACCGTGGTCGGGGGCTTTCCAAAGCATCGGCAATTGTGATCGCAACCTCCACCGGATCGCGTGCTCTCCTTGCCTCATGTAGGTCAGCGCCATGGAAGACCTGACGCAGCCACGGGAGGTACGCGCTACCTACAGGCGCCAAGCGAGGCGTGCTTCTCCATATTTGCGTCTTGTAGGGGCCAGGTTCCACAAGGATGACGTGGATGCCGAAAGCATCAAGTTCGTACGCTATCAATTCGGCCCAGCCTTCAAGAGCCCATTTCGAGGCGCAATAGATCGAGTTTGCGGGCTGTCCTACAAAACCAGCTTGGCTTGAGACAATGACAATGCGGCCGTGCTTCTGCGCGCGAAAGGTCGGCAGCAGTACTCGCGTCAATTCCAGCACGCCGAAGAAATTTGTCTCCATCACGCGCCGGATTTTCGGCGCCCTCTTTCTTCGTGTCTAGTGCGCTAGGCGAGTTGCATATAAACGCGGACCGCCCGAGTCAGAATGACCCGGCGGTTGCGGACATCCGAAATCGTGTTGAGTGGAGAAGCAATTCGCTGCAAATACCAAACCACCGGCCCCCTTGCTAGTTCCGGACGCGCTTTCTCAACGCCGTCAAATCATCTTCCGGAAGAGCCAGGGTCACGCTGGGGCTCGTCGGCCAAGTCCAGAGGTTACACACCACACATCCGATCAGGCGTTCGCCACATCGGTCGATTTGGATGAGCGTTCGCTTACAGCGTGGACAAACGCCTTCGAGGGCTTGCATGCGCACGCCCTTTCTACCTGAGAATTGCCATTCTCAAAAACCATGTGCGTGTTTCGTGTCGCTGTTGCCGATGTGGCACCGTTTTTAGCGATAGATTTGTGCTGAACGGAATTCACAGCCGCGTTGTTGGTAAGCGGCCTCGACGCCGCGATTTGCGGTTGCGTGTCGCGCGCGGCGCCGAGGCCTGACCAGCTGAACCGACAGACTGGCTGACGAAAAAACGAGCCACGTCAAATGGCGTTCCACGGAGGCCATTGACTTAGTCCCTGCGGAGTTTCCACTCCTGTCTCGCCGACAAGCTGGCAATAGAGACGACCACTTCTTCGCTCGATCGGCTCAACTTGAGCCCTCCGTCTCGGTTGAGGGATGCGCTCCTAGGTATATAATCAAAGCGCGGCGAGTAGTGGGCACGCTTCTCTAGAGGAGAACACTCACATGGATCGCAGAAACTTCACCCTCAATTTATTGGCAACCGGATGCTTTATCGCAGCCGCTACGCTTGTCCCAAGTTTAGGCAATGCCCAGGACGCCAAAGTCAAAGCCGCCATGGCGGACTTGAAAGCTATGTCGGAAACGCTTGGGCGCTCCGAAGCTCCAAGGCAGCGACCTTTATTTCGGCAATGACAAAGCGGACAACTCCATTGTTGACTCGGTCGTGAAGAAGGACGGCGGCGTGGCCACGCTCTTCGCAAAGAACGGGGACCAATACGTGCGCGTGGCAACGACGGTCAAGAAGGAGGACGGTACAAGCGCGGTCGGAACTTCGCTCGACGCGAAGAGTCCGGCGTATGCAAAACTGAACGCGGGAGAACCCTACTACGGAGACGCGACCGTCTTCGGCAAAGCCTACGTCGCCGGGTATGAGCCAATTAAGGACGCATCTGGAGCGGTCGTCGGTGCTGACTTCGTAGGCCAGCAAAAGTGACCCGCTGCGCATGCCTCAAAGCTCAGCGAGATGTATGTCGACTGCGCAATGCCTATCGGCCCCTAGAGCAAGCTACCGCTAACACGGCTAGAAAAAACTGCGTAATCAGCCTTCAATACGAGAGAGACCCTGGGAACTCTTGGGGTCTCACTCAATTGACTGTGGACGGCGCTCGCATCGCCCGCTCATAAGACCCTCGAATTGTAACTCGTATAAAGAGGCGAAATACGATGGCTAAATCCGTCCCCCTAAAGTTCCTGCGCGAAAGGCGCGTAGTGCATCCAAAAAGTCCGCTAAGGCGCGGAGATATAAATCGTCAGGGCTCCCCAGAAGCTGGCCGCGAAGCTGCGCAATAATATTGCCGCTGAGACGGTGCGCGAGTCACATCGGATGATAGACGCTCAATTCGAGCCTTTCCGCCAATCGCAAGTTCCGGACACCCTACGCGCCCTTGCCGAAAGCAACGTAGCTCAGGCGCGGGAGGTGTATGAAAGCTCCAAGAACACTCTCCAAGCCGTGTTGGAAAGCTGGCAGAAATCATTCGGCGCGGCTGGTCAGGGTGCCGCGGCGCTTAATCGAAGGGTCACTCGACCTTGCTGAGCGTAACATCAATACCGGCTTCGACCTTGCGACGGACCTCGCCGGCGCGCGAAACTTCGCCGAGGTCATGGAATTGCAGGCAACCTATTGGCGCAAACTAATCGGTGCACTGCAAGCCGACCAGAGAGGCACGCGCAGTGTCATCCAAAGCCCGCGGTTCGAGCCGAAATCGGTGAACTCGTGTTGCGGAGATGCGCGAGATAGAAACAGTCCCCACGCCTCCGGGTCACATAGGCGCTTGGGGAAATGCACTACCGACAAGCGGGTGACGCTTCAGCCTGGATTGGGAGCATCGGCTTCGAAGCAGCCTCGAAGCCGACCTCCTTGAGCTATGCTATTCCGCCGCGATGGGAGAGGCCACGCTTGGGAACTCGCCGGAATGGGAGCCGAAGTTCGCCGAGCCATTTGCACCTGGAGCCTTGATCTCCGCGAGTGGATTGTCGGAGCGGCGCGACCTTCCTTCGAAATAGGCACCCTGCTCGATGGCAAGGCTCTGGTGGAAGATGTCGCCTTCCACATGGCATTGCCCCTGTAGGGTAATGCGCAAGCCCGTGATCGATCCGACAATATGGCCGCGCACTACTACATCCTCGGCCGCAACACTACCCCTCACCTGCGCCTTGTCGCCGATTAGAAGCGAGGCACAACGAATGTCGCCCTCAATCTCGCCGTCAACTTGGATCTCGCCTTTAGAGATGACGTTGCCTTTGATCGTTAGGTCCTCACCGATTATCGTTGGGACCATCTTGCTCGCATTTGGGCCGGGGCTCTTGGAAGCATAGGTTGTCGGCCGCTCGGTAAAGGGCGTCTTCGCATCACCCCCACCCAATTTTGTGATTTTCTCGCCCGCTTCAGGTTTCGTCGTGAACATAGTGGTACCTCATCGCAACCTAGATGCAGCGCCAGGACCGGCGCCTGGTACGCAACTTACGCCACGCTAAGCCACTAATATGGATTGTCGCTGATCGAAGGGCTGACGCCCCCTCCGGATAAAGACAATATCGCCTCGCCTTGTTGTCCTCAAGCTCGCTGGCAGCAAACTTTTGCTTACCGCGCGGCCGCTTGCTGCTATCGCAGCAGCATTGCGCTCGGCCAGTGATGTCCGGCCGAGCCCTCCATGCGTGCTCCACGAGCCCCGCGTAACGAAGCTTGCCGCCGGGCTTTCTTTGTCGAGCGTCTGCTGCAGCGTCCTTGTCCAATGTTCGGGAGCGTACTGTCTTTTGACAGCGACAAGGCCCTGGACGTTGGTTCACTCTTTGGCCCATTCGCCCTTCCCCAAGGGCTTTAACAAACAAAACTTGTGCCGGAGGCGACTACAGTGTGTGTAACCGTTCAAATTCCTGCCAACTCCAAACCATCGGTTTTCGACGCCATCGATGAAGCCTTCGAAGCAGTATGGAGAACTCTTACTGCTCGCATGGCCCCTGACAGTGGTCAGAGCCGAGAAATGAAAATCGCACTCAGCCGAACGCTTGTGGGCTTAGCTGCCGATGGCGTAACCGATCCGCGCGAGTTACGCAGCGAGGCTCTGGACAGAATGGCGCTCCATGCTGATTAACCGGCGCGGCAGCCCAACGCTGAGTTATGGCGTAGGCTCGCCGGCGCTCTTTTAGCTAGAGCGATGAGGTTTGGGCATCTGCTGTCGCAGGTGGTGTAGTTCGAGGGCGTTTAGATCTTCCTTTGACAGCGCGATCCAAAGCCTTTCGCCTGTGACCGACCAAAGGTTGCACGACAGGCATCCCGCGAGCCGCTCGCCACGATTGTCGATCTCGATGAGTTCTTGCTGGCAGTGGTTACAGCGATCCATCCGCCTCATCAGCAACATGTGGCGGATTTTAGCAAGCGGCGTCAGCTTCGGTCGACGCTCTTTATTTTGCGACACAGGAACCACGCAGCGCACAGCAAAGTTTACTCAAGCAAGACCAGTCCGATCTTCCCCCTTGGCCGCCCGCCACGGGACTGGTCTAAGGAAGCCCCCTTGCGTCCCGGGGCTTCTGCTTTTGAGCCGATGGCTAGAAAATTGCCAGCACCCGGACGGTCGAGCGCATCCCCGGCGGCTACGTCGTGGCCGGTCACGCTTGGCATATTGCTATGGCCATCCAACGTACGGCGATGCTGACATGGCCAACGGATTAACCCTCGACGAAGCACGGCGCGTGGCGGGCAACATTGCCAAGGCCTGACCTCTTGAAGCGGTAGGGCGTCCGCTTCGCCCGGCGCCGTACTCTTGGTGATAGCTCGCTCCGCGTTATTTGGTGGCCGAGCGAGTAGCCGCTTTCGGATCAATCCAGGCAACGCCCATTCGGGTATTAGATCGCCAAACGACGCGGTGGGGCCTATGGCTGCCATCGATCCAAATCTCGAACTCGGAAGGCATCCCGACCACAGTCGCAAACACCAAAAGCGCCCCGCTGGAAGACACATTTCGCATCGTGCACGAGATAACCGATCGCCGCTTATTGAAGACGATGCTGGCAGTCCTCAGAGCTCGCTGTCGAGGCGCTTTGCGTTTCTCTGAAGATGGGGCTGTCATACGACATAATCGCGCGGCCTTTGTTTCGAACGCGTAAACAGGGCCGCCGCGTAGCGAACAACATCGGCAAGTTGCCGACTGCTTCTCGGCTAAAGCGGAACTCCTTACTCGAGTTGAACACCCTGGCGCCTGGTGCGTTTGGACATGTTGTGTAATGCGTACGAGGTTATCAGATGGCAGGCGATGCAAAGAACTCTAAGCGATCCTTCAAGACTCTAGCCCCTTCCGAAAATGACCCAGCCAATCGAGTTTTCGATGAGTGGGTCAAACTCCGAGAAGCCCAGGGTTGGACCAGAGAAGCGGCTTACACGGAACTTATGATCGCGAGGGGAGCGCTGTTGACCGCAATCGAGGCTGAAAAGTCAGCGTCAGCAGAAGACTAGACCCCGCGGTCGGAACGCCCATGCCACCTGGATGCTTCGCCTCGGCTCAACAGAAAAGCCCCGACTGACGCCGGGGCTTTCGCTTGCTCTCCGATAATCAGCCTACTTGCACTCAGTCATAGTGTGCATCGCAGTTTGAGCCTCGCCCAGTGTGGCAAACGAACCCATCATCTTGAAGTGTTTCATACTGTGGGCTTTCGTCGTTATGCATTTGTGATTAGTCATATCGAGCATAAGACGTAAAATGCATCAGCTAAGGCCGGAGTTACAAAGCCTACGAGGATTACACCCCGCGATCAGATATTTCTTCATGGTGCTTCTCCTTGTTTTCTTCTCTAACTTGACGCGCTGACGCCGGGGCTCATTTCTGTGCCGACTTGCCGCTGCTCAAGGATTGCGCGGCCTCAAGATGCTTCTTGAGGGTGGGCAGCGTATCTTTGGCGAAAGTTGCCACGTCGCCGCTGCCCTGCGCCTGTTCCTCGAATTCCTTGATGTCCTTCTTGTGGTCATCGACCATCGCCTTGGCGAACTCTTTGTCGAAGGCCTCGCCGGAAAGCTTCGCCAGCTTATCGTGAACCTGCTTCGCATCCGCTTTCGGTTCACTCGGCGGCGCAAGGTCGTGCGACTTGGCCAACTGCATGGCCTTTTCGTTCGCTGCTGAATGATCCTGAACGAGCATTTGTCCGAAGGAACGAACGCCGTCGCTGTTTCCGTTTTGTTGTGCAAGCTGACCGACGGAAATTTCTCCGAGATTGCCTTGAATCGCGTCGCTGAGAAAATCTTTGTCAGTCTTGGCGAAGGCCGCGGAAACGGAGCTCGCTATAAGAAACGCGGCTCCGAGGGTTATAATGGATTTGGTGCGCATCTTGGCATCTCCATACGTTTCTCGGTTTGGTGGTCCCAGGGTCTCCGCGAAACGAAACTGGCTATTGTCCTGTTCCACGCAGCTAGCGTCAGCGATC